>CAKZQS010000019.1 GCA_937141935.1 uncultured Ectothiorhodospiraceae bacterium
CCCAGGTCGGCCTCGCCCGACTCGACGATTCTCACGTTCAGCCTCCTGCGACCGGACGCGCCGCCGTTGGCGGGATCACGGGAAACGGCACCGTTTGTGGTGGCCGGCGCGGCCCGTGGTCTGGAGCGTGGCCGGCACCGACAGCGCCGGCGGTGCCGGCCTGGGCTCCGCCGCTGCGGCCGGCACCGCGGTGCCTGCGGCGGCGACCGGCTGGGCCGCGGCACGGGCAGGGGCAGGCGCAGCCAATTCCGCCACCGGCGCCACCGACGCGCCGGCCGGGGACGCCGCCGATCGCGTCCAGCGCTGCAGGCCCAGGGCCTGCAGGTGCCGCTGCTCGAAACCCACCCTCAGACCGTTTCGCCGACCTGCGGGTGCAGCCGCACGCCCATCTGGTCGAGGCGATTCAGCGCATTCACATAGGCCTTGGCGGCCGCCACGACCACATCCGTGTCCGCACCCTGCCCGTTCGCCACCTTGCCATCGCGGGCCAGGCGCACGGTAGTCTCGCCCTGGGCGTCGGTGCCCTGCGTGATGGCATTGACCGAGAACAGCAGCAGCTGCGCGCCGCTGTCGATGATCTGTTCGATGGCCTTGAAGCAGGCATCGACCGAGCCGTCCCCCTCGGCCGAGGCGGAGACCAGTTCCTTGTCGATCTGCAGGCTCAGGTGCGCCACGGGGCGCGTGCCGGTGGCCGCGGTCACTTCGAGCTGGTGCAGGTTGATGCGCTCATGCGCCTGGGCCACGTCGGAGACCAGCGCGTGCAGGTCCTCATCGAAGATCTCGTGCTTCTGGTCGGCCAGCACCTTGAAGCGGGCGAAGGCGTCGTTGAGCAGCTCGGGGCTCTCAAAGCTGATGCCCAGCTCCTCGCAGCGCGTGCGAAAGGCGTTGCGGCCCGAGTGCTTGCCCAGCACGATGTGCTGCTCGCTCCAGCCCACGTCGGCGGCGTGCATGATCTCGTAGGTCTCGCGGTGCTTGATCACGCCGTCCTGGTGGATGCCGGACTCGTGGGCGAAGGCATTGGCGCCCACGATGGCCTTGTTCGGCTGCACCGGGAAGCCGGTCACGGCGCTGACCAGGCGGCTGGCCTGCATGATGTGCTTGGTGTCCAGACGATGGTCGCAGGCGAACACGTCGCGCCGCGTGCGCACAGCCATGGCCACCTCCTCCAGCGCGGCGTTGCCGGCGCGTTCGCCCAGGCCGTTGATCGTGCACTCCACCTGGCGGGCCCCGGCCAGCACCGCGGCCAGCGAATTCGCCACCGCCATGCCCAGGTCGTTATGGCAATGCACCGAGAACACGGCCTTGTCGGCATTCGGCACGCGGTTGCGCAGGTCGGCGATCAATTGGCCGAACATATGCGGCATGGTGTAGCCGACGGTGTCCGGGATGTTGATCGTGCCGGCGCCGGCATCGATCACCGCCTCGAGAATGCGGCACAAGAAATCCGGCTCGCTGCGCCCGGCGTCCTCGGGCGAGAACTCCACATCATCGGTGTATTGCCGCGCGTGCTTCACCGCGGCGACCGCGGCCTCGACCACCTGGTCGGGGTGCATGTTCAGCTTCTTCGCCATGTGGATCGGCGAGGTCGCGATGAAGGTGTGGATGCGCCGCCGCCGGGCCGGCTCCAGCGCCTGGGCCGCGGCGTCGATGTCCTTGAGGTTGGCCCGCGCCAGCGAGCAGACGGTGCTGTCGTCCACCGCCTCGGCGACGGCCTTGACGCTGGCAAAGTCGCCGGGGCTGGCGATGGCGAAGCCCGCCTCGATGACGTCCACGCGCATGCGCTCCAGTGCCTTGGCGATGCGGACTTTCTCGTCGCGGGTCATTGACGCGCCGGGGCTCTGCTCGCCATCGCGCAGCGTCGTATCAAAAATAATGAGTTGGTCGGTCATGCGAACACCTGCTGAGTCTTCGGTGTAGCGATAAGGCGTGTGGTGGCTGGCGGCTGTGAGCCCCGCCCGGCTGCGACTGTTATGCCCCGCAGGGCAGCGGCAGTCGCGCACGCAGCAGCAGCCGCGCAAGCGGCGTGCTCAGCAGGAGGGCGTGCGGGTTCGATGACAGCATCACTGCAGTATGCCGCAGCCGCCGCGGCTTTTCATGCCCGGCGCCGCTGGCGCAGGCGCCACAAGGCCATCACCGGACCGGAGAGCACGTAGAGGGCAAAGACGGCGGCGAGCACCCGCGGCGGATCGAAGGCGATCAGCACGAACACCACCAGCATCAGCAGGATGTACAAAAACGGCACCCGCTCGGCCAGGTTCACCTGCTTGAAGCTGGGGTAGCGCACATTGCTGACCATCAGCACGGCGACGGCAAAGGTCACCGCCCAGGCCGGCCAGCGCAACAACTCGCCCGGCACGGCGAAGTCATCGGCCACCCAGACGAAACCCGCGACGATAGCCGCCGCCGAGGGCGAGGGCAGCCCGTAGAAGTCGCCCTTGCCGCCGTCGAGGCTGGCGTTGACGTTGAAGCGGGCCAGGCGCAGCGCCGTGCAGGCCACGTAGACAAAAGCCGTCAACCAGCCCAGCTTGCCGCCCAGCGACAGATCGCCGGCGAGGTGCTGCAGGCTGAACAGGTACATGACCAGCGCGGCCGCCAACCCGAAGGCCACCATGTCGGCCAGGCTGTCGTATTCCTTGCCGAAGCTGGACTGGGTATTGGTCAGGCGCGCCACGCGACCATCGAGCGCATCGGCAACCATGGCCGCGAAGATGCCGACGGCGGCATCCGAGAAGCGCCCGCGCATGGCGGCCACGATCGCGTAGAAACCGCCAAGCAGCGTCGCGGTCGTGAACAGGTTGGGCAGCAGGTAAAAGCCCTTGCGCGGCGGCGGGCGGTCGTGGGCGTCGTCTGTCATGGCGGGCGCGCGGCGGGTAGGCCGCCATTCTGCCCGACTGGCGCGCGGCCTTCAGGCCAGCGCCCGTCGCACCGGCGGCCAGGGCCCGCAGGCCATGACCGCCGATGCGCGGCGCGGCGCGCTTAGTTGTGGTCCTTGTCGACCAGCTTGTTGGCCTGGATCCAGGGCATCATTTCGCGGAGCTTGCCGCCGACCTGCTCGATCGGGTGAGCCGCGTTCAGCCGGCGCATCGCCGTCATCTCGGGGTAGTTGGTCTGCCCTTCGGCGATGAAGGCCTTGGCGTATTTGCCTTGCTGGATGTCGGCCAGCGCCTGGCGCATCGCCTTGCGCGACTCCTCGTTGATGACCTTGGGGCCGGTGACGTACTCGCCGTACTCCGCGTTGTTGGAGATCGAGTAGTTCATGTTGGCGATGCCGCCCTCGTACATGAGGTCGACGATCAGCTTGAGCTCATGCAGGCACTCGAAGTAGGCCATTTCCGGCGCGTAGCCGGCCTCGGTCAGCGTTTCGAAGCCCGCCTTGACCAGCTCGACCGCACCGCCGCAGAGCACGGCCTGCTCGCCGAAGAGGTCGGTTTCGGTCTCGTCCTTGAAGGTCGTTTCGATGATGCCGGTGCGGCCGCCGCCGATGGCCGAGGCATAGGACAGCGCCAGTTCCTTGGCCTTGCCGGAGGCGTCCTGGAAGATCGCGATCAGATCCGGGATGCCGCCGCCCTTGACGAACTCGGAGCGCACCGTGTGGCCCGGCGCCTTCGGCGCGATCATGATCACGTCCAGGTCGGCACGCGGGACGATTTGGTTGTAATGGATGGCAAAGCCGTGCGCGAAGGCCAGCGTGGCGCCCTGCTTCAGATTCGGCTCGATCTCGCCGGCGTAGAGCTGCGCCTGGAACTCGTCCGGCGTCAGCACCATGACCACGTCGGCGCTGCCAACGGCCTCGGCCACACTGGCCACGCGCAGGCCACCGGCCTGCGCCTTGCGCGCCGAGCCCGAACCCTCACGCAGGCCCACGACGACGTCGACACCCGAATCCTTCAGGTTCTGCGCATGGGCGTGGCCCTGCGAGCCATAGCCGATGATCGCGACCTTGCGGCCCTTGATCAGCGAAAGGTCGGCATCCTTGTCGTAGTACACGTTCAGACTCATGTGTGTCCCTGCTTATGCGAACAATGGGGATAGGCCCGGGGCCTATTGCGGAATTTTGAGCGCCGTCGTGCCGCAGGCCATCGCCGCGGCGCCGGAGCGCACCAGCTCGACCAGGCGGCCATGCTCGGCCAGCCGGCCCACGGCATCGTCCAGCTCGGCACCGGTGCCGGTCAGCTCGACGGTGAAACTGCCCGGCGTGTCATCCAGCACCTCGCCACCGAGGCTGCGGACGGTGGCCTGCTGGCTGTCGACATCCTCGGCCGGCAGGTCCAGTTTGAGCAGCAGCACCTCGCGCTCGATGTGCGCGCCACCGGTCAGGTCGGCCACATCGACCACATCCACCAGCTTGCGCAGCTGCTTGTTGATCTGGTCGATGACGGCATCCGAGCCCGTCGTCACCATCGTCAGCCGCGACACGACCGGGTTTTGCGTCGGCGCCACGTTCAGCGACTCGATGTTGTAGCCCCGGGCCGAGAACATGCCGGCCACGCGCGACAGCGCACCGGCTTCATTGGCCATCAGGATCGAGATGATGTGGCGCATCGGCGGTCGGGGCCGTGGGGGCCTTGCTGCAAACCCGCCACGGTAGCTCAGCTTGCTGCACTGCGCAAGAATTCCGCGGCAGCCGCCCTCGCCTGCGCTATCATTCGCGGTTCCGCTTATTGCTCGCGCACTCGCGCGGCCCCCTGCCGGGACCCCGCCATGACTTCCGATCACGACCAGACCCCCGCCCAGCCCCATCCTCGCGCCGGTGAGCGCCTGAGTGGTGCCGATGTCATCGTCCAGGTGATGGCCGATGAGGGGGTCGACACGATCTTCGGCTATAGCGGCGGCGCGATCCTGCCTACCTATGACGCGGTGTTCCGCTACAACCAGGCCGCCGAGGAAACCGGCCAGCCGGCGCCGATGCCGCTGATCGTGCCCGCCAATGAGCAGGGCGCCGCCTTCATGGCCGCGGGTTATGCGCGCGCCAGCGGCCGCGTCGGCGTGGCGATGGTGACCTCCGGCCCCGGCGCGACCAACACGGTGACGCCCGTGCGCGACTGCATGGCGGACTCGATCCCGATCGTCGTGATCTGCGGCCAGGTGCCCACCGGCGCCATCGGTACCGACGGCTTCCAGGAGGCCCCGGTCACCAACATCATGGGCGCGGCCGCCAAGCATGTGTTCCTGGTGACCGATGCTGAAAAGCTCGAGGCCACGATGCGCACCGCCTTCGAGATCGCCCGCACCGGCCGCCCCGGCCCGGTGGTCGTGGACATCCCCAAGGACGTGCAGAACTGGCAGGGCGAGTACGTCGGCCATGGCACGCTGCCCGTGCCGGGTTATCGCCAGCGCATGGCCCAGCTCTCGGCGAACCGCCTGTCGCAGCTGCAGTGTGTGCGCTTTTATGACTTGCTCAAGGCCTCACGCCGGCCCTTGATCTACGCCGGCGGCGGCGTGATTCACGCCGAGGCGGCCCAGGCGCTGCGCGCCTTCGCGCAGCATTACGACATCCCGGTCACGTCGACCCTGATGGGCCTGGGCGCCTATGACACGCGCGATCCGATGTCGCTGCACATGCTCGGCATGCACGGCACGGCGGCCGCCAACTACGCGGTGGACGATTGCGACTTCCTGATCGCCGTGGGCGCGCGCTTTGATGACCGCGTGGCCGGCGTGCCGAAGCAGTTCGCGCCGGGCGCCAAGGCCATCGCCCACTTCGACATCGACGAATCCGAGATCCACAAGGTCAAGCGCGCCGACTGGCACCACGTGGGCCTGCTCAAGCCGGCGCTCGAGACCCTGCTGAAGTACGGCCGCGAAAACGTGCCCGCCCAGGACCTGAGCGAGTGGGCCACGCACATCGGCGAGCTCAAGTCGACCTACGGCCTGAACTACGACCGCGAATCGAGCACCATCCAGCCGATGCAGGTCATCGAGGAGATCAACAAGATCACCCGGGGCGAGGCCATCATCTCCACCGGCGTGGGCCAGCACCAGATGTGGGCGGCGCAGTACTTCGATTTTGCCGGCCCGCGGCTGTGGCTGACCTCCGGCTCGATGGGCACGATGGGCTTTGGCCTGCCGGCCGCCATCGGCGCCCAGTTCGCACAGCCCGAAAAGCTGGTCATCGATATCGATGGCGACGCCTCGATCCGCATGAACCTCGGCGAGATGGAGACCGTGACCACCTACAAGCTGCCGGTGAAGGTCGTGGTGCTGAACAACTACGGCGACGGCATGGTCAAGCAGTGGCAGCGGCTGTTCTTCAAGGGCCGCATGGCCGCCTCGGACAAGTCGCTGCACTCCAAGGACTTCATCAAGGCCGCCGAGGCCGACGGCTTTGCCTTCGCCCGCCGGGTCGAATCGCGCGGCGAGCTGGCGCAGGCGGTGGCCGACTTCATCGCCTTCGAGGGCCCGGCCTTCCTGGAGGTCATCATCGACGGCGAGGCCGGCGTGTACCCCATGGTGGGCCCGGGCATGAGCTATGCGCAGATGATCACCGGCGACCATATCCCGACGCGCAACGCCGAAGGCCAGCCGGAGGTGCCCGACTCCTCGGAGATGTTCTAGCCCCGCGAGGGTGCGCAGACGGCGGCCCGGCGGGGCCGCCCGCCCCGGCTAGACGCCCGCGTCTACCTGCGCCGGGCGCGAAAGAACTCGCGCAGCAGCGCCCCGCACTCGGCCGCCCGGATGCCGCCACGCACCTGCGGGCGGTGATTCAGCCGCGGCCGCAGCAGCAGGTCGCTGTGGGAGCCGGCCGCGCCGGCCTTGGGGTCATAGGCCCCGAAGACCACTTCGGCGATGCGCGCGTGAATGATGGCGCCCGCACACATGATGCAGGGCTCCAGCGTCACGTATAGGCGCGCACCGGGCAGCCGGTAATTGCCCAGGGCGGCCCCGGCCTGGCGCAGGGCGCGAATCTCCGCGTGGCCGCTGGGGTCGTGTTCGGCGATGGGCGCGTTGTGCGCGGCCGCCAGCAGATGCCCCCGCCCATCGACGATGACCGCGCCCACGGGTACCTCGCCACGCGCCGCCGACAGCCGCGCCTGCTCCAGCGCCTGGGCCATCCAGCCAGTGTCGCTAGGAATCCCCGCGCTCACCGCGCAGCGGCGGCCGTCGCGGTGTCGGCGCTTTTGGCGATGGCCGTATTGCGCAGCAGAGCCCGCAGCGGCCGCGGCGTGATCCCGAGCAGTTCGTAGCCGGCCGCAAACAGCAGCCGCAACTGCGTGCTCAGGGTCTCTTCACAGGCCTCGCCACGCTCGAAACCGCCGTCGATTGCCAGGTACTCGCAGATCTTCAGCGCCTGCGTGGCCCCCTGCAGGATCTCCGGCTCAAAGCCTTCGGCCTCGAGCTTGAGCAGCCGCACCCGTTGCAGACCCGCCTCGGCGATGTACTGATCCAGCGTTGTGGTGCGCACCGTGCGCGTCGCGGTGTAATGGCGCGGCCGGATAAAGCTCGAGTCCGCGTTCGGGCTGTCCAGGTAGAACACGCTTTCCCCACAGCGGTCACCCAATCCGAGGGGCGCGTGCTGCCCCTGCGGCGCGTTGTGGCGAATGGCCCGATGCTCATCGGCGCCGGGCTCGAAGGTGATGTAGTTGCGCTCGTCGATGCGCCCGCGCAGGTACAGATACAGGTCGGCGTAGTTGGCGCCGCAGTCGATCACCGTATCTTGCGCACGAAATTCGATGCGCTCGAGCAGATAAGACGCCGCGATCTGCCGCGCCCGCGCCGACAAGCCGCGCGCGTACAGCCCAAACCCGCGCTGGCGGTGAGCGAAGTAGTGCACCCGCTCGGCATCGCCGACGCTGTACAGCTCAAGCTGGGGGTGGTGCGCGTAGCGCTCGGCCAGGCCGCGGGCGCGCATCTTGGCGCTCGCGATGCGGCAGGCCCAAGCCGGCGGCAGGCGCGATTCCAGCAATCGCAGCAGCGCGCCCAGCGCCGCGCGCATGCGGCCAAGCAGCCTCTTAGGCAGGCTGCCGACGCGCCCGGGCATGCGCTGTCACTCCCACTCGATGGTCGCCGGCGGCTTGCCGGAGATGTCGTAGACGACGCGGGAGACATTGGGCACTTCGTTGACGATGCGGCGCGCGCAGGTGTCCAGCAGCTCCGCCGGCAGCCGCGCCCAGTGGGCCGTCATGAAATCGATGGTTTCCACCGCGCGCAGCGCAATGACCGGGGCGTAGCGGCGGCCATCGCCGGTGACGCCGACGGACTGCACCGGCAGCCAGACGGCGAAGGCCTGCGAGACCTTGTCGTACCAGCCCGCGGCGCGCAGTTCGCCGATGAAGATGTCGTCGGCCAGGCGCAGCGTGTCCGCCGCCTCGCGGCTGACTTCGCCGAGGATGCGCACGCCCAGCCCGGGGCCCGGGAAGGGATGCCGATGCACCAGCTCGCCCGGCAGGCCCAGGTCCAGGCCGATCTTGCGCACCTCGTCCTTGAACAGCTCGCGCAACGGCTCCACCAGCTTGAGCTTCATCGTGTCCGGCAGGCCGCCCACGTTGTGGTGCGACTTGATGACATGCGCCTTGCCGGTTTTGGCGCCGGCCGATTCGATGACGTCCGGGTAAATCGTGCCCTGGGCCAGAAAATCCACACCCTCGATCTTGCTGGCCTCCTCGTCGAAGACCTCGATAAAGGTGCGGCCGATAATCTTGCGCTTGGCCTCGGGGTCGGCCTCGCCCTGCAGCGCATCGAGAAAGCGCGCGCTGGCGTCGACCTTGATCACGCGCACGCCGAGGTGCTCGGCGAAGGTGCGCATGACCTGGTCGGCCTCGCCCAGGCGCAGCAGGCCGTTGTCGACAAATACGCAGGTCAGCTGGTCGCCGATGGCCCGATGCAGCAGCGCCGCCACCACCGAGGAATCCACGCCGCCGGACAGGCCCAGCAGCACGTGCTTGTCGGCGACCTGTTCGCGCACGCGCAACATGGCGTCGTGGATGATGTTGCCCGGCGTCCAGCTGCCGTCGCAGCCGCAGATCTCGCGCACGAAGCGCGCAATGATGCGCGCACCCTGCTTGGTATGCGTGACCTCGGGGTGGAACTGCAGCCCATAAAAGTGCCGCTGCGGGTCCGCCATGCCGGCCAGCGGCAGATCCAGGGTGCTGGCGATGCAGGCGAAACCCTCGGGCAAGGCCGTCACGCGATCCCCGTGGCTCATCCACACGTCCAGCAGGCCCTCGCCCTGCCCGCCCACGCGGTCCTCGATGTCGCGCAGCAAGGGGCTATGGCCCTGCGCGCGCACCTCGGCATAGCCGAACTCCTGGCTGTGGCCGGACTCGACGCTGCCGCCGAAGGTCTTGGCCATGGCCTGCATGCCGTAGCAGATGCCCAGCACCGGCACGCCCTGCTCGAAGATCGCCGGCGACACGGCCGGCGCGGCGTCCACGGTGGTGGACTCGGGGCCACCGGACAGGATGATGCCGCTGGCGCCAAAGTCGGCCAGCTCGGCGGGCTCCAGGTCCCAGGGCAGGATCTCGCAATACACGCCGGACTCGCGCACGCGGCGCGCAATCAACTGGGTGAGCTGCGAGCCGAAATCCAGAATCAGGATCCGGTCGGCGTGGATATCGCGCATCAGCTGTCCATGCGGTAGTTGGGGGCCTCCTTGACGATCGACACGTCATGCACATGCGACTCGCGCACGCCGGCGCCGGTGATCCGCACGAAGGCGCCGCGGGTGCGCAGCTGGTCGATGGTGGCGTTGCCCGTGTAACCCATGGCCGAGCGCAGGCCGCCGACCATCTGGTGCACGATGCCGGCGATGGCGCCCTTGTAGGGCACGCGGCCCTCGATGCCCTCGGGCACCAGCTTCTCCACCTCGTCGGTGGTTTCCTGGAAGTAGCGGTCCTTGGAGCCATCGGACTGCGACATCGCGGCCATCGAACCCATGCCGCGGTAGCTCTTGTAGGAGCGCCCCTGGTACAGCTCGACCTCGCCCGGGGCCTCCTTGGTGCCGGCCAGCAGGCTGCCCACCATCACCGCGTGCGCGCCGGCCGCGATGGCCTTGGCTATATCGCCGGAGTAACGGATGCCGCCATCGGCAATCAGCGGCACGCCGCGGTCCTTCAGCGCCTCGGCGACGTTGGAGATCGCCGTGATCTGCGGCACGCCCACGCCGGCCACGATGCGCGTCGTGCAGATCGAACCGGGGCCGATCCCCACCTTGACGGCATCGGCGCCGGCATCGGCCAGCGCCGTTGCGGCATCGGCCGTGGCGATGTTGCCGCCGACCACCTGCACCTCGGGGTAGGTGCGCTTGATCTGGGCGACCCGATCGATCACGCCCTTGGAATGACCATGGGCGGTGTCGACCACCAGCATGTCCACGCCGGCCCGCACCAGGGCCTCGACGCGTTCATCGCTGTCGCCGCCGGTGCCGACGGCCGCGGCCACCAGCAGCCGCTCCTGGTTGTCCTTGGCCGCGTGCGGGAAATCGCGCGACTTCTGGATGTCCTTAACCGTGATCATGCCGCGCAGCTCGAAGGCCTCGTTGACCACCAGCACCTTCTCGATGCGGTTGGCATGCAGCAGGCCGCGCACCTCTTCCTTGCTGGCGCCCTCCTTGACGGTCACCAGCCGATCCTTGCCGGTCATGATCGAGCTGACGGGTGCGTCCAGCCGGGTCTCGAAGCGCAGGTCACGGCTGGTGACGATGCCGACAAGGTCACGCCCGTCCACTACCGGGACGCCGGAGATCTGATGCGCCCGGGTCAGGGCCAGCACGTCGCCGATGGTGGTCGAGGGGGCGACGGTGATGGGGTCGACGATGACGCCGGCCTCAAACTTCTTCACGCTGCGCACTTCGGCCGCCTGGGCCGTGACGGGCATGTTCTTGTGAATGACGCCGATGCCGCCTTCCTGCGCCATGGCAATGGCCAGGCGCGCCTCGGTGACCGTGTCCATTGCCGCCGACAGTAGCGGCAGGTTCAGGCGCAGTTCACGCGTCAGCTGGGTTCCCAGCTCCACCTGCCGGGGCAAGATCTCCGAATAGGCGGGCAGTAGGAGGACATCGTCGAAGGTCAGGGCATCCTGCACCACGCGCATAGGGCCGATCCGGTGTGGGGAGTGAATCTCGTAGTATATCGCGGGTGAGCGAATTCCCTCCCCCGCCCGCCCCGCCAGGCGCCACCGAATCCGGCCCCCAGGCGCCGGCCGCGCCGGCCGCGCCGGCCCTGCCCTGGCAGGTCAGCGAACTGCTCGCCTCGCTGCACCAGCGCATCGACGCGCACTACGGCCCGCTGCGGGTCGAGGGCGAGGTCTTTGGCCTGAGCACGCCACGCTCCGGCCATCGCTATTTCAGCCTCAAGGACGGCGACGGCCAGCTGCGCTGCGCCTGGTTCCGCCACGCCATCCGCGGCCAGCCCCTGCGCGAAGGCCAGAAGGTGCTGGCCCACGGCCGCCTGGCGATCTACGCCCCGCGCGGCGATTTGCAGATGATTGTCAGCGCCGTCGAGGACGCCGGTGAGGGCGCCCTGGCGCGCGCCTTCCAGGAGCTCAAGCGGCGGCTGGAGGCCGAGGGCCTGTTCGCCGCCGAGCGCAAGCCCGCGCTGCCGCCCCGCGTGCGCGCCCTGTTGCTGATCACCTCGCCGCAGGCCGCCGCGCTGCAGGACATCCTGGTGACGCTGCGCCGCCGCGACCCCTTCATGCGCGTCGAGCTCAGCCCGGTGTCCGTGCAAGGCCCGCAGGCGCCGGCGCAGATTGCCGCGGCCCTGGCCGCCGTCGGAGCCGACAGCCCCTACGATGCCGTGCTGCTCGCCCGCGGCGGCGGCTCGCTGGAGGACCTGCAGGCCTTCAACGACGAAGGCGTGGCCCGCGCCCTGGCCGCCTGCCCGCTGCCCGTGGTCAGCGCGGTCGGTCACGAAACGGATTTCTCGATCAGCGATTTCGTGGCCAGCCTGCGTGCCGCCACCCCGACGGCCGCGGCCGAATTGCTCTCCGGCGACCGCAGCGAGCAGCTCGCCCGCGCCCGGCAGCTGCGCCAGCGGCTGCAGGCTCAGTTGCAGCGCCGCCTGAGCCAGGCCCGGCAGCGCAGTCAGGCCGCGCAGGTCCGCCTGCAACGCCAGTCGCCGCAACGCCAGCTGGCCCTCAATTATCAGCGCCTTGATTTGGCGCAACGCCGGCTCGAGCAGCAGGCCATGCGCCAGCTTGCGCTGCACCGGGCCGCCTGGCAGAGCCTGTGCAAGCGGCTGGCGCTGTGCAGCCCGCAGCGCGCGCGCCACAACCAGGCCCTGCAACTGGAGGCCCTGCAGGCGCGGATGCGCCGCGCGGCCCAGGCGGCATTGACGCAGCGGCAGTTGCGCCTGCGCGCCGCCGTGCAAAGGCTGCAGGCGTTGAGCCCGCGGGCCGTGCTGGATCGCGGCTATGCGCTGGTGCATGTCGCCAACGGGCTTGCCACCCGCGCCGCCAAGCTGCCCGCCGGCCAGCGTATCGAGCTGGAGTGGACGGATGGGCGCCGTTCGGCAACAATTGAGGGATCGGGGCCGGGCTCCTGACAGGGCCTGGATCCATGGCTATACTGCCTGGAACGGTTGTAGAACCGGTTAAATCAAACAGAGAGGACTCGCAAAATGCGGCACTTGGTGGGGACGGCCCTCCTGACGGGAGTGGCTGCTATGGCTCATGCCGGCCATGGCGACCTGGGGTACTACGTCAATCCGGAGGTGGGTTTCGTCTTCGCAGACGACGAGCGCGGCACTGACGACGGCTATTCCTTCGGCATTGCCGTTGGCCGTCCTTGGACCGAGACCCGCAACCTTGAACTCGACCTGACCTACACCGATCTCGACGGTGCCGAGGTCTACGGTCTGGGTCTGAG
The DNA here is from genome assembly GCA_937141935.1 of uncultured Ectothiorhodospiraceae bacterium. Lineage (GTDB taxonomy): Bacteria > Pseudomonadota > Gammaproteobacteria > Nevskiales > Oceanococcaceae > MS8. The sequence continues at coordinate 12,800 of CAKZQS010000019.1, forward strand.
CCTGCTGAGCTATCTCGGCGAAAGCGCGGATCGCTTTTACAGCGTCCTGCGCCTGGGCTACGCCAGCAGCGATGGCCACCCGAACGATGACTACGACGCCGTCGAACTCGGTGGCGGCCTGGGCTATCGCCTGCCGCTGATGGGCTTTGGCGATCTGCGCATCGAGGGCACCCTCGAGGCCGACCTGCACAGCAACGAAGAGTCGAGCAACTTCGGCGAGAAGCTGTTCTTCCTCGACCCGACCGTGACGCTGGGCTACCAGATTCCGCTGGGCGGCCAGAAGCGCTCGGTGGATCGCCCCGATCGCGATGGCGTGTCCGTCGTTGACAGCGCCGGCGACGCCGACGATGACGGCGTGGGCAACGACATCGACCTGTGCCCGGACACCCCGGCTGGCACGCCGGTCGACGGCACCGGCTGCGCGCCGGCCGTTTCGCCGACCGTGGCCTCCGACTGCCCCGAGCCGCAAGCCGACCAGGCCGTCGACGCCAACGGCTGCGCGGTCGTGCCGAGCACCCTGCTCGCCACGGTGCAGTTCGAGTTCGACAGCGCCGAGCTGACCGCCGACGCCCAGGCGACGCTGGACGAAGTGGCCACCGGCATCGCCGGCGGCAGCGGCCAGATCGAAGTGGCCGGCCACGCCTCGGAAGAAGGCGATGAGTACTACAACCTCGATCTGTCGCAGCGCCGCGCCAGCGCCGTGCGCCGCTACCTGATCGATGCCGGCGTGTCGCCGGCGCGCGTTGTGGCTCGTGGCTACGGTGACGATGTGCCGGACAGCATGGACGAGTCGCGGGAGGCGCGCCGCGCCAACCGTCGCGTCGAGGTCCGCGCGATCAAGTAAGCCGCAAGGCTGCACGATCCCAAACAAACGCGGCTCCGGCCGCGTTTGTTTTTGGGTGATACAGGACCTTTTTGGTACTATATCGCCATGCTCCGCGTCTCCCGACTGACCGACTATGCGCTGGTGCTGCTGACCCGGCTCGCCGGCTGTGGCGATGCCCCGCAGAGCGCCCAGGCGCTGGCCCAGGCCACGCGCCTGCAGCCGCCGATGGTCAGCAAGGCGCTCAAGCAGCTTTGCCAGTCCGGCTGGATTTCCTCGATTCGCGGCTCCAAGGGCGGCTATGTGCTGACGCGCGACGCGGCGCAGATCGCCGTGCTGGACGTCGTCGAGGCTTTCGAGGGGCCCATCGTGCTGGCCCAGTGCGAGAGCCAGGATGGCGCCTGCACGCTGCACGAAAGCTGCCGCCTGCGACCGCATTGGCAACTGATCAACAACCGACTGCGCCGGGAACTGGCCGCGCTGTCGGTGGCCGAACTGAGCCAGCCCCCACGCATCGCCGACCTACCCGCCCGCGAGGCCCCCGTCCATGAGCAATAACGTTCCCGCCGAGCTCGCCACCGTGCTCGGGCGGCGTGAATACGCGCCGGGCTTTACCACCGATATCGAATCGGAAACGCTGCCACCCGGGCTGGACGAGTCCGTGATCCGCGCGATCTCGGCGCGCAAGAAGGAGCCCGAGTGGCTGCTGGAATGGCGCCTGGAGGCCTTCGCCCGCTGGCAGGCCATGACGCCCCCCGCCTGGTCCAAGGTGCAATACCCGCCTATCGACTACCAGGCCATCTCCTATTACTCGGCGCCGCGTTCCAGCGACGGCCCGAAGAGCCTGGACGAGGTCGACCCCAAGCTGCTGGAGACCTACGAAAAGCTGGGCATCCCGGTGCACGAGCGGGCCGCCCTGGCGGGTGTGGCGGTGGACATGGTCTTCGACAGCGTGTCGGTGGCCACCACCTTCAAGCAGAAACTGGCCGACGCCGGCGTCATCTTCAGCTCGATCTCCGAGGCGGTGCAGGAACATCCCGAGCTGGTGCGCGCCTACCTGGGCAGCGTCGTGCCCTCCGGCGACAACTACTACGCCGCGCTGAACTCGGCCGTGTTTACCGACGGCAGCTTCGTCTTCGTGCCCAAGGGCGTGACCTGCCCGATGGAGCTGTCCACCTATTTCCGCATCAACGAGCGCAACACCGGCCAGTTCGAGCGCACGCTGATCGTCTGCGAGGACGGGGCCAGCGTGTCCTATCTGGAGGGCTGCACGGCCCCGATGCGCGACGAGAACCAGCTGCACGCCGCCGTCGTGGAACTGGTCGCGCTGGAGGATGCCTCGATCAAATACTCCACGGTGCAGAACTGGTACCCGGGCGACGAGAATGGCAAGGGCGGCATCTACAACTTCGTCACCAAACGTGGCGATTGCCGTGGCGCCCGCAGCCACATCTCCTGGACGCAAGTCGAGACCGGCTCGGCCATCACCTGGAAGTACCCCAGCTGCATTCTGCGCGGCGATGACTCGATCGGCGAGTTCTATTCGGTGGCCCTGTCGCACCATCGCCAGCAGGCCGACACCGGCACCAAGATGATTCACCTGGGCCGCAATACGCGCTCGACGATCATCGCCAAGGGCATTTCCGCCGGCCATGGCGACCAGACCTACCGCGGCCTGGTCCGCGTCGGCCCCCGGGCCGAAGGGGCGCGCAACTACACGCAGTGCGATTCGCTGTTGATCGGCTCGGACTGCGGCGCCCACACGCTGCCGGTGGTCGAATGCGCCCACCCCAGCGCCCGCCTCGAACACGAGGCCACCACCAGCCGCATCGGCGAAGACCAGCTGCACTACCTGCGCAGCCGCGGCCTGGGTGAAGAAGAGGCGGTCAGCATGATCGTCAACGGTTTCTGCCGCGAGGTCTTCCGCGAACTGCCGATGGAGTTCGCCGTGGAGGCCCAGGCCCTGCTCTCGGTATCCCTGGAAGGAGCTGTCGGTTGAGTTCCCTGCTCGAAATTTCTGATCTGCACGCCGAAGTCGACGGCACCCCCATCCTGAAGGGGCTGAGCCTGACGCTCGGCGCCGGCGAGGTGCACGCCGTGATGGGCCCCAACGGCTCGGGCAAAAGCACGCTGGCGCAGGTGCTCTCCGGCCGCGAGGACTATGAAGTCACGGCCGGCAGCATTCGCTTCGATGGCGTCGACCTGCTGGACATGGAACCGGAGGAGCGCGCCATCGCGGGGCTGTTTCTGGGCTTTCAGTACCCGGTGGAGATCCCCGGTGTCAGCAACCTGAACCTGCTCAAGGCCGCGCTCAACGCCCGTGCCAAGGCGCGCGGCGAGGAGGAGCCGGCGGCGGCCACGCTGCTGGGCCGCGTGCGCGAGGCCGCGGCCAGCCTGAACATCAGCAACGAGATGCTCAAGCGCGGCGTGAACGAAGGCTTCTCCGGCGGCGAAAAAAAGCGCAACGAGATCCTGCAGATGCTGGTGCTGGAGCCGCGCTTGGCGGTGCTGGACGAGACCGACTCGGGTCTGGACATCGACGCCATCCGCGTCGTATCCCAGGGCATCAACTCGCTGCGCGACCCGCAGCGCTCGGTGCTGCTGATCACGCACTTCCAGCGCCTGCTGGACCACATCACACCCGACCGGGTGCACATCCTGGTCGATGGCGCGATCCAGGCCTCCGGCGGCCCCGAGCTGGCCCAGGAGCTGGAAGCCGAGGGCTACGCCCGCTACGCGCCGCAGCCGGCATGAGCGCCGCGCTGGCCGAACACCCGCGGGCCGCCGCACTCAGCGCCGCAGGCGCCGAACACCGCTGGCCCTACACGCCGGTGCGCGACTGGCTGGCCAGTCCACAGGCCGCGGCGGAAGCCGAGGCCCTGGCGCTGCCTCTGCCCGCACACTACGCCCCCGCGCCCGACGCGGCGCGCGGCGACTGGCAGGTCGACGCCGCAACGGCGCATGTCGTCCGGGCCGAGGCACAAGCCGACTGGCAGGAGCGGCAGTGGGGCTGGACGGTGCCGGCCAACACGCAGGCACGCGTGGTTCTCGATACCCGTGTCGCCGCGGGCGCCGTGCTCGACCTGAGCCTGCGGGCGCAGATCGGCGCCGGCGCGCGGCTGCATATCCTCCGCCTGGTCGACGTCGCGGCCGGCGGCCATGGCTTTGAGACCTGGCAGTTCGAGCAGGCCGAGGACTCGCGGGTCGACGTGCTCGAATACCAGGTCGGTGCCGGACGGAGTCATTTGGCGCTGAACAGCCGCCTGCAGGGCGCGCAGGCGGAGTTCCACTGGCAGGGGCTGGCGCTGCTCGGCGGCCAGGCGCGCGCCGTGGCCCAGCTGCGGGTCGAGCACCTGGCGCCGGCCTGCCGCAGCCGGCTGGAGCTGCGCAACGTGCTTGGCGGGCGCAGCCGGCGCTCGGTGATCGGCAATATGCACGTGGCCCGTGCCGGCCAGCAAACCGACTCGGCCCAGGCCTGCCACAGCCTGCTGCTGACGCCGGGTGCCCGGGTCGATATGCGCCCCGAGCTGGAGATTTACGCCGACGATGTCCAGTGCGCGCACGGCGCGACGAGCGGGGATCTCGACGAGACCGCCCTGCACTATCTGCGCAGCCGCGGCCTGGACAGCAACACCGCCCGTCGCTTGCTGCTGGAAAGCTTTGCGCTGCCGATCCTGGGCACCGCCGACGAGGGCCTGCAGGCACCGTTGCGCGACGATGCCGGCACCCGACTGGCGCAGATGGGGGCGGACCTCAGTGCGGCCAGCGCTGCACGAGTCAGCGCCCGTGGGCGGGGCCGCGATCAGGCCAGAGGCCGCGCATGAGCTTCGACGTGCAGGCGCTGCGCGCGGACTTCCCCGCCCTGGCCCAGGAGGTCAACGGCCACCCGCTGCATTACTTCGACAATGCGGCCACGACGCTCAAGCCCCGCTCCGTGATCGCGGCGCTCGATCGCTACAACAGCCTGGACACGGCCAATGTGCACCGGGGCCTGCACGAACTCTCCGCCCGCGCCACCACCGCCTACGAGGCCACGCGCGGCAAGCTTGGCGAGTGGCTCGGCGTGCCGGAGTCCGAGGTGGTGTACACCCGTGGCACCACCGAGTCCATCAACATCGTCGCCCAGTGCTGGGCGCGCGAGAACCTGCGGTCCGACGACGAGATCGCCATCAGCGCGCTGGAGCACCACGCCAACATCGTGCCCTGGCAAATCGTCGCGCGGCAGACTGGCGCGCGGCTCGTGGTGTTGCCCCTGAATGCGCAGAACCACATCGATCTGGAGGCGGCCGCCGCGCGTATCGGGCCCCGCACCAGGCTGCTGGCCATCAGCGCCGGCTCCAATGCGATTGGCAGCCTGAACCCCCTGCCGGAGCTGATTGCGCTGGCCAAGGCGCAGGGTGCGCGCGTGCTGGTTGACGGTGCCCAGGTGGCGATCCGCGGCCCGATCGAGCTGCCGGCCCTCGGTGTGGACTTCTATTGCGCCTCGGCGCACAAGATGTTCGGCCCCACCGGCAGCGGCCTGCTGTGGGCCCCGCGGGAACTGCTCGAGGCCATGCCGCCGTGGATGGGCGGCGGCGACATGATCGAAACCGTGCGTTTCGAGGCGAGCAGCTATGCCGAGCCGCCGTGGAAGTTCGAGGCCGGCACGCCCAACATCGCCGGCATGATCGGCTTTGGCGCCGCACTGGACTATCTGCAGACGCTGGATCACGCCGCGATCGCCGCGCACGAGGATGCGCTGCTCGCCCGCGCCCGCGCCGGCCTGGAAGAGATCGACGGCCTGCGCATTCTGGGTCCGCGGGTACACAGCCTGCCGCTGGTGTCCTTTGTGCTCGAGGGGGCGCATGAGCAGGACGTCGCGACGCTGCTGAACGAGAACGGCATCGCCGTGCGCACCGGCCATCACTGCGCCATGCCGCTGATGGCGGAGCTGGGCCTGCGGGGCACCATCCGGGCCAGTTTTTCGGCCTACAACACCCTCGACGAGGTGGATCACCTGTGCCACAGCATGGCTCGCATTGCCCGCCTGCTGCGTGCGTGAACCGACGCCGCGACGGTAATTTTTTGACAGCCGCGCGTCGTCATGGCGCAATGCCTGCTTAACACAGGCCATGACGGCAAAGATGCATCGCTCATGACGGGGTCCGAACAGGTGCAGACGCGCGGCGCGAGCCGCGGCCCGCTGCTGCTGCTCAGCATGCTGGCGCTGGCGCTCGCGCTGGCCGCCGCCGTCGGCCTGTGGTGGTGGCAGTACTCGGGCTTTGCACCGGCCGCGCCGCGCGCCGACGGCGCACCCAGCGCCGCATTGGAGCAACGCAGCGCCGCCCTGGCCCGTTCGGTGGCCGCGATCGACGCCGTGTCCGCCCTGCTCGCCGTCGACCTGCCGCGCAAGGCCGAAACCGAACTCGCCACACGCCTGCAGCTCGCCGGCGACGACTTCGTACAACGCACCGGCCTGCTGGCCGTGTCCTGGTGGCCGCGCGACGAGAACCGCCCCGCGGCCTACCTGCGGCGCATCGACGGCGACTGGGCCGCCGCCCCCGAGGCCGCCTCGGCGGGCGCCGCCGCGCGCATGCAGGCCTGGTATCTGATGGCGCCCCGACTCGCCCGCGCCGGCTGCCTGTGGTCCGCGGTCGAAAGTGAAAGCTTCAGCCAGCGCGCCGTCGTCAGCTGCAGCCGCGCGGCCACGCAAGCCGGTGGCGAATGGAGCGGCGTGCTGCGCATGTCCTTCGCCGTCGATGCGCTGTTCGCGCCCGTGCGCAGCGGGGGCGACGCCCTGTACCTGCTGGCCGACGCCCAGGGCCGCGTGCTGGCCAGCAGCGATGCCGCGCTGGAGCGGGCGCGCAATCTGGGCGATGTGGGCCAGCAGCGGCCGCAGCTCGGCCCGCTGAGCACGGCCGTGTACCTGGAGCGCGAAAGCCAGCGCCAGGCGGCCTCCCGCACACCCCCCGAGGGGCTGGCCCAGGCCCTGGTGCAGGCCGGCGCGGCCGGCAGCCTGGAGCGCGCCTCGGAACTGATCCGCGCCAGCAGCCTGCCGGGCAGCGCGCTGGCCGGCCCGGCGCAGTGCCGTGGCGGGCTGTGCACCGAACCGATGGCCGTCGCCAACGCGCCCTGGCGCATCGAGCGAATCAGCGAGGCAGGGGAGACCTCCCTGCTGAGCCTGGCCAGCGGCTACCTGCCGCTGCTGGTGATCGTCGGCGGCCTGCTGCTGCTGGCGCTGCTGAGCTACTTCGTCGCGCGCGCGCTGCTGCTGCGCCCGCTGCTCTCGCTCAGCGAGCCGCTGTCGCGACAGAACCCGGGCCCGGCCTTCAACGAGCGCCTGCACGGCGAATTCGGTCGTATCGCCAAACACCTCAATGAGCTGATCGAGGGCAACCAGAAGCTGCGTGCGCAGCAGCTGGACCCGCGCCGCGCCGCCGCCGCGGCGGCCGCCGCCAGCGCGCCACCGCCCAGCGAACCGCGCGCGCTGCCGCTGGAGGCGCTGCCGCTGCCGGCGCTGATCATCGACGCGCAGGGCGTGGTGATCGACAGCAACCCGCCCGCGCGCAGCCTGCTCAGCCTGAAGCCCGGCGACGCCACCGGCGAACTGGACCTGCGCACCGCCCAGGGCAAGCAGTGGACACTCGGAGCCCTGCCCGGTGGCTGGCACGCCGTGCACTGCACGCTGCGTCACCCCGGCCTGGGCGAGCGCCGCGTGATGATCTCGACCAATGCCGCGGGCGACCCGCGTGGCACGCTGGTGATGCTGCAGCCCGCCGCGGTACCGCCCAGCCAGCGTGGCGCCGCGCCCGCTAGCGCCGATGCGGATGCGCGGCTGTCGCGCAGCGCCTCGCTGCGCCTGGCCCTGAGCACGCTGACGCAGCCAGTTCACTGGCTGCTGTTGCAGGCCGGACCGGAAACCCCGCTGCCCCAACTCGCGGACGCCCAGACGCGGGAGAGCTTCAACGAACAGTTGCGGGCGCGGGTCGAAGATCGGCTGGAGAGCAGCGAGAATCTGCTGCTGCTCGGCGCCGACCGCTTCCTGGTCAGCGCGCCCGGCGGCATCAGCCAGGACCGCGCCGACGCGCTGCGCCAGGGGCTGCAGACGGCGCTGGTCTTCTACGAGGGCCAGCGCATGCGCCTGAAGGCCAGCACGCACTTGCTGACGGTTCGCCCCGGTATGCGCGTCGAGGACGTGGACGCCGCCATCCACCAGCAGTTGCACCGCGACAGCGACAGCGGCCTGCCCGGGGGCACGGCGGCACCGGCGCGCAGCTTCAGCGTCGAGGAATGGAACCGGCTGATCGCGACCGGTTTCGACGCGCAGCGCTTCCACCTGATCACCGAGCGTGGCCGGCCGCCTGGCAAGCCCGGCAGCGAATCGCTGGTGTTCCGCGTGCTGCCGCACCTGGAAGACGATGAAGGCTTCTGGCTCGGCCTGGCCGAATTCCTGCCGGCCGTCGAGCGCCTGGGCCGACGCGCCGATCTGGACAGCCTGGTCGTGGAGGAAGTCCGCCGCGCCTTGGCCTCGCTACGTGGCGAGGTCCCCGAGCAGGTCTTCCTGCCGCTGTCCGCGCAGGGCCTGATGGGCAGCCACGACGAGGTGGCCGAGAAACTGGGCACCCTGGCCCATGACCCCGCCATGTCTGGCCTGCGGCTGGTGCTGTGCTTCTCGGCGCAGGAGCTGCGCGAGGGCACGCTGGATCTGGGCCGGCTGCACAGCCTGACCCGCAGCCTGGGTTGCCGCGTGGGGCTGGAGTCGCTCAGCGTCGATGCCAGCAGCCTGCTGCTGATGGAGAAGCTGCAGCCGGATGTGGTAATTCCCCGCCCCGAGCTGACCGCCGCCGCTCTGGAGTCGCCCAGCTTTGCCATCGGCCTGGAGTCGCTGATCCGTGCTGCGGAGCGGCTCAAGGCCACGCCGGTGCTGACGGGCATCAACGACAGCCGGGCGCAGCAGCTGGCCGAAAAACTCGGCGCCGGCATCGCCTTTGGCGGCGCCATCGGCAAGCCCAGCCCGCTGCTGTTCCAGGCCGTCGCCTAAGCCCCCAAAACCGTCGGAGCTGGCCCGCGCCTGCGACCTGCGAGCAGCGAAGGCGCGCGCAGTGCCGATATGGCCCGGGCGCCGCTCCGGCACCGCGACTTCCCAAGATCAGTTCTGGCCCGGTGCCGGGTCAGGCCTGGCTGCGCACCCGGCCCGCGGCGTCGCCTAAGGGCCGCTTGCGCCGCGTGGCGGAGCGAGTTCCGCGTCTGGCAGCGGCCCGCATTCCCCGGAACCTGCGGCGCGCCGGCCACAGCCGCAAGGGCAAAAAAAAACGCGCCGCCGGGCTCAACCCGACGGCGCGCAGTAGTCCATCCCTAAGCCGCCCGCCAGAGCGACGGGCTCGGCCCGCGCCGGGGCGGGTCCTGCCTGCCCCGGGGGCCGGGTTCCTGCCTGCCGGGGGCCGGCGCGGGCTTAGTTGGCGCGCTGCAGCGCCGCGATGCGCTGCTCCAGCGGCGGGTGCGTGGCGAAGACGGCGCGCAGCGAGGCCCCCATCGACGGCGCGATGCCGAAGGTCTGCAGCTGCTCGGGCAGCTGGCCCGGCACGTTGTCGCGCCGACCCTGCAATCGCTGCAGCGCCTCGATCATCTTGCGCTTGCCCGCCAGGTGCGCGCTGCCGGCATCGGCGCGGAACTCGCGGCGGCGCGAGAACCAGGCCACGATCGCCGAGGCGGCAATGCCCAGCAGGATCTGCAGCACGATCACCGTGACGAAATAGCCGATGCCGACACCGCGCTCGTTGCGGAAGACGGCCCGGTCGATGATGGTGCCAATGACCCGCGCCAGGAACATCACGAAGGTATTCAGCACGCCCTGCAGCAGCGTCATCGTGATCATGTCGCCATTGGCGATGTGGGCGACCTCGTGGCCCAGCACGGCCTCGACCTCGTCCTGGCTCATCTGCTCGAGCAGGCCGGTGCTGACCGCCACCAGGGCCTTGTCACGCTTGGCGCCCGTCGCAAAGGCATTCATGTCCGGCGAGTCGTAAATTGCCACGTCCGGCATGCCGATGCCGGCCTGGCGCGCCTGGCGGGCCACGGTCTGCTTGAGCCAGTTCTCGGCCGCATTACGCGGCTGCTCGATCACACGCGCGCCGGTGGACTTCAGCGCCATCCACTTGCTGATGGCCAGGCTGAAAAAGGCACCGCCAAAGCCGAACAGCGCACTGAACGCGAGCAGCATGCCCAGGTTCAGGCCGTTCTGATTCAGGTACTGGTCCAGCCCCAGCACCGAGGCGACGACGGCGAGCACAAGCAGCACGGCGAAGTTGGTGCCGAGAAAGAGCAGAACGCGGGTCATCGCTGACAACTCCGGGTGGGACGCGAGGGACAGTTTAGCTGGGGTCGGCCGCGTCGGATTCAAGCTGTGCGCCGCCCTGGGCGCTCACGGCATCGACCCGCTGCAGGCCCCGCGGCAGCAGCTGGCCACGGCTGGCGCGGCTGCCCAGGAAGCGCTCGACCTCCTCCGGGCGCACGGCATAGCTGCGCCGCCCCGCCTGGATCTGCAGGCCCTGGCCCGCCTCCAGCAGCAGCCAGTGGGCGATGTGGTCCTCGCCCTTGAGCCCCATCAGCTTGTTGCCTTTGCCGCGGGGCAGCTCGGGCAGCTCTTCCAGCGCGAAGACCAGCAAGCGGCCCTCGGCGGAAATGCAGGCCAGGCGCAAGCCCTCGCGGGCTTGAGGCACCCGCAACAGGGGCAGCACGCCGCCGCTGCGTACCGTCAGCAGCGCCTTGCCGGCCTTGTTGCGCGTCTGCAGGTTGGCCAGCTCGGTCACGAAGCCATAGCCGGCGCGCGAGCCCACGACCAACCGCTCCTCGGCCGGCCCCAGGTGCACATCGACGAAGGCCGCGCCGTCCGCCGGGTTGAGCTGCGCCGTGAGTGGCTCGCCCTGGCCGCGCGCCGAGGGCAGCCCGCGCGCCGGGATCGCATAGCTGCGCCCGGAGGCATCGATCAGGCAGAGCAGCTGATTGCTCTTGCCGCGCGTGGCGGCCAGGAATTCGTCGCCGCTGCGGAAGTTCAGGCCGTCGGGCTCGGCCAGATAGCCCTTGGCGGCGCGGATCCAGCCGGCCTTCGACAGAATCACGGTGATCGGCTCGCTGGGCACCAGCGCCGACTCGTCCAGCGCCTGCGCGGCCTCGCGCTCGACCAGCGGCGAGCGGCGCTCGTCGCCATATGCCTTGGCGTCGGCGTCCAGCTCGCCGGCAATCAGCGTGCGCAGCGCCTCGACGTTGCCCAGCTGGTGTTCCAGCGTCTTGCGCTCGGCCTCCAGCTCGTCCTGCTCGCCGCGGATCTTCATCTCCTCCAGGCGCATCAAATGCCGCAGGCGCAGGTTCAGCACGGCCTCGGCCTGCACATCCGACAGCCCGAAGCGCTCCATCAGCGCGGGCTTGGGCTTGTCCTCGGTGCGGATGATGCGGATGACCTCATCAATGTTGAGGAAGGCGATCAGCAAGGCATCCAGGATGTGCAGCCGGTCGCGGACCTCGCCGAGGCGGTGCTCCAGGCGCCGACGCACGGTGCGCTCGCGGAACTCCAGCCACTCGGTCAGGATCGTCAGCAAGGACTTGACCGCCGGGCGCCCGTCGCAGCCGATAATGTTCAGATTGACCCGCGCGCCTTTTTCCAGGTCCGTGGTCGCGAAGAGGTGGCTCATCAGCTGGGCGGTGTCGACCCGCTTGGAGCGGGCGACCAGCACGATGCGCGTGGGGTTCTCGTGGTCGGATTCGTCGCGCACGTCCTCCAGCCAGGGCAGCTTGCGCGCCTGCATCTGCGCGGCGATCTGCTCCTGCACCTTGGCGCCGGAGACCTGCCAGGGCAGATGGGTGATCACCACATCGCCCTCCTCGACCTCGTAGCGGGCGCGCATGCGCACGCTGCCGCTGCCGCTGGCGTAGATCTTGGCCAGCTCGGCGCGCGGCGTGATGATCTCGGCGCCGGTCGGGAAGTCCGGCGCCGGCAGGTGTGCCAGCACCGTGTCGAGCCGCGCGTTGGGGTGCTTGAGCAGATGCTTCAGCGCCGCCACGACCTCACGCAGGTTATGCGGCGGGATGTCGGTGGCCATGCCCACGGCGATGCCCTGGGCGCCGTTGAGCAACACATTGGGCAGGCGCGCCGGCAGCACCATGGGCTCGTCCATAGTGCCGTCGAAGTTCGGCGCCCAGTCCACGGTGCCCCGCTTGACCTCGTCCAGCAGCACATCGGCATAGGGCGACAGCCGCGCCTCGGTGTAGCGCATGGCGGCGAAGGACTTGGGATCGTCCGGCGAGCCCCAGTTGCCGTGGCCATCCACCAGCGGATAGCGCCAGGCGAAGGGCTGGGCCATCAGCACCATGGCCTCGTAGCAGGCCGAATCCCCATGCGGGTGATATTTGCCGATGACGTCGCCGACGGTGCGCGCCGACTTCTTGGGTTTGGCCTGGGCGCCCAGCGACAGCTCGCTCATGGCGTAGACGATGCGCCGCTGCACCGGCTTCAGGCCGTCGCCCAGGTGCGGCAAGGCGCGGTCCAGAATGACGTACATCGAATAATCGAGGTAGGCCTTCTCGGCAAAACGGGCCAGTGCGGTGGCTTCGGTGGTGTCGCTGCGCTCTTCGCTCATGCTTCGCTCATTCCTGGCGGGCCGGCCGGCCCGCTGCGCTAGGGGGTGTTCCCTGGGGTCGCGAGGCCCCTGCGGCCGCCGCGGGCGACCCGGGGAAGAATCAGGGGCTCTCGGCGGCCGCCTCGGCGGCGTTCAGGGCATCGGCCTCGGCGCCATGCCGCTCCAGCCAGGCCCGGCGGTCGGAGGCGCGCTTGCGGGCCAGCAACATGTCCAGCATCTGGTCCACACTGTCGTCGCCCCCCAACTGCAACTGCACCAGGCGGCGCGTGTCCGGCGCCATCGTGGTCTCGCGCAGCTGCAGCGGGTTCATCTCGCCCAGGCCCTTGAAGCGGGTCACGCTGACCTTGCCGCGCTGCTTCTCGGCCTCGATGCGGTCCAGAATGCCGCGGCGCTCGGCCTCGTCCAGCGCGTAATACACGGCCTTGCCCACGTCCACGCGGAACAACGGCGGCATCGCCACATAGACATGGCCGGCGGCCACCAGCGGCCGGAAATGCCGGGTGAACAGCGCACACAGCAACGTCGCGATGTGCAGGCCATCCGAGTCGGCATCCGCCAGGATGCAGATCTTGCCGTAGCGCAGGCCCGACAGGCTGTCCGTGCCCGCTTCCATGCCCAGCGCCACGCTGATGTCGTGGATTTCCTGCGAGGCCAGCGCGGTCGGCGCGTCGACCTCCCAGGTGTTCATGATCTTGCCGCGCAGCGGCAGGATGGCCTGGAATTCGCGGTCGCGGGCCTGCTTGGCGCTGCCGCCGGCCGAATCCCCCTCGACCAGAAACAGCTCGGTGCGTGCCGGGTCGGAAGAGACGCAATCGGCCAGCTTGCCCGGCAGCGCCGGGCCGGACACGACCCGCTTGCGCGTCACCGTGCGCGCGGCGCGCATGCGGCTCTGCGCCCGCGAGATCACCAGCTGGGCAATGCTGTCGGCCGTTTCCGGGTGCTTGTGCAGCCACAGGCTGGTGGCGTCCTTGACCACGCCGGAGACGAAGGGCGCGCACTCGCGCGAGGACAGCCGCTCCTTGGTCTGGCCGGCGAACTGCGGCTCGCGCATCTTGACCGAGAGCACAAAGGCCAGCGGGCCCCAGACATCCTCGGGGGCCAGCTTGACGCCCCGCGGCAGCAGGTTGCGGGTGTCGGCGTACTCGCGCAGCGCCTCAGTCAGGCCGGTGCGCATGCCGTTGACATGGGTGCCGCCCTGCGCCGTGGGCACCAGGTTCACATAGCTTTCCTGCAGCCCCTCGCCGCCTTCCGACAGCCAGGCCAGCGCCCAGTCGGCGGCCTCGTGCTCGCTGGAGAACGAACCCTCGAGCGGGTCTTCCGGCAGCAGTGGCAAGCCCTCGATCGCGTCCTGCAGGTACTGCCCCAGACCGCCGCTGTAGCACCACTGCTCGGTCTCGTCGTGGATGTGATCGACCAGCGTCACCTTCAGGCCGGGCAGCAGCACGGCCTTGGCCTTCAGGGCCTGGCGCAGGCGCGCCAGCGCGAAGGCCGGCTGGTCGAAATACTTGGCATCCGGCCAGAAGTGTACGCGGGTGCCGGTGCGCTGCTTGCCACAGCTGCCGGCCACGCTCAGCGGCTCGGCGCGCTCGCCGCTGGCAAAGCGCATCTCGTGAATCTGCCCGCCCCGCCAGACGCGCACGTCCAGCCGCGTCGAGAGCGCGTTGACCACCGACACGCCCACGCCGTGCAGGCCGCCGGAGAACTGGTAGTTCTTGCCGGAGAACTTCCCGCCGGCGTGCAGCTTGGTCAGGATCACCTCGACCCCGGGGATGCCCTCCTCCGGGTGCAGATCGACCGGCATGCCACGGCCGTCGTCCTCGACCGCGCAGCTGCCATCGCCATAGATCTCGACCAGGATGGTTTTGGCGTGGCCTTGCAGCGCCTCGTCGACCGAGTTGTCGATGACCTCCTGGGCCAGGTGGTTGGGCCGCGCGGTGTCGGTAAACATGCCGGGGCGGCGGCGCACCGGCTCCAAACCGGCGAGCAATTCGATCGCGGCGGCGTCGTAAGTATTCGTACGGCTCATCGGCCGCGAGTGTTGGGCTCCATGGCGGCGGAATATACCGGCTCCGTCGCCCGCTTTGGGGGCCGACGCCGCGCAGAGCCGGCCGGGGCGGGCTGCTAGAATTTGGGCTGACACCGGAACCCGCCCCTGGCCCGCCCATGCCCGCAAAGTCTGCCGCCGCCGCAAACCAGGCCGACAGCGCCGAGAGCTTCGAGCAGCAGCTTGAGGCGCTGGAGCGCCTGGTCGAAGAACTGGAATCCGGGGATATCCCGCTGGAACAGGCGCTGGCCGCCTACGAACGGGGGCTGGGCCACGCGCGGGCCTGCGAGCAGTTGCTGGAGCAGGCCCGCAGTCGCATCGAGGCCCTGGCCGAACCCGCAGGGGCCGCGCCCAACGGGACGCCGGAGTCTTGAGCGAGGCCGAAGCTTGGCTCGCGTCCGGCAAGGCGCGGGTCGAAGCCGCGATGCTGGCGCTGTTGCCGGCCGAGGACTCGGAGCCGGCGCGCCTGCACGAGGCCATGCGCTACGCCGCCCTGAACGGCGGCAAGCGCTTCCGCGCGGGGCTGATCTATGCGGCCGGCGCCGCGCTGAACGCCCCGGCCGACGCTCTGGACCGGTTGGCGGCCGCCGTCGAATTCATCCACGCCTACTCGCTGGTTCATGACGACCTGCCGGCGATGGACGACGATGGCCTGCGCCGCGGCCTGCCCACGCTGCACGTCGCCTGGGATGAGGCGACCGCGATCCTCGCCGGTGATGCCCTGCAGGCCCTGGCCTTCGAGGCCCTCGCCCGGCCACTGCCCGCGGTCTCAGCACTCGCGCAGCTGCAGACGCTCAACGAAGTCGCCTTCGCGATCGGCAGCATGGGCATGGCCGGCGGCCAGGCCATGGACATCGAGGCCGAGGGCCGCAAGCTGCCGGTGGCGGCGCTGGAGGGCGTTCACCAACGCAAGACCGGCCGGCTGATTCAGGCTTGCGTGGTCGGCGCGGCGCACCTTTCCGGCAGCCCCGACGCGACGCGCGAGGCGCTGTCGACCTACGCCCTGCACCTGGGCCTGGCCTATCAGGTCCACGACGACGTGCTCGACGAAACCTCGGATACCGCGACACTCGGCAAGACCGCCGGCGCCGATGCCCGGCGCGAGAAATCCACCTATCCGTCCTGCCTGGGCATCGATGGCAGTCAGCAGCTGGCCGAACGGCTGTGTGACCAGGCGATTACCGCACTGCCGCCGCTGCCGGGCGACGCCAGCGCACTGGTGGCGCTGGCGCGCTGGGCCATCGCCCGCCACCACTAGGGGCCGCGTCGCGCGCGGCTGGTGAGGCCTTCGCGGCGCTGTCATAATTGCATCCTTTGCCCACCGCGATACCGAATGGCAGCCAATAGCGCGCACTACCAACTGCTCGGCCGCATCCACGGCCCGGACGACCTGCGCGCGATGGATTCCGAGGCCTTGCCGGATCTGGCGGCGGACATCCGCCGTTGCTTGGTGGAGACGCTGGGCCGGGTCGGCGGCCATTTCGGCGCCAACCTCGGCGCGGTGGAGCTGTCGATCGCCCTGCACCGCTGCTTCGACACCCCGCACGACCGCATCGTCTGGGACGTCGGCCACCAGGCCTACCCGCACAAGATCCTGACCGGCCGGCGTGGCGGCCTGGACACGGTGCGCCGCCTCGGCGGCCTGGCGCCCTTCCCCAGCCGCGGCGAAAGCGAATACGACACCTTCGGCGTGGGCCATTCCTCGACCTCGATCAGCGCCGCCACGGGCATGGCCATGGCCAGCGCCGCGATGGGCCTGAAGCGCTCCTGCGTGGCGGTGATCGGCGATGGCGGCATGACCGCAGGACTCGCCTTCGAGGCGCTGAACCACCTGGGCAGCTGCGGCGCCGACGTCATCGTTGTTTATAACGACAACGACATGTCGATCTCGGAGAACGTCGGCGGACTGCGCGACCTCTCGGCGGGGCTGGTCGAGCGCCTGGGCGGCCACAGCGCGCTGCGCACGCTGGACGACAGCGGCTTCGACCGCCCGCCCCGGCGCCGCGCCATCGAGGAGGCCGCCAGCGCCCCGGCCGACTTCTTCCGTGCCCTGGGCCTGACCTATTCCGGCCCGGTCGATGGCCACGACCTCGGCGCGCTGGAGGCGGCCCTGCGCGCCGCCCGCGAACGCGGCGGCCCGCAGCTGGTGCACGTGCTGACGGTCAAGGGCCGCGGTTTCGAGCCCGCCGAGGCCGACCCGATCCGCTGGCACGCGGTGACGCGCTTTGACCCGGTCACGGGTGAGGAGCCGCCGGCCAAGCCGGCCAAGGCGCCCAGTTATTCCCAGGTCTTTGGCGACTGGCTGTGCAGCGCCGCGCGGCGCAACCCGCGGGTCTTCGGCATTACGCCGGCCATGCGCGAGGGCTCCGGCATGGTGCGCTTCTCGCAGGAACACCCGGATCGCTATATCGACGTCGCCATCGCCGAGCAGCACGCGGTCACGCTGGCGGCCGGCATGGCCTGCGAGGGCGCCCACCCGGTGGTGGCGATCTATTCCACCTTCCTGCAGCGTGGCTACGACCAGCTCATTCACGACGTCGCGCTGCAAAACCTGCCGGTGCTGTTCGCGCTGGATCGGGGCGGTCTGGTCGGCGGCGACGGCGCCACCCACCACGGCGCTTTCGATCTGTCCTATCTGCGCGCCATTCCCAACATGGTGGTCATGGCCCCGGCGGACGAGGCCGATTGCGCGCGCATGCTGGAAACCGGCATCGCCCACGGCGGGCCCAGCGCCGTGCGCTACCCGCGGGGCTGCGGCCCGGGCACGGAGCCCGCCGAAATCCCCCGCCCCCTCAGCATCGGCAAGGCGCGCATCGTGCGCGAGGCCCGCGGCCGCACCCGCCCGCGCGTGGCCATCCTGTCCTTTGGGTGCATGCTGGGCGTCGCCCGCGAGGCCGGCGAGCTACTCGACGCCGATGTCGTCGACATGCGCTTCGTCAAGCCGCTGGACGAGGCGATGATCCTGGACATGAGCAATCGCAACGACCTGCTGGTCACGCTGGAGGACAACGTCGTCGCCGGCGGCGCCGGTTCCGCGGTCAACGAAGTGGTACTGGCCCAGCACGATGCCGTGCGCATCTTGAATTTGGGCTTGCCGGACGCATTTATAGAACACGGCGAGCGCGAGGAGCTGCTGGCCCAGGCCGGGCTCGACCTGACCGGCGTCATCAACAGCATTCGCAAGCGCCTGCGCGCACGCGACCTGGAGATGCACGGCGACAAGGACGAGCGCAAGCTGGCCTGAGGCTGCGGAACCCCGCGCGGACCCGGTGGTCCGTTACACTCGGATCACCCGCAACCATCGTCTTCGCAAGAGGCATTCGAGATGCAACCCGTCCGTAGCACCCACACTCAAGGCACCGCCCCCGCACCCGGCGCGGCCTCCCAGGCGCTGAGCACCAATGCGGTGCTGCGCAACACCTATTGGCTGCTGTCCCTGACGCTGCTGTTCTCGGCGCTGTGCGCCTGGGTCGGCATGCAGATGAACTTTGGCGGCGTGGGCATCCTGGGCTTCTTCGTCGGCGCCTATGGCCTGATGTTCCTGACCCACAAGCTGCGCAACAGCGTCTGGGGCTTGGCCGCCGTGTTCGCCTTCACCGGCTTTTTCGGCTTCATGCTGGCGCCCATGCTCAACATCTACCTGACGGCCGTACCCAACGGCGGCCAGCTGGTGCTGACGGCGCTGGGCGGCACCGGCCTGATCTTCCTGGGTCTGTCGGCCTATGCGCTGGCCTCGGGCCGCCGCTTCAACAACTGGGGGGCCAGCTTGATGGCGCTGGGCATCGTCGCGATGATCGCGATGGCGGCCAACATCTTCATGCAGATCCCGGCTCTGTCGATGGCGGTCAGCGCGCTGTTCATGCTCTTCTCCAGCGCGGTCATCATTTATCAGACCGGCGAAATCGTGCATGGCGGCGAGACCAACTACATCAGCGCCACCGTGACCTTGTTCGTCAGCCTGTACAACATCTTCGTCAGCCTGCTCAGCCTGCTGGGCATGGGCGGCGACGAGTAAAGCACGCAGTACAGCGCGCTGCGCCACCGCAAGGTGGCGCATCGGCTAGTATCGATACGGCCTTGCGCAGCGTGCGCAGGGCCGTTTCTTTTTGGGGACCGCGCCCGCCCCCGGGCGCCGCAGCAAGCGACTGACCATGTTCGACCACGCCGCCTTTGACGAGCACGAGCACGTCCACCACGCCACCGACAGCGCCACCGGCCTGCGCTGCATCATCGCGATCCACTCGACCCGCCTGGGCCCGGCGGCGGGCGGCTGTCGCATGTGGTCCTATGCCAACCCCGGCGCCGCGCTGACCGACGTGCTGCGCCTGGCGCGCGGCATGAGCTACAAGAACGCGATGGCGGGCCTGCCGCTGGGCGGCGGCAAGGCGGTGATCCTGGGCGACCCCGCGCGGCACAAGTCGCCGGCGCTGTTTGCCGCCTTCGGCCGCGTCGTCGAAACCCTGGGCGGCCGCTACATCACCGCCGAGGATGTCGGGGTGACCGAAGCCGACATGAGCGCGATCGCCACCACAACGCGACACGTCGCCGGCCTGCCCCGCGCCAGCGGCGCCGGCCGCGAGCAGACCGCCGGTGGTGACCCCTCGCCAAAGACCGCGCGCGGCATCCTGGCCGGCATACAGGCCGCGCTGGCCCATGCGACCGGCAGCGACGCGCTGTCCGGCCGCCATGTCGCCGTGCAGGGCCTGGGCGGCGTGGGCGGCAACCTCGCCCGCCTGCTGCATGCGGCGGGCGCCCGGCTGACGCTGGCCGACCTCAACGGCGAGCGGGCGCAGCGCCTGGCGGCCGAACTGGATGCGCAGGTGGTGGACGGCGAGCAGATCCTGCGCATCGAGGCCGACGTCTTCGCCCCCTGTGCGCTGGGCGGGGTGCTCAACGACGACAGCATCCCCGCGCTGGGCGCCCCCATCGTCGCGGGCGGCGCCAACAACCAGCTGCTGGAAGACCGCCACGGCGAGGCCCTGGCCGAGCGCGGCGTGCTCTATGCCCCGGATTACGTCATCAATGCCGGCGGCATCATCAACGTCTGCGGCGAATACCTGGGCCAGTGGACCGAGGCCGAGGTGGACCGCCGCGTGGCCGCCATTGGCGACACGCTGGGTGAGATCTTCCGCGAGGCCAAGCGCAGCGGCCGGCCCACCCACCGCGTCGCCGACGCGATGGCCCGGCAACGCATCGGCCTGGAGGTCTAGGCCCTAGGCGGCCGTACGCAGCGACTCCGGCGTCGTCTGGGCCAACGGTTGGCCCACGCGCAGCAGCCGGCCCATGGCCTGCTGGCCCAATGCTGGCGCGAAGTCCTTGCCCGTCCAGGCCCGCTGGCCGGCGATCCAGACGCCACTGACCACGCCATCGGAGCGGTTGACCATCTGTTCGTGCGCGAAGGCCTCGCGGTAGGCGAGCTGGGTGTGCGCCTCGCTGTCGTAGCGGCGTAGCGCCTGCGGGTCCAGCAGCAGCAGGTCGGCCGGCGCGCCAACGCTGAGTCGGCCTACGTCCAGGCCAAAGAACTCCGCCGGCGCCAGCGTCAGCCGGCGCACATGCCGGGCCACCGCGGCGAAGCCCTGCTCCTGCGCCAGGCGCAGGCCACGCAGGTTGCCATCGTAAAAGGCCATATTGGTCAGGTGCGCGCCGGAGTCGTTGAAGCCCGGCAGGATCTGCTCTTCGAAGAGCAGCTTGCGCAGCACTTCCGGCCGGTCGTTGGCAGCCAGCACATACCAGCGCAGATCGGTGTCATACGCCTCCAGCAGCGCCAGGAAGAAGTCGCAATCGTCGGCGATGTCGCGGCCCAGGGGCTCGAAGGCCTGCGCGTCCTCGGCCGCGACCGTCCCGCCGCCAACCCAGGCCCGGTAGCGGGTGTAGATCTCCGCCAGGCTGTGGTCGCGCCATTGCGGCTGCGGGCGGTCGGTCATCACCATGTCGGCCAGGTCGCGGCGCAGGGTGTCGTCCATCAGCCCCAGCGCACGCTTCAGCCGCGCCAGGCTCAGACCGCGCTTGTCGCCATACCAGCAGGCGCGGAAGCGGGCGCGGAAGCCCTCGTCGCGCAACAGCGCGCGGCGGGCCTCACGGTCTTCCAGGTCCGGCTCGTTCAGCTCGCGCAGGGCCGGGGTTTCCTCGGCCAGCGGCGTGAGAATGCCGTCGGCATAGACCTTGAACGGCGCCGCCAGCGCCTGCAGGCGGAACATGCCGCGCAACAGTGCCGAATTGAGCAGCCGCGTGAGCACCACGGCCATGCGGCCAATCGAGCGATTCGACACCACATCCAGTGCGGCCACCGCCGTCACCTTCAGCGGCCGACCGAAGAGCCGGCCGGAGGTCAGCGCGAAGTTGCGCAGCGTTTGCCAGCGGCTGTCCTTGGGCGGTGTGGCCTGCCACACCCGGCCGTAGCGGCGCACGACCCCGGTCAGGCGCTTGAGCTCGCCGAAGCTGGCGAACTGGGTCGGAATCTTGGTCCGCCGGTGGGGGTCATTGGCCAGGTAATGAAAGGGCAGCGCATCGGTCGAAAAGCCGGCATAGCCCTGCTGCATGCCCTGCTCGACCAGCGCCTCCATCCGCGCCAGCTCCTCCTCGGTCGGCTCGCGGCTGACCGACTCTTTCAGGCCCATGACCTCGGCGCGCAGCATCGAATGCGGAATCATCGGCACGACGTTCGGGCCCAGCGGCAGCTGCTCCAGATGGGCGAGGTAGCCGGCGGAGTCGTCCCAGTCGACGCGGTCCACGACTTTTTGCAGCACCGATTTGGGCACGTTCTCGACCCGGGCGAAGCAGTCGACGATGGGGTTTTCGCCATTGCGCAACTGGGCGCCATAGGCGAGGCCCAGCGAGCAGTTGCTCATCACCACCGTCGTGGTGCCGTGACGCACGACCTCCGGCAGCCGCGGGTCGATTTCGACCTCCAGGTCCAGGTGGGTGTGGATGTCCAGCAGGCCGGGCATCAGCCACTGGCCCTGGGCATCGACGACCTCGGCCGCCTCTCCCTGGCGGTCCAGGCCGGCGCCGACGGCGGCGATGCGGCCGTCCTTGACGGCCAGGTCCTGGGTCAGGGGCAGCTCGCCGCTGCCGTCGAACACGACAGCATCACGAATCAGCAGGTCCCACTGCGGCTGCGCAGTATTTGAAGAGGCCATGTTGTTGGGGAGACAGTACGTGCCGGCAATGTACGTGCCCGCGGCCCCTGCTGTCTGTCGCAAATGTTGTGGAACGCGGCCTACGCCCGTTCACATCCGCCCTCTGGGCCGCCCCGGCCCGGCGCGGGCCGAGGCTAGCGCTTGCGCCGGTCGTGGCGAATGATGCGCTGGCGCTTGCGGTACTGGCGCTCGCTCAGGGGGTTGGGCTTGTCCTTGTAGGGATTGTCGCTGGCCCGGAACTCGAGTTCGATCGGCGTGCCCCAGAGGTCAAAAGCCTCGCGGAAACCGTTATTGAGGTAGCGCTGGTAATTGTCCGCCACGCGCGCCGTGCCGCTGCCGTGGATGACGATGCGCGGCGGGTTCTTGCCGCCCTGGTGCGCATAGCGCAGCTTGGGCCGGCGCCCGCCCTGGCTGGGGGGCGCGTGGCGACGCACCAGCTCTTCCAGGACGCGGGTCAGCGCCGGCGTTGGCAGGTCGACAAAGGCGACTTCGGCGGCCCGCGCGACCTTGGCCATCAGCTCACCCAGACCCGAGCCGTGCAGGCCGGACATGCGCTGCACCGCGGCGTACTGGCAAAAACTCAGCTTGCGCTCGACCTCGCTCTCAAAGCGCCCACGGGCCTCGGCCGAGAGCCCATCCCACTTGTTCAGGCCCAGCACCAGCGCCTTACCGGCGGCGGCGACCTCCGCCAGGATGCGCGCGTCCTGCGCGGCCACCTCGGCACGCGCATCGAGCAGCGTGATGACCACATGCGCCGACTCGACGGCCTGCAGGGTCTTGATGGCCGAAAACTTCTCCACCCGCTCGTGGATGCGGCCGCGGCGGCGCAGGCCGGCGGTGTCGATCAGCCGGTAATGCCGACCCTCCCACTCCAGCGGCACCTCGATCGAATCGCGGGTGGTGCCGGGCACGTCCGAGGCGATGGCCCGCTCCTCGCGCAACAGGCGGTTAAACAGCGTCGACTTGCCGGCGTTGGGCCGGCCCACGATGGCGACCCGGATGGCGTCCTCGGCGCTGCCCTCGGGGGCGACGTCGGGGGTCTCCTGCAGCGTCGGCGGCAGGTGCTCCAGGATCGCGCCGCGCAGCTTTTCCAGGCCCTGCCGGTGCGCGGCGGCCACGCATACCGGGCCGGCGAAGCCCAGCGCGTAAAACTCGGCGGCGGCGGTCGCCGCGTCGAGCCCTTCGGAT
This sequence comes from uncultured Ectothiorhodospiraceae bacterium, assembly GCA_937141935.1. GTDB lineage: Bacteria > Pseudomonadota > Gammaproteobacteria > Nevskiales > Oceanococcaceae > MS8. Next base: position 35,606 of record CAKZQS010000019.1, read on the forward strand.
TTGTTGACGACGATCAGCGTGGGCCGGTTACGTGCGCGCAGCGCGTCGACCACGGGTGCATCCGCCGCGGTCAGCCCGCTGCGGGCATCCACGACAAACAGCGCCAGTGCCGCCTCCTCGAGCGCCAGCAGGCTCTGGCGAACGATGGCGTCCTCCATGCCCTCGGCCTCATCGACGATGCCGCCGGTGTCCACCAGCACGACCTGGCGCTCGCCCACGCGGGCGATGCCATAGCGGCGATCGCGGGTCAGCCCCGGCTCATCGGCCACCAGCGCATCCCGGCTGCGCGTGAGCTGGTTAAACAGCGTGCTCTTGCCGACATTGGGCCGGCCGAGCAAGGCGACAACGGGGGCCGTCATGGCCGCCCTATTCGGCCGTGGCCTGTGGCTCGACGACGAAGCGCTGCAGGCGCCCGTCGCGCGCCAGCGCCAGGAGGCCCTCGCCATCGGGGGCCGGGCCCACCCATTGCAGCGGCGCACGGCCCAGACGGGCGCGACCGATGATGCGGCCATCGGCCGTCGACAGCACGTGGGCATAGCCCTCGCTGTCGCCAAGCACCACATTGCCGCGGTAGGCCGCTGGCGCCGTCAGCCGGCGATAACCCAGCTGTTCCTGCGCCCATTGCGCGGCGCCACTGGAGGGCTCCAGGCAATGCACCGCGTCCTGCGCGTCCACGACATAGAGGCAGTTCTCGTCGATGGCCGGCTGCACATAGCCGCCCAGCCCGCGCTCCCACAGCGGCAGGCCCGAATCGCGGCGCAGCACCTTGGTGCTGCCGGCACTGCTGCTCGCCACCACGACCGGGCCGGCCAGCAGCAGGTCGGCATCCACGTCCACCAGGCGCTCCACCTCGGAGCGACCGCTGGGCTCGGCGATGCTCTGCTCCCAGGCCAGCGCGCCATCATTGATGGCCAGGGCCTTGACGCGACCGGTGGCGGTGCCCACCAGCACCACGTCATCCAGCAACGCCAGCGCGGCGTTGCCGCGCCAGGTCAGCGGCGGCACCGTCAGCGGCACCACCCAGCGGGTACGGCCGTCGGCCGGGTCCAGAGCATGCACGCGGCCGTCTTCGGTCTTGACGACCAGGAGGCGCTCATCGCCGGCCGGCAGCGTGCCGATCTCCGAGGACAGCAGCCGCTGCCAGCGCGGCTCGCCATCGGTGGCGGCAAAGGCCGCCAGCGTGCCGTCCCGGCCGCCGACGATCAGCTGGCCATCGACCAGGGCCGGGCCCGCGCCCAGACGCTGCTCGGTCTCGCGCTCCCACAGCAGCGCGCCGTCCGCATCGCGCGCCTGCAGGCGGCCCTGCGCATCGGCGGTGAAGACGCGGCCGGCGGCAATCAGCGGGCGCAGCGCGGTGCTGCCGGCCAGGCTGCCGACGTCGGCCTTCCAGCCGGGCTCAACGCGCACCTGCGCGTCGGCGATCTTCTTCAGCGGGGCCGGCTCGAAACGCGGCTTGCTGGCGCAACCCGCGAGCAGCAACAAACCGAGCGCCAGCAGCAGCGGCCGCATCAGGAGGCCTCGGTGCCGAAGCGATCCAGTTTGCGCCGGATCTGCGCCGCGCGCGGGCCATCGGCAGCCGCCTCGGCGGCCGCCTCCCAGTCGCTGCGGGCCGCTTCGCGGTCGCCCTGCGCCCAGGCGATGTCGCCGGCGAGTTCGCGCGCCTGGGCCTCGAAGGCCGCCGGCAGCGAGGCCTGCAGCGTGGCCCGGGCCGCATCGGGCTGCTCCGCAGCCCATTGCGCGCGCGCCAAGCGCAGGCGCAGCAAGCCACGCAGCTCGCCATCGGGGCCGCTGTCCAGGGCCTGCTGCAGCGCTTCGACCGCGGCCGGCCAGTCTTCGGCCTGCGCGGCCTGGGCGGCCAGCGCGCTGTAGCCGTGCACCAGGTACACGCTGCCCGGGTGGGCCTGCTCCAACTCGCGCATCGCGGCCTGGGCCGCCTCCGCGTCCTCGCCCTGTGCGGCACGCTCGACAGCCGTGTAGCTCTGCGAGGCCGCCATGGCCGACTCGCCGCGCGAGTCCTGCCATTGCTCCCAGCCCACCAGCGCACCGATGCCCAGCACCAGCCCGCCAACCAAGGCCAGGCGGTTCTCGCGCCACCACTTCTGCAGTTCTTCGACCTGCTCCTGATCCGTCTTTTCCAGTTCCACCGCGGTGTCTTCCTCTTAGGATGGGGTCGCCGCGCCCGCGGGGCACAGCGCCTGTAGGTGTTCGCTCAATGCCGCGGGCGCCTGGGCGTCCAGCAGCGTGAAATCGGCATGCTCGTCCTTGCTGACGATGCGCGCGCGCGCCGTGGCCGCGCGCTTGATCTGGCCCTTGAGGCGGCCATCTCCGCCGTCGACAAGGACCTGCCAGCCCGCTTGCCGCAAGGTTTGCGCCAGGCGCAGCGCCTGCAGCCGGCCCTGCCCGCCCTCGTGGCAGACGTAGACATCGACCGGGGCCGCCTGCGGCACGCAGTCCAGCGCCTGCTGCAGCAGCAGCACGCGCTCGCAGCCCATCGCAAAGCCGCAGGCCGGCACCGGGCCGCCGCCCAGTTGCTCGACCAGGCCATCATAGCGGCCGCCCGCCAGCACGGTGCCCTGCGCGCCCAGCTGCTGCGTGGTCCACTCGAAGACGCAGTGGTTGTAATAGTCCAGGCCGCGCACCAGACGCGGGTTCTCGACCCAGGCGATGTCCAGCGCTGCCAGCCCCTCGAGCACCGCGGCGTAGTGCGCACGCGATTCCTCATCCAGGCTGTCGGCCAGACGGGGCGCGTCGGCCAGGGCCGCCTGGGTCTGCGGGTTTTTCGAGTCGAGCACGCGCAGCGGATTGCGCTCGATGCGCTGGCGGCTGTCCTCGTCCAGCGCATCCGCATGCGCGCGCAGCCACTGCTGCAACTGGTCCCGGTAGGCGGCGCGCGCCGTGGCGCTGCCCAGCGTGTTGATCTCCAGCGTCACGGCCCCCAACACGCCGGCGGCCTGCAGCAGGTCGCGGGCGATGGCGATGACCTCGATGTCCGCCAGCGCGCCGGCGGTGCCGAAATTCTCTACGCCGACCTGGTGGAATTGCCGGTAGCGCCCGGCCTGCGGCCGCTCGTGGCGGAACATCGGGCCGGTGTACCAGAGCCGGCTTTGCGCGTTGCGCAGCAGGCCGCCGTCGATGCCCAGGCGCACCGCGCTCGCGGTGCCCTCCGGGCGCAGGCTCATCGCGTTCTTGTCGCGGTCGACGAAGGAGAACATCTCCTTCTCGACGATGTCCGTGGCCTCGCCCACACTGCGGGCGAAGAGCTCGGTCGCCTCCAGCACCGGCATGCGCACCTGGGCGTAGCCATAGCGCAGCAGCACCTGTTGCACGGCGGCCTCCAGCGCCAGCCAGGCCGGCGTGTCGGCGGGGCCGATATCGGGGAAGCCGCGCAGCGCGCGTACGCGGCCGCTCATGAGTGATCCCCACAGCCGCGGCGGCGGCCGATCTCGCGGCGCACCAGCTCGTCCAGGCCAATGACCAGGTCGTCGTTCTTCAGCTTGCCGCTGATCTGGCCATTCTCGAACACCGTGTTCGGGTAACCGCCGGTCACGCCAATGTCGGCCTCGCGCGCCTCGCCCGGGCCGTTGACCACGCAGCCGATCACGGCCACATCGAGCGGCTCGTCGATGTCCTCGAAGCGCTGTTCCAGGGCGTTGACGGTCTTGATCACGTCGAAGTTCTGCCGCGAGCAGCTCGGACAGGCGATCAGGTTGATGCCGCGGCTGCGCAGATGCAGGCTTTTGAGGATGTCCCAGCCGACCTTGATCTCCTCGACCGGGTCCGCCGCCAGGGACACGCGCAGCGTGTCGCCAATGCCCTCGGCCAGCAGCATGCCCAGGCCGATGGCCGACTTGACGGCCCCGGCGCGCTGGCCGCCGGCCTCGGTAATGCCCAGGTGCAGCGGCTGCTCGATCTGGCTGGCCAGCAGCCGGTAGGCCGCGACCGTCATGAAGACCTCGGAGGCCTTCAGGCTGATCTTGAAATCCGGGAAGTTGTGGCGGTCCAGAATGTCGATATGGCGGAAGGCCGACTCCACCAGCGCCTCGGCCGTGGGCTCACCGTACTTTTGCTGCAGGTCGCCTTCCAGCGAGCCGGCGTTGACGCCAACGCGAATCGGGATGCCGTGGTGGCGCGCGCAGGCGATGACCTCGGCCACCTTCTTCTCCGAGCCGATGTTGCCCGGGTTGATGCGCAGGCAGTCGGCGCCCGCCTCGGCCGCGGCCAGGCCCACGCGGTAATTGAAATGAATGTCCGCGATCAGCGGCAGCGACACGGCCTTGCGGATGTCGGCAAAGGCGGTCGCGGCATCCATCGTCGGCACGGACACACGCACCAGGTCGGCGCCGGCCTTCTGCAGTGCCTCGATCTGCGCCACCGTCGCCGCGACGTCGCAGGTCTCGGTGTTGGTCATGCTCTGCACGCTGATCGGGGCGTCGCCGCCGATGGCGACGGAGCCCACATGGATCTGGCGCGATACGCGGCGGGTGATGCGGTGGGTGGACTTCATGGGGGCAGCAGCCGGCCGTCTTCGGTCAGCGTTCCACGGGCGCGTGCCTTGCTGTCGATGGCCTCGCCCAGGGCGAGCAAACGCCCGCCCAGGCGCACTTCCAGCGTATGCGCGCGGCCCAGGTTGATGCGATAGGGCGGCTCGCCGGCCAGGCGCAGCGTCTCGCCCGGCTGGGCGACGCGGTAGGCCAGCCGCTCGGCGGTGGCGTCATCCACTTCGATCCAGGCCGGCACCTCGCCCACGCGGATCTCAAGCAGGTTGGGCGCAACTGCCCCGCCGGCCGGCTCCGGCCCCTCGTCGGCCGGCGACGGTGCCGCCCCGCTGGCCTCATCCGCCTGCGGCGCCGACAGGTCGACCGTGGTGGGCTTACGCGCCGCGCTGATGTTCGGCAAGGCCGTGGGCGCCGGCGTCGCCGTGGGCGGCGGGCTGGGCTCCCAGTCCACCGGGTCGACGGTTAGGCTGGGCAGCGTGCGCGGCAGCGTGGGTTCGCTGTCGTCGCTGCGGCGGTCCAGCAGCCCCACGGCAATGATCAGCAGCGCGGCGCCACCGACCACCCAGGGCAGGAAGCGCTGCCAGCTGCCACGGGCCGCGTAGGGGATGCTGGGCCGCTGGTGCACGGTGGGCACCGGCGACGGCAGGTCGTTGATGCGCTCGTAGGCGGCGAGCACCGGCGCCGCATCACAGCCGACAACCTTGGCGTAGCGGCGATAATAGCCGCGGGCGTAGACCGGCAGGCCCAGCTCGGCGTAGGCGTCCTGCTCCAGCGCGCGCGCCAGCGTCAGCGTCAGGTTGGCCTGGCGTGCCGCGTCCTCCAGCCCCAGGCCGGACTCGCGCCGCGCCATGCGCAGCAGCAACCCGGGGGTGGCGGTCTCGGCCGTGTCCTCGGCGGCGCTCATGAGCGCGGCGCCTCGGGCGCGCGTAATTTTTGGCTGCTGCCAGGCTTGAGCCGCTCCAGCAGGCGCAGATAGGCCGCCTCGGCGGCGTCGTCATCCAGAGCACGGGCGATGCGCAGGCCCAGCAGCGCGCTGCTGGAGGTGGCCGGGGCCACGCCCTCGTAGCGGCGCAGGAAGGCCTGGGCGCGCAGCCAGTCCTGTTGCTCGGCCGCCATCGCGGCAATGCCCAGCAGCAGGCGGCCCGATTGCGGCTGCTCGCGCAGGGCTTCCAGCAGCAGTGTTTCGCCGGCCTCACGCTGGCCGTTGGCCGCCAGGCAGCGGCCCAGCAGCAGCACGGCGTCGGCCTCTTCGCGGCGCAGCGCCGGCGCCAGCACCTCTTGGGCGGCGTCGACCGCGCCCACCCGGCAATACCAGTCGGCCACGCTGCGCCGCAGCGGCTCGTCGTCGCCGATGTAGCGCGTGGCGCGATCCACGGCCTTGCGGCCCTCGACGGTGCGGCCCTGGCGGTGGCGGACCAGCCCCTGGCCGAACATCGCGGCGGCGCGGCGCGGATCCAGCTCCAGCGCCCGCGCGAACTTTTCCTCGGCGATCTCCAAACGATCCTGCTTCAGGTAGCCAAAGCCCAGCTCGACATAGAGCCGCGCCGCCTCGTCGGGGTCGGGCGTGCCGATGCGCCCGTTGTTGCCACCCGTGCTGACACAGGCCGCGAGCAACAGCAGCAGCGGGAGCAGCAGCAGCGGGCGGCCGGTGGCCATCGCGCCGGCGCTCATTGGCGCACCACCGGGATATCCGACAGGCGGCGCTTCTGCCGGTTCTTGACCTCGCCCACCAACTGGCCGCAGGCCGCGGCGATGTCGTCGCCGCGCGTCTTGCGCACCGTGGTGATGATGCGCTTGTCCCGCAGGATGCCGGCGAAGCGCTGCGTCACCTCCGGGCGGGAGCGCGTGTAGCGCGTGCCCGGGAAGGGGTTGAAGGGGATCAGGTTGACCTTGGCCGGCATCCCGGCCAGCAGCCGCGCCAGGGCGCGGGCCTCGGCCTCGCCGTCATTGACCCCGTCCAGCATCACGTACTCGTAGACGATGTGCATCTGCCGCTCGCGCTCGGCGGTGTACCGGCGGCAGGCGGCCATCAGCTCGTCCAGCGGGTACTTGCGGTTGATCGGCACGATCACGTCGCGCAGCTCGTCCGTCGGGGCGTGCAGTGACACGGCCAGCGCGGTGTCCACCTCGCTGCGCAGCCGGTCCATGAAGGGCACCAGGCCCGAGGTGCTGACCGTGACCCGGCGCTTGGACAGCCCATAGGCCAAATCATCCAGCAGCAGGCGGATCGCGGTGACGACATTGTCGAAGTTGGCCAGCGGCTCGCCCATGCCCATGAACACGACGTTGCTGATCACACGGCCCTCGCGCGGCACGGCGCCCAGCGCCTGCTGAGCGAACCACACCTGGGCGATGATCTCGGCCGAGGTCAGGTTGCGCGAGAAGCCCTGGGTGGCCGTGGCGCAGAACTGGCAGTCCATCGCGCAGCCGACCTGCGAGCTGATGCACAGCGTGCCGCGGTCGGCCTCGGGGATGAACACCGTTTCCACGGCGTTGCCCGACTCCAGCCGCAGCACCCACTTGCGCGTGCCGTCGGCGGACAGCTCCTCGGTAATCAGCTCGGGCGTGGCGACCGTGGCCTCGATCTCCAGGCGCGTGCGCAGCGCCTTCGCCAGATCCGTCATCTGGTCGAAGGCGGCCACATTGCGCTGGTAAATCCAGGGCATGATCTGGCGGGCGCGGAAGGGTTTTTCCCCCCGCGCCGCAAACCAGTGCTCCAGCCCCCGGCGATCCAGGCCCAGCAGATTGGTCGGAGTCGTCATTGGCGACGCACGCCCGGCCCGCGCCTTAGCGGGGGCACAGCTCCGTGGCGGAGAAGAAGTAGGCCACCTCGACGGCCGCCGTCTCCGGCGCGTCGCTGCCGTGCACGGCATTGGCGTCGATCGACTCGGCGAAATCGGCGCGGATGGTGCCCGGGGCCGCATCCTTGGGGTTGGTAGCGCCCATGATCTCGCGGTTCTTGGCAATGGCGCCCTCGCCCTCGAGCACCTGCACCATGACCGGGCCGGAGATCATGAACTCGACGAGATCGTTGAAGAAGGGGCGCTCGCGGTGCACGGCATAGAAGCCTTCGGCCTCGGCACGGCTGAGCTGCTTCATCTTCGCGGCCACGACTTTCAGGCCGGCGCTCTCAAAGCGCGTGTAGATCTGGCCAATCACGTTCTTGGCAACGGCGTCGGGCTTGATGATCGAAAGGGTGCGTTCGGTGGCCATGATTCAGCGTATCCAGTGTTTGGGGGGTAAGCAGCAAAAAAGCGGCCCGGTGGCCGCCTGCGTAACCACCCATTTTAACGCGAAGCGGCCGGCTCGCGCAGGGCAAAACTCTCGCCGCAGCCGCAATCTGCCTCGGCGTTGGGGTTGGCAAAGCTCCAGCGCTGGTTAAAGCCGTCGCCGACAAAATCCACCGTGGTGCCCTGCAGCGCGGCCAGGCAGGCTTCGGGCACGTAAACGGCCGCGCCTTCGGCCTCGAAACGGTGGTCATCGGCGCGCGCCTCGTCGGCATATTCGACGTGATAGGCCCAGCCGGAGCAGCCGGCCTTGCGCACCGCCAGGCGGATGCCCAGGCCATGGCCGCGGCGTGCGATCTGCTCGCGAATGCGGCCGGCGGCGGCGGGGGTCAATGTAATCATCGCTATCGCTCCTGCGTCGCGGCGCGGTCGGGGGACGCGGGCTGGGGGGCTTGCGTGGCCACGGCGGCCGCGTGGGCCTGCTGCCACAGCTCGCGGGCCAGCACCGCGCAATATCTCTTCACTGGAGGCAGATGCAGACCCTTCAAGGCCTGCTCCAGTTCCACCTCGCTCGCCGGGCCCGCTTCGCAAACCGGGCCGGCGGCACACAGCGCCTCCAGCGCCGCCACCAGCCAGGGGCTGGCCAACGCGCGCCACTGCCAGCGGCCGTCGAGCGCATACAGGCAGGCCCATTCGGCCGAGGCGGGCGTGCGCGCCTGCGCCAGCAGGGTCGCCTCGCCCCGCCGCCCGGCGGGCAGCAGCGCCCTGGGCGCGCCGAAGGCAGCGGCCACCGACGCCGGATAATCGCCGGCCAGCGCGCTCATGCGGCCTCCGGGTGCATCGCCCGCAGGCGTTGCACGGCCGCAAGCAGCATCGCGGCGGCCTCGTCGATGTCCCGCGCCGTGGTCGTATGGCCGAACGACAGCCGCAGCGAGGCATCGGCCTGCGCATCATCATGGCCCAGCGCGCGCAGCACGTAGCTGCTTTCGGCCTGGGCGGCCGAGCAGGCGCTGCCGCTGGAGGCCGCCAGCGCCGGCAGGCTGGCGCGCAGCGCCTCGCCCTGCACGCCGGGCACGGAGACGCTGAGCACATGCGCGCTGGTGGCCGCGGCGGCGCCGTTGCGGATCAAATCCGGCAGCTGCGCGCTGAGCCGCTGCCACAGGGCCTCACGCATCGTACCCAGGCGCTGCTGCTCGGCCTGCCGCGCCGCCTCGGCGGCCTTCGCCGCGGCGACGAAGGCCTCGATCATGGGCACCGCCAGCGTGCCCGAGCGCAGGCCGCGCTCCTGGCCGCCGCCAAACTGCAGCGGCTCGATACCCACGCGCGGCCGGCTGCGCAGGTACAGCGCACCCACGCCCACCGGGGCGCCGAATTTGTGCCCGGAGAAGGCCATGCTGCCGATGCCCTCGCCGACCCGCACCGGCACCTTGCCCAGGGCCTGCGCCGCATCGACATGCAAGGGCACGCCGCGGCCGGCCAGCGCCGCGCCGATCGCCGCCACGTCCTGGATGTGGCCGGTTTCGTTGTTCACCTGCATGGCGCAGGCGAGCACGGTGTCCGCCCCACAGGCATCGGCAAAGGCCTGCGCATCCACCACGCCGGCGGGCCCCGGGTCGAGCCAGTCCACGCGCCAGCCCTGCCCGGCGAGGTGCCGCACCGGGTCGATAACGGCCTTGTGCTCGGTGCGCGGCAGCAGCAGGCGCCGGCCCTGCTCCTGCGCGAAGCGCGCCCGGCCGAGCACCGCGAGGTTGTCGGCTTCGGTGGCGCCCGAGGTGAAGACGATCTCGGCCGGGTCGGCGCCGATCAACGCGGCGAAGTCGGCCCGCGCCCGGGCGACACGGCCGGCCTGCTCACGGCCCGCCGCGTGCGCGGAGGCCGGGTTCGCATGCACCGCATCGGGCTCCAGCGCCGCCGCCAGCACGGCGCGGGCCTCGGGCCGCAGTGGCGTGGTGGCCGCGTGATCCAGGTAAATCATCCGTTCAGCAGCCCGGCAAAGCGGCCGCCGCCCGCCGCCTCGCGGGCCAGCTCCTGCAAGGCCGCAAGCAGGGCCTGCAGGTCGGCCTCGCGGCTGTCATGGCCCAGGCTCATGCGCACGGCGCCCAGCGCCCGGGGCGTGGGGACGCCCATGGCCGCGAGCACATGCGAGGGCGTGTCGCTGCCGCTGTGGCAGGCGCTGCCGCTGGCCAGTGCAAAACCGCGCTTGTCCAGCGCGATCAGCAAGGCCTCGGAGTGCCAGCCGGGCAGCGCGAAAAAGCTGGTGTTCGGCAGCCGGGGCGCCTGGGCGCCGAAGACTTCGCTGCCGGGGATGCTGGCCAGCAGCTGGGCCTCGAACTCCTCGCGCCAGCGGCGCAGCCTGGCGCCCTCATCCGCCAAGACCTCGCCGGCCGCGGCACAGGCGGCGCCAAAGCCGACGATGCCCGGCACATTCAGCGTGCCGGCGCGCAGGCCGCGCTCGTGGCTGCCGCCGCGCTGGCCGCGCTCGATGGCATGGCCGCCGCGCAACAGCAGCGCGCCGACCCCCTTGGGACCGCCGAGCTTGTGCGCCGAGCAGCTCAGGGCCACGAGGCCGCTCGCGGCAAAATCCATGGACAGCCGGCCCACGGCCTGGGTGGCATCGCTGTGCAGCCACCAGCCCGCGGCCGCCGCCGCGGCGGCGATGGCCGGCATGTCCTGCAGCACCCCGGTTTCGTTATTAGCCCACATCAGGCTCAGCAGGCCGGCCTCGCCCTGCGCCGCCAGGGTCTCCGGCAAGGCGGCCGGGTCGATCAGGCCCTGCCTGTCCACCGCCAGCCGCCGCGCCTGGGGCAGCGCCTGCAGCACGGCATCGTGCTCGCTGGCGCCGACGCAGCGCGGCGCGCCCGGCCGTAAGCCTTGCAAGGCCCAGTTGATCGATTCGGTGGCCCCGGAGGTGAACAGCACCTCGCCGGGCTGCGCACCCAGAAGCGCCGCCACCTGTTCGCGCGCCTGCTCGACCGCCTGCCGGGCCAGGCGGCCGGCCCGGTGCACGCTGTTGGCGTTGCCGGGGTGCTCCTCGAACCAGGGCCGCATGGCCGCAAACACGCCGGGGCGCAGCGGCGCCGTGGCGTTGTGGTCGAGGTAGATCATCGCTTGCCGGCGGCCGGGCCCGGGTCGGGACCCTTGCCCGGGTTCTCGCCGGCCTGCTCCTCGGCGGGCTCGGCCGTGGATTCCAGTGCGCCGCAGCGCAGCGGCGGCAGCTCCGCGTCCGGCAGCTCCTCGCCCGGCACCGGCTCGCGGCGCGACAGGTGGCGGATGGCCTCGCACATTTCGGCGATGCGCTCGTCCTGCGCGTGGATGTGCTCGAGCATGGCGTTGATGGTGTTGGCCACCGGGTCGGGCATGTCGCGGGCCACGCCATAGGCGTCAAAGCCCATGCGCTTGGCCATCGCCGCGCTTTTCTCCGAGGGCGCGCGGCCGTTGCGCTGGGTGCTGCGCGCGGGCACGCCGACGACGGTCTCGCCGGGCTGTACCGCCCGGGTCACCACGGCGTTGGAGCCGATGCGCGCATCGCGGCCCACGGTGAAGGGGCCGAGCACCTTGGCCCCGGCGCCTACGACGACGCCATCCTCCAGCGTGGGGTGGCGCTTGCCCGGGCTCCAGCTGGTGCCGCCCAGCGTGACCCCCTGATACAGCGTGACGTCATCCCCGATCTGCGCCGTTTCGCCGATCACCACGCCGAAGCCGTGGTCGATGAAGAAGCGCCGGCCGATGCGTGCGCCGGGGTGGATCTCAATGCCGGTGAGCCAGCGGCCGATGTGCGCGACGAAGCGCGCCAGCCAGCGCAGCCGCCAGGTCCACAAGCGGTGTGCCAGCCGGTGCCCCCACAGCGCATGCAGGCCCGGATAACAGGTCAGGACCTCCCAGGCCGAACGGGCGGCCGGGTCGCGGTCGAAGACGCTGCGGATATCCTCGCGAAGCTGGGCAAACATGACGGGGCAAACGGGGATGGATGCCCATTCTATCGGCCCTCAGGCCCCGCTGCGCCGCGCGGCGTCGGCCCTGATGCTGGCCGGCCCTGCCCCGCGCCCCTACCGGCGCCCGCGGCCCGGTTCCAGGCCGGCGCGCAGGCCGGACTCCGGCCGTGCTCAGCGATGCGGCGGGCGCCGCCGCCTTAGTTGGCGGCGTCCTCGCCACCCGGCAGCTTGCGCTGCACATCGCGCAAAAAACCGCGCAGGATGTTGATCTCGTTGCGGTCCAGCCCGGCGCGTCCAAACAGCGCGCGCAGGCGCCGGTGCACGGCATCCGGGTTCTTGCGCACAAAGAACTCGACCGCATCGCCGGTCTCGCGCAGGTGCGCAAAAAAGCCCTCCAGCTCCTGCGCCGTGGCCGGCGGCGATTCGCTCAAGGGCTCGGGCAGGCCCCCACCGGCGGCCAGATGCCACTCGTAGCACAGGATCTGCACCGCCATGGCCAGGTTCAGCGAGGAGAAGCCGTCCTGCGTGGGAATGCGGATCAGCGCGTGGCAGAGGTCCACCTCCTCGTTCAGCAGGCCGGTGCGCTCCTGGCCGAATACCAGCGCCAGCTGCTGCCCCGGCCGCGCCACCGCGCCCTCGGCCCACTGCCGCGGCGTCAGCAGGGGCGGGCCGATATGGCGCAGGCGCGCCGTGGTGCCGACCACGTGGTGGCAATCGGCCACCGCCTCGGCCAGCGTGTCGACCACCTGTGCCTGCTGCAGCAGGCTCTCGGCCGACACCGCTCGCGCCGTCGCCTCCTCGCTGGGAAAGATGCCGGGCTTGGGCGCCACGATGGTCAGCGCCTCCAGGCCCATCACCTTCATCGCGCGCGCGGTCGCGCCGATGTTGCCGGCGTGCGTGGGCCGGCTGAGCACGATCCGCAGCCGCGCGGGCGCATCCGCCGGCTGCTCTGGCGTATCCCGGCGCTCGGCTTGCGTATCATTGCGGGTTTGGTTCAAGGCCGTCGTCGGCACGCTATGCATCCTCTGGTCAATATCGGCGTCTCCGCCGCCCGCTCCGCGGGCAACCTGATCCTGCGTTCCACGGAGAAGCTCGACCAGTTGCGCATCCAGCGCAAGGGGCCGCGGGACTTCGTTTCCGAAGTCGACCGGGCGGCGGAGGACGAAATCATACGCATCATCCACAAGGCCTACCCCGATCACGCGATCCTGGGCGAGGAAAGCGGCGCCCAGGGTGACAACGAGGTCGAGTGGATCATCGACCCGCTGGATGGCACGACGAACTACCTGCATGGCCTGCCGCACTACTGCGTGAGCATCGGCGTGCGCGAGCGCGGCAAGCTGACCCATGGCGTGGTCTACGACCCCTACCGCCAGGACCTCTTCACCGCCAGTCGCGGCGAAGGCGCGCTGCTGAACAGCCGCCGCATCCGCGTGGCCCCGCGGGCGCGCAAGATCTCCGAGGCCTTGATCGGCACCGGCGAGCCCTTCACGCCGGGCCCGCGGCTGGATCGCTACCTGCCGCAGTTGCAGGCGCTGGTCGGCCATTGCGGCGGCATCCGCCGCGCCGGTGCCGCGGCGCTGGACCTGGCCTATGTGGCCAGCGGCCGCCTGGATGCCTTCTGGGAGCTCAACCTCAAGCCCTGGGATATCGCCGCGGGCATCGTGCTTTGTCGCGAGGCGGGCGCCGCCGTCTACGGCCTGAAGGATTCGGACGTGATGAAATCCGGCGACATCGTCGCCGCGCACCCCCGACTGCTCGAAGAGCTGCGCCGCATCCTCGAAAACGAGGCCGGGCGCACCCAGATCGACGCCCAGGGCTAAAACCGCAGCCGGGCGCCCCGGCCCCCGCGCTAGCCCCCGGCCTGCCGGGCGGCCACCGCCTGCGCCAGCCGCGGCAGCGCGACCGCCGCGCGCTCCCGCCAGTGCCAGTGCACGGCGCCGGAGATGTCCGAGGCGCCGGGGTTGATATCCACCGCCAGCGCGCCGCGCCCGCGGGCCTCCAGCAGCGGCGCCTGGATATAGGGGAAGACCGCGCTGGTGCCCACCGCGATGACCACCTCCGGCTCGGCCTCCAGCACCTGCGTGTACTGGGCGATGGCCGCCTCCGGCAGCATCTCGCCGAACAGCACCACCCGCGGCCGCAGCACGCCGCCGCAGGCACAGCGCGGGGGCAAGGTGGCCAGCGCCTGCACGAATGCACGCGCCTGTGCCGCCGCCATCGGCGCCGCGCAGTCCATGCAATAGAGGTCGCCGCGGCGGCCGTGCATTTCGATCAGGCGCTGGCTGCCGGCGCGGGCATGCAGCCCGTCGACGTTTTGCGTCAGCGTCCACATCCCCGGCAGGGCCTGTTCCAGCGCCGCCAGGGCCTCGTGGCCGGCATTGGGCGCCGCCTGGCCGCTCGCCTCGTCGATCTGGCGCAGGTAGCGCCAGCAGACCTCCGGGCGCGCGTGCAGCATGCCGATCGACAGGGCGTCCTCGATGGCATAGCCCTCTTCCGTGTGCTGCGCCTCGTAGAGGCCGCCGACACCGCGGTAGGTGGGCATGCCCGAGTCGGCCGACAGGCCGGCACCGGTCAGCACCAGGACCGCGCGCGCCGCACACAGCGCCTCGGCCAGCTCGGCCAGTTCGGCCAGTTCGGCCGGGCGCGTGGACGCCGCGGCCTCGCCATGCCCGGGGCCGGGCGGCGCGCCGTGCATCAGCGCTTTGCCGGTGGCCGCGGCTTCAGCAGCCCTTCAAAGCCGGCGCCCAGCAGATCCGCGCCCGAGCGCGCCACCGTGCGCGCCGTCTCGCCCATGTTCGCGCCCGGCCAGCGCTTCATCGCGTCGACAAAGCCCTCGGTGACCTGGATGCGAAAGGCCGGCAGCAACTCCTGGCCGGCCTGCTGCGCCCCGGCCTGCACCCGGCGTTCGATTTCGGCGCCCAGTTCGGCCTTCAGCGCCTCGAGCTGGGCGCGACCGCGCAGCCGGTAATGCAAGGCGGCCAGCGCCCAGGTGGCAACGCTGGTCAGCAGCGCGGTCAGCAGGATTTGCAGCAGTGGCGACATGGCAGCAGGCGGTGCGAACCCGCTGGGTATACTGCCGCAACGGCCCGCGCGCGGCGAGCGCGGGCGGCAAAGGAGACAACCATGCGCAAGCTTGCGCTGCTGCTGTGTGGCCTGGCCACGACGGCCACCGCCGTGCCCGAGGGCCCGGAACCCAATACCCCGGACTGGTTTGCCCGCGAGGCCGCCAATTACGCCAAGACGCAGGAGGCGCTGCTGGAACAGCTGCGCCCCAGCTTCCAGCAGCGGCTGCAGAGCCAGAGCCTGGCCAACGAGCAGGCCTGGCTGGAGCGCGCCATCGCCGACCCCAGCTGGCTCGACCCGCGCAGCGGCAATACCAATTTCACGCCGCTGTGCACCAGCTGGATGGAGCAGTGCGCCGGCGACCCCTTCCGCTACCCCGGCGTGGACCCCTTCTACGACACCGAAGGCCGGGTGACGCCGGTGCTGTTTTACGACGCCGCCTGCGCCCGCATCTCGGGCCGGGTCTGGGCGCCGCTGGACAGCACCCCTGGAGCTCGGCTGCCGGCCGTGGTCATCGAGACCGGCTCGGTGCAGGCGCCCGAGCCGCTGTACTGGTGGATGGCCCAGGCGCTGGTGCGCGCCGGCTACGTGACGATGACCTTCGACGTGCGCGGCCAGGGCCGCTCGGACTTCCAGGCGCCGGACGGCAGCCAGGGCGGCAATGCCAATTCGGTGGTGTTCTGGGAGGGCCTGGTCGATGCCATCGACTTCTTCCGCTCCACGCCCGGCCAGCCCTACCCACATAACGAGCACTGCGCCGACACCTACCCCACGGCCACGACGCCCCATAACCCCGAGCACGGGGTCATCGACCCCGGCCGCCTGGGTTTGGCCGGCCACTCGCTGGGGGCGACCGGCGTATCGCGCGTGCAGGAATATGGCGCCGAGGGCGCCGAGGCCTGGCCGGGGCTGATGGATGCGCAGAACCCGGTCGATGTCATCGTCGCCTGGGATTCGCTGTCCTCGGCGGTCGTGCCGCGCGTGCCGGCCATGGGCCACACCTCGGAGTACGGCCTGACGCCGGTGCCCAAGCAGAGCCCGCCGGACCCGGAGGGGCACAAGGCCGCCTATGCGCGCTGGGTGGAGGCCGGGCTGCCGGTGTACCAGATCACCCCGCAGGGCTCGACCCACTACGAGTGGTCGCTGATCCCCACCTTCCCGACCAGCTCCTGGTGCCCGGGCGATGACGGCGAGCGCTGCAGCCCGGGCTATGGCCAGCCGCTGGCCGAGCACTACACGCTGGCCTGGTTCGACCGCTGGCTGAAGCAGCCCGGCGAGCCCGGCCACGACGACGCCGACGCCCGCCTGCTGGCCGATGCCGACTGGGTCGAGCGTTACAGCTTTTACTCGCGCTCGGCGCGGCACTACCCCACGCGCGCGGGCGCGCTGGTGCACTGCGAGGACATTCGCGCCGGCTGCGACGACGGCCGTGCGCTGACCCGTAGCGGGGGCGGCGCCTGGGGCCCCCTCGCGCTGTTGCTGGGCCTGCTCGCGGCCGGCCTGCGCCGGGGTCCGCGGCACCGCGGACACCCGACCCGGTGAGCTGGCGCTGGCCGACCGCAGCCGATGTGCTGCGGGTCGTCGAACCGCGCCTGTTCGGCCATCGCCGCGCGGGGCTGGCGATCCTGCTGGCGCTGACGGCCTTCTTCGGCTGGCATGCGCTGCAGGTGGAGCTGGACGCGGGCTTTGACAAGCAGATCCCGCTCGAACACCCCTACATGCAGACCTTTGTCGAGCATCGCGAGGCCTTTGGCGGCGCCAACCTGATCTCGGTGGCGCTGATGCAGCGCGAGGGGGATATCTACAACGAGGCCTTCCTGGACAAGCTGGACCGGCTGACCGAGGCCGTGTTCTTCCTTCCCGGCGTCGACCGCTCGCGGGTCAGCTCGCTGTTCACGCCCGGCGTGCGCTACATCGAGATCACCGAGGACGGCATTGCCAGCGGCGACGTGGTGCCACGCAACTATGCGCCCAGCCCGGAGATGTTCACGCGTATTCGCGCCAACGTGGGCAAGGCCGGCATCGTTGGCCGGCTGGTGGCCGAGAACCACGGCGGGGCCATGGTGGTGGCCGAGTTGCTCGAACACGACCCGACCACCGGCGAGAAACTGGACTATCGCGAAGTCGAGGACCGGCTGGAACAGATCCGGGCGCAGTTCGAGGATGCGCAGACCCGGGTGCACATCATCGGTTTTGCGATGGTGGTGGGCAAAGTCGCCGACGCGGCCACAGAGGTCGTGGCCTTTTTTGCGCTGGCCCTCGCACTCACGGCCCTGCTGCTGCGGGTCTATTGCGCCTCCTGGCGGCTCAGCCTGCTGCCGCTGCTGTGCGCGCTGGTTGCCGTGGTCTGGGAGTTTGGGCTGTTGCGGCTGGCCGGCTTTGGCCTCGACCCCTTCGCGATCCTGGTGCCCTTCCTGGTGCTGGCCAATGGCGTCGAACACGGCATCCAGATGGTCAACGCCTGGGCCGACGAGGTCACCGCCGAAGGCAAGGATGCCTACAACGCGGCCATCGGCTCCTTCCGCCGGGTCGCGATTCCCGGCACGGCGGCGCTGGTCACCGATGTCATCGGCTTTGCCACCATCGCGCTGATCAACATCCAGATCATTCAGGAAATGGCCATCAACGCCGCCTTCGGCATGGCCGCGATCATCGTCACCAACAAGTGGCTGATGCCGATCCTGCTGTCCTGGCTGCACCTGCCCGACCGCCAGCGCTACGCCGCCAAGCTCGCCTGGCGCGAGGAGGTCGGCGACAAGGCCTGGGTGGTGCTGGCGCGGGCCACGGGGCCGCGCGCGGCACCGCTGCTGCTGCTGGGCGGCGCCGTGCTGTTTGGCCTGGCGCTGTACAAGGGCCAGGATCTGCGCATCGGCGACTTTCACGAGGGCGTGCCCGAACTGCGCCCGGACTCGCGCTACAACCGCGACAGCGCCGCCATCGTCGACAACTTTGCCATCGGCGTGGATGTGCTCAAGGTGTT
The DNA here is from genome assembly GCA_937141935.1 of uncultured Ectothiorhodospiraceae bacterium. Lineage (GTDB taxonomy): Bacteria > Pseudomonadota > Gammaproteobacteria > Nevskiales > Oceanococcaceae > MS8. The sequence goes on from CAKZQS010000019.1 coordinate 53,307, forward strand.
CATCGAGGCGCCGCCGCAGGCCTGCACGCAAAGCGCGGTGCTGCACACGATGGACCGGCTGGCCTGGCATTTGCGCAACACCCCCGGGGTCGATTCGGTGCTGGCCCTGCCCCGCCTGGCCAAGGCCATCCGCGTCGGCTGGAACGAGGGCAGCCCGCTGTGGTACGCGCTGCCGCGCAACCGCTACGCGCTGGTGCAGACCATCTCGCCGATCCCGAGCTCCGCCGGGCTGCAGAACCCGGATTGCTCGGTGATGCCGATGCTGGTTTTTACCACCGACCACCGCGCCGAAACCATCGACGCGATCACCCGCACCGTCGAGGACTTTCGCGCGCTCTACGCCGCCGAGCAGGCGGAGCAAGGCGTGGCCGAGCCGCCGCTGAATATCGCGCTGGCCGGCGGCAATGTGGGCGTGATGGCGGCCACCAATGCGGTGATCCGCGCCGAAGAAAAGCCGGTGCTGCTGTGGGTTTACGCCGCCGTGGGCCTGATGTGCTGGCTGTCCTTTCGCAGCATCGGCTCGCTGGCCTGCGTAATGACGCCACTGGCCATCGTCTCATTTGCCGCCTATGCGCTGATGGCTTGGCTCGAAATCGGCCTCAAGGTCGCCACCTTGCCGGTGACCGCGCTGGCCGTGGGCATCGGCATCGACTTCGGCATCTATTCCTATTCGGTGCTCGAAGGACACCTGCGTGCGGGGCTGGCCTTGCCCCAGGCCTGGCTGCGCACGCTGCAACAAACCGGCAAGGCGGTGGTCTTCACCGGACTGGCGCTGTCGGCGGGAGTCGTGACATGGATGTTGTCGGATTTGCAGTTTCAGCGCGACATGGGCGTGCTGCTGACCTTTATGTTCCTGGCCAACATGCTGGGGGCCATCCTGCTGCTGCCGGCGCTGGCCCGCTACGTGCTGCGCCACGAGCCGGCGCGCCGCGCTGCCGAAGCGGCGCCCTGATGGCGGCAGCCCCGTGCTTTGCGCGGCGCGCGGCCGGGCTGGCGCGCCGCGGGCTTCTGCCCATCGCCCTGGCCATCGCCGCCGGCCCGGCCGGGGCCGCCGTGGAGGCCGAGCAGGCCGCGCAGCTGGGCGACACGCTGACGCCGATTGGCGCCGAGCAGGCCGGCAACGGCGCCGACATCCCGCCCTGGGAGGGCGGGCTGTCCAAGACCCAGATGGAGCGCGGCGACAACCCCTACGCCGAGGACGAGCCGCTGTACGTGGTGACCGCCAAAAACATGGACCAATACGGCGAGCTGCTCAGCGAGGGGCACAAGGCGCTGCTGCAGACCTTTCCCGAGACCTACCGCATGCCGGTGTATCCGACCCGGCGCAGCGCGGGCTTTCCCGAATACATCTACGCCGCCACCAAAAAGAACGCGACCTCCGTGGAATTGCGCAACGAGGGCCATGGCTTTTGCTGCACCGCGCAAGGCTTTCCCTTCCCCATTCCGCAAAACGGACTGGAGGTGATGTGGAATCACATCATGCGTTACAACACCAAGGGTTATCGCGGCTTTTTAAACCATGCTGTCACCACGCCGGATGGCGATTATGTGGTGGAGCGCAGTTATCTGGAGCTGTCCTACCACTACAACCACCCGGAAACGACGCTGCAAACCCTGGACAACCAGAACCTGTGGCTGATGAGCAAAGTGGTGGCGCCGGCCAACAAGGCCGGGGACAACAACCTGGTGCATGTGCCCATTGACCGCATGCGCGAGGAAACCAAGGTCTGGGTCTTCAACCCGGGCCTCGGCCGCACCCGCCGCATTGGCGACGTGGGCTATGACAATCCCCTGTTCGACGGCCTGATGACCCACGACCAGCTGGATATGTTCAACGGCCCGCTGGACCGCTACACGGTCAAGTTGATTGGCAAGCGCGAGATGCTGGTGCCCTATAACGCCAACAGGCTCTACAGCCCCGAGCACCGTTACGAGGACATCATCACCCGCGGCCATATCAACCAGGATCTGACCCGTTACGAGAAGCACCGCGTCTGGGTCATCGACACCGAGGTTCGCGAGGGCTATGCGCATATCTACAAGCGCCGGCGCTTCTACCTCGACGAAGACTCCTGGCTGGTGATGATGCAGGACATCTACGACGAGCACGATGCCTTCTGGCGCACCTCGGAAGCGCACGCCGTGATGTTTCGCAACGTGCCACTGATCGTCAACGGCGTGCAGGTGCATTACGACCTGCAGTCGCGGCGTTACGTCATCGTCAACCTCACCAATGAGGAAGACGAAATGATCGACTACGACTGGTACGAGCCCAAGCGCCACTACACACCGCGCGAGCTGCCCAAGTTCGCTTTCCGCTAAAGCCGCCGTCGACCGGCGCGGGCCTTGCGGCACAAAACCGGCGCCTTTTTACGGCGGCCGCATTGCCGCGTCAAAGTTTTGTGAATTGCGAGCGCTTGGCTTTTGCGCTATTTTTGTGTCGCTTTTTCTCCACACTTATCAAAACTACAGGGTACCCCTATCATGAGTGTCGACATTTCCAAACTTTCGGCGACCGAATTGGAAAAGCTGCGTCAGTCCATTGATTCGACGATCGCCTCGCGCCGGCAGCAGGAGCGCCAGCAGGTGGTTGACGAGATTCGCGGCATCCTGGCCAAGAACGGGATGAGCTGGGATGACCTGCCGCGCGGCCGCAGTGGCGCCAAGGGCAGCAAGCTGCCGCCGAAATACCAGGACCCGAAAGACCCGGGCCGCACCTGGACCGGCCGTGGCCGCAAGCCCAAGTGGGTCGAAGCGCACCTGAAGAAAGGCGGCAAGATCGAGGACCTGGAAATCTAGTCCGCGCGCACGACGCATACAGAACAACGCCGGCACTCGCCGGCGTTTTTTTTTTGGCCGGCTGGAAACGGGGCCCGGCGGCCCAAGGCAGCCAATCACCCCGCCGCCCATCACCGCATCGCCCATCACCCCATCGTCCATCACCCGGTCCGCATGAACCCAGCGGCATCAACCCGCCGGCATTACCGCGCCGGAATCAACGCCCCGGCATCAACGCGCCGGAATCAACGCCCCGGCATCAACCCAGCGGCGATCCGCGCCAGGCTTCGGCGAAGAGGTGGCGCCGGTAGTGACGCAACTCGGCGATGGATTCGCGAACGTCATCCAGCGCGAGGTGGGTGCCCTCCTTGTCGATGCTCTCCAGCACCGCCGGGGCCCAGCGCCGGGCCAGCTCCTTGAGGGTGCTGACGTCCACGTTGCGATAATGGAAAAAGGCCGCGAGCTGCGGCATGTACGCCAGCAGAAAGCGCCGATCCAGGCCAATGGAATTGCCGCACATCGGGGAGACCCCGGGCTCGACATAGCGCTGCAAAAAGGCCAGCGTCTGCTGCTCGGCCTGGGCGCAATCGATATCGCTGTCGCGCACCCGCTGCGTCAGCCCCGATTCCCCATGCGTGCGCGTGCACCATTCGTCCATCGCGGCCAGCGCGGCCTCCGGCTGATGCACGGCCAGGTTGGGCCCCTCGGCCAGGATATTCAGTTCCGCATCGGTGACGATCGTGGCGATCTCGATAATGCGGTTCTGCGCGGGATCCAGGCCGGTCATCTCCAGATCCAGCCAGATGAGGTTCGTTGGGTGCTTCATGCGGGGCATGTTACCGTCGCCGCGGCGCCTACGCGCCCACCGGCCGGGCGTCGCCGAGCCCGGCCCCCGCATGAGCACGACCGCTGCATCACGACGGCAGCCACGGAGTCAGGAGCAGACATGAGCGATTTGCACGAGGCCCATTGCGAGGCCTGCGAGGGTCAGTCCGCCGCGCTGGAGGCCGCCCAGGTTCGCGAGCTGATGAGCCAGCTGGACGCGCGCTGGAGCTTGCGCGACGACGGCCAGGCCCTGTGCGCCGACTTTGGCTTCAAGAACTACTACCAGACGATGGCCTTTCTGAACGCGGTGGCCTTTATCGCCAACCGCGAGAACCATCACCCCGACATCAGCTTTGGCTACAACAAGGTGGCCATGACCTGGCAGACGCATAGCGTCGGCGGGGTGACCCACAACGACCTGATCTGCGCCGCCAAGGTCGACCGCCTGCTGCTGTAGCGCCGCCGGCGGCGCCCCGCGGCAGGTCGCGTGAGCCGGCGCCCCGCCGGTCGGGGATCGCTTAGCGCGCCGGGCGCCAGTTGGCGTGGGCGTCCCAGAAAGCCACGCTGCGCCGGTAGGCCTTGCGGTCCAGCGGCACGCCGGAGCCGCCCTCCTCCACGCCCAGCGCATTGCGCAGCATCGTGATGGGGGCCAGCGGCGTCTCCTCCGGCTCCATGGTGTACAGGCAACCCACGACACCCCAGTCGGCCGCGATCGGGCTGCCCTCATGCGCCAGCTGCTCGCGGCTGTAGAGGATCGGAATCAGGTAGCGCGCGACCGGGGCCGTCAGGCCCTCGAACCAGCGCACCAGCACCGGCAGTTCGCGGTCGTTGCGCGCTTCGTAGGCACTGCGCAGCTGGCCGCGGTTCTCGGCCGTGATCGCAATGGTCGCGCAGCGCGTCGAGGTCCAGTTGCGGTGCACATGCAGCTGGCAAAACTCCGCATAGCCCGGAATGACCCGCTCGGGCTCGCGCGCGTTCAGCTCGGCCTCGAACTGCGCCGGGCTCAGGTCCTGCACGGCGTTGGCACGCCCGCCGCGGGGGAACAGCCGGGCCCGGGCAAAATCCGTCAGCACGATGCTCATCGGCCCGAGCCACGCCCCGTCGGCGCCCGGCCGCCCGGCCCGCGGCTGCCGGCGCGGCCCCCGTCACGGCCCCCGCCGGGCCCGCGGGATTCGCCGCCGCCGCGACTGCCGCCGCGCTCGCGAGGACCCGCGCCCTCGCGGCCACGGTAGCCGCTCGCGCTCCCGCCTCCGCCTTCACGGCCGCCTTCACGGCCGCCTGCCCCCCAGGGCCGCGCCGGGGCGGGCTTGCGGGCCCGCGCGGCCGGGCGCGCTCCCGCGCTGGACTTGTTGCCGGGCTTGTCGCCGGGCTTGTCATTGCGGGGCTGCGGCCGATACAGGATCACGACGCTGCCAATCTCGCCGACCAGCTCGGCCTTGCAGTGCGCGGCGCTGCGCCGGGCGGCCTCGCGGCGGTCCTCCCGCGGCATGCCGGGCAGGCGCAGCTTGATCAGCTCATGCGCCTCCAGCGCGATGTCCACCTCGGCCAGCACGGCCTCGGTCAGGCCCTGCCCGCCCGTCTGCACCACGGGCTTCAGGGTGTGGGCGCGCGCGCGCAGGCTGCGGCGTTCGGCGGAAGTCAGCGGCATGGGGCTATCAGCTCGGGGCGGGGGCGCGCATTCTACCGGCCCAGCAGCGGCGGCCCCAAACGCTCGCCACCGCCCACCGGCATGGCCGCGTCGCGGTCGTAAAGCTGCTGCCAGACCTGCTGCCCGGCCGCATCGAAGGCCAGCACGGCGTCGAAGTAGCTCTGGCGGGCCGCGGGATCCACCAGCGGCTCGGGCAACCAGGGGTCGAAGACCACGCGCCGGATGGCCTCGGCGCCCAGCAGGTAGCTCTCGCGCGCGGCCGTCTCCAGCTCCAGCGTCGCGCGGCGCTCCATCCAGGCCTGCAGTCGGGTCGTTTCGCGGCGGTAGGTCGCATCCAGCTCGCTGCGATCCCACAGCGCGTGCAGCGCCTGCTCGCGCGCCTCGTCCAGATCCTGTGCGCTGCACAGCAGGCCCGGCTCCGCCAGGCCCAGCCCGCGCAGGCGCTGGCGCAGGGCCTGAGCGCCGCCGGCCAGGTTGTCCGGCCGCACATACAGTCCGGGCTCCAGTTCGCGTAGCCCGGTCAGGCCGTAGGCCCGTGCCCGCTCGCGCTGCGCGCGGCGGCCGCCGCCGCCATTGCCACCGTTGCCGCCCCCCTTCCCGTTGCGGCCCAGCAGCAGCAGCCAACGCCCCTCCCAGGGCCGCAGGCGCGCCGGCGCCTCACGCCAGCTGCCGATGTCGTCGGCCATGCCTTCGGCGGCCGGACCCAGCTGGTAGCTACCGCGCTCGGCGCTGCAGATCAGGCCCTCCGCGGACAGCCGAACCAGCGTGACGCGAACATTGTTTTCGGTCAGATCGAAGAGCGCGCAGGCGCGAATCGCGTCACGCACGCTCAAGGGGGTGCCGCGCCCGGCCAGCAGCAGCCCCAGGATCAGCTTCTTCGGAGTCGGTCTTTGCACGCGCAGCCCCGCGGCCGGACAAAGCGCGCATGGTGCCACGGCGGCGCCGCTCGCGACCCCTTAGGCCGCGTCACGCAACCCGGCGGGAAGCCGGCGCAACCCCCCACGCCACCACGCGACCCGGCGGGACCGGCCCTGCGGCCCGCGCAGCGCCGAACCCGGCCCGCGCCGGGGCCGGGGCCGGGGCCGGCATCGCCGCCCTGGCAGCCAAAGGCGGCAAGCCCTGCGAACTCAGGCGGCGCGCAGCCGCCGCCAGAAGGTCCCAAGCCCACTCGGCTGCCCGGCCCGCTGCCGGCGTGCGCCGGTGCGACACTCCAGCTCGGGGTCGCGCAACGGGCCGTAGCGCAGCAGCGGCGCGTCGTGCAGGTAGTCATTCAGCACCCGCCAGGGGCCCTGCGTGCCCTGCCGTGGCAGCACACCGGCGGCGCGCTGCACATAACCGGCGCTCAGGCCGCCCATGACGGTGTCCGGGCTGCGGCCGCCGGCCTGCAGGCGCGGCCGCACACTGCCGATGCCGCGGCGGCGCATGTGGCGTAGCAGGCGGCAGACATGCTCCATCACCAGGTCCGCCTTCAGCGTCCAGGAGGCATTGGTGTAGCCAAAGATCACCGCGGCGTTGGGCACGCCCTCCAGCATCACTCCCTTGTAGACCATGCGCTGGCTGACATCGACCGGCGCGCCATCCACCCGCAGCGTTGCCCCGCCGAGCATTTGCAGGCGCAGACCGGTGGCGCTGACGACGATGTCGGCCTGCAGCTTCTGCCCGCAGGCCAGCACAATGCCATCGGCCTCGAAGCGGGCGATTTCGTCGGTGACGATCCCGGCGCGGCCGCTGCGCAGCGCGCGGAACAGATCGCCGTCGGGCACCACGCACAGGCGCTGATCCCAGGGCGCATAGCGCGGCTGGAAATGACGCAAATCGAAGTCCGGGCCCAGCCAGTGGCGCTGGCCCATGCGCAGCAGCCGGCGCACCGCGTGGGGTCGGCTGCGCGCGCTGCGGTACAGCAGGCGCTGCAGCGCGATGTTGCGCGCCCGGGTCAGCTTGTACACGGCCGCCTCGGGCAGCAGCCGGCGCAGGCGCGAGGCCAGCGGGTCGATGCTGGGCACCGACAGGACATCCGTGGGGCTGCGCTGCAGCATGGTGACCTGCGCCGCGGTGGCGGCCATCGCCGGCACCAAGGTGATTGCGGTGGCGCCGCTGCCAATGACCACGACGCGCTTGCCGGCATAGTCCAGGTCCTCCGGCCAGTGCTGCGGGTGCACGATGCGACCGGCGAAGTCCTTGGCGCCGGGAAAGTCCGGCTGATGCCCGCGGTCGTAGTCGTAATAACCGGTGGCATTGATGACGAAATCCGCGCTCAGCGTGCGGCGCTGCCCGGCCACCTCCACGCTCAGCTCCCACAGCTCGCGGGTCTCGCTCCAGTCATAGGCGCAGACCTTGTGCCCGTAGCGGATATGCCGCGGCAGGTCGTATTCGCGCGCGGTTTGCGCCAGGTAATCGCGAATCGCCGGGCCATCGGCCAGCACCTTGGGCTCGGTCCAGGGCTTGAAGCTGTAGCCGAAGGTGCTCATGTCCGAATCCGAGCGAATGCCGGGATAGCGGAACAGATCCCAGGTGCCGCCCAGGGCCTCGCGGCGCTCGAGGATGGCGAAGCGCAGCCCCGGCAGCTGGCGCCGCAGGTGGCAGGCGGCGCCGATGCCGGAAAGCCCGGCGCCGACGATCAGCACATCGAAATGGCTGCTGCTGTGCGTAGCGGACATGCCGGCCCCCTAGTGCGTGGCCGGCGCGTCGCCGCCCTCGAAACCCAGCCGGGCGCGCCAGCTGGCCAGCAGTGACCGGGTGTCGCTGTCGTTGGGGTGAAAGCCGGGCTTGAACCAGGCGAAGTAGTCGCGCAGCAGGCCGGTGTAATACCCACGCCGCGGGTGCAAGAGCACGCGCGCGGCTTCGCCCCAGGCGCGCAGGTTGAAGAGCTGACCGTCGCGGCGGGTCAGCTCCACCGTCGCCGGGATGATCAGGTAGCCCAGCAGCACGGCCGTCACCGGCAGCATGTGGGCCATGCGCGCGGTCTCCGAGCCGCCGACGTGGCGCCAGACATCGAAAGCCGTGGCCTTGTGTTCGGTCTCCTCGATGGCATGCCACAGCCACATGCGCTGCGCCTCGGGGTCGCGGTGCAGGCCGTGGATGTCCTCACGGCGCAGCAGGTGCTCGCCCATCGTGGCCGTGAAGTGCTCGGCGCAGATCGTCACGGCCAGGCAGGCCTTGGGCGGCAGGTGCTTGCGGGCGAAGCGCGTCAGCCGTTCGCAGCGCTGCCGGGACCATTCCACGGCCTCCCCCGCCCCCGCGTTGTAATGCGTGTGCTGCTCGGAGTGCCGCGCCTCCTGGCCGATGAAGGCGCGTACCTCCTGCCGCAGCGCCGGCGTATCGGCCAGCGCCTGCTGGAAGTCGCGCACCGCATCCACGAAGAAGCGCTCGCCATCCGGGAACAGCGAGGACAGCGCGTCCATGTGCCGGGTCAGAACCGGGTTATCGCCAAACCAGTAGCGCGGCGTGTCGGCGAAATCGAGCTCCGGCTTGCGCACCGGGAAGGGCGCGAGCTTGGGCCAATGGTGGCTGGCGGCCAGAGGGGCGATGTTGGCCGGCGTGGCCTCGGCGGGCTGCCCCGCGGTGTTCTTGACGTCCATCGTTGTGCACCTCTTTGGTGTTACATCGTTTGATGTCACATTAGGTGCGCAAGGATTTGCCTGTCAAGTGTTGCGTTGCAAAAAAGATGAGGCGCCGCCGCGGCCGCCCTCGCCGGCCGCCAGCCTCGCAGCTTTCAGTCGCGCAGCCGCGCACCCAGCCAGGCGGCGATATCGGCGATCTGCGCCGGGCAGACCTGATGCTGCATCCGGTAGCTGCGCCAGTCCACGGCGTAGCCCAGTTCCTGCAGCAGATCGCGGCTCCAGGCCCCCAGTTGCAGGGGCAGCACCGGATCGTAGTCGCCGTGGCACATCAGGATGTCGATGTCGGCATTGGCGGCCACGCGCTCGGCCTCAAGCGTCTCGTGCATGGGCAGGAAGGTCGACAGCGCGAGCAGCCCGCCCAGGCGCTCCGGGTGGCGCAGCGCGGTGTGCAGCGCAATCGCCCCACCCTGCGAAAAGCCGGCCAGCACGATGCGCTCGGCCGGGATGCCGGCGGCCTGCTGCTCGGCGATCAGCCCGCGCACCCGCTCGGCGCTGTCGGCGATGCCCTGTGCGTCCTGCTGATCCAGCCGGCCCAGGCTGTAGATGTCGAACCAGGCGCGCATCGTCATCCCGGCATTGATCGTGACCGGCCGCATCGGTGCATGCGGGAAGATGAAGCGCACCCCCGCGTCCTCCAGGCCCAGCTCCGGCACGATGGGCACGAAGTCATGGCCGTCGGCGCCCAGGCCGTGCAGCCAGATCACGCAGGCGCGGGCGGGGCCGGCTTGGGGCTCGAGAACGATACGGTCTTGGCTCACGCGCGGGGCTCAGTCAGTTCAGGGGGCGCCATTGTCCCGCAAGCCCTGCGCGGCGCGCAGCGGGCGCGAGCCCACCGGCCCCGGTCGGGCTCAGGCCGCTTCAATCCTCGCCGCGGATTTCCTCGGCGATGTCGTCCACGGTGAAGTGGCGCACGTCCTTGCCATGCACGAAGAACACGATGTACTCGGCGATGTTCTTGGCGTGGTCGCCCACGCGCTCCAGCGAACGGATCGACCAGACGATGTCCAGCACCCGGCTGATCGAGCGCGGATCCTCGATCATGAAGGTGATGCACTGGCGCAGGATCGCCTCGTACTCGCGGTCCACGGCGCGGTCGCTGCGGCTCACGTCCACGGCCGCTTCCGAGTCCATGCGGGCGAAGGCATCCAGCACCCGGTGCAGCATTTCCCCCACCTTGGCGCCCAATGTCTCGACCTCGGTGTGCGGGCCGCGCTGCAGCTCCAGTTCGGCCAGGTCGGCCGCCATGCGCGCCACGCGCTCGGCCTCATCGCCGATGCGCTCGAGGTCGGTAATCGTCTTGATGCAGGCCATGACCAGACGCAGGTCGCTGGCAGCCGGCTGGCGCCGCGCCAGGATACGCCCACATTCCTCATCGATCTGCACTTCCATGCCGTTCACCCGGCGGTCGCGCTCGATCACTTCCGCGGCCAGGCCCTTGTCCAGCGACAGCAGCGCGCGCACGGCGTCGGCCACCTGTTGCTCGACCAGGCCACCCATCGCCAGCACACGCTGGCGGATGTCCTCAAGCTCGGCGTTGTATTGCTCGGAAATATGCCGTTTGTACAGCTCGGGCTTGGCGCTGGCCATGTCCGCGGTCTCCTGCGTGCCTGTGGGCGGGGCGTGCGCGGCTGCGCACCGTCCTAGTATGCGGCCTAGCCGTAGCGGCCGGTGATGTAGTCCTCGGTCTGCTTCTTCTCGGGGTTGGTGAACAACGTGTCCGTGCGCCCGAATTCGATCAGCTCGCCCAGGTACATGAAGGCCGTGTAGTCGGAAACCCGTGCCGCCTGCTGCATGTTGTGGGTGACGATGACGATGGTGTAATCGCGCTTGAGGTCGTTGATCAGTTCCTCGATCTTCAGCGTCGAGATGGGGTCCAGCGCCGAGGCCGGCTCGTCCAGCAGCAACACCTCGGGCTTGACCGCGATGGCCCGCGCAATCACCAGGCGTTGCTGCTGACCACCGGACAGGCCCAGCGCGTTCTCGTGCAGGCGGTCCTTGACCTCCTCCCACAGCGCGGCGCCCTTCAGCGCCCACTCCACCGTCTCGTCCAGCACGCGCTTCTTGTTCACGCCGCCCAGGCGCAGCCCGTAGGCCACGTTCTCGTAGATGCTCTTCGGGAAGGGGTTGGGCTTTTGGAACACCATGCCCACGCGCCGGCGCAGCGTGGCCACGTCGACGTCCTTGTCATAGATGTTCTTGCCGTGCAGCTCCAGTTTGCCCTGGATGGTGACGCCATCGACCAGGTCATTCATGCGGTTGAAGCAGCGCAGCAGGGTGGACTTGCCGCAGCCGCTGGGGCCGATGAAGGCGGTGACGCGCTTGCTGGCAATGTCCATCTGCACATCCTGCAGGGCGCGCTTGTCGCCGTAATACAGGTTCAGCGCCTTGACCTGCAGCGCGATGTCCTCCTCGGCCATGGACTGGGCGGCATCGCTGCCGCTGCGCAGATGCGACAGGTCGACCGAGGGGGACGGCGTGGCGGAATCGTTCATGGCTTAGTGTTCCAGGGCGCGGTACTTCTCGCGCAGGCGGTTACGCACCCGCACGGCAAAGAGGTTCAGGGTGATGATCACAAGCACCAGAAGCAAGGCGGTCGCGTAGACCAGCGGCCGGGCGGCCTCGACGTTGGGGCTTTGGAAACCCACGTCGTAGATGTGAAAGCCCAGGTGCATGAACTTGCGGTCCAGGTGCAGATAGGGGAAGTTGCCGTCGAGCGGCAGCGAGGGCGCCAGCTTGACCACGCCCACCAGCATCAGCGGCGCGACCTCGCCCGCGGCGCGGGCCACGGCCAGGATCAGGCCGGTCATCATCGCCGGCGAGGACATCGGCAGCACCACACGCCACAGCGTTTCGGCGCGTGTGGCGCCCAGCGCCAGGCTGGCCTCGCGGATCGAGCGCGGGATGCGCGCCAGGCCCTCTTCCGTGGCCACGATGACCACCGGCAGCGTCAGAATCGCCAGCGTCAGCGAGGCCCAGAGCAGGCCGCCGGTGCCAAAGGTCGGGCTGGGCAGCGCTTCGGGGTAGAACAGCGCGTCGATCGAGCCGCCCAGGAAATAGACGAAAAAGCCCAGGCCAAATACGCCGTAGACAATGGAGGGCACGCCCGCCAGGTTGTTGACCGCCACGCGGATGGTGCGGGTCACGAAGCCCTGCTTGGCGTATTCGCGCAGGTACAGCGCGGCAACCACGCCGAAGGGCGTCACGAAAACGCTCATCAGCAGCACCATCATCACGGTGCCGAAAATGGCCGGGAAAATGCCGCCCTCGGTGTTGGCCTCGCGGGGTTCTTCGCTGACAAACTCCCAGACCTTGGCGCCGTAGAAACGCAGCTTGCCGAACAGGCCCATCGCGTTGGGGCGATAACCGCGCACGACCTTGGCCAGCGGCACATTGATCTGCTCGCCGGTCACCACCTCGACGACCACCGAATCACGGTTGATCTCACCGTACAGGGCCACCAGCTCGTCTTCGAGCACGCGGTAGTCGGCATTCAACTCGGCAATGCGGGCATCGATCTCGGCCTGGCGCTCCGCCGTCAGCGCGTTCTCCAGCTCCAGCCGACGCTGCTTCAGCCGCTGCTGCTCCAGCCCGTAGTTGATGCGGCCGATCTCCACCTTCTCCAGGTGCTCGATGTCGTCGCGCAGCTGGTTCGCGCGTTCCTGACGCTCCTGGAAGACCTCCCAGGCCTGCGGGCCGTCGGCAACGACATTGCCCTGCTGCTTGACCGCCACCAGATAGCCGATCAGGTTGCCCCACTCCAGCCGCTCGAACACGGTGGCGTCTTCGGGGTAGCTGCGTTGGGTCAGCCAGTCGCTGATGACATAGCGAAAATCGCTGCCGTAGAGGTCGCGGTTGCCGACCTTGAGCAGCAGGCGGTCATAGAGCTGCTGGTCGCCCCTTACGGGCAGCCCGGCGGACTCCAGCCGCGCCCGGCTGACGGTTTCCTCGCTGCGCAAGGCCGCCAGCACCGGCATCGGGCTGCTGCCCGGCGCCTGATAACTGGCGCCAACAATGGGCGCGGGCCAGAAGTGGGCCAGGCCGCGCGCGGCAATCAGCAGCAGCAGGCCGGCCACCAGCAGCACGCTGATGGCCACGCCGCCGCCGGTAATCCAGATCCACGGATCGCCGCTCTTCCACCAGGCCTTGAAGCCGTGCTGCTCCTGGCCGCGCAGATTGGGCATTTCGGACACGTTGCGACTCCTAGAGCGAGCTGTACTTGCTGCGCAGGCGCTGCCGCACGATCTCCGCCAGCGTGTTGAACACGAAGGTGAAGAGGAACAGCACCAGACCGGCGAGGAACAGGATGCGGAAGTGGGTACTGCCCACCTCGGATTCGGGCATCTCCACGGCGATGTTGGCGCTCAGGGTGCGGAAGCCCTCGAAGATGTTGAAGTCCATGATCGGCGTGTTGCCGGTGGCCATCAGCACGATCATCGTCTCGCCCACGGCGCGCCCCAGACCGATCATCAGCGCCGAGAAAATGCCCGGGCTGGCGGTAGGCAGCACCACGCGCACCAGCGTCTGCCAGGGCGTGGCGCCCAGCGCCAGCGAGCCCTGCGACAAATGCTTGGGCACGCCGAAGACGGCGTCTTCGGCAATCGAGAAGATCGTCGGAATGACGGCAAAGCCCATTGCCAGCCCGACCACCAGCGAGTTGCGCTGGTCGTAGGGAATGTCCATCTCATTGGCCAGCCACTGCGGCATGTTGCCGCCGAAGAAGGCCGCTTCGACGGGCCGCGACAGCAGCAGCGCCAGCCCCCCGGCGATGATCAACGGCAGCACCAGCAGCACCGGCTGGTAGCCGTCGGGCACCCTGTGGCGCAGCGGCGCCGGGGCTTTGGTCCAGAGCCAGCCGGTCAGGGGCATGGCCAGGATCAAGAAGACCACCATCAAGAAGATGCCGGGCAGAAAGGTCTCGATAAAGGGCGCCAGCCACAGGCCGGCCAGAAAGCCCAGGATGACCGTCGGCAGCGCCTCCATGACCTCCACGGTGGGCTTGACCGCCTGGCGCAGCTTGGGCGCCATGAAATAGGCGGTGAAGATCGCCCCGGCCAGCGCCAGCGGCACCGCGAATAGCATCGCGTAAAAGGCCGCCTTCAAGGTGCCGAAGGCCAGCGGGGTCAGGCTGAACTTGGGCTCGAAGTCGCTATTGGCCGCCGAGGACTGCCAAATGAACTCCGGCTCCTGGTAGCTCTCGTACCAGACCTTGCCCCAGAGCGAGGAGAAGGAGATCTCCGGGTGCTCGTTGTGCACCTCGTAGAGGTGCAGCTCACCGGCGGTGGATTCCAGCAGCAGGCGATTGGCGCGCGGCGAGAACGCGCCGCGCTGGAAGTCGCTGCCCGGCACCGACTCGTCCAGCACCTTTTGGCCGGCGGTGGCGTGGAACAGCCCGATATGGCCCTCGCCCGACAGCGTCACGAAGCCGCGACGCGCGTGTTCGAAGATCAGGGCCTGGGCGGCCTCGCCGCCAGGACTGCGAAAGTCGCGGATGCTGCGCAGCCGGTGCACGCCATTGGCATCGCGCAGGGGGAACCATTGCCGCAACCGTCCCTGGCTGTCGGCGACCAGCAGGCTGATCCCGCCGGGCATGAGCCCCACATCGGTGATGCGCGCGGCGCCCTCGCTGAGCGTTACCGTTTCCAGCAAGCTGGCGCGCGCGGGCTGGCGCACATCGTAGACCTGCAGGCTGGCACGCTCGGCATCAACGACGTACAGCCAGTTCAGCAAGGGATCAATCAGCAGGTGGTCGGCCGCGCCGGCCTGCGGCAGCATCAGGTCGGCTTCTTGCTCCAGCTCGACGCCCTCGGTCAGAAAGCTGCTGACCCGCGCAAAACTGCGCAAACGCACGCCGGCCGGCTGCGCCACCGCCAGCATCAGCCGGTCTTCGGTCTCGCGCACGGCCAGGGCGTCCCCGTCGCCCATCTCGATGCCGGCCTCGCCATAGGGCTGCTCGATGCGGCCAAGGATGGTGCGCTGGGCCCCTTCGGGGTAGCTGATCTGGTAGCGGTGACCAAAGCGGTAAACACGACCGTCCTCACCCAGTGCCGCCAGTTGGCCACGGCCGACTTCGACCTCCGTCACGGCGCGCAGCGGGCTCGGCAGCTGCATGCTCTGGCGCACGCGGCCGTCCGCCAACTCGAAGAAGGCAACCTCGCCATCGGCGGCCACCCGCAGGCCCACTTCGGCCTGCTCCTCCATCGCGTAATAGAGGCTGGGTGCCTGCGAGCCGGGCGCCGCATAGCGCTCGATGCGCTCCATGCTCGCCGGGAAGAACAGCGGCAGCACAACCCAGAGCAGGTAGAAGAAGATCAGCACCACCGCGACGATGACGCCAATGCCGCCCGCGGTGACGCCGACGGTGGCCGCGCGATCCTTGGCATAGCGCCAGCGGGCGCGCGAGGACACCTGCGAGATCTCGGTCGCTGCTACAGCTTGATTCATCGGACTCTAAGTCGAGTGGAAGACCGCGGCGACATGGCCGCGGCAAGAAAGCCTGCACCCCCCGGCCCAGGCCCGATCGCCAGGGCGCCCCGGGCGCCCCGCGCGCCGCAAGCCTCAGGCCTGCGGCGGGAGAAACGGGCGCAGTTTAAGACCACGCCATTGCAGTACCGTGACCGTGGCCACGGCGGGGCCGCCCCCCGGCCCGTGCCGGGGGGCTGGCCACAGGCCTTAGAAATAGACGCGGAAGGCCGCAAAGCCGGTCAGGGCTTCGAAGTCGGAGTCACCAGGGCGGCTGAGTTGCGACTGCTCGGCACCCAGCATCAGCTTCAGCTTGTCGCCGTAGACGTAGTAGTTCGCACCCAGGTACAGCGCGTGGTACTCATCACCGCGATCCCCGGTCAGCTCGTCCGCGGCGCGCTCATAGCGCTTTTGCAGGCGCACGCCGTCGTCATCGCCCGAGCTCAGGAACGTGTAACGGGCCACCAGCGCGATCTGCGGCGTCAGCTTGTAGGCCGGCAGCAGGACCACGCCCAGCAGATCACCGCCGTTGTCCAGCGACTCGGCCAGGATCAGGTCGGTCAGCAGGCCGATGCGGCCCCACTGGCTGGCGCTGTTCAGCGAGATCGTGTGGCGGTAGTCCTTGATCGCGTCATTCTCGGGATCGCCCTCGTTGAAGAGGTAATCCAGACGCCATTCGCTGTTCTCGTTGATCGCACGGCCCACGTTCAGCTGGTAGGCCATGCCGCCGTCGCCATCGGGCAGCTCCAGGTCGTCGTCCAGGCTGCCGGTCAGCACGCCCAGGCCAAAGTCCCAGGAGTCCATGCCATGGGCGACGTAGACACCGCCGATGTTGCCCAGCGCCACCGAGTTGGCGGCCAGCGAGCGCTCCACGGTCAGAATCTCGTTGGAGCTGATGCTGTCCTCGCGGGTCAGCGGCTTGCGCCGCAGCTTGCCGATCGACAGCTTGGTGTCCTGCGCAACTTTCCAGTCGAAGGCCAGGAAGTCGAAATCGTCGACGAAGGGCTCCTTGCCGTCCGTGTTCAGGTTCAGGTCGAAGGACAGCCGCATCGCCTTGTTGAAGCGCGTGTCCAGACCTAGGCGCAGGCGGCGCGTCTCCGCGCCGTCGGCCGAACCGTCGTCGTCGGCATCCACACCGTAGTACTGGCCCTGGTAGCGACCACGCAGCTTGATGAAGGGGTAGTCCCCGGCTTTGCGGTCGCCCATCAGCACGGCATGCGACCAGATCTTGTCAAAGCTGGCCGTGTCGGCGACCGCCACGGCCGGTGCGGCCAGCAGGCCCATGGCCCCCAAAAGCGGCAGCGCCGCAATACGCATGTTCACGATCTTTGATGTCCTCGAATTGGAAAAACGCGGCCTCCCCCCGGAGGCCGCGATAGCGTCGGTGTGGGTGATCAGTCCAGCTTGGCCAGCTCGCGGGCGGCCAGCTTGGCCGGCAGCGGCACGTAGCCGTCCTTGACCACGACCTGCTGGCCCTGCTTGGAAAGCACCAGCGTCAGGAACTCACGCACCAGCGGCGAGACCGGCTCGTTGGGGTGCTTGTTGACGTAGACGTAGAGCAGGCGCGCCAGCGGGTACTTGCCCGTGACCGAGTTCTCGGCGCTGGGCTCGTAGGGCGTACCACCCGGGTTCTTCGACAGGGCGAGCGCCTTGACGCCCGAGGTGCGGTAGCCCACGCCGGAGTAGCCCACGGCGTTCAGGCCGGTGGATACGCTTTGCACCACCGAGGCCGAACCCGGCTGCTCGTTCACGTTGTTCTTGAAATCGCCCTTGCACAGCGCGACTTTCTTGAAGTAGCCATAGGTGCCGGAGACCGAGTTGCGGCCGTAGAGTTGGATCGGGCTGTCCACCCAATCGCCGGTCAGGCCGACCTGGCCCCAGCGGTCGATGTCGGCATTGCCGCCACAGGTGCGGGTGGAGGAGAACATCGCGTCAACCTGGTCCAGCGACAGCGACTCCAGCGGATTGTCCTTGTTGACATAGACGGCCAGCGCGTCGATGGCCACGCCCACGGCGGTGGGCTTGTAGCCGAATTTCTTCTCGAAGGCCTCGATTTCCTTGTCCTTCATCCGACGGCTCATCGGGCCGAAGTTGGACGTGCCCTCGGTCAGCGCCGGCGGCGCGGTCGAGGAGCCGGCGGCCTGCACCTGAATGTTGACGTTGGGGTAGGACTTCTTGAAGTCCTCCGTCCACAGCGTCATCAGGTTGGCCAGCGTGTCCGAGCCGACGCTGGACAGGTTGCCGGAGACGCCGGCGGCCTTCTGGTACACCGGCAGATCGGGGTCGACGTCGCCGCCGCTTTGCTGCTGCACATCGGCCGACACCGTGCGCGGTGCAGGCTTGGCTTGGGCGGCCGGCTCGGCGGAGGCCGCCGCAGGAGCCGTCGGGGCGACCGGCGCGGCCGGCGCGCGCTCGGCGCGATCATCATCCCCTCCGCAGGCGGCGAGCAGGGCCACGAGCGAAACGGCGCAGAGCTGTTGCAAACGAGTCATGAGATTTCCCGGTTGGTTGAGATGCTGCGACCTTAAGCCGCCATCATGACGCTTTTGTTACAGCTTCGTGAACCCCCGGCGGACGCGGCGCGGCCGGAAAGCGGCAACGGAAGCGGCTGCCACGGCCCGGCGTGCTGTCGATCTCGAGCTGGCCGCCGTGCCGCTCGACCGCGTGCTTGACGATGGCCAGGCCCAGGCCGGTGCCGCCGGTTTCGCGCGAGCGCGCGATGTCCGCGCGATAAAAGCGCTCGGTCAGGCGCGGCAGGTCGCGCGGCGTGATGCCGATGCCGGTATCGACCACCTCCAGGACGCGGGCCTCGCCCTCGCGCGCCCAGCGCACGTCGATGCGCCCCCCTTCCGGGGTGTAGCGCACGGCGTTCGACAGCAGGTTGCCCACGATGCTCTGCAGTTCCGAGGATTGCCCGGCCAGGCCCAGGCTTTCGTCGATCTGCGCGCTGATCGCGTGGCGGCCATCACTGAGCGCCTCGGCCTCCTTCAGCGCGTCGCGCAGCAAGCGCGCCATGCTGATCGGCTCGCGCTCGCTGATACGGCCCGCGGCTTCCAGGCGGGCCAGCTTGAGCATGTCGGCAATAATCGACTCCATGCGCACCGCCTGGCGCTGCATTTCGCTGATGGGCTCGGCCCAGGGCGCCAGCCCTTCGTCGCCCGCCCGCGCTTCCGCGACCATCATCTCCAGATATCCGCTGACCACCGTCAGCGGCGTGCGCAGCTCATGCGAGGCGTTGCTGACAAAGTCGCGGCGCATCTGCTCGATGCGCTTGCGGTCGGTGATGTCGCGGGCAATCAGCAAGCGCTGCTGCCGCCCGTAGGGAATCAGGCGCAGCCACAGCGTCTGCTCGGCCTCGTTCAGGCCCGGCATTTCGATGCCGCGATATTCCTCGTCCACACTGTCCAGGTAGGCCTGGAAGCGGGGGTGGCGCAGCAGGTTGGCCACCCGCTGGCCGATGTCGCGAGAGCTTTGCAGGTTCAACAGGGCCACGGCGGCATGGTTGAACCAGCTGATGCGGTCGGCGCTGTCCAGCACCACGGCCGCGTCGGGCAGTGCGCCGGTGGAGGCGCGAAACTCCTTCAGAATCGCGGCCAGCCGCTTCTTGCGTCGCCGCGACTGCCGGTGTCGGGCCAGCGCGCCGTCATAGATCACGGCCCACAGGCCGTGCCCGTCGGGCAACTCATGCTGCTTGGGCGAGAGCTGCCATTGCAGCAGCCGCACGGCATGCACCATGTGCACCACCACCAGCCCGGCCAGCGCCACGCACAGCCCGCCGAGCGGCGAACCAAACACGGCGCCGCCGGCCAGGCCCAGCAGCAGGGCCATGCTCAGCGTTGGCCCCTCGGTCCGCAGCAGTGTGCGCAGCAGTTCCCGGTTCATGCCCCTGGCCCGTCGACGCCGCCCGGGCCCGTCCCCGGCGGCAACCGCACAAGCCTACTGCAGCCGGGTGCACGGTATGTGACAGCGCGCCCCGCTGGCCACGGGCGAGCCGGCCTCAAGACCAAATCAACGGCGGACTGATCGGTGTTCGCTCTTCCCTGGAGGCGCCGGCCTTGGACGGCCTGCCGCGAATCCATGGCCGAAGCCATCGATTCGGCGGAGGCGAGCGCGGGCGGCGCCGCCCTCGCCGTGCGCTGACCGGTGCTGGACGGACGTCTTCAGCGCCGCGCTAAAAACGCCACTCCAGTTCCGCGCGCAGGTTGGCGCCCGGTAGCGGCGCCTGGTCTTTCAGAAAGCTGACGTGGTTCCGCGCCTCCTCGTCGAGCAGGTTGCGGCCGCGCAACGCCAGCACCAGATCGCTCTCACCCAGCGGCAGCGTGTATTCGAGATCGGCGCCAAGCAGCGTGTAGCCCTCGGTCTCGCCCTCGCTCGGCGTGGCCCGCTCCTGCTCCTGCACCGCCGCCACGCGCAGCGCATAGCCCCAGCGGCCGCTTGCGCCATCGAAGGCCAGGCCGACCCGGTCGGCCGGGATGCGTGGCAGGAAGGCGCCGCCGTCGCGCTCGGCCCGCACGGCATCGGCAAACAGGCGCAGGCTGTGGCGCGCATTCAGGCGGTAGCCAAACTCCAGCTCCCCGCCGTAGAAGCGCGCATCCTCCTGAACATAGGCAATGGGCCTGAGCTCGTCGTCCTCGTGCGCGTGCATCTCCCCCTCGGCCTGCGCCTCCTCCTCGTGGGGCTGCTCTTCGGCAAAGATGTAATCCTGGTACAGCGTGTAATAGACGTCGGCGCCATAGAACCAGTCGCCGCGCTCGCCGGCATGGCCCAGGTCGATGTTCCAGGAGCGCTCGACGTCGAGATCCGGGTTGCCGTTCTCGATGGTCAGCGTCGCCAGGTGCGGCCCGTCCGCATACAGCTCCAGCACGTCGGGCGCACGCTGCGCGTGGCTCAGATTCACATTCATGTGGTGCGACGCGCCCAGCTCCTGGTGCCAGCCCAGGGAGGCACTGAACAGGTCGAAGTCCCGATCCGGGTTCTCGCCACTGGCCTCGTGGCGCACGGTCTCCACGCGCCCGCCCAGGCTCAGGCGGCCGGCGGCGAATTCGCGCTCCTCCACCACAAACAGCCCGACGGCCTGCGTGTCCACCGGCGGCACGAAGGCCTCCTCGCCGATGGCGGCGAATTCCTGCTGCTGGGCCTGCAGGCCAAAGACACCCTGCCAGCCCGCGATGCGGCGGTGGGTGAGCTCGGCGCGCAGCTCGACGGCATCATTGCTGAAGACGGTGCCGGCCTCGGGCTCGGCGGCGCCCTGCCCGCCCCCGGCAGGCTCCTCCCCGGCGGGCTCGATCTCGGCGTGCTCATACTCGCTGACCACGATGCTCCCGCGCATGCGGTCGAAGCCGCCCCAGGGCGCCGTGCGGCCGGCGCGCAGCTCGTAGTGACGCTGGCGCAGGTCGATGAAGACGCCCTCTTCCTCCTCGCCTTCGCTCTTGCGCCGTAGGGGGCCGGGCAATGCCAGCGGCGCAGGCTCCTCCGCGTGGCCGTGCTCCTCCTCGCCATGGCCGTGCCCAGGTACGCCATAGATCGTGTCGTAGAGCGTCGCGCCCACGCCGACATAGCCACCGTCGAAGGTCCAGCTCAGACCACCGGCCAGGCTTTCGGTCTCGGTAAAGCTGTTGGGCACGGTCCCGCGGGCCTCGTCCTCGTGGCCCTCATCCTGTGCCTGCTCGCCCTCGGCGTGGGCTTCCTCAGCGTGCTCGGCTTCGGCGCGGCCGGGGATGTCGTAGTCCTCGGTCTCACGGCGCAGCACGTCGAGGTGGAAGGCCACGCGGCCGTTGCCACCTTCCACATGGCCATAGCCGCTGCGCGCCTCGTCCACGCTGCCCGCCTGCACGCCGATCGAGCCGGTCATCCGCGTCAGCGGCTGCTGTGGCAGCAGGTCACTGACGACATTGACCACGCCGCCGATGGCGCCGGAGCCGTAAAGCAGCGTCGCCGGGCCTTTCAGCACCTCGATCTGCTGGGCGCGAAAAGGCTCGACCGCCACGTTGTGGTCCGGGCTGATGGTCGAGGCGTCGGCCACGCTGGCGCCTCCGTCCAGCACGCGCACGCGCGGCCCGCCCTGGCCGCGGATCACCGGCCGGCTGGAGCCCGCGCCGAAGTCGGCGCTGCGCACGCCGGGCAGCCCGTCCAGGCTTTCGCCCAGCGTCTGCGCCCGCGCCCGTTCCAGCGCCTCATGCCCCAGCACCTCCGCCGGCTGTGTCGATTCGACCGGACTGCGGTCGGCGAAGGGGTCGGCGGTGACCGTAAGCGGCGCGAGCTCGGCCGCATCGGCGGCGCCGGCCTCGGCGTCGGCCTCGGCGGGCGCCTGCTGGGCCTGTACGGGGGACAGCGCCAGCGCGAAGCCGGCCAGAGCGAAGATCCGTTTCATGATGCTTGAGCCTTGGGCCGCGTCATGCGCCGCCCGTATGGAGTTGTAAGGTCGCGCGGGCCCGCCCTGCGCCGGACGGACTCACGCCCCGGCCGCCCTGAGCGGCGGCCGCATTGCGGCCCCGGCGCGCCGCTAGGTCGTGGCGGGCACGGGGCCGGCTCCAAGGCCGGGGGGCGCGCGGCTGGGCGGGCACGGCGCCCGGGCCAGCCCCGTTGGGGCCACCCGCCGTGTGGCGGGGGCCCCGATGGACGACTGGGGTGGCAGGGCCGGCTGAGCCGGCGACGGCGGCGGTGCGTCGCCCAGCTGCCCCGCCTTGCAGCCCAGGCAGGTGGGCTCGCCGCTGAGCGCCGCATGCTCGACATGCAGCAGCGCATGGGCCTGCAGGGCCACCAGCGCCAGGACCGCCAGGGCCCCGGCAAGCCGCAACTTGCGAACGATGTGCTGCACGTGTCTCGCCTGCGCTCCGCCAGCCCCGTGGGGCATTCGATTCCTCACCGGAGGGTGTTAGAATACGGGATTGATCTGGCCCCAGCCAGACCACAATTCCCGCCGCGGCAGCCCTGGTTGTCGCGGCTCACTTTTATTTGGCTAGCGCTCACGCGATCGACACACCATGACGGACCTCAGCAAATACCGGAACATCGGCATCTTCGCCCACGTGGATGCGGGCAAGACCACGACCACCGAACGCATCCTCAGCCTGACCGGCAAGATCCACAAGATGGGCGAGGTCCACGATGGTGAGGCCACGACCGACTTCATGGAGCAGGAGCGCGAGCGCGGCATCACGATTCAGTCGGCGGCCACCTCCACCTTCTGGAAGGACCACCGCTTCAACATCATCGACACCCCCGGGCACGTGGACTTCACCATCGAGGTCTACCGTTCGCTGAAGGTGCTGGATGGCGGCATCGGCGTGTTCTGTGGCTCGGGCGGCGTGGAGCCGCAGTCGGAGACCAACTGGCGCTACGCCAACGACGCCAACGTGTCGCGCGTGATCTACGTCAACAAGCTCGACCGCCTGGGCGCCGACTTCTTCCGCGTGGTCAAGCAGATCGAGGACGTGCTGGCCGCCACGCCGCTGGTCATGACGCTGCCGATCGGCCGCGAGGACGACTTCAAGGGCGTTGTCGACCTGCTGACGATGAAGGCCTGGGTCTGGGACGCCTCCGGCGACCCGCTGGCCTACGAAATCACCGATATCCCGGCCGACCTCGTCGACCAGGCCAAGGAGTGGCGCGAGAAGCTGGTCGAGACCGCCGTCGAGCAGGACGACGACCTGATGGAGGCCTACCTCGAGGGCGAAGAGCCCAGCATCGAGGACCTGAAGCGCTGCATCCGCAAGGGCTCGCTGGCGGTGGACTTCTTCCCCACCTACTGTGGCTCCTCCTTCAAGAACAAGGGCATCCAGCTGGTGCTGGACGCGGTGGTGGATTACCTGCCGAGCCCGACCGAGGTCGACCCGCAGCCCGAAGTGGACCTGGAAGGCAACGAGACCGGCGAGAAAGCCATCGTTGACCCCAACAAGCCGCTGCGCGCGCTGGCCTTCAAGATCATGGAAGACCGCTTTGGCGCGCTGACCTTCCTGCGGATCTACTCCGGCAAGATCGAGAAGGGCATGACGGTGCTGAACACCTTCACCGGCAAGACCGAGCGCATCGGCCGCATCGTCGAGATGCACGCCAATGACCGCATCGAGCACGACCGCGCCACCGCCGGCGACATCGTCGCCGTGCTTGGCATGAAGAACACGCAGACCGGCCACACGCTGTGTGACCCGAACAAGCCGGCCACGCTGGAGCCCATGGTCTTCCCGGACCCGGTGATCTCGATGGCCGTGGCGCCCAAGGACAAGGGCGGCAACGAGAAGATGGGCATCGCCCTGCAAAAGATGTCGCAGGAGGATCCCTCCTTCATCATCCGCACCGACGAGGAGTCGGGCGAGACCATCCTGGCCGGCATGGGCGAGCTGCACCTGGACGTCAAGGTCGACATCCTGCGCCGCACCTATGGCATCGAGGTCGTCGTCGGCAAGCCGCAGGTGGCCTACCGCGAGTCGATCACCACGCCGGTCTCCGACAGCTACACGCACAAGAAGCAGTCGGGTGGTTCGGGCCAGTTCGCCAAGATCGACTACACGATCGAGCCGGGCGAAGCCGGCACCGGCTATGTCTTCGAGTCCAAGGTCGTTGGCGGCAACGTGCCGCGCGAGTTCTGGCCGGCCGTCGACAAGGGCTTCAAGATGATGGGCCAGGAAGGCGTGCTGGCGGGCTTCCCGATGCAGGACTACAAGGTCACGCTGACGGACGGCGGCTTCCACGCGGTCGACTCCTCGGCCATCGCCTTCGAGATCGCCGCCAAGGCCGCCTACCGCCAGACCGTGCCCAAGGCCGGCCCGCAGCTGCTGGAGCCGATCATGAAGGTCGACGTCTTCACCCCCGAAGACCACGTCGGCGACTGCATCGGCGACCTCAACCGCCGCCGCGGCATGATCAAGTCCCAGGAGCCGGGCGCCACCGGCGTGCGCATCAAGGCCGATGTGCCGCTGTCGGAAATGTTTGGCTATATCGGTGACCTGCGCACGATGACCTCCGGTCGCGGCCAG
Organism: uncultured Ectothiorhodospiraceae bacterium; assembly: GCA_937141935.1. Classification (GTDB taxonomy): domain Bacteria; phylum Pseudomonadota; class Gammaproteobacteria; order Nevskiales; family Oceanococcaceae; genus MS8. Next base: position 77,612 of record CAKZQS010000019.1, read on the forward strand.
TTCTCGATGGAGTTCAGCCATTACATGCCCTGCCCGAAGAACGTGGCCGACGAGGTCATCAAGGAAGTGCAGGAGCGCAAGGCCAAGGGCTAAATGCCCGGCTTCTGCCCGCCCCGCCCACATGCGGCGGGGTCGGCAGCTCCTTCGACGGCTCCGCCAGCAATGGCGGGGCCGTTTCTTTATGGGCGACACGCACCGCAGCGGCGGCGCTGCGCCCCGGACCGGCATACTGCAACGATGGACAGCCTGACCCTGACCCGCCCCGACGACTGGCATCTGCACCTGCGCGACGGCGTGCACCTGGCGGCGGCGCTGCCGCACACGGCGCGGCAGTTCGCCCGCGCCATCATCATGCCCAACCTCAAGCCGCCGGTAACGAGCACCGCGGACGCGGGCGCCTATCGCGAGCGCATCCTGGCCGCGCGACCGGCCGGCAGCGACTTCACGCCGCTGATGACGCTGTACCTGACCGACGACACCCGCCCGGAGGAAATCCGCCGCGCCGTGGACAGTGGTTTTGTGCACGGCGTGAAGCTCTACCCGGCCGGTGCCACCACCAATTCGGCCTCGGGGGTCACCGACATCCGCCACTGCGATGAGGTGCTGGCCACGATGGCCGAGCTGGGCCTGCCGCTGCAGATCCATGGCGAGGTGACGGACGCGGACATCGACATTTTCGACCGGGAGGCGGTGTTCATCGAACAGGTGCTGGCGCCGCTGATGCAGCGCCACCCCACGCTGCGCGTCGTGCTCGAACACATCACGACGCGCGAGGCGGCCGATTTCGTGCGCCAGGGGCCCGCACGCCTGGCGGCCACCATCACGCCGCAGCATCTGCTGTTCGACCGCAACCGCCTGCTGGTCGGCGGCATCCGCCCGCATCTGTATTGCCTGCCGATCCTCAAGCGCGAGGTGCACCGCCAGGCGCTGCTGGACGCCGCCACCTCCGGCGACCCCAAGTTCTTCCTGGGCACCGACAGCGCACCGCACAGTCAGTCGGCCAAGCACAGCGACTGCGGCTGCGCGGGTTGCTTCAGCGCCCCGGCCGCCCTGGAGCTCTACGCCTGGGCCTTCGAGCAGCGCGACGCCCTGGACCGTCTGGAGGGCTTCGCCAGCCACTACGGCGCCGACTTCTATGGCCTGCTACGCAACGCCGAGCGCATCACACTGCAGCGCCAGGACTGGGCCCTGCCCGCCACCTACCCCTACGCCGACGAAGTCATCGTGCCCCTGCTGGCCGGCGAAACGCTGCCCTGGCGGCTGGCCTTGAGCGAGTAAGTCCGCGAATACAAGTTAGTAACCACAGATTTCGCAGATTTCGCAGATTTTTTGTGCGGGTCGGCCGGCCTCGGCGCGCTGATCACGCCTCCGCGAAAGCCTCTTTAATCTGTGAATATCTGCGTAATCTGCGGTTTTTCTTCTTGATTGCTTGACCGGCAGCGCCAACACGCCACGGTCGCAGCGCGGCGCGGGCCGTCTGGGCAGTTCCCACGGCTCGACGTCAGAAAAATGAACCACAGATTTCGCAGATTTGCGCAGATTTTTGGGTCGGGTTGGCCAGCCTCGACGCGCTGATCACGCGTCCGCGAAAGCCTCTTAAATCAGTGAATATCTGCGCAATCTGTGGTTTTTCATCTTGATCGCTTGACCGGCAGCACCATCGCGTGAGGGGCGGAGCTCGACGCTTGGGGGGGCGTGGGGCGGCATGACCTTTGTCATGGTTCTGTCACACCTCTTCCATATAACTGCGGGGCGTTTTCAGGGACACCCCCATGCCTGCCCAGCTCCTTCGCCGAGCCTCTTTGGCTCTGGTCCTGGCCTGTGCGTTCAGCGCGCCGGTTCAGGCCGATGACATCGAACGCCTTTCGCAAAACCTCGTTGAACTGCGCAGCGAAGTCGAAGCGCTGAACGCGCAGCTGCAGACGGCGCAGGCCGAGCACGAGCTGCGCCTGCGCAACCTGATTGCGCGCAAGGGCGAGGTCGAGAACCTGATCAAGCGCCAGGAGCTGGAGCTTGCGCGCCTGAACAAGGCGCTGCAGAAGACCCGCGAGGAATCGCGCCTGGCCACCAGCGACGCCCGCGTGCTGGTGCCAGCCATCGAGGAATCGCTGGCCGAGCTGCGCAGCTACATCGACGAGGCGCTGCCCTTCAAGCGTGCCGAGCGCCTGGCCGCGCTGGACGAGATTCGCAGCAAGCTCGATTCGGGCGTGCTGACCCCGCAGAAGGCCGCCAACCGGCTCTGGGGCTTCTACGAGGATGAGCTGCGCCTGGCCAAGGAATCCGGGCTGTACCGCCAGCCTGTCGCCATTGCCGGCGACACCCAGCTGGCCGACGTGGCCCGGCTGGGCATGGTCGCGCTGTATTACCGCACCGATGAGCAGGCCTACGGCATGGCCCGTCGGGCCAGCCGTGGCTGGGAGTTCGTCAGCCTGGCCGACAGCGAGGCCGGCGCCGTGGCCGAGCTCTTCGACAGCTTCGAAAAGCAGGTGCGCACGGGCTATTTCGCCATTCCCAACCCGCTTGCCGCCGGAGCCCAATGATGCCGCGCACGATCCTGACGGCGGGCCTTGCCCTGACCGCCCTCGCCGGCGCCCTGGTCGCCGCCCCTGCCGCCCTGGCCCAGCCGGCGGCCACCGCTGCGCCGACGGCCACGCCGACCCCCGCCCCCAGCCGCGATGCCGCGCTGCGCGAGGCCTACCAGAAGGAATATGCCTTTCTGGTGGCGCAGAAGCGCACGCTGAGCGAGCGCGTCGAGACCTTCGAGCGCGATTCGCAGCGCAAGGAAAACCAGCTGGATGCGCTGACCCGGCGCCTGGAGGCCGAGCTGCTGGCGCTGGAGTCGGAAGTCGATCGCGTCAACAGCACCTTGAACGAGGCCGAGCTGGCGCTGGCCTCGCGCACCGACGACCGCAGCATCCTCGAGGCCACCGTCGAGCAGGCCCGGGTGACGCTCAGCGAGATGGGCGAGGACGTGTCGACGCCGGTCGAGGCCGGCGGCGCGGAACAGGTGGCCGCCGTGTGGCAGGCCGCGCTGTCCGCCCTGTTCAGTTCGGCCGAAGTGCGCCGCGAGCCGGGCGCCTTCTTCCTAGAGGACGGCCGGCAGACCGAGGGCGAGCTGGTCCACTTCGGCCGCGTCGCCACCTACGGCATCTCCGACGAGGCCGCCGGCGCGCTGGCGCCCGCGGGCGGCGGTGCGCTGAAGATCTGGCCGGCCGCGACCGGGCAGACGGCGACCGCGCTGGCGCAGGGGCAGCAGCCGCAGACGCTGAGCATTTTCCTGATCGAGAATCGCAACCGCGAGGTCGAGGACGAGGGCGGCCGCACGCCGCTGGAAACCATCGCCGCCGGCGGCACCATCGCCTGGATCATCGTGGCGCTGGGCGTGCTGGCGCTGGTGCTGTCGATCCTGCGCGCCGCCTTCCTGAAGCGCGCCTCGACCAACACCCAGGTGCTGTCGCGCAACGTGGCCGAGAAGCTGCGTGCCGGCGACCGCGAAGGCGCCCTGGCCTATTGCGAATCGCACTCGGGCGCCATCTCCCGCGTGGTGGCCGCCACGCTGCGCAACCTGGACCGCGACCCCGATCACGTCGAGGACATCGTCTCCGAGGGCATCCTGTCCGAGTCGAACCACCTCGACCGCTTCGGCGCGCTGATCCTGATCATCGCTGCCGTCTCGCCGCTGCTCGGCCTGCTGGGCACCGTGACCGGGATGATCTCGACCTTCGATGTCATTACCGAATTCGGCACGGGCGATCCCAAGCTGCTCTCGGGCGGCATCTCGGTGGCGCTGATCACGACGGAGCTGGGTCTGATTGTCGCCATCCCGGCCCTGATGCTGGGCAACGTGCTCTCCGGCTGGGCCGAGCGCATCAAGGACGACATGGAGAAGGCCGCGCTGCGGGTCATTAACGTCTACCGCGAAGCCACGGCCCGCTGATCGGCGCGGCGAGCGGCATGGACTCCTTTCTCAGCGACCTCCTCTTCTACCTGCGCGCCGGCGGCTGGGTCATGCCGCCGCTGGCCATCGCCACGGTGCTGCTGTGGTACGGCCTGGGCTTTCGCATGGCCGCATTGAGCCGTGGCAGCCAGGAGTCGGTGCGCAACCTGCTGGAGCGTTACGGCAGCGGCCAGTTCCGCGTCGACGGCGAGCGCCGCGGCGTGATTCTGGTGGCCCTGCGCGAGGGGCTGGATCTGCAGCGCCGCCGCGTGCCGGACCTGCGCCGCCACCTGGACGTGGCCTTCGGCGAGCTGGAGCAGGCCATGGGCAGCTTCCGCGTGCTGTCGAAAACGATCATCGCCGTGGCGCCACTGCTGGGCCTGCTGGGCACCGTCATCGGGATGATGGAGACCTTCGACTCGCTGTCGTCGATGCAGCTCTTCAGCCAGACCGGCGGCATTGCCGGCGGCATCTCGCAGGCCCTGATCACCACCCAGTTCGGGTTGGCCATCGCCATCCCCGGCCTCGTCGTGCACGGCTTCCTGGAACGCCGTGCCAACCGACTGCGCGTCGATCTCGCGCAGATGAAAGACATTCTGTGCACCCAGGAAGGTGCCACAGAGGTACATGCATGAGGGAGGTACCCGCATGAGCCTACGCCTGCGCAAAAAGAGCGACGAGACCCAGGGCATCGACATCTCGCCGCTGATCGACATGGTCTTCATCCTGCTGATCTTCTTCATGGTCAGCACGACCTTCGTCAAGGATCTGGACCTGGACATCGATCGCCCCAGCGCGTCGACGGCCAAGCCCTCCTCGGCGCAAGCCATCCGCGTGTTCATCGACAAGCAGGGCAATACCTTCGTCGATGGCCAACCGGTGCGGATCTGGGTGGTGCAGAGCCGCGTCCGCGAGCTGCTGGCCGCCGGCGCCTCGAAGAGCGTGCTGGTGGTGACCGACGACGGCGTGCCGGCCGGCAAGCTGGTCGAGGTGGTGGACCAAGCGCGCCTGGGCGGCGCCACCGATGTCGGCGTGGCCACCCAGGCCGAAGCCGGGGGCGTCTGAGATGGGCTACACCCAGGACGTCCGCCGGGCCTACCACGCGCGCGGCGCGCTATTCGCGGTGCTGGGCATCGTGCTGGTCTTTGGCGGCACGGTGCTGGTGAACCAGCTGACCGAGGCGCCCGACGCCGAGGCCGAGCAGCGCTCGCGCCCCGTCGACCTGGTGCGCAAGGCGCCGCCGCCGCCCAAGCCCAAGCCCCGGGCGCAGCAGCCGCGCCCGCCGCGCGTGGCCCGCACGGCGCCGCCACCGCCGCTGGCCGCGCTGAACAGCGGCCTGTCCGGTGTGGATCTGGGCATCGACTTCGGCGCCGGCGATTTCTCGCAGATCGACGATTCGCTGCTCGGCGACGAGGACGTGGTGATGACCGACGACGTCGTCGACGTGCGCCCGCGGCCGCGCAGCCGCTCGCCGCTGCCCTACCCCCCCGGCGCCCGCAAGCAGGGCATCGAGGGCTATGTGCTGGTCAGCGTGCTGATCGACGAGGCCGGCCAGGTCGAGGACGCGCGCGTCGTCGAATCCACGCCGCAGGGCGTGTTCGACCAGCTGGTGCTGGAGGCCATCCGCGGCTGGGAGTTCAGCCCCGCCGAATACAAGGGCGAAAAGGTGCGCGTCTGGGCCAACCAGCGCATCCGCTTCGATCTGAGCTGAGTCCGATGCTGCACCCCCTGCCCCGCATGCTGCGCCACGGCGCCCGACCCCTGGCTCTGGGACTGGGTCTGGGTCTGGCACTGCTGCTCGCCCCCGCCCCGACGCTGGCCCAGGAGGTCGATTACCTGGGCCTGGCGGCGCTGCTGATGAAAGACGGCCACTACGACCGGGCGCAGAACGCGCTGGACAATGTGGACGTCGAGGACCCGCAGCTGGACCGCAAGCGTTATCAGACGCTGCGCGGCCTGGTGGCCCTGCGCAACCAGGACCACGCGGCGGCCGAAGGCGCTTTCGAGCAGGCCATCGCCGCCGCGGCCGGCCAGGGCGACGACCAGCCGGTTACGCCGATCCTGTACATCTACCTGGCCCAGGCGCACAGCGGCCAGGAGGACTATGCCGCGGCGATTGCGGCGCTGGACCGCGGTGGCGAGGCGCTGCTGAACACGCCCAAGTACATCGTCTTTCGCGCCCAGACCTTCTGGAAAATGCGCGACTACGCCGGCGCCTGGAACACGCTGGATGCGGCCCAGGCGCGCTTCCCGGCCGAGCCGGACTTCACGCGGCGCAAGGTCTTCATGCTGATCGAGCTGGGCATGTACCAGGCCGCGGCGGAGCTGGGCACGCGCTACCTCGAGAACTACGACGCCCAGGAGGCCGACTTGCTGGCGCTGGGCCGGGCGCTGCGCAACAGCGGCCAGCTGGAGCAGGCCTTCCGCTTCCTGGAAGAGGCCTACCTGCGCTACCCGGACAGCCGCGCCAGCGCGCTGGAGCTGGCCAGCGCCCACCTGGCCGCGGGCCGCACGCTGGCCGCGGGCGACATCCTGGAAAAGACCGCGGCGCTGGAGCCCGAACTGTATTCCGAGGCCGCCGAACTGCACCGCAACGCCGGAAAGCGCCTGCACGCGCTGAACCTCAACGCGCGCATCGCCGACTCGCGCAAGAAGGCCCAGCAGCGCCTGGCGCTGCTGCTGGAAATGCAGAACTACGAGCAGATCATCGCGATGCGGCCGGCGCTGACGCGCACCGGCTTCATCGAGGAGCAGGCCACCCGCTATGCGCTGGCCTACGCCTACTTCAAGACCGGCCAGCACACGCTGGCCGAGCAGCAGCTAGCGCAAATCACCGACCCCGGCCTGTTCCGCAAAGCCACCGTGCTGCGCAAGGTCATGGCGGAGTGCGAGGACAGTCCGTGGGAATGCATCTGAGTTCGAGCTTTGCTGAGGGCCGGTTCGCCGGCCTTTTTTTGGCCCTGCTGCTGGCCTGCGCCACGCTGTATGGCCCGCAAACGCGGGCGCAGCAGGCGTCGGACCAGGCCGGCGAGCCGGCCAATGAGGCTGCGAGCGAGGTCGGTCGCGCCGAGGTCAGCGTGTTCCTGTTCAAGGGCGGCGCGCCGGAGCCGGGCCTGGCCCTGTATCAGGGCGACACGCTGCTGGGCCGTTCGGACAGCGAGGGCGCCGTGTTCGCCCGGATTCGCGCCGGGCAAAGCGTGCTGGAGGTGCGCCGCGACGGCCAGACGATCTACGAGCACAGCGTCAACGCCGCGGCCGATGACTACATCCAGCTGATCATCACCCTCGACAGCGGCGCCCCGGTCGCCAATGTCGAGGGCGAAGGCGGCGAAGAGCTGGTGGTCGACAGCAGCGATGCCGAACCCGGCCGCCTGCGCGGCGTGCTGCGCAGCGTGGTCGACGGCAGCCCGGTCGCCGGCGTCAAGGTCTTTGCCTCCGGCCTGGGCGAGCTGACCCGAACCGATGCCGAGGGCGCATTCAGCGCCGAGGTGCCGGCGGGCGCCTATGTGGTGTCACTGGTACACCCCAACTACACCACGCGCACGCTGCCCAACGTCGAGGTCGCCGCCGAGCAGGAAACGCTGGCGTCGGCCGAGCTGACGCCGGCCGGCCTGGAGCTGGAGGAGTTCGTCGTCACCGCGCCCTTCATCGAGGGCTCGGTGGCCTCGGTGCTGGCCGAGCAACGCGCCAGCTCGGAGGTGGCCGAGGTCATCGGCGCCGAGCAGTTCTCCAAGGCCGGCGACTCCGACGCGGCGGAAGCGCTGCAGCGCGTGTCCGGCCTTGTGATCGAAGACGGCAAGTTCGTCGTCGTGCGCGGCCAGCCCAGCCGGTACACGGCCACCACATTCAACGGCGCCAGCCTCCCCAGCCCGGACCCGGTGCAGCAGATCGTGCCGCTGGATCTGTTCCCGGCCAATGTGCTGCGCAGCATCGCCGTGCAAAAGAGCTTTTCGGCCGACAAACCCGGCGGCTTCGGCGGCGGCCTGATCGAGCTGCGCTCGCGCGCCATACCCGAATCCACCTTCTTCGAGATCGGCGTCAAGGTCGGCGGCAACACCGAAAGCACCGGCAAGGATGGCCTGGAGTCGCGCGGCGGCAGCCGCGACTGGCTGGGCGAGGACGACGGCACCCGGGCCCTGCCGCCGGAGCTGGCGGCCGCGGTCAGCACGCCGGAGGCACTGCAGACCTTCCGCCGCCTGCCCGAGGCCGAGCGCAACGCGCTGGGCCGCACGCTGGACCCGAACTACGCGCTGGATGAACAATCGCTGCCGCCGAATGCCGGCGTGTCCCTGTCCGGCGGCACCTCGCGCAGCCTGTTCGGGGGGCAGGCCGGCGTGCTCGGCTCGCTGGATCTGAGCAATGGCTACAAGCGCAGCGTCGAAATCGAACGCAGCTTCAACCTCGCCGGCGGCGGCCGCCTGGATCCGGTCACCGACTTCGTCGAGGAGCGCACGGACTTTTCCTCCACGCTGGGCTCGCTGCTGGTGTTTGGCTGGGAGAACGAGTTCCACCGCGTCAACAGCAATTCCTTCTTCATCCGCGACACCATCGACCGCACCCAGGTCGATGTGGGGACCGACCGCACCTCCGACGACCGCGAGGAGCGCAACTTCCTGATCGAGTTCAACCAGCGCGAACTCTTCGTGCAGCAGCTGCAGGGTGAACACAGCTTCAACCGCGTGCTGATCGACTGGGGCTACCAAAGCTCCACGGGCGAGCGCGAGCGGCCCGACCGGCGCCAGTACCGCTACCAGCTGCTGTCCAACGACCGGGTCGTGAACCAGTCGGAATTTGGCCTGCAGCGCGAATACAACACGACGACCGACGACACGCAGTCGCTGAGCCTGAACGGCACGCTGACGGCCTGGGACAGTGAGCGGCTCGACGTGCTCGTCAAGCTGGGCGCCGCCAGCAGCGAACAGGACCGTCGCTCGCAGACGCTGCGCTTCCGGCTGCAACCCGACAACGATGCCGACCTCTTCGACACCGACCCGGAAAGCTTTTACGCGCCCGAGAACATCGGCGCCGGCCTGGAGTTCGAGTCGCCGACGCTGGGCAATGACAACTACGCCGGGCGGGTCGAGATCGACGGCTACTTCCTGCAGACGGATGTCTCCTGGGCCGACCGCCTGCGTGTGGTCAGCGGCGTGCGCTTCGAGGACGCCAGCTACGAGACCCGCACCTTCTCCGACGAAGACACCACGCAGGCCATCGTCTCGGGCTTCGAGACCAGCGATGCCCTGCCCGCCGTGTCGCTGACCTATTTCTTGAACGACACGATGCAAATCCGGGCGGCCTTCGGCGACAGCATCAGCCGGCCGCTGCTGGTGGAAACCTCGGCCACCTCTTTCTTCGATCCGGACAACGGCCGCCAGTTCGTCGGCAATACCGACCTGGTACCGACCGAAATCCGCTCCTATGACCTGCGCTACGAGTGGTACCCCTCGGGCACGCAAAGCCTGACCGCGGGCGTGTTCTACAAGGACTACACCAACGCCATCGAGCGCTCCTTCATCCCCATCGGCGGTGGCCGCCCGGTCATCTCCTTCATCAACGCGCCGACCGCATCGGTCAGCGGCGTGGAGCTTGGCGGTCGGCTGGACCTGCGCTCGGTGGCGCTCCTGCGCAAGGCGGGGGAATGGATCGAGCAGACCTACCTGCAGGCCAACCTCTCGGTCATCGACTCCGAGGTTGAGCTGGACGCGGACACGATTGCCACCAACGCCCGCCGTCAGCTGCAGGGCCAGGCCGACAACGCGCTGAACCTGCAGCTCGGCTTTGAGGGCGAGCAACGCGACTGGGTGCTCTCGTACAACCGCGTCGGCAAGCGGTTGGACACGGCCGGCATCTTCGGGCTGCCGGACATCTTCGAGGACCCCATTGCGATCCTCGACGCGGCCTACACCCAGCGCTTCGGGCGGGCCAAGGTCAAGCTGACCATCGGCAACGTCCTCGACGCCGAGCGCACCTACAAGCAGGGCGACCAGCTGCAACGCCAGATCACGACCGGAACAAGCTACGGGCTGTCCTTCGGCTACGCCTTTTAGGGAGCCGGCCAGCGGCCCGGCAGCGCCGGGCGAGGCGCAGCAAACAGCGGATTTCACAAAGTTTTCCGCTGCCACGCTTTCGTAACGGGAATGACACAAACCACTCCTAGCATGGCGAGTGGTCTCTATCGACTGCATCACTTGAATCAAAGGTCCGATATGCGCAACCAGGAACGCTTGGCTCGTGCCATTGCCCTGATCGCCCCGCTGGCGCTGGCCGCCTGCGGCGGCGGCGGTGGCGGTGGCGGCGGCTCGACGCCCACCCCGACTCCGACGGCCTCCGTCACCCCGACCCCGACGGCGGCCGTAACGCCCACGCCGACCGCAACGCCGACGCCGACGGCCGCCCCGACCGCCGCGCCTGGCGTGGCCCTGGGTGGCGCCTTCCAGCGCGGCGTGTTCGACCCGGATGATCAGATCGATAGCGATCTGGACATGCTCGGCGTCGTGGTCCGCTCGCAGGCCCCGCTCTTCGACACCGACGACGCCCTGGGCACCAGCTGGGCCGCCGGCCAGAGCAACGACGGCGCCGGTGGCGCCGACGCTACGGGCGCCACGGTGACCTACGACGTGCGCGTCGACGATGCGATGACGGCTTCCGCGAACACCTTCCGCGTCAGCACCGGCCAGGCGCCGAATGCGACGGTGTCGGTCGCCCGCCCCTACTACGGCGCGGTCAACCCGGCGAACAGCGGCATTGCGCCCTGGTTCACCGGCTGGACCTTCCCGATCACGCCGGACACCAGCACGCTGAGCGCCGGTGCCTACACGCACCCGCTGGCCGATGACTACGCGGACGGCTCGATTGCCCCCGCGGCCGCGGCCAACTGCGCCGCCGGCGCGGCCTTCGGCACCGTGACGATCGCCAACGCGACCTTCCCGGTCTGCCGCATCGTTCCCGGCGACATCGCCGCCAGCGTGACGCTGGGCAACGACCATGTGTACCTGCTCGACGGCTCCATCAAGGTCGGCAACGGCGGCGTGGAAGACACCACCCCGGCCGCGGCGCAGAACCTGGTGCTGACCATCGAGGCCGGCACGCAGATCTTCGCCCGCGAAGGCTCGGCGACGGCGCTGCGCATCACGCGTGGCTCGCAGCTCGTGGCCAACGGCACCGCCGACCAGCCGATCATCTGGTCGGGTATCGCCACCGACGCCACCGGCATCACCGGCGACCCGCTGGACTTCACCGGTCGTGGTGACTGGGGTGGCGTGGTGCTGAACGGTTATGGCATCACCAACTCGGTGGCCGACGCCGGCAACGTGCCCAACGAACTGCAGTCCGAGGCCGCCCCGGCGACCGACACGGACGTCTTCTACGGCGGCAACGTCGAGAACGACAGCAGCGGCTCCATGCGCTACCACGTCATCGCCGAATCCGGCTTCGCCTTCCGCCCGGACGCCGAAGTCCAGGGCCTGACGCTGGAAGGCGTGGGCTCGGGCACCACCATCGAGTACCTGCAGGTCTTCGGTTCGGAAGATGACGGCGTGGAACTCTTCGGTGGCTCCGTGCCGATGCGCTATGTCGTGGTCAATGACGTCGACGACGACTCGCTGGACTTCGACGATGGCAACACCTCCGTGATCCGCAACGCGATCATCGTGCAGGGCGTGGCCAACGGCGATAACGGCATCGAAGCCGACAACGCCGGCCCGAGCGACGACGCCGAGCCCAAGACCACGCCGGTTATCGCCAACCTGCTGGTTGTCGGCAACAGCGGCAAGGACAACACCGCGGGCTACCGCCCGAAGGACGGCTTTGGCGGCACGATCGAGCACGGCGTGTTCATCGACGGCCAGTTCGTCTTCTTCGACGGCATCCCCGGCCTGTCCGCCAACAGCGCCTTCCAGCGCGGCGTGTTCGATCCGGATGACCAGATCGACTCCGACCTGGACATGCTGGGCGTGGCCTACCGCTCCGCGGCGCCGCTTTTCGATGACGACGATGCCCTGGGCGACAGCTGGGCCGCCGGTGCTTCGAACGACGGTGCGGGCAACCCGGACGCCACCGGCGCCTCGGTCACCTACGACGTCAGCGAAGACGCGACCCTGAGCGTGAACGCGCGCAGCCTGATCGCCACCTCGACCAAGGCCCCGAACACGCAGGTGTCGGTGGCCGAGGCCTACTATGGTGCGGTCAACCCGCTGACCACGGGCTCGACCTGGTTCGACGGCTGGACCTTCCCGGTCGTCGCCGACACGGGCGTGCTCTCGGCCGGCAACTACACGCACCCGCTGGCCGATGACTACCTGGACGGCTCGATCGCCCCGGCCGCCGCCGCCAGCTGTGCCGCCGGCACCGCCTTCGGCACGCTGGACATCGTGGGCGTGACCTTCCCGGTCTGCCTGATCGTGCCGGGTGACATCACCGCCAGCGTCACGCTGGGCAACGACCACGTCTACGTGCTCGACGGTGCGATCAAGGTCGGCAACGGCGGCGTCGAAGACACCGCCCCGGCCGCGGCGCAGAACCTGGTTGTGACCATCGAAGCCGGCACGCAGATCTTCGCCCGCGAAGGTTCGGCCTCGGCCCTGCGCGTCACCCGCGGCTCGCAGCTGATCGCCAACGGCACCGCCGACCAGCCGATCATCTGGTCCGGTATCGCCACCGACGCCACCGGCGTCACCGGCGATCCGCTGGACTTCACCGGCCGCGGCGACTGGGGTGGCGTGGTGCTGAACGGTTATGGCATCACCAACTCCGTGGCCGACACCGGCAACGTGCCCAATGAGCTGCAGTCCGAGGCCGCCCCGGCGACCGACACGGACGTCTTCTACGGCGGCAACGTCGAGAACGACAACAGCGGTTCCATGCGCTACAACGTCATCGCCGAATCCGGCTTCGCCTTCCGTCCGGACGCCGAAGTGCAGGGCCTGACGCTGGAAGCCGTGGGCTCGGGCACCACCATCGAGTACCTGCAGGTCTTCGGTTCGGAAGACGACGGCGTGGAACTCTTCGGTGGCTCGGTGGCCATGCGCTGGGTCGTGGTCAACGACGTCGACGACGACTCGCTGGACTTCGACGATGGCAACACCTCCGTGATCCGCAACGCGATCATCGTGCAGGGCGTGGCCAACGGCGATAACGGCATCGAAGCCGACAACGCCGGCCCGAGCGACGACGCCGAGCCCAAGACCACGCCGGTCATCGCCAACCTGCTGGTCATCGGCAACACCGGCAAGGACAACACGGCCGGCTACCGTCCGAAGGACGGCTTCGGCGGCACGCTGGAGCATGCCGTGTTCGTTGACGGCGCCTTCGTCGAGTAAGACGAGCCACAACAGACCTGGGGAGGTCAGCGACCTCCCCGACAAGCCCCGGCCTCGTGCCGGGGCTTTTTTTTGCCCACGTCGCTCCATGGCCTGGCGGCGTCGCTCCATGAGCTGGCGGCGCCAATCAATGACCGGGCAGCGCCGCCCAATGCCGTGGCCTCGTCGACCCATTACCAGACCGGGCGGCCGCCGCCCTTGTTCGTAACATCTTGCGGCGATAAGCTCCCCGCTCGCCCGCCAAACCGGAGCGCCCATGCGCCCCTCCGACACCCCGCCCGCCCCCGGAGAAACCCACCGGGTCGAGAACACCGCCTCGGAACTGCCCGACTGCAACCTCTACGCCGGCGATGCCGCACTGGTCGAGGCCGTGGCGCGCGAGGGCGGTGGCTGGGGCGATGCCGAACTGCGCCAGTTTGGCGGGCTCATCGGCCGCCAGGACTATCGTGAGCTGGGCCACCTGGCCAATCGCTACCCGCCCGAACTCGAGACCCACGACCGCTTTGGCCACCGCGTGGATCTGGTGCGCTACCACCCGGCCTATCACGAGCTGATGCGCACGGCGCTGGAGCACGGGCTGCATTCCGCGCCGTGGACGCAGCCGCGCGCCGGCGCCCACGTCGTGCGCGGCGCCAAGGCCTTCATGCACGCCCAGGTCGAGGCCGGCCACGGCTGCCCCATCACGATGAGCTTTGCGGCGCTGCCCAGCCTGCGCACCACCCCGCAAATCGCCGCGCAGTGGGAGCCCAAGTTGCTGGCCCAGGCCTATGACCCGCGCAATGTGCCGGCAGCCGACAAGGCGGCCATCACGCTGGGCATGGGCATGACCGAAAAGCAGGGCGGCTCGGACGTGCGTGCCAACTCCACGGTGGCCAGCGCGCTGGAATCCGGCGGCCCGGGCAGCGCCTACCGCCTCACCGGCCACAAGTGGTTCCTGTCGGCCCCCATGTGCGATGCCTTCCTGGTGCTGGCCCAGGCGCCGGGCGGGGTGTCCTGCTTCCTGGTACCGCGCTGGACCCCGGAAGGCGCCAAGAACGGCCTGCAGGTCCTGCGGCTGAAGGACAAGATGGGCAACCGCTCCAACGCCTCCAGCGAGGTCGAGTTCCGCGACGCGCTGGGCTGGATGCTGGGCGAGGAAGGCCGCGGCGTGCCGACCATCATCGAGATGGTCAGCCTGACCCGCTTCGACTGCATGGGCGCCTCGGCCGGTCTGATGCGTGCCGGCGTGGCCCACGCGCTGCATCACTGCCGCGAGCGCGCCGCCTTCGGCCGCCCGCTGCTCGAACAGCCGCTGATGCGCAATGTGCTGGCCGACCTGGCGCTGGAATACGAGGCGGCCATCGCCTACTCGCTGCGCATGGCCCGCGCCCTGGATGCCAAGGACAGCGACGCCGGCGAGGCCCAGCTCGCCCGATTGGCGACGGCCGTGGGCAAGTACTGGGTGTGCAAGCGCGCGCCGCAGCACAGCTATGAGGTCATGGAGTGCGTCGGCGGCAGCGGCGTGATGGAAAACGCCATCTACCCGCGACTGTTCCGCGAGTCGGTCATCAATCCCATCTGGGAAGGCAGCGGCAACGTGCAATGCCTGGACGTGCTGCGCGCCATCGGCCGCAGCCCCGACAGCCTGGCGGCCTTCGTCGGCGAGCTGGAGGCGGCCCGTGGCGGCGATGCGCGCTACGACGCCTACCTGGCGCGCCTGCAGCCGCAGCTCGCCGCCCTGCGCGGCGCCGATGGCGACAGCCTGCAATTCGGCGCACGCCGCCTGGTCGATGCGCTGGCGCTGGCCTTCCAGGCTTCGCTGCTGCTGCGCCATGCGCCCAGCCCGATCGGCGAGGCCTGGTGCGGCGCGCGCTTGGCCGGCGACGGCGCCGCCCAATACGGCACGCTGGCCGACGACCGCGCGGTCGACCTGCTGCTGGAACGCGCCGACCCGCTGCAGCAGAGCAGCGCGCCGGCCCGCAGCGAGGCCGCCTGATGGCGCAGGCGGCGCAGACCGCGTCCGGCGGCGGCCACGTCGACCCCGAGCGGGCGCAGTTCGAGCTGTTCAAGTCCCTGCCCCGCGATGCACCGGTGGAGATGCTCAACCTGATTCGGCTGCGTGCGCAGGCCGCCTACCCCGATGGGCACGCGGCGACCGGCGCGCAGGCCTACGCGGCCTATGGCAAAGAGAGCGGGCCGATCTTTCGCCGCCTGGGCGGCGAGATCCTGTGGCGCGGCGAGCCGCAGTGCGTGCTGATCGGCCCGGCGCAGGAGCATTGGGACATCGCCTTCATCGCCCGCTACCCCACGGCCGGCGCCTTTTTGGCGATGGTCGTCGACCCCGATTACCGCAAGGCCGTCGTCCACCGCCAGGCCGCCGTGGCGGACAGCCGGCTGATCCGCATGGCCCCCAGCGCCGGGGGTGCGGGATTCGGTTAGTGGTAGCGGCGGCGTCAGTTCAGGCCGCGGACACCGCATCCTCGCCAAAGCCCCAGCGCTCGACGGCCACCCCGTAGTCGCGTTGCAGCGCCGCCATGTCGGCCGCCAGGGCATTGCGGATGAAGGCACGCTCGTGCGCTTCCAGCGCGTGGCGCGGATGGGACTGAGCCCGCTGCCGGAGCCCCCTGCGCAGGCGCTGTAGCCGACCGCGCCAGCCCGCGGCCAGCGCGGGCTGCCCGCTGCGGTGTGCCGGACGCAGGTCGTAAGCATCGTGCGGCGACAGGCCGACCCAACGCTCCAGGTGGCGCAGGGTTTGCAGCGGGTCGCGCACGTATTCGTCGAAGTCCAGCAGCAGCAGGCGATCGCGACCGAAACAGCGTGCGAAAGGCGCGAGTTGGCGGTGGTACATCGACAGGTGCAGCAGGTACTCCGCGGCGAAGGGCCAGCCCGCCGTGGCGTCGGCGTGTTCCGCCACATGGCGGATATGCGAGGCGATCCGCTCCAGCGGGTCGCGCAGCAGGTACACCAGCCAGGGCCGCAAGCCGGCGGCCTGAATCCGCTCGGCCACGCCCTGCTCCTGCGGAAACTTCGTGTAGCCGGTGGAGGCCTCCAGCGTGACCCGGTGCCGCCGCGGGTCGAAATCAAAGAGGTCCGCGTAGCTCGCCACGGCGCTGCGATGCCCCTGCCATTGCGAGAAGTACTCGGTTTCCTTGGCCCGGGCCGCACACACCTGCGGGTGCTGCGCCAACTGCCGGTACAGGCTGGTCGTGCCACATTTCATGGCGCCGATGATCATCACGGCCTTATCCGTCGGCGGCCCGCCCTGCGTCGGCATCGCCCTGCCCCCCAGTGCCCAGTGCCCCGCGCCGCGCTAAGCGAAGCTGGCTTTCTCGGTGATGTGGTCGATGGCGCGCAGCACGTCGTGCCGCGAAATCTGGCCCACGAGGCGGTTCTCGGTGACGACCGGGTAGCACTTGTAGGGGGCGCTCAGGAACATCTTGGCGACATCCAGGATGCTGGTGTCCATGTCCACGCTGACCACGCCGGTGGTCATGTACTCGGAGACATTGCCGCCGAACTCCCCGTGGTAGCTGCTGCCCACCGCGACCTTCAGGCAGTCCTTCTCGGAGAGGTAGCCCACCAGATCGCCGGTATGGTCGAGCACCGGGGCGCCCGAGGCGCGCATGTCGACCAGCTTGCGTATCGCGGCCAGCACGCCCTGGTCGGGGCGGAAGGTCACCAGGCTGGCCTCCATGTAGTCCTTGACGATCAACGAATGCAACATGGCGTACTCCTCGCCGCCCGCGGGCGGTCTCTCCGGCGACCCGTGGGCATTGTGACACCAGAGACGCGGGTGTGCGCGGCCGGCCTCACAAGCCCGTCAGTGCATTGAGCAGCGGCTGCGGCCACAGGCCCAGCCCCAGCAGCCCCAGGGCCAGCACGCCCAACAGCAGCAGCACGTCGCCCCCCCAGGGCGTGGCCGGCGCCGTGGTGGCCGGCGCCGTGGTGGCCGGCGCGGTGGTGGCCGGCGCCGTGGCGCCCGCCGTCGGGGCGGCGCCGCTCCCCGCGCTGGCGGTGGAATCCGGCGCCGGCTCGTCGGGCTCCGGCGCGGCAAACAGCGTCAGCGTCCAGCGCAGGTAGTAATACAAGCCCACCGCGCTGCCCAGCAGCACGCCGCCCAGCAGCCACCAGGCCTGCGCCTCGACCGCCGCGAGCAGCACATAGAGCTTGGCCGGAAAGCCCAGCGTCAGGGGGATGCCGGCCAGCGAGAGCAGCGTCAGCGCCAGCAACAGCGCCAGCGCCGGCGACTGCGCATACAGGCCGCGGTAGTCGGCGAGCCTCTGCCGCTCGCCGCCCTCGGGCGCCGGCAGCAGCGTGGGCAGCGCGAAGGCCGCCAGCGTCGCCAGACCATAGGCGGCCAGGTTCAGCCACACGGCCTCGCCCGCCAGGGCGCCACCGAGCAGCAGTGGCACCAGCAGATAACCAAGCTGGGCGATGGAGGAAAAGGCCAGCAGGCGCTTGAGCTCCGTGCTGCGCAAGGCCAGCAGGTTGCCGCCCACGATCGACAGCAGGGCCAGCGCGGCCAGCATGCTCGTGTCCAGCGCAGGCGCCAGCCGCAGCAGCAGCCCGACCACCGCGGCCTTGGCCAGCGCCGACAAGGTCGCGCTGACGGGCGCCGGGGCGCCGGCGTAAACCTCTGGCGTCCACAGGTGGAAAGGCACCAGCGACAACTTGAAACCCAGGCCGCCCAGCAGCAGCAGGCCGCCGGCGCGGGCCAGGCTCCCCTCCGCCGCCGGCGTGGCCACCCAGCCGGCGAAGTCCAGGCGACCCGTCGCCGCATACAGCAGGGCCATGCCCAGCAGCAGCGTGGCCGAAGCCGCCGCCGACAGCAGCAGATATTTCAGCGTCGCCTCCAGCGCGGCCGCCCCGCGACGGGGATAGCCGATCAGCGCAAACAGCGCCAGCGTCATGGTCTCCAGGCCGAGCAGCAGGCTGGCCGCATGCCGCGCACCGCCCAGCACCGCGGCGCCAAAGACGGCCAGCAGCAGCAACAGATAGGCCTCTTCCCGCGGGGTGGCCAGGCTGGCCGGCCATTGCCGCAGCCAGTGTCGGAACAGCGGCAGCAGCCCCAGGCCGAGCAGCACGAAGAGCAGCGTCAAAGCCCGCGCCCAGGCGTCGAAGCGCAGCAGCGGGGTCAGTTCCGGCGTCAGCGGCGCCGCCAGCGTCACGGCGAGCGCCAGCAGCAGCACCGCCGCGGCCATGCAGGCCTGCAGCCCATGGCTGCGGCGCGCCGCGATCAGCAGCATCAGCAGCACGCAGCCACCGCCCAGCGCCAGCAATGGCCCCAGCGCGGCCAGGGCCTGCGCGTCGAGCAGCGCCGCGGGTGGCTGGGTCATGGCGCGCCCCCAGCGGCCAGCGCCTGGGTCACCGCGCTGTCGGCCAATTCGAAGACCGGCTGCGGGTACAGCCCCAGGGCCAGCAGCAGCAGGCCGAGCAGCAGCAGGCCGCCCACTTCGGCGCCGCGCAAATCGGCCATATCCGCCGGCCCCAGCTCGCGCGGTGGGCCATGCAGCACGCCGCTGATCAGCCGCAGGCCGTAGACGGCGGCCAGCACCATGCCGGTGGCGGCGACCACCGCGGCCAGCGGCGCCACCGCGAAGCTGCCGACCAGAACCAGGATCTCGCCCACGAAGTTGCCCAGCCCCGGCAGCCCCAGCGAAGCCAGGCCAAAAAACACCCAGGCGCTGGCCAACCGCGGCAGCCGCGGCGCCAGGCCGCCCATGCGCGCCAGGTCGCGGCTGTGCAGCCGGGCATACAGCGCGCCGCACAGCCAGAACAGCGCACCGGTGGCCAGCCCATGCGCCAGCAGCAGCGCCACCACGCCCTGCAAGGCGCTGGCCTGCAGGGCATAACAGCCCAGCAGCACAAAGCCCATGTGGCTGATCGAGGTATAGGCCACGAAGCGCTTGATATCCGATTGCGCCAACGCCAGGGAGGCGCCGTAAAGAATGCCGCCCACCCCCAGCGCCATGGCCCAGGGGGCCAGCCAGGCGGACTCCTGCGGGAACAGCGGCAGCGCGAAGCGCAGCAGGCCGTAGGCGCCGGTCTTCAGCAGCACACCGGCCAGGATAATGCTGCCCGCCGTGGGCGCCTGCGAGTGCGCATCCGGCAACCAGGCGTGGCCGCCCAGCGCCGGCAGTTTGACCGCGAAGGCGACGAACAGCCCCAGCATCAGCCAGCGGCCCCAGGCCGGGTCCGGCACCAGCTCGCGCAGCGCGAAGTAGTCAAAGCTCCAGCTGCCGGTGGCCAGCCAGTGCTGCCAGGCCAGGCCGGCGAAGGCCGCCAGCATCAGCAGGCCCGAGGCCTGCGTGAACAGGAAGAACTTGATGGCCGCATAGGCCGGGCTGCGACCGCCCAGGCCCCGGTGGCCCCACAGCGCGATCAGCAGCGCCATCGGCACCAGCATCGCCTCCCAGCACACGAAGAACAGGAACAGGTCCAGCGCCAGAAACACGCCGAGCACGCCGGCCAGGTGCCACAGCAGGCAGAGGTGATACAGCCCGACGCGCTCGTGTATTTCG
Organism: uncultured Ectothiorhodospiraceae bacterium; assembly: GCA_937141935.1. GTDB lineage: Bacteria > Pseudomonadota > Gammaproteobacteria > Nevskiales > Oceanococcaceae > MS8. The sequence goes on from CAKZQS010000019.1 coordinate 97,366, forward strand.
CCCCAGGAGGCCAGCACCGCCAGCAGACCCAGCAGCAGGGTCAGGCCGCAGAGCAGCAAGGCCAGGCCGTCCAGCCCGAGCTGCAGGCTGATGCCCAGGCGCGGGATCCAGGCCATCTCCCAGCGCCAGGCGAAGCCGGGTGCGGCGCTGGACTGCAGCGCGCCCAGCTCGAAGCTCAGCCCCAGCGCCGCGAGCAGCAGCCCGGCCAGCAACAGGCTGAGCAAAGCCGCCCAGCGCGCAAGCTGCGGGCCCAGCCGGGCCAGCAGCGCGCAGGCCGCACCGCCCAGCAGCAGCAGCAGCGGCAGCGCGGGCAGCAATGCGCTCACCCGCCTGCCCCCCGCGCCGCGAGGGGCATGGTGTCCCGGTCGGCCGCCAAGGCGGTCGCAGCGCTGGGCTCAGCGGCGCTCGCGGTGCCCGGCGCCGTGACGGGGCCCGGGCCTGAGGCCGCAGTCGACCCTCCTGGCGATCGCAAGGGCGATCCCGCGGCGGATTCCGCGGCTGAATCCACGTCCGGTGCCACCTCCGACGCCAGCCGCGAGGCCGGCCCCTGCCACAGCGCCCAGGCCAGCAACAGGATCAGGCCGGCGGCGAAGGCCTGCGCATACTGCCGCAGGCTGGCCGTCTGGGTGCGCGACACCAGGCGGTGCAGCGCCTGCGCGCCCCCGGCGAGGCCGGCATAGGCCCGATCAACGACGTCGCGCCGGTTGGCCTCGGCCAGCGCCTGCCAGGGCCGCACCAGCAGCGCGCCATACAGCGCATCAAAGCCCCAGCCCGCCCGCGCCCAGGCGCGCCAGCCCCGCACCTGCGCGTCCCGCAGCCCGCGGCGCTGATACAGCCACCAGGCCAGCGCGATGCCGGCCAGGCCGCAGGCGAGTTGGGCGAGCAACAGCGCGGTGGGGTGCGGGATCTCCTCCAGCGGCAAGCTATACCGCGCCGGCAGGCTGACAAAGCCCGCGCCCAGGGCGCCGAGGATCAGCAGGCCCAGCGGCAGGCGCTCGCGCCAGTCGCCGGCGTCGTGGGCCTGCGGCGCGTCCGCGGGCCTCCGTCCCTGTCTCCGCGGCAGGAAACCGAACAGGTGGTATCTCGCGCGTTGCGGAAACCTCGAGGCAGGGGCCACGATCTAAGCGCGGCCGCAGGAATTCCGCTCGATTGCTGCTTACGGGACGGCTCTCAAGCGGCCGTCCCGCCAGGCATCGCCTAGATCACCACAATCGGCGTGCGCGTCGGCACCCGGTCGTAGAGGTCGCAGATGTCCTGGTTGAGCAGCCGCACGCAGCCCGACGACACGGCCTTGCCGATCGACTGATATTCCGGGCTGCCGTGCAGCCGGTACAAGGTGTCC
>CAKZQS010000020.1 GCA_937141935.1 uncultured Ectothiorhodospiraceae bacterium
CGAAGTAGGCGTCCGTCCAGGCGCCACTTTCGGCGCCGATCTCGATGCCGTAGCTGCGTTTCAGGCCATCGGCCAGGCGGTCATAGGCGGATTTGAGCGCGCGGTACTCTTCCCTGTCATAGTCGCGCATGTAGGTCTCGTGCATGGGATGGGAATTGAGACCCGCGTCCTCGACGACGACGGTTCTGAGCGTCAGGCCGCCAGCCCAGACCGCCTTGGCGGTCTCAGCGTCGAGCATTCCGCCATTGACGCCCTTTCCTTCGAAGAGGTTGTCCCAGTCCGGGCTGCCGGGAATGTTGAACGACCAGGCGCCGGGTTGTCCCGTCGCGCCGACATCGGCCACAAGTTCGACTTCGCCGGCGTCGCTTCCAAACGTCATTCGCAGCTTGACGTCGGTCAGCCGCACGCCCTCCTGCAGTTCGGACGACAGCTGGCGATACATCATCGTTTCGTAGCCGCGGCCCTTTTCGGTCAGCGTCGGGATTGTCACCCGGCCGGCCGCGATATCATAGCGGAAGCGCAGCGAGACGATCGGCTCGCCGATCAGCAGGCCGAGTTTCAGTTCGGCGTCCCAGTCGATGTCAAGCGCCGCGCCCTCGGTCCCATGCGCATCGCCCGCGATGCGGTCTTCGCCCGACAGGGCGAATTCCATGGTCCGGGACCGGCAAATCCCGCCAGTCAGCGCAACTGCCGCCGCGGCCAGGATCAGAATCCTCATAAATCCGGTCATCATTCTGTCCTTTACTGGAGCCAGTCGTCGACCAGCTTCTGCCGTTCAGGGGTCATCTTCGGCGTGAAGGCTGTCTCATTGTAGCTGGCGGCAATCGCCTGCCGCGCCAGCACGTACCCCTCGCTTTGCTCGACGCGTGCGACGAAATCCCGCCACTCGGCGTCGCCTTCAAGGGCGTCGAGCGCATCGTCGCCGACGACATGCATTTCCTGCACTTTCGGTGACATGGGGCAGGTCTGGACAAACATGCGGCATCCCCCGCCTTCGGGAAAGGACGGACAGAAACGTCCCCGGACGCATTGATCGCCGAGTTCGACAGACTGTTTCATGCGCAAAACGAGCTGCGCCTTGTCGGCGGGCAATCCGTATTTCTCGAGCAGGAAGGTTCCCTCGCGCTCCTCGAAGGTCAGATACTCGGCCTGCCATTTCAGCCGGGTATCCCAAGGCGTGATAAACCCCTGAACCTCGCGGGTATAGCCGTCTCCGTTATACGAGACGGTATAGCGAATATCAGGCTCGCCGTTCATGTCCATGTCGACCAGGTCAATGTCTAACCCACAGGGGGCGTTTACAGTCCAGCTGCTCGACGTATTACCGTTGACGCGGAACAGGATGAGGCCAAACCCGTCTTTGGAGCCGCAGTAGCGCATGTAGTGAACGTCGACGGGTTCCAGATATCCCTTCTCAAGCGGTTCGCCATGGGCTTCCGTGAAGCTCTCGTACATGGAGTCCACAGTTTGCGCTCTCGGCGCGCTTGCGCCGACAAGCGCCGCGATAACGGCAAGCGTCGACAGTTTCAGAACATGAAAAATCACGATGTGCGTCCCCGTTCGTCCCCCTGAAAATGAAAACCCGCCGAATGGCGGGTTTTTTGTGTCCGCGCCAATGGCCAACGGGACTCTCACCAACGACTACGTCGTTGGTTCACTCGGGCCGTCCTGGCCCTCGCCCTGCGGGTCCGCGCCTCACGGCGCGGCTGCGAATCGGCCTTCCGTGGCCGATTCGGCGAGTCCAATCGCGCCTACCAAGAACACTAAAGAACCCGCCGAATGGCGGGTTTTTTGTGTCCGCGCCAATGGCCAGCGGGACTCTCACCAACGACTGCGTCGTTGGTTCACTCGGGCCGTCCGGGCCCTCGCCCTGCGGGTCCGCGCCTCACGGCGCGGCTGCGAATCGGCCTTCCGTGGCCGATTCGGCGAGTCCCATCGCGCCCTTGCCGGCCTGTCTGCGGGGTGCGTCTGCGCTGTTTTTACTATTGCCGCGCGCGCGGCCGCCCCCGTAGAGTCGAAAAAAATGCCTGATAAGGCTGGAGAACCCTACACATGCTGAACGTCCTGCGACCCGCGGGCGGGGCCGCCGCCGTGGCGGCCCTGCTCAGCTGCGCCCTGCCCTTCGCCTCATCGGCGATCCTCGGGGAGGACCCGCTCGACCCGATGCTCACCCAATGTCTGGGCCCCGCCGGCGATCCGGAGCCGGGCACGCCGGAGTTCGCGCTGCGCGACACGCGGAATATGTACTGCGCCGAGCAGCGCAATGCGGACCTGCTGCAGCATCCGATCAACTTCCAACGCCAGCTTGAGCTGTACGGCGCCGACCCTTACCGCGAGCCGCATCGGCATGACGATGTGCGCTTCCGGCACGACGCGCTGAGCGTGGCCGGCGCAGCGGCCGATGTATTTCGCCCCTGCGATGCCACCAGCTGCGCCAACCTGCCGGCGGAGCTGGCGCGCTTTGAGCCGCCCTACCCGGTCGTCATCGCGCTGCACGGTTTTGCCAGCGACAAGGACCACCTGTGGTGGGCCACGCAGCCGCTGGCCGAGAGCGGCTACTTCGTCGTCGCCGTCAACGGCACCGGCAGCGAGCTGCCCGGCGCCCTGCTCGACTGGCTGCATGGCGAGGCGCAAACGCTGTACCCGGGCGAGCTGGATCTGGATCGCGTCGGCATCACCGGCCACTCGCTGGGCGCGGAGAACTCCACGCGCACGCAGGGCGACCCGCGCGTGTCCGCCATCATCGGCTGGGACCCCTGCAACTCCCCGGCCGGCTGCGCGAACAGCCCGGGCTCGCGCCTGCATGACCGCGGCGAAGCCGCGCAGACGCCCACGCTGATCATCGCAGCCGACTACAGCGGCTTTCCCGGCTACCCGCAGCCGCGCTTCTCGGTGCCCGGCACCCTGCGCGCCGAGGCCTTCGAAATCCTGCGCGGCAACGGCGTGGACACGATGCTGATCACGCCGCGGGCCACGACCCACCTCGACTGGGCCGGCAGCTTCACCTTCGGCAGCCGCTACAACGAGGCCACCTCGAACCACTATGGGATGGCGTGGTTCGACCGCTACCTGAAGGGCCGGCTCGTCGTCGATGAGAATGGCGATGTCGTGACGACCGGCGGCCGCAGCGCGGAGGAGGAGCGCGCCCACCGCCAGGCGCTGGCGGCCCAGGCCTTCGCCCGGCTGACCGCGACGGTTTTCGACGGCACCGTCGACCGGCACAACATCTCGCAGGGCTACTACGACGCGGCGCAGGCCGCGCAGAGCGGGGACCCGCTGCTCGGCGGCAATGTGCCCTACCGCTTCGCCGGCCTGCCGCTGGCCGACCGGCTGAGCTTTTATCACCCCTCGGTGTGCTTCGTTTCGATACCGGATTACCGCGCCGACGCGGCGGACCCCTTGCTGACGCGCGCCGACACCGGTCTGGATGGCGACATGCGCAGGCAGGGCTGCCCGGTCACGCAAACCACCGCCGACAGCGATGGCGATGGGCTCAATGACCTGGACGACGCCTGCCCGCAGCAGTTCGCGCAGACCGCGGACGGCTGCCCGGCAGTCAGCGACCCGGACAGCGATGGCGACGGCGTGCCGGACAGCGCCGACCAGTGCCCGGGCACCAATGCCGGCCTGCCGGTGGACGCGCGCGGTTGCGAGGCCGCCAGCGGCGAGCTGAGTGTGAGCCTGACAGCCGACCCGGCGCAGGCGGATGTGACGCAGGGCGCGCAGACGGTGACCTTCACCGCCACGCCGGAGATCGGCGACGCCGAGCGCTCCGGCACGGTGCGCTACGTCTATTACTTTGGCGATGGCAGCCGCTCCGAACAGACCACCGACACGCAGGTCCAGCACAGCTATGACCAGGCCGGCGAGTACACGGCAACCGTCGTGGCCAGCGATGACAACCAGAACAGCGCCACGGACAGCGTCCCTGTCAGGATGACCACCACCGTCACGGTCAGCGATCCGCCGCCGGGGCCCATCGAGGCGCAGTTGGACGTGCAGACCAACAGCGACACGGCACCGGTGACGGCCACGCTGGATGCCTCCGCCAGCCGCAACGTGCCCGAGGGCGCGCTGTACACCTTTGACTTCGGCGATGGCGGCGCCACGCGCACCACCACGAACCCCGTCGTCGTACGCGTCTACAGCCTGCCGGGCGACTACACGCTGCGCGTGACCGTCACCGACCCCGAGGACGCGACGCGCAGCAGCGAAGCGACGAATACGCTCAGCGTGGCCGCGCCGCAGCAGACGACCGCCGCCTTCACGCTAAGCCCTAGCGACGCCGTTGTCGGCCAGACCGAGGTGCAGTTTGACGCCAGCGGCTCGGTGGCCGCGCCGGGCCGCAGCATCGACACCTATGTCTTCGATTTTTATGGCGACGGGAGCGTCACGCAGACCCAGGCCGAGGCGACCGCCGTGTTCGTATACCAGCGCGCCGGGCGTTTCCAGCCTCGGGTCACCGTGATCGACGATGCCAATACGCAATCGACGGCCAAGTCCGACCTTGTCGTGCGCGCAAGCCCCGCGGCGCCCGCCCCCGGCAACCCCGATCCGGTCACCGCCCCAGGAACGGCGGGCGGCAGTGGCGCGCCCGGCTGGGCCCTGCTTGGCTTGCTGGCTCTGATGGCTCGCTCCCTGCGCCGCGGCGTGGGGGGGCTCCGGTCCAAGCGATACTTCGCAATCTAGACCGCCCGCCCCCCTCGCAATTGGCCGCATGGCGTTCCGCGATTGCGCCCGGCTGCGCAGATGCGGCCCGTCCGGTTCGCACCGAGACTGCCGCACGCGGCTGCGCGTGCGTCGGCCAGGCGGCCGGGGCCGTGCAGCGCAACGGCCCCGGCCATCCCGCTACTCGCAGCCCGCGTTGTCGTACTCGGAGTTCACCACGGTGTTGATCCACTGATCGATCAGTGCGATCGCCTCGTCATGGGCCACACTGCGCGCGACGGGCGGCATGTTGATGCTGGAGTCCTCGGCGTGCATGCGGAAGGAGACAATCGAATCATCCGCGCTCCCCGGCACGATGTCGTACTCCCGCCCCCCCGAGGCGCTGCCGGCGGTGTTCGGGAACTTGCAGATGCCGTAGTTCAGATTGACCTTGCGGAACACGTCAAAGAACACGCCCGTGCTACTGGCCAGGCCCTTGCGGTTGTGGCAATGCGCACAGTTGGTCTCCAGCCAGGCACGCGCCCGCAGCTCCGTATTGTGCTGCTCGCTTGCGGGCGGGTGATTTTGCTGGACACCGGGCACCTTGAAGCGGTCCCCGGGCACGTCGAAGCGCGGCAGCCGCTGGGCATTGGTGGCGATGAGTTGCGCGTCGACCCCCAGCTCCGGCGCATCGGCCAGGATTCCCAGGTCGACCCAATGCTGCAGTTGGTTGGCGTCGGCCACGGTGTCACCGTCGTAGTCCATCGGCCGATTCAGCAAGCGCACCTTGGGGCCGATTGGTGCATCGCCGGGCTGGCGGTCCTCGTTGTTGTGGCAGCTGCCACATTGATTCGGGTGGGGGATGGAGTACACATCAGTACTGCCCACATAGGTCTTGTTCACCGCCGGATCGGGGTCCGGGTAGTTCCAGCTCGCGGACACCGTCGCCCCCGACAGCGCCAAACCGGCATCCGTCCGGGCGCCGCTGGGGTCGGTCTCCCACTGGTAGGCCATCCCTTCCCAAAGACTGTCACCGTCGCCGGCGTCACGATGGATAAGCAGGCGGGTCTCAATCACATCCTCCTGCGCGCCGTTCTTGAAACTGAAGGTCTTCGCGATCACGGTGCCCACGGGGAAGTCCAAGGTCGCGTTCGGCGTGTCCTTGGTGCCCTCGTTCCATGTCGCCGGTTCACCGGGCGGCAGGAACAGCACGCGGTACTTGCTGGCGTAGTCCGAGAACAACGGCGTCGTCAGGTCAAACAGCACGCCGCCCTCATTGAAGCCCTCGCGCGGGTCCGTGGGATCGGCGAACAGGTTGTAGTGCGAGAGCTTGGGGCAGTTGTAGGGCAGCGCCGCACGGTTGATGTCGTTGCCTGCGTAGTTCTCGCAGATAGCCCGCACCTCTTCGTCGCTCAGCGACTCGCCCCCGTTTTCGCCGGGTACGAACTCGGCAACGACTGCGGGCGGCAGGCGCGGCATCTGCTCGCCAAAGCGCGTGGGGCAGTCATGCGCATCGATATCCGTAAGCGGCGGGTTGAAGGGGTCCGTATCCTGGAAGTTCAGGTAAGGACGCGCGTCCACGGAGAAGGTGTTCCCGTTGGGGTCGCCCGCGTCGGTAAAGCAGTTCCAATACAACGGGTGACGCCGGGTCGAGGCATCGCTGGGATCCGCGAACTTGTAGTCGTTGTACAGACACTCGGGGAAGTCGCTGCCGTCGTAGTCCGGCTTGCCGTTGTGGTCCACCTTGGCCGCGAACTCCGGGGCCAGCGCGCAGCCATTGGGCTCCGCGTCATACATCCCATCCCACACGATATGCGCGCCGGTCAGCCCATAACCGTCGAGCGCTTGCGCCGCCTTGATCACGACCAGCGTGGGCAACAGCGAGGTGTGGGTGTCGTCGATGCTGGTGGGGATGCAGGGGGGGAAGGTGTCAAAACCCGGACCGGTGCCATCCGCGCAAATGATGGCTTCCTCCCGCGGCGGCTGTGGCAGCAAACCGTTGCTGATGAAGTTGTTGCTGTGGATGTACACCCCCTCGGCATACAGATCCATGCGCTTGTCGGGGTGTTCGGGCTTGCCTTCGACCAGCTCGTGGCTGACAACCACATAGCCCACGGTGCGGTTGTACTCGACGGTATTGCGGAAAAACTCGACTTCGTCATACCCCAACTGGAGCACACCCACGCCCTGCGGCACGATGGCGACAATGCCCCCGGGAGCGAAGTTCTCCTGGTTGTTATAGCCGGTGTAGTTGTCGAAGATCCGCGTGCGTTCGCCGTACTGATTGATGCCCGGCAGGTCAAACACCAGGAAGCCGCCGGTGTTGCAATGGGCGACGTTGTTGTACAGGTCGGCGTTGTCGGTGTTCTCGATCTCGTAGCCGGCAACATTGAACAGGGCCTCACTGTTCCTGACGATGACGTCATTCGACTGCCCGACGTAGATGCCGGCATCCGAGGCTCCCAGAGAAATGACGTTGTCGAGCAGAATGTTGTTCGACAGGACCGGGTAGATGGCATAGCCGCCGTTGCTGCTGTCCACGGTGTAGCGGCGGGGCAATCCATTGGCGTCGGTATAGCTGCCAAAAGCCTCCACCGCTGACAGGGCATGCACGCATTCGGTATCCAGGGTCGCCGGCACCTCGGGGTCCATGCCGCCATCTCCGCTCGACCACATGGCGCGCACGTTGCGCAGCGTGACAAAGTCCGAATCCGAAATCTTGATCATGAAGCCGGGGGTGTCGAGCACCGTCAGGTCCTCGATGAAGATGCCGTTCATGTGGCTCAGGGCCAAGCCTTCCGGGGTGCCGCTGTTTTCAAAGTACAGCACCGTCTTGTCCAGTCCCTGACCCTTGATCGTGATGTTCGACTTGTGGGACATCACCAGCGTGGTGCTCAGGTCAAAGGTCCCCTCGCCGAACTCGATGGTGTCGCCGTCGCGCGCGGAGAAGAAGGCTGCCAAGGCATCATCCTCTTCGTCCGGCCCGTCTTCGATAAACAGCGTACGACCCTCACCGCCGGAACCGCTGCCCCCGTCGCCGCCGTCACCCCCAGGCGTGTCACCGCCGTCGCCGCCGTCGCCGCCGCCGTCGCTTCCGCCGCCGTTGTCGCCACCGCCGTTCTCACCACCGCCTGGCGTCCCCGGCGTGGTCGGCGTGGGGTTGGGCGCGTTTGTGGGCGGTACGATCGCGAGGTCATCGTTGCTGCGGCCACCACCCCCGCAGGCGGTCAGAATCGCAAGTCCCAGGCCAAATACGCTGGCCCGCAGGACGAGGGGAAAATCGAAGGTGTTCATAAGCACAAGCCGGTCCGTGCGATGGGGTCGCCGCTGTAAGCAAAAGCTGCGCCGTCGGCGGGGGCCCCTGCTGCGGCTGGAAGGGCGCACGCGGCGCCAACAGCAGCGCGCTATTGTTCCCGCTGGCAAGGCCGGGCGCTTGACTCACCCCGACATTTCTTTTGACAATTCGCGCCACTGCCTGGGCCCACGAGCCATGACCGCGCCCCTTTACCAACGTGCTGTCCCCGCGGGCTTCACGCTGCTGCTCTACGACTACCTCGATGCCTTGGGAGAAGACGCCCCGGCGGTGCTGGGTGTGCCTCGACCCAGTGCTGACCCCGATCGCCAAGAGCTTGTGGACGTGCGCGTGTGGGAGGACATGCTCGTCCGGGCCGGGACCCATCTGGACGACCGCTACATCGGGCTGCAGCTCGGCCGCATGGTCAATGCGCGCCACCTGGGGCTGGTCGGGCACCTGCTATGGGCCTGCGAGAATTTTGGCGTGGTGCTGCAGCGTCTGGAGCGCTACCAGCGGTTGATCTTCGACGCGATCCCCATGACGCGCCGGGAAGGGCCAGACGCCATCGAAATGGTTTGGGATATCAGCCAGTTCCGCACCGGCGCCCTCGTGGGCGAGACCGGCTTCGCCGTCATGGTGCAGTTCTGCCGCAGCGTGATACAAGGCGAGGGCCACCCGCACTCGGTCGACTTCGCCCACCCGCCCCCGGACGATGTCACCCCCTTTGAGGAGTTTTTTGGTTGCCCGGTGCGTTTTTTTTGCCCCGAGCCCATCATCCGTGTGCCACCCGAGCTGCTGGCGCGGCCGCTGCGCCGCACCGACCCCACACTGGAGCACGTGCTTGAACAGCATGCCGAGCAGTTGCTCGCACGCCTGCCGCGTGTGGAAGCCCTGGTTGTGCAGGTCCGCAAAGCCATCGCCGCGCAACTGCGCGAAGGCGAACCCAACATTCACAGCGTCAGCACGAGCATGAACAGTACGGCGCGCACGCTGCAGCGGCACTTACGCGCAGCGGGGACCAGCTTTCGCGAGGAATTGCAACTGGTGCGCAATGAACTGGCCTGTTCCTACCTGCGAGATCCAGCGGTGCAAATTACCGATGTGGCGCTGCTCCTGGGTTATTCCGAGCACAGTGCCTTTACCCGAGCTTTCCGCAAGGCCAACGGCGTCACGCCGCTGCAGATGCGCCAGCAGGCCCTTGGCCCCGGCGTCCGCAACTGAGATGGCGTTGGGCGCTGACACCACGCCCGGTGTGCGCCGCCGTTGGGCGGAGGCGCCGGGCTCGCTGCAGCGTAGCCACCACGCCGATCCGCTCCTTTCACACTGACACCAAAGACCCACCATGAAGCCAACACCCTCCACCGTCATCGCCTTGCTCGGCACCCTGCTGCTCGCCGCCTGTGGCACCGAAGGTAGCCGTGCCGTGGCGGGTAGCGACGGCGGGGCGACCACGCCGGACCCGAACTACAGCTGCGATACGCCCGCCGTGGACAACCCCTGGCTGGAGCGCACCGAGCTGAACTTCTCCCACCGCGGCGGCGCGCTGGAGTTTCCCGAAAACACGCTCTATGCCTACCAGCGCTCGGTGGATGTGGGCGCGGACGTGCTGGAGATGGACGTCTACGAAACCGCGGACGGCGAGCTGGTGGTGATCCACGACGCCACCGTGGACCGCACCACCGATGGCAGCGGCAGCGTGTCGGCCTTCACGCTGGCCGAGATTCAGGCGCTGGATGCGGCCTATTGGTTCGTGCCCGGCCGCGGCGCCGTGGCCGATGCGCAGGAGTCCGAATACATCTTCCGGGGCGTGGCGACGGGGGCCAAGGCGCCGCCTTCGGGCTTTAGCGCCGCGGATTTTCGCGTGCCGACGCTGGCCGAGACGCTGGACCGCTTCCCCACGGCGCTGATCAACATCGAGCTGAAGCCGGACCCCGATTCCACCGGCAGCTACGAGGCCAAGGTGGCCGAGCTGCTCATTGAGCGGCAGCGGGACGACGATGTCATCGTCGCCTCCTTCATCGACCTGCCGGCTGCGCTGTTCAAGGCACAGGCGCCCTGCGTGTCGACGTCCTTCCCCACCGGCCAGGCGGCCGGCTATGTGCTCGCCAGTCAGGGCCCGCTGCCGATGCCGCCGCTGTCGATCCACCATGCCTTCCAGGTGCCGCCGGAGCTGGGCATCCCGGTCGTCACGCAGGACTTCGTGGACGATGCCCACGCGGCCGGCGTGGCCGTGCACGTGTGGACGATCAACGCCTGCCAGGACATGGTGGACCTGCTGGCGCTGGGCGTGGATGCGGTGATGACCGACCGCCCGCAACTGCTCGAACAGGTGCTGGCCCAACCCCCCGAGGCCCGCGACTGCGCGCGGCTGGAGAGCTTCCAGCCCGAGCTCTGAGCGCGGCCGCTGTAACCAGCCGCCCGCGCGGCGGGCGTCGCGGCCACCGCTAGGGCGGGAAGCTGGCGAAGTGGTGCAGCAGCACCGGTTCGGCGTGCGGGTTGATGAACAGCGTGGCCAGGATCTTGCGCTCCCGGGCCGTCCATACCATGTGCCCATCGCTGTTCAGCGAAACGCTGATTTGATTGACGCCCGGGCGCAGCCATTCCGCCGGCACATGCAGCAGGCGGCCGTAGACCCGCTGCTTTTTCTCGCCATTGATGTAGAGGTGGGCGTGGCCGGCGGCCAGGCCATCGGCCAGGCTGGGCGCCATCTGCTGCGCCATCGTCCGCGGCGGCGGTGGCGGCAGGCGCAGGCGGTAGTTCTCCAGCTGCAGCTCGACGTTGTAGCCCGACATCACATCCGGCTGCAGCCGCAGCGCCAGCCGCGGCGTCGGCACACCCTCCGGCAGTGCGATGGGCATGTGGCTGTGGTCCATGGGCGCGGCGTTCTGGTCCGCTACCGGCGCCGGCATGGCGGCCTGCGCCGCCGGCTGGCCCGGCGGCATCGACTCGCCCTGCGGCATCGGCTGGCCCTGCGGCATCGGCTGGCCCTGCGGCATCGGGTGTGCCATCTGCGCGGCGGCGGCGCAGGCCGTCGCCCATAGCAGCAGCGCAAGCCCGCGGCGGAGCCCTGCGCGCTCCATCAGCGGCCGCCCGGCCCACCCCCACCGGGGCCGCCACCGCCAGCGCCGCCACCCGGGCCGCCGCCCGTGCCGCCACCGCCCACGCCGCCGCAGTTGCTGGCGGCGTTATCCGGCAGCGCGCCGGCATAGCGCGGCCCCACGGTGTAGGGGAAGGCCGGGCTCAGGGTGCTGTTGCCGTCGTCGCTCAGGGTGATGTGGTAGTGGTAGCCGCGGCCGTCGCCGGTGTCGTGGCCGTTGTGCTGGTCCAGGCGCGCGCCGCTGACCGGAAGGCCGGCGTAGTAGTGGTCCTGGTAATAAAAGCCGTCGTCGGCGGGCAGGCTGTTGCCAGAGAGCGTGCTGACCGTAGCGCCGATATCCGGGCCGGGGCGCACGCTGCTGTCCACGCCCGCGCTCAGGTCGTATTCGTCCACGAGCACGCAGCTACGCTCGCCCGGCGTGCCGCAGCCCCCGGCGCTGGTGGCCGCGCCGTAATCGCGCACGGCCCAGCCGCTCTGGGCCAGCGTGCCGGCCGCCTCGTAGGGCCCGTAGATGGGGTAGCCGTCGATGGCATAGCCATAGAGCGGCGAATGCCCGCCGCCGTCGTCGCCGACCAGCGCGGCCAGGCAGGAGGTGTAGAAGTGGTGGTGGTACTCGCCGGCTGCTGCGTGGCCGCCGCAGATATCCACGTCGTACTGCTCGGCCACCGGGGCCAGGTTCTCCCACACGCCCTCGCTCTGGTAGCTCTGGCCGTCGCCCCAGCCGAAGACACTGGTGCCGTTGACCAGCAGGCCGGTGACGCCCAGGCCGGCCTCGCAGGCCCCCGGGTTGGGTTCAGGCGCGGTGGCGAAAAACACCGACTTTGCCATGTCCAGCGGGCAGCCCGGGCCGGGCGGCCAGTAGCCATAGCCGCCGGTGCTGTTGCAGTTTTCGTTACTGCTGACGTAGCCAATGTCCTCACCGAAGGACACCACCTGCCCCGCGCTGGCCGTGGTGCTGCCACTGGCGAAATCGGTGGCCGCGCGCGGGCGGGCATTCAGTGCGTTGATATCGGCCTGGCTCAGCGTGACCTCATAGCCGGGCACGCCGCTGGCCTCGACGCGCACATACTCGGCGCCCGCCACGGTCTGCCGCGTGGCGCTTTGCACATCCTCCAGAACGCCCTGGCTGCTGCCCGTTTCGAAGATGTGCGCCGAGCGGCGGCTGGTGTTCAACAGCCATACGGCGGTGGGGTCCGCGGCGGCCACGGTAGGCGTGGGCGTGGGCGTCGCGGTCGGTATGGCCGTGGGGGTGGGTGTCAGCGTCACCACGGGCGTGCTGCTCGGGCTGGGCTGCACCGTCGGTGTCGCGCTGGGACTGGGGCTGGCCGTCGCGGCCGGGGTCGGTGTCGACGTCGGCGACACGCTGGCGGTGGGCGCCAAGGTCGCCGTGGGTTGCGGCGTCGCCGTAGGCGGCACGGTGGCCGTGGGTTCGGGCGTCGGCGTGCTCGAAGCCCCACCGGAGGAATCGCCGGAGCCGCAGGCGGCCACAAACAGGGGCGCCAACAGCAGCGCCAGGCGCGCCGGCGCCGCAGTCGTCAAAGTCATCAGGGGTCCCGTCCCGTGTCGTCGCTTTGCCGCGCAGCTTAGCGCGGCAATGTGGAGACATTATGGAGAGATTCGGGATTGTTTTTGCAGCCCGCGGCGCAGGCACAATGCCCGCTGTCCCCAAGCCCCGCTACCGCATGAACGCCGTCGACCACTTCAACCAGGACGCCAGCCACGGCCTCGCCCGCCACCTGGGAATCTACGCGCTGGAGCTGCGCGCCGGCTACGCGCGCATGCGCATGCCGCTGCGCACCGAGGTAATGGCCGGGAACGGCTACCTGCACGCGGGCAGCGTGGTCAGCCTGGCCGACACCTGCGCCGGCCTGGGCTGCATGCAGAGCTACCCGAAGGGCGCCACCAACTTCACCACCGTCGAGCTCAAATCCAACTTCATGGGCACCTGCCGCGAGGGCGAGATCGAGGCGGTGGCGACGATGCTGCACGGCGGCCGCACGACGCAGGTCTGGGATTGCGCGGTGCACGACCCGCAGCGTGAGCGCCTGATCGCGCAGTTTCGCTGCACGCAGTTGCTGCTGTATCCACGGTCATGAGGCCGCGCGGCTGAAGCCCAGGGCGCCGCTCAGCCCGCGGCGGCGCCCGCGGCTTGCGGCGCGCCGTCAAGCTGACGCTGCACGGTCTCGTTGAATCGCTGCAGCGCGCCTTCGAAGCGGCCAAAGCGCAGCGCCGTGTTCGCACCGGTGTGCAGGCCGGACTGGATGCTCTCGGCGAGATCGAAGTCCTCGTTCAGCGTTGTCAGCGTCAGCGCGTGGTTCTTGTCCCAATACCCGGTGGGCGCCGTGGAATCGGCGGGCTTGAGCGTGACCAGCCGCAGCAGCGTGCTGTCGACCGCCAGCGGCTCGACCTGAATCCACACCACATGGTCATGCTGTACCAGCAGCACGCTGCCGGGAAACAGCGAATAGAGCACGTTGGCATGGGCCCGCAGCGCCCAGTGCTCGGGCGCTTGCTCGCGCAGTTGCGCCATGGAGGTGCGCGGCAGGATCGAGCGCATGTGCGGCCCCAGCACCTGGTAGCTGGAGAGGTTGTCGTGGAAGAGCTTGGCTATGGTGTTCCGGTGGGCCACGCGGAAGTGGTAAGCCTCCAGCCCGCCTTCGGCGATCATCTTCCAGTTGCAGCGGCGCAGCTGGGTATCGGCCGCGTGCACCGCAAGCCCGGAGGTGCCCACCCAGGCCAGCTCCGCATCCAGCGGGCCCAGAAAATCCGCCAGCGCCCCCGCAAAGGACTCGGGCAGCAGCCAGACAAAGCCATGTCGCTCCTCGCAGCGCAGCGCGGCCAGGCCCAGCTCCTCGGGCCGGGCATCGGGGAAGCCGGCTTCGAAGTGCGGCGCGGCCACGAACTCGCCGCGGCTGTTCCAGCTCCAGGCGTGGTAGGGGCAAACGTGGCGGGCCTTGCAGCCGGCCTGCGCCTCCACCAGCCGCGTGCCGCGATGCCGGCAGACGTTGTAGAACACTCGCGCCACGCCATCATCGCCGCGCAGCAGTAACAGGGGCTGGCCCTGCACCGTGCGCCGCAAAAAGCTGTTCGGCGCGGCCAGCTCGCTGCTGTGCGCCAGCATGGCCGGCAGCGCGCCAAAGACCCGCTGCTGCTCCCGGGCGAATCGTTCCGGGTCCAGGTAGTGCTGCACCGGGCTGCGGCTGGGCGCGTCGTCCAGATACAGCGCCTTGCGCGCCTCCAGGCCCAGCAGCTCTTGCAGCAGTTGGCGTTGCAGTTCGGGGCTCATCGCGCGCTCCTACCAGTTGGTAGGTGCAGCGTTACTTACCAGGTGGTAGGTTGTCAATCGCAATGCCAGCCCGAGCCGTGATGGATACCCGAGAACGCCTGCTTGCCGCCGCACTGCGGCTATTCGCCGACAAGGGCTTTTATGGCGCCAGCATCGAGCAGATCGGCCGCGAGGTCGGCCTGACCAAGCAGGCCCTGCTGCACCACTTCGGCAGCAAGCAAAAGCTGTATGGCGCCGTGCTGGAGCGCATCTCTACCCGCCTGCTCGAAGACCTCGCCGACAGCGAGCGCAACGTGCCGCCGGAGCAGGCCTTCGAGCAGGCGCTGCTGCGCATCCATGCGCGCACCCAGCAGCACCCGCAGGACACCCAGCTGCTGATGCGTGAGCTGCTCGACAACCGCAGCCGCGCCGCCGAGGCGGGCGTTTGGTACCTGCGGCCCTTCCTTGACGCCCTGCACCGGCAACGCCGCCGAACGACCGGCTGGGCCGAGGGCGACGCCGGGGCCGACGCGCGCACCGTCGCCACCCATGTCTATCAACTGCTGGGCGCGATCAACTACTTCGCCGTGTCCCAGACCACGCTGCAAGCGATGTACGGCGCCGAGCACATCGCCGCCCTGCGCGAGGCCTTCCCCGCCCACCTGCGCCAGCTCGCGCGGCTGCCGCCGACTGAGGCCACCCCGCCCGCGGCCGACGAGCCCGCTACCATGGGCGGCGCGACACCGAGGAGACCCCCGCGATGATGCGCCTGCTGCGTGGCCTGTTCCGGCTCCTGTGCTGGGCCCTGTTACTGTCGATCCTGGCCGGCCTGGTCTGGCTGCTGCGCCCGGTGGCGCCGGTGGCCCCGGAACCCCCGCCGAACCTGCCGCTGGGCGATGCCGCGACCTCCCTGCACGACGTGGTGGTGGTGGGCAGCAACTGGGATGGCACCGCCGAGGTCTTCGACCCGCAAAGCTTCGAGATCCTCGCGCGCTACAACCTGGTGCCCGATCTGCAGGCGCGCATTGCCGAAATCAACGACAGCTGGCTGCGCCGCGGCGCCTTTCGCTTCATCCGCCATGTCATCGGCGAGGGCAATGACCAGCTCGTCGACGACCTCTTCCCCAGCCACGACGGGCGTTATCTCTACGTCTCCCGGCCCAGCTTCGCCGACGCCATTGCGCTGGATGTGCGCAGCGGCGAGATCGCCTGGCGCACGCCGGTGGCCGGCCTGCGCGCCGACCACGCCGCCCTTTCGCCCGACGGCCAGGTCTTTCTGATTTCCGCCTCCACCGCCGGCGAGGTGCATGCCTTGGACACCGCCACGGGCGAGGTCATTGGCGGCTTCGCCCCCGGCGACCAGCCGCACGAGTCCAACTACTCCCGCGATGGCGAGCGCATTTACCACGCCACCATCGGCCGGGTCTTCATCCCGACCACCGCCGCCTGGCTGGACCCGCTGAAGGGCAAGCGCCGCTTCGTGATCGCCGACGCCGACAGCTACGAGATCCTGCACAGCATCGACGTCGGCGAGAAGCTTGAGGAGGCCGGCTTTGGCTGGGTCGATTCGGCCGTGCGGCCGATGGCGGTGACGCCGGATGAGTCGATGGCCTACCTGCAGGTCTCCTTCTTCCACGGGCTGTTCGAGTACGACCTGCAGGAGCACCGCATCACCCGCCGGCTGGAGCTGCCGGTGCCGCCGCAGATCCGCGCGCTGCCCACCCGCAAGTACCAGCTCAACTCGGCGCACCACGGGCTGGCGCTGAACCACGCCGGCGACACGCTGTGCGTGGCGGCCACGATGTCCGGCTATGTGGCCATCGTGAACCGCGAAAGCTTTGTCTACCAAGTGCTCACGCTGTCCGAGGACCCGCTGGGCTCCAAGCCCTACTGGGCCACCGAAAGCGCCGACGGGCGACATTGCTATGTGTCGGTCAGCGAGCAGGACCGCGTGGTGGTGGTCGATTTCGAGACGGCCGAGCTGGTGGCCAGCGTGCCGGTGGGCAACCACCCGCAGCGGGTCCGCACCGGCCAGTTGCTGCTGCCCGCGGCGCGCTAGGCGC
Source organism: uncultured Ectothiorhodospiraceae bacterium (assembly GCA_937141935.1). Taxonomy (GTDB): domain Bacteria; phylum Pseudomonadota; class Gammaproteobacteria; order Nevskiales; family Oceanococcaceae; genus MS8. Next base: position 16,368 of record CAKZQS010000020.1, read on the forward strand.
CCGAACGCGTTGCGGGCGTGGCCCGCCCGACGCCGCAGCGCGCGCGGCAGGCTCAGCCGCTGAGCCTGCGCCCCGCCAGGCTTGCGGCGCATGAGTACGCCCACCCTGCCCTCGCGCCGCGCCCTGCGGCGCCTGCAAACGATTTACCGCTCGGCCGGCTGGCCGGCCCAGGACGACCTGGAACTGGAGCTGCTGCACGCCGGCTGGGTGCAGCGCCACTGGGACGCCGCCGGCCGCTGCACCCTGCACCTGAGCGACAGCGGCATCGCCGCCTTGCTCGCCGCGCGCGAGCAGCGCCGCGCGCGCCTGCGCCCGCACCGCGCGCTGGTTGAGGAGCTGCTGGCGCTGGAGCAGGCCGCCGGCCGGCGGGCCTACAGCGAAGTGCCCTGGCGGGTGCTAGTGGCGGGGCGCTGGCTCGGCGTGCAGCCCGATGTGTGGTCAATACGCCACTGCTACGAGGCCAGCCGCCTGGCGCCGGTGGTCTATGAGGCCAAGGTGCGCCGCGCGGACCTGCTGGCCGACCTGCGCCGGCCGGAGAAACGCGCCGGCTACCAGGCGCTGTGCGAGCGCTTTTACTACGTGCTGCGCCCGGGGCTGCTGCACAGCCTGGACGAGATCCCGGCGGACTGCGGCGTAATGGAACTGGGCGCGGACGGCCCGCGCCTGCTGCGCGAATCGCCACGGCGCGCCATTACCCTGAGCGATTTCCATTGGCTGCAGCTGCTGCTGCGGCAGGCCGACGACCCCGACCCGGCCACAACGCTGCCCGCACAGGCGCCACTGGCGGTGGCCGCGTCGGGGCCGCACGAGGCGGCGGGCGAATCGCCGCCTAGCGGCGCAGCAGCCGCGGCAGCAGGTGGCGCATGAAGCCCAGCTGGCTGGGCCAGTAGCCGCTGTAGGTGGGCAGGCCCTCGGCCTCGGCCACGTCCGCGCGTCGGCGGTTGTAGAACATGTGCAGCGCCACCGGCGGCAGGGCCTGCGGCTCAGCCACGTTTGCGACCGGCACGATCACCAGCCGCGGCAGCCCCGGCGCGGCAAAGCGCTCCACCGCCGGCTTGCCACAGGCCGCGCAGCGCCCGCGCTGTACCGCCGGCGGCGGGCGCAGGGTCTCGTAGGCCACCTGCCCCTCGGGCGGCATCTGCACATCGCGTTCGCGGAAGATCACGATGTCGGCGTAATCCGCCCGGTTGAACTGCTGGCACAGCGTGCAGTGGCACACGGCACGCAGCAGCGCCGGGCCGGTCACGGTGTAGCGGGTTTGCTGGCAGGGGCAGCGGCACTCGGCGCTCATCCGCGTGGCCGGCTTTGCACCGGCTCGCGGTCACCGGACGCCGGCCTCGGCGCCAGGACCTTCACCGCGGCGGCATTGGCGAACCGCAGCGCCTGATCGTGCGCATTCCGACCGGTGCGGTCGCGGTAGCGCAGATCGGCCCCGTGGCGGATCAGCGCATGCAGCACATCCGGATTCGGGTTCAGCTCGGCCGCGATGATCAGCGCCGATTTGTCCTCGCTGCCCACTCTTTTGTGGATGTCCGCCCCAACCGCAATCAGCGTGTCGACAATTTCCGGGTTGGGGTTCTTTCCCGCCGCCGCGCTCAAGGGGGTTGCGGAAAAGTCGCCGGTGTCGGATTCATTGGGGTCGGCGCCCCGCGCGACCAGCGTGCGAATGACTTCCGGGTCATCCGTCACCATGGCGGCCCACATCAGGACGGGCCCGTCCGGGTTGCCCGGTTCCAACGCGGCCGCAGGTACCTGCTCCGCCTGGAAGGCGGTGGACTCTGACCAATAAGCGGTCGTGCTGTACTTCTTGTGCGGCCCGCCGCGCACCATGGCCCAGGTGACCAGCAGCACCAATGCCAGGCCCAGTACCAATACCCGTCCGTGCTCGGACATATTGCCCCCCTCCCTCGTCATGTCGCTCCCCCTAGACCGCCCACCTGGGGGCGACCGTGGGACCCACTATGCCGCAGGCAAATAGCAGCGTCACGCGCGGGCAGCGTGCACGCCATCGGCGGGCCCGGGCGGGGCCCGCCAAGGCCTGGTTTATTCTGCGCCGCTGGCGATTTCGGCGCGCAGCGCACGCAGGAAGGTCTTGACCGTCTGCTGGTTTTGCGGACCCAGGCGGATCAGCGACTTCTGGCCCCAGGAGCGCTCCTCGAGCGAGGGGTCGGCAAACTCGTAGAGCACCTTGGGCTGCTTGACGGCAATGGGGTAGTCGACCCGGGGGGTGGCCAGCAGATGGTCGATGATTTCGACCAGCCGGTCGTTGAAATAGCCCTGCGGGTAGCCCATGTCGCGGTAGGCCTGCTGGAACAGCGGGTAATAGCGCCGGTACAGCGCGGCGACCTGGTTCACATCCAGGCTGGCCAGCGCCTGGACATAGGGGGTGTAGCGCGCGGTGTTTTCGGCCGTCAGCGACTTCATCGCCCCCTCGCCCGGCTCCACACGCACTGCGGGCTTCTCGGGCACATGGGCAATGGGCCGGCGGCGCAGCGGGATCGGGTTGCGATCCAGGTTGTCGACGGTCACGACAAAGTGCTCGATCAACGCCTGCGGGCGCAGGAAGTTGGGCGCGCCGCCGGGGCCGAAGATGGGCTGCGCGTCCGACAGCAGCGGCGCGTCGCTTTGCGCCAGCGCCGGCAGCGGCGTGGCCCGCGGGCGCGGCGTGGCGGCCACCGCGGCGGCGCTCTCGTCCCGCCGGCGCTCTTGCGCCGCGGCGGGGGCGGCCGGTGCCGGCGTGATGGGGTGGCGCACCTGCGCCCCGCCGGCCGCGTGCTCCGGCGCGCCGGCCGCGGGCGCGTCGCCGGCCATCAGCGGCGCCTCGTCGCTGGTGTGAAACAGCCAGTAGCCGACGCCCACGAGTATCGCGGCGCCGAGCGCGATCAGCACCCAGGCGGTATTACGCATTGCAGCTCTTCCTTGACAGTGGCCGCAGCTTAGCGCGATGCGTGCTCCGGCCACAGCTGCGCGATCTCCTCACGCTGCTGCGCGGCCGAAAACCGCTCCCACAGCAGGCCGGTGGCATCGGTCACCGCGGTAAAGCGCGGCGCCTGCGCATCCTCCCAGCCCAGGTGGCGCAACTGCGCGGCGGGCACCGCATCGCGGCGCACCGAGAAATTGAGGCTCGCGGTGCGCCACAGCGCGTACTCGCCCGGCACCAGGACCTCGGGCGCGCAGCCCAGCTGCTCGGTGTAGGCGGTAACCGCCACGGCGATATCCGGCACGCCCAGCGCGATGTGGATACGGGGCTCGACGGTGCTCATGCGGGGGCCCCGGTGCGCGCAGGCGAGGCGTTGGGGTTCGCGGCGGCGGCCTCGCGCACCAGCTGGTGCACGAAGCGCAGCTTGTCGACCACCGGCGGCACGAAGATCTCGGGCAAAAAGTCCAGCAGGCCCATCGTGCGGTTCATCTCGTTCATGGCGATACCGATGCGGCGGTAGGCGGCCACCAGGGTGTCGGTGTCGGCTTCGCGCACGTCGGGCACGCCGGCAAAGCCGATGTGGTGGGCCGTATCCAGCACGCCGGTCAGGTCCAGCCAGGTGGCGAAGGTCTCGGCGAAGTCCTCCCAAGGGTGCATGGTGGCGTAGGCGCTGACGTAGGTCTCGGCCCAGTTCGCCGGGGCGCCCTGCTGGTAGTGGCGCTCCAGCGCATCGGCGTAGCTGGGGTTGTTGTGGTCGCCAAAGACGGCGACGCACTCGGCCTCGCGGCGGCCACGCACCAGCCACTCCCAGTAGTAGTGGCCGATTTCGTGGCGAAAGTGGCCCACCAGCGTGCGGTGCGCTTCGCCCAGATCCACCCGCAGCGCCTCGCGCTCGACCGGGTCGGCCTCGCGGATGTTGATGGTGATCTTGCCGTTGGCGTGGCCGGTGTAGACCCGCTCGCCCTCGCCCATCGCACGCCAGAACTCGTTGCTGGGGATGACGTCGGCCTTGAAGTCGAAGGCCAGTGGCGGGCCATGCACTGCGCCCGCCGCGCCGTCGGCCGCGCGGGCATCCGCCGTGGCCGCATGCCGCGGCAGGCCCAGCAGGTCCAGCGCGTAGATCAGCCGCCGCTTGGCGGCCTCCAGGCGTGCCCACTTTTCGCGGTTGCCCGGCACCGACAGGTCGGGAATGGTGTCGTTGTAGCTGCAGCAGTCGCACAAGTCTCCGGCCTTGGCCGGCTGCGGAACCGCGCGGTTGCACACCGCCTCGACCTCGTAGTTGTGGCACAGGCGCAGCGCGGCACCGCAATGGGTGTTGGCGCAGCGGTAGCCGCCATCGCCCTGCGGCAGCAGCGTGGCCACCGACTCACAGGCCGGGCACCAGCCCACCGCCGCGCCGCAGCGCAGGCACTTCGAGTTTTCGAAGTACAGCGTGTTGCCACAGGTGCAGCGGAAGGTTTTCATGGCCGCGATCTTAGCCTGCCGGCCCGCGCCGCAGAGGGCCGCGCCGGCCTCCAAAGCCCGTGATTTTGGTCATGCGCCGCGGCCCCCAGGCCGACGCGACGACGCGACGCCGCTAGCGTCGCTCCGGCGGGATCGCGCGGATGGGCGCCGCGAACGCGGCATGGGCTGCCGCATCCACGGGCTGAAAAACCACCCGCGTGCCCGCCGGGTGCCGGCCCAGGTGGTTGCCCCCCTTCCAGGCCCGTGCCGGGCGGATGGGTCGCGGGCAAAAACCACCGCCGCAGTTGGGGCAGACGTTGGCCAGCAGGCCCTCCACGCAGTCGCGGCAAAAGGTGCACTCGTAGGAGCAGATCATGGCCCGCGGGGAATCGGGCGGCAGCGCGGTATTGCACTGCTCGCAGCTGGGGCGCAGTTCAAGCACGGCGAGCGGCCTCAGGCCGGGCTGGACAGCTTCAAACCCACCAGCCCCAGCACCACCAGTGCCAGGCTGGCGAGCTTGAGCGGCGCGGTGGATTCGTGAAAGAGCACGATGCCGGCGATCACCGTGCCCACGGCGCCAATGCCGACCCAGAAGGCGTAGGCCGTGCCCAGCGGCAGCGTACGCAGTGCCAGGCTCAGCAGGTAAAAGCTCAGCGCCATCGCCAGCACAGTGATCAGCGAAGGCAGCGGACGGGTGAAGCCTTCCGTGTATTTCAGGCCCACGGCCCAGACCACTTCAAACAGGCCGGCGCAGAGCAGCAAAAACCAGCTCATGGGTGTCCTTAGTCGGGTGCAGGGCCGTCCCTGCGCGCTGGAGGCCGCGCGGGTCGTCCCGCGGCGGGGGCTGGGTTGCAGCCTGATTATGCTAACGCGGGCGTGCCTCGGCCGCCCCCGCGATGTCACGCTCATGGGCCGAGCGCAGGGCCGTTTGCAGGGACGCCGGTAGCCCCCCGGCCTCCAGCGCATAGGCGTGGACCCGGCGCCGTGTCGGGCGCAGGAAATCGGCCGGCAGCTCGCTGACAACGGCGGCCGCGGCGCTGACCTCGGCCAGGCGCGCCGCCCAGGACTCACAGCGCGCAAGCAAGGGTCCCAGATCCAGCTCGCAGGGCTGGCCGTCTACCAGCGCGGCGAGCTCGGCATAAGCCTGTGGCTGCGCGCGCTCAAACTGCCGCAACAGGCGCTTGGACTCGATGACCGCGACTGGCGTGCGCCGGTCCAGGGCTTGGCGGGCCTTGCGATCCGCCGGCCAGCCGCGCGGCCGCCCGACGACCTCATTGTAGACACGCAGCATCTCGACCTGGGCCAGCCCCTGCGAGACATTCAGCCGCGGCGCGGCCTTCAGCAGCGCGCCGAGCGTGGGCGCATCCAGCCCCGCCTGGCGCAGGATGGCAAGCGGCGCGGCGTTGGCGGCATAGGGCAGCAGCCGGACTGTGTCGAAGTGATCGCCGGCAAGCTCCACGATGCGCGCGTAGTTGCAGTCCGGGTGCGCATCGCCTTGCGCCTGCACCAGGCTCAGGAACTGCGTCAGGCTCAGGTAGTCGCCGCGCTTGATGTTCTGCTGATAGCGCGACAGCAGGAACTCGGCCCAGGGGCGCAGTACCAGCACCAACTCGACCGGATAGGGCGCCAGCAGCGCGCCCAGCGCGCGGAACTCCTGGGCGTCGAAATGGGCGATGACCTCGGCGGAAAGGATGCAGCTGCGATAGCCCTGCCCGGCCGCGCTGGCCAGTTCGGCCGCAAGCCGCGACTCGATACGACCCGTGGCGAAATTGCAGGCCATGCGATAACCGTGGTTGCCGGCCTGCGACCGGGGCACGTAGATCGACTGCGCCGCCAGATCCTCACGCTGCGCATGCAGCATGCGCTGGAAGGCTGTGGTGCCGGTCTTGAAGTGCCCCGCGTGCAGGTAGATCTTCATGCGCGGATTTTCGTGTTCACGCACGCCGGACCGTGGCTGGCGAATGGGGACCTTGCCATGGCGAGGGCCACCGTATGGGGGCAACGGCGGTCCAGAGGTGACGTCGCGCCTTCAGCCATCAGCCGTGGCGGCGCCCGCAAGCACCAGCCGGTAGCCAAAGTCCATCCGGGACTGCTGGGCCTGCGCGCCGTAGCGCCGCTGCCAGCGCCCTGAGCGCAGATCCGCGGCCAGCCGCCGCAGCCCCTCAACGGGCTCCGGCATGCGCGCAAAGACCGAAATCGCCCGCCGCGCCGAGGCATCCAGGTACAGCGCCGGGCGCGCCCAGTAGGCGCATAGCAGCCCATCGCGGCAGTCGCGCGGGATCGGCACCGTCTCCACGCGCAGCGGGCCCAGCACCGCTTCCAGGGTGTCGAGCGTGGGGAAGCGGTTCGCGTCCGCGGCCTGGATCTGCGGAATGTAATCGAGCAGCCAGAAGCCCTGCGGAAACCCCACCCAGGTCAGCAGCACAACACGCCGCGGCGCCACCCGGCGCATCTCCGCCAGCCCCCGCCGCTGGTCCTGCCAATGGTGCAGCGACAGGATGGCCATGGCGGCGTCGAAGGCTCCGTCGGCAAAAGGCAGGGCTTCGGCCCGCGCCTGGATGGCCGGAGCGGCCGCGGCGCCCCCGTCGCGCTGGCCCCGCCGCGCCAGCATCTGATAGGAGGCATCCAGCGCCACCAGCTTGCGGCCCTGCGGCTCGTAGGAACCCGTGCCCGCGCCCACGTTCAGGATGCGCCGGGCATCGCCCAGGGCGGCGACGATTTGCGCCGCGATGCGCGGATCCGGCCGCCGGTGCCGGGCGTAGCTGGTACTAAGGGCGTCGTAGTTGACGGTGGGCATTCGGCTCCTTTTTGGAGGGTGGCCTGCGGCGGTCGCTGCGTGCCGGCATGGCGCAAGATACGCCGCTGCGGCCAATCGCGGGCCGCATGATTGAGCGCACTGGCGGCGCATGCCCATCGCGGACCAGGCCGAAGCCATAACCGGCGCCGTCAACCGCAACGGATCAGCCAGCCTCGTCCGGCTTCAGGCCGCCGTGTCGTGTTCGGCCACCGACACAAGCCCGGGCAGCATCTCGTCAATGCTGTCGACGTGGACCCACATGGCACTCAACGCCCAGCCCAGCGCCACGCCAAGCGCGACAGGTATCAGCATGCGCAGCGGCGTTGGCAACCGCTGGACGCCGCATTCGGCCATGGCACGGGGGCTGAGCAGTCCCCCCATCAGCATCGCAACGGCGAGCAGTGGTCCCCACGATGGAAACGGGTACTGCCCCAAGAGCGCGTTACAGACGATGGCGGCAGCTCCCAAGCCACAGCCCACCAGCCAGCCCAGCACGCTTCGCTGAGCCAATGCGCCCGCGGTGAGGATCAGCAAGGTGCTCACGAGAATCCATTGCACGGCAATCAAGCCGGCCAGCAGGGCCACCTGGCGCATCGCCGGGTCGGCCGTCTGGGTATAGGTCGCCACGCATGCACGAAGCAGCGGCAGGCCCGTCGCCAGCATCGAGACCAACAACAGCAACCCGGCTGTACCCACGCCGAAGACCGCTGAGAAGATGCTCGCGGGTAAGCGGTGAACCGCGCCCCCATGACGACCTGACATGCGCTGACCCTAGGTGCGTCTGGCGTCGATGGCAGGCCCGGGGTTCTTCCCGGCGCGGACGGCGCTTCTCACCCGAACACCCGCCGCCCGAGGCGGTAAGCCAGGCTAAAACCGGACACCACCAGCAGCCCATAGGCCCATGCGGCCACGGGGCTTTCGATCCCCTGCAGGCCCCACCCCGAGATCAACGCAACACTGCCCGATAGGAACGTCAGGGCCGTGAGCAGGTCATGCATCAATCCGTACACGCCGGCGAGAAGCACGGCCGTCAGCCCCAAGCCGGCCAACACGAGGCCGAACCTGAGCATGGGGCCGATGATGCCGCCGACAAACACCTCAATGAGGACCGCGGCGCCCACCACGGCGAAGGCGTTGAAGGCCATTGCGCCAAGGTAATTCAGCAGCACATCGACCCGCGCGGGGCTCGACTGCTCGCGAAAGCGTGACCCACCCGCGATTCGACACCGCACAAAGATCAGCGCGTACAGCGCCACAAGCGCAGCAACCGCGGCAAGCCAGATCTGCAGGTTCAGATCACCCTCAAGGGCATGGGCAATGGCAGCAGCCGGCAGCAGTGCCGCCGTCACCGCCGCAGCCCAGCGCACGTCCCGGGCGTAGTAGTAACGCTTTTGGCAGGCGAAGCAGGCAAAGGGAATCAGGTTGAAGGGCGCCATCAGATCGGGCCGCGCCCACTCGGCGGCCAGGGGTGCGGAACACCGCTCGCAATGCGGCGCCTTCTGGCCGCCCAGGTATTCCCACATCGTCGCCCCCTTCTCCCCGCGTTGATACGCATCTTAGCGACCGCCTTTGTGGCGGCCCCGGCCGATCGCCTTTAATTCCCTTCGCTCTTGTCGCGGGGCTCGACCGTGCGCGACTTGAGCATGATGGCCAGCAGCGGTATCGCAGCCAACAGAATCAAGGCGACAAAGGCACCGTCCCGGCCCAGATAGCGGATATAAATCACGTCGTCCGGTGCAAAGTCCGGCCAAAAAGCGGCCGTGGCCTGCCCCAGAAAATACGCCGACAGCACGGCAAGAAGAATGCATTGCCAGAACGTCTTCTTCTGCAGCTCGATCCGAATCATTCGCTGGCCTCCAGATGTCCACGCTGGCCTGGTTCCGCATCGACCGCCCCATGCAGATGGCGTCTGCGCCTTGCGCCATATGGCCAATGTCGTGATGCGCAGGGGGTCAACGTCACAGAGCGTCGCAAGGATTGGCCTCCAACCGGCGTGCGGCGAACTAGAGCTCTGCGCTCGCGCGACCGCGTTGCGCAGACTCAGCGGCACTGGCGCCCTGGGCCGTAAATCGCCCACGCAGCCCCCGCCGCGCCGGATCTTCGACCAGGCGAAAGCTCAGGTAGGCCACAGCCGTGGCCAGGGCGATGACCAAGGCGAGCTGCAGCACCGGGGCGAGCGGCAGTTCGAGCGCCAGCACAAAGGCCATCACGGGCAGGTGCAGCAAATAAAGCGAGTAGGAAATCTTGCCGAAGAAATCCCCCAGTGCGTTTTCCAGGATGCGATTGCCGTCGGGCGTCATGAAGACCAGGCCGAAGAAAGCCAAGGACATCAGCATCAGCACGCCCACGTCGCGCCACATGCTGTGATGCTTGCCGGCGATTAGCGCGAAGATAGAAGATATTGGGGAATAGCAGCAGCACCACAATGGCCGACAGCAGGTAGGCATGGCGCCGCCCCTGCAACCGCGGCAGCAGGGGCTGGTAGGCATAGCCCAGCAGCGCCCCGACCATGAAATACGGCAGCGCCTTGAGCAGAACGGCCGAGACCGTGAGCCCCAGCACCTCGACCTTGCCGGATGGAAAATTCAGGAAGTACAGCCCCACGAAGATCACGGCCATGGAGGCCAGAACCGCCCCGGAACGCCGGCCCAGGAAACGCCACGCCAGGCCAAAAAGCACGTAAAACTGGATCTCCGGCGGGATCGTCCACAGCACGCTGACGCCGGAGAGAAACAGCAGGTGGGAGGCCAGCGCAGGCCCGGTGGCGATGTCGTAGGGCCACCCGCTGAAGAACGACAGCAGCACCACCGCGATGTAGAGCGGCAGCACACGGGCAACGCGGGCCTCGAAGAAACGCAGCAGGTTGCGATTGCTGGGTTCGCGCCGCCAATACAGGTGGCTCATCAAAAAGCCCGAGAGCATGAAGAACAGCATCACGCCCAGCTGCCCCGCGCCCTGCCCCAGCAGCTTGCCCCAGGCGCCCGTGGCATTGCTGAAGTGCGACACGACGACGATCAGCGCGGCGGCGCCGCGCAGGGTGTTCAGCCTGCGGATCTGCGCCATGTCAGTCCGCCGCCCACACGCGGCTGTCGGGCGGGGATGCCACCCGCTCAGGCCGCCGCCGCGCGCTCGCGCAGGCCGTAGATCGACAGGCCGATGGCCACGAAGGAGGCCACGGCCACGCTGAGCAGCAGGCCACCCACCAGCGCTTCGGCCGCAGCGGAGCCCACAACCCCTGCCGCGGCCACCGGCGTGGCTTTCCCCGCGCCGAAGATCGCACCGAGCAGGCAGCCCAGCCAGTTGATGTAGCCGGCATAGAGCCAGGCCCCGTACAGCACCGCCCGCTGCCGAAGCGAAAGCACGAACATCGGCCAGACCGCGCCGATGGCAATGAGCAGCGCCCCGCTGAGCACACCAATGGTGTGCGCCGACACGCCGAGCCTGGGGATCGGCATGGCCTGCACGAAGAGGCCGGACACCAAAGCCAGCAGGATCAGGATGAAACCGTGGCGGATGAGCGACTTATTCATGCGGCTCACGCTCCCTGCGCAGGAAATACACGGCCAGGCCCACGGTGACCGCGGCAGGCACAAAGACCTGCACGGCGTCGATGAGCGCGTGGCTCAGCGCCACCTGCCCCGTTGCCAGGTCCCACACATGCCCCAGGGCGTGGAGCAGCAAAAAAATCGCGGCGACGCCCACCAGCGGCCCGCGCCGGGCCGGCCGGCGCGCGGCCCAGCACAGCGCCACGCCGGCGGCGATATAGGCCGCGCCGACGTCCCGAACCAGGTGCGCATTGGGCGTGCCGGTGTAGGCGGCGAGCAGGTCAAAGAAAGCCAACGGCGCCAAGAAGGCGAATCCCCCTGCCACGATCGCCACGAGGCCGAACACATACAGCAGCGCCGTCATTGCGCCGCAGCCCGCGGCCAGCCTTCGGGGCGCGCCGTTGCGGGGAGCGGACGCCCGCCCACATCCGCCGGACTGTGCGCCAGACGCGGCCAGCCCCACCGCGCACTAGCGCGCGGGCTGCTGGGCATCGTGCAGCAGGCGAAACTCACAGCACAGCACCGGCATGGCCGCAGATGGCTGCCGGCCCAGGCGCTCGCAGGCGCGCGCAAAAAATGCCCAATGCTCCTCCCTCCAGTGCTCCAGGGTTCCGTCACCCTCGCCCTCCAGCGCTGCGAAGCGCGCGCTGACCGCATCAAAGCGGCACTGCCGAGCATGGGTGATGTGCAGGACAAGCTCCACCCGAGCCGCGCCGTTGACGACGATTTCCATATCACCCGCCGCCGGCAGCGGCTCGCCTTCGGCATCGTACTCCCAAGCCAGGCTGCAGGTCGCGCGCTTGTGGCCGCGACGAATCAGGGCGAGCAACTCACGCTCCAGGCCCGGGGAGTCGCCGTAGCGCCCCACGAAAGCGCGGCCCGCGGGCAAGACCACCCCCGCGGCGCGCAGCCGCTGCCGCACGCCGGCGATGAGGGCGGCGTCAGCGCCCATCTACGGCACCGCACAGGCCCAGATCCGCAAGCAGCCGGGCCGCATCCGCCGGCGGGCGGCGCAGCTCCCGCTTGCGCCCGCTGAAGCCGTCGTACACCCGCCGGTGCTGGTGCAGGCCGTATTCGTCCGTGCGCGTGTCGTATGCGGCCACCCAGGCCAGCAGCGTCGCCAGCTGGGCGTCCTGCTCCTGCGGCGTGGCGAATTTCTCCGACTCCCACGGCCGCTGTCGGCAATGCGCGATGCAGGTGGCCACCCCCGGGTTGAGGAACAGCAGCGCATCGCAGTGCGCAAGCAGCGGTTCGATGATGTCGGCGTAGCAGCCCTCCACGATCCACTGCGGCTGGCGGCCAATGAAGCCCAGAGCGTCGGCCACGCTGTCGGCAAGCGGGCGGCGCTGCGCCCCGTCCGCAAAGGCCACCTCATCCAGCGACAAGCGGGCAATGGGCGCCTGGCGCATGAGCTGCGCCGCCAGCGTGGTTTTGCCGGCGCCGGCGTTGCCCAGGATCAGGATTTTCAATGGATGACCGAGCGCGAGAACACGTTCATCACCACGACACCGGCCACGATGAGCGCCATGCCGATCAGGGCCGGCGCGTCCAGCTTCTGCCCAAACAGCAGCAGGCCGGAGAGCGAGATCAGCACGATACCCAGCCCCGACCAGATCGCGTAGGCCACCCCCATCGGGATCGTGCGCAGCACCAGGGCGAGGCAGTAGAAGGCCACGCCAAAACCCAGCACCACGATGAGGCTGGGCACCGGCTTGGAAAAGCCGTCGGAGGCCTTTAGCGCACTGGTTGCCACCACCTCGGCGAGGATTGCGATGGCGAGGTAGAGATAACCCACAGCTGGCCTCCTAAAGCGAAAACTCGGGCGTGCGCCTTAGGCCCATCAGGCCGTCGGGGCGCCCGCCGCACACCCTGCGAGACCCGAGCGGCAGCTAGGCCGACTTCCCGCCCTTGTCGCTGAGTTGCACATCCAGGTCCTGAATCTGCTCGATGATCCGGATGAGCTTGCGACCCGACTCCGTCAGCGAATACTCGGTGCGCGGCGGCACCTCGGCAAAGCTTTGCTTGTGTATCAGGCCGTAAGCGGCCAGCTTGCGCAGCCGCTCGGAGAGAACCTTGGTCGAGATGCCTGCGATATGCCGTTCGAGCGCGCCCGGCCGGTTAATGCCATTGGCCACGGCGAGAAGCACGGACACGGACCACTTGCAGCCCACCACGTCTTCCAACTTGCGATAGCTGCTGCGAGCCGTCAAAAAGTTTCTCCCCCGAATCCGCCGATTTACACCAAAAGGTGCCCACCCCACGGCTTTGTGCCCGCTAGTCAGCGCTATGCACAGACCTTAACGTTGCCTCGTGCGCACGCCCCACACCCCTTTGCACTGAGGAGACCAGGATGAGCAACAAAGCCTATTTCTACCATGCGGGCTGCCCCGTGTGCGTTGCCGCCGAGGACAACGTCGCCAAGGCCATTGATCGCAACCGCTATGAGGTTGAGGTCGTCCACCTTGGCGACAACAAGGCCCGCGTGGCCGAGGCCGAGGCGGCCGGGGTGAAATCCGTCCCCGCACTGGTTCTGGACGGCGCGCCGTTTCACATCAACTTCGGCGCGAGCCTCGCCGATTTGAAATAACCGCCTCGTTGAGAGCTTACTGGCAGCGCCTCAGGGTTTTGGGGCGCTGCTTTTTTTCGCCTGCTGGATGACCTGAGCTCGCCGGTGTGGGAAGCAGCACCTGGTACTTCGGTGGCTCAATCAGGCGGCAGCGCGCCAACCGCTGCCGCGACATGTGGCCCATCTTCCCCTCACTTGCCGGACCTCATCCGTTGCTCGCTTGCAAGTGCCAGTGCTGCCTTTACGAATGCGATATTGGATACAACCACGAGCACGGCCCCTGCTGACAGAAATCGATACAGCTCAGGGCCTTTGGCCAGCCATGGAAGATGTGCAAGCAGGCGTTCCTCGGGGGTCAGGTAGGCGTAGGCGCCAATACCGATAATCACGGACCCGACAAAAAAGCATATCCACGCGTAGGCAGGCACGCGCTTCACGAAAACCGCCAGGGGCGGGGTGTCATTCATCTGGAGAGGCTCCTCGCGTCAACTGGTGCCCCAAGCCTGGTTCAGGCACGCAAGACGCAATACCGGCTGTTGCCACGGCCCAAGTAAGGTGACTGGCCACGCGCTTGCTGCTCCATCTACTCGGCGCCCCACGCAGAGCGTATGCACTGCGTGCTTACCGGACGTGAAGCCATAGATCGTACAGCGCGTATGCCACCATGCACAGGCAAAGAAGGGCTGCCGGGCCTCGCAGTTTGGCCCGCCATTTGGCGGCAACCTTCTGAACCTCGCGATCTTTCGCTGGTGTCGAGATGTTGGGGCCAGTGTGTCCAAGTGCTAAGAGAACAAGGCAGGAGATTGCGAGCACGTAGAGCGCTGCGACTACGGCCGCCCCCCACACCCATTCCACCTCACTCGCGTCCGCGCCAAAAAGTACGTAAACCGGCAACAGCGAACCAGCGAATATCACCATCGCGGCTTGCACCGCCTTGGGAACCGGACGATCAAAGAAGCGGTAGAGGGCTGGAGGCGGAGCCAGGTCGGCAGGAAGCAGCACGCGCACCTGCACCTTCCAGAGCAAGAGATACGTCGCACCGCAAATGCACAGCAAGGCTGCGCTGGCGCGAGGATGCTGGCCGTCGAAAAGCACGCAGAACAGGCCCGCCGCAATGATTGGTATCGCGAACGTCGGAAGCAAACCCGTTACAGCCAGTTGCTGCCGGCATGAAGGGCATACAACCAAACGCGCATAGAGCGAGTTTGATGACTCACATTTTGTATCCCGTAGCCTAGCCCGAGGGTCGTTCAGGCCGAAGGTTGCACCACAAGCCGGGCATGCGATTCGATTGATTGGCATCTAGCGCCCGAGTACGGCAGCGCTTGACCCGACGCTTGGGTTCTCGGCAGCAGAAGCAGGTGGCGGTTCAAACGTGCGCCGAAACGATTCGTGAGGCGCGTGGTGAATATGCAACCGCCTATTGATTGGGGACTTAACCAGGCCGAACGCCGCAACTGCACATCTTATAGCCACATCAGATTCCCAGGAACGAGAGCCATATACTTATTCTCTGAGATCGAGAACATTGCGATGCCCAAGACGAAAAGGATCCAGAAGAACATTCGCGCTTCCCTTTGTGGACTCTCTACTGGCCCGATAGTCGGGCCGCCGGGACGATGAAACTGGCTATGTCGTTTGATCTGAACGCAAGAATTCCAGGAGCAACCGCCATGCTTAGGGGGATGAGCCACAGCATGTGTTCACGAAGGACAGATACTCCGTCTTCGGGCCGCAGCAGTATCAGCAGACCGAAGGGCGTAATACCCACGGCCAGCTTTTCTGGCAGGGACAACTTTTCGTTTGTGGGTGACTGCAGTTTCATAGCTTAGCGCCCAGCACCTATGTTCAGCGGCATTTGAGGCGACGCTCGTTTTTGCGGTAGCACATTTGGGCAGCGGGCCAACCTCCCGCCGCCACGATTTGCTAGCTTTCCGTGGCACTCGCAGCTCCCGAAACAGACCTTAGGTACAAACCCGCAGTTAGAGGACCCGAAATTAAAGCAACTGTAGCGAAAACGAGGACCCAATGGCTGACTGAGGCTCCGCCTAGAGGCGCGTGATAAATCACTCCAATCACTGAAAGCGCGAAAATCGCTAAGCCTTTCAGCCAGAGGGATGGGTTGCCTAAGAGGGCGACCACACTACCAGTTAAGACAGGGACGGCTATCGCCGCGAATGTCATACTAGCGGGAAGCCCCATGTGCTGAAGCGTAGCCGCATATGACTCGAGAACATTGGTCAGGAGAACGCCGGCGCTAAAACCACTTGCCATTGGGAACGATACCTAACACTTGAGCGCAGGTGCGATTGAGGCGACGGCCGTTTTTGCGGCAGCAACAAATGGGCGGCGGGTCAAACGTCCGCTGCAACGATTTGCTAGAGCGCACTTTACGCATCCACCGATGCAAACTCTATTTTTGTGAGCTTCGCGAGAATCATCACCCAATCATCGGGCGAGAACCGGCATCTATCAAGAAGAATGTCTCTTCGGCCAGACCTGCGGAACGCTACGAAGTTTGTCCCAAGCACCAACGTATACGCATGGGGGTCCGTTACGGTGCGCTTTTTTCCGAGTGGACCGACAACATGTATACCGCGATCGTTGAACTCCACAATCGGACGCTTAGCTCGACCAAATAAGACTGCCCCCGCGAGCATTACCAGAGCGCCGCAGAACCACATGCCGATACCTGCTCCCACCACCGCAATCACGAGCAATATCAACGGCGACATCGCGAGCAGCTGCGCCCATCCTAAGGCTTCGTAGTACTCCTCAGAGTCCAAGCCGACCCGAGATCGTGTCACCGGAGCTGCGAATTCCATGTGGTGAGAGCCAAGCAACTGGTACTGCTCAGCGACGCTGGGAGGCTTGGAGATGTACGTGGCCACGAAGAAAAGCCCAGGCAGAAGGGCGAGGAACTCCAGAAAATAGTTTACGGCACTAGCCCCTCCAACCACGGTGGAAGCAGACTCTGACGCACTTAGTACAGGGGACGGGTCTCCGGGCCACAGAGTGAGAAGATTTATCGCCCCCGCGCCGATCCATAGTGACGCTAATACAGATGACAACAACCAGACCGACCTACCCCCAGCTGACCTACGGAGCAATCGATGCCAATAGGCAACGGCCATCAGAGTCATGCTACAGGCGATTAGCGCAGATATAACGCCCCTTTCTTCAACGACGAAAGCAAACGCCCCATGCAGCATACTGGCGGACCAAAACATGCCGTAGAGAAGCAAGACGAAACGGAGAGGAGAGATTCCCTTCATGTGCGCTCTAACACCGGTGTTCAGCAGCGCTTGAGGCTGGCGGGGCTTCGGCGTCAGCCGAAGGTCCGGCAGGGTCACGTGTCTGCTGCAATGACTGGTTAGATGGCACTCTCAACTTCACGATGTATCTCCCTGGCAAGACTGTAGGCCTTTGATAGGTTTATGCCGAATCGCTTATCCCTATCAGCCGGGCCAAGGCAAAGATCGCTCAGGGAACCCATTCCCCCAAAAGCTGAGAGGAAATGCTCAACACCCGAATAGTCGCCCTTGAGAATTCGATCAAGATCGCGCTGGATCCACGTCCTCCAGTGAGACTCCTCGGCTGCATCGAGATCAGACAATAGGTCTCGAAGCGTGGCGATGAGTAGCTGCGTCTTCGGGCCGTGCTGTGCCATCTAACGCTTGAGCTCAGCTGCGTTTGATTCGACGGGAGGGCTTGGCGAAGCCAAACCGAGCGGTGAGTCAAACGGGGAGTTCCCTCGAAAAAGTAGACACCCGGTGCTTAGGCGCATTGCTGTTCGTACTCGATGGGTGGCCGATACCCCAGCGCCGAGTGTAGGCGCGTGGTGTTGTAAAAGGCCACGTAGCTCCTGATCTCG
>CAKZQS010000021.1 GCA_937141935.1 uncultured Ectothiorhodospiraceae bacterium
GTCTTGCCGTGGTCCACGTGACCAATCGTCCCCACGTTCACGTGCGGCTTGGTGCGCTCGAATTTTTCCTTGGCCATAGCTAATGCTCTCTAGAGGTTGGTTATTGGATTGGGATCAAATTCCGCGGCGCAGCGCGGCAACGACGGCATCGGGCGCCTCGGCATAGCGGGCGAACTGCATCGTATAGGTGGCCCGGCCCTGGCTCATCGAGCGCAGGTCGGTGGCATAGCCGAACATCTCCGACAGCGGCACCTCGGCCGCGATGGTCTTGCCGGAGGGCATGTCTTCCATGCCGTGCACGACGCCGCGGCGCCGGTTCAGGTCGCCCATCACGTCGCCCATGTAATCCTCGGGCGTGACGACCTCGACATCCATGATGGGCTCCAGCAGGCAAGGCGACGCCTTTTCGGCCCCCTCGCGCAGAGCCATCGAGCCGGCGATCTTGAAGGCCATCTCCGAGGAATCGACGTCATGGAAGGAGCCGTCGTAAAGCGTGACCTTGACGTCGACCATCGGGTAGCCGGCCAGCACGCCGTTCTTCAGCGACTCCTGGGCGCCCTGGTCCACCGCCGGGATGTATTCCTTGGGGATGGTGCCGCCCACGATCGCGTTCTCGAACTCGTAGCCGGCGCCGCTCTCGCGCGGGCTCAGGCGCAGACGCACGTGGCCGTACTGGCCGCGGCCGCCGGACTGGCGCACGAACTTGCCTTCCTGCTCGACCGTCTTGCGAATGGTCTCGCGGTAGGCCACCTGCGGTCGCCCCACGTTGGCGTCCACCTTGAACTCGCGGCGCATGCGCTCGACCAGGATCTCCAGGTGCAGCTCACCCATGCCGGAGATGATCGTCTGCCCCGACTCCTCGTCGGTATGCACGCGGAAGGAGGGATCTTCCTGGGCCAGCTTGCCCAACGCGGTGGACATCTTTTCCTGGTCGGCCTTGGTCTTGGGCTCGACGGCCACCGAGATCACCGGCTCGGGGAACTCCATGCGCTCCAGCAGCACGGGCTCGTTCGGCGCGCATAGCGTGCTGCCGGTGATGACGTTCTTCAGGCCCACGCAGGCGGCGATGTCGCCGGCGCGCACTTCCTTGATCTCTTCGCGCGTGTTCGAGTGCATCTGCAGCAGGCGACCGATGCGCTCCTTGCGGTTATCGGTGCTGTTGAGCACCGCATCGCCGGTGCGCAGCACGCCCGAATACACACGCACGAAGGTCAGCGTGCCGACATAGGGGTCGGTCGCGATCTTGAAGGCCAGCGCGGCGAAGGGCTCGTCGTCGTCGCTGCGCCGGGTCAGGGCCTGATCGGCATCGCCCGGGTGAGTGCCGTGCATCGGCGGCACATCCACCGGCGAGGGCAGGTATTCAACCACCGCGTCCAGCAGCGCCTGCACGCCCTTGTTCTTGAAGGCGGTCCCGCAGAGCACCAGGTTGATTTCGTTGTTGATCACCCGCTGGCGCAGCCCGGCCTTGAGCTGCTCGACGCTCAGCGTGCCCTCTTCCAGATAGGCATTCATCAGCGCCTCGTCGGCCTCGGCGGCCGCCTCGAGCAGCGTCTCGCGCGCGGCCTGGGCCTGCGCGCGATGCGATTCGGGAATCTCGCCGGCCTCGAAGGACATGCCCATGTCCTCCGCGTTCCAGCGGATGGCCTGCATGCGCACCAGGTCGATGACGCCCTCGAAATGCTCTTCGGCGCCGATCGGCAGCTGCAGGCACACGGGGCTGGCGGCCAGCCGCTTGCGGATCATGTCCACGCAGCGGCCGAAGTCGGCACCGATCTTGTCCATCTTGTTGACGAACACGATGCGCGGGACGTGGTATTTGTCGGCCTGGCGCCAGACCGTTTCGGTCTGCGGCTCGACGCCGGCGTTGGCGTCCAGCAGGCAGACGGCGCCATCCAGCACGCGCAGCGAACGCTCGACCTCAATGGTGAAATCGACGTGCCCCGGCGTATCGATGATGTTGATTCGATACTGCTCGGGGAACTGCTGCTCCATGCCCTGCCAGAAGCAGGTGGTGGCGGCGGAGGTGATGGTGATCCCCCGCTCCTGCTCCTGCTCCATCCAGTCCATCACGGCCGCGCCGTCATGCACCTCCCCCATCTTGTGGGAGACGCCGGTATAGAAGAGGATGCGCTCCGTCGTGGTCGTCTTGCCGGCATCGATGTGCGCCATGATGCCGATGTTGCGATACCGCGCGATGGGAGTCTGTCGCGCCACGCTCAAGCCCCCTTACGGGAAAGCAGGACCCGCAGACTTGCGCAGATCTGCGCAGATTTGCTGGGAGAGCCGTGGGACAGGAATTCGCCGGAAGTCATCGAAACGCCTCTACGAAGCGAAAAATCGCTTAGCGGCGTAGCGAGCGCAGGCAGGTCGGACGCTCGGCGCGCGCAGAAACCGGAATGTATGGGCCATACATGAGGATTTCGAGCACGACGAGCGTTCGATATGCCAAGCGCAGTAGCCGATAAGCGATTTTTTACCAGCGGAAGTGGGAGAAGGCCTTGTTCGCCTCGGCCATGCGGTGCGTGTCTTCGCGCTTCTTCACCGCGGCACCGCGGCTTTCGGAGGCGTCCAGCAGCTCACCGGCCAGGCGGCCAGCCATGGTCTTCTCGCCACGACGGCGGGCGGCATCGATCAGCCAGCGCATGGCCAGCGTGTTGCGGCGCACGGCGCGCACTTCGACCGGCACCTGATAGGTGGCACCACCGACACGGCGCGACTTGACCTCAACGATCGGGCGCACGTTGTCCAGGGCGGTTTCCAGCACCTGCAGCGGCTCGGTCGTTCCGGCGCGCTCGCTGATCGTGTCCAGCGCACCGTAAACGATGCCCTCAGCGGTCGACTTCTTGCCGCTGAACATGATCATGTTGATGAACTTGGCCAGTTCAACCGACTTGAACTTCGGATCCGGCAGCGGCTGGCGCGGCTCAATCTGACGACGACGTGGCATCTTCTCTTCCTGTTACTTCTTGGGCCGCTTGGCGCCGTACTTCGAACGACCCTGGCGACGCGACTCGACACCGGAGGTGTCCAGCGAACCGCGGATGGTGTGATAGCGCACACCGGGCAAGTCCTTGACCCGGCCGCCGCGAATCAGCACCACCGAGTGCTCCTGCAGGTTGTGCCCCTCACCACCGATGTAGCTGGTGACCTCGAAGCCGTTGGTCAGACGCACACGAGCCACTTTCCGCAGCGCCGAGTTCGGCTTCTTCGGGGTCGTCGTGTACACGCGCGTGCAAACGCCGCGCTTTTGCGGGCAGGCTTCCAGCGCCGGCACCTTGTTCTTGACCGGCTTGTCGGTACGCCCCTTGCGCACCAGCTGATTAATCGTTGGCACTGACTGTTTCCTACAGTTCCAAAATGACGTCACCCCGGCCCAAACCGGGGTGACAAAGACCGCGAAGGATAGCCAGCGCCCCGTCTTGTGTCAAGACGCCGGCCCCCATCCGCTTTAGCTCTCGTCGCCTTCGGCCGGCGGCGCGGTGGCCTCGTCTTCCGCCACCGCGACGACGATCGGCTCGGCCGCCTCCGCCGGGGTGCCGAACAGCGCGTCGCGACGGTTGCGCTTGCGCTGCTCGTGGAAGGACAGGCCGGTGCCCGCCGGGATCAGGCGACCCACAATGACGTTTTCCTTCAGGCCGCGCAGGTCGTCGCGCGAGCCCCGCACCGAGGCCTCCGTCAGCACCCGGGTGGTCTCCTGGAAGGAGGCCGCCGAGATGAAGGATTCGGTGGACAGCGAAGCCTTGGTGATGCCGAGCAGCATGCGCTCGAACTTGGCTTCGATGCCGTCGTCCGCACGGGCCTTGGCATTGGCCTCGCGCACGGCCTGCAGCTCGACCTGCTCGCCCTTCAGGAACTCGGTATCGCCGGGCTCGGTGATCTCGACCTTGCGCAGCATCTGGCGGGTAATCACCTCGATGTGCTTGTCGTTGATCTTCACGCCCTGCAGCCGGTAGACGTCCTGAATCTCCTTGACCAGGTACGCGGCCAGCGCGGCCACGCCCCGCAGACGCAGGATGTCGTGCGGGCTCGGCTCGCCCTCGGAGATGACTTCGCCTCGCTCGACGTGCTCACCCTCGAAGACGCCGATCTGACGCCACTTCGGCACCAGGATTTCGGTTTCCTCGCCTTCGTTGCCGACGATCTTGATCCGCTGCTTGCCCTTGGTGGCCTGGCCGAAACCCACGGTACCGGTGGCCTCGGCGAGAATCGCCGGCTCCTTGGGCTTGCGCGCCTCGAAGAGGTCCGCCACCCGCGGCAGACCGCCGGTGATGTCGCGGGTCTTGGAGGACTCCTGCGGGATCCGCGCCAGCACGTCGCCGACGGTGACCTCGCCGCCGTCCGTGGCGGTCACGATGGCCCGGGCGGGCAGCGTGTAGGCCGCGGCCATCTCGGTGCCCGGGAAGTGCAGCTCGTTGCCGTCCACATCGACCAGCTTGATGCCCGGACGCAGGTCCTTGCCCTGGCTCGAGCGGCCCTTGATGTCCTTGACGATCAGCGTCTCGACCCCGGTGATGTCGTCGGTCTGCTTTTCGACCGAGACGTCGTCCTGGAAGTCGACGAACTTCACGTAACCGGCCACCTCGGTGACGATCGGGTGCGTGTGCGGATCCCAGCGGGCGACCTGCGTGCCGGCATCGACGGCCACGCCGTCCTGCACCAGGATCTGCGCGCCGTAGGGGATCTTGTAGCGCTCGCGCTCGCGACCGGTGGCATCGACCACGCCGACCTCACCCGAGCGCGACACGGCCACGCGGTAATCGCGGCCCTCGGCCTGGCTGCCGCCGTGCTCGACGGTCTTGAGGTTGTGCAGCTTGATCGTGCCGGCCGCCTTGACGACCACGCCATCCGCCGCCGCCGAACGCGAGGCCGCGCCGCCGACGTGGAAGGTCCGCATGGTCAGCTGCGTGCCCGGCTCGCCGATGGACTGCGCCGCGATGACGCCGACCGATTCGCCGATGTTGACGTGGTGGCCGCGGGCCAGATCCCGGCCGTAGCACATGCGGCAGACGCCATGGGCGTTTTCGCAGGTGATCGGGCTGCGCACGACGATCTCGTCGATCGAGGCGGCTTCCATCGCGTCGGCGACCTTCTCGTCGATCAGCGTGCCGGCCTCGAACAGGATGTCATCCGTGCCCGGGCGATACAGGTCGCGGGCCACGGTGCGGCCCAGCACGCGCTCGCGCAGCGGCTCGACCACATCGCCACCCTCGACGATCGGCGACATGATCAGGCCTTCCTCGGTGCCGCAGTCCTGCGTGGTCACAACCACGTCCTGCGACACGTCGACCAGGCGGCGGGTCAGATAACCCGAGTTCGCGGTCTTCAGCGCGGTGTCCGCGAGGCCCTTCCGGGCGCCGTGGGTCGAGATGAAGTACTGCAGAACGTCCAGGCCTTCGCGGAAGTTGGCCGTGATCGGCGTTTCGATGATCGAGCCGTCCGGCTTGGCCATCAGGCCGCGCATGCCCGCCAGCTGGCGAATCTGCGCCGCGGAACCCCGCGCCCCGGAGTCGGCCATCATGAAGATGGAGTTGAAGGAGTCCTGGGTCTGGGTCTCGCCCTTGGCGTCGGTGACGGTCTCGGTGCCCAGCTGATCCATCATCGCGCGGGCGATGCGGTCGTTGGCCCGCGACCAGATGTCGATCACCTTGTTGTAGCGCTCGCCCTGGGTCACCAGGCCGGAGGCGTACTGGTTGTCGATCTCCTTGACCTCGGCCTCGGCGGCCTCAAGGATGACCGCCTTCTCCTGCGGGATCGCCATGTCGTTGATGCCAATGGAGATACCGGCACGCGCCGCGTGGCGGAAGCCCAGGTACATCAGCTGGTCGGCAAAGACCACGGTCTCCTTCAGGCCAACCTGGCGATAGGCCGCGTTGATGACGCGCGAGATCGCCTTCTTGTTCAGCTCCTGGTTGACCAGCGCGAAGGGCAGGCCCTTGGGCAGGATCTCGGAGACCAGGGCGCGGCCGGCCGTCGTTTCGACCCGCCGCGTGACCTCGGCCAGCGTGCCGTCCTCGGCCTCTTCGGTCACCGTCAGGCGCACCGAAATCTTGGCCTGCAGCTGTACTTCCTTGGACTCGTAGGCGCGGTGCACCTCGGCGACGTCGGCGAAGACCATGCCCTCGCCCTTGCCGTTGATGCGCTCGCGCGTCATCCAGTACAGGCCCAGCACCACGTCCTGCGAGGGCACGATGATCGGCTCGCCGGAGGCCGGCGACAGGATGTTGTTGGAGGCCATCATCAGCACGCGCGCTTCGAGCTGGGCTTCCAGCGACAGCGGCACGTGCACGGCCATCTGGTCGCCGTCGAAGTCGGCGTTGAAGGCGGTGCAGACCAGCGGGTGCAGCTGGATGGCCTTGCCCTCGATCAGCGTCGGCTCGAAGGCCTGGATGCCCAGACGGTGCAGCGTCGGCGCACGGTTCAGCATAACCGGGTGCTCGCGGATGCACTCCTCGAGGATGTCCCAGACCTCGCCCTCTTCGCGCTCGACCATCTTCTTGGCCGCCTTGATCGTGGTGGCCAGGCCATCACGCTGCAGGCGCGAATAGACGAAGGGCTTGAACAGCTCCAGCGCCATCTTCTTGGGCAGGCCGCACTGGTGCAGGCGCAGCGTCGGGCCGACCACGATGACCGAACGGCCCGAGTAGTCGACGCGCTTGCCCAGCAGGTTCTGGCGGAAGCGACCCTGCTTGCCCTTGATCATGTCGGCCAGCGACTTCAGCGGGCGCTTGTTGCTGCCGGTGATCGCGCGGCCGCGGCGGCCGTTGTCGATCAGCGCGTCCACCGACTCCTGCAGCATCCGCTTTTCGTTGCGCACGATGATCTCGGGCGCGGCCAGCTCCAGCAGGCGCTTCAGGCGGTTGTTGCGGTTGATGACGCGGCGGTACAGATCGTTCAGGTCGGAGGTCGCGAAGCGGCCACCGTCCAGCGGCACCAGCGGACGCAGGTCCGGCGGCAGCACGGGCAGCACGGTCAGGATCATCCACTCGGGCTTGTTGCCCGAGCTGACCAGCGACTCGATCAGCTTCAGGCGCTTGCCCAGCCGCTTGATCTTGGTCTCCGAACCGGTGGCGGCCATGTCCTCGCGCAGCTTCTGCGCCTCGGCGGACAGGTCCATGGACTTGAGCAGCTCGTGCACGGCCTCGGCGCCCATGCGGGCGTCGAAGTCATCGCCGTGCTCCTCGATGGCCTCGAGGTAGTCCTCTTCGGTCATCAGCTGGCCGCGCTCCAGCGGCGTCATGCCCGGGTCGATGACCACATAGCCTTCGAAATACAGCACGCGCTCGATGGCCCGCAGGGGCATGTCGAGCAGCAGGCCGATCCGGCTGGGCAGCGACTTCAGGAACCAGATGTGCGCGATCGGGCAGGCCAGATCGATGTGCGCCATGCGCTCGCGGCGCACGCGCGCCAGCGTCACTTCGACGCCGCACTTCTCACAGACTACGCCGCGGTGCTTCAGGCGCTTGTACTTGCCGCACAGGCACTCATAGTCCTTGATCGGGCCAAAGATCTTGGCGCAGAACAGGCCATCGCGCTCCGGCTTGAAGGTCCGGTAGTTGATCGTTTCCGGCTTCTTGACCTCGCCGAAGGACCAGCTGCGGATCGTCTCCGGCGATGCCAGACCGATCTTGATCGCGTCGAAGTGTTCCTGTTCGTCGCCCTGCTTGAGCAGGTTGAGCAAATCTTTCATCTTTCGTTTCCTTCGCGTCCGGACTTAGTCTTCGTCCGTCTCGAGTTCGATGTTCAGACCCAGGGCGCGGATTTCCTTGACCAGAACGTTGAAGGATTCCGGCATGCCGGCATCCATCTGGTGGTCCCCGTCGACGATGGACTTGTACATGCGGGTGCGGCCGGCGGTGTCGTCGGACTTGACCGTCAACATCTCCTGCAGCGTGTAGCTGGCGCCGTAGGCCTCCAGGGCCCAGACCTCCATCTCCCCGAAGCGCTGGCCGCCGTTCTGGGCCTTGCCGCCCAGCGGCTGCTGGGTCACCAGCGAGTAGGGGCCGGTCGAACGCGCGTGCATCTTGTCGTCGACCAGGTGGTTCAGCTTGAGCATGTACATGTAGCCCACCGTGACTTCGCGCTCGAAGGCATCGCCGGTGCGGCCGTCAAACAGCTCGGTCTGCCCGGAGCTGGGCAGGCCGGCCATTTCCAGCAGGGCCTTGGTCTCGTGCTCGCCGGCGCCGTCGAAGACCGGGGTCGCCGTCGGCAGGCCGCCTTGCAGGTTCTTGGCCAGCTCGATGATCTCGTCGTCGCTGAAGTCGGCAATGTCCGCCGGCGGCGCATCGCCCACGGCGTACAGCTCGGTCAGGTACTTGCGGATGTCCTTGACCGCGCTCTTGCGCTGGACCTGCAGCATCTCCTCGATGCGCAGACCCACGCCCTTGGCCGCCCAGCCCAGGTGCGTTTCCAGCACCTGACCGATGTTCATGCGCGAGGGCACGCCCAGAGGGTTCAGCACGATGTCGACCGAGGTGCCATCGGCGGTAAAGGGCATGTCCTCCACCGGGGCGATCTGCGAGATCACGCCCTTGTTGCCGTGGCGGCCGGCCATCTTGTCGCCCGGCTGGATGCGGCGCTTCACGGCCAGGTAGACCTTGACCATCTTCAGCACGCCCGGCGGCAGGTCGTCGCCCTGGGCGATTTTTTGCTTCTTGGCGGCAAAGCGCTTCTCGAAGTTGGCCCGCTGCTCCTTGAGCTGCGTGGCCAGGGCCTCGAGGTCGGCCTGGGCCTGATCGTCGCGCAGGCGGATGTCGAAGTACTTCTCGTCCTCCAGCCCGTCGAGGTAGTCGGCGGCGATTTCCGAGCCGGCCTTCAGGCGCTTGGGGCCGCCGTCGGCGACGGCGCCCTCGAGCAGCTTGCGGGCGCGGGCGTAGATGTCGCCCTCGAAGATGCGCAGCTCGTCCTCGAGGTCCTTGCGGACCTGCTTGAGCTCGGCCTCTTCGATGGCCAGCGCGCGGGCATCCTTGTCCACGCCTTCCCGGGTGAAGACGCGCACGTCGATGACCGTGCCCTCCATCGACGACGGCACCCGCAGCGAGGTGTCCTTCACGTCGGAGGCCTTCTCGCCGAAGATCGCCCGCAGCAGCTTCTCTTCCGGGGTCAGCTGGGTCTCGCCCTTCGGCGTGACCTTGCCCACCAGGATGTCGCCCGGCTTGACGTCGGCGCCGATGTACACAACGCCGGACTCGTCGAGCTTGCGCAGCGCCGACTCGTTGACGTTGGGGATGTCCTGCGTGATCTCTTCGCTGCCCAGCTTGGTCTCACGCGCCAGGCAGGACAGCTCCTCGATGTGAATCGTGGTGAAGCGGTCCTCGCGGACGACCTTCTCGGAGACCAGGATGGAATCCTCGAAGTTGTAGCCGTTCCAGGGCATGAAGGCGACCAGCATGTTCTGGCCCAGCGCCAGCTCGCCCATGTCGGTGGAGGGGCCATCGGCCACGACGTCGCCACGCGCCACCACATCACCCGGCTTCACCAGCGGGCGCTGGTTGATGCAGGTGTTCTGGTTGCTGCGCGTGTACTTGACGAAGTTGTAGATGTCCACGCCCGGCTCACCCGGCTTGGTCTCTTCGTCGTTGACGCGGATCACGATGCGCGAGGCGTCGACCTTGTCGACCACGCCGCCGCGGGTGGCGGTGATGGCCACGCCGGAGTCGACGGCCACGCGGCGCTCCATGCCGGTGCCGACCAGGGGCTTCTCGGCCCG
>CAKZQS010000022.1 GCA_937141935.1 uncultured Ectothiorhodospiraceae bacterium
CAGAAACTAACCAACTCGTCTACGGCCTCGAAAACTCCCTTGAAGAAGTGTACGGCGACCTGCAGCGGAAATCCGGTCCGGCCTTAGTTCTCAACCTTTAACCAGAGTTAACCCAACCATACGTCCCTACCCATCCCAGCGCTCCTGAAGGAGCGCTGGCTTCTTTTTGGGAAAAGTCCCTCATGCCAGATCCTAGATACAAACAACTTGCCAATCTCCTCGTCACTCACTCCTGTGCCCTCAAAAAGGGAGACAAGATACTGATCGAAGCCACCGAGATACCTGATGCCTTTCTCAGTGTACTCACTGACGAGATACTGGATGCGGGCGCGCTGCCCGTGGTCGACCGCAAAGACGAGCGACTGAAGCGTGTCCTCCTGAAGAGCGGTACCGGAGAGCAACTGGCCGAACGGCTCCGCCTTCAAGCGGATATCGAACTCCATCGAATGAAACAGATGGACGCCTATCTCGGTCTGCGGGGAAGTCACAATATCACCGAGCTTTCCGACATCCCGCCGGAAAGGATGAAAATGCACGCCGATATCCTTTTCAAACCAGTCCACGTGGAGCAGCGAGTGAAGCGTACCCGGTGGTGTGTGCTCAGATGGCCGACTCCCTCCATGGCCCAGCAAGCCGGCGTTTCCACCGAAGCTTTTGAAGACTTCTACTTCAAAGTTTGCAGTGCGGACTACGCCGCCATGTCGGAGGCAGTCAAGCCGCTGAAGGCACTCATGAATAAGACCGACAGAGTACGGATCACGGCCAAGGACACGGATCTTCAGTTCAGCATCAAAGGCATAGACTCCATCCCCTGTACCGGGGAGATGAACATTCCCGACGGCGAATGCTTCACGGCTCCGGTACGAGACTCCGTGAACGGTCAGATTCAGTTCAACTCGTCGACCATCTACCGGGGCACGCCTTTCGACGATATCAAACTCGTCTTCAAGGACGGCAAAGTGGTCGATTTCGAGTGTTCGGACAATGAAGCCTTGGGAGCCATTCTCGACTCCGATGAGGGCGCAAGATATATCGGCGAATTTGCCATCGACAATACCTTCCTTCGCGGCGTCGTCTATTAGGCCCAGCAGACGCGGCGCGCGAGGGTCCACGGGTTTGTGGAACCGGTGACCGAAACCGGGAATGAACTTGCCATGTTCCGCGCGCCAGTCGTCCAGAACCTGCGGCAAGGCACCCTGGCCTGGCCCAGCTCCCAGGCGGTCAGCCGCGCGCCCTGGCGCCAGGGGCGCGTTTCGCCGGCCAGCACCTCGGCGATGCGACCCTGCGCATGGGCGATGCGGATCACCCCCAGGGCCGTGCCCCAGCCGCCGGTGGCCAGCGCACCGGTGTTGCAATGGGTCATGACCCGGCTGTGCGGCGGCAGCAGCGCCGCCCCGCGCTCGGCCATGCGGCGGTTGATAGCGGCGTCCTCGCGGTGCAGCTGCTGCGCGCGCGCGGCCATGCTGGCGGCATCGGTGGCGCCGCCCGGCGGGCGCATCGCGGCCAGCGCCCAGGCCAGGTGCACCGCCGTTGGCCGCGCGGCGTGCAGCCGGCCCGCCGCGGCGTCCAGGTTCTCGCCGGCCGCCGCCGCCAGCGCCAGGCCATAGGCCCCGGCCAGGCCGATGGCCGGCGCGCCGCGCACAGCCATCGTCGCAATCGCGTCGGCCACGTCAGCCGCGCTGCGGCAGGCGATCCAGTGTTCGCGCTCGGGCAACGCGCGCTGATCCAGCACCGCGAGCTGCGCGCCCTGCCAGCGCAGCGGCGCCAGCGAATCTTCGGCCATCGGTACAATCCGCTCTGGTTTCCCCCATTGTCGCGCGAGGCTCCCCTATGCCGCAGCAGACGATTCTGCGCGCCGACTGGGTCGTGCCCGTCCGCCCCGCCGGACAGGTCATCCGCGATGGCGTTGTCGTGCTCGAAGGCGAGCGCATCGCCGCCGTCGGCCCGGCCAGCAGCGTGGACCCGACTCGGGTCGACGAGCACCTGCGCGGTCATGTGCTGCTGCCCGGCCTGGTCAATGCGCACACCCACCTGGCGATGACGCTGATGCGCGGCGTGGCCGATGACCTGCCGCTGATGACCTGGCTGCAGGAGCACATCTGGCCGCTGGAAGGCCAGCTGGTCAACGCCGAGTTCTGCCACGACGGCGCGCGCCTGGGGCTGGCCGAGTCGCTGCGTGGCGGCGTGACCTGCGTCAACGACATGTATTTCCACCCGCAGGCCACGGTGGCGGCGCTGGACGAGCTGGGCCTGCGCGGCATGGTCGGGCTGATCCTGCTCGACTTCCCCACGCCCTATGCCGATGGCCCGGCCGCCTATTTCGAGCGTGGCCTGGAGCTGCACGACAGCCTGCGCGGCCATGCGCGCATCGGCTGCATGTTCGCGCCGCATGCGCCCTACACCGTGGGCGATGACTCGCTGCGGCGCCTGCGCAGCCTGTCCGACGAGCTGAACCTGCGCGTGCACATGCATGTGCACGAGACCGCCCAGGAGGTCGCCGATGCCGAATCCCAGCAGGGCCGCCGGCCGTTGTCGCGGCTCCAGGATCTGGGCCTGCTGAATGAGGCGCTGACGGCGGTGCACATGACCCAGCTGCAGCCCGCCGAGATCGAGGCCGTTGCGGCCGCCGGCGCCAGCGTCGTGCACTGCCCCGAGTCCAACCTCAAGCTGGCCAGCGGCTTTTGCCCGGTGGACGCGCTGCTGCGCGCCGGCGTGCCGCTGGGCCTGGGCACCGACGGCGCCGCCAGCAACAATGACCTGGATCTGCTCGGCGAGGCGCGCACCGCCGCCCTGCTGGCCAAGGGTGTGGCCGGCCGCGCCGATGCCCTGCCCGCGGCGCAGGCGCTGGAGATGGCCACGCTGGGCGGCGCCCAGGCCCTGGGCCTGGCCGACGAGATCGGCAGCCTGGAGCCGGGCAAGCAGGCCGACCTGATTGCGCTGCGCATCGACGAGCTGGAGAGCCAGCCGCTCTTCGACCCGCTGTCGCACCTGGTCTACGCCGCCAGCCGCCGCCAGGTCACGCAGGCCTGGGTCGCCGGCGTGCGCCGCCTGCGCGATGGCGAGCTGCCGGGCGTGGACGTCGGGGCGCTGCGCGCCAATGTCTCGCAGTGGCAGCAACGCATCGAGGAGCTGCGCCGTGGCTGAATCCCCACCCCCATCGACGACCCCATCCGAAGACACCGGCCGCAATGCCGACGCCCGCGAGCTGGGCCATTTCGACACGCTGGCCGCCGACTGGTGGGACCCGCAGGGCCCGATGCGCGCGCTGCACCAGATCAACCCGCTGCGCATGCAGGTCATCAGCGAGCAGGTCGAGCTGGCCGATGCCGATGTCTGCGACGTGGGCTGCGGCGCCGGGCTGCTGGCCGAGGCGCTGGCCCAGGCCGGCGCCCGCGTCACCGCGCTGGACCTGAGCCCCGAGGCGCTGCGCGCCGCCCGCGAGCACGCCGCCGCCGGCGCGCTGCAGATCGATTACCGCGAGGAGGCCGCCGAGGAGCACGCCGAGCAGGCCGCCGGCCGCTACGAGC
Organism: uncultured Ectothiorhodospiraceae bacterium; assembly: GCA_937141935.1. GTDB lineage: Bacteria > Pseudomonadota > Gammaproteobacteria > Nevskiales > Oceanococcaceae > MS8. Next base: position 3,528 of record CAKZQS010000022.1, read on the forward strand.
TGGTCACCTGCATGGAGATGCTGGAGCACGTGCCCCGGCCCGAGTCGGTCGTGGCCGCCTGCGCGCGCCTGCTGGCCCCGGGCGGCGTGGCGGTGTTCTCGACGCTGAATCGGCACCCCATGGCGCTGCTGCAGGCCATCGTGGGCGCCGAATACCTGCTGAACATGGTGCCGCGCGGCACCCACAGCTATACGCAGTTCATCCGTCCGGCCGAGCTGGCCCGCGCCTGCCGGGAGGCTGGCCTGGAGGTCGGCCCGATGCGCGGCCTGGGCTACAACCCGCTGAGCGGGCGCTTTCGGCTGCACCGTGACTTGCGCGTCAACTACTTTCTGGTCGCGCGCAAACCATGAGTGCATCGCCCAAGGCCTGGCTGTTTGACCTGGATGGCACGCTGGCCGACACCGCCAACGATTTGATCGGCGCCGTCAACGCCATGCGCGTGGACCGCGGCCTGCCCGCGCTGGACCCAGGCCCGCTGCGCTGCGAGGCCAGCAATGGCGCCCGCGGCCTGCTGGGCGTGGGCCTGGACCTGCACCCGCAGGATCCGGAGTTCGCCGCGGCCCGCGAGGAGTTCCTGGAGCGCTACACGCAGGCGCTGTGCGAGCACACGACGCTGTTCCCGGACATGGCCGAACTGCTCGCCGAGCTGGACGCGCGCCAGCTGCGCTGGGGCATCGTCACCAACAAACCCATCGGCCTGGCCCGCCCGCTGATCGCGGCGCTGGGCCTGAACCCGGGCACGCTGCTCGGCGGCGACAGCACGGCGCGCGCCAAGCCCGACCCGGGCAGCCTGTGGCTGGCCAGCGCGCACCTGGCGCTGCCGGCCGCGCAGTGCTGGTACCTGGGCGACGCCCCCCGCGACATCGAGGCCGGCCGCGCCGCCGGCATGCGCACCATCGCCTGCGGCTGGGGCTATATCGACCCGCAGGAAGACCCGCAGGGCTGGGGCGCCGATGTCTACGCCCACGAGGTCCGCGCGCTCTGGGAGCTGCTGCCCTGAGCGGTGCCCGGGCCTTCGTCGACGGGCTGCTGGCGCCGCTGCAGGGCCTGCTGGTGTTGCGGGCGCCGCGGCTATGGGGCCTGGCCTGGTTCCCGGCCCTGCTCGGCCTGGGCTGGGCGCTGGGCGCCTGGACGGCCGCCGACTATTTCGCCCGCGGCGGCCTGCTGGCCTGGCTGGCCGGCGCCTCGCTGATGGCGCTGGTGATCCTGCTGCAGATCATCCTGGCGCTGGCCTCGCCGCTGCTGGACGCGCTGTCGGCGCGGGCCGAGCCGCTGTGGCAGCCGCAGGCGCCCCCGCTGCCGGCCGAGTCACACACCGCCGCCATCGCCCGCGCGCTGCGCGAGGGCCTGCTGCTGCTGGGCTCCAAACTGCTGCTGATGCTGGCCTGCGCCCCGCTGCTGCTGTTCGAGGCCGGTCGCTGGCTGTGGTGGCCGTTGGCCGGCTTTCTGATCGCGGTGGACTTTCTGGACTACCCGCTGTCGCGCCGGCGCCTGCCGCTGCGCGCGCGCCGCGCGCTGCTGCGCCGGCATGCCGCCGCCGTGATCGGCTATTCGCTGGTGTGCTACGGCCTGCTGCTGACGCCCGGCGTCGGCGGCCTGGCGCTGTTGCCCTGCGTGCTGGGCGGCACCTGGCTGATGCTGCGCTGCCTGGCGGCCGAGGCCCAGGCCGCGCCGCCCGAACCCACTTCCCTGACGACGACCGAGAGCCTGAACTCCGACCATGCGCATACTGATTGACGGCGCCACCGGCGTGCTGGGGCGCGCCCTGGCCGAGCAGATCATCCGGGCGGAGCCCGCCGCCGAGCTGATCCTGCTGGCCCGGCACAAGCCGCGCCTGGAGGCGCTGGACGACCTGCTGCGCGAGGCCGGGGCGACGACCGCGCCGATGCTGGTGCCGCTGGACTACACCCAGGCCAACGCCGGCCATTTCGCCGAACTGGCCAGCGCGCTGATACCTGAGGGGCTCGACGCGCTGGCCCTGCTGGCCGCGACCCACAGCGGCCTGCACCCGCTGGACCACCTCAAGCCGCGCGACTTCGACCAGAGCCTGAAGGTCGGCCTGTACGCCCCCTACTGGCTGCTGCATCACCTGCTGCGCCTGCTCAAGGCCGACGGCGGCGGCCGGGTGCTGGGTGTCAGCGACGACGTGGGCGCCCAGGCCAAGCCCTTTTGGGGCGGCTATGGCATCGCCAAGAGCGGCCTGGACACGCTGCTCGAGCAGCTGCGGCAGGAGGCCGAGGGCAGCCTGGCCGTGCGCCGGGTAGTGCCGCCGCCGGTCGCCAGCCCGCTGCGGGGCCTGGTCTACCCGGGCGAAAACCCCAAGGCGCTGACGCCGGCCGCCGAGGTGGTCGCGCCCTGGGCCGACTGGCTGCTGGGGCGAAGCGACGGCTGACAGGCGGCGCTCAGGCCGTATACTGCGGGCGGGGACGCAAGGACACTCCCGTGCCGGATCACGCACGCATTCTGATTATTGACGACGACGAGGACATCCAGGACCTGCTGTTCGCGGCCCTGGACGACGAAGGCTTCATCGTCGATGTGGCCGGAGATGGCTCGCGTGGCCTGCAGCTGATCCAGAGCAACGAATACGACCTGGTCGTGCTCGACATCAATTTGCCCGGGCTCAATGGCTACGCCCTGTGCCGCGAGCTGCGCGACCACCTGCATGTGTCCGTGCCGATTCTGATGCTGACGCTGCGCTCCTCGGTGGACGAGCGCGTCGAGGGCCTGAACGCGGGCGCCGACGACTACGTCTGCAAGCCCTTCGAAATCAGCGAGCTGATCGCCCGGATTCGCGCGCTGCTGCGCCGCGGCCGCCCGGTGGTCGGGCACATCCTGCGGGTGGACGACCTGGAGCTGGACCTGGAGCGCAAGCAGGCCACCCGCGGCGGCCAGCCGGTGCACCTGTCACCGATCCACCTGAAGCTGCTGGCCACGCTGATGCGCGACTCGCCCAACCTCGTCAGCCGCGAGACGCTGGCCACGCAAATCTGGGGCGATGAGCCGCCCGACTCGGATGCCTTGCGCGCGCACATCCACACGCTGCGCGCGGCCATCGACAAGCCCTTCGAACGCGCGCTGCTGCAGACCGTGCCCAAGCTGGGCTACCGGCTGGGCTAAGCCGCCAGCCCACGGGCCGGCCCGGCCGGCAGCCCCCGCTAGGGCGTCAGCGTGATGACGCCCGTGCGGCCGCCATCGCAGCTGTAGCAGCAGTTGCGGCAGCGGTTGCGGTTGCCATAGCCCACGCCCCAGTAGATGTCGCGGCGGTTCTTGACCCAGGCGCCATAGCAGATGCTTTCGCCGGCGGCGCAGGACAGGCGCACGCTGTTGACCTCGTAGTCGTCCAGCACGTAGACCCGCCCCGGGGCCGGCCAGCTATGGCCCTGCCGGTGCTGCGAGTACAGCGCGAATTCAACGACATTGGGATGTTCGCTTTGAAAGCGCAGCTCCAGCGTCTCGGCCTGGGCGGCGCCGCCGGCGGCGGCCAGCAGCATTGTCAGGGCCGCCAATAGCGCGCCGAATCGGGACCCTAAGGTCTTGGTCTTTGTTGTGGTTCTCATCATGGCCTCCCCAGCCGCTGATGGCCCGGTCAGTGTGCGCCCGCCGCCCGGGGCTGGCAAACCCCGCCAGGGGGGAGCGGCGGCGCGGCTCATGGCACACTGGCGCGCCGACGACAGACCCGACACGACCATGAGCAGCGAACAGGACAGCCAAGAGGCCCAATTCGACAGCGCGAATCTGTACCGCGAGGACAGCTTCACCGACCTGCGCACCGGCAGCATCCGCCGCTTGACGCCGGTGACCGCCGACGGCGAGCCCGACGACAGCCGCCCGGTGATCTACCAGGGCCAGGCCGCGATGATGACGCCCGCCGGCCAGCTGCCGCTGAACTTCGAGATCGAGGCCGACTCGCTGGCCGCGGCCGCCGACGCCTTTGCCGATCAGGTGCAGGAGGAGGCCCGCCGGGTCATCGAGGAGCTGCGTGATCTGCAGCGCAAACAGGAGCTGAGCTCGCCGATCCTGCAGCCCGGCGACCCGCGCATGGGCGGCATGGGCGGCGGCGGCATGGGCGGCGGCGGCAAGATCCAGCTCTGAAGCCCGCACCCACCGGCACGGCCCCGCGCGAGGCGCTGGCGGCCTGGCCGCTGCCCGCGGCCTGGCTGCAGCGCCCGGCGCTGGCGCTGGATCTCAGCGCCGGCAACCCGCGCTTGCGGGGCTTCGATGCCGCCGACCCCGCAGCCTTCAGCGGCTGGCTGGCGGCCGAGTTGGCCCAGGCGGGCTGCGACTGGGCGCTGGGCGGCTATGGCGAGGATCGCGCGCTGTACGCCATGAGCCCGCTCTTCGACGGCCCGCCCGGCAGCCCGCCGCGCCGCGTGCACTTGGGCCTGGATCTGTGGCTGCCGGCCGGCACGCCGGTGCATGCAATCCTCGACGGTCGTGTGCACAGCGTTGGGCATAACGCCAGCTTCGGCGACTATGGCCCGACGGTCATCCTCGAGCACCACTGGCAGGGCGCCCCGCTGTGGGCGCTGTATGGCCACCTTGACCCCGCCGTGCTGGGCAGCCTGCGGGTCGGCATGCCGGTGGCACGCGGCGCGGCCTTCGCCGCGCTGGGCGCGCCGGCCGACAACGTGGGCTGGGCGCCACATCTGCACCTGCAACTGATCCGCGACATCGGTGAGGCGCGCGGCGACTACCCGGGCGTGGCCAGCAGGGCGCAGGCCGCGCACTGGCTGGCGGACTGCCCGGATCCGCTGGCGCTGTTGCCGCCGCTGCCCTCGCCGCCGCGCCGGCTGGCGACGTCGGCGGACGCCGTGCCAGCGCCCTAGCGGCGCCGGCTGGGCGGCGGGCCGGCCTGCGCCGGCAGCGGCAGCTCGACCGCCGCGTACAACGCGGCCAGCGCATCGCCTTCGAGTTCGCGGCCGCGGCCGCTGGGCACGCCGCTGGGCACGGGAATCGGCCCGTAGCGCGTGCGCATCAGCCGCGAGACCTGGCCGCCGACCGCCTCGATCAGCCGCCGCACCTCGCGGTTGCGGCCCTCGGCCAGCAGCAACCGATACCAGCGATTGGCCTGCTGGCCATCGGGCGGGCCTTCGGCCGCGATGGCCAGCACGCGGGCCGGGCCGTCTTCGAGGGTCACGCCCTCGCGCAACGCGCTCAGCGCCTCCTCGGAGAGCCCGCCGAGCACGCGCACGGCGTATTCGCGCTCGATGCCGTAGGCGGGGTGCATCAGCCTGGCGGCCAGCTCGCCATCGGTGGTGAACAGCAGCAGCCCCGAGGTGTTGATATCCAGGCGCCCCACCGCGATCCAGCGCCCCCCGCGCACCCGCGGCAGGCGCCGGAACACGGTCGGCCGGCCCTCCGGGTCGTCGCGGCTGACGATCTCGCCTATGCGCTTGCGGTAGGCATAGACCCGCGCCGGCGCCAGCTCGCCCAGGCGCAGCGTGCGGCCGTCCAGCTCGATCCGGTCGGCGGCGCTGGCCGCGGCGCCCGGCTGGGCCGGCTCGCCGTTGATGCGCATGCGGCCGGCGGCCACCCAGGCCTCGACCTCGCGGCGCGAGCCGATGCCGTGGCGCGACAGCAGCTTGTGCAGCCGCTCCGGCGCGGAGGGCGCCGCCCGCGCGGCCTCGGCCGGGACGCGCCCCTGTGCGCGCCCCTGAGCACGATCCTGGGCACGCCCGCGGCCGGCGCTGGTCTCGCCGCCACGCCGGGGGCCGCGGCCCCCTGGCGCGCGCTGGCCGGCGCGCGGCCCACGCCCGGACGGGGGACCCTTGCCGCCGCCGCCGCGACCGTCGCCGCCGCGGCCATCTCTGCTGCGCCCGCTAGTGGACATCGCGCGGATCCGGTGGCGCGGACCAATCTTCGAGCGTGCTCGCGCCCGGCTCCTCGGGCCGCGGCGACACGGCCCCGGCGTCCGCGGCTCCTGCCGCTTCGGCCGCGGCCGTGTGCGGGGGCTCGCCCTGCCTCTTAACCTCGGCCTCACCCTCGATCTCGAACTCGGCCTCGGCCTCGGCCGCGCCTTCCGCCTCGGCCTCGTCTTCGGCCGGTGGCAAGCCTTCGAGTTGCAGCGCGGCCAACGCGGCCTCCAGCCGCTGCGGGTCGTCCAGGTCGGCCAGCGGCGGCAGCTGGTCCAGGCTTTGCAGGTTGAAGTCGTCGAGGAACTGCCGGGTGGTGGCCAGCAGCGCCGGGCGGCCCGGCGCCTCGCGGTGGCCGACCTCCTGCACCCAGCCGCGCTCGAGCAGCGTCTTCAGAATCGTCACCGACAGGCTGACGCCGCGGATTTCCTCGATGTCACCGCGGGTCAGCGGCTGGCGGTAGACCACCAGCGCCAGCGTCTCCAGCAGCGCGCGCGAGTACTTCTGCGGCTTTTCGACATAGAGCTTGCGCACCCAGGGTGTGTACGCGCCGCGCACCTGCAGGCGAAAGCCCGAGGCGACCTCGGCGAGCTCCAGGCTGGTGTCCTCGAGTTCGGCGCGCAGGTGGTCCAGCGCGGCGCGCAGCTCGGCGCGGTCGGTAGCGCGCGCCTCGCGCAGCAGGTCGAGCATGCGCGACAACGACAGCGGCGTGTCGGCAGCCAGCAGCAGGGCGCGAATGATTTCGTGCAGCGGAGGATTCATGCGGCGGGGGCACCAGCCAGGCGCAGGCTCAGGGGGCCATAGGGTACGGGCTGTTGCAGGGCGACGACGCCGTTGCGGGTCAGTTCCAGCACGGCGAGGAAGGTGACGATCAGGCCGGCACGGCCCTCCTCGACGCTCCACAGCTCCAGCAGCGAGGCCTGGCGGCGCTCGCCCAGCTGCTCCAGAACCCGGCTCATGCGCGCGCGCACCGACAGCGGCTCGCGCGCGATGCTGTGGGCGCGCAACAGCTCGGCGCGCGACAGCAGCTCCTGCAGGGCCCCGAGCAGCTCGCGCAGCGGCGGCGGGGGCGTGGGCGGCGTGTCGAGCTCCTCGGCGCGGGCCTGGGCCGGCCAGATGTCGCGGTGCACGCGCGGCAGCGCGTCCAAATCCTGCGCGGCCAGGCGCACTTGCGCATAGGCCTGCAAACGCCGCGCCAGCTCGGCGCGCGGGTCGATGTCCTCGCCCTCCTCTTCCACGCTCTTGGGCAGCAGCATCCGCGATTTGATCTCGGCCAGCCAGGCGGCCATGACCAGGTATTCGCCGGCCAGCTCCAGGCGCAGCGAATCCATCAGGCGGATGTATTCCAGGTACTGCGCGGTGATGATCGCGACCGGGATATCGAGGATGTCCAGGTTCTGCCGCCGGATCAGGTACAGCAGCAGGTCCAGTGGGCCCTCGAAGGCCTCCAGCACCACCCGCAGCGCCTCGGGCGGGATGTACAGATCCTCGGGCAGTTCCGTCAGCGGCTCGCCACGCACGCGCGCCGTGGGCACGGCGCTGGGGGCCGGAGGCGCGGGCTCACTCACTGGCGGGGCTCGGTCATGGACGGGGGCCGCTCATTGCAGGAAGCCCAGCACCTCGTGCACGCGGCGGATGGTGGCCTCGGCGCGGGCATTGGCGTTTTCCGCCGCCCGCGTCAGGATGCCGTCGAGCAGCGCCGGGTCGGCCTGAAATTCGTTGTAGCGCGCCTGCAGCGGCTCAATCAGCGCCACCACCGCGTCGGCCAGGTCGCCCTTCAGGCGGCCATAGCCGCCGCCGGCGTATTCGTTCACCAGGCTGTCGATGTCGCGACCGCTGACCGCGGCAAAAATCTGCAGCAGGTTGCTGACGCCGGGCTTGGCCTGCGGGTCATAGCGCACCTCGCCGTCGGTGTCGGTGACGGCGCGCTTGATCTTGCGGGTGATCGTCTTGGGCTCGTCGAGCAGGTAGATGGCATTGGTCGGCGCATCGTCCGACTTGCTCATCTTCGCGGTGGGCTCCTGCAGGCCCATGATCCGCGCCCCGACGGGCGGGATAAAGGGCTCGGGCACGGTGAAGACCTCGCCGTGCAGCGTGTTGAAGCGCTGGGCGATGTCGCGGGTCAGCTCCAAATGCTGCTTCTGGTCGTCACCCACCGGCACCAGCTGGGTCTGGTAGAGCAGGATGTCGGCGGCCATCAGCACCGGGTAGTTGAACAGGCCGGCATTGATGTTGTCGGCGTGCTTGCGCGACTTGTCCTTGAACTGCGTCATGCGGTTCAGCTCGCCGACCATCGCATAGCAGTCCAGGATCCAGGCCAGGTGGCCATGGCCGCGCACCTGCGACTGGGCGAAGATCTGGCTGCGCTCGGGGTTCAGGCCGCAGGCGATGTACAGCGCCAGGAACTCGCGGCAGCGGCGGCGCAGATCGGCCGGGTCCTGGCGTACCGTGATGGCGTGCAGGTCGACCAGCAGGAACAGGCAGTCGTAGTCGTCCTCCAGCGCCTTCCAGTTGCGGATGGCGCCGATGTAGTTCCCCAGCGTCAGTTGGCCCGAGGGCTGGATGCCGGACAGCAGGACGGGTCTGGTCATGGTCGGTCGCGCAAAACGCGCAATTATAGGCCGAGTTTGGCGGCGTCCCCGAGCCCGGCGCGCAGCAGCTGCGGCGGCTCCTCGCTCAGGTCGACGACGGTGGTCGGCGCGTGGTTGGTCTCGCCGCCGTCCACCAGCAGGTCGAGCTGGCCGGGGTGCAGCTCTTCGAATTCATAGCCCTCGGTGCAGGGCTGCTCGGCGCCGGGCAAAAAGGCGGTACAGGCCAGCAGCGGCTCGCCCAGCTCGGCCACCAGCGCCTGGCTGATCGGGTGCGCGCAGACGCGCACGCCCACCGTTTTGCGCTTGTCGCCCTGCACCCGGCGCGGCACCTGCTGGCTGGCGCGCAGCACGAAGGTATAAGGCCCGGGCGTGCCGGCGCGCAGGATGCGGTACTGCCAGTTGTCGACGCGGGCGAACTGCGCCACCACCGACAGATCCGGGCAGATCAGCGTGAACAGGTGCTCGCGGTCGAAATCGCGCAGACGGCGGATGCGCTCGGCGGCCTGCTTGGCGTCCAGCGCGCAGGCATAGGCATAGGTGCTGTCGGTGGGGATGGCCAGCACCTCGCCGCCGCGCAGGGCTTGCACGGCCTGGCTGATCAGACGGGGCTGCGGCGTTTCCGGGTGGATGCGTAGCGTGCGCACGAGGGGGGCCGGGCATGGGGAATCGCGCAGTTTCCCTATAATCGGCCCATGCGACAACTCCTCGACTTTGCGCCGACCTTGCTGTTCCTGGCGGGTGTGCTGCTGCACGACATCTACACCGCCACGGTCTGGTTGATGGTCGGGCTGGTCGCCCTGGTGCTGTTCTACCGCGTGGCCGAGCGCCGCTGGCACCGCCTGCACCTGATTACGGCCATCGTGGCCATCGTGCTCGGCGGCAGCACGCTGCTGCTGGGCGACCCGCTGTACATCAAGTACAAGCCCACGGCGGTCTACGGGGGCATCGCCGCCGCGCTGCTGATCAGCCATGTCTGGGGCTCCAAGGTGCTGCTCGAGCGCATCCCGCAGCAGTTCGTGGTGATGCCGCCGGAGATGTGGCGGCGCATCAACCTGATCTGGGCCGGCTTCTATGCCGCCTGCGCGCTGGTCAATGTGGCCCTGGCGCTGAACCTGAGCGACGAGCACTGGGCGCTGGCGCGCACCTTTGGTTTCCCGGCGCTGTCCATCGCCTTCATGCTGGCCCACCTGCCCTTCATGTCGGCCTACATACGCACCGAGGAGGAACCCCGCGAGGATGTGGTACGCGATCATCGGCCGTGACGCGCCGGACAGCGCGCAGGCCCGCCGCGACGCCCGACCGGCGCACCTGGAGCGCATCCAGGCGCTGGTCGAGGACGGCCGCGTGCTGCTGGCCGGCCCCTTTCCCGCCATCGATGCCGAAGACCCCGGCCCCGCCGGCTTCAGCGGCAGCCTGATGGTGCTCGACTTCCCCGACCTGGACAGCGCCACCGATTGGGCCAAGGCCGACCCCTATGTCAGCGGCGGCGTGTTCGAGCGCGTCGAGGTCAAGCCATTCAAGCCGGTGCTGCCATGAGCGCGGTCCCCGACAACAGCGCGCGCATCGCCCGCATGCGCCTGCTGCTGGAGCAGGCCTTTGCGCCCAGCACGCTGGAAATCCGCGACGACAGCCACCTGCATGCCGGGCATGCCGGTGCGGCCTCCGGCGCCGGGCACTTCCACCTGCGCATTCGCGCCGCGGCCTTCGCCGGCCAGGCGCCGCTCGCCCGGCACCGCGCCGTATACCGGGTGCTGGACACGCTGATGGGGGCCGACATCCACGCGCTGTCCATCGACGCCGCCGCGCCCGAGTCCTCCACCTGATGCGCCGCCGCGGCCTGGGGCTGGCGCTGCTGCTGGCCGGCCTGTTGCCGCCGGGGCTGGCGACCGCCGGCGCCGAGGAGCTGCAGTGGAACGCCGGCCTGGGCCTGGCCACGCTGATTTACCCCAGCTGGCGCGGCGCCGACGACAGCAACACGCTGACCTTGCCCGCCCCGGTGTTCTCGGCCTGGACCGAGCAAGCACAGCTGGGCCAGGGCGGCTTCAACGCCCGCTTCGGGCTGCGCGAGCGCTGGCAGCTGCGGCTGTCCGCCTCCGGCTCGCTGCCAGTGGACAGCGACGACGCGCCGCTGCGCGAGGGCATGGATGACCTGGACCCCACGCTGGAGGCCGGCCCCGCGCTGGGCTGGCATTCGCCGGAGCGCGGCCGCTGGCACCTGCGCGCCGAAACTTTGCTGCGCGGCATACTCAGCCTGAGCTTTGACGATCCCCGCTGGCTGGGCTGGACGCTGCAACCGCGGCTGGCGCTGCACTACGAAGGCTTTGGCGCGCAGGCCGTCGAAGGGGTGCAGGCGCGGCTGGCCGTGGGCCCGATCTGGGCGCAGAACAAGCAGCATCGCTACTTTTACGCGGTGGCCGCCGACGAGGCCCGCCCCGACCGGCCGGCCTACGACCCGGGCGGCGGCTACAGCGGCACCCGCGCCAACCTCAGCGGCACCTGGTCGCGCGGGCGGCTGCGTGTCTCGGCCTATGTGGGCTATGACGACCTGCGCAACACCGCCTTCGCCGACAGCCCCTTGCGGCCGCGCGAGGACTACTGGCTCAGCGGCCTGTTTCTGAGCTGGCGTTTTCTGGGCCCGCCGCGCCCGCTGGACCTGGACGACTAGCCCGCCCCGTCCTCGTCACCGGCGCCGGCTCCGTCGGGCGCCCCGGCAGCTTCGGCCCCTTGCAACAGCGCGAGCAGCTGCGCCTCATCCCAGATCTCGACGCCCAGGCTCTCGGCCTTGGCCCGCTTGCTGCCGGCCTTGGCGCCAGCAATCAGCAGATCGGTCTTGCCGGACACCGAGCCGGCGACCTTGGCCCCCAGCGCGGCCAGCCGCTCGGCGGCCTGCTCGCGCGTCAGCGCCTCCAGCGCGCCGGTCAGCACCACCGTCTTGCCGGCCACCGGGCTGTCGACGGCGGCATGCGCCGGCATGGCCGGCCAGGTCACGCCGGCCTCGCGCAGGGCGTCGATCACGGCGCGGTTGCGCTCCGCGGCGAAAAAGTTGGCCACCTGCCGCGCGACAACCGGGCCGACATCCGGCACCCGTTCCAGCGCCTCGGGGTCGGCCGCCAGCAGCGCGTCCAGGTCGCCAAAATACTGTGCCAGCTGGCGTGCCGTGACCTCGCCCACCTCGCGAATGCCCAGCGCAAACAGGAAACGCGGCAGCGTGGTCTGGCGCGAGCGGTCGATGGCCTCGACCAGGTTCTGCGCCGACTTCTCGGCCATGCGCTCCAGATCCTGCAGCGTGTCGGCGCCGAGGCCGTAGAGGTCGGCCGGGCTGTGCACCAAGTCGGCATCGAGCAGCGCGTGAATCAGCTTTTCGCCCAGGCCGTCGATATCCATGGCCTTGCGCGACACGAAGTGGATCAGCCCCTGCGCCCGCTGCGCGCGGCAATCCAGGCCGGCCGGGCAGCGCAGCGCCGCCTGATCCTCGACCCGGCGCACGGCACTGCCGCACTCGGGGCAGTGGCTGGGCTCGCGCGGCTCCGGCGCGCCCTCAGGCCGCAGCGCGACCTCGGGCCGCACGACCTCGGGGATCACGTCGCCGGCGCGCTGCACGATCACGGTGTCGCCCACGCGCACATCCTTGCGCCGGATCTCGTCGATGTTGTGCAGCGTGGCATTGGACACCGTGACGCCGCCCACGCTCACCGGCCGCAGCCGCGCCACCGGGGTCAGCGCACCGGTGCGGCCCACCTGCCATTCGATGGCCTCGACCACCGTGCTGGCCTGCTCGGCCGCGAATTTGTAGGCAATCGCCCAACGCGGCGCCCGCGCCACCTCGCCGGCGCGCTCGCGCAGCGCGAAGTCGTCCAGCTTGGCCACCAGGCCGTCGATGTCGAAGGGCAGCTCGGGGCGGGCGCGCTGCAGCGCCTGGTATTGCGCGATGCAGGCCTGCGCGTCCGCGGCCGGCTCAATGTGCGCGGCCAGGGCGAAGCCCCAGTCGGCAAAGCAGCGCAGCAGCGCCTGCTGGCTGTTCGCCGGCGCGGCGCTGCTGCCGCCGAGGCCATAGGCGTAGAAGCGCAGCGGTCGCTGCGCGGTGACGCGCGGGTCGATCTGGCGCAGCGAGCCCGCCGCGGCATTGCGCGGGTTGGCAAAGACCTTGGAGCCCTCGGCCTCGGCGCGCCGGTTCAGCGCGGCGAAGTCGGCGTGGGTCATCACCACCTCGCCGCGCACCTCGCACCACTCGGGCCAGCCGGCGCCCTCCAGCCGCAGCGGCAGGTTGCGGATGGTGCGCACGTTGGGGGTGACGTCCTCGCCCGCCTCGCCGTCGCCGCGCGTGGCCGCCTGTACCAGCAGGCCCTGCTCGTAACGCAGCGACACGGCCAGGCCGTCGAGCTTGGGCTCGCAGACATAGGCCGCCGGGCCGTCGAGGCGCTTGCGCAGGCGTGCGTCGAAGTCCAGAAACTCCTGCTCGTCGAAGGCATTGGCCAGGCTGAGCATGGGCTCGGCATGGCGCACCGTGGCGAAGCTGGTCTGCACCGGCGCGCCGACCCGCTGGCTGGGCGAATCGGGCGTGCGCAGCGCCGGGTGGGCGGCCTCCAGCTCTTCGAGTTCGCGGCGCAGCGCATCGTAGGCGCCGTCGCTGAGCTCGGGCGCGTCATGCACGTAGTAGGCGATGTCGTGGCGGCGCAACTGGGCCGCCAGGGCCGCGTGCCGCTCCGCCGCGGCGCGCGGCACGCCGGATTCAGCCGAGGGCACGACTGCGCACGCGGTTACGCAGCTCCTCCAGGCCTTCCAGCGTCAGCGGCTGGCGCTGCTCGTCGACCAGTTCGGCATCGAAGCGGTCGCCCAGCGCGTCGGCGGTGGTCAGCACGTCTTCCAGCACCGGCACGGCGCGGTCGCCCAGGCGGTCAACCTCCATGTAGAACACCAGGCCCGGCGTGCGCAGCGCGTCGCCGTCGTCCGGGTTCAGCGTGCCGGGCTTGGTGATCGCACCGACGCTGTAGAGGTTGCTGCCGTCGGCCGCACGCTTGTGGTAGTAGCCGTACTCGCCAAAGCTCAGGCCCACGTTTTCCAGCGCGGCATGCAGCTGCTGCGCCGGCAAGGGCTCGGCCTGCACCTGGTGCAGCGAGATGGCCAGCACGCCCGGCGGCATGCCGGCGGCCATGCCGTCATCCAGCGTGGGCTCGCGCTTGTCGCCCATCTTGCGGGGCTTGCCGACCAGGCCGTCGTCCTCGTCGAAGAGCGAGATCTGTTTTTCCTTCGGCGGCTCGCGCCAGACCGCCTGCTGGTTGCCGCGCCGGCGGGCGTGCCAATAAATGCCCCCCACCGCAAGCACGGCGATGACCAGCAATACGATTTGCAATTCGTTCATAGCTGCCTCAAGCGGGTTCCTCGGTCATGGCCACGGCCGCGCTGACGTCCACCCCGACGAGCCGCGAGACGCCCGCCTCCTGCATCGTCACGCCATGCAGGGCGTCGGCCATTTCCATCGTCACCTTATTATGCGTGACGACGATGAACTGCACCTGCGCGCTCATCTCGCGCACCACATCGCAGAAGCGCACGACGTTGGCATCGTCCAGCGGCGCGTCCACCTCGTCGAGCATGCAGAAGGGCGCGGGGTTCAGTTCGAACAGCGCGAAGACCAGCGCCACCGCGGTGAGTGCCTTCTCGCCGCCGGAGAGCAAGGCAATGGAGGCATTGCGCTTGCCCGGCGGGCGGGCCATCACCCGCACGCCGGCGCTGAGCACGTCGTCGCCGAGCAGCTCCAGCCCGGCCTCGCCGCCGCCAAACAGCCGCGGGAAGCGGGCCTGGAAGCGCTGGTTGACCTCGTTGTAGGTGGAGCGGAACAGCGCCCGCGTCTCGCGGTCGATCTGCGCCATCGCGTCTTCAAGCTGCTCCAGCGCGCTGCTCAAATCCGCATGCTGCGCCTTGAGGTCCTCGGCGCGCGCGGACTCCTCCTGATATTCCTCGACCGCGGCCAGGTTTACCGCGCCCAGCCGCGCCAGCTTGCGCTCGATCTCCTCCAGCGCCTCGTGCACCTGCGCGAGCTGCTGGCCTTCGGCGATGCTCTCCAGCGCCCGCTGCGGGCTCAGGCCCTGCTCCTCGAGCTGCTCGCGCAACGCCTCCAGGCGGCTGCTCAGGCGCTCGCGCTCCAGCCGCGCCTCCTGCACGGCGCCCAGGTCGCGCTCGTTGGCCTGGCGGGCGGCATCAAGAGCACGCTGCGCCTCGGCGCGGCGCGCATTGGCCGCATCCAGCGCGGCGCGCACGCCGTCGCGGGCCTGAGTTTGTGTGGCGAAGGCCTGTTGCGCCTGGGCATGCCGCTCGCGCACGGCCTCGCCCTGCGGCAGGGCCACCAGCGCCTGCTCGGCACGCGCGATGCTGGTGCGGATCTGCTCCAGGCCGTGGGTCTGCGAGGCGACCCCGGATTCGGCCGCGCTGCGCCGGCGCAGCAGCTCCTCGCGCTGGCCGCGCAGGCGGCCCAGGTCGCGGCGCAGGCCCTGGGCCTGCTGCTCGGCGCCGCCGCGCGCCTGTTGCGCCTCGCGCCAGCGCGCCTCGGCGGCCTCGGCGGCCGCGAGCACCGTGCTCAGGGTCGCGCCCGCCTCCTCGACCCGGCGGGCGACCTGCGCCTGCTCGGCCTCGATCTCGGCGTGCTCCTCCCGGGCGGCATTCAGCGCCGCGCTGGTGTCTTCGAGCTGGCGCCGGTGGCGCTCGTGTTCGGCCTGGGCGCGGGACAGCGCCGCCTCGACCTCGCTGCGCGCGCGCCGCTGCTGGTCCAATGCGCGGCCGGCCTCGGCCCAGGCCTGCTCGGCGGCCTGCAGGGCGGCCCGCGCGTCGCTGCGCTGCTGCGCGCTGCGTGCGGCCTGCTGTTCGCTGGCGTCAAAGCGCGACTGGGCGGCCTCCAGCGCCTTCTGCCGACGCAGGATGCCGCCTTCGGCGGCCTCGGACTGCGGCCGCTGCAGGGCCTGCGGCCATAGGCGTTCGCCGGCCGCGGTCACGCAGCCCGCATCATGGCTGCGGCTGTGTTCCAGCGCCTGCGCCCAGTCGGCGCAGTAGCGCAGCGGGCGCAGCGTTTCGAGCGTGGCCGGCGGCGCCTCGACGCCCCAGGCCAGGCTCTCTTCGGACACGTCGATGCGCCCCACCGCGCCGCTGAGCAGCAGCGCGCCGGCGGGGGCGGCCTCCGGGCGGCCGTCGAGCAGCACGGCCCGCAGCCAGTCGCCAAGCACGGCCTCGATGGCGGCCTCGCGGCCCTCGGGCACGCGCAGCACGGCGCCCAGGCGGCCCCGCGGCTGCAGGCCCTGCGCCTGCAGGGCCTCGTTGAGATCGTCCTGATCGCGATGCAGGCTGCGCTCCTGCTCGGCGCGCAACACGTTCAGCCGCGCCCGCGCCTCGTCCAGCGTCGCGCCATCGGCGCGCGCCTGCTGCTCGGCCTGCTGCTCGGCCTCGCGGGCCTGCTGCAACTGGGCGCCGGCGGCCTCGGCGGCCTCGGCGCCGGCCTGCTGCGCGCGGGCCGCCTCGGCCTGCTGGGCCTGCAAGGCCGGCAGGTCGGCCGCCGGCGGCCGCTCACGCAGGGCCTGCGCCTGCTGCTCCAACCCTTGCAGCCGGCGACTCAGGGCCTCGTGCTGGCGCGCGATCTGCTCGCGGCGCCAGTCGGCGATGTCCTCGATCTTCGCGCCTGGCGGCGGCGGCGCGAAACGCGACACCCACTCGGCGCCGGATTTCGGCGTCTCGGCGCCGCGCTCTTCAAAGAAAGCGTCGGCAAGCGCTTTCGACTCGGCGAGCGGCGCGACGGCTTCATCGAAACAACCGAGCGCATTGACGACGCCTTCGCGCGCATCGCTCGTCCCGCTGAACCGCGCGACGACGCCGGCGCCTTTTTCGGCGTTTCGGATCAGCGCGTCGAACAGGCGGACCGCCGCGTCCGGGTGCTGCGTTTCGCCGAACGAGGTGAGAAGCCCCGGCGCAAGCGATGCGAAACGCCCGGCCTCCGCTTCGGCCCCGGCAAGGCTCGCCCACTGATCGACGACGCCGGAAAGCTGCGCGCCGTCCTCGAAACCGAGATCCTCAAGCTTGTCCACATCGTCAGGCTTGTCGCCTGCCGGGCGATAGCGCTCGAATTCGGCGAGCGGCGCGTCGCTCAGCCGTTGCAGCGTGTTGCGCGCATCGGCGACGACGCCGCCGAGCGTAGCGCGAAGGCCCGCAGGCGTTGAAAAGCCGCAAAGGCTCGCGAGCGCTGCTTCTTCGTCGGGCTGGCCAGCGCCGAATGCGGCGGCGCCTTTCATCATCTGCGCATGGGCGACCAGCATCTGCGCGAATTCGTTGCCGGCGCGCAGCCGCGCCGCCACATCCATAGGCAGCGCGCCGGACTTGGCGGCGAGATCGAACACTTCGTAGGCGGACGCCGTGCGGAAGATCGGCCGCGCGCCGCCGAAACTCCAGCGCAGAAGCGTCGCAATCGAGCGGAACGCCGAGCGCGGATCGTCGCTTTCGCGGCGCAGGGTCGCGCGGGTTTCATCGTCGATGACGCCGAGGCCTTTCCAGGCGGTTTCTTCGTTGGCTTCAAGGAACGCGCCGCCGGCGCGGCGATCGCCGGCGACGACGCGCGCCGTCGCGATCCAGGCGCGCAGCGCGCCCTGCGTCGGCGCGGCGAGGTTGGTGATCGCGCGCACCTGCGATTCGACAATTCCGGCGCCGTTGACGCCCGAAC
>CAKZQS010000023.1 GCA_937141935.1 uncultured Ectothiorhodospiraceae bacterium
CGGTGACCCCACCCAGGGCCTTGAATGCGGCGCCGAGCACCACGCCGTAAAAAGCCATGGCCAGCAGGCCGACGGCCGCCACCGCGGCGCGCAGGCCCGGCGGCGCCAACCAGGCCAGCAGCGGCGCGGCCAGCACGCCCAGCAGGGCGCCGAACAGCAGACCGCGCCAGGCCGCCACGCGCCCGGGCAGGCGCTGATAAACGGCGGCGAAGACCCCGCCAACCAGCGCCATGGCGACGAGCGCCGCGACCGGAATCTGCGGCCAGCCCAGCACCGCGCGCAGCCGCGGCCACAGCAGCGGGTCGAGGCGGTGCAGCCACCAGGACTCCACCAGCGGCGGCCAGACGGCCAGCAGCACCGCGGCGATGCCTGCTGCCGCGATCCCGATCAGCAGTGCCCGCATGTTTGCTCCTGTACCGCCAAAGCCTGCAGCTTAGCGCCCCCGCGCCCGCATGCGCCGGTTCCGCGGCCGGCCGTGGCCTTGGTCATGGCGCCGGGGGCGCGGCCGGGGCGGCGGCAGCCCCAATGTTAGGGTCGGGGCCTGGCGCCGCCGACCGGCGCGCGCCGCACAGACCGGGAGCCACAATGTCGCGAACCGTCGCAATGCGCCTGCCGCGCGGGCCGCATCCGCACCCTCATGCCCCGCCACGGCCCGGGCGCCGCGTGCTCGGCGCGGCCCTCATGGCCAGCCTGGGTCTGGGCCTGAGCGCCACCCTGGCGCCGGCCGCCGACGCGGCCACGGGCGATGACGCCGCGCGGACCCAGCTCGGGGCCGGCGTCTGGGCCAATTACCGCTACGTCGTGGACGACCCTCGGGACAAGGAAAGCCTCGGCGACTTCGCGGACGAGGCCTTCATCCTGTACGCCGATGGGCAGGCCGGCGGCGAAGGCCGCTGGGCCTACTCGGCCGAACTGCGTATCGGCCCGGGCAGCTTCACCGACCCGCAGAACAACCCCAGCGGCAATAACTTCGCGCTGCACAAGGCCTGGATCGGCTGGCAGCTGGCGCCGCAGCGCTGGCTGCGCTTTGGCAAGAGCCAGGTGCCCTTTGCCTGGAAGACGGTCAACTTCTGGCCCGGCGATGTGCTGCTGGCCGGCTATGGCGACCAGATGGACGTGGGGCTCAAGTATTCGCAGGACGCCGCACGCTGGCGCCTGGACCTGGCCTATTACCACGCGGACGACTGGGGCGAGACCTCCACCGACACCGTGGACGATAACGGCCACTGGGGCAGCAGCGACAGCTACCGCAAGGTGCAGACCGTTGTGGCCAACGTGGAATACCAGCTGTGGCCGGGGCAGCGCCTGGCGCTGTCGGCGCAGGCGGGCGGGCTGCAGGACCTGAGCAGCGTGAACGGCAGCGACAACCCCATCAGCGGCGAGCACGAGGCCCTGGCGCTGTGGTGGCATGGCGAATGGGCGGCCTTCTACGCCAAGGCCGCCTACATCCTGCAGCAGCGCGAGCTGCCGGAGAGCCTGCGGGCCGCCGCCAACCTGCCGCCGCAGGTCGAGAACAGCCGCATGGCGGTGGAACTGG
The DNA here is from genome assembly GCA_937141935.1 of uncultured Ectothiorhodospiraceae bacterium. Lineage (GTDB taxonomy): Bacteria > Pseudomonadota > Gammaproteobacteria > Nevskiales > Oceanococcaceae > MS8. Next base: position 1,538 of record CAKZQS010000023.1, read on the forward strand.
GCTACCGGCGGGGAGACTGGTTCTTTTACCTGGACAGCAGCGCGGCGCGCGCCGACACGCCGGGCGGGCTCGGCGAGACCGTCTACGCCCACGCGCCGGGCCTGAGTTACGACTACGGCCCGGGCTGGATTTATCTGGAACTGCTGAGCCAGGACGGCTTTGTGGACCGCCAGGGGCAGGTGCAGGCCGGCGACTTCGACGCGCTGTATTTGTCCGCCGACTTCTATTTGTAAGGGGGCCCTGTCATGAGCCAAAGCCTGCGGCCACGCTTTGATACCGATTACGAGGTGGGCCAGGACAACGTGCAGCCCTTTGGGCTGGACCTGCACAACCCGGTGTTTTTCATCAGCGCCCTGCTGATGCTGGCCTTCGTGGTGGGCACGCTGGTCTTCCCCGATGCCGCCTTCGCCGCGCTGGATGGGGCCAAGAGCTGGGCCATCACCTACTTTGACTGGCTGTTCATGCTGGGCGGCAACTTTTTCGTGCTGTTCTGCCTGGCGATGATCGTGCTGCCCAGCGGCCGCATTCGCCTGGGCGGGCCGCAGGCGCGGCCCGAGTACTCGCGCCTGTCCTGGTTCGCCATGCTCTTCGCCGCCGGCATGGGCATCGGGCTGATGTTCTGGAGCGTGGCCGAACCGGTGGCCTATTACACCGACTGGTTTGGCACCCCGCTCGACGTGCCCCCCGAAACCCCGGAAGCCGCGCGCGCGGCGCTGGGGGCGACGATGTACCACTGGGGCTTTCACCCCTGGGCGATTTACGGCGTGGTCGCCCTGGCGCTGGCCTATTTCGGCTTCAACCACGGCATGCCGCTGACCATCCGCTCGGCCTTCTACCCGCTGCTGGGCGAGCGCTGCTGGGGCTGGTGGGGGCATGCCATCGATACCCTGGCGGTGCTGGCCACGATCTTCGGCCTGGCGACCTCGCTGGGCCTGGGCGCGCAGCAGGCCGCCGCCGGGCTGAACTACCTCTTTGATGTGTCCCCCGGCCTGAACACGCAGGTGGCCGTGATCGTCGGCGTGACGGCCGTGGCGGTGCTGTCGGTGATGCGCGGCATCGACGGCGGCGTGAAGCTGCTGAGCAACGCCAACATGCTGCTGGCGCTGACCTTGTTGCTCTTCGTCATCCTCGTGGGCGCCGGCTGGGCCATCTTTGGCCGGGTCTTCAGCACCGCCGGCGCCTACCTGGGCCAGATCCTGCCGCTGAGCAACTGGATCGGCCGCGAGGACGAGGGCTGGTTTCACGGCTGGACGGTGTTTTACTGGGCCTGGTGGGTGTCCTGGTCGCCCTTCGTGGGCATGTTTATCGCCCGCATCTCGCGCGGCCGCACCATCCGCGAGTTCATGGTGGCGGTGCTGCTGGTGCCGACCAGCGTCACGCTGCTGTGGATGGCCGCCTTCGGCGGCACGGCGCTGGCCCAGGCACGCAACGGCGTGGGTGCACTGGCCGACGGCATCGACCGCGTGTCGCTGACGCTGTTCGACATGCTCGCGGCCCTGCCCTGGTCCGGGCTGACCTCGATGGTGGCCATCGTGCTGGTGCTGGTCTTCTTCGTGACCTCTTCGGACTCGGGTTCGCTGGTCATCGACAGCATCACCGCCGGCGGCAAGCTGGACGCGCCGGTCGCGCAGCGGGTGTTCTGGGCGGTGATGGAGGGCCTGATTGCCGGCGCGCTGCTCTTTGGCGGCGGCGCCGAGGCGCTGAAGGCGCTGCAGGCGGGCGCGATCTCGGCCGGGCTGCCCTTCACCGCGCTGCTGCTGGTGATGTGCCTGAGCCTGTACCGGGCCTTGCGCGCGGAAAGCCGCGCCCGGCGGGCCGCCGCGCAGGCCTGAGCCTGCCGTGCCGGGGCCCGGAGGTCCCGGCACCGGCCCCGCCCCCGGCAAGGGCGCCAGCGGCCCCCATGCGGCGGGCAGCCGGCACGCCGCGGCTTAGCGGAAAGGCAAACCGATGGGCAGCGCGCCCAGCGGGCCCGAACAGTTGTCGTCCTGCGTGGTGGGCAGCGGCAGCACGCCGATCCACTGCTCGATCAGCGCGAAGCCCTCGTCGTGGCGCACGCTGCGGGCGATGGGCGGCATGCGGATGGCCGGGTCATCGGCGTTGTCCAGGCGGAAATGCAGGATCGAGGCCTGCGGGTCGCCGGGCACGATGTCGTAGAGGCGATCCCCCGTCCCGCGCCCCGAGGCCACCGGCGACTTGCAAATGCCGTAGTCGCGGTCCACCGGGCGGGGCCGCACCAGGCCTTCGCTGAGGATGTAGCGGTCCAGGTTCAGCCGCGTGCTCTTGGCCACGCCGCGCGGGGTGTGGCAATGGCTGCAGTTGGCCTCCAGGTAGGCGCGGGCGCGCTGCTCGATGTCCTCGTCCGAGCCGGGGTCGGCGCCACCCGAGCCCGGCAGGTTCCAGGTGGCCAGCGTTTCGACCGCGGACAGATCGTCTGGGCAGTCGCGCATGAAGCCGCTGCCGCACCAGTGCTCGAGCTGGTTGCGGATGCCCAGCGCACCGCCGTAGTCATAGTCGCGATCCAGACCGCGCGGCTTCGGCCCGATGGGTGCCGAGCCGGCCACCAGCCCCTCGCGCGCGTGGCAGGACACGCATTGATTGGCCTGCGGGATGGCATAGCTGGCGGTACTGCCGCTGTAGCGCGGGCGCTGCCCGGTAGCGTCGACCACGCGGGCATCGGGCTCCTCGTAGTCCCAGCGGGCCGGGCGGGTGGCGCCGGCCACCGCCAGTTGCGCGCTGCGGCGGCCGTCCGCGCCCGTGTCCCAGACATAGGGCAGGCCCTGCCACAGCGGCCCGTTCTCCGTCTGCCGCTTGATCAGCAGCCGCGTTTCCACCACCTGCTGCCCCTCGGGGTGCGGGAAATAGAAGGTCTTGCTGATGACGCTGTTCAAGGGCAGCTCAACGTGGCCGTCCGGCCCGGCCTCGGCCCCGCGCCAGCGCGCCTGTGCCCCGGGGCGCAGGTGGACGGTGCGGCGCTTGAGCGCATAGTCGGAGAACAGCGGCGTCGTCAGGTCATAGGGCATGGCCAGGCCGCGCGGCGCCGACAGCGGGTCCTGCGGGTCGGCGAACAGGCCGTAGTCGGCCAGGTCCGGACAGTTGTAGGCCAGTGCCGCCCAGTTCACCGCGCCCGCAGGGCCGCTCTTGCACACGCGCAGCACCTCCGCGGGGCTGGCCGCGACGGTGCCACCACCGCTGGGCCGGTAGGGGCGAATTTGCGTGGGCGGCAGCGGCGGCAGCGCGCAGTCGTGGGGCGTTTGGTCGCGACTGGCCGGCAGCCCGTCCTGCTCGCCGCCCACCGGCGCCGGCACGGTGCCCTGGAAGTTGACGAAGGGCGGCACCGGGACGGCGCCATCCTCGAAGGTGTTGTTCTGGATGCACAGCCACTGCTCGGGGCGGATCAGCTCGCCCTGGGCATCGAACTTGTAGGCGTTGTAGCGCACCGGCTCGCCGTTCTCTTGCGTGCCGCAATCGGGCGCCGGGTGCTCGGGCGAATACTGCGGCTTGCCGCGCTCGTCGGCCGGGGTGCCCTGCGGGTAGCTGCAATCGGCATTGAGCGTGTCGGAGTAGCCATCCCAGACGATATGCGCCGTCTGGCCGAAGTTCTTCAGCATGATCAGCAGCGGCAGCAGCGAGGGGTTGCTGGTGGGGTCGGGCAGATCCTCCGGCCCCAGGTTGGGCAGCTGCGGGTTGCTGCCGTTGTTGGCAAAGAGGTTGTCGTGGATGTGGATGCCTTCGGCGTAATAGTCGTACTGCGGATCGCGCGAGGAATCGACCAGCTTGTAGGCCACCACCACCAGGCCCAGCGTGTCGTTGTTGCGGAACTCGTTGTCGAAGACCTCGACCTGGTCCGTGGCCAGGATGATCATGCCCGTGCCGCGGGGAACGGCGGCGGCAATGGTGCCCTTGGGCGCAAAGTTGTCGATGTTGTTATCCACCGCCACGTTGCGGTAGAAGCGGTTGCGGTCGCCATACTGCGTGCGCCCGGGCAGGTCCACGGCCAGAAAGCCGCCCGCGTTGTCGCGGGCCAGGTTGTCGTACATCTCCGAGTCGTCGGTGTTCTCGAACTCGTAGCCCTGCACGTTGTGGAAGGCCAAGTTGTTGCGCACCACGACGCGGGTGGACTGGCCCACGTAAAAGCCCACATCGGAGGAGCCCACCGAAATGCTGTCCTCGAGCAGCAGGTCGCGGCTGAGCACCGGGTAGAAGGCATAGGCCCCATTGGCCGACCAGCTCTCGCGCGTGGCGTCGTAGTTCGGGTGCTCGGGGTCGGCATTGGTCCAGCGAACCCGCGTGCGGCGGATCACCACGTGCTCGGCATCCGAAACCTTGATGCCGTCGCCGGGCATGTCCTCGACGGTGAGGTCCTCGATCGTCAGCCCGCGCACGTGCGAGGCGAAGATGCCCTCCTTGTTGGCACTGTTGGCGAAGGACAGCAGCGTGGACTCGATGCCCGCGCCGCGGATCGTGATGTTCTCGCGATCGAACAGCAGCAGGCCATTGGCAAAGTCGAACTGCCCGGCACCGAACTCGATGACATCGCCCGGCCGCGCATCGAAGAAGGCCTCCAGCGCCAGGCGCTCGGCCTGCGGGCCCGGGGCGATCTGGATCAGCCGCGGCCCGGTAGGCTCGGCCACACCCGGGGTCGAAGCCGCGTTCGGGCGGCCGCCCTCGCAGGCCACCAAGCCCAGAACCGCCAACAGCGCGCCCAGCAGGGCCGGCGCGGCGATGCGCATCGCTTGCATTGTGTTCTCCTCCCGCGGCACCCGCGGCTCTCGGGCACAGCCTGCCATAGCCGCGGCGGGGGGCGATGTCGCAAAAATCTCGCAGGCACAAAAAACCCCCGGCTGGCGGGGGTTTCAGGCTTTCAGGGATAGCCCTGAAAAGTTGTCATGGTGCCGATGAAGAGATTCGAACTCCCGACCCACGCATTACGAATGCGTTGCTCTACCGACTGAGCTACATCGGCACAAACGCGAAGTATAGCGGGCGACGGCAGGCCCGCTCAAGCACCCGGGGTGCCGGTGCGACCTTTAGCCGCGCCAGCAGTCAGCGGAGCTGCGGCTGGCGCCAACCACATCGCGCTGACCGGAACGATCCAGCGTCAGGGTGCCGCAGGGATCCTTGGATTGCGCGTTCTTCGGCACCGCCCGAATCGTGTAATCGCGCCGCGTCGCGTTGGTGATCGACAGCTCGTAGTAGGTCTCGCTGCCGTCGATGGGCGACTTGGCCGCATAGATCGTGCCGGCGTCGGCGCCGGCATAGGTGCGGTTGTCGACGTAGTAGCGCTCCAGCGCATTGGCCAGGCCCACCATGGCCCCCTGCGCATCACCACGCCGCGTCGTTTCGACGTGGTTCTGGTAGGAGGGCACGGCAATGGCCATGACAATGGCGATGATCGCGGTCACGATCATCACCTCGATCAGCGTGAAGCCCTGCATCGGCCGCAAGCCCATCACTGGCCCCCTGCCGGCGGCTGCAGTACCGCATCCCAGGGATCCTGCTCGGTCCATGTCGTTTTCTCCGCTTGAATCGTGAAGCCCGGCTGGTGAGCCTCGGGGCCAACGAATACTACCGGCTCAATGGGGCCACCATCGGACTCGGGGAACAGGATGACCGGATTCGGCGGAATGCCGGAAAGCGCGAGCGTCTTGTCCCGGTCGGCGGTCGTGATGTCGCCCGAATTGTTCAGGTCCGAAGCCGGCGAGAAGCCCAGCACGTCCAGCACGTACAGGCGGGAAATCCCCTGGCCTGCCGCACAGACGTTAACGCTGCCTTGTCCCGGCTCGAAGGTCGCGAAGATCACGCGGTTGTTGAAGGTCCGGGAGGTCGTCAGCACCTTCTCGCCATCGCGCATCTCGATGAACGCGCCACGACGCTTCAGCAACTCCGCACGCGCGGCGTCGGCCACATCCCGATCGCTGCTGCCAATCTTGTTGTCGGTCGCATCGTAGAGCTGCGTGGCCGGGTCGGTCACCGGCCCATCGTCGAAGCTCGTCGTTTCACCCGGGCGGGTATCGCGATCGAAGATGGTGTAGAAGCGGTCGCGCACGCCGGTTTCCAGCGGATGGGCCCGGAAGCCCGAGCCGAAGGAAATCGTCAGCAGGGGTTCGGCGTCACCCGGAAGCACCAAGGCCACGTCCGGCGTGTTGTAAACGCGCCGGTTGTCCTCCAGCGTATCTTCGTTCAACGCGGCCAGCAGGCCGCCGGACGCGAAGTCATTGCGGCCGGTGTTCTCCGGGTCGATATCGAAGCGGAACAGGTTCGCGTTGGTATCCGTCACGTAAATGCGGTCGGCCAGGCCATCATCGTCGAGGTCGATGACCGCAGGCCCCGAAGGCACGCTGGCTACCATGCCCAGCACCTCGAGATCCGGCGCATGCTGCGGATTGCCCGCGGACCAGAGCAGTTGACCATTGTCCGCACGCACCATGAACACGCCCCGGCCCATGCTGTCGTTCAGCGGTAGCGACTTGCGCTGGTCCTGGTTGGTGTCATAGCCGCCGCCGAATATCAGCACCTCGACGGGCGAGCCCCCGTAGCTGACGGTGGTTGCGACAGGCGTCGACCAGCTTTGCCCCAGCTCGTTGAAGCCCGAGGTTACGCCGCCCGTGATCGACCAGGCCAACGTCGGCGAAGTACGGTTGGTCACATCCAGCGCGTAGTAGGACCGGCCACCCCGCCGCATGCCGGCCACAACGCGGGTCTTCGCCGCGGGGCCGACGCCCTGCTGCAACGCCACCAGCGGGCCGTCCATGCCGTAGGGCCGGTTATTCCAGTTGCCGATATTGCGCTGCAGGATCGTGAGGTTGTCCAGCAATTCCTCGGGGATGAAGGAGAACAGCTCCTTGCCCGTTTTGCTGTCGAAGGCGTGAATGAAACCTTCGTTGGTCCCCATGAATATCGTCAGATCCGGATCGGCCTCGGTGCCACCGTAGGAGACCAGCACCGGCTCCGAATGCAGCGGGTCACCGATTGCGCGACGCGCGTCGAGGCGGCTGCCGTCGGCATCCTCGTCGTTGACATCCACACCGCGCGCCCAGTCCAGCGCCTGGTTGCGCTCATTCAGTTCCAGCGGGCCCAGGCCGAGCTTGCCCGTCGTGATGTTGCCATTGTCCTTGTGCACCCGGTTCCCGGCCGCGGTCAGTGTCGAGCCGGCAACGTTGGTGTAGACGTTGCGCTGGGCGGGGCTTGGCATCTGCGCCGCCGCGCCGCCGCGGGCGACGTTACCGCCGTCGGGGTCGGCCGCGGGGTCCGTCCAGAAACTGAAGACGTCCTCAAAGAAGAAGCCGGTTTCGTCATCCACGGCCGGGTTGTCATTCTGGTCGACGATGCGACCGGGGTTGCCGGCCAGGCGGAAACGCTTGAGGTTGCCGTCCCAGCTAATGTCATCCGTCGGCCGGAACAGAGCGAAGTACAGCTGATCCAGGTGGGTCAGGCGGTTGAAGGCGTTGATCGTGACCGCCGGCGCCACGAAGGTCGTGTTCTTGTCCAGGATCTCGGCCACGATGCTCTTGAACACCTGCACCAGGTCCGCCGAGTCCCCCGCCTCAAAGAAGGCGCCGCCGCCAGCGGCCGCGACGTCTTTCAGGAAGTCCGCGCCGTTCACACCGCTGCCCACGTCGCCAAAACCGATGGTGTAGGTCGTGATCAGCTGGTCGCCCGCCAGGGTGTCCGACTGGTCGTTGCTGTTCATCCACCGCGCCAGGTCAATGCCGCAGCGGCCATCGCTGCTGCCCGTGCAGGAGCTGCTGCCGATGAGGTCCGCGATGAGGCCGTTCTCGGTGTTGTTGTTGGGTTCGCCATCCGACAGCATCACGATGTTGTTGGACTGGCAGGCTTGGTCCAGCGGCGTACGGTAAACCGGGTTGTCCTTGATGTATTGCTCTTCGCAATCGCTGTCGCTGGGGTTGTCGTCGCTGCAGCCGTTGGGGTTGACCTGCTCACCACCGGTGTAGCTCGCGCAGTGGCTGATGCGCATGCGGTTGGCATTGCTCAGGTCGTCCTGGCTGGAGCTGCCCGAGTTCAGCGCCCGCCCCGAGCCCCGTGTGCGGCCAAAATAGACGTTATCGCCACGGAAGTAGTACGCGGCCTCGGTCAGCACCTCGGCCAGCGGCGTGAAGCCGGTGTGGTCGAAGTCCTGCACGATGCTGATCAGGCGGTCACGCACGGTTTCCTTCAGCGAGCCGGAGGTCGGGTCGCCGCCCCGGGCAACGATGATCAGCCGCGGCGCCTTGGAGGCGTTGCGGGTCGTGTACGCGCCACGCCGCGCCCCGCTCTTCTCCTTGAGCAGGAACAGCACATCGTTGCCTGCGCGCCAGTTCGCCTGATTCACGACCTCCTGAACAATGTCCTTGAGGTTCGGTGTGGAGTAGCTCTGCTCTTCGGTCCAGTCGCCCAGATTCCACTCCACCCCGGCGGTCGCCGCCGCGTTGAAGCGCGAGCCGAGTTCGTTGTTGTTGCCCTGGATGGGCGCGGCGTCCTCGACCTTCTCCATGTGCACGTCGACAATGGAGGTGGAGCCGCTGGCACTGCTTTCGGCCGTAAACTCGATCCGCGCTTCAAGAATCTCGGCGTCGCGGAGCACGCGTATGTCCTCGAAGCGCAGGCCGATGTAGGGGTTCTCCTGGATGTCCAGGTCCGGGCTCGACATGCGCACGTTGCCGCCATCTTCCTGCTCGGCATCGTTGTTGTCGTCGGCCACCTGCTGGAACACCTGCTGCGCCTGGCAGCCCACTTCCACCTGCGGATCGGTTGCGTCCAACCCCACCGTCAGCTGCGGCATGGCATTGGAGTTGGTCAGCAAATTCTCGATGCTGCGCGAAGCCGCATTGGTCAGCCCGGGCTGGACCAACAGGCTCAGCGCGTTGCCACCACACCAGCCCGACTGGTCCGCAATCTCCTGCAGGATGGCGGTAACGTCAATGTCGACGGCCTGGCCTGCCAGCCAGCTCGTGCTGCTGATGTCGGTGGAATTCGCAGTCTTCGTGCGATTGGTGAGGTTCTTGAGCGTTTCCTCAAACAGAGGGGAATCATCACTGAGTTCGCCCACCACCTTCATGTTCGCGGGCGCCGCCTCATCCGAGGTTGGCGTCAGCCGCAGGGTGGCCGAAGAAATCGTTGCGCCCTGGGGGATGTTGAGCCCGGTAAAGCGCAAACCCGCGGTAGCCGGTTCCGTAACCACGGGGCCAAGCTGGTAACTCACCTCCAGGCGCGGCCGCAAGTTCAGGTCGTTCTCGCTACCGTCATAGGACCAGACCGAGAAGTGCCCCTGCAGGCCTTCAAACAGCAAGGTGATGGCATTGCCTTCGGCCCAGCTGGGATGGTCGACCACTTTCTGGACGACCGACGCCAGGTTGGGCGTCGTGATCAGCGCATCGGTGCCGCTGTCCTGAAAGTTGCCCTCCCACAGCACTTCGGCCGGCGGGGTGAGCTGAGACGTATCGTTGGCCAGCAGGTTGTCGATGTCCCAGCCGCCATTGGGCCGCGGGGAATCATCGTCATAGTGCGCCGTAACGTTGATGCGCGTGTTGCTGTCGTGCTGATTGTCGAAGCCGGTCTGCGCAAAGGTCACCCGCGCCTCGACGATGGTCGCGCCCACCGGCACATCCAATCCATCAAAACGCACGCCCACATTGACGTCGCCGTCTTCGGCAAGGTCCAGGTCGTTGTCGTTGGTGTAGTACTCGCTGCCGCTCTTGCCTTCTTCGTCGTCGTCGTAGCGATTCGTCGGGTAGATCAGCGGCAGCGTCGTCGAAGCGCCACCACCGCCGCCGCCACTGGCCACGGTGCCACCGGCAACCAGCAACGCATCGCCCACCTGCACGGTGCCGCTGGTTGTCAGCTCATAAGCCCAGTCCGATTCGCCATCGGCATAGCCGATCAGCGGCGGGCGCGTTGACCCACCACCGCCAGCCACGGTGCAGGCGCCTTGCGCCTCGATGCTCTCGGCGGAGGCGTCAATGTGCGATACCGGAAACAGCACCGGGCCGCCCTCGTCGTCGGACAGGCGCATCAGGCCCACGTTGACGTTCTGGTTCAACTCGCCCAGCAGCGTGATCAACGCCTCCTGCACGCGCTCCAGACGGTCCTTGTCCTTGCCGTCGGTGCCACTCATGGACCCCGAGGTGTCCATGATGAACATGATGTTCGGGCGCACCGTGTCGCCGTCCGTCACGTTGGACGGCGGGAAGAAAACTTCGGTGTCGTCCGCCAGCGCGGCGCCCCCCACGGAGACAGCCAGGGTGAAGCCCGCGAGCGCGTGGGCGAGCGGGCGGCGAAAGTTAGCGGCGTGCGGCAGGGTCATCATGACAGCACCTCGTCGGGGCATGGGGGCGCTAGTTCGCCCCACCCGGGCCCAACTGCGACAGGCCCTGAGTGTGGAAAGACTGGGAAATCGGATCGTCCGGCTCAAGAATGGCCAGCGCGTTGATCTGGAAGTTGTGCGAGACGTAGCCCTGCCCGGTGCCCAGGTTCAGCGTGCTGCCGGGAGCCGCGCTGGTGCCCAGATACTGGATCGTCGCCTGCACGTCCATGTGGTCAATCGTGTTCAGCGCGCGCTGCGGCCTTTGCAGGCCGCCATCCTCCGACGCGATCGCCGCGCGCAGTACGTACTCGTCACCGGCCGGCGGCTCACGCAGGAAGCGCACCTCGTTGACCAGGTCGCGAATCGCCGCCTCGGCCGCGGCGAAGGTTTGCACCTGGTGCTCGTTATTGGTCGTCATACGCTGCTGGCGCTGGGTGTTCTTCAGCGCCGACAGCGAGATCAGTGTCAACACCAGCAGCATGATCAGGCCGACCACCAGGGCCGCACCACGCTGGCGCGCAGCATTTGGGCTATGCGGTGTCATCGCGAGCGGTTCCTCAATTCGATGGTGGACTCGAAAACCTGGCGCAGGCGGCCATCGCTGTAAGGGCCACGCAATGGCGCATCCAGCACCGCGTAGGTGCGCTCGGCCGCACTCCCCTGCGCTGCATCGGTACGCACCGGCTCGGCCGAATTGATCAGCAGGGCAAAACGCATGCTGACGATCTGCAACCATTCGACAGGAAGCAGGTTGTCGGCACTGTCATAGGAATTGACCGTGCCGTCGCCATCGGTGTCGATGCCGTACAGAACCTGAAAGTCGTCCACGCCCTGAACAATGGGCTGCGTGTGCCCCGGGACCGGCAGTCCGTCCGCCCCCAACCCGCGGCAGACCAGACTGCGCGGGTCGCCGTCGTCGAGCAGGAATTGGTCCTTGGCGTAGCGGTTGCCCGCGTCATCCAGGATGACCTGGGCGCCATAGGTGGTCTGATTGCCCAGGCAGTTGGTATCCGAGCGATACATCACCGTCACCACGTCGGCGCCGGCACCATTGGGCTGGCCATCCCGCGTGGCGGGCAGCCCGGTTTCGTCCGGGCGGTTGTCCACCGGCATGAAGAAGGGCCCGGGGGTGCCGTTGGGAGCGCCAAACAGCCAGGGGCGCCCGGCCTGACGGAGCACCCGCGACAGGAAAAACTCGGCAAAGCGTGCGTTTTCCTGCGTGCGGCCCAGGCCCTCCTGCACCTTGTACGAGGCGTTGCCGCTCATGAAGATCTGGATCACGCCGGCCACCACGACCACACCCAGCACGAGCGCGATCAACAACTCGACCAGCGTCAAACCGCGCTGGCGACGCGCCAGTCTCAACTCCACGCTCATGGCACCACCTGTATGCGCACGCGACGGGTGGCGAACTCACCGTCGCCGTCCCCATCCTGATCCACCTCCGGGTCGCGGTCCGTTTCGGACTCTTCCCAGGTCACATCGATGTTGTAGCTGGATGTGGCGTCGCAGGCGCCCCCCACCGGCACGCAGTTCACACGGAGCGTGCCCTCGGGCAACAGGTCTTGAATGCCGCCACTGCGAGTATCCCCGCCCGCAGGCAGGCCGCAAAAAACGGAATAGAGGTCCCAGGTCGCATGGGCTTGCGCGTCGCAATCGCCCGGCTCGACCCCGCCGGCCAGGCGATCACAGCGTAAGGGGGCCACGCCGCAATCAATCAGCGCGGAGTCCAGACCGTCGTAAAAGCTCGCGCCACCGTTCACGGTGACATCGTTGGCCGCCAACCGATTGACGTGCATCCGTTCGGCCATGCTCTCCGCCATCATCACCGCCTGCGTCCGATACAGCGACTCGTTATTAGTGCGCACGCCAAGCATCTGCAAGGCCGCATAGCCCACAAAGCCCAGGCCCAGCACCACCAGCGCAACCAGCACCTCAATCAGTGACACGCCGCTCTGGGCGACCCGTCTGCTTATCGACATGGCGTTGCTCCGTCACCCTTCTCCACGCGCGCCCGGCCAGCGACAGCGATGACGACTTCACGCATGCGCTCGCGGATCTGGTCATTACCCTTGCGGTCATCACAGATCGCGAAGGTCCCGTTGAAACCGGGCGAGGTGCCAATCGGCAGAAAGCGCACACGATTGGCGATGTTGCCCAGAGCGCCAATCTCGATCTCGCCGGGCAGCGCCGGGTGGCGTTCCCAGACGATCTCGTCCGCGTCAACGATGCCGTCATCGTTGTTGTCCGTGTAGACGACCCAGCCCTGTTCCCAGAAGGCACCCGTGCCGCAAACGGGCGTGGCGGCATCGGGAGCGCTGGTCCGGCAAATCACCGTCGGCGCACGCGTGCTGATCGCCGTGGAGCGGGCGAGCGTCAGGGAGGTCAGCAACTCGTTCGCACCGGCCACCAGGCGCTGGTTCTTGACGAAGTCCTGATAACTCGGAACCGCGAAGGCGGCCGTCGCCGCGAGGATTGTCATGGCGACAATCAGCTCGAGCAGGGTCACGCCGTGCTGCGCGCGCGGGCAGGAGGGCTGGGGCATCGACAGGGGGAGGCAGTTTTTCACGCCAGCAGCCTAAGCCGGCGCTGTTGCGGCCGCCAGCCCCAGCCGACGAACGGCGCGTTGCGGGCGACGAGCGGCAGCGCCGCCCTCCCCGGGCCTAGGCCGGGTCGCGCAGCAGGCGCGGCAAGGCGAAGGTGATGGTCTCTTCGACGCCGTCGAGTTCTTCGGCGCCCTGCCCGCCGAGGGCGCGCAGCTTCTCGATCACGCGCCGCACCAGGATCTCCGGCGCCGAGGCGCCGGCGGTCACGCCCACCTTGGCCACGCCCTCCAGCAGCGTCGGGTCCACATCGTCCGGGCCATCGATCAGGCGCGAACGGCTGCCGCACTTCTCCGCCAGCTCACGCAGGCGGTTGGAGTTGCTGGAGTTCGCCGACCCCACCACCAGCACCAGATCGCAGCGCGCGGCGAGGTCGCGCACGGCGTCCTGGCGGTTCTGCGTGGCGTAGCAAATGTCGTCCTTGCGCGGCCCCTTGATCTCGGGGAAGGTCGCGCGCAGCGCCTCAATGACCGCAGCCGTGTCGTCCATCGACAGCGTGGTCTGGGTCACATAGGCCATGTGGTCGGGGCGCTGCGGCTGCAGCCGCGCCACGTCGGCCGGCGACTCCACCAGGTGAATCCGGCCACCGAAGCGGGCATCGAACTGGCCCATCGTGCCCTCCACCTCGGGGTGGCCGGCATGGCCGATCAGCACCACGTCGCGGCCCTCGCGCGCATAGCGCACCACCTCGACATGCACCTTGGTCACCAGCGGGCAGGTGGCATCGATCACGGTGCAGCCGCGCGAGCGCGCGCGGCGGCGCACCTCTTGCGAGACGCCATGCGCCGAGAAGATGCAGATCGCGCCTTCGGGAATCTCGTCGACCTCCTCGACGAAGATCGCGCCTTTGGCGCGCAGCGAATCGACCACGAAGCGGTTGTGCACCACCTCGTGGCGGACATACACGGGGGGCGGCAGGCGGTCCAGCGCGCGCTCGACGATTTCGATCGCGCGGTCCACGCCGGCGCAGAAGCCGCGGGGGTTGGCGAGCAGAATCTCCATCAGGCCTTGGCCCGCCCGCTGCGCACCCACTCGCGCAGCATGTCCAGGATCAGCAACGCCGCGCCTATCGAGATGGCGATGTCGGCCACGTTGAAGGCGGCGTAGTGCCAGCTGCCGATATGAAAGTCGATGAAGTCCACCACATAGCCATGGCGCACGCGGTCAATCACGTTGCCCAGCGCGCCGCCGATGATGCAGCAAAAGGCCAGCGCAACCAGGCGCTGCCCATGGGCGTGCCGGCGGAGCCAGACCATCATGCCCACCGACACCGCTACCGCCAGGCCCACGAAGAACCACGGCGGCAGGTTGGAGAAGGAGGAAAAGGCGGCACCGGTATTGCGCAGATGCGTGATGTTCAGAAACGGGGTGACGTAGACCTTCTCGTACCAGGCGAGTTCGGTATGGATCCACTGCTTGCTGACCTGGTCGAGCAGGATGATCAGCAGCGACAGCCACAAGCCGTAGACGTTGGAAAATTTGCGCACCGTATGCTCTTCAGTCGGGGGCGGAGGAGGTGTGCGTGCGGTGCCATTGCCGGGCCTGCTCGGCGTCGCGGCGGATCTGCGCGGCCAGCGCATCGAGGTCATCAAAGCGCTGCTCGGGCCGCAGGTGGGCGCCAAAACGCACACGCACCCAGCGATTGTACAGATCGGGGGCGCCCTGAAGCTGGTGCACCTCCAGGCTCTCCACCAGCCCGTCCACGCTGGGACGCAGGCCGTAGTTGGCCACCGCCGGCGCGTCATCGAGCCAGCAGGCCCACACGCCATGACACAGCGGCGGCGCATGGCGCAGGCGCACATTGGCCGTCGGAAAGCCCAGCTCGCGACCGCGCTTGGCGCCGTGCACCACCCGGCCACGCAGCGCGTAATCCCGCCCCAGCAACGCCGCCGCCTGCGCGGCATCGCCCGCGGCCAGCGCCGCGCGGATGCGGGTGCTGCTGATGCGCTCGCCGGCGGCGGCCACGGTGTCGGCCCGTTGCAGCGCAAAGCCGTGCTCCTGTTGCAGCCCCTGCAGCAGCGCGTAGTCGCCGGCGCGGCCGCGGCCGAAGCGCCAGTCATCGCCGATCAGCAGGCCGCGGGCCTGCAGTTGCCGCAACAGCAGCTGGCGGACAAAAGGCGCGGGCTCCATCGCGGCCAGCGTGGCGCGAAAGGGCAGCACGGCCACCAGCGGCAGGCCCAGCGCGCGCAGCGTGGCCAGCTTCTCGCGCAGCGGGTACAGCCGGCGCGGCGCCTCGGCCGGGGCAAAAAACTCCTGCGGCTGCGGCTCGAACAGCGCGACTGCCGGCATCACCCCCAGCCGCTCGGCCAGCTCGCGTACGGCGCCCAGCAGGGCCTGGTGCCCGCGGTGCACGCCGTCGAAGTTGCCCAGCGTCAGCGCCGTGGGCCCCGGCGCCGCATCGCCCGACAGCGGCCGGATGACGCGCATCAGGCGGCGGCCGGGCGCAGCAGCGCCCAGGGCCGCACCCCCAGCAGCAGCAAGGCCAGCAGGTAGCCCGCTAGGCCGGCCGCGATCAAGCCGGCCAGCGCCAGCACGCGCGCGCCCATGCCCGCCGCCAGCCACCAGGGGGCAGCGGGGGCCAGCAACCAGAGCCCCGCCCCCATCAGCAGCGCGGCCGCCGCCACGCGCGGCAGCGTGCCGCCCCCCTGCCCCGCGGCCTGGCCCGCGCGCAGCTCCGCCGGCAGGCGGCGCCACAGCCAGGTGGCGTTCAGCAGCGCGCCCAGCGACGTCCCCAGCGCCAGCAGCCAATGCATGCCGGGCAGGTCGCGCGCCAGCACCAAGGTGATCGCCACCAGGTTGAAGCCCGTGCCGATCAGCAGCGCCATCACGGCGATGCGCACCGGCGTGCGCGTGTCCTGGCGGGAGGAATAGGCGGGGAACAAGATCTTGACGTAGCTGAAGCCGATCAGGCCAAAAGCATAGGCGCGCAACGCGCGCGCCGTCATCGTGCTGTCGACGGCGCCAAACTCGCCGTACTGGAACAGCGTCGCGACCAGCGGCAGGGCCAGCACGAAGAGCGCGGCCGCCGCCGGCAGGATGATCAGCGCCGCCACCGTAATACTCCAGTGCAACTGGGCGGCGAAGGCGGCCGCCTCGCGCCGCGCATGGGCGGCGGACAACGCCGGCAGCAGCACCGTACCAATGGCAATCGCAAAGACCCCCAGCGGCAGCTCCATCAGCCGGTCGGCGAAATACAACCAGCTGACGCTGCCCACCAGCAGCAACGAAGCCAGGATGCTGTCGACCAGCAGCGCCAGCTGGGCCACCGAGGAGGCGAACACGATGGGCGCCATCAGCCGCAAAATCCGGCGCACGCGGCTGTCGCGCCAGCGCCACTGCGGCCAGCCCAGCAGACCCATGCGCCACAGCGGCAGCGCCACCAGCAGCAGCTGGGCGGCGCCGGCGGCAAACACGCCCCAGGACAGCGCATACAGCGGCTGGGCCGCGTGCGTCGTACCCCACCAGCCAAAGCCGATCAGGCACAGATTCAGCAGCACCGGCGCAAAGGCCGGCCAGGCAAAACGCTTCCAGGTCTGCAGCACGGCCGAGGCCAGCGCGACGAGCGAGATGAAGAACAGGTAGGGAAAGGTGATCTGCAGCAGCCCGGCCGCCAGCGTGGCGCGGCCGTCCTCGACCGTGAAGCCCGGCGCGAAGAGGCGAATCAACCAGGGCGAGCCCGCGATGGCGGCCAGTGTCAGCAGCGCCAGCACGGTGGCCAGCAGCCCCAGTGTGCGCGCCACCAGTTCGCGCACGCCCTGCTCGCCCTCCGCCTCGCGCGTCTGCGCCAGCACCGGCACGAAGGCCTGGCTGAAGGCGCCCTCGGCAAACAGGCGGCGCAGGAAGTTGGGGATCTTGAAGGCCACCAGGAAGGCATCCATGCCGGCACCGGCGCCAAACCAGCCAGCCAGCAGGACGTCGCGCACAAAACCCAGCACCCGTGACACCAGCGTCCAGGCGCTGACCAGCAGCGAGGAGCGCAGCAGGCTCTGGCTCATGCGGCGCCCCGGCGCAGCGCGCACGCAGGGGGCTTGACGTCCCTCCACTTTGCTTTAAAATTCGCAGGCTTCACGTTCGTAACTGGATGCCTCTGCTGTGGCCAACTCCGCCCAAGCCAAAAAACGCGCCCGTCAAGCCGAGCAGCGCCGGCAGCTTAATGCCTCGCAGCGCTCGCGTTTTCGCACCCTGATCAAGGCCGTTCGCGCCGCCGTGCGTGCGGGCGACAAGGACGGGGCCGAGCAAGCCTTTGGCAAGGCCGAGCCGGTGCTCGACCGCTACGCCGGCAAGGGCCTGATCCACAAGAACTTCGTCGCCCGCCAGAAGAGCCGCCTGCGCGCGCACATCAAGGCGCTGGGCTAAGCCCGGGCCGCGGGGCACGCCCCGCAGCGACGAGACAAGAAGGCCGCCTCGCGCGGCCTTTTTTGTGCCCGCGAGCCGCCCGCGCGCCCGCCGCGCGGGGGCCATCTAGGCGCCATCCTCGCTGAGCACCAGGTTGTCGCGGTGGATGCATTCCGCCTCGCCGGGCCGGCCCAGCCGCTGCGCCACCTCGCGCCCCTGCGCGCCGCAAAGGCGCGCCGCATCCGCCGCCGAGTAATTGCTCAGCCCGCGCGCGACCTCCCGGCCCTGCGCGTCCAGGCAGGCGACTAGGTCGCCACGCCGAAAATCACCGTCCACGGCCGTGACGCCCACCGGCAGCAGGCTCACGCGACCGGCGCGCAGCGCCCGCGCCGCGCCGGCGTCCAGGTGGTAGGCGCCATGCACGTGCAGCGCCGTGCCCAGCCAACGCTGCCGCGCCCGCCAGCGCCGCTGCTTGTCGGCCGGGCGCAGGCAGGTCCCCGGGGCCTGCCCGGCGGCCACGGCCAGCAGCACGCCCGGCAGCCGGCCATACAGGATCCAGGTCGTGATGCCGCTGCGCGCCGCGCGCCGCGCCGCCGCCAGCTTGGTCAGCATGCCGCCCCGCCCCAGGCTGCCACCGCCGCCCGCCATCGCATCCAGCGCCGGGTCGGCCGCCGAGGCCGAGCTGATGCGCCGCGCACCCGGCTCGCGCCGCGGGTCGGCGGTGGCCAGGCCCCATTGGTCGGTCAGCAGCAGCAGGCGCTCGGCCGCGGCCAGGTCGGCCACCATCGCCGCCAGCCGGTCGTTGTCGCCAAAGCGGATCTCCTCGGTGGCCACGGAGTCGTTTTCGTTGACGACCGGCACCACGCCCTGCGCCAGCAACTCGCGCAGCGTGGCGCGCACGTTCAGGTAGCGCTCGCGCGAGCGCGCCTCCTCGTGGCTCAGCAGCAGCTGTGCGGCGACCAGCCCATGCTCGGCCAGCGCCACGCTCCAGGCCTGCATGACATCGGGCTGGCCAATCGCCGCCACCGCCTGCAACTGGGCCAACTCGGTCGGCCGCTCGGCCCGGCCCAGCCGCGCCAGGCCGGCGGCCACCGCGCCGGAGCTGACCAGCACCACGGCCACGCCCTGGGCGCGCAGCGCCGCCACCTGGGCGGCCACCTGTGCGATCCAGCGCCGATCCAGCGCTTCGCCGTTGGCGGTTAGCAGTGAGGAGCCGAGCTTGACGACCCAGACGGCACTCACGCACGGCCCTCCGGGTCGGCATCCGCGTCGTCCCCGTCCGCGGGCGAGTCCGCATCCGTGTGGGGCGCCAGCGGCATGTCCGGCGCGGCGGCATGCGCGGCCTCATGCTCGGCCTGCGCGGCCTCCTCGGCACGCAGCTGCGACAGCCATTCGGCCAACTGCTCCAGCAGGGCCGAGACACCCTCGCGGGTCGCGGCAGAGATGCCGTGCACCACCGGCGCCAGCTCCCCGGCGGCGGCCAGCGCCGCGGCGCGCTGCTCGGCATCCAGCACGTCGAGCTTGTTCAGCACCAGCCAGCGCGGGCGGTCAACCAGCAGCCCCCCGCCATAGGCGGCAAGCTCCTGCTCGATAACGGCCACCTGCTCGTCCAGCGGCGGCACGCCGGGCATGCCCGACGCATCAACCAGGTGCAGCAGCACACGTGTGCGCCCCAGGTGCTTGAGGAACTGCATGCCCAGGCCCGCCCCGTCGGCCGCGCCCTCGATCAGGCCGGGGATGTCGACGATGGAATAGCCCGAGCGATCCGGGAAGTCGACGATGCCCAGCTGCGGGTGCAGCGTGGTGAAGGGGTAATCGGCGATCTTCGGCCGCGCGGCCGAGGCCGCGGCCAAGAAGGTGCTTTTGCCCGCGTTGGGCAGGCCCAGCAGGCCCACATCGGCCAGCAGCTTGAGCTCCAGGCGCAGCGCGCGCGTTTCGCCCGGCGTGCCCGGGGAGGACTGCCGCGGCGCACGGTTGGTGCTGCTCTTGTAGCGCGCATTGCCGATGCCGTGAAAGCCACCCTGCGCCACCTTCATGCGCTGGCCATGCTCAAGCACCTCGCCAATCAGCTCTTCGGTCTGGGCATCGAAGACCTGCGTGCCGCAGGGCACCTCGATCTCGCAGTCCGCCCCCTTGGGGCCGGTGCGATTGCGGCCCGAACCGGGGCTGCCATTGGGCGCGCGGAAGCGCCGCTGCACGCGGAACTCGGCCAGCGTACTCAGGCCGTTCACGCCGATGAGCCAGACGCTGCCGCCGTCGCCGCCGTCGCCGCCATCCGGCCCGCCGCGCGGGATGTATTTTTCGCGGCGAAAGCTGACCGAGCCGGCGCCGCCATTGCCGGCCTGCACGGTAATCGTGGCCTCGTCTACGAACTTCATCGCAATCCCTCTGGCGTCGCCGCCCCAGCATGCCCTGTGCACGCCGGGGTGTCAGGCATAAAAAAGCCCCGCATCAGCGAGGCTTTGCGTGTCGGCAGGCCGCGGCCTCAGTCGGCGCTGGCCGCCTCCGGCACGATGGTCACGGTCTTGCGCTTGCGCGCACCCTTGACCTCAAACTGCACGCGACCGTCGACCTTGGCGTAGATCGTGTGGTCGGTACCCAGACCGGCATTGGCGCCGGGATGGAAGCGGGTGCCGCGCTGGCGCACGATGATGCTGCCAGCCGAGACCAGCTCGCCGCCGAAGCGCTTGACGCCCAGTCGTTTGGATTCGGAGTCGCGGCCGTTCCGGGTGGAACCGCCAGCCTTTTTATGTGCCATGGCGTAGAGATCCTCTCGCTAGGGTTCGATCAGGGCGCTCAGGCCGTGATGTCGGTAATGCGAACCTGGGTGTACTGCTGCCGGTGGCCCTGCTTGCGGCGGTACTTCTGGCGGCGCTTGAACTTGATGATCGTGACCTTGTCGGCTTTGCCGTGGGCCTCGACCTCGGCGGTGACCGTGCTGCCCTCAACCGTCGGCGTACCGACTTTGGGCGAGTCGCCGCCGACCATCAGGACGCGGTCAAAGGTCACGCTGTCGCCGGCCTGCGCGGTGAGGCGCTCGACGCGGAGTACATCACCAGGAGCTACGCGGTATTGCTTGCCCCCGGTCTGAATGACGGCATACATCGTCACGATCCCGTTGAAATGCTTGAACGAAGCCGCGCATTATCGACCTGCCCCGCCGCCGCCGTCAAGCCCGCCCGCCGACCGCCGGCGCGACCTGCTAGCATCGCGGCGCACCCACGCCGCCACACCCATGCCCGCCTCTCCGCAGTTGGCCTCGATCCAGGCCGAAATGGCCGAGCTCGATGCGCTTATTCTCGACAATCTGCGCAGCGACGTGCTGGTCATCGCCGAACTCGGCCGTCATATCGTCGCCGGTGGCGGCAAGCGCCTGCGCCCGGCGCTGGCCCTGCTGGCGGGCAATGCGCTGGGCGCCCCGCGCGATGAGTTGGTGCGGCTGGCCGCAGTGGTCGAGTTCATTCATACGGCCACGCTGCTGCACGACGACGTCGTGGACAACTCGGCGCTGCGCCGCGGCCGCATTACCGCGAATGCGCTCTGGGGCAATGCCGCCAGCGTGCTGACCGGCGATTTTCTGTATTCGCGCGCCTTCCAGCTGATGGTCGAGCTGGGCCGGCTCGACGTGCTGCGCATCCTGGCCGACACCACCAACTGCATCGCCGAGGGCGAGGTGATGCAGCTGATGCTCTCGCACCAGTCCGATATTGACGAGGCCACCCACATGGAAGTGGTGCGGCGCAAGACCGCCGTGCTGTTCGCCGCCGCCATCGAATGCGCCTGCCTGCTCGGCGGCGCCAGCGCCGAGGATGCCCACGCGCTGGCCGCCTATGGCGAGCAGCTCGGCGTGGCCTTCCAGCTCGCCGACGACTGCCTGGACTACACGGCCACGGCCACCGAGCTGGGCAAGGAGCCCGGCGATGACCTGGCCGAAGGCAAGTACACCCTGCCGCTGATCCATGCGCTGCGCGAGGCGCCGGCGGCGCGCCGCGATGCCCTGGTGGCGCGGATCGAGCGCGGCGGCCGCGAGGCCTGGCCCGAGGCGCAGGCGCTGATTGCCGAGACCGGCGGCATCCCCTATACTGCGCGCCGCGCCGAGGAGGCCGCTGCCCGGGCAGCCTCCATCGCCGACGGTTTTCCCGCCGGCCCCGCGCGCTCTGCGCTGATCGATCTCGCCGCCTACGCGGCCCAGCGCAAGTACTGATTGGGGTGCCACGCACCCTCGTCGGGGTGTAGCTCAGCCTGGTAGAGCGCCATCTTCGGGAGGTGGAAGTCGTAGGTTCGAATCCTGTCACCCCGACCATTTTTTTCCCGGCAATCCCTCTGCGATCCGCCTGTTATCTTCCCCTGCGGCTACCGCATGTCGGCGCCACATCGGCCGGCGCTGCGCTGCCCGCGCAGCGGCTTGCGCCGGCGCCCCGCATCGGCGCATGATGCTGCGGCGCACCAGCGCACCGCATCCTCTTCAAGACCAACTCACAGGGAACACACAGTGATCAGGCCTTTTGCTGCCGCGGCGCTGCTTGCCGCCTCCAGCCTGGCATACGCCCAGGCGCCCCTCGATTTCAACTCCATCACGCTGCAATACCTGCAAAGCGATGCCGACAACGGCGACGGCGACGGCTTTGGCCTGCGGGCCGAACTCGGCGTCTTCGAGCACTACTTCGTGCAGGCTGAATACTCGGCCCGCTCCATCGAGCTGGACTTCGCCGGCAACCCGGAGATCGACCTGAACTTCGGCCGCATCGGCGCCGGCGGCTTCTACCCGCTGGACGAGGCCGGCCGCGTGGCGGTCTTCGGCGGCCTGAGCTTTGAATATGTCGACGTTTCGGGCAGCGGCGGCGGTACCGTGACGCCCGACCCGGACACCGGCGGCGAAGGCGGCGGCGGCGGCCCCACCGGCACCGACCTCGACCTGCTGCTGTGCATCATCCTGACCTGCGAGGAAGGCAGCGCCTTCGGCACCAAGGCGCTCAGCGCCGCCGGCGATGACGATTCCACCGGTTATGGCGCCCAGCTGGGCATCCGTGCCGAGGTCATGCCCAACCTCGAGGCCGGCCTGAGCTACCAGTTCCGCAGCTACGAGGACTACACCCGCGACGATGACGACGAGCAGGTCATCGGGGTGCACGTGGCCTACCGCTTCGGCCAGTGGGCGGCCGTGCTGACCTATGACAACTACGACACGCTGGAGCTGGACGAATACCTGCTCGGCGTGCGCTACGACTTCGCCCGCGAATAAGCGCGCGCAAGGCGATAACAGGCGCGGCTCCGGCCGCGCCTTTTTTATGCCCGCAACCCGGGCCCGGCGCCCGCGGGCCGGCGGCAGCGCGCCTGGGAACTTGCGCCCGACAGGCGGCACAAATGCCGATACCATTGCGGGTTTTGCCAGCCCCGAAGCATGTCCGCCGACCCTACCGACATCCCCGAGGCCTTTGCCGCGCTTGGCCGGCACCTGTCCAGCCAGATCCTGGGCCAGCAAACGCTGGTGCAAAGGCTGCTGATCGCGCTGCTCGCCGATGGCCACCTGCTGGTGGAGGGCGCCCCCGGCCTGGCCAAGACCACCGCCATCAAGGCCCTGGCCACCGGCCTGGCGGCCGACTTCCACCGCCTGCAGTTCACGCCGGATCTGCTGCCCGGCGACTTGATCGGTACCGACGTCTTCCGCCCCGAGGAAGGCCGCTTCGCCTTCGTGGCCGGACCGCTGTTCCATAACCTGCTGCTGGCCGACGAGATCAACCGGGCCCCGGCCAAGGTTCAGTCGGCGCTGCTGGAGGCGATGGCCGAGCGGCAGATCACGGTGGGCCAAACGAGCCATCCGCTCCCTGAGCCCTTCCTGGTGATGGCCACGCAAAACCCCATCGAGCAGGAGGGCACCTACCCCTTGCCCGAGGCGCAGATGGACCGCTTCCTGATGAAGGTGCGCGTGGGCTACCCCGACGCCGCCACCGAGCGCGAGATCCTGCGCCTGGCGCGCCGCCAGGGCCGTGCGGAGCTGCCGCAGCCCGCGCGCCGGCTGAACGCCCAGGACATCCACGCCGCGCGCCGGCAGATCGACGCGCTGCACCTCGCCGAGGCCGTGGAGCGCTATATCGTCGAGCTGATCCTGACCACCCGCGAACCCGACCGGCACGGCGAGACGCTGGGTGGCTTCATTGCCCATGGCGGCAGCCCGCGCGCCACCATCGCGCTGGAGCGCTGCGCCCGCGCCCATGCCTGGCTGGCCGGCCGCGACCATGTGGCGCCGGACGACGTGCAGGCCGTCGCGGCGGATGTGCTGCGGCACCGGCTGATCCTGCGCTACGAAGCCGAGGCCGAGGGCCTGGACAGCGACGCCGTGATCCGGCGGTTGCTGGCGGCCGTGCCGGTGGCCTGAGGCCCGCCGGATGGAGGCAAGCCGCGTCAGCCTGAGCGAGTTGCTGGCCCTGCAGCACCCGGCGCGGCACTACGCGCTGGCGCGCCTGGGCCTGCGCCGCCTGCAGGCCGGCGGCGGCCACCTGCCGCGGCTGCGCGGCCGCGGCATGGCCTTCGAGGAGCACCGGGTCTACCAGCCCGGCGACGAGCAGCGCTTCATCGACTGGCGGGTCACCGCCCGCACCGGGCAGATGCACGTCAAGGTCTTTCGCGAGGAGCACGAGCGGCCGGTGCACCTGCTGCTGGACCTGCGCGCCGGCATGGCCTTCGGGAGCCGCTTTCAGTTCAAGTCGCGCCTGGCGGCGCAGGCCTGTGCCCTGCTGGGCTGGACCGCGGTGCACGGCCGCGAACGCGTGGGCGGCCTGGTGCTGGGCGAGGCCCTGCACGAGACCCCGGTGCGCAGCGGCGTGCACGGGCTGCTGCCCTGGGCCCAGCTCGCCGCCGCCGCCCATGGCGGCCAGCCCGGGCCGAGCCTGGCGCGCGCCGTGGCCCACCTGCGACGTACGGCCCGGCCTGGCGCGCTGGTCGTACTGGCCAGCGATTTCGCCGACCTCGACGAGGACACGGCCGCCGCACTGGCCGACATCGCGCGCCACTGCCAGCTGATCCTGCTCTCGGTGCAGGACCCGCTGGAGGCCGCCCCGCCCGCGGCCGAACTGCCCTTTCGCGACGCCGCCGGCCAGACCCGCTGGCTGGACCTGCGCAGCGCCGCGCGGCGTCAGGCCTGGCAGCGCGCGCAGGCCCAGCGCCGCGAGCGCATCGCGCGGCTGGCCAGCCGCGCGCGCGCGATCTGGCTGCCGCTGGAAACGCCGCTGCCGGCGCAGGAGCAGCTCGCGCCGCACCTGGGGCGGCGCCGCTGATGGCCGCGACGCAGGCCTCCCGCGCGCGCTGGCCGCGCGGGCGCCGCAGCCGGCGGAGCCTCGTCGGCCTGGCGGCCGCCCTGCCCGGCCTCGTCCTGGCGCAGCCCGGCGGCGCGGGCACGGACTTGCGCAGCGCCCTCGGCCCGCCGCTGCCGCCGCCCGAACCCAGCGCCTGGCCGCCGGCACCGGCCGCCATGGCGCTGGCTCTCACCGCCTTGCTGCTGCTGGGCCTGGCCGCCTATGCCCTGGGGCGGCGCCACCGGCGCCAGGCCTGGCGCCGCGCCGCCCTGCGCGAGCTGCGCCAGATCGAAGCCGCCGGCCAGCCGCCGGTGCAGGTCTCGGCCTGGCTGCGGCGCGTGGCCCGTGCCCGCGCCGGCAGCGCCGTCGCGGCGCTGGGAGATGCGGACTTCGCGCAATGGCTGGCGACCCACCCCGCCTGGCCCGGCGGCCGGGCGGCCGGCGCGGATGAACCGCTGGCGGACTTTGTAGCCGCCTGCGCCCACCGCCCGCGGGTCCAGGTCGACGCGCAGGACCTGGCCCGTCTGCGCCACTGG
>CAKZQS010000024.1 GCA_937141935.1 uncultured Ectothiorhodospiraceae bacterium
CGTCGCGGAATCTTGCCATTCACTGGCGCTATTCGCCCCGTCGAGGAAGACTTCGCCATGAGCGCATCGGTCGAAAGCACCATGCCTGTTTCACCTGAAACCACAGCGCGCCGCTCGACTGTTTCCGAACTGGTTCCGTTCCTGCTGGTCGGCGGTCTGGCAGCGGCTGGCTATGTCGTGCTGTCGGTTGTGGCGATCGGCCTCAACACCGGGATCCCCGACTGGATCGTCAGCGCGGTGTGCTACGCGCTGTTCATTGTCCCGGTCTATCTCGCGCATCGCCAGTTGTCCTTCCGCTCGGACGCCCCGCACGCCGTGGCGCTGCCGCGCTACATTGCGGTGCAGGTCAGCGCCCTGGTCCTCGCGGCGATCTTCTCGTTCGTGTGCTTTTCGCTACTGGGCATGCAGACAGCCGTCGCTGCGGCCCTCGCCATCCAAGAGGAAGTTGCGCAAAGTCACCAGCCCTATCGCCTAAAAATTGGTATCGCTACTGGCATTCTTGCGACCACACCACCTGAACGGCTTGGTATTGAGCGCTGGAAGGCGAGTGGCGTAGCCATTAACCTCGCCGCCAGACTACAAGAGCAGGCCAACGCGGGGCAGGTTTGGCTTACACGTGGCGTGGCCAGCGCCGCCGGCGAGCGCGCGCAATGGCCGGCGCTGGATGCCGGCTGCCTGCCCGCGGCGGCCGTGCAGGCCGCGCTGGCGGCGCCCGGCCCGGTGCTACTGGTGGCGCCGGACGAGCAGCAGGCCTGGCGGCTGGAGCAGGCGCTGCATTTCTACGCGGGCGGCGACCTGCCGGTGCGCCACTTCTGCGACCCGGAAACGCTGCCCTATGACCTCTATTCGCCGCACCCGGATCTGATCTCCGACCGTCTGGCCTTGCTTGCCGAGTTCGGCCGCATGGGCCAGGGCCTGATCCTGACCACGCCCTATGTGCTGCGCTCGCGACTGCCGCCCACCGACTACCTGAGCGGCCGCAGCTTTGTCTGGCGGGTGGGCGACCGGCTGCGGCTGGAGGACGAGATGACCCGCCTGGCCCGCGCCGGCTATGCGCGCGTGGCCGAGGTGGCCGGGCATGGCGAATTCGCGGTCCGCGGCGCCTTGCTCGACGTCTACCCCATGGGCGCGCGCCAGGCCGTGCGGGTGGATCTGTTCGACGACGAGATCGACAGCCTGCGCTGGTTCGACGTGGAAACCCAGCGCTCGACCGACAAGGTCGACGAGATCCGCCTGCTGCCCACGCGCGAAATCCCGCTGGACGACGAGGCCATCAACGCCTTTCGCGAGCGTTACCGCGAGCGCTTCCCCCGCGACATCCACCGCAGCCGCATCTATGACGACGTCAGCCGCGGCATCGCGCCGGGTGGCATCGAGGCCTGGCTGCCGCTGTTCTTCGAGCAGACGGCGACCCTGTTCGACTACCTGCCCGCGGCCACCACCGTGCTGGACGCGGCCGGCGAGGAGGCCTTTGCCCACGACTGGGCCGAGATCGCCGAACGCCACGAGCAGCGCCGCCACGACATCGAGCGGCCGGTGCTGGACCCCGAGGAGCTGTACCTGGGCCCGGCCTCGCTGCGCGCGGCCCTGGGCGCGCATGGCTACACCGCTGCCCCTTACGCCGCGCCGGGAGCCGAGATTCCGCAGACGCCGCTGGCCGACGCCCTCGCCGGGTCGGCACGCACGCTGCTCGTGGCCGGCACCGCCAGCCAGCGCGAGCAGATCGAAACCGAGCTGGCGCGCGATCACGGGCTGACGCCGAAGCGCGTTGGCGCGCTGGCCGAGTTCGTGGCCGACAAGGCCCGCGTGGGCGTCACGCTGGCGCCGCTGGATCTGGGCTGCCAGTACGACGACATCCGCGTGCTCAGCCATGCCGAGCTCTACGGCGCGCGCCCGCCAGTGCGCCAGCGCCGCCGCGCCAGCCGCGATGCCGAGAGCCTGCTCAAGGATTTGTCCAGCCTGACCGTCGGCGCGCCCATCGTGCACCGCGACCATGGCGTGGGCATCTACCGCGGCCTGCAGCACCTGACGGCCGGCGGCATCGAGCAGGAATTTCTGACCCTCGAGTACGCCGGCGGCGACAAGATCTACGTGCCGGTCACCGGCCTGGAGCGGGTGCACCGCTACACCGGCGCCGAGCTGGACGACCCGCCGCTGGCCAGCCTGCGCACCGACCGCTGGTCCAAGAACCGCGAACGGGCCGAGAAGCGCGCCCGCGACGTGGCTGCCGAGCTGCTGGAAATCCAGGCCCGCCGCGCCGCCCAGCCCGGCACCGTGATCGCCTGCGACGGCGCCGACTACGCCCGCTTCGCGGCCGGCTTTCCCTTCACCGAGACCGAAGACCAGGCCCGGGCCATCGAGCAGGTGCTGGAAGACCTGGAAAAGCCGCAGCCGATGGACCGCATCGTTTGCGGCGACGTGGGCTTTGGCAAGACCGAGGTGGCGCTGCGTGCCGCCTTCGTGGCCGCCGCGGCCGGCTTTCAGGTCTGCCTGCTGGCCCCGACGACGCTGCTGGCCAACCAGCACCTGGAAACCTTCCACGACCGCTTCACCGACTTCCCGCTGCGGGTCGAGGGCCTGTCGCGGCTGAAAACGAGCAAGCAGCAGCAGGCGCTGCTGGCCGACCTGGAGGCCGGCAAGGTCGACATCATCATCGGCACCCACCGCCTGCTGCAAAAAGATGTGCGCTTCAAGCGCCTGGGGCTGGTGATCGTCGACGAGGAGCAGCGCTTTGGCGTGCGCCACAAGGAGCGCCTGAAGAGCCTGCGCGCGGCGGTGGACATGCTGACGCTGACCGCCACGCCGATCCCGCGCACGCTGAACATGAGCATGGCCGGCATCCGCGACATGAGCGTGATCGCCACGCCACCGGTGCGCCGCCTGGCCATCAAGACCTTCGTGACCCAATGGGACAACGCCCGCATCCACGAGGCCTGCCAGCGCGAGCTGCGCCGCGGCGGCCAGGTCTATGTGCTGCACAACCGCGTCGAGGACATCGAGGCGGTGGCCGAGAAGATCCGTGGCATCGTGCCGGAGGCCCGCGTGGCGGTGGCCCACGGGCAGATGAACGAGCGCGAGCTCGAGCGGATCATGCTCGACTTCTACCACAACCGCTTCAACATTCTGGTCAGCACGACCATCATCGAATCCGGCATTGACGTGCCCAATGCCAACACCATCCTGATCAACCGTGCCGACCGCCTGGGCCTGGCCCAGCTGCACCAGCTGCGCGGCCGCGTGGGCCGCAGCCACCACCGCGCCTATTGCTTCCTGATCACGCCGCCGCGCGAGCTGCTGTCCCGCGATGCCGAGCAGCGGCTGGAGGCCATTGAGCAGATGACGGACCTGGGCGCCGGCTTTCAGCTCGCCACCCACGACCTGGAAATCCGCGGCGCCGGCGAGCTGCTGGGCCAGCAGCAAAGCGGCCAGATCAACGCCGTGGGCTTCACGCTCTATGCCGAGATGCTGTCGCGGGCCGTGCGCGCGCTCAAGCGTGGCGAACTGGACGGGCCGCTGGAGGACGAGGCGCTGACCGAGGTCGAGCTGGGCACCTCGGCGCTGTTCCCGGAGAGCTACATCGGCGACGTGAACACCCGCCTGACGCTGTACAAGCGCCTGGGCCAGTGCGAATCCGGCGAGGACATCGACGAGCTGCGCGGCGAGGTCATGGACCGATTTGGCGATTTGCCCGAGGTCGCCGCCACCCTCTTCGACGTGCACCGTGTCCGCGTGCTGGCCGCGCCGCTGCGGCTGGAGCGCATCGAGGCCGGCAGCCGCGGCATTCGCATCAAGTTCGGCCGCCAGGCCCGGATCGACCCCGCGCGTCTGCTGCGGCTGATCCAGTCACGGCCGCGTGACTACAAGCTCGACGGCGACCGGCAGCTGGATTACAACCGCCCGCTGGAGGACATGCCGGCACGGCTCAAGGCCCTCACTGGCATACTGGAATTTCTGCTCCCGAGGACCCCCGCCGATGCGCCTGCGCCCGCGCCTGCCTAGCCTGCTGCCCGCCCTGCTGCTGGTTCTGCTGGCCATGCCGGCCGGCGCCCAGACGCTGCAGCTGGACCTGTACCTCTTCGAGCAACCGCGCTGGGTGCAGGACAGCGACCAGGGCCGCTGGCCCTTCGCCATCCCCGAAGGCCGCGACGCGCTGCCGCCCTCGCAGGCCGCCGAGCGGGCGGGGCTGGAGTGGTTGTCCGGCGAGCAGGCGGGCTTTGCTGCGGCGGCGGCGCAGATGGAATCGCAGGGTTACCGGCGCCTGTACCTCGCCAGCTTTCGCTTCCCGCAGGCCCGCCAGCGCCAGGCCCAGACCTGGCGCATCGCCGGCGGCGAACGCCTGGACATCGCCGCCGCCGACGCCTATGCCGACCTCGAAGGCTTTCGCGGGCAATGGCAGGACGAGATCGAATCGCGCGAGCCGCTGACGCTGCCCAGCCTGTCCGGCTGGGTGCAGACCTGGGTCGACACCTACCTCTTCGTCGAGCTGGACCTGGCGCTGCTGCAGGCCGACATGCGCCGCCGTGCCGAGATCGAGCAGGCCCGGCGCGAGCGCGCCTGGCAGGCCCAGGCCGACGGCGGCCCCGGCCTGCGCATCGCCAGCAACCGCGCTGCCGAGCGCGGCACCGGCGACCCGGCCAGCTACCGTGGCAGCGGCCGCGATGCCGCGCGGGCCGCCAGCGCGGATGCGCGCGCCAGCGACGGCCGTCCCGAGACCGGCGGCTACGACGCCCGCGACCCCTATGCCGCGGGCGGCGGGAACACGGCCTCCGATTTTGGCACCGCCGACGCCGGCTGGCCGCGGGGCGCCGTGCAGTCCTGGCGCCTGGATCGGCGCAAGCGCGTGCGCCTGAACGAGATCCACTACCTCGACCACCCACGGATCGGGGCGCTGATTCGCGTCCGCGAGCTGTGAGCCCGGAGAGTCGCCATGAGCATCGCCGCCCTGCGTACCCTGCCCCTGCTGGCCTGCCTGGCGGCCTGCGCCAGCCAGCCGCCGGCGCCGCCTGAGCCGCCGCCGCCACCGGTGCCGGCGCAGACCCAGGACCGCGGCGGCGTACCGCGTATCAGCCTGCCGCCGGCCCAGGCACCCGCCGAGGGTCAGGACAACAAGAGTGCGCCCTACCGCTTTGCCGACAGTGTCGAGCTGGAGCTGACGCCGCGCAGCGCCGGCGCCTGGTCGCGCTGGGACGAGGGCACCGACCGCTGGCGCCTGGACCTGCACAGCCCCGGTGCGACCTCGCTGAATCTGCACTTCGACCGCTTCGCGCTGCCGCCCGGCGCCTCGCTGAAGCTCTATGACCCCAGCGCCCCGGCCCAGTCCCTGACCCTCAGCGCCGCCGACAACAAGCCGCATGGCCAGCTGTGGACGCCGCAGATTCGTGGCGACACGCTGCGGCTGGACCTGCGCCTGCCCGCCAGTGCCGGCCGGCAGGTGGGGCTGAAGCTGAAAACCGTCAACATCGCGTGGTAAGCGGCACGGCGCTGCCGGGGATGGATGCGCTGGGCCAGGCCATCGTCGTCGCCACCGGCGGCATGTTCCTGCTGGCGCTGCTGGCCGGCGTGTGGAAATGGCGGGCCATGCTGGCCTCGCCGCAACACCTGGCCCCGCCCTATGTCGACATCGCCCACCGCGCGGCGCTGATGTACAGCTTTGCCGGCCTGCTGGTCTGGCACTTTGCCGCCTGGTCGGTCTGGCCCACCTGGCTGGACGCGCTGGCCTGTGCCGGGCTGTTCCTGTTCTTCTATGCCGCCGTACTGACCTATCTGGCGCTGGGCTGGCGCAACGAAACGGATAACCAGTTTTCCGAGCGCCGCTTCGCCACCGTCGGAGGCATGTGGCTGCTGATTGCCGGCGAGATCGGCGGCTTCACCATTTTGTTCAGCGGCACGCTGGCCGGCTTCTAGCCGCGCCGCGCCAGCGGCCAGCGTGGGGCACCGAGCCCCGCACGCCCCCCACAACCCGCGACCCGCCGGCGAACTGGCATGGTCGTTGCTGCAGCGCAGCAGGGCGCGCCGTCGCGCGCCACCGCTGGAGTACCGACAATGCGATTCTTGCCCGGGGCCACGCTGCTGGCCCTGACCGCGCTGCTGGCCGCCTGTGAGGGCGGCCGCGGGGAAAACCTGGCCGCCGCCGCGGCCCACCGCGCCACGCCCGCGACGGCGCCCGACACCACACAGGCCGGGCCCTATGCCGTGAGCAGCGCCGAATACGATTTTGGCCGGCTCGAGGTGCGCGATGCGCAGGGCGGCGGTAGCTACGAGACCGACATCCACGGCTATGTGGTCTACCCCGATGCCCAGGGCGATGGCGGCGCGGGCGCCCTGCCCGAGCGCTGGCCGCTGCTGCTGTTCATGCACGGCCGCCACCAGACCTGCGAAACCGGGCCGGGGCAGCTGCCGGTATTCGTCGGCGATGACAACTGCCCGGATCTGGCGCCGCTGCTGACGCCGGCGCCGAGCTACCGCGGCTATGACTACCTGGCCCGCTACCTGGCCTCGCACGGTTATGCGGTGATCTCGGTCGATGCCAACGACATCAACGACAACGACGGCTCCGGCGACCGCGGCGACCTGGCCCGCGCCGAGCTGCTGCTGACGACCCTGGACGCCTTCGCCGCCATCGACCGCGGCGAGCGTGAGGACCTGCCGCAGCTCGTGGGCCGCCTGGAGCGCAGCCGCATCGGCCTGATGGGCCACTCCCGCGGCGGCGAAGGCGTGGCCAAGGCGGTGAGCGTGAACCGCGACTGGCCCACGCCGCATGCGCTGCACGCCGTGTTCGGCCTGGCGCCCACCGACTACAACACCCAGGCCGTGCCCGAGGTCGTGTACGCCACGCTGCTGCCCTATTGCGATGGCGATGTCGAGGATCTGATGGGCAGCTTCGTCTACGACAACGCCCGTTTCGACGCCGCGCCGGCAGCGCGCAGCCAGCCGCTGTTCCAGATCCTGGCCATGGGCGCCAACCACAATTACTTCAACACCGTCTGGACCACCGACGACTGGGAAATCCACGGCACGGCGGCCGACAGCCACTGCGGCACCGGCGCCCCCGGCAACGAGCGCGACAGCCCCGAGCAGCAGCGCGCGTTGGGGCAGTTCTTCATGGCCTCCTTCTTTCGCTATTTCATTGGCGGCGAGATGGACTACGGCGCCTACTGGAGCGGCGCCAGCGCGGTGGCCGCCAGCGCCTGCCCGCAGGGCCAGGCCCCCTGCCCCGGCCGCTTTCACCTGAGCCTGCAGCCGCCGGCCGCACAGCGGCTGTTGCTGGATGCCACCCCGGCGGAGAGCGCGCTGCAAAGCAATGCGCGCAGCCAGCCGGTGCGCTTCGAGGGCTTCACCGAAGTGGGGCATTGCACCACCAATGGTCGCCCCGGTGAGGGCTGCCCCACCGCCACGCCCACCTTCGCCGCGGCCGGCATGCTGTGGCTGCGCTGGGAGGGGCCGGCCGTGTACCGCAGCGAACTCGACGGCCTGGACGCCCGCGGCTATGCCGCGCTGAGCCTGCGTGTGGCGCTGTCGCATGGCGAGGCGAGCAATGCCGACGGCGGCGATTTCGACCTGGTGCTGATCGACCGCGCGGGGCGCGAAGCGCTGGTCGCTGCCCAGGATGGCGACTGGGGCGCCGCACTCTTCGACCCGCCGGGCGATCCCTTCGCCACCGGCGGCTCGGAAAAAACCACGCTGAACATGCTGCGGCTGCCCTTGGCGGCCTTCCGCGCCGCCGAGCCGGCGCTGGACCTGGGCGCACTGCAGGCGCTGGAACTGCGCTTTGGCCAATCTCAGCCCGCGGGCGCGCTGCAACTGACCGACCTGATGCTGCAAGGGGTGGCGCCGTGAATCCCTCCAGCCGCAGCAACCGGAACAAGGCGATTCCCGTGAACCAATCAGAGGCCGTGGCGCCACGCCACCCCAACGCCGGCTTTTCGGCCCGGCTGGCGGTCGCTCTGCCGGCTACGGCGCTGCTGGCCTCCGCTCTGCTCGCGGGCTGCGGCTCCGGGGGGCGGCCCTCCGGCGTGCCCACGCCCAGCCGCGCGCTCGATGGCGTGCCCATCGAGTGGAGCCTGAGCGAGATGGCGGCGGCGCTGGAGAACGGGCGCAGCTGCGAGGACATCGCCGCCGCCTATGTCGAGCGCATCGAGTCGCTGGACCAGGCCGTCCTTCCGGCGGCCGGTGGCCTGCCACTGAACAGCATCGTCGCCATCAACCCGCTGTGGCGCGAACAGGCCCAGGCGCTGGATGCCGAATACGCCCAGCGCGGGCCGCGCGGGCCGCTGCACTGCGCGCCGGTGATTCTCAAGGACCTCTACGACAGCTTCGACTTCCCGACCACCGCCGCCAGCCTGTCGCTGGCCGGCTCGCAGCCGCCGGACGACGCCCACAGCGTCGCCGGGCTGCGCCGCGGTGGCGCGTTGATTCTGGCCAAGGCGGCAATGACCGAGTTCGCCTACTTCACGCAAAGCTACAACAGCGCCACGCTGCGCATCGCCAACCCCTATGACACCCAGCGCGACGCCGGCGGCTCCTCCGGGGGCAGCGCCAGCGCCATCGCCGCCAACTTCGCCCTGCTGGGCACCGGCTCGGACACCTGCGCCTCGATCCGCCTGCCGCCGTCGAACGCGGCGCTGGTCGGCGTGCGGGCGACGGTGGGCCTGGTCTCGCAGGACGGGCTGGTGCCGCTGTCGCACACCCAGGATGTGGGCGGGCCGATCACCCGCACCGTGCGCGATGCCGCGCTGATGCTGGATGCAATGGCTGGCGTGGACCCGCGCGACGTGCGCACGCTCGACCCCGAGCGCCGTCAGCCGGCCAGCTATGCCGCCGGCCTGCGCGCCGATGCGCTGCTCGGCGCCCGCATCGGCGTGCTGCGCAGCTACGGCGGCAGCGACGCCTTCGGCGACGAGCCCGGCATCGCCGCGTTGATGCAGGCCGCGGCCACCGACCTGGCCGCCGCCGGCGCCGAGATCGTCGACCCGGTGGAGCTGCCGGACTTCGATGGTGTGTCGGTCATCGTGCAGGAGTTCGCCGACCATCTCGACGAATACTTGGCCAGCTTCGACGCGCCGCGCGCCAACACGGTCGAGGTCTTCGCCAGCGGCCTGGTGCACCCGGTGATCGAGGCGCTGATCGGCGCCTCGCTGGCCGCGCGCGACACGCAGTCGGCCGGCTATCGCGAAGCGCTGGAGCGGCGCGAGCAGATGCGCGACTACGTCGAGGCCGAGATGGACCGCCTGGGCCTGGACGCGCTGATCTACCCGCCCGTGCTGGCCCCGGCCCAGCCCACCGGCCAACTGCAGGGCAGCAACTGCGGTTTCAGCGCCACCACCGGCATGCCCTCGGTCGTGGTGCCGGCCGGCCTGGTCGAGGGCCTGCCCGTGGGCCTGGAAATCTTCGGCCGCCGCTGGGACGAAGCCCGCCTGCTCGCCTACGCCCACGCCTATGAGCTGGCCACCGCCCACCGCCAGCCGCCGCCGGCCTATACGCCGTAACCGCCGTTGGCGGGCACGCGGCCTAGCCGCGCAGCAGCGCCTCCAGCGTCGCGCGGACTTGCGCCATGCCGCGGTTGATCGACTCCTCGATCTCGGCGTGGATGGCGCCGGAGCCGATGCCGGCCGCCCAGTTGACCACGACGGCCAGGCAGGCGTAATCCAGGCCGGCCTCGCGGGCCAGCGCGGCTTCGGGCATGCCGGTCATGCCGACCAGATCGCAGCCGTCGCGGGCCAGGCGCCGCACCTCGGCGGCGCTTTCCAGCCGCGGGCCCTGGGTCACACCGAGCACGGCGCCCTCGCGCAGCGGGACCTCGGCGCGGGCGGCGGCGCGGCGCAGCGCATCCTGCAGCGGCGGCGCATAGGGCGGCGCGAACTCGATGTGCTGCATCTGCTCATCCTCGCCATCCCAGAAGCTCTGCGCACGGCCCCAGGTGTAGTCGATCAGGTCCTCGGGCAGCACCAGCGTCGCCGGGCCGCAGTCTTCGCGAATGCCGCCTACGGCGGCCACGCCCACCACCTGGCGGGCGCCGGCCTCGCGCAGCGCGGCGATGTTGGCGCGGTAGTTGATGCGATGCGGCGGCACGAGGTGCCCCGGCCCATGGCGCGGCAGGAACAGCAGATCGCGGCCGGCCAGGCGGCCCAATGTCACGATAACCGGGCTCTCGGCCCAGGCGGTGCGGAATTCGCGGCTTTCGCCGCCCTCGAGGCCGGGCAGCGTGTTCAGGCCGGTGCCGCCGATGATTGCCAGCATGCTTCAGGTCCGGTGGTCGGGGCGCGCGCTCAGTCGGCGGGCAGCGCCAGGATGCGGTCGAGCTGGCGGTGGGCGTGGTGGTAGTCCATGCCGGCGCCAAACAGGTAGCGGTCGGGCAGCGTGAGCCCGATGTAGTCGGCCGCCGCACGCGGGTGGCGGCGGTCGTGGGTTTTTTCGCAGGTCACCAGGGTGCGCAGCGAGGCCGGCCCCAGCGCCCGCAAGGCGTCGAGCACGGCCACCAGCGTGTGGCCCTCGTCCAGCACGTCGTCGATCACCAGCACGTGGCGGCCTTCGAGCGACTGCGCCGGCATCGCCTTCCAGGCGATCTCGCCGCCGCTGGTGTCGCCGCGGTAGCGGGTGGCGTGCAGGTAATCGAGGTCGAAGGCGAAATCCCAGCGCCGCGTGACCTCGGCGGTGGCATAGAGCCCGCCGATCATCACGCACAGCACCAGCGGCTGCAGCGTGCGCAGATCGGCGGCGCTGGCGGCCGCCAGGCGGTCGTAGGCGGCGGCCAGCTCGGCGCGCGAGACCAGCTCCTCGCAGCCCGGCAGCAGCGCCTCGGCGGCCTGCAGGCGGGCGCTGTCGCTCTGCCGCTCCTCAGTCGCATCGCGTCCCATCGTTCGTCCTTTCCTAACTTGGTATCTCTGCCACCCCTGCGGCCCCCTGCACGCCGGCGCTACGCGGTGGCGCTGGCCGGGCCGCGCAAGGGCGGCGGCTCGCGCTGGGCGATCAGGCCCGCCTCGTACAGCGGCCCATAGGCCGCCTGCGGCAGCGCGGGTGCCGGGCCCTGCCGCCGTAGGCGCGCCAGGCGCTGCGCACCCCGCGACGGCTCGGCGCAGTCCCAGCCTTCCAGCAGGGCATCCAGGTCGTCCGGGGCGTTGCACACCGGCAGCATGTCGCAGCCGGCGGCGAAGGCCGCCTCGGCGCGGGCGATGATGTCGCCCTGCCCGCGCGCCCCGCCCATGCTCAGGTCATCGGCGAAAATCGCGCCGGCAAAACCCATGTCACCGCGCAGGATCTCGCCCAGCCAGCGGGCCGAGAAGCTGGCCGGCTGCGCGTCGACCAGCGGGTAGACGATGTGCGCCACCATGATCGCGTCCAGCCGCGGCAGCAGCACGCTGTAGGGGTGCATGTCATGCGCTTGCAGCCACTCCAGCTTGCGCCCGTCCACCGGCAGCTCGGTATGCGAATCGGGCGCCACGTGCCCATGGCCGGGGAAGTGCTTGCCGGTGGTGGCCACGCCACCGGCGTGCAGGCCATCGCAGTGCGCCGCGGCGAGCTGGGCCACGATGGCCGGCTCGGCGTGCAGGGCGCGGTCGCCGATGATGCCGGAGACGCCGCCATCCAGGTCCAGCACCGGCGCAAAGGGCAGGTCGATATCGAACTGCGCCAGCTCGGCGCCGAGCACCTGCCCGCCCAGCCGCGCCAGCTCCAGCGCCGCCTCGGGGCCATCGGCATGGCGCTCGCCATAACTGGCCAGCGGCGGCAGTCGGGTGAAGCCCTCGCGAAAGCGCTGCACGCGCCCGCCCTCGGTATCCACGGCCAGCAGGATGTCGGGCCGCAGCGCGCGGATCTCGCCGCACAGCTCGGCCAGCTGCTGCGGCGATTGGTAATTGCGGGCGAAGAGGATCAGACCACCCAGTAGCGGGTGCTGCAGGCGGCTGCGCTCGGCCGCGCTGAGCGCGCCGCCCTTGATGTCGCCCATCACCGGACCCAGGGGCCGCTCAGTCATCGATCCACACCTCGGTGTTGGGCGCCACGTGGGCAAAGAGCGCGATGACGTCCGCGTTGGCCATGCGGATGCAGCCATGCGAGACCGGCTCGCCCAGGCGCGCCTCTTCGTTGGTCCCGTGAATGTAGATGTAGCGCGACTGGCTGTCGACGCGGCCGTAGCGGTTGCGGCCCGGCTCCAGCCCGCCCAGCCACAGGATGCGCGACAGGATCCAGTCGCGCTCGGGGTGCGCGGCGCCCAGCGCCGGTGTGTAGATCTCGCCGGTGGGCCGGCGGCCGATGAAGACCGCGCCGGCGGGCTGGCCGGCACCGATCAGCGCGCGCACGCGATGCCGGCCGCGGGGCGTGCAGCCGCTGTCGCGCTGCTCGCCCGGTCCGGCGAGGGCCGTCGAGATCGGGTAGTCGGCCACCAGGCCGGGCAGCTCGGCGCGCAGGCTTTGCCGCGCCAGCGAGACCCTCAGCACCGGTCAAAGCGGGCAATCGACTCGACGTGCCCGGTGTGGGGGAACATGTCCATCACGCCGGCGGCGCTGAGCCGGTACCCGGCGCGCACCAGCGTGCCGGCATCGCGGGCCAGCGAGCCGGGGTGGCAGGAAACGTAGACGATGCGCTGCGGCGGCCGCCGCAGCAGGTGCGGCAGCAGCTCGGCGGCGCCGCTGCGGGGCGGGTCGAAGAGCGCGTAGTCATAATCACGGTTGAGCCAGCCTTCGCCGCCCTCCAGCGCGAAGAGGTCGGCCACGTGGTAATCGACCTGCAAGCCGTTGCGCTCGGCGTTGGCGCGGCCCTTGGCCACCAGCTCCTCGGCGCCCTCGACGGCGGTGACCCGCAGCCCCTCGCGGGCCAGCGGCAGCGTGAAGTTGCCCAGGCCGGCAAACAACTCCAGCACCGAGGCGCCCGGTTCGGGCTCCAGCAGCTCCAGCGCCTGGGCGATCATCGCCTGGTTCAGCGCGGCGTTGACCTGGATGAAGTCGGTGGGCCCGAAGTCCAGGTGCAGATCCCACTGCGGCAGCGTGTAATGCAGCGCGGCGGGCCGCTCCAGCGGCCGGCAGGTCTGCGGGCCACCCGACTGCAGATACCAGCAGACCTGATGCTCGGCGGCAAAGCGCGCCAGCGCCAGCGCGTCCGCATCCGTCAGCGGCGCCAGGTGGCGCAGCAGCAGCACCACGTCGGCATCACCGGCCGACACCTCGATCTGCGGAATCTGGTCCGGGCAGGACAGCCCGCCGATCAGCTCGGACAGCGGCAGCAGCAGCGCGCCGATGCGCGCGTCGAGCACCGGGCAGACCTCGATGTCGGCCACATAGCGCCCGTTGCGCTCGCGAAAGCCCACCAGCACCCGGCCCTTGCCGGCCACCTGTTTGCAGGCCAGGCGCGCGCGGCGGCGGTAGCCCCAGCTTTGCGCGGTCAGCGGGGGCAGCCAGCGCTCGGGCTCCACGCCGCCGCCGATGCGGCGGAAGGCCTCGGCCAGCGTGTGCTGCTTGGCCGCGATCTGCGCGGCCGGCGCCAGGTGCTGCAGCGTGCAGCCGCCGCACTGGCCAAAGTGCGGGCAGCGCGGCTCCACGCGGTCGGGGCTGGGCTCCAGCACCTCCAGCAGTTCGGCCTCGTCGAAGCTGCGCCGCCGCTTGCGGCGGCGGTAGGCCACGCGCTCGCCGCTCAGGGCGTCGGCGACGAACACGGTCTTGCCCTCGGTGCGCACGACGCCGCGGCCGTCGGAGGACAGGTCGACGACCTCGCCCTCGAGGCGCTCCTCGCGGTCAAATCGTTTGCGACTCATAGCCAGCCGGCCTCCTGCAAGCGGCACAGCGCGCGGGCCTGCGCCACCGCGCGCCGGGGATCATCGGCGGCCTGGCCCTGCGGGTCGAAGGCGGGC
This sequence comes from uncultured Ectothiorhodospiraceae bacterium, assembly GCA_937141935.1. Classification (GTDB taxonomy): domain Bacteria; phylum Pseudomonadota; class Gammaproteobacteria; order Nevskiales; family Oceanococcaceae; genus MS8. The sequence goes on from CAKZQS010000024.1 coordinate 13,838, forward strand.
TCGCCGGTGGCCAGCGCCAGTACGGCGCCGGGGGCATCGGGGTCCGCGGCCAGCCCGGGCGGCTGCCAGGACTGCCCGTCCACCAGGCGCGCGGCCCAGTCCTGGGCGAAGCTGGGGGCGCGCCCGGCCAGCAGCAGGCGCAGACGCAGCTGCCGGCACAGGCCCTCGGCGTCGGCGAACACGGCCACCGGGCCGCTGCTGCCGTCAAAACGGGCGACCAGCTGGTCCAGCACCGCGCCCTCGTCGGCGTGCTGGCACAGCGTGGGCTCGACATCCTGCGCCGGGCACCAGGCAAAACCGGCCAGCGCCTGCAGCCAGGCGGGCAGCGGCGCCGGGCCCTGGCGCTGCTGGCGCACCTGTTCGACGGCGCGCAGCACGTCGGCGCCGGCCAGCGATTCGGAAAGCCCATGCAGGCGGCGGGCGGCGTCGGCGTCGGCGCGCCACAGGGGTACGAGTGCGGCCATCAGTCGGGGTACACGCCGGTGGAAATGTAGCGGTCGCCGCGGTCGCAAATGATGCTGACCACCGTGGCGCCGGGGTTTTCGCGGGCCACGGTCAGCGCGCAGTGCAAGGCGCCACCGGAAGACACGCCGGCGAAGATGCCCTCCTCGGCCGCCAGCCGGCGCATCGTCGCCTCGGCGGTGGGGGCATCGACCTCCAGGATGCGGTCGACGCGGGCCCGGTCATAGATCTTCGGCAGGTAGGCCTGCGGCCAGCAGCGGATGCCGGGGATGCTGGACTCGCCGTCCGGCTGCACGCCGATGATCTGGATGTCCGGGTTTTGTTCTTTCAGGTACTGCGACACGCCCATGATGGTGCCGGTCGTGCCCATCGAGGCGACGAAGTGGGTCACCTGGCCCTGGGTGTCGCGCCAGATCTCCGGCCCGGTGCCCTCGTAGTGGGCGCGCGGGTTGTCGGCGTTGCCGAACTGGTCCAGCACCACGCCCTCGCCGCGCGCCTGCATGGCCTCGGCCATGTCGCGGGCGCCCTCCATGCCCTCCTGCTGGGTCACATGGATGATCTCGGCGCCAAAGGCGCGCATCGTCGCGCGGCGCTCGGCGCTCATGTGCTCGGGCATGATCAGCGTCATGCGGTAGCCGCGCATCGCCGCCACCATCGCCAGCGCGATGCCGGTGTTGCCGCTGGTGGCCTCGATCAACCGGTCGCCGGGGCGGATATCGCCGCGCTCCTCGGCGCGGCGGATCATCGAATAGGCCGGGCGGTCCTTGACCGAGCCCGCGGGGTTGTTGCCTTCCAGCTTGCCCAGCACGGTGCTGCCGGTGTCCGCGGCCATCCGCTTCAGGCGCACCAGCGGGGTATTCCCCACGAAATCGTCGAGTGTCGGCAGGCTCATCAGGCGGTCGGGCTGGGGGTGGCGGGGGAGGCAGATGCTGCCACAAGCGCCGGCCCCGAGTCGGTCAGCCGGGCGCAGGCGGCCAGGCCCAACGCGGCCACGCCGGTCGAAAACAGCAGCGCCGCCTGCCAGGCGGCATCGCCATAGCCGCCTCCGGCGAGCTGCGGGTCAACCCAGTCGAGCACGGCGCCAAAGGCCGACTGCATCAGCGCCGCGCCGGCGAACAGGCCGGTGTTGGCGATGCCGATGGCAAAACCGGCCGAGCCCTGCCCGGCCAGCTCCTTGGCATTGGCATAGATCACCGACACCCAGCCGCCACCCAGGCCCAGCAGCGCGAACAGCAGCGTGGCGCTCCAGCCCGGCGCCCAGGGCAGCAGCGCCAGGCCGGCGAAGCCCAGCACCAGCAGCGTGGCGCCCAACAGCGCCACCGGCCGCCGCCGGCCGATGCGGTCGGAGACCCAGCCGGCGGTGATCACGCCCAGCACCAGCCCGCCCATCAGCACCGTGGCCGGCGCCGCGGCCTGCTCGCGCGGCAGGCCAAAGCGGTCCTGCAGCAGCGGCAGCGTCCACAAGCCGGCGAAGGCGAAGATGTTGCCCACGGTGCCAAACAGCGCCAGGGCGCCCCAGCGGATGCCGGGCATCGCCAGCACGCGGCGCGCCGCCGGCCGCGCCGGGGCGTGCTCCGGTGGCAGGCGCACGCAGAGCAGCACCGCCAGCGACAGCGCGATGCCGAAGACGCCCAGGCCGACGAAGACGCCGCGCCAGTCGACAAAGCCCAGCAGCCAGGCCAGCGGCGCCGCGGCCAGCAAGGCCCCCAGGTTGCCGATCAGCAGGGTCAGGCCCGAGATGCGCCCGTAGCGCTCGGCCGAGAACCACAGGCTGTTGTACTTCATCAGCCCGACAAACAGGAAGGCCGTGCCCGCCCCCACCAGCAGGCGACCGACGCTGGCCATGGCGAAGCTGTCGGCGAGGCCGAAGACGATGCTGCCGGCGCCGCCCACCAGGCCCAGCCAGCCGACGGCCCGGCGCGGCCCCAGCCAGTCGGCCGCCAGGCCCGCCGCCGGCTGCAGCGCGGTGTAGATATAGAAGTAGCTCGCCGTCAGCAGCCCCAGGCGCGTGGCGTTGACCGCCAGCGCGGCCTGCAGGTCGGGGGCGACCATGGCCGGCGCCATGCGGTGAAAGAAACCGAGCAGATAGGCTGCCGACAGCAGCGCAAAACCCAACCAGCGCAAGGCGCGCCCCAGGCCAAAACAGCGCGCGATTCTACTCCCTCACCGCCCCCGACCACGGTCGCGGGTGACCAAGGGGCGTGCGCGCGGCGGATGGGCGCCCCGGCGCGCGGCCAGCCGCGCGGGATTCACCCCCCCAGGGGGCGGCTCGCGGGCGGCACGCGGATCGCGCACGCGACCGCCGCGCCGCGCATCAGGCGATCAGCCGCCGCAGCTGCCCCAGCAGCACGGTGAGGCCGGCGGAGTCCGCCGCGTCCATGGTCTCCAGCTCGGCCTGCGAATGCAGCACCTGCGCGCGCCCGGCCTCGTGCGTGGCCTCCCAGTGGGCCACGCGCTCGGGCACCAGGCCCTCGCCGCTGCCCAGCGCCGCGTCGACCAGGCCGCGGTGGATGGCATAGGCCTCGGCGCGCAGCTGGTTGCGGGCCATGGCCTGCCAGCGGTTCTTCACCGGCAGGCTGTTGATTTGCTCCAGCACCCATGGCAGCTCCAGGCCGCTGCCCAGCGCGAAATAGGCCGCGGCCACCGCATCCAGTGCCAGGCCATGGCGCGCGCTGAGCCAGGCGATGTCGGCGCCCGAGCCCAGCACGTGATGGTGCGCATGCAGCCGCGCCTCGGCCTCCGGCAGGCCCAGCGCCTGGGCCTGCTCGTAGTGTTCCTGGTGGCGGCTGGCGTAGCCCGGAGCCAGCAGCGCCTCCAGGTCGGCCTCCAGCTCGTGCAGCGGCTCGGCATAGATTTCGGCCAGCGTCTCAATGGCCGGCAGCGGGCTGTGCTGGGCCAGCAGCCACAGCGTCAGGTGCTTGCACAGCCCGGCAAGGCGGTCGAGCGCGGCGTAAACGGCCTCCAGCGGCGCCGCGCAGGCCTCGAAGCGCTGGCAACGGGCCTCGGCCTCGAGCACCCGGCTGGCCGCCAGCCAGGCGCGCACGACCTCGGGCAGCGGCCGATGCTGCTCCTCGGCAATGCGCCGGGCGAAGCTCGGCCCCATGCGGTTGACCAGGCGGTTGGTCGTGACGGTGGCGATGATCTCGTGGCGCAGGCGATGGCCCTGCAGCGCCTGCGTGTGCTGCGCGCGCGCGGCCTCGGGGAAATAGCCAAGCAGCTCACCCTCCAGCGCCGGGTCTTCGGGCAGGTCGCTGTCGACCACCGCGGCGAACAGATCGAGCTTGGCGTAGGAGACCAGCACCGCCAGCTCCGGCCGGGTCAGGCCCAGGCCGGCGCCGCGGCGCTCGGCCAGCCCCTCCTCGTCGGGCAGGAATTCCAGCGCCCGGTCCAGGCCGGCGTGGCGCTCCAGCATGCGGATCAGCGCGGCATGCTCGGCCAGCCGCTGCGGCGCACTGCGCGCCTGCATGCAGATGCCCTGGGTCTGCAGGTCGCTGTCGCGCAGCACCTTGTCGGCCAGATCCTCGGTCATCGACTCCAGCAGCGCGTTGCGGGCCTCCAGCTCCAGCGCGCCGGCGCGCACCTGCGCGTTCAGCGGGATCTTCAGATTGACCTCCCGGTCGGAGGAATTGACCCCGCCGGCGTTGTCGTTGAAGTCGGTGATGACGCGCACGCCGCGCAGCGCCGCCTGCACCCGGCCGCGCTGGGTCAGCCCCAGGTTGCCGCCCTCGCCCACCACCTTGGCGCGCAGCTGGTCCGCATTGATGCGCAGCGCATCGTTGGCGCGGTCGCCCACCTCGACATGAGCCTCGTCGCTGGCCTTGACGTAGGTGCCGATGCCGCCGTTCCAGAACAGGTCCACGGGCGCCGACAGGATCGCGCGGATCAGCGCATCCGGTGCCAGTTTTTCCGCCTCGATGCCCAGGGCGGCACGCGCCTGCGGCGACAGCGTGATGGACTTGGCGCGGCGCTCGTAGATGCCACCGCCTTCGCTGATGCGCTCGCTGTCGTAGTCGGTCCAGCTCGAACGCGGCAGGCGGAACAGCCGTTCGCGCTCGGCATAGCTGCTGGCCGCATCCGGCTCGGGGTCGATGAAGATGTGCATGTGGTTGAAAGCGGCCACCAGGCGGATGTGCCGCGACAGCAACATGCCGTTGCCGAACACATCGCCGGCCATGTCACCCACGCCGACCACGGTGAAATCCTGCTGCTGGCTGTCGTGGCCCATCTCGGCAAAATGCCGCTTGACCGACTCCCAGGCGCCCCGCGCGGTGATGCCCATCTTCTTGTGGTCGTAACCGGCACTGCCGCCGGAGGCGAAGGCGTCGCCCAGCCAGAAGTTGTAATCGGCCGATATCGCATTGGCGATGTCGGAGAAGGTGGCCGTGCCCTTGTCGGCCGCAACCACCAGGTAGGGGTCGTCGCCGTCGTGACGGCGCACGGCGGGTGGCGGCTGCACCTCACCGTCGACCAGGTTGTCGGTGATGTCCAGCAAGCCGCGGATGAAGGTCTGGTAGCAATCGACGCCGGCCTGCTGCCAGGCGGCCCGATCACTGCGATCCACCGCGCGCTTGACCACGAAACCGCCCTTGGCGCCCTGCGGCACGATGACGGCGTTCTTGACCATCTGCGCCTTGACCAGGCCTAGCACCTCGGTGCGGAAATCCTCGCGCCGGTCCGACCAGCGCAGCCCGCCGCGGGCCACGGGGCCGCCGCGCAGGTGCACGCCCTCGACCTCGGGCGCGTAGACAAAGGTTTCGACCATCGGCCGCGGCCGCGGCAGCTCGGGCACCTCGTCCGAGCGGATCTTCAGGCTGATATGCCGCTTGGGCGCATCCTGCGCGTCGCGCTGGTAGAAATTGGTGCGCAGCGTGGCCTGCACCACAGACAGCAGGCAGGCCAGCAGGCGGTCGGCATCGGCGCTTTCCACCGCATCGCGCAGCGCCTGGGCCTGTTGCGCCTCGGCCTCGCCCGCGCCGTGGCCGCCGGGCTCAAAGCGTGCGCGGAACAGCGCCAGCGTGGCCGCCACGAAGTCCGCGTGGTCGCAGAGCAGGCTTTCGATGTAGCCCTGCGAGAAGGGCAAGCCGGTTTGCTGGGCGTACTTGACCAGCGTGCGCACCAGCGCGATCTCGCGCCAGTCCAGGCCGGCGCTCAGCACCAGCGCATTCAGCCCGTCGTCCTCCAGCGCGCCCTCCCAGACGGCGCCGAAGGCCTCCTCGAAGTCGGCGCGGCGCTCACGGCTGGGCGCGGAGCCGCTGCGCAGGGCCACATCGAAGTGCTGCACCCAGCCGCCCTCCTCGCCCTCGCCGAAGAGATAGGGGTGCTGCGCCAGCACCTGCAGGCCAAAGTGTTCCAGGCGCGGCAGCAGCAGCGACAGGCTGGGCACCTCGCCGCGCCCGTAGAGCTTGATGTCCAGCCGCTCGCCGTGCGGCAGCATGCGCACCCGCAGCGCGCCGGGCCGGTCGATCATCTGCAGGTACTGCAGGTCGGTGGCGGCCTCCTGCGGCAGCACCTCCTCGCGGTAGGACACCGGCACACGGCGCAGCCAGCGGGTGGTCAGCAGTTCGGCCTGCGCATCCGGCAACAGCTTGACCAGCGCGGCGGCCACCGCATCCTCCCAGCGGGTGGCCAGCTCGACCAGACGCGACTCCAGCTCGCGCACGGTCAGCGGCGTCGTCGCGCCGCCGGGCGTGCGGATCGTCAGGTGGATGCGCGCCAGGCCGTCACGCTGGAAGGAGACGTCGTGCTCGATGTCGGCGCCGCCCAGCAGCCGCAGCAGCGCCTGGCTCATCGCCCGCCGGGCCGAGGAGCTGTAGCGGTCGCGATGCTGGTAGATCAGGCAGGAGAAAAAGCGCCCGTAGCGGTCGCGGCGCAGGAACAGCCGCAGCTGCTGCGCCTCGCGCACCGTCTGCACGCCGGTGGCCAGCGCCGTCAGCTCGCGCACGCTGGACTGGAACAGCTCGTCGCGCGGCAGGTTGTCCAGGATGTCGCGCAGCTGCTTGGCGCCGTGGCCGCCCTCGCGCAGGCCAATGCGCGCCATCACCAGCTCGATCTTGCGCCGGATCAGCGGGATGCGCCGCGGCAGCGTGTTGTAAACCTCGCTGGAGAACAGGCCCAGAAAGCGCACGGTGCCGCGTGGCTCGCCCTCGGGCGTGTATTGCTTGATGACCACGACGTCGCAGTACTCGTCGTGGTGGATCGGCGAGCGGCCCTCGGTGGTGGTGATGATCAGCGGCCGCCGCGAGCGCGCGTACTTGGCCATCTCCGAGGTCGGCGCGATGCGCAGCGCCTCCGGCTCTTCGCCGCGCCACAGGCCCAGGCCGCTGCCCGGCAGCACGGCCAGGCCCTCGTCCTCGCTGCTCTGGCTCTGCAGAAAGCCCAGGAAGGTGAAGTGGTCGCTGTCCAGCCAGCGCAGAAACTCGGCGATCTCCGAGCGCTCGCCCGGGTCGATGCCGGGCACGTCTTCGGCCAGCGCGTCGATCTGCTCGGCCAGCCGTTCGCGCATGGACAGGTAATCCTCGACCACGGCGTCGAGCTGGCGCGAGACTTGCTCCAGCGCATCGTGCAGCGCCTGCATGCGCGCCGGGTCCACGCCGCCAAACTCGAACTGGATCAGCGACTCCGGCCGGCCCTGCTCGCCCAGCTGCTTATAGCGGCCCTGCGCGTCGCGCTCGATCGGCAGCACCGGGTGCACCAGCCAGCGGATGCTGGCGCCGAAGCGGCGCGCCGTCAGCAGCAGCGTGTCGACCAGGAATGGCTTGTCGGCCACCACGTTGCGCAGCAGCCAGCCGCGGCCATCGGCCTGCTCCACCAGCTCCAGCCGGCCCTCGCGCGGCGGCGGTGCCTGCAGCAGCGCGAAGTGCGCCAGGCCGCGCTCGAGCAGGTCCGGGGGGTGGCGGCGGTCGAGCACCTCGGTCGGTGTGCCGCCGTAATAGGCACGCAGGAAGTCGATCGCCGCGGCCCGGTCGGCCGCGGGGATGGCTTCCTGACAGAGCGTTTCCAACTGTTCCAGCAGCAGCTCGCGCTCCTGCTGCTCGGCCGCCTCGCTTGTCATCGGTCTCCCTTCGCGGCGCCCGCAAACGGCGCCGCCCACCCGACTATAGCGGCTTGGCGCGCGGCTCCCAATGGCCCCGCGCCGACCGGCTCAGCTGCGTGGGCGGACGGCCTTGGCCAGGCGGTCGCCCTGGGTCAGCGGCGCGGCGGACTGGAAGGCCGATTGCGCCGAGCAGGTGCGGTAGATGCGCCGCGCCGTGGGGTATGGTGACAGGTCCAGGCCGTTGGCCTCGGCATTGGCCAGCTGCGGCACCAGGCAGACATCGGCCAGCGTGACCCGGTCGCCGTGGCAATAGCGGCCCGGCGCCAGATGCGCGCCGAGCAGCGATTCCACCGCGCGCAGGCCCTGATGCGCCCAATGCTCATACCAGGCTCGGCGCTGCTCGTAGCCCAGGTCCATCTCGTCGCGCATGTAGCGGTACACGCGCAGGATGTTCAGCGGGTTGGTGTCGGCGATCAGCACCTGGGCAAAACTGCGCACGCGGGCGCGGTCGGCCGTGTCCTGCGGCAACAGCGGCCGCTCGGGGTAGCGCTCTTCCAGGTATTCCAGGATCGCCGAGGACTGGGTGATGGTCAGCGTGTCATCGACGACCAGCGCCGGCACCAGCCCCTGCGGGTTGCGCGACAGGTAGGTTTCCGAGATGTGCTCGTCGCTGTCCGAGTCGATGTACACCGACTGGTAGGGGATCGCCTTGTGGTTCAGCGCGATGCGCACCCGGTGCGCCGACACGCTGCGGTAATAGGTATAGAGCTCAAGCATCTTCGTCCTCTTCGGGCACAAGCCGCGCGGCGCCGCGTACGCCGCTGTCATCCCCATGCTGGGCGGGGCGCAAGGCCGTGTGCAGCGCCGGGGTGAAGGCGTGCGGGGCGATGTGCGCCGGCAGCGCAGTGTACAGCCCCGGCAGTTGCGACAGCCCGCCGCCGAAGACGATGACGTCCGGGTCGGCGATGTTGACCACGACGGCCAGCGCCCGGCCCAGGTCAGCCAGCCAGGCCTCGTAGACGACGGCCGCATGGGCATCGCCCGCGGCCAGCGCGGCACCCACGGCGCGGCCGTCCGGGTAGCCGCCGCGCCGGGCCAGCGCCGGCCCGGCGAGGTGGCTCTCGACGCAATCCCAGCGCCCGCACCAGCACAACCGGCGCCGGGCCAGGCCGGGCAGCGGCGTGTGGCCCCATTCGCCACCAATACCGTGGCGGCCGCCCACGATCTGCTGGCGCACCACCAGCGCGCCGCCGACGCCGGTGCCCAGGATCACCGCGAAGACGACCCCGGCGCCGGCCCCGGCGCCATCCACGGCCTCGGACAGCGCCAGGCAGTTGGCGTCGTTGGCCAGCGCCAGCGGGCGCCGCAGGCGGGCCCGCAGGTCGGCGGCGAAGGGCCGGTCGTTCAGGCAGGTGCTGTTGCAGCCACGCAACAGCTCGGTGTCCGGATCCAGCGTGCCGGGCGTGCCGATGCCCACCGGCAGGCCGGCGCGGCCCACGTCGGCCTCCAGCGCCTCAACCACGCCGGCCACCGCGGCCAGCGTGCCGGCGTAATCGCCCTGCGGCGTGGGCACGCGGCGCCGGGCGCGCTCCTGGCCGGCGCCGTCAAGCACAACGCCGGCGATCTTGGTGCCGCCGAGGTCGATGCCGATGCGCATGGAATTAGTGACGTTGGCTGGCGAAGCGCCTTAGCGCCGAGGTGGTGAAGGCCGACTTGGGCGCACGCACGTCGTACTCCAGCGGCTCGTCCTCCTGGTTGCGCATGTTCAGGATCACGTAGCGCCGCGACTGGATGTCGTAATGCGTTTGCATCGCGTTCACCAGCAGCGGGACACGCGGGTACATCAGCGCATAGGACTCGGCATAGCGCCAGAACTCGCCGCGGGTGTCGTACATGTCCTGCATCAGCACCAGCCAGGAATCCTCGTCCAGGTAGAAGATGCGCTTGTCGTAGATGTGCGCGGAGCCCTCGCGGCGGGTGGCCTCGACCACCCACATGCGGTGCAGCTCGTAGCGCACCAGCTCGGGGTCGATGTGGCCGGGCTCGATCAGCTCGTCGTATTCCACGTCGCGGCTGTGCAGCTCTTCGGTGTTGTAGGGCACCAGCATCGGCTTCTTGCCCAGCAGCTTGAAGTCGTAGCGGTCGAAGGGCCCGTTGAACATGTCGATCTGGTCCTGGGTCATCAGGCCATCGGCGAAGGGGTTGTCATAGCCCACCTCGCCAATGCGCCGCACCTTGCGCGTGCCCTTGTTGTAGACCCACACCAGCGTCTCGTGCTGCGAGCGGTCCAGCGGCACGTGCAGCAGGTGCGCGTCGCCGGACTTGTTGGCCGGCGCCACCGTCTTCGACAGAATCCAGGCGATCATCGGCTTGTCTTCGTCCTGCTCGATGTCGAAGTTGTTGTAGCCGAAAACAATTTCCAGGTAGGTGCGCTCGACCACGTAGTCGCCGCTCTTGGTCGTGGTCGCGCGGTTCACATAGCCGCGGAAACCGCTGGTGCGGTAGCGGGCCACGTGGTTCCACATGGCCTCGATGCCGGAGGCAGGCTGCGGAAAGGGCACGCCGGCCACCGCGCCGGACAGGCCGCTGCCGTTGTTGACCAGCTCGACGCGGTCGACGTTGGCCAGGCTGGCCTCCAGCACCGGCGCCGGCATCGTCGCCGTGCGATGCGCGGGGTAGACGCGCATTTCGAAGGTTTTCGGGTAGGCGGCAAACAGCGCCTGCTGCCCCTCGCTGAGCAGGTCGGCGTAGTCGCTGACGTTCTCCGCGGTGATCGTGAACAGCCGGTCGTCGTCCTCGTAGGGCGCCTCGACATCGTCGGCATCGGTGTCGCGGGGCAGGACCCAGCCGCCGTCCCAGTCGGGGATGCGCAGGCCGTGCGGCCCCTCGGCACCGGCGCGCTCGGCGCCCACCGGGGTCAGTTCGGCCGGCTCGGCCAGGGCTGCCGGCACGCTCAGGGCGAGCAGCAGCGTCGTCAGTAGCGAAACGGGTGTCTTCCTCATGCGCGCAGTATAGGCAGGGTGCCGGGGGCGGCCTATGCCCCCGGCACCGGGTGGATCCTAGAAACGGTTGGGCCGCGTGCGGCCCGGTTCACGCCGTTGGCCGCGACGCTGCTGGCCGGCCTCGCGGTGCTGCGCCTTCAGGGCCGCCAGTTCGGCACGCTGTTCCTCGGTCAGCACGGCATGCAGGCCGGCGCGCATCTCGCTCATCAGCAGCGTGCGGCTGCGCGCAAACTCGGCACGCTGGGCCGCCAGCTGCTCGACCTGGCCGCGGTAGGCGCTGTCGCCCGGGTCCAGTTCGCGCATGCGGCTGTGCAGCGTGCGGCCCTGCTCGCGCAGTTGCTGCATTTCCGGCTGCAGCCGCTGCTTGAGCGTTTGCAGTTCGCCGCGCTGCGCCTGGGTCAGTTCGAGCTCCTGGGCCAGGCGCTCAAAGTGCTTGCCCCCACCCTGACCGGGGGGCATGGCCAGCGCGCTGCCGGCGGTGGTCAGCGCCAGCAGCGCCACGGCGAGTCGGGGGAATTTGGCTGTGTACATCGAAGCTCCTTGGGGTTGAGCGTTGAGGGAGTGCACAGGTTGCCGCCGCGCTCGTGAGCCGCCGTTCGCGCCTGTAAAGATTTGTCAGCGCGCTTGCCGGCCGCCCCAGGGCGCCGCAGAGTGCGGCCCATGAGCGCGATCGCCCTGTGTGATGACGATTCCCAGCTGACCGCACTGCTGCGCGACTGGTTCGCCGCGCAGGGCCTGAGCCTGGATGTGTACGCGCGCGCCGAGGATCTGCTGGCCGCCGACCCGGCCCGCTACGACCTGCTGCTGCTCGATGTGGGCCTGCCCGGCATGGACGGCTTCGCCGCGCTGGCTGCGCTGCGCGCGCAGGTCGACACGCCGGTGCTGATGCTGACCGCGCGCGGTGACGACGAGGACCGCATCCGCGGCCTGGAGGGCGGCGCCGACGACTACCTGCCCAAGCCCTTCAACCCGCGCGAGCTGCTGGCGCGCGTGCGCGCCCTGCTGCGACGCAGTGGCAGTCACGGCGGCAGTAGCGGCGGCGGCGGCAGCGCGGCGGCGCCGGCGCCCCGCCCGGGGCTGTTGATCGACCCGGCCCGGCGCCTGGCGAGGCTGGACGGCCAGGACCTGGAGCTGACCGGCAGCGAATTCGCGCTGCTGCAGCGGCTGGCGGCCCAGGCCGGCGAGCCCGTGAGCCGCGACACGCTGTATCGCGACGCGCTGCAGCGGCGCTGGAACCCGCTGGACCGCGCGCTGGATCAGCACATCGTCGGCCTGCGCCGCAAGCTGGGCGCCCAGGCCGTGGCCACGGTCCGCGGACGCGGCTACCAGCTGACGCTGCCGCTGGCCGCGCCGCCCCATCCTCGCGCGGAGCGCTAGGCATGTTCCTGCGCCTGCTGGGCTGGATTCTCTGCGCCAACCTCGCGGCCGTGCTGGCCACGCTGCTGGTGCTGCGGCCCTGGGACCCGCCCTCGCCGTTTACCGGCCTGCCGCTGGCCGAGCTGCGCAGCGAACTGCAGGGCGCGGAGCGCGCCACGGTGCAGCGCCTGCGCGCGCAGCTGCACCGCCGCCGCGGCCTGCAATTGCTGCCGCTGCGCGGCAATGCGCCGCCCGGGCGCCTGCCGCCGCGCCTGTTGGCGCGGATCGCCGCGCTGGAACCCGGCGAAAGCCTGCGCCTGCGCAATGGCGACATGCTGCTGCGGGTCGGCAGCGAACCCGACTGGCTGCTGCGCGCCCCGGCCGGGCTGGCACCGCGCTTGCGGCTGGCGCCGCTGTCGCTGCTGCTGCTCGCCCTGCTGGCCTTTGTTGGCGTGGCCTGGTTCGCCGCCCGCCGCCTGGACCGCCCGCTGCATGCGCTGCGGCGGCTCAGCGCCGAGGTCTCGGGCGGCGCCGTGCCTTCCGCGGCCCGGGCCGCCGGCCGTGCACCCACGCCCGCCCCCAGCCTGACGCGCCGGCGCGATGCCATCGGCGCCCTGGCGCGCGAAATGGGCCAGATGCAACAGCGGCTGGCCGCCGGCGAAGCGGCGCGCATCGAGCTGACCCGCGACCTTTCGCATGAGCTGCGCAGCCCGTTGGCGCGTATGCAGGTGGCGCTGGCGCTGGCCCAGGAGCGCGACCCCAGCGACCCGCGGCTGCACAGCATCGAGGCCGAGATCGGCCGCCTGGACGGCATGATCGGCGAGCTGCTGCAGTACAGCGCACTGCAGGCCGAGCCGCCGCTGCAACGGACACCGACCGACCTTGCGGCCCTGTTTGAAGCGCTGCGCAGCCGCTGGCAGGAGGGCTTTGCCCAGGCGGGCGTCGCCCTGCAGGCCCATTGCCCGGACATCAGCTGGCCGCTGGACGAGCGCTGGGTCGAGCGCGCGCTGGACAACCTGCTGCGCAATGCCCTGCGCGCCTGCGCCGGGCGGCCCCAGGCCGCCGTGGCCCTGCACGCCCGCCGCGATGGCGAGGGCCTGGAGCTGGAGGTCAGCGACAATGGGCCGGGCGTGCCCGCCGATCAGCTCAGCCGGCTGTTCGAGCCGCTGGGCGGCGAGCGCGCGGAAGGCTTTGGCCTGGGTCTGGCCGTGGTGCGCCGGGTGGCGCTGCGCCACGGCGGCGATTGCGCGGCCAGCCGCAGCGCGAGCGGCGGGCTGAGCCTGCGCCTGCGCCTGCCGCGCCACGGCCCGGAGGACACCGCGCCCGCAGCGCCCACCGCGGCCGCCCGCTAAAATGCGCGCATGAGCGAATTCAAGGGCATCCCCATCGTGCGCAGCGGCGAGAAGTACCGCACCGCACAGGGTTTCTCGGCCGTGCGCGACGGCATCAAGGCGCGCAACGTGACCAACGCCCCGCCGCCGGCCCGCCTGCCCAAACCGCGCTGGCTGAAGGCCCAACTGCCCTCGGACCCGCGTTACTACCGCACCCGCGAAATCGTGGGCGAGCACCGCCTGGCGACCGTGTGCGAAGAGTCCAAGTGCCCCAACATCGGCGAGTGCTGGTCGCACGGCACCGCCACCATCATGTTGATGGGCAGCGTGTGCACGCGGGCCTGCCGCTTCTGCAGCGTGGACACCGGCAACCCCGGCGGCTGGCTGGATGCCGAGGAGCCGGCCAATGCCGCCGAGTCGGTGCACCTGATGCGGCTGCAGTACGTGGTGCTGACCAGCGTGGATCGCGACGACCTGCCCGACGGCGGCGCCGGCCATTACGCCGCCTGCGTGCGCGCCATTCGCGACCGCAACCCCGACACCGCCGTCGAGGCGCTGACACCCGATTTCCAGGGGCGCATGGCCGATGTCGAGACCGTGGTCGACTCCGGCCTGCAGGTCTTCGCCCAAAACCTCGAAACCGTCGAGCGGCTGACCCACGTGGTGCGCGACCGCCGCGCCGGCTACCGGCAGACGCTGGACCTGCTGGCCCACGCCAAGGCCCACCGGCCCGATGTGCTGACCAAGACCAGCCTGATGCTGGGCCTGGGCGAATCCGAGGACGAGGTGCTGCAGGCGCTGCGCGATATCCGTGCCGCCCAGGTCGACATCGTCACGCTGGGCCAGTACCTGCAGCCCACCGCCAACCACCTGCCGGTGGCCCGCTACGTGCCGCCCGAGGACTTCGCCCGCCTGCGTCAGGCCGGGCTGGAACTGGGCTTTTTGGAAGTGGTGGCGGGGCCGATGGTGCGCTCCAGCTACCGCGCCGACCGCGTGTTCCAGAAGGACAACTGCGGCGTCTGAGCACCCGCGGCGCGCGGGCATCTACAAACCCGGCGGCTACAAACCCGGAACGATGACCTGCGGCCAGGGCGCCTGGGTCGGTGGCGGGGCCGCCTGCGTCTGCGGCCGCTCGCGTTCGGCCGCCTCGGCCGCGGTGGGATACAGCCAGCGCAGCAGGTCGTAATAGGCGCGGATATTGCCCACATAGGCCCGCGCCTCGGTGCCGCGGGCATAGCCATAGCGCAGGTCTTCGTACCAGCGGGGCTGCATCAGCTTGGGCAGGTTGGCGCGCAAGTCGATCCAGCGGTTGGGGTCGCCGCCCAGCTCCGCCGTCAGGCCTTGCAGATCGCGCAGGTGACCCAGGCCCAGGTTGTAGGCCGCCAGCGTCATCCAGGTGCGATCCGGCTCGGGCGCCTCCGGCGACACCCGGCCGTGCAGGTTGCGCAGGTAGCGCGCGCCGCCGTCGATGCTCTCCTCCGGGTCGGTGCGGTTGCGCACGCCCAGCTCCCGCGCCGTGGCCCGCGTCAGCATCATCAGGCCGCGCACGCCGGTCTTCGAGCGCGCATCCGGGTCCCAGGCCGATTCCTGGTAGCCCACCGCCGCCAGGAAGCGCCAGTCAAAATCGTACTCGGCCGCCGCGCGCTCAAAAGCCTCGCGGAAGCGCGCCAGGCGCGAGTCCACCCGCTTGCGAAAGGCCCGCCGCGAGTAATCGTCCAGCCGATTGAGGTGCTGGAAATGCCGGTGGCGCAGCCGCGCCAGGTCGCCCTCCAACTCGGCGAAGCGCAGGAAGCTGTCGACCTCGCGCCACAGCCGCTCGCCCCCGTCGCGCGGCACCGCCCAGACCTTTTCCAGCGGCGCGCCCAGGTGCGGCCCGGTGCGCAGGCGCGGGTTGGTGCGTTCGGCGATGACCAGGTTGTCCGTATCCACCAGCGCGTACAGCACCTCCTGCGCGGCCAGCCTTTGCAGCAGCTCCGCCTGGCTTTGCGGCTGCTCCACGGCGACGAAAGGCGGCTCATCGACCAGCAGGCGGCGCCAGGCCAGGCCCGCCGGGATCAGCACCTCGGCGCCGGCGACCTGCCCCAGGTCGCGCAACCGCGGCCCGGTATCGGCGTGGTAGGCAATGACGTACTGCGCCTCGCGATAGGGCACCGTCAGCAGCAGGTCCTCGGGGCGCGGCTGCGGTGGCGTCCAGCTCGCGGCCAGCAGGTGCGCATTGCCCAACGCCGTGTCGGCGCGGGCCTCGGCCAGCGTGGGGTAGACCTGCCAGCGGATTTCCAGGCCCATGACCTCGGCCAGTTCATTGACCAGGTCGTATTCGAAACCGGCCGGGCCTTCGGGCAGCTCGATGCGCGTCAGCGGCCCCTCGACCGTGGCCACGCGCAGGATGCCCCGGGCCTGGATCTGGTCCAGCACGTCGCTGTCCGGCGGATCGCTGCTGAGCATCCACCAGCAGAACACGCCAAGCAGCGTGTTCCGCAACACGGCTCGGGGAATCACCGCACCGGCGGAGGCGGATGAAGCGCGCATCGGCTGCTATGCTACGCGGCGCCCGCTCCGGGGGGAACTGGCCCGATGTTTGCTGGTGGCAGGACAGCCGCCCCGCCGGGAGCCCCTGTGCACCGGCCGGGCGCGCCCAGATTGACGACGCGGCAGGACGGCCGCCAATGCCATGAAACATCGAATTCGCCTGGCCCTGAGCGGCCTCATCATTGCCCTGGCCCCCGCCGCCGGCGCGCTGGCCAATGACGGCCGCCCCGTGCCCTACGAGCGCATCATCACGCTGGAGGTGCACCAGGACGGCGCCCTACCGCAGCGAGAATGCGCGCAAACCGGCCGCCACACGCTGGACAAGCGCAACAAGCGCTACGGCCGCCGCAGCTGCGTCGCCCTGGAGCCCGCCCACCCGGCCGACCGCGAGACCGACTGAGCGCCCGCCCGCACCCCGCCCCAGATGCGCCCACAACCCGACCCGGGTTATCATGGGCGGCTTGGAGAGGTGCCGGAGTGGTCGAACGGGCCTGACTCGAAATCAGGTGTACGCCTCGTGCGTACCGTGGGTTCGAATCCCACCCTCTCCGCCAAATCGAAAAGCCCCGCAAAGCGGGGCTTTTTTATTTGGAGATGGGGGTGGCGCGCCGAACCCACCCGGGTTCGACAATTCCGCAGGACAGCGGAATTGGACGAGCCGCAGGCTCGCCCCGCAGGGGTGCGGGCCACGGATGGCCCGCATCAATCCCACCCGCTCTCGCGTTCCGTCCTCGGACCACACCAAACGGTGGCCCCGTCAAACGACCCTCCGAACGCCCCCGCAGAACAGCGGACGGACGAGCCGCAGGCTCGCACCGCAGGGGTGCGGGCCAAGGATGGCCCGCATCAATCCCACCCTCTGAGCCGTTCCGTCCTCGGACGAGACCAGCCGGTGAGACCGCCATACGACCCTCCGCACGCCCCTCCAGGCGCGTGCCCATGGTCTGCCCTGCCCCATTGGTCGCCCCCCCAGAACAGCGGACGAACGAGCCGCAGGCTCGCCCCGAAATCGCGTTCCGGCCTTTGGCACCCCCAGGTCCCAGCGCCACCCAGACGAACCCACCCGGGTTCCTCCACGCCATCCCTGGACCTCCACAAAAAACCCCGCCGAAGCGGGGTTTTTCGTATCGGAGCTCGCCGCCCTAGAAGTCGTAGCGGACGTTGAGCTGCAGCGTGTCGCGGTCGCGGCGGGCGTTGTTCTCGCCCTCGTTGAGCGTGTAGCGCACGTTGGCGGAGAAGGTCTGCTGGTAGTCAAAGCCCACGCCGAACAGGCCGGTCAGGTTGCCCTCGGAGAAGTTCTGGCCCAGGCCCGGGGCATTGCCCTCGATGTCGTAGAACAGGCCCAGCAGCGGCGACACGTTCAGGCCCCAGAACAGGTTGTCGTATTTGAACAGGCCAATGATGCGCACGCCGTAGGACACGGGGTCGCCGAAGTTGTCGGCATCCTGCGTGGTGGGGTTCTGGCGGCAGGGCTCGGCCTCGTAGTTGCCGTAGGTGTCGGAGTTGAACACGCGGCGCTGGCATTCCTCGTCGCCGTTGCCGCCGGTGTCGGTGGCATCGGTGCGCGCCGCGCTGTCGCTGATCTCGCCGTTGACGCTGCCGTCGGCACCGGCCGAGGCGTGCGTGTTGGCCTCCGGCCCCTGGAACTGCAGCTCAGAGAGCTTGGGCATGTCCACAACGTGGGTCAGGCCGGCCTCGCCGATCACGACGATCTGCGTGGCCTGCAGCGGGTTGGCCGCGCCGATGGTCTTGATCAGCGTGGTGGCCAGCTGGCCCACCTTCAGGCGCTCGTAGCCGCGGATGTAATAGCCGCCCGGCTGGCTGGAGTCATAGGGCTGGTCGCGATACAGCGTCCGCACATAATCAGGCACCGCGATGCGGCGGCCCGGCAGCACGATGTTCTCCTGCCCCGCCGCTTCCAGGATCGGCGTCAGCAGGCCGCCTTGCAGGGCGTCGAGCAGGGGGCCGGCCAAATCGCCTGCGACCGGCACGGTGCCCGAGAGCACGTCGAGGTCGGTCAGGTTGATGTTGTTGTCCGGGAAGGCCGGCTGCAGCGCGGCGAAGGTCAGGTCCACTGTGTGGATCTGCACCGGCAGGTTCGGGCGGAAGCTGTACTCGCCCGACCAGGCGATGCCGCCGATCGTCGTGTTGAAGCTGATGCCGTACATCTGGATGTCTTCGGGGTATTCGGCGAAGACACCGGCCGTGTCCACCGGCAGCGGCTCGCCGGACAGGCGCAGCGTGCCGATGTCGCCCTGCAGCACGCCGCAGGCCACCGCCAGTTCGACAATGTTCACCGAGTCGCCGGCGCAGCTGGGCTGGGCGGCGATGAAGGAAGCGCTGGGAATGCGCGAGTGGTACTTGGAGTAGTACAGCCCGAATTCGGTACCGCCGTTGAGGTTCTCGGCGTAGTAGCGCAGCGACACGCCGAACTGGCCCTCGTCCGGCGCCTCACGGTCGGGCAGGCGGTTCAGCGTGCGGCCGCTGGCCGAGCCCAGCGAGAAGGGGTCCTCGGGGTTGTCTTCGGAGCTGTAGATGTTGCGCGGGTCTTCGGGCGCCTTGCCGAAGGACAGCATGGCGTAATAGCCGTCGCTGTCTTCGCCGCCGAAGGTGTCGGAGGTGCTGTAGAAGGTGCCGGGCGCGTCGATGATCGCCGGCCGCCATTCGTACTGGTAATAGGCCTCCATGCTGGTGTTCAGCGTCAGCTCGGTCTGCAGCGACACCATGCCCACGCCCTGGAAGGGCTCGGAGAGGTCAAAGCCGGGGATGCGCGTCAGACGCTGGTCCGGCGGGTTGACGGTGTTGATCGAGTTCAGCACCAGCGCGGTGGATTCGCCCCAGTTCAGGCGGTGGCGGCCCACGCGCACCTCGGCGTAACGGTCGAAGATGTTGAACACCCGCGACAGAAACAGGTCCTGCACGATGAAGTCCGAACCAAACTGGTCCTCGGCGCCGGGCGGCAGGTCCTGGCGCAGGGGCTGCAGCGTGGAATCGAAGCGCTCCTGCGTGTGGCTGCTGTACACGCTGTCAAAGAGCCATTGCGTGCGCGCCGTCAGGTAGAAGTCGGCGAAGTCGGCAATCAGCGTGGTGTTGAGCTTGGCCGCGGCGTTGACGATGTCGCCGCGGTCGAAGTTCATGTTGCCGTTGTCGCCGTTGATGTTGAAGCTGCCCGGCGACTCGACATAGGCGCGGTTCAGGTCCGGGTTCTGCGTGCCGTTGCAGGTCTCGCCGATGTCATCGCCCTGGGCGCCGGGGTATTGCGGCTCGCCCTGGTAGGCGTTGTTGGTGGTGGTCCAGTCGGTACGCGTGCACAGGCCGGGGTTCAGGTTGCCCTTGGCGATCAGGTCGGTGTCGCGGTCCTCGACCCGCACCGCCGCGCCCAGCGTCAGAAAGCCGCGCAGGTTCACGTTCAGGCCGCCAATGGAATAGTCCATGGCCAGCGCCGAGCTCGTAGCCCCCAGCAGCAGCACCCCGAACAGACCCGCGGCGCCACGGCGCCCCCACACACGGCCACCTGGCCGACGCGCTTGACTCATCGAACACTCCCTGTCGCGATATCTGGCCGCATTCCTGCGACCCCCTTTGGCGGCGAAGTGTAGGGCCGGCGCGAGCCCGTCGGGGGGCTTCGTAATTTTTGCTACAGCGAATCAGGCACTTGAGCCCGCGGGCGGCCGAATCCTGACAGACAGGCGCGCATGGGCCTGTAATCCCTGTCCTACGCCACGCCCGGGCTGCGCAAGCCCGGCGCAGCCGGGTCGTGCTATCAAGAGCGCATGGAAATCGTCTTCACCGGCCACAACCTCACGGAGGCACACATCGTGGCCGGCATGCTGCGGGCCCACGATATCGACGCCCATGTGGGCGGCCACTACCTGCAAGGCGGCGTGGGCGACATGGCCGCGCTGGATTTCGCCAAGGTCTATGTGGGCCCGGAGGATCTGGACCACGCGCGGCGGCTGATTGCCGACTACGAGGGCCCGCAACAGGAAGATGCGGATGCGTCGCCGGCGGCGCCCGCGGCCGAGCCCGAAGACAGCCGCTGGTCACTGGCCCAGATGGCCTGGCTGCTGGCCGCCTTCGTGTTCCTGTTCCTGCTGAGCTGGGCGGCCTAGCGCAGGGTCGGGGTTGGGACGGCGCCGCCTAGCCGCCCCGGGCCTCGTCGTCGGTGGCGCCCGCGCCACCCGGGGTCCAGGCCGGCGGGTCACTGGCGGGAAAGGACTCGGCGCCCGCCTCGTCCACGAGGTCCGCGGGGGACTGCATGGGCCTGGGCCGGGCGGCGGCGTGGGCATTGCGCGCGGGCGGGGACGCGGCATCGGCGGGTGTCGAAACGTCGGGCGGGGTCTTTGAGGGGCTGGCGCTCATGGCGGCTACTCCATGGGGGTGTCCCTCCTAGCGACTCTGCCCGGCGCATGAGGTTCCCGGCCGCGAGGCGCATGGCGGCGGCGGCTTGATGCGGCGGCGTGATGCGGCGGCTTGATGCGGCGGATGCGGGTGTCGCGGGCCGCGCTGGCGGGCCGCAGCGCGTGTTATAGTGCAGTGCAGCATCGGCGTACCGCAGCCGCCGTGCGCCGCGTGCTCCCACAACACGCACGAGGACGCAGCGATGATGTTCGAAGCCCTGGATCTGGCGCGATTCCAGTTCGCCTTTACCGTGGCTTTTCACATCATCTTCCCCGCCTTCTCCATTGGCCTGGCCAGCTATCTGGCCGTGCTGGAGGGGCTATGGCTGCTGCGCAAGGATCAGGTCTACCTCGACCTGTACCGCTACTGGCTGAAGATCTTCGCCATCGTTTTCGGCATGGGCGTGGTGTCGGGGCTGGTGATGTCCTACCAGTTCGGCACCAACTGGTCGGTGTTCTCCGATCGCGCCGGGCCCGTGGTCGGGCCGCTGATGGCCTACGAGGTGCTGACGGCCTTCTTCCTCGAGGCCGGCTTCTTAGGCGTGATGCTCTTTGGCATGAACCGCGTGGGCCCGCGGCTGCATTTCGCGGCCACGCTGGCCGTGGCGGTGGGCACCTTCATCTCGGCCTTCTGGATCCTGGCGGTGAACTCCTGGATGCAAACGCCGCAGGGCCACACCATCAATGCCGCCGGCCAGTTCGTGCCCGCGGACTGGTGGCAGATCGTGTTCACGCCCAGCTTCCCCTACCGCCTGGTGCACATGCTGCTGGCCGCCTACCTGACCACGGCGTTGGTGGTGGGCGCGGTCGGCGCCTGGCACCTGCTGCGCGACCGGGCCCGGCCTGGCGCCCGGCGGATGTTTTCGATGGCGATGTGGATGCTGACGCTGGTGGCGCCGCTGCAACTCTTCGTCGGCGACCTGCACGGCCTGAACACGCTGGAGCACCAGCCGACCAAGGTGATGGCGATGGAGGGCCACTTTCGCAGCTACGACGAGGGCGCCCCGCTCTACCTCTTTGGCCTGCCGGACCAGGAGGCCGGCGAGCTGCGCCACGCCGTGGGCATCCCCAAGCTGGGCTCGCTGATCCTGAAGCATGACCCCGACGCGCCGATGCCCGGCCTGGACAGCGTGCCGCGCGAGGACTGGCCGCCCGTGGCCATCGTGTTCTGGGCCTTTCGCATCATGGTCGGCATCGGCGTGGCCATGATCGCCGTGGGTCTGTGGTCGGCCTGGCTGCGCTGGCGCCGGCAGCTGTATCGCAGCGACGGCCTGCTGCGCGCGGCGCTGCTGATGGGGCCCATGGGCTTCGTGGCCGTCGTGGCCGGCTGGGTGGTCACCGAGGTGGGCCGCCAGCCCTATGTGGTCTACGGCCTGCTGCGCACCGCCGAGGCCGCCTCGCCCATTGATGCGCCGGCCGTGGCCGCCTCGCTGATCGCCTTTATCGTCATCTACTTCATCGTGTTTGGCGCCGGCACCTGGTACATCCTGCGGCTGATGGCCAAACCGCCCTGCCCCGACGAGCCCGGCCTGGCCGACGATGTGCCGCAGCGGGCCGCCGGCATCGTGCCCGGCCCCGCCAGCGGCACCCCCATGGAGGAGACCCGCTGATGGACCTGAGCATCGTCTGGCTGGGCCTGCTGGGCCTGGCCGTGCTGGCCTACGTGATCCTCGACGGCTTCGATCTGGGGGTGGCGCTGCTGTTCCCCTTCTACCCCGAGCGCGGCGACCGCGATGTGATGATGAACTCGGTGGCGCCGGTCTGGGATGGCAACGAGACCTGGCTGATCCTGGGCGGCGGCGGGCTGTTCGCCGCCTTCCCGCTGGCCTATGCGGTGCTGATGCCCGCGGTCTATGCGCCGCTGATTGCGATGCTGCTGGGGCTGGTCTTTCGCGGCGTGGCCTTCGAATACCGCTGGCGCAGCCAGCGCCGCCGCTGGTTCTGGGATCGCGCCTTTACCGGCGGCTCGCTGGTGGCGGCGCTGAGCCAGGGCATCATCCTTGGCGCGATCCTGCAGGGGGTCGAGGTCGACGAGCGCAGCTATGCCGGCGGCTGGTGGGACTGGCTCAGCCCCTTTTCGCTGCTCTGCGGCGTGTCGGTGGTCATCGGCTATGCGCTGCTCGGCGCCACCTGGCTGATCATGAAGACCGAGGGCCCGCTGCAACAGCGCGCCTTTGGGCTGGCCGGCTGGGCGGGGGGCGCCACGCTGGCCTGCGTTGGCGCCGTCAGCCTGGCCACCGTGTTTTTGCAGGAGAGTTATTACCACCGCTGGTTCGACATGCCGGCGGTGCTGCTCACCGCCCAGGTGCCGCTGTTGACGCTGATCACAGCGGTGGCCTTCTTCGCCAGCCTGCGGCGGCGGCGCGAACGGGCGCCCTTCTTTTTGGCGTTGGCGCTGTTCCTGCTGTCCTTCACCGGGCTGATGGTCAGCCTGTACCCCTACATCGTGCCCAACAGCATCACGATCTGGGAGGCCGCCGCGCCGCGCAGCAGCCAGCTCTTCATGCTGGTGGGCGCCGTCATCCTGCTGCCCATCATCATCGCCTACACGGCCTATGCCTACTGGGTGTTCCGCGGCAAGATCGACCCCAACGAGGGTTATCACTGATGCCCGCGCCGCGCTGGCGGCAGTGGGCCTGGTTCGTGGGGCTGTGGCTGGCCGGCGTGCTGGTGATCAGCGCGGTAGCCGGCGTACTGCGCTGGGTGCTGCAGCCGGGCTAGGTGCTACCGGCGCCGGTCGTTGCGCCAGATGTTCCACAGCAGCACGAAGCCGCTGCCGGCGGCCAGCAGGAACAGCAGCAGCGCCAGCGGCGGGTAGCCCCACCAGCGCTGCGGCGTGTCCACGCCCATCACCAGGGCCGCGCCAACGATCAGCGCGGCGATGACGACGCCGGCCGTCACCCGGTTGGCGATCTTCTGCAACTGCAGCAGCAGCGCCTGCTCGTCGATGGCCTGCACGCGGATGCCCAGCTCGTTGCGGGCGAGCTGCTTGAGGATCTGGTTGATGCGGCCCGGCGCACGCCGGCCAAGCTCCTGCACGTCCAGCAGATCCTTCAGCACGGCGCCGGGCGCCAGGCTCTGCAGCGTTCGCTGCCGCACCAGTGATTCGGCATGCTTGCGCAGCAGGGCCAGCGTGTCGAAGTCGGGCAGCAGCGCCTGCACCACCTGGTCCAGGTGCATCAGGGTCTTGCCCAGCACCGTCAGCTCGGCGGCGGGGCGCAGGCCGCGCCGCGAGCCGATACGGATCAGTTCGGTCAGCACGCGGCCCTCGCGCAGCCGCGCCTCCGGCGCGTGGCGAAAGCGGCTGACCAGGTCGGCGACCTCGGCCTCGTAGTGCTCGCGGTCGAAATCCTCCAGCGGGTGGCAGATGCCGATGGCCAGCTCGGCCACCA
The DNA here is from genome assembly GCA_937141935.1 of uncultured Ectothiorhodospiraceae bacterium. Lineage (GTDB taxonomy): Bacteria > Pseudomonadota > Gammaproteobacteria > Nevskiales > Oceanococcaceae > MS8. The sequence goes on from CAKZQS010000024.1 coordinate 37,343, forward strand.
GCGCGCCCTCGCCCTCGGCAATGGCCAGCAACAGCCGCAGCAGCTGCTCGCGCAGCGCCGGGTCCACGTGCACCACCATGCCCAGATCGATCAGCGCCAGGCGGTGCTCGCGCGTCAGCAGCACATTGCCCGGGTGCGGGTCGGCGTGGCAGAAGCCGTGCACCAGCACCTGGTCGAGGTAGCTGCGGTAGAAGTCGGACACCACCTCTTCCAGCGGCGTCTCCAGCTTGCGCAGGCCGGCCTGGCTGACCTTGACGCCGTCGATGCGCTGCATCGTCAACACGCGCGTGCGGCAGTAGTCCCAATGCGCCCGCGGCACCTCCAGGTGGCGGTAGTCCTCCAGCAGGCCGCGCAGCGTTTCCAGGTTCTGCGCCTCCTGCAGGTAATCCAGCTCGCGCAGCAAGGCCACGCGGCTTTGTGCCAGCAGGTCGGCAAAGGCGATGCGCCGGCCCACGTCGCTGTGGGCATCCAGCGCCTGGGCCAGCGTGTCGAAGGTGGAGAGGTCGTCCAGAATCTGCTGGCGGATGCCGGGCCGCTGCACCTTGACGGCCACCGGCGTGCCGTCGCGCAGCGTGGCGAAATGCACCTGCCCCAGCGAGGCGGCCGCCACAGGCTCGGGGTCGAACTCGGCATAGATCGACTTCAGCGGCACGCCGAACTCGGCTTCGACAACCTGCTCGATCTCGGCATAAGGGACCGGCGGCACCTTGTCCTGCAGGTCCGCCAGCGATTCCATCCAGGCCTGCGGCAGCAGATCCGGGCGCCCGGACAGCATCTGCCCGAACTTGACGAAGGTCGGCCCCAGCGCGCAGAGCGCGGCGGCCAGGTCACCTTCGTCCTCGGGGCCGGGGGCCTCGCCGCCCGCCTCGGCTTGCATCTGCTCTTCGACCAGGGCCTGCTCCAGCCCGGCCTGCTTCAGCAGGCGGCTGTCACCGAAGCGCCAGAGCAGGCGCACGATGTCGTGGTAGCGGCGGGCGTCGTGCAAAACGGTCATCGAGGGGCGGCGCTGCGTATTCCGGCACAAGGTTTAGCAAAGCCGCGGCGCGCTGCCCGCTTTTTGTGACCTCAAGCACGCTGGCGGGCCCGGGCGGCGCGGCGCCGTCTAGGCTCTAGGCCTCCCCCATTCCCGGAGGCCCCATGGACCTCATCCGCATCATCCTGTCGATCCTGCTGCCGCCGCTGGGCGTGTTTTTGCAGGTCGGTATCGGCAAGCATTTCTGGATCAACATCCTGCTGACAATCCTGGGTTACATCCCCGGCATCGTGCACGCCGTCTGGATCATCGCCCGGCGCTAGCGCAACCGGGCAGGCCGGGCCGCGGAGCTAGTCGCGGGCGAACCGCGCCAGCGTACGCGCCAGCTCGGCGCCGGCCACCGGTTTGACCAAGTGAGCGTCAAAGCCCGCCGCCGCCGTCTCGGCACGGTCGTCATCGCCACCGCGCCCGGTCAGCGCCACCAGCGGCAGCTCGGCCCAGGCCGCCTGCGCCCGCAGCCGCCGCGCCAGCTCGGCGCCATCGATATCCGGCAAGCCCAGGTCGCAAAGCACCACATCGGCGCCCTGCGCCTCCAGGCAACGCAGCGCCTCGGCGCCGGTGCCCGCGGTGCTCACGCGATACCCCTGCGCTTCCAACAGCAGCGACAACATGCCGGTGATATCGGCATTGTCGTCCACCAGCAGTACGTGCACGTCGCCCCTCCTCCTTAGTAGACGCTCGACTGTGCGCGGCATCCGGGCCGCTGGCAAGCCGCGCTGGCCGCAGCGCCCTGCGGCGCTGCATACTGCGCTCCCTGTTCCCTTGGTGCTCGACCGCTGCCTCCCGCATGCGCCCAGGCACCCCGCGATGAAAGCCGAACTGCCCCCGAACGAAGACGCCCGCCTGGCGGCGCTGGACGAGTACGACATCCTGGATACGCCCACGGAGGCGGAATTCGATGCCGTAACGGAGCTGGCCTCCCGCCTGTGCGAGACGCCGATTTCGGTGGTGAACCTCATCGCGCGCGGGCGCCAGTGGTTCAAGTCGGAGGTGGGCCTGGGGGTGCGCGAAACCCCCTTGGAGACCTCGATCTGCGCGCACGCCATCCTGGAAGAGGAGTTCCTGATGGTGCCGGACACGCGCGTGGACCGGCGCTTCGCCGATAACGAGCTCGTCACCGGGGAGCCCTTCCTGCGCTTCTACGCCGGCGCCTTGCTGCGCTCCCCGGAGGGCTTTCCGCTTGGCACCCTGTGCGTGCTGGATACCAAGCCGCGCCAGCTCGACGCGCAGCAGGTCGCGGCGCTGCGGACGCTGGGCCAGCACGTGATGACCATGCTGAACCTGCGCCGCTCCAATCGGGAGCTGCAGGCCACCGGCGAGAGGCTGCAGTCCGTGCTGGCGGGGCGCCAGCGACTGGTGGCCAGCATCGCGCATGATTTGCGCACGCCCCTGAGCGTGATCCAGTTGGGCGCCACCACGCTGGCCAGCGCACCGCTGTCCAAAGACAGCCGGCGTACGCTCTCCACCCGCCTGCGGCAGGCCAGCGAGTCGATGAACGACCTGGTGCAGGACCTGCTCGACCATGAAAGCCAGGAGGGCGGCGCGCTGTCGGTTGAGCGCAAGCCCATGGCGGTGGGCACGGCCATTACCGATGTCATCGAGCTGATGCACCCGCTGGCCGAACAGGCCCAGGTGCGGCTGAACTACTCGGCGCAGGGCCCGGTGTGGGTCGACGCGGACGGCCGCCGGCTGCATCAGGTGCTGACCAACCTTGTGGGCAACGCGCTGAAGTTCACGCCGCCTGGCGGTGAGGTCCGGCTGGAATTGCGGCCGCTGCCGGGCGCGGTGGAAATTGCGGTCAGCGACACCGGCCCCGGCATTCCCCGCGAAGAGCACGAGAGCATCTTTGACCCCTATGTGCGCGCGGACCGGGGCGACAGCTACGGGGCTGGCCTGGGCCTGGCGATCGTGCGCCGCATCATCGAGGCACACGAGGGCGAGGTCGGCGTGCACAGCGAACTGGGCCACGGCAGCCGCTTCTACGCACGGCTGCCCACCTGCGCGCCGCCACACGCGCAGGCGGAACCCGCCGCCACCTAGCGCCCTAGCGCACGCGCTGCGACCAGCTGCGCTCCCACATCTGCAGATAGGCCTCGGCCGAGCGGAACAGCGGGTCGATGATTTCGGCGCTGTTCTCTTCCAGGCGGATCGCCTCGAACCACTCCGGCCACAGGCCGTAGTGCGCCACGCCTTCGGCGTTGTAGTCGAAGACCCGCTCGCCGGTCTGCTGGCGATCAAAGCGCACGCCGCCGTCGATCGACGCGAAGGGATACGCCACCTCCGGCGAGCCCTCGTCCGGCTTGCCCGGGCCCGAGGCGCCATTGACGTCCGAGGACATCGGCACACCGAAATAGAACTCGGGGCTGGCCAGCGCGCGCAGCTTGCGCACCTCGGGGCCAAAGTCCTCGGCATCCGGCTTCACCGGCGCCGCCAGGCCGCCCATCGCGTAGATTCGCCGCAGCATCGCATCCGAATAGGTGCCACCGGCGTGGAAGTGCCCGGCGTAAACGGGGTAGCCGCGGGCCTCGGTCAGATCCAGCACCTGGTTGCGGGCGCGGATGCCGATGTGGTCGGTTTCGATGATGATGCCGTAGTCCATCAGCCGCTCGACCACGTACACGCCCAGCGGCGTCAGCGCCTTGCTGTTGCAGTGCGGGCCGGGGCCGTAGGTGGGCACCGCCGCGAACTGGGCCTCATTGAGCGCCGTGGCCATGGCCGAATCGCCCTCGAAATGCATGCCCACCGACTGCATGTTCGCGCCCAGGCCCTCTTCCGGGCAGTCCTCCACGTCGTAATAGCGGCCGGTATCGAGCTTGTTGAACAGGTTCAGCACCAGCTCCGAGGGGCCGAACAGGCCACCGCCGGCGAAGGCGTTGTCGTACCAGTGGTTGATGAAGGCCGCGCGCACGCCCAGCTCGTCAAAGCGGCGTAGCTGGGCATCGATGTCATCCAGCGTGCAGGTGGGTGCCTCCAGAAACTCGCCGCAGTTGAAGAGCTTCTCGGCCTCGATGGCCATCACCACGGCCAGCTTGCCCTGCTCGATGACCTCGCGGGCATCCGCCGGCGTGTCGACAATGCGAAAGTAGCCCTGCCCCGGGCCGCCGGCCTGGGCATCGATGTAGTCCTGCATGTGCTGCATGCGCCGGATCTGCGCCTCGACGCCGTCCATCTCGTCGCAGTCGGTGCCCTGCACCACCGTCAGCCGGCAGATCGTCTCGTTGCCCAGCGCGTGCGTGACCAGCAGCCGCAGGCCGCCCATCCAGGCCCGCTCGATCCAGCGGTAATAACTCTGGCTGTGCGTGTAGGTGCCGCGCTCGGGCCAATCGACAAAGTCGGGCCAGCCGCGGGTTTCATGCGTGCCCACCGGGGTGCCGTCGCGCAGCATGTTGCCCAGCGTGTCCAGGCTGCCCTGCGGGCCGTGCTTGTCGGCGCAGTCCTCCAGCGCGTGGTCCACGCCATAGGGGTGGAAGGTGTCGCCATAGCTGCTGGAGGTCGTGGCGATGTGCGAGTGGCCGTCGGCCACGCCATAGACCGTGCCGTCCGGGTTGCTGCCGCGAAAGCTCGTGCCGGCGAGGTTCAGGCCGGCCTCGGGGAATTCGGCGCAGCCGCTGCTGGGCACGAAGCGGAAGCGATCCCCCGTGCCCTCGGCCAGCGCCAGGCTGCCGTCTTCCGCCTGCACCAGGCCGCGCCCGTCGGCCCGCGCCGCCACGGTGAAGCCCTCGCCTGGCGTGAACTCCACGACCCACTCGGCGGCCTGGCTGCGCGTGGCGCTGGCGGCCACGCTGCTGGCCCCCGTCAGCCCGCGGCTGACCGCCATGACCTCGCCATCGGCATCAAAAAAGAGGTACTCGCCCAGCGTCGTCGGCCGCAGCACAAAGGGCGTGGCCTGCGCCGCCTCCGCGGCGTCGCCGGTATAACCCGCATCCGTCTTGCGCACCAGGCCCGCGTCGTCGAAGCGGCCGAAGGCCAAACAGCGGTTCGCCAATGCATAGCGGCTGTCCAGCTCGCTCGCGGCACGGCTCCCCGTGCCCGCCTCGCCCTCGCGCCCGCCACCACAGGCCGCAAGCCCCAGCACAGCGCCCAGCAAAACCACGGCCCAAGCCGGCCGAACCGCGCCCACCGGCGCAGCAGTATTCCAATAACCCACGGTGTCTCCTCAAGCTCGATTGGCGGGCGCGAAGCGCCGCGCATGGCGAGGCCAGTGTACGCAGCCCCAGCGGCCAGCGAAGTAGCAAATCCGTCGCTTGCGCTCCGCGTCAAACCATGCATCCCACGTTCCACCGCCAACGGCGAAGCGAGCCCGGTGTCGAGTGGCAGACACGAAAAAGCCTGCGCAAAGGCCGGCTTTTCCTACGAGCTTTTGGCTCCCGAGGACGTGCTCGACAATCCGGCAGGAGGCCGGATTGGACGCGTAGGCGCAGCCGGAGCGCCCCGAAGGGGTGAGGTCCAGAATGGCCCGAATCACGAATCGGCAGGACAGCCGATTCGGACACGGAGGCGAAGCCGCAGTGCCCCGAATGGGTGAGGGCCAGGATGGCCCGAATCCACCGCCGAAGGCGGTGAGAGCCCGGTACCGAAAGGCGGAAACGAAAAAGCCGGCACAAAGGCCGGCTTTCTCTATGAGCTTTTGGCTCCCGAGGACGGGCTCGACAATCCGGCACGAAGCCGGATTGCACGGTCCGGCGCAGCCGGGCCGCCCGAAGGGCGAGGGGCAGGAGCCCCGAGTGAACCGCCGAAGGCGGTGAGAGCCCGGTATCGAATGGCAGAAACGAAAAAGCCGGCGCAAAGGCCGGCTTTCTCTATGAGCTTGTGGCTCCCGAGGACGGGCACGACGAATCGGCAGGACAGCCGATTCGGACACGGAGGCGAAGCCGGAGTGCCCCGAAGGGGCGAGGGGCAGGAGCCCCGAGTCCACCGCCGACGGCGGTCGAGAACCGATGGAGCGGGGGCACAAACGAAAAGGCCGGCATAAAGCCGGCCATTCCTACTATCTGTTGGCTCCCGAGGACGGGCTCGAACCGCCGACCCGGTGATTAACAGTCCGGATGGAAACGCAGCGAATTCAACGGTCTTGCCTTGATTTTTTGCGCCACGGGCCCGCTGTAACGTACTGATTATTCGTGGCCCTCAACGCTTTTTGCGCCACGTTTTTCGCCCTGCTCTGCTGCCCCGGCCGAGCGCGATTTCGCGCGCGGATCCACCGGCCGGCAGGGCGGCGTGCTCCAGGCCTGGTAGGCCGGCGGGGGCGCCTCGCCGCGCCGCTGCTGCTCAATGTATTCCCGCGCGGCCTGCTGCATTGCGCGCAGCTCGGCCGGGGTTTTGCGTTTGGCCATCGGTTACTGTGCAAAATGACAGTATGCGCGATGTCCGGCTGCGCGGCGGGGCTGCGTACTGATGCTGCACACCACCTTTGTGAGCAGCACCATGAGCTACTGGATCTTCCGCACCCCGCAGGGCACGTGCCTGGCCGTCGATGAAGAGGCGCTGGCCGAGGGTGGCATCGGCGACGACCTGGGCGAGCTGATTTACGACGACCCGATGCCGCGGCTGATCGCCGCGCTGCATGTGGGGATGATGGGCGGCGGCATTGTGGATCCGGTGCCTACGCCGCCGAAGCGGTCGGCGGCGGCGCTGCAGGCGGCGTAGGCGCCCCGCCAGCGCCCCGCGCCCGCCAGCGCCGCTGAGCGCGGGTCAGGCGCCGGCCGATGATGATGTCGATGCTGTGCACCCACACGGCGCGGGCGATGATGACGGTGAGCACGGCGCCCAGCAGCATGCCGAGCAGCAGCGTGCTCACTGCGCCTCGTCCGGCAGCGCGGGGTGGGCGGCCCGGGCGATGGAGAGGATGGCGGCGAGCGCCAGCCAGGTGGCCAGGCGCAGCAGCCAGCAGGCACGGCAGCCGGCGGCCGCTGGCGCCGGCGCCCGGGTGGGGCGCGAGGCGGTGCTGGGTTGGTCAGCGGCGGCGGCGCTTGGCGATGGCGGTTTCGATGGCATCGCGCTTTTCCTGAATCCACGGCCCCAGCGCCGGCCAGGTGTCGGCCAGGTCGCTGAGCAGGCCGCGGTAAAGGTGCACCTCGTAGCTATAGTCGCGCAGCGATGCGCGCAGCTCGTCGACATCGCGCGCCTGTTTGCGCATCTCACCTGTTAGGCGGTCGCGGTCGACTTCCAGCTGGTGGTGGCGGGCTTCGAGCAGCTCGGCGCGCCGCAGCAGGCTTTCGTACTCGGCGGGGGTGGGCAGAACCCGCCGCTCGCGCACGGGCTGCCGATCTGGCGCGGCGGTGGTCAGACCTTCGCGCTGACGCCTCGCGATTTCTCGCAGAAGCTCAACAAGAAGCAGTGGCGTGTCGGCCTGCGCAGCATGCTTTCCGAGCTGCTCCGCCAGGACCGCATTCGCCTGGTGCAGGAAATTACCCTGCCGGACCACCGCACCAAGAGCGTCAAGTCCTGGCTGGATGGCATTGGTGAAGGTCGCGTGCTGGTCGTCGACACCCAGATCAGTGATGAGCTGGCGCGGGGCTCGGCGAACCTGCCGCAGGTTGAGTTGTGTCTGGCCGGGCGTCTGAATCCGGCGGCCCTGGTCGGCGCCGATCTCGTGGTCCTCACCGCGGCGGCTGCTGAAGCGATTTCGGAGTCCTTGTCATGAGCCGCATCAATCCCACGAGCGAAAAGGCCTACCAGGTGCTGATCGCACCGCTGGTGTCTGAGAAGTCCTCGCTGCTGGCGGAGAATCTCAACGTCGTCGCCTTCGAGGTCAGTCGTGATGCCACCAAGCCCCAGATCCGGCGTGCGGTTGAATCCCTGTTCGACGTCAAGGTCGTGACCGTGAGTACCGTGCGGGTCAAAGGCAAGACCAAGCGTTTCGGTCGCAGTTTTGGCCGTCGGTCGGACTGGAAGAAGGCCTATGTGCGTCTGGCCCAGGGCCAGGAAATTGATTTCACCGCAGGCGCCAAATAAGGCGCCGGGCAGAGTGAGGAAATCTTAAGATGGCAACCCAGAAAGCCAAGCCGACTTCCGCCGGACGCCGCTTTGTCGTGCGCGTGGTCGGTCAGGACCTGTACAAAGGCAAGCCGCATCAGGCGCTGGTCGCGAAGAAGTCGAAGACCGGCGGCCGGAACAATCAGGGCCGGATCACCACGCGGCACCGGGGTGGCGGTCACAAGCAGCGTTATCGACTGATCGATTTCAAGCGCGACAAGGACAATGTTCCCGCGGTGGTTGAGCGTCTGGAATACGATCCGAACCGGACCGCGTTCATTGCGCTGATCAACTACGAAGATGGTGAGCAGGCCTACATCCTGGCGCCGCAGCGTCTGTCCCCGGGCGACAAGGTCGTTTCCGGTGAGCGTTGCGACATCAAGCCGGGCAATGCCATGCCGTTGCGCAACATGCCGGTGGGCACGGTCATCCACAATGTGGAACTGAAGCCCGAAAAGGGTGGCCAGATCGCCCGTTCGGCTGGTACGTACGCGCAGCTGATCGGCAAGGATTCCGGTTATGCGCAGCTTCGTCTGTCCTCTGGTGAACAGCGGATGGTGCGTGGCGAGTGCATGGCCACTGTCGGCGCGGTCAGCAACCCGGACCAGCAGAATGCGAAGCTCGGCAAGGCCGGTCGCAAGCGCTGGCTTGGCAAGCGTCCCGCAGTTCGCGGTGTCGCCATGAACCCGGTCGACCATCCGCACGGCGGTGGTGAAGGCCGGACCTCCGGCGGTCGTCATCCGGTGACGCCGTGGGGCAAGCCCACCAAGGGCAAGCGTACCCGTTCGAACAAGTCGACGGATCGCTTCATCATGCGGTCGCGCCACCAGCGCAAGAAGTAAGAGAGGACGTCTAAATGGCTCGTTCGGTTTGGAAAGGTCCGTTTGTTGACGGTTATCTTCTCAAGAAGGCTGAGAAGGTTCGTGAAAGCGGCCGCAATGAAGTGATCAAGACGTGGAGCCGTCGCTCCACCATCCTGCCGCAGTTCGTCGGTCTGACTTTCGGCGTCTACAACGGCAACAAGCATATCCCGGTCTCCGTATCCGAGGACATGGTCGGCCAGAAGCTCGGTGAATATTCGCCGACACGGACCTACTACGGTCACGGCGCCGACAAGAAAGCGAAGAGGAAGTAACGATGGGCAAGGCAAAAACCCCGCGCCGGCTCAAGGACAACGAAGATTGGCAACAGCAGCGCATTGCCGAATTCAAGACAGAACTGGAAGAGTCTGTATACGTAATCAGTGATTTCGTTCTCGCTGACACCATTCCACCGGCTGAACTCCTACAGCAAGAGGCAGAGGAAAGTAGGATTGCAACAGAAGAAAAGGCTATTAAAGAACGAATTAAACAAACCTCACTTTTGGATTTTGATGGTCTTATCACGTACATCGAGGTTAACGGGAATCAGCTTCCTCCGGGTATGGTGTCCAGTCTTGTTTTAGAAGCTGTTGCAGCCAAAATGATGCTCCAGGTCAGTGATTTTGAGTCACGGCTCAAAACAGC
>CAKZQS010000025.1 GCA_937141935.1 uncultured Ectothiorhodospiraceae bacterium
CGGCGCACGCAGCGCATAGCGCAGGCGCAGCTTGTCCGGCAGGCCGTCCAGCGCGAGGGCCGCGGCTGGCAGCGGGTGGCCGAGTCGAGCCTCCAACTTGCCGCGCAGCTGGGCCAGAAAACCCGGGCCGGGCTCGATCTCGCGGCGCAGCGCGGCGACGGTGTCGGCCAGCGGGATCAGCGCGCGTCGGTCGGCCTTGGGCAGCGCGCGCAGCAGCGCCTCCATCTGCTGTTCGGCCAGGCCGGGTACGCGGCCGACGAAATCCTCGTCGCGCAGCTGGGACAGGGCCTCCAGCGGCAGCAGCACGGTAATGCCGTCATCGGCGTCGCCCGGCGCGAAGCGATAGCGCAGATCCAGGCGCTGGCCGCGCAGCGCGATCTGCGTGGGCCAGTCTTCGCGCAGCTGGTTTAGGCTGCCGGCCTGCAACTGCTCCACAGTCCAGCGCAGCGGGCGGTCCTCATGCTCGCGCAGCCAGTCCAGCAGTTGCGCGCAGCTCAGGATCTCGGCCGGCAGCACCGCCGCGTAGAGTTCGGCGCGCTGCTCCTCGTTGGGCAGCAAATCGCGCCGGCGCAGGCGCTCTTCCTCCTGGCGGATCTGCGCCACGATGCGTTGGTTGTGGCGCAAAAACTCCGGCTGCGGCTGCGGGCCCCAGCGACCGGCGGCCAGCCCCTCGCGCAGCAGCAGTTCGCGGGCCGCCTCGGGGTCGTGGCGACTGAGCGGCACGCGTCGGCTGGCGTCGACGATCAAGCCAAAGAGGCGGCACTGCTCGGTGCACATGGCCTCGCCGCGTTTGGCGTCCCAGGCCGGATCCAGCGCGCTGCGTTGCAGCAGCGGGCCCGCGGCGGCGCAGATCGTGGCGGCGTCGGTCGCGGCCACGTTGCGACCGTAGGTCTGCCGCGTGCTAACCAGGCTGGCGGCAAACACCCAGTTGGGCCGCGCCCGGCGCAGCGTGGACTCGGGGTGGATGCGCCATTGGCTGCCGCGCGGGCCTCGGTAGTCGCCGTTCTCGTGGTGCTGGCCAATGTGGTCGAGCAGCCCGACCAGCAGCGCGCGATGCAGCGCGGTGGCGTCGCCGCTGCGCCGCTCGAAGCCGGCGGCGCGCAGTTCGCGATGCAGCTGGTGGATCAGGTCCTGCCATTCGCGCACGCGGCGAGGGCTCAGAAAGTGCTCGCGGCACCAGCGCTCGTAGGCGCTGCGGCCGTGCTCGGCGCGGGCGGCCTGCACGGTGGTGTGCAGCGCCAGCAGCGTGGCGAAGTCCGAACCCTGGTCGCGCCAGGTGGCATGCGCCTGCCGGGCCGCCTCGCGCTGCTCGGGGGGGATTTCGCGCACATCCGGCATCGACAGCGCCGCGACGACGACGACGGTGGCCTCCAGGCAGTTCAGCCGCGCCGCCTCGACCAGCATGCGCGCGTAGCGCGGCTCGACCGGCAGGCGCGCCATCTTGCGCCCGGTGGGCGTGGGCTGGCCGTCCTCGCGCAGGGCCTGCAACTGCTGCAGCAGGCGCCGGGCGTCGCGCAGCAGCCGTCGCTCCGGTGGGTCGACGAAGGGGAAGTTCTCGGGCTCGCCCAGGCGCCGGTCGGCCATCTGCAGCACTACGTCGGCCAGGTTGCTGCGCAGGATTTCGGGCGCGGTCTCCGGCGGTCGGGCGGCGAAATCCTCCTCCTCGTAGAGACGGATGCAAATCCCCGGGGCCGTGCGGCCGCAGCGGCCGGCGCGCTGCTGGCAGGCGTCCTGCGCCACCGGCTCCACGGCCAGGCTCTGCAGCTGCGTGCGGGGCGAATAGCGGGCGATGCGCGCCAGCCCGCTGTCGATGACATAGCGGATGCCGGGCACCGTCAGCGAGGTCTCGGCGACGTTGGTGGCCAGGATCACCCGGCGCCCGCTGCGCCGCGGCGCGAATATGCGTTGCTGCTGCGCGGCGGGCAGGCGCGCATACAGCGGCAGGAACTCGGCGTCGCCATGCCGGGACAGCGCCGGCTGGCGGGGCAGCGCATCGCGCAGCTCGCGGATCTCGCGCTCCCCGGGCAAAAACACCAGCGCATCGCCGGGCCCTTCGCGCCACAGGCTGCGCAGCGCCTCGGCTATGGCCGGGGCCAGGTCGCCCTCGCCGGGCGGCTGATAGCGAATCTCGACCGGGTAGCTGCGCCCCTCGACCTCAAAGACCGGCGCCTGGTCGAAGTGGCGCGAGAACTTCTCGGCGTCCAGCGTCGCCGAGGTGATGATCAGGCGCAGGTCGCGCCGGCGGCGCAACAGCCGGTGCAGGCAGCCCAGCAAAAAATCGATGTTGAGGCTGCGCTCGTGGGCCTCGTCGAGAATGATCGTGTCATAGCGCCGCAGCTGGCGGTCGTGCCGCAGCTCCGACAGCAGCACGCCGTCGGTCATCAGCTTGACCCGGGTCTGCTCGGACACGGCTTGGGCGAAACGCACCTGCCAGCCCACTTCGGCGCCCACGTTGCAGCGCATCTCGCTGGCGAGGCGCTCGGCCAGGGTGCGCGCCGCCAGTCGCCGCGGCTGGGTATGCGCAATGGCCTGGCGCCCGGCGCGCAGCGCGAGCTTGGGCAGCTGCGTGGATTTGCCCGAGCCGGTGGCGCCGCAGACGATCGTGACCGGGTGCTGGCGGATGCTGTCGATCAGGGCATCCGCGGCCGCCGCAACCGGCAGCTCGGCGGGTACGGCGAGTTGCTCGGCGGTGAAGGGCGCGTGCGGCTCAGCGGGCGCCGTCAAGGCGCCGGAATTCCACGTAATGCGGGCTGAGGACGGGGGCGCTGCCGGCGCCGAAGGGTTCGGCCACGAATTGCAGGCGGTTGGCGGCCACGCCGAGCTGCGTCAGCTCCTGCTCCAGCTGCGCGCGTCGCAGCGCCCGCAACAGGCCGCCGGAGCCGGTCGCGTCGTGCAGGTGGATGGCCAGGCGCGGGCCGGACCCACGGCCCAGCGAATCCACCAGCCGGGTCAGCGCGGCGCGCTCGACATCGGCCAGCTGCGTGGCCTGCGGCGCGTAATACAGGCGCAGGCCTTGCGGCGGCGTGGCCGTGGCGGGTCGCGCCGGGGCGCCAGGGTCGCCGCCTGCGCCTGCGCCTGCGCCGGGCAACGGGGCACGGGCAGGCAGGGTGTTCGACTCCAGCTGGCGGGGGCCGGCGGCCGGCGCGGGCCGGGCGGCGGCACCGCCGCGGTTGGCCGGCGCGGGCGCGGCCGGGATGCGCGCC
>CAKZQS010000026.1 GCA_937141935.1 uncultured Ectothiorhodospiraceae bacterium
CTGGTACTTGATGAGGTTGTAGATGTCCACACCCACTTCACCGGCCACCGCTTCCTCGTCGTTGACGCGGATCACGACACGCGTGGCGTCGACGTAATCGACCACGCCGCCGCGGTTGGCGGTCACCACGGTGCCGGAGTCGATCGCGGCCACGCGCTCGATGCCGGTGCCCACGAAGGGCTTCTCGGGGCGCAGCACGGGCACGGCCTGGCGCGACATGTTGGCGCCCATCAGCGCGCGGTTGGCGTCGTCGTGCTCCAGGAAGGGCACCAGCGAGGCGGCCACGGAGACGATCTGCTTCGGCGACACGTCCATGTAGTGGATCGTGTCCGGGCTCGTCAGCGTGAATTCGTTCTGGTGGCGGCAGGAGACCAGGTCCTCCAGGAAGCGGCCTTCCTCGTCGAGGTCGGCGTTGGCCTGGGCGATGACGAAGCGACCCTCTTCAATAGCCGAGAGGTATTCGATGTCGTCGGTGACCTTGCCGTCCGTGACCTTGCGATACGGCGTCTCCAGGAAGCCGTAATCGTTGGTCCGCGCATAGACGGCCAGCGAGTTGATCAGGCCGATGTTCGGGCCTTCCGGCGTTTCAATCGGGCAGATGCGGCCGTAGTGCGTGGGGTGCACGTCGCGCACCTCGAAGCCGGCGCGCTCGCGGGTCAGACCGCCCGGGCCCAGCGCGGACACGCGACGCTTGTGCGTGACCTCGGACAGCGGGTTGTTCTGGTCCATGAACTGCGACAGCTGCGAGGAGCCGAAGAACTCCTTGATCGCGGCGGCTACCGGCTTGGCGTTGATCAGATCCTGCGGCACCAGGCCTTCGGAGTCGGCCAGCGCCAGGCGCTCGCGCACCGCGCGCTCGACCCGCACCAGGCCGGTGCGGAAGGCGTTCTCGGCCATCTCGCCAACACTGCGCACCCGGCGGTTGCCCAGGTGGTCGATGTCGTCGGTGGTGCCCACGCCGTTGCGGATGCTGATCAGCTCCTGGATCACCGCCAGGATGTCCTCGTTGTCGAGCACACCGGGGCCGGTGATGGCGTCGCGGTTCAGGCGCCGGTTGAACTTCATGCGGCCGACGGCCGACAGGTCGTAGCGGTCGTCCTTGAAGAACAGGTTCTCGAACAGCGCCTCGGCGGCCTCCTTGGTCGGCGGCTCACCCGGGCGCATCATGCGGTAGATCTCGACCAGCGCCTCCAAGCGGGTGCGGGTCGGGTCCTGACGCAGCGTCTCGGAGATGTACGGGCCGCGATCGAGGTCGTTGGTGAACAGCGTGTGCAGCTCGGCCACCTTGGCCTCGCGCAGCTGCACCAGGTGCTCCTCGGTCAGCACGTCATTCGCGACCACGATCACCTCGCCCGTCTCCGGGTCGACGATGTTGCGCGCGGCCGACTTGCCCAGCAGGTAGGCATCGGGCACGACCAGCGAGGTCATGCCGGCTTCGGTCAGCTTCTTGATGTGGCGCGCGGTGACCCGCTTGCCCTCTTCAACCAGCACGTCCTCGCCGATCTTGATGTCGAAGGCCGCCTGTTCGCCGCGCAGCCGCTCGGGGATCAGCTCCAGCTCGGCACCGTCGGCGAGCAGCTGGAAGTGGTTCGACTCGTGGTAACGCTCGAGGATCTGCTCGTCGTCCAGGCCCAGCGCGCGCAGCAGGATCGTAACCGGCAGCTTGCGGCGACGGTCGATGCGGACGTACAGCAGGTCCTTGGGGTCGAACTCGAAGTCCAGCCAGGAGCCGCGGTAGGGGATGACCCGCGCGGAATACAGCAGCGCACCCGAGGAGTGGCTCTTGCCCTTGTCGTGGTCGAAGAACACACCCGGCGAGCGGTGCAGCTGGGACACGATGACGCGCTCGGTCCCGTTGATGATGAAGGTGCCGTTCGCGGTCATCAGCGGCAGTTCGCCCAGGTAGACCTCCTGCTCGCGAACGTCCTTGACGCGCTTCTCCTTGGATTCCTTGTCGTAGATGACCAGGCGCACCTTGACCCGCAGCGCCGCCGCGTAGGTCATGCTGCGAATGCGGCATTCCTTCTCGTCGAAGACCGGCTCACCGAGGCGGTAGGAGACGTATTCCATCTCCGCGCTGCCCGAGTAGCTTTGCATCGGGAACACCGAGCCCAGCGCGCCGTGCAAGCCGACGTCCTTGCGCGAACGGTGCGCGGCTTCCGCCTGCAGGAACTGGCGGTAGGAGTCGATCTGCGTCGCGAGCAGAAAGGGCACCGGCAAAGGCGTCGAGCGCTTGCCGAAATCCTTGCGGATGCGCTTTTTCTCGGTGAAGGTGTAGCTCATCGAGGGAACCTCTTGGGGAGTACGCAGGCGGCCGCCATCCGGCCACCGCCCAAAACACGAAAAGGCCGGTGGGCGCGAAGGCCCACCAGCCCAGGGCCGCCTTGCGGCGGCCGGGTACCGTCTGCGGGTCGAGCCACCCGGAACGGAACCCGAATCAACTTACTTGAGCTCGATCTTGGCGCCAGCTTCTTCAAGCTGCTTCTTGATGTCCTCGGCCTCGTCCTTCGACGCGCCTTCCTTGATCGGCGACGGAGCGCTTTCGACCAGGTCTTTGGCTTCCTTCAGGCCCAGGCCGGTGACACCGCGGACGGCCTTGATGACCGCAACCTTGTTGTCGCCGAAGCTGGCCAGAACCACGTCGAACTCGGTCTTCTCTTCGGCCGCAGCGGCTTCGCCACCGCCGGCCGCGGCAGCCACGGCCACCGGGGCAGCAGCGGACACGCCGAACTTCTCTTCCATCATCGAGACCAGCTCGACAACATCCATCACGGACATCTCGGCAATCGCTTCGAGAATGTCTTCTTTCGTCATAGCCATTTTGGTGTGTTTCCTTGCGAAAAAGTTTGGTGAAACCCGGGGCGTGCCTGTTTAGGCCGCCTGTTTCTGGTCGCGAACCGCCGCAACGACGCGGGCAGTCTTGGCCGGCACTTCCTTGAGCGTGCGGGCGAGTTTCACAACCGGGGCCTGAATGGTCCCGGCCAGAATCGCCAGTGCTTGCTCGCGGGTCGGCAGGCTGGACAGCCGCTCGAGGTCCGACGCGGGCAGCAGAGCGCCCCCGACGGATACCGCGGTCACCTTGAGCGCGTCATTGCTCTTGGCGAAGTCCTTGATCACACGGGCTGCTGCACCCGGATCCTCCAGCGAGATCGCCAGAATCACCGGGCCAACCAGCGCCGGCTCCAGACACGCGAATTCGGTGTCTGCAGTCGCCCGCTTGGCCAGCGTGTTCTTGACGACGCGAAGCCAGGTGCCGCCCTGCCGTGCCTTGGCACGCAGTTCGGTCATCTGGCCGGCCGACAAGCCGCGGTATTCGGCGACCACGGCCGACAGGCCGTCGTTCGCCACCGCGTTGACTTCCGCAACGAGGGCTTTCTTGTCTTCGAGATTGAGAGCCATTTATCCCTCGAAAGGTGGGTTGCCAATGCCGGCTCCAGATTGGAACCGGCCCTTGCGGCACGCAGAGCGATTGCTCGCTCCTTGCGCCCTCTGCGCAGGCTTCGTGCCTCTTGCGAAGCACCCGATTGAGCCCGAAGGCACCTGCGGTCTTTGACGGCGCGGCACGCGTGCCACGTCGCAAAGTCATCCGCCCCCGGCCAGCGCGCCGGCCGGGGGCAAAAAGGGGTCCTTAGGCGGTGGCCGCCGGGATCGTCGACAGGTCGACCGACAGGCCCGGGCCCATCGTGCTCGACAGCGTCACCTTCTTCAGGTACACGCCCTTGGCCGAGCTGGGCTTGGCCTTGCGCAGGTCGGCGACAACGGCGTTCAGGTTCTCCAGCAGAGCCTGCGGCTCAAAGCCGACCGAACCGATCGCGCAGTGCACGATGCCCGCCTTGTCGGTGCGATAGCGCGCCTGACCGGACTTGAAGTTCTTGACCGCGCCGGCGACATCCGGCGTCACGGTGCCGACCTTCGGGTTCGGCATCAGGCCACGTGGACCCAGCACCTTGCCCAGCATGCCGACAACGCGCATCGCGTCCGGCGCGGCAATGACGACGTCATAGTTCAAATCGCCGCCCTTCATCTGCTCGGCCAGGTCGTCCATGCCGACCACGTCGGCACCGGCTTCCTTGGCGGCCTCGGCGTTCGGGCCCTGGGCGAATACCGCCACGCGCACCGTCTTGCCGGTGCCGTGCGGCAGCACCGTCGAGCCGCGCACGGCCTGATCGGATTTGCGCGCGTCGACGCCCAGGTTGACCGCCAGGTCGACCGACTCGGTGAACTTGACCGAAGCCTGCGACTTCAGCAGCTCGATGGCCTCCAGGGCCGGGATGTTGCGGCGCGCGCCGACGGCCTCGGCGATCTTGCGCATGCGCTTGGATTGCTTCGCCATGATCAGCCCTCCACGTCCAGGCCCATGCTGCGGGCACTACCGGCGATGATGTTGACGGCCGCGTCCAGACTGCCGGCGTTCAGGTCCGGCATCTTCGTGTTCGCGATCTCTTCGAGCTGGGCCCGGGTCACCTTGCCGACCTTCTTGGTGTTCGGCGTGCCGCTGCCCGACTGGATGCCGGCGGCCTTCTTCAGCAGGATCGCCGCGGGCGGCGTCTTGGTGATGAAGGTGAAGCTGCGGTCGGAATAGACGGTGATAACCACCGGAACCGGCAGGCCGGCTTCCATGGACTGCGTCTGGGCGTTGAAGGCCTTGCAGAATTCCATGATGTTGACGCCATGCTGGCCCAGCGCGGGGCCGACCGGCGGGCTGGGGTTGGCCTGACCGGCCTTGACCTGCAGCTTGATGTAGGCGCTGACTTTCTTTGCCATGGTGAACTCCTTGCGGGTACAAGCGGTGCACAGGCACCTCCCCGGGGATGGGACGTGGGCGGCGGCGGGCCACCCGCGCTAAAAAACGGTTTAGACCTTTTCGACCTGGTTGAAGTCCAGCTCCACCGGGGTCGACCGGCCGAAGATGACGACCGAAACGCGCAGCCGGCTCTTCTCGTAGTTGGCCTCTTCCACCACACCGGTGAAGTCGGCGAAGGGGCCGTCGAGCACGCGCACCGACTGGCCCGGGTCGAACAGCGTTTTCGGCTTGGGGGCCTCTTCGCTGTCATGCACCCGCGACAGGATCTGCTGCGCCTCGCGATCCGAGATCGGCGCCGGGCGGTCCTGGGTGCCACCGATGAAGCCCATCACCTTGGGCACCGACTTGACCAGGTGCCAGGTGTCGTCGTCGAGCTCCATCTGCACCAGCACATAGCCGGGGAAGAACTTGCGCTCGGTGGTGCGCTTGACGCCATCACGCAGTTCCACCACCTCTTCGGTGGGCACGAGAATCTCGCCAAACTTCTCTTCCAGGCCGGCGCGCTTGATGCGCTCCTCCAGGCCCTGTTTGACCTTCTTCTCGTACTGCGAATAGGCATGCACGACGTACCAGCGCATCGACATGGCCTCAGCCTCCACGGCCGGTCAGGGCTTGCAGCCCCATCAGCAGCAGGCTGTCCACGCCCCAGAGCATGATCGCCAGGATCAGCACCACCACCAGGATGATGGCCGTGGTCTGGGCCGTCTCCTTGCGGGTAGGCCAGACCACCTTGCGCAGTTCGGTACGCGAGTCGCGCACCACCAGCCAGGCCGCATGGCCTTGGCGGGATTGCAGGGCAACCAGCACGGCCAGCGCGCCGCCGGCCAGCATGCCCGCGACGCGCAGCAGCGCGTTGTATTCGCCCTCAAACCAGTAAAAACCGGTAATGCTGGCAATACAGATCGCGACGGCCAGCCACAGCAACGCTGTGTCGCGGGCCGAACTCGCGGCTTCGGTGTGCGCACTCATCTATGCAAGGATCTCAGTCGACGCCGGGAGCCCGTAAGGTGGCAGGGCAGGAGGGTCTCGAACCCCCAACCTGCGGTTTTGGAGACCGCCGCTCTACCAATTGAGCTACTGCCCTTCAAGCTCCCGCGCGGGGCGCGGCAAACAAAAAGGCCGCGAATGTTAGCAGACTTCGCGGCCCCCTAGCAAACGGCCCGGCCTGACGGCCGGGCGCTGCGTCGGTATTACTCGATGATCTTGGCGACGACGCCGGCACCAACGGTGCGGCCACCCTCGCGCACGGCGAAGCGCAGGCCTTCGTCCATCGCGATCGGGGCAATCAGCTC
>CAKZQS010000027.1 GCA_937141935.1 uncultured Ectothiorhodospiraceae bacterium
AGGACATCCAGCCGCCCGTCCGGCGCGCGGTGCCGGGTACCCACCGAATGCGAGGGGTCAATGCATACCGGCATGCGGGTCAGGCGCTTGACCACCGGCACATGCGAGAAGTCGACAAAGTTGCGGTGCGGGTCGCCCATGTTGGTTTTCATGCCGCGCAGGCAGAACACCACGTGGCTGTTGCCCTCGCTGGCCAGGTATTCGGCCGCGTTCAGCGACTCCTCCAGCGTGATGCCGAAGCCGCGCTTGAGCAGCACCGGGAACTCCTGCTGCCGGCCCACGGCCTTGAGCAGCTCGAAGTTCTGCGTGTTGCGGGTGCCGATCTGCAGCATCACGCCGGTGGGCTGGCCGGCCCGCTCCAGCGCCGAATAGATCTCGTCGATGTGCTTTTCGTGCGTGATTTCCATCGCCACCACGGCGATGTTGTTGCGGCCGGCCGCCTCGAAGACCCAGGGCAGGCAGTTCGCCCCGTGGCCCTGGAAGGAATAGGGGCTGGTGCGCGGCTTGTAGGCGCCCATCCGCGTGCACACCTGGCCGCGCACCTTGAGCGCCGCCATCATCGCCTCGACGCTCTCGGGGCTGTCCACCGCGCACAGGCCGGCGAAGACGTTCAGGTTGTCCTGGGCGAAGCGCACGCCGCGGTAGCTGAACTCGGCGGCGCGGTCGTCGTGCGTGTGCCGGCCGAGCACCTTATAGGCCTCGGAGATGCGCACCACGCGCTCGACCAGCGGCAGCTCGGCCATGTCGCGGGTCGACAGCGCCTGCGTATTGCCCAGCAGGTAGATCTCGGTCAGCGTCTGCTGCGCGCCTTGCACCGTGTGCGCGCGGTGCTCGATGTTCGGCAGGGCATCGAGCTGGGCCAGCAGCGCCTCATAGGCCGGGCTGTTGCGGTCGGTATCGGGCTCGAGGATCAAAATCACGGCAGGCCGCCAAGGGGCAGGGGGGCGCAAATGGTAAAGCAGGCGGCCGCGCGGGCGCCGGCCCGCAGGGCCCCCGGCCCTGCGCGCCCGAGCCCCCGGCCGCGCCCACGGGCACGCCAGCGCCCCGCCACGCCCGCTTCCCCTTCGCGACCGCGCTTCGCGGCATGGGACTTGCTCCCTGCGACGTGAATCCGTCACGGCACGTTCCCGATGAGCCTGCCCCTGCAACTGACATTGAGCGAGCTGGCCCTGCTGGGCCTGGGCGCCTGCGCGTACATCGCGCTCGCCCTGTGGTTCTGCCGCCGCCCGGCCCGGCCCGGCGCAGACGCGACGGAGGCCGCAGCGGGCGACGTGGCGGCACAGCAGGCCGACTCGCCGCAGCCCGCGCCGCCGCCCGCGGGCACACCCGCCGGCCCCGCGCACGCCACCGAAATCGCACTGTGCGCCGAGATCGCCGAGTTGCGCGCCCTGGTGGCCGCGTTGGATACGCGCATGAAGGCGCTGCAGCAGCGCCAGGAAACGCAGATGCAGGTGCTGCTGGAGCAGGGCCTGGAGCCCGGCGATGCCGCCGGCTTCGCGGTGGATGATCTGATTGCGCTGGCCCGGCAGGGCTGGCCGGCGGCCAAGCTGGCGCGGGTGGCCCGCATGTCGCTGGCCGAAGCCGAGTTCCTGCAGCGCCTGCACGGCGAGGACGGCGCCCGGCACTGAGCCCGCCGCGCTAAGCGGACTGCCGATCCGGGCCGCGCCATTTGCGGCGCCACCGCCACACCTCCACCACACCTCGGCCACACCGCAGCCACTGCGCGCCTATCGCTCACCCCACGAGGCCGGGGGGTCGCCCACTTTCATCGGCCAGGCGCACGCTCCGGCGCTGTATCGCGCCCCCATGCAAGCGGGAATCGTGCGGCTGTGGCCACGCCCATGCCGCGTCGCGTCCCGCGCCCTTCAGGCGTGTCCTGTCCGCATCGGCATCGGCCTCGAAGATCGACGGCCCCTGGGGCGGCAAGCGAGTCGCGCCGCAGCCGCCGGGCTGTCGTCGTCTGCGCACGGACCAGCCGCGACCCCTGGCAAGACCACGCCAGTCCGCCCTGCCGCAGGCCGTTCGTCGCGGATACGGTGCGCAGCGACCACGCGGGGGCCGCAAGGGCGAGGTGACGCCGCGGCTGCGCTGCGCAGTAGGGGTGGAGCCGGGTGTGGCGCGGGCTTGCAAAGCCGGCGCTCGGAGACTCAATCCTTGAGTAGGCGCCGGCTCCTTGAGTAGGCGCCGGCTGGGCCGTGCAGGCCGCCAGTGCCTACCGGGCTGGGCGCAGGCCGCCGAGCGCTAGGCGCGGTGCGACAGCGAGGCCGGGCGGCGCCCCTGTAGTGCGCCATTGGCGCCATAGGTGCCGCTGCCGTCGAGCTGCTGCATCCGGTCGCGGACCTGGGCCCGGCGGGCGGCGATGCGGGCGCCATTGTCCTGGTTGCGTTGCTGGCAGGAGCGCAGCAGCGCCTCCAGCGGGGCCAGCGCGGCCTGCTGCTCCGGCGCCAGCGCCGGGTGCCGGGCCAGGCGCTGGCACAGCGTGTCCTTGTGTTCGACCAGCCGCACCAGGCCGTCGGCGTCGTCGGCGTCGAGCAGGGCGGTTTCCTCGGCCAGCGTGGCCTCCAGCTGCTCCAGCAGCCCGCGCACCTCGTCCAGCGCCGGCGCGGGCGCGGGCGGCGGGATCGGGGTGGCCTCGGGGTTCACGCCTCGTCCCCGCGCATCGCCTCTTCAAAGGCCAGCAGGCGGTCGGCGATGGCCTCGGCATCCAACGGGTAGTTGCCGGCGGCAATGGCGTCGCGCAGTCGGGCGACCTTGGCCTCGTCGAAGCCGCCGTCGGCCCGGGCCAGATCCACGGCCTGCTGGCTGAGCAGCTGCACCTTGTCCCCCGCGGCCGGCGCGTCCGCCGCGGCGACGGTGGGGCTGGGGCCCGCGGCCGCAGCCGGGGCGGTTGCCGGGCTGCGGCTGACTTCGGTCCGGGCGACGTCCGTCTGCGCGAGCGGGCGCTGGACGGCGCCGGGGATGTCGTAGCGTGTGTTCATCATGCGATCCGAGACGGTGTCGACGGGGGTATCGGCCGCCGGCGTACAGACTTGAGGGCTGTGCGGAAAAAAAATGTCATGCCGGCCGCTGCGGCCCGCCGGGCGCGGATCGTCATGGCACCGTGATCAGGCCGGGCGCGCTGACCCGGCCTTCGACGATACGCCCGGAATAGGTGTTGCGGGCCTGCACCCAGGCGCCGACGGCGGCGTCTTCCAGCGCCTCGCCGGTGGACTCGATGCGCAGGCCGGCGCGCTCCAGCACCAGGCGCACGGCCTGGCCGCGCTGCACCGCGCGGCCGGCGCGCAGGTGGGTGGGGCGCAGCAGCGTGCCGGGGGCCAGGGCCTGGCGGGGGATGCGGCCGACCGCCTGCTCCAGCGTGCCCACGTGGCCCAGCGGCATGCGCTCGGCCGGGTGCTGCACCAGTTCCAGGTCCTCGGCGCGCAGCGCCTCGCCCGGCGTGGCCGCGCGGCGCAGCCGCACCATCGACACCATCTGGGTGATGCGCACCGGGACATAGATCGTCCAGCCGCCGGGGCAGCGCAGGCCCACGGTGCGCCGCGGGCCGCCGCGGCTGCCCGGGGCGTCGAAGGCCTCGGGCCGCTGCGCGCAGGCCGGCAGGCGCAGGCGTGCGTCGAGCGAGGGCATGGCCACGCTGCTGCCGGGCTGCTCGCCGGCCACGAAGGCACTGACGATCGTGCGCAGGCGCGCGACGTTCTCCAGCTCGCCGCCCGGCGCAGCCGCGGCGGCGGGGGCGACGGTGGCCGGCAGGGCCAGGGCCAGACAGAGCGAAATCAGCAAAGGCTTCATGCCGGCCGGCGTGCAATGCTGATGCCGCGGCGCGGCGGTTGCATCGGCGGCGACTCCTCCTTTCGCCTGCTGCCCATGGCCACGCGTTCCAGCCTGCTCTCGCGCATCGACGACAACACCCGCCTGGCCGGCCACAACCGCCTGGCGCTGTTGCTCTTTGAACTGGGCGATGGGGTGCTCTACGGCATCAATGTCTTCAAGGTGCGCGAAGTGCTGGCCACGCCACCGCTGCGGCCCGTGCCGCGGGCTCATCCGATGGTCGAGGGCATGATCCGCGTGCGCGACCGCGATGTGCTGGTGCTCAAGCTGACCACCGCCCTGGGCATCGGCGGCGAACACCCCAGTGGCACTGCGATTCTCAGCGAGTTCAACCGCTCGGTGCAGGGCCTGCTGGTGGCGCGGGTGGACCGCATCATCCACACCTCGGTGGAGCAGGTGCAGCCGCCGCCCCAGCTTGATGGGCACCGCGACGGCTTTCTGACGGCCGTGACCCGGCACGAGGGCCGGCTGGTCGAAATCATCGACGTGGAGCACGTGCTGGCGCAGGTCGTGGGCAAGCCGCGCGAGCTGTCGGCCGACTGGGTCGCGACCCAGCGCGGCCGCCTGGCCGGCTGCCGACCGATCCTGGTGGCCGATGACTCGCGCGTGGCCCGCGCGCAGATCGTGCGCACGCTGGACACGCTGGGCCTGCCCAGCCTGGTGGTCAACGATGGCCGCGTGGCGCTTCGTGCCTTGCAGACGGCGGCCCAGCAGGGGCCGCTGGGCGAGAGCTTTTCGATGCTGATCTCGGACATCGAGATGCCCGACATGGACGGCTACCGGCTGACGACCGAGGTGCGCGGCGATGCCCGCCTGGCCGGCCTGCCCGTCGTACTGCACACCTCGCTGTCGGGCGTGTTCAACGCCGCGCTGGTCGAGCGCGTGGGGGCGGATCGCTTCGTGCCCAAGTTCCACGCCGAAGATTTGGCGCAGGCCGTCGTGGACATGCTCTGCGGTGGCCGTGGCACGGCGCTTGCCTCGGGGGGCTCAGGTCCCGCTTAGAGGTCTGCCCATGCCGACCCCCGACCCTCTCTTCGGCGCACTGGCGCCCGCACTGCGCGTCCACGGCGAACGCCTGGGCGTGCTCGCCGGCAACATCGCCAACGCCGACACACCGGGCTTCAAGGCCCGCGACATCGATTTTCGCAACGTTCTGCAAGGCGTGCAGGGCGCACAGCTGCCCGCCACGCGGACGCAGCCCGGCCACCTGGATGGCGGCGGCATCAGCAGCGTCGGAAGTCCGACGCAGTGGCGGGTACCCACGCAGCCCAGCGCCGACGGCAACACCGTCGAGACGCCGGTCGAGCAGGCCGCCTACATGGATGCCGCGCTGCGCTACCAGGCGGCGCTGCGCTTCATTGACGGCCGCATGTCCAGCTACCGCCTGGCCATCCAGGGCTCCTGATCATGGCTTCCTATTCCACACTTGAACTGGCGGGCATGGCCCTGGCGGCCCAGTCCACGCGGCTCAACACCACGGCCAGCAACCTGGCCAATGCCAACACCGTGGCCGGGCGGCCGGAAGACGTCTACCAGGCGCGGCACCCGGTGTTTGAAACGGTGCTGACCCAGGCCGGCCATGCCGGCGTGGCGGTGCGCGAGATCCACCAGGAGCAGGCCGAGCCGCTGGCGCGCTACCAGCCGGGCCACCCACTGGCCGACGAGCAGGGTTATGTCTACGCGCCGCGCGTCGATGTGGTCGAGGCCATGGCCGACATGCTCAGCGCCTCGCGCTCCTACCAGAGCAGCCTGGACATGATGTCCACCACCAAGGACCTGCTGCAGCGCACGCTGGAGACCGGACGTGGCTGATCTGAACGTCAACGCCGTCGGCGCCAACCGTGCTGCCACCGGCGCCGCCACCGGCGCCGCCGCCAGCCCGCCCGCCACCGCGCAGCAGTCGCTGGGCCAGCAGGACTTTCTGCAGCTGATGATCGCGCAGCTGCAGAACCAGGACCCCTTCAAGCCGATGGAGAACGGCGAATTCCTGGGCCAGATGGCCCAGTTCTCCACGGTCAACGGGATTACGGAGCTGCAGAGCACGGTCGAATCTCTTGCGGCCCAGTTCGGCGCCACGCAATTGGTCGATGCCACGTCGCTTATCGGCCGCCAGGCCATGATCTTGAGCGACCGGGTTCCCGGTGGCGAGGCGCGGGCCGCCAGCGTCGACGTGCCGGCGGCCGGCCCGTTGCGCCTGCGCATCGAGGATGCCAACGGCAGCCTGGTGCAGACGCTGGATCTGGGCGAGCGCGCCCCGGGCCGGGCCGACTTCAACCTGCCGCCGCTGCCGCCGGGCGATTACCGCCTGCGCGCCAGCCTGGGGCAGGGGCAGGGCGCGACCGCCCTGCCGGTGGCCGTGGCCGCCGACATCCGCGGGGTGGCGCTGGCCGGCGACGGCAGCGGCAATACCCAACTCGAACTCGAGCACTTCGGCAGCGTGTCGCTGAACGATGTGCGCCACATCCGACAGGAGACCTAAGCCATGGCTTTTCGCATCGCGCTTTCCGGCATGAATGCCGCGACCTCCAACCTGGGGGTCATTTCCAACAACATCGCCAACGCCAACACGGTGGGCTTCAAGTCCTCGCGCTCGGAGTTCTCCGAGCTGGTGACCACCGGCAGCCAGGCGCTGGACAGCGCCGCCAACGGCGGCGGCGTGGCGCTGCGGCCCACGCGGCAGCAGCACACCCAGGGCACCATCCAGTTCACCGACAACGCGTTGGATCTGGCCATCAGCGGCTCGGGCTTTTTCACCATCGAACGCGATGGGGTGGAGCAATACACCCGCGACGGCGCCTTTCAGGTCGATGCCGACGGCTATGTGGTGACGGCGGCCGGTGCGCGCCTGCAGGGCTTCTCGCCGCTGGTCGGCGGCGGCTTCAACACGGCCGACCTGACCGATCTGCAGATCCTCTCGCAGGAAAGCGCGCCGCAGGCCACCAGCGAGGTGGATGCCACCTTCAACCTGCCGGCCAATGCCCCGGTGACCACCGGCACGGCCTTCTCGCCGACCGACCCGGACAGCTACAACCACGCCACCTCGGTGACGGTCTACGACTCGCTGGGTGCGCCGCACGCCGCGACGCTGTACCTGAGCCGTGACACCACCGTGAACAACTGGACGCTGAACCTGGCCATCGACGGCACCGACGTCGGCAGCCCGACGCCGCTGGAGTTCGACAGCAGCGGCGCGCTGATCAACCCGGCCGGCGGCCAGATCGCCTTCACCGGCCTGACGGTGGGCACCGGCACGGCGGCGCAGGACATCGCGCTGGACCTGTCGGCCATCACCCAGTTCGGCAATGAGTTCGCGGTCAGCGACATCAGCCAGAACGGCTACGAGAACGGCCGCCTGAACGATGTCGAGTTCACCGCCGACGGCATCCTGCAGGCCCGCTATTCCAACGGCCAGCGGCTGGATCTGGGCCAGGTGGCCCTGTCCAACTTCCGCAACCTCGACGGCCTGCAAAGTGACGGCGAGAACGCCTGGCGGGCCACCGCCGATGCCGGCCAGGTGCGCCGCGGCGCCCCCGACTCGGGTGACTTCGGCACCCTGCGTGCCGGGGCGCTGGAGTCCTCCAACGTCGATCTGACCGCGCAGCTGGTCGAGATGATCACGGCGCAGCGCAGCTTCCAGGCCAATGCGCAGGTCGTGACCACCGCCGACCAGATCACGCAGTCGGCGCTGAACCTGCGTTAATCGTCATGGACCGCCTGCTTTACGTCGCCATGTCCGGGGCCAGCCGCACGCTGCAGGCCCAGGCGACGATCAGCCACAACATCGCCAACGCCAGCACGGCCGGCTTCAAGGCCGCGCTGGTGCACAGCGAGGCCGCGCCGGTGGCCGGCCCCGGGCTGCAAACCCGGGTGCATGCCCAGGCCACGGCCGGCGGTTTCGACGCCAGCGCTGGCCAGCTGCAGCACACCGGCCAGCCGCTGGATCTGGCCCTGCGGCCGGGCATGTGGCTCGCCGTGCAGGCGGCCGACGGCAGCGAGGCCTATACCCGCGCCGGCGACCTGCAGCTTGACCCGCTGGGCCAGCTGCAGACGCGCGCCGGCCAGGCCGTGCTGGGCACCGGCGGGGCGGTCGGCGTGCCGCCGGCGCAGTCGATCGCCGTCGGCGCCGACGGCACGCTGTCGATCGTGCCGCTGGGCCTGGGCGGCGGCGTGGCGGTCGAGGTCGACACGCTGCGCGTCGTGGCCGAGCCGCCGGGCGGCCTGCAGCGCGGGCCGGATGGGCTGTTCCGCCCGGCCATCGCCGACGAGGCCGTGGCGCCGCCCGCGGGCGCCGGCGACCTGCTGCTGAGCGGGGCCCTGGAGGCCTCCAACGTCAATGTGGCCGGCGCCCTGGTCGAGATGATTGCCCAGCAACGCCAGTTTGAAACGCAGGTGCAGCTGATGAAGAAGGCCGATGAAAACGCGCAGCGCACGGCCGAGCTGCTGCGTCTGCGCTAGTAAAGGAGAGCACGATGGACCATTCCCTGTGGGTCGCCAAGACCGGCCTGGACGCGCAACAGACGCGCATGAGCGTCATTGCCAACAACCTGGCCAACGTCAACACCACCGGCTTCAAGAAAAGCCAGGCCAGCTTTGAAGACCTGATTTACCAGAACGTGCGCGCCGCCGGCGGCCAGACCTCGCAGCAGACCCGTGCCGCGACCGGTCTGGAAGTGGGCACCGGCGCCCGGCTGGTGGCCACCGAGCGCGATTTCTCGCAGGGCACGCTGGCGCAGACCGACAATGCCCTGGACGTGGCGATCACCGGCCGCGGTTTCTTCCAGGTGCTGCGCCCGGACGGCACCACCGCCTACACCCGCGACGGCAGCTTCTCGCTAGACAGCGAGGGCAACCTGGTCACCGCCAGCGGCTACCAGATCCTGCCCGGGCTGACCGTGCCGCCCGGCGCGCAGGGCCTGATCATCGGCCAGGACGGCAGCGTGGCCGTGCAGGTCGATGGCAGCGCGGTGCCGCAGGAGACCGGCACGCTGACGCTGGCCGACTTCGTCAACCCCGGCGGCCTGGAGGCCGCGGGCGAGAACCTCTATGTCGAAACGGCCGCCAGCGGCGCGCCGCAGATCGGCGCCCCCAATGCCGACGGGCTGGGCGCGCTGCGCCAGGGTGCGCTGGAGTCCTCCAACGTCAATGTGGTCGAGGAGCTGGTCGCGATGATCGAGACCCAGCGCGCCTACGAGCTGAACTCCAAGGCCATCGAGACCTCCGACCAGATGCTCGCTTATGTCAACAACAACCTGTAAGAAAACGCTGATTCATCAGCGTTTACGCGCGGGCCCTGGACGGCCCGCCGCGAATCCTTGGCCTAAGCCATGGATTCGGCGGCGGCGAGTGCGGACATGCGCCGCGCTCGCCGTGCGCTGGGAAGCCCTGGATGGACGTCTTCAGCGCTGGATTCAGCACGCGTCGGCCCTGCTGGCCGCGCTGCAGCTGGCCGCCTGCGCCAGCGCGCCGGTGGAGCCGCCGCCGCTGCCCGAGCCGGTGGCGCCGCCGCCGCCAGTGCGCAGCAGCGGCTCGCTGTACGAGCCCGGCAACAGCCTGTCGCTGTTCGCCGATACCCGCGCCCGGCAGGTGGGCGACGTGCTGACGGTGGTGCTCGAAGAGCGCACGAGCGCGCGCAAGTCCGCCACGACCTCGACCAGCAAGAACCAGAGCGTGGGCTTCGATGTGCCCAGCCTGTTCGGCGCCAGCATCCCCGAGGGGCGGCTCAACGCCGAACTCTCCGGCGACCGCAGCTTCGAGGGCAGCGGCGACTCGGCCCAGTCCAACCAGCTCAACGGCGAGCTGACCGTGCGCGTGATCGAGCGGCTGCCCGGCAACACGCTGCGCATTGCCGGCGAGAAGCGGCTGCGGCTGAACCAGGGCCTTGAAACGCTGCGGCTGCAGGGGCTGGTGCGGGTCGAGGACATCGGCCCCGACAACACCGTGCCCTCGCATCGCATCGCCAATGCCGACATCAGCTACAGCGGCCGCGGCGCGGTGGCCGATGCCAATGCCCAGGGTTGGCTGGCCCGCTTCTTCAACTCGCCCCTGTGGCCCTTCTAGGAGACGCCTGATGGCCAAGCGCAACTATGGGATGGACACGCTGCGGCTGCTGCTGGGGCTGGCGCTGGCGGTGGGCCTGATGGCCGCGCCGGCGCATGCCGAGCGCATCAAGGATCTGGCCGGCGTCGAGGGCGTGCGCGGCAACCCACTGGTGGGCTATGGCCTGGTCGTGGGCCTGGACGGCAGCGGCGACCGCACCACGCAGGCGCCCTTCACCACGCAAAGCCTGGCCAGCATGCTCGCCCGGCTCGGCGTCACGCTGCCGCCGGGCACCAACCCGCAGCTCAAGAACGTGGCCGCGGTGGCCCTGCACGCCGAACTGCCGGCCTTCGCCAAGCCGGGGCAGAAAATCGACGTCACTGTGTCCTCCATTGGCAACGCCTCCAGCCTGCGCGGCGGCAGCCTGCTGCTGACCCCGCTGCGCGGCGCCGACGGCAATGTCTATGCGGTGGCGCAGGGCACGCTGGTGGTCGGCGGCTTTGGCGTCGAGGGCCGCGACGGCTCGCGCGTCTCGCTGAACGTGCCCTCGGCCGGGCGCATCCCCAATGGGGCGATGGTCGAGCGGGTGGTGCCCAATGACCTGGCCAGCCGCGACGCCATCCGCCTGAATCTGCATCAGGGCGACTTTCGCACCGCGCAGAACATCGCCGGCGCCATCAATCGCACGCTGGGCAGCGGCCTGGCCGTCGCCGTGGATGCGGTCACCGTGGAGGTGCAGCCACCGCGCAACCCGTCGCAGACGGTGGCCTACATCGCCGCGCTGCAGGACATCGAGGTGCAGGCCGCCCAGGCGGCGGCCCGCGTCGTCGTCAATGCGCGCACCGGCACGGTCGTCATCGGCCAGAACGTCAAGGTGCACCCCGCGGCCGTGACCCATGGCTCGCTGTCGGTCACGATCCGCGAGCGCTTTGATGTCTCGCAGCCGCAGCCTTTCGGCGAAGGCGAGACGGTCGTCACCCCGCGCACCGACATCGCAGTGGAGCAGGGCGATGGCCGCATGTTCCTGCTGGAGGGCGGCACGACGCTCGACGCCATCGTGCGCGCCGTCAACAGCGTGGGCGCCGCCCCCGGCGACCTGGTGGCCATACTCGAAGCCCTGAAGCAGGCCGGCGCGCTGCGTGCGGAGCTGGTGGTCATTTAAGGCCAGCCGGTGAGCATCACGCCGTTGACCCCGGCCACGGCCGGCGCCATCCCGCTGGCCGAGCCGCCCGCCGGCGCTGGCCGCGCTGCCGGCCCCCAGGAGGATGCCCTGGGCAAGGCGGCGCAGGCCTTCGAGGCCCTCTTCGTCAAAACCCTGCTCGACAGCGCCTTCAAGGATGGCTTTGCGGGCATCAGCAACAGCGGCCAGGGCGGGCAGATCAACAGCCTGTGGACGCGCCAGCTGGCCGACAGCATCGCCGCCGCGCCGGGCCTGGGCCTGGCGCAGTCGCTGCGCGGGCAGCTGGCCCCGCCGGCGGATGGCTTGGCGACGGGGGAGGGCGCAGCCAACGGCGCAGCCGGCGCCCCGCCGCCGTCGCAGGCGCTGGCGGCCTACCGCGCGGCCGCCATCGACGCCGTCGCCGCCCTGCGCCCGGCGGAACCGGTCGCGGGCGTCGCGGGCGCGGCGGACGCGGACCGGCCCTTCGCCAACCCGGCCGATTTTGTCGCCCGCTTGCGCCCGGCCGCCGAGGCCGCGGCGGCTGCCCTGGGCGTGTCGCCGCGCATCCTGCTGGCGCAGGCCGCGCTGGAAACCGGCTGGGGGCAGCACCTGCCCGGGGCCGACAGCCACAACCTTTTTGGCATCAAGGCCGACCGCGGCTGGGGCGGCGACGCCGTCAGCGCGCAGACGCGCGAATACGGCGGCGGTGTTGGCGGCGCCTGGCATGCCGAGGCGGCGCAGTTCCGCAGCTATGCCAGCTACGCCGATAGCCTGCGCGACTATGTGCGCTTCGTGCAGGACAACCCGCGCTACGCGCCGGCGCTGGCGCATGGCGGCTCGGACAGCCGCTATATCCAGGCGCTGGCCGAGGCGGGCTATGCCACGGACCCCGAATACGCGGCACGTGTCTTGCAAGTCGCCGATTCCTCGTGGCTGGGCGCGCTGCGCCCACGGGAATCGGCGCATGACACAGCTCTTTGATATTGGCCGCTCGGCGCTGACCACCTACCAGGCGGCGCTGACGACGGTCAGTCGCAACGTTGCCAACGTCAACACCCCCGGCTATGCCCGGCAGAGCGTGCAGTTCGGCCAGCGCATCGGCGGCGGCGGCGTGGAGGTGATTCAGCTCTCGCGCGCGGCCGACAACAGTGCCCTGCAGTCGGCGCGATCGGCGATCAGCGAAAACGCCGGGGCGCAGGCCCGGGCCGATGCGCTGTCGCGCATCGACGCGCGCCTGTCCGACGATGCCACCGGCCTGGCCGAGCCGCTGCGTGCGCTGACCACGGCCGTGTCGCAGCTCAGCGCGCGGCCCACCGACCCGGCGGCGCGCGAGGCACTGCTGCGGGCCACCGACGATTTTGCCGCGCAGGTGCAGTCGCTTGACGCCAACCTGCGCAGCGAGGCCGATCAGGCCACCAGCCAGCTCGGCAGCCTGGTGCGCGGCGCGCAGAACCAGCTCGAGGAGCTGGCGCTGGTGCAGCAAAGGCTGGAAGAGGCGCCGGTGCTCGACGCCGCCGCCGCCACGCTGGCGGACCAGCGCGATGTGCTGCTCGAGGGCCTGGCCGAAACGCTGGGCGTGCAGTCGCGCGTGAATGCCGACGGCAGCCTGCAGATCGGTCTGGCCAATGGCCAGCCGCTGCTGGAGGCCGGCCAGCCGGCGCGTCTGGGCCTGGGCACCAATGCGCTGGGCGAGCTGGAGCTGACCGTCGGCGGCGTGGGCCAGCCGCGGCGCATCGTCGGCGGCGAGGCCGGCGGCCTGCTGCAGCTGCTCGATGAGGACATCCCCGCGGCGCAGGACGCGCTGGGCCGCATCGCGGCGGGCGTGGCCGATGTGGTCAATGCCAACCAGACGGCCGGCGCGGCGCTGGACGGCAGCCCCGGTCAGGCGCTCTTCGACAGCCCGCAGCCGCGCGTGCGGCCGGCCAGCGACAACGCCGGTGCCGGGACGCTCACCGCGCAACGCGTGGATCTGGGCGCGGTGCCCGATACGCGCTTCACCCTGGAATTCGATGGCGCCAACTGGAGTGCCAGCGGCGCCGACGGCCAGGCCCTGGCGCTGGCCGGCACGGGCGCCGCGGGCGACCCCCTGCGCGTCGGCGGGCTGGAGCTGACGCTCAGCGGCGGTGCGGCCGCCGGCGACCGCTTCGTGGTCGAGCCGGCCGTGGCCGGGCAGATCGCGGCGCGCCCGCTGGATGCCGACGCGCTGGCCACCGCCCCGGCCGGCAGCGCCGCCAACAGCGGCGACAACGCGCAGATCATCGCGCTGGCCGACGCGCTGGCCGGCGGCCTGTTCGACGGCGGGCGCAGCTCGCTGCAGCAGGTGACCAATACCTGGGTCAGCGCCACCGGCGAGGCGGCGGCGGCGGCGCAAAGCCGCGCCGACGTCACGGCCGCGGCGCGCGACTTCGCGGTGGATCGCCGCGACGCGATTCAGGGCGTCAACCTCGACGAGGAGGCCGCCGACCTGCTGCGCTACGAGAAGGCCTACCAGGCGGCCGCCCAGGTGCTGGCCACCGCCGGCAGCCTGTTCGACAGCGTGCTGGCGGCCGTCCGGAGATAAGCCGTGCGCATCGCCAACAGCATGCTTTACCGCCAGGTTCTGGACGCGCTGCAGCAGCAGACGCGCGGCCAGTTTGAGGCCCAGCAGGCGATCTCCAGCGGCCTGCGCTTCGAGCGTGCGGGTGAAGACCCGGTCGCCATGGCCGGCGTGCTGCGCCAGCAGGATGCCAATGCCCGCCTGGCGGCCTACGCCAGTAATGCCGTCGTGGTCGAATCGCGACTGCGGCAGAGCGAGCTGGGGCTGGATGCGCTGAACGACACGCTGCAGGCCGCACGCGAAACCTTGCTGCGTGCCCAAAGCGACGCGCTGAATTCCGCCGACCGCGCCACGCTGGCCGCCGAGCTGCGCAGCGCCGCGGCCGAGGTGGCGGCGATCGCCAACCGGCAAAGCGAGGATGGCCGCCCGCTCTATGGCGGCAGCACCCCGCAGGCCCTGTTTACCGGTGCCGCCGGCGCCTGGGTCCTCAACCCGCCCAGCGCGCCCGCGCGCGTGGCGGTGGCCGAGGGGCGGCAGCTCGATCTGGGTCTGGATGCCCGCGGCCTGTTCACGACGCCGGGCGGCAGCGACCTGCCGACGGCCCTGGAGGCGATGGCCGACCAGGTGGCGCTGGCGCCCGCCGACGCTCCCGGCCGTGCCGCGCGTGCGGCGGCCCTGGATGCCGCCATCGGCGAACTCGACGGGGGCCTGGAGCGGGTCAGTGCCGGCCGCAGCCGCGTGGGCCTGGATCTGGCCACGCTGGACGGCCTGGCCGACAGCCGCGAGGCCCAGCGCATCGCCGGCGAGCAGGAGCTGTCGCGCCTGCGCGATGCCGACCTCGCCGCCGAGATCAGCCGCCTGGCGCAGCACAGCGCCAGCCTGGAGGCCGCCCGCGCGGTGTTCCAGCGCCTGGAATCGCAGTCGCTGTTCAACTACCTGCGCTAGCGCCCGCGGGCCCCGGGCAAAAATTTTCGCCCAGGCCTCAAGTCTGAGAGCGCGCCGCCGATACCCCTCATGGAAGGCGAGACCGCGGCGCGGTTGACGCCTCCAGGATCAACCTTCCAGAGGAATCGACAATGCAAGTCATCAACACCAACGCGATGTCGCTCAACGTCCAGCGCAACCTGGCCGAGTCGAGCAACAACCTCGCCACCTCCATCGAGCGCCTGTCCACGGGCCTGCGCATCAACAGCGCCAAGGACGACGCGGCCGGTCTGGCCATCGCCGAGCGCTTCACCACCCAGATTCGGGGCCAGAACCAGGCCATCCGCAACGCCAACGACGGCATCTCCCTGGCGCAGACCGCCGAAGGCGCGCTGGACGAGGTGACCAACAACCTGCAGCGCATCCGCGAGCTGGCCGTGCAGTCCTCGAACGCGACCAACTCCAACAGCGACCGCGCCGCGCTGCAACTCGAAGTGGCTGAGCTGCTGTCCGAGATCAACCGGGTTGCCGACCAGACGACCTTCAACGGCGTCAAGCTGCTCGACGGCTCCTTCACCGGCGCGGTGTTCCAGATCGGCGCCAACGCCGGCGAGAACATCACGATGTCCACGATCACCGACGCCAACACCGCGGCGCTGGGCAGCGTGACGCAGAACAGCTCGGCCGGCCTGTCGGTCGCCGCCAGCGGCATCACCGGCTTCGCCACCGCCATCTCGGCGGGCGACGTGACCATCAACGGTGTGGACATCGGCGCCATCGCCAGTGCTTCCAGCGCCGCCGAGCGTGCCGGCCAGCTGGCCGACGCGATCAACGAGGTCAGCCAGCAAACCGGCGTGGGCGCCAGCTACGACGCCGCCACCGGCCAGCTGTCGCTGAACGCCGAGGGCGCGATCACCGTCGCCGGCGCGGCCAACGACGCCACCATCGCGGGCTACGCCAACGGCGCGCTGTCCACGCTGACGTCCTCCACCGGCATCGACACGCTGACCATCGGCAACTACGCCGGTGCGCAGACGGCGATCAAGCTGGTCGACTCGGCGCTGGACACGATCAACCAGTCGCGCGCTTCGCTGGGTGCCCAGCAGAGCCGCTTCGAGAGTGTCGTGGCCAACCTGCAGAGCTCGGTCGAGAACCTGTCGGCCTCGCGCTCGCGGATCCAGGATGCGGACTTCGCCGTCGAGACGGCCGAGCTGTCCCGCACCCAGATCCTGCAGCAGGCCGGGACCGCGATGCTGGCCCAGGCCAACGCCGCCCCGCAGAACGTCCTGAGCCTGCTCCGCTAAGCAGCCCAGGGCCCATGACCCACGGCGTCCCGGCCTCGTGCCGGGACGCCTCTTGCCCAGGAGGCCGTCATGGAATTTCATAACGTCAGTAACCATCTCCCGCATGCCTCGCCCAGTGCCGAGGCGCTGCGCCAGACCCGCCCCGTACGCCCGGTCGAGCCTGTGGCCCGCGTGCGTAACGACAGCGACCGGCCCGAAGCCGAGCGCCCGCGCGTGGACCTGAGCCGGCTCGCCAGCGGCGACATGGAATTTCGCATCGACAAGGACACCGATCAGCTGATCGTGTCCATCTACGACAGCGAGGGCGAACTGCTGCGGCAGATCCCCGCCGATGTCGTGCTCGAGCTGGCCCGGCGCATCGACGAAGTGCTGGCCCGCAACAGCTTCGGCCTGAACACCGAGGCCTGAAGCCTGCATAGGCCCCGCCATGCACACGATCAATCCCCACCTCTCGCCCCGGCAGCCGCTCCCGCAGGCGCCGCGCACATGAGCGGCACGCTCAGTTCGGCCGGTGTCGGCTCGGGCCTGGACATCGCCAGCCTGGTCAACCAGCTGGTGGCCGCCGAGCGCGCCCCCACGGCGCAGCGCCTGGCCCGCCAGGAGTCGACCGCCCGGGTCGAGATCAGCGCCTATGGCCTGCTGCGCAGCGCGCTGGCCGACCTGCAGAGCAGCCTGACCGGCGCCACCGGCGATGCGCAGACCGAAGGCCGCACCGCCAGTGCCTCGCGCGAGGACCTGCTGGAGGTCAGCGCCGCCAGCGGCGCCGCGCTGGGCCGCTTCGACATCGTCGTCGAGCGTCTGGCCAGCAGCGGCCGCGCCGCCACGCTGACGCCGCGTGACCCGGCCGCCGATGTCGGCGACGGCACGCTGAGCCTGAGCCTGGGCAGTGACAGCTTCGACGTCGCGACGACGGCCGGCATGGACCTGGCCGCATTGCGCGATGCCATCAACGACGCGGCCGACAACCCCGGCATCAATGCCACCATCATCAATGTCGACGGCGGCAGCGTGCTGTCGCTGGGCTCGGATGTTTCGGGCCTGGACAGCGCCATCAGCGCCAGCGGCAGCGGCGACATCGCCACTCTGGCCGCCGACATCGGCGAGACCCGCCCGGCGCAGGATGCGCTGCTGCAGATTGATGGCCTGCCGCGCAGTTCGGCGGAGAACAGCATCAGCGACGCCATCGACGGCGTGACGCTGAACCTGCTCGCCGCCGACGTTGGCGCCACGACCACCATCACCATCGGCCGCGACGACGGCGCCCTGCAGCAGGGGCTGGAGGACTTCGTTGAGGCCTGGAACAGCTTTGCCAGCAACGCCGACACGCTGGGCGCCTACAACGCCAGCACCGGCGATGCCGGCGCGCTGAACGGCGATGCGCTGCTGCGCGGCATCGAAAACCAGTTGCGCCAGATCGTCAGCGCGGGGCAGGGCACCGATGACCTGCTGCGTGGTGCCGAGTTTGGCCTGCGCTTTGACACCCAGGGCAAGCTGGAGCTGGACAGCGCCGCGCTGGCCGAGTCGCTCAGCACGCGCCGCGACGACGTCGCCGCCTGGTGGAACGGCCCCGATGGGCTGGCGAGCGCGCTGGATGGCGTGCTGAGCCAGCAGTTGGGCGACGACGCCAGCCTGAAGTCGCGCGAGGACGCGCTGAGTGCCCGCCTGGAGCGCATCGACCAGCGCGAGGAACGCCTGGATCTGCGCATGGAGAGCGTGCGGGCGCGTTACCTGGCCCAGTTCACCGCGCTCGACGTCGCCCTGGCGCAGCTGCAGACCACCTCCAGCTTCCTCTCGCAGCAACTGGCCGGCCTCAACAGCGGCAGCACCTAAGCGCGTCCGATCGGGCCCACGCCTGCGCGGTTGCCGGCCCGGTGTCCGCTTCAGCCGCCGGCCCAGTATTCGGCCCAGTATCCGGCCCGGTCGTCAGCCCGTTTCCCGGGCCCCGGAACAGTCCGATAGCCGGTCCCGTCATCGCCGCAGTCGCAGTCCGTCGGGCCTCATGCGCCAAGCGGCTTCGACGTCGACGCTCTGCAGGCCGCGATGGGCGCCCCGGGCCTCGCGGCGGCGCCCGGAACGGGCCCCTTGCCGCGCGGCGGGCCGGCAGTACGCGACCGGAGCGGCGGCATGAACTCCGGCGTCCCGAGGCAAAAAAAAATCGCCTGCCGCGACTCAAGTTTTTCCGCCCGCGGCCGATAGCTATTGTGAGTTTCACAAGGATGCCTGCCGATGTACGGCCCCGCCCAAAGCTATCCCCAAGCCGCCCAGTCCTACCAGCAGGTCGGCGTGCAAACCGCGTCGCCGGCCCGCCTGGTCGCGATGCTCTTTTCCGCCTTCGATGCCCGCCTGGCGCAGGTGCAGCAGGCCGCCGCGCAGGCCTCCTCGGCCTCGCCGGTGGCCGACGCCGCCCTGCAGCGGGCCCTGGCCATCCTGGGCGAGCTGGAGGCCAGCCTGGATCTGGAGCAGGGCGGCAGCCTGGCCGCGAACCTGCTGGCGCTGTATCGCTACATGCGTGAGCGCCTGCGCGCAAGCGATCGGCAGGCCGCGCTGGCCGAGGTCCGCCGCCTGGTTGCCCCGCTCAATGCCGCCTGGGCCGAACTGGCCGACAGCGCGCCGGCCGCCAGCGGCATGACGGCCGCGGTGGCCTGAGGCCGTCATGCACGAGGGTCCTGGCTTTCACGCCCGCCGGCCGCTGCGCTGGCGGGCCGGGGCAGCGCCGCCGGCCGTCGAAGACCAGCTGCGCGTGCTGGCCGCGGTCGCCACGCTGGAAACGCAGGAGGCGATCCGCAGCGAACCCGGCGAGGCGCCGGCCCCGGAATTGCAGGCCATCCAGAACCGGCTGGACCTGCTGATTACGCTGGTGACGCAGCTCACGCTGCGCGAGCTGGGCGGCGAGCGCCCGCCGGCGGCGGACCTGCAGATCGGTGTGGATCGGCTGCACTGGCCGGCCGATGGCGGGCTGGAAGCGGGCCCGGGCGTGCTGGAACTGCACTTGCAGGCGGCCTATCCCGAGCCGCTGCTGCTGGCCGGCGAACTGACGCTGGAGGACGGCGGCGCCGGGCTGCGTCTGGCCGCGCTGGAAGAGCCAGTTTCGGACGCCTGGCAGAAGTATGTCTTTCGCCATCATCGGCGCGAATTGGCCCGCCGCCAGGCGGCAAACGAGGAGGCGCCAAGCTCTTGACGTTTCGATGACGGCCCCTTCGTAGAGTGACAAACGTCCGGCGGCAAAGAGGAGACCTCGCGCACCGGGCGCCTTGCAGATCGCTCAACGGAGATCACGATGCGTCAGAACCTCGCCGTCGGCATGAGCCAGCAGCTCGGGATGACCCCGCAGCTGGCCCAATCCATCCGGCTGCTGCAGCTCTCCTCGCTGGAACTCTCCTGCGAGCTGCGCCAGGCCCTGGATTCCAACCTCTTGCTGGAGGCCGAAGACGACGAGGCCGAGCTGGATGTGTACAGCTCCGAGGACCTGGTCGAAGGCAGCCCCATGGACCCCTACGCCGGCAGCGGCAGCCGTCGCGACTCGGCCGAGGACGACGACAGCAGCCGGCTGGCGGTGGCCGACCAGCGCGATGTGCACATGCGCATTATGGAGCAGGCCGAACTGGCCTTCTCCGATCCGGTCGACCGCTACATCGCATGCGAGATCTGTGCCGCCACCGACGACGCCGGTTATCTGGGCGCCACGGTGGCCGAGCTGGCCGCCCGCTGCCAGGTCATTGGCAAGATCGATGCCGCCCGCGTCGAATCGGTGCTGGCCCGCATCCAGCGCATGGAGCCGGTGGGCTATGCCGCGCGCAGCCTGGCCGAGTGCCTGCTGCTGCAACTGGCCGAGCGCGACGGGCAGGGCCTGGAGGCGGTGCTGCTGGATGTGGCCCGGCGCCTGGTGGGCGAGCACCTGGAAGACATCGCGGCCAAGCGCTGGACGGCGCTGGCCAGCAGCCTGAGCGTCGGCCGCGACCTGGTGCTGCGCGCCGTCGGCCTGATCCGCGGGCTGAACCCCAAGCCGGCCGCCGAAGGCAGCGCCACCCAGTACGTCACCCCGGATGTGCGCGTCGAGCGCACCGACGCCGGCTGGCGCGTGCGGCTGAACGAGCGCGCGCTGCCGCGGGTGCGGGTCAATGCCGATTACGCCCGGGCCGTGGAGTCCGACAAGGGCGCCCGCGCCCTGCGCGGCCAGCTGCAGGAGGCCCGCTGGCTGCTGCGCAGCGTGCAGGTCCGCCAGGACACGCTGCTGGCGGCGACCGAGGCGATCTTCCGCCGCCAGGCCGCCTTCCTGTCGCGGGGCGAGGTGGGCCTGTCGCCGCTGACCCTGAAGGACATCGCCGACGAGATCGGCGTGCACGAATCCACGCTGTCGCGCATCACCACGTCGAAGTACGTGCAGACGCCGCGCGGCACCTATTCGCTGAAGCATTTCTTCCCCAGCCAGCTGACGGCCGCCGAGGGCGTGTCGGCCTCCGGCGCCTCGGTCAAGGCGCTGATCCGCCGGCTGGTGGATGCCGAGCCGGCCGAGGCCCCGCTGCGCGATGTCGACATCGCCGCGATCCTGGCCCGCCGCGGCATCTCCATCGCCCGCCGCACCATCGCCAAGTACCGCGAGGCGATGGGGATCGGCTCGTCAAAAGAACGACTCGCGGCCCGGCGCATGTCCGGCCGTGACCTGGGCCGCCGGCCCGAACTGGCGGCTGGCGCCGCCGTCAACTGAGGTTCGTCATGGCCCGTATCCGCACCATTCTGGTCGACGATCACGCCGACTTTCGCCGCCTGGCCCAGGTTCTGCTCAGCGAGCTCGACAGCATCGAGCTGATCGCGCTGGGTGAGAACGGCGAGGACGCCATTCGCCTGTGCGAGCAGCACCGGCCCGAGCTGCTGCTGTGCGACATCGCGATGCCGCGCATGGGCGGCATCGAGGCCACGCGGCTGATCAAGGCCCAGGAGCAGCCGCCGGTGGTGGCGCTGGTCAGCATCTACGGCGACGAGGAGCACCGCCAGCACGCCCGCAGCGCCGGTGCCGAACACTTCATCAACAAGGTCGACTTCCTGCCCGCGGTCGCCGACCTGGCCCAGGAACTGACGGAGACGCCCCATGCCTGAGTCCCGCATTCTCGTGCTCGACCAGGACGAGGAGCGCGCCCGCGAGATCGCGGCCATCCTCCACTTCCTGGATTTCTCCCCCTGCGTGTACAGCGAACTGGCGGCGGTCGAGGCCGACAACCTCGAGCCGCGCGACCTGCTGGCCGTGGTGCTCGGCAAGCAGGGCCTGGGCGGCAGCCACGACGTCAGCCGCTGGCTGACCCGCGACCCGCAACACGCCCCGCTGCTGCTGATGCCCGAATACGGCGACGACACGCTGGGCCTGGACCCGGCCGATGTCTGGCACCTGGCCTACCCGGTGCAGCAGCTGCAGCTGACCGAGATCCTGCGGCGCATCAGCATTCGCCACCTCAACGCGGCCGGTGAGGCCCAGGGCCCGCTGCTGGGCCCCAGCGGCGACTCGGCGGCCGTGCGCCGCGTGCGCCACATGATCCGCCAGGTGGCGGGCTATGACACCTCGGTGCTGATCACCGGCGAATCGGGCACCGGCAAGGAGGTCGTGGCCCGCGCCATTCACGCGCAGTCCTCGCGCCGCGCCTTGCCCTTCGTCGCCGTCAACTGTGGCGCGATTCCGGCCGAGCTGCTGGAAAGCGAGCTCTTTGGCCACGAAAAGGGCGCCTTCACCGGCGCCATCAGCACCCGCCAGGGTCGCTTCGAACTGGCCGAGGGCGGCACGCTGTTCCTCGACGAGATCGGCGACATGAGCCTGCCGATGCAGGTCAAGCTGCTGCGCGTGCTGCAGGAGCGCAGCTTCGAGCGCGTGGGCAGCAACCAGACCCGGCATTGCGACGTGCGCATCGTCGCCGCGACCCACCGCGACCTTGAGGAACGCATCGGCGAGGGCAAGTTCCGCGAGGACCTGTATTACCGCCTGAATGTGTTCCCGATCGAAACGCCCGCGCTGCGCGAGCGCCCGGCTGATTTGCCGCTGCTGCTGGAGGATTTCTCGGTGGCGCTGGAGCGTCGCGGCCGTGGCCGCGTGCGCCTGGCCGACGAGGCCGTCAGCACGCTGCAGGCCTACAGCTGGCCCGGCAACGTGCGCGAGCTGTCCAACCTGATCGAGCGCCTGGCGGTGCTGCACCCCAATGAGCCGATCACGCTGGACATGCTGCCCGAGCGTTACCGCGAGGCCAGCCCGGCGCCGCTGGGCGAGGCCGCGGCCCAGGCCCAGGGCCTGCCGGCCGAGGGGCTGGATCTGCGCGCGCACATCCAGGCCATCGAGTGCGACCTGATCGCGCAGGCGCTGGACGCCACCGATGGCGTGGTGGCACATGCGGCCGAACTGCTCAAGCTGCGCCGCACCACGCTGGTGGAAAAGCTGCGCAAGTACCGCATGACCCGGCCGCCGGGCCAGTCCACGGGCGCAGCCGGCGGCGCCAGCGCCGTGGCGAGCTGATGTCGGGCCCCGCCGTGCCCCCGGTGGCACGGTTCCCGCATCGCCGGAATTCCGACGCCCGCGGCCTGGCCCGGGTCCGCCCTTTCAACGGTAGAGCAAGATGAGCGTACAAGGTGTCGACAGCGTGCTGTCCCAGCTGCGCGCATTGCAGGCGCGCAGCGCCGACCTCGCCCCGCAGCCGGCCGCCGCCGGCGAGGGCGTGGAGAAGGGCGGCTTCGCCGCCGCGCTGGGCCAGGCCCTGGATTCGGTGAACGGCGCGCAGCAAAGCGCGCGCTCCGTCAGCACCGCCTTCGTGCAGGGCGAAGAGAACGTGGAGCTGGCCGACGTGATGCTGGCCCTGAACAAGGCCGATGTGTCCTTTCGAACGCTGGCCGAAGTCCGCAACCGCATGGTGTCCGCCTACAAGGACATCATGAACATGCCCGTCTAGGGGCTAGGCCATGAGTGCTGCGCAGCGCCCCGCCGACCCGGCCGGCGCCCCCCCATCCGATTCCGCCGGCGCGGCCCCGCTGGCCGCGACGCTGCGCCGGCTCGCGGCGCACCCGGGTTTTCGCCAGCTGCTGGGCCTGGCCGGCGTGGCGGCGGCCATCGCGGTCGGCCTGACGATCTGGTTCTGGTCCCAGAGCAGCGGCATGGTGCCGCTGTTCACCGGCATGTCGCCCGGGGACGAGATGGCCGTGCTGGACACGCTGCGCGCGCAGCAGGTGCCCTTCGAGCAGGCCCCGGGCAGCGGCAGCGTGCTGGTGCCCGCCGAGCGCGTGCACGAACTGCGCCTGGCGCTGGCCGCCGAGGGCCTGCCGCGTGGCTCCGGCGTGGGCTTCGAGCTGATCCGCGACGGCGGCGGCCTCGGCAGCAGCCCCTTCATGGAGTCGGCCCGTTACCAGCATGTGCTGGAAACCGAGCTGGCCCGCACCATCGGCACGATGCACCCGGTGCGCAGCGCCCGCGTGCACCTGGCGATGCCGCGCCGTTCCGCCTTCGTGCGCCCCAAGCAACAGGCCTCGGCCGCGGTGATGGTCAGCCTGCACCCCGGCCGCACGCTGGAGCCGGGGCAGGTCGCCGCCATCGTGCACCTGGTGTCTTCGGCCGTGCCGGCGCTGGGTCAGGACAGCGTGTCCGTGGTTGACCAGCGCGGCGGCTTGCTCAGCCGCCCGCGCGGCGAGGGCCAGGGTCTGGATGCCGAGCAGCTGGCCTACCAGGCGCGGCTGGAAGAGCGCTACCTGCAGCGCGTGCTGCAACTGCTGGCGCCGCTGACCGGCGCCGAGCGGGTCAGCGCGCAGGTCACGGTGGATCTGGACTTCTCCCGCGCCGAACAGACCCGCGAATCCTATGACCCCGACTCGCGCACGCTGCGCAGCGAGCAGCTGGCCGAGCAGCGCGATGGCGCCGGCGCCGCGGCCGGCGTGCCCGGCGCGCTGAGCAACCGCCCGCCCACGGCCGCCGAAACCGCGGCCGGCGAGGGCGAGGCCGGCGGCCGCCGCTCGCTGCAAAGCACCCGCAACTACGAGATCAACCGCACCATCGAGCAGACCTGGCAGCAGCCCGGCCGGCTGCGGCGCATCAGCGCGGCGGTGGTGGTCGACCACCTGCCGGACGCGCAGGGCGCGGCCCAGCCGCTGGATGCCGAGCAGATGCAGCGCATCGAATCGCTGGTGCGCGAGGCCATTGGCTTCGACGAGGCCCGCGGCGACTCGGTCAATGTGCAAAACCTGCGCTTCCAGACCCCGGCGCCGCTGGAGCCGGACAGCCCGCCGATCTGGGAGCAGGCCTGGGCGCAGGATCTGGCCCGCCAGCTCCTCGGCCTGGCCGTGCTGCTGCTGGTGGCCTTCCGTTTGTTCCGCCCGGCCGTGCGCGCCGTGCTGCAGGCGCCGCCGGCGCCGCCCGCCCTGAGTCAATCCGGGGCCGCCGGTGCCCAGGCCGGTCGCGGCGGCGCGCCGCTGGCGGTCGAGGGCTCGGACCCGCAGGCCCTGGAGGGTGCCGGGCTGGATGCCGACGGCCGCCCGATCGTGCGCCGCGGCAGCCTGGATACCGGCGAGCCGCTTGAGGGCTACACGCCGGACGCCCAGCGCGTGCGCAATGCGGCGCTGTTCGAAGACAAGCTGGTGATGGCCCGCGAGGCCGTCGAGCAGGACCCGGCCCGCGTGGCCAACGTCGTGCGCGGGTGGATCGCCAATGAGTGAGGTCGCCGAAAAGGACGTCACCGGCTCCGAGCGCGCCGCCATCCTGCTGCTGTCGCTGGGCGAAGAGCAGGCGGCCTCGGTGCTGCAGCACATGGATGCCAAGGAGGTGCAGAAACTGGGCACCGCCATGGCCTCGCTGCAGGCCGTGTCGCGCGAGCGCGCCGAGTCGGTCATCGAGGAGTTCATCACCTCGCTGCATTCGCAGACCTCGCTGGGCGTGGGCACCGACGACTACATCCGCAAGGTGCTGGTCAGCGCGCTGGGCGAGGACAAGGCCGGCCGCGTCATCGACCGCGTGCTGATCGGCCGCAACAGC
Source organism: uncultured Ectothiorhodospiraceae bacterium (assembly GCA_937141935.1). Taxonomy (GTDB): domain Bacteria; phylum Pseudomonadota; class Gammaproteobacteria; order Nevskiales; family Oceanococcaceae; genus MS8. The sequence goes on from CAKZQS010000027.1 coordinate 24,771, forward strand.
AAGGGCCTAGAATCGCTGAAGTGGATGGACGCGCGCGGCATCGCCGACCTGATTCGCGGCGAGCACCCGCAGATCGTGGCCATCGTGCTGTCCTATCTGGACCCGGACCAGAGCGCGGCCGTGCTGCCGCTGTTGCCGGAGCGCGACCGCCCCGACATCGTCATGCGCATCGCCTCGCTGGATGGCATCCAGGCCCGTGCGCTGGTCGAGCTGGACGAGATCATCGAGCGCCAGTTCAGCGGCAGCAACGGCTCCAAGGCCTCCAGCGTCGGCGGCGTGAAGTCGGCCGCCAGCATCATGAACTGCCTGGACTCGACCACCGAACAGGCGCTGATGGAGCAGATCCGCGAGCAGGATGACCTGCTGGGCAACCGCATCGAGGAGCTGATGTTCGTCTTTGACAACCTCGGCGACCTCGACGACCGCGCCATCCAGGTGCTGCTGCGCGAGGTCAAGAACGAGCACCTCGTGGTGGCGCTGCGTGGCGCCGCCGACGAGCTGGCCGAGAAGTTCTTCCGCAATATGTCCTCGCGGGCCGCCGAGATGGTGCGCGAGGACATGGACGCCCGCGGCCCGGTGCGCGTGGCCGATGTGGACGCCGCGCAGAAGGAAATCCTGGCCGTGGCCCGCAAGCTCAGTGAGACCGGCCAGATCCAGCTCACGGCGCAAAGCGAGGACTTCGTATGAGCGCCGCCGCCGGCGAGCGCGGCCGCGCCGGCATCTGGCACGACGCCCACGGCGCGCAGCGCTGGGAGGTGCCCGAGCTGGATGGCAGCGCCACCGGCCCGACGCGCAGCAGCGCGGCGCCCCCGCCGGCCGCGCCGCCCACCGCCGCCGAGCTGGAGGCGATTCACGCCGCCGCCCGCGAGGCCGGCTTTGCCGAAGGCCGCGAGGCCGGGCTGGCCGCCGCCACCGAGGAGCTGGCCGCGGCGCGCATGCAGTTGCAGGTGCTGGCGGCGCAAATGGCGGCGCCGCTGGCCGAGCTGGACCAGGAGGTCGAGCGCGCGCTGGCCAATCTGGCGCTGAGCCTGGCCCGGCGCATCGTCGGCCAGTGCGTCGAGGCCCAGGCCGAGGCGCTGCGGCAGCTGGTGCACCGGGTGGTCAGCCACCTGGGCCCGCTGCAATGCGTGGTGCAGGTGCAGCTCTGCCCGCAGGACCTGAGCCGGCTGCGCGAGCTGGAGGGCCTGGACGCGCAGTGGGAGCTGCAACCCAATGCCGAACTCGCGCCGGGCGACGTCCTCGTCGTGCACGGCGATACCCAGGTCGACGGCCGGCTGGCCCAGCGCATCGAGCGCCTGGCCGCCGACATGCTCGACGGCGGCTGAGGCCGCGCCCGCGCCCATGTCTGCCGCCGCCGCCCGCAATGCCCGCCTGGCCGATGGTCTGGCCGCCCGCGGGGCGCGCACCGGGTCCTCCAGCGGGCTGGTGGCCTCGGGCACGCTGGAGCGCGTGGTCGGGCTGACGCTGGAAGCCAGCGGCTGCCCGGTGCCCATCGGCACGCCCTGCCGGGTCGAGTCCGACACCGGCCCGGTGGATGCCGAGGTGGTGGGCTTTGCCTCCCGCCGCACCTATTTGATGCCGCGCGGCACCATTGGCGCGCTGCGCCCCGGTGCCCGGGTCACGCCGGCGCTGCGCCGGGCCGAGGTGCCGCAGGGCGAGGGGCTGCTGGGCCGGGTGCTGGATGCCGACGGCCAGCCCCTGGACGGCCGTGGGCGGCTGCGCGTGGCCCGTTGGGGCAACCTGCGCCAGCCGCCGATCAACCCGCTGTTGCGGGCGCCCGTTAGCCAGCCGCTGGATGTGGGCGTGCGCTCGATCAACGGCGTGCTCAGCCTGGCCCGCGGCCAGCGCATCGGCCTGTTCGCCGGCGCCGGCGTGGGCAAATCCAGCCTGCTGGGCATGATGACCCGCCACACCGCCGCCGAAGTCACCGTGGTGGCGCTGATCGGCGAACGGGGGCGGGAGGTGCGCGAGTTCGTGCAGGACACGCTGGGCGAGCGCGGGCTGAAGCGCGCGGTCGTCGTGGCCGCGCCGGCCGACGCGCCGCCGCTCACCCGGGTCCGCGCCGCCTACATGGCCACGGCGATTGCCGAGGGCTTTCGCGATGCCGGCCGCGACGTGCTGCTGCTGATGGATTCGCTGACCCGCTTCGCCCAGGCGCAGCGCGAGATCGGCCTGGCCGTCGGCGAGCCGCCGGCCACCCGGGGCTACCCGCCCTCGGTTTTCACCCAGCTGCCGCAGCTGATCGAGCGCGCCGGCAACGCCGAGCAGGGGCAGGGCTCCATCAGCGCGATCTACACGGTGCTGGTCGAGGGCGACGACATGAACGACCCCGTGGGTGACCATGCCCGCGCGATCCTGGATGGGCACATCGTGCTCAGCCGCGAGGTGGCCGAGTCCGGCATTTACCCGGCCGTGGACCTGGAGCGCTCGGTCAGCCGCCTGGCCCAGGTGGTGCAGACGCCCACCCAGCAGCTCCAGGCGCGCGAGCTGCGCGCGCTGATTGCCGCCTGGCGGCGCAACCAGGACCTGATCGCCATCGGCGCCTACAAGCGCGGCGCCGATGCGCGCACCGACCGGGCGCTGGATCGCTGGGGCCGCATCGAGGCCTTTTTGCGCCAGGCGCCGGGCGAGCGCTGCGCGCTCAGCGATGCCCGCGAGGCGCTGGCCGGCCTGCTCGAGGATGCCGTGGACCGGGAGTTGCAGCCGCGGGCCTAGACTTGAGCCTTCGCACCGATGAAGCAGCGAACCATCGACGCGCTGCGGCGGCAACGCCGTAGCCTGGAGGACGCCGCGCGCCAGGACTGGGCGGCTCGTGAGGCCCACAGCGAGAAGCTGGCCAGCCTGCGCGCCCAGATCGAAGCGGCCCAGCCCACCCGCCCGCCGGCCACCAATGCCTGGCAGCTGCGGCTGGGGCAGGGCTTTCAGGCCCGGTTGCACGGCGTGCTGGAGCAGGCCCGCAGCCAGGAGGCCCAGGCCCAGGCGCATGCCCAGGCCGGCCAGCAGCTCTACGCCGACCGTCGCCGCGACCTGCTGGCCGTCGAGCGCATGCAGGAGCGGCTGGAGGCGCGCCGGCGCGAGGACCGGCAGCGCCAGGAACAACACCTGCTCGACGACTACAGCGGCTACCGCCATGGCCGTTAGCGCCACGGGCAGCCCTGGGCTGACGCCGACTTCGCGCGGTGGCGCGGGCATGGCGCCGCCCGGCCGCGCCGCGGCGGGGAGCGCGGACAACACGCCCTTCGCCAACTTCCTGCGCGCCGGCGCCGCGGGCACGCAAGCGCCGGGCGGGAGCACGCAGTCAGGGCCCGGCGAAAGCGCCACCACGGACGCATCGACACGGCCTGGGGACAACGGCAATTCCCAGGCCGACGGCACGGCTGCGCTGCCTGCCGCCAGCGCAGCCGCAGCCGCGACAGACCCCGCGCCTCCCGGCGCGCCCAAGGGCGGCCTGGGACCAAACTCTTCGGCACAGACGACGTCGGCGAAGGCGGCCGCAAACAGCGGCACGAGTGCTTCCGACCAGGCGGCGACTGCGCCGTCGGCCGGCTCCGCCTCCGCCACGCACAGCGCCTCCGCCGGCGCCGCCACCGGGGTTGCCGGGGCCCAGCCGAAGCCGCATCCCCAAGCAGAGCCCGGCCTCGCCCAGCCGCGTGCCCACACGCAGATCGCTCAGGCCGTAGCCGGGCCGGGTGCCGCGGGCTCGGGCACGGCGGGCTCGGCGGCTGCGACCGCCGCCACGAGCGCTGGCCTGGGTGGGTCCAGCGCCGCGACCAGCCCGGCCGTTACCGCGCCAGCGTCGGCCAGTTCGACCGCCGCGCACATCCCGCCCGCCTCGGCGGCCCATGCCGGTGGTCCCGGCCCGTCGGCGCCGGGGCAGGGCGCGGGACCCGCGCCCGCGGATCCGGCCGCCGCCGGCAGCGCGGCAGCCAGCGCCCTGGGCAGCGCGGCCGGCCAGGCCGGCGCGAGTCCCGCTACGACTTCGGGCGCGAACGCGGCCGCGCCCACCACCACCGCGAGCGCCACCGTGCCCACGACCGCGCCCGCAACCTCGACCACGGCCGCGACCGCCACCTCGACCGCGGCCGCGATGGCCACCGGGAGCCCGGCCGCGACGAATCCACAGACGCCGCCGCAGGTCACACCGCCCATACAGGCCCCGACCCATGCCGCCGCGCCCGCGACGCGCAACTCCGCCGGTGCCGGCAGCGGCGACGGCGGCGCGCGCGCGGTGCTGTCCGCCGCCTACGCCACCGCCGAGGCGGCATCGCCGGGGCGGCCGCAGGCGGCGCCCCAGGCGGCCGCCCAAACGACCATGGCAGCCGGTGGCGGCAATGCGCTGGCGGCCAGCCTGGCCCTGGAAACAATGCTCGGTCCGCAGGCCGCAATGGCCGAATTGCCGGGCCTGGAACTCGCCCGTGCGGATAACGCCGCGGGCCTGGGCGGGCTGAGCGCCGCGGCCGGCCCTGGCGGGCTGGTACCCCTGCGCCTGGACGCCGCCGCGCCGGGGCTGTGGCAGGGCCCGCCGCTGGATACCACGCAGGCCGGCTGGGCCGAGGGCCTGGCGGAGGATGTCATCGAGCTGCGCCAGCTGGGCGATGGCCGCCTGCGCCTGCAGCTCGCGCCCGAGGGGCTGGGTCAGCTCGACATCATGCTCAGCGGGGGTAGCGAAGGCGTGGAGCTGCGCGTGCTCAGCGACTCGGCCGCCGCGCGCGAACTGCTGCAGAGCCAGGTCGAGACGTTGCGTAGCCGGCTCGCCGAGGCCGGCCTGGATCTGCTGGGTCTGCACACCGATGCGCCGCAGGCCGATGGCCGGCGTCGGGATTCCGACGCGATGCCAACTGCCGTGAACGCCGGGCCTGAGGAGGCCGTCGAAAATCCGACGCATGCGCCTGCCGTGTCGCATGCCAGCGCTGGCCGGCTCGATCTTTACGCCTGAAAACAGCCGCTTGCGCGCATAGCCGCGCGCGCGGCATGCGCTTTGCCTCTGGCCGGGTAGTTTGATCCGGAGCCGGCCGTGGCCGACAACGACACCAATACCGAAACCGCGCCGGCCGCCCCGGCACCCGCCAAGTCCGGCGGCAAGGGCAAGTTTTTGCTGCTGCTCGTCTTGCTGCTGGCCGCCGCGGCCGGTGGCGGCGCCGGCTACAAGTTCTTCGTGCTCGACCCGGCGGCGCTGGCCTCCGGCGCCGTGGAGCCGCCCAAGCCCGACCCGGTCTACGTCGAGCTGCGCCCGGCCTTCGTGGTCAACCTGGCGGACATCGAGGTGCTGCGCTTCGTGCAGGCCGAAATCGACCTGATGAGCCGCGACCCCGATGTGGCGCTGCTGATCGAGCAGCACATGCCGGCGATCCGCCACCAGCTGGTGCTGACGCTGTCGATGCAGAACTTCGCCGACCTGCTTGCGCCGGGCGGCAAGGACGCGCTGCTGGAGGCGATTCGCGCGCGTATCAACACCCTGCTGGCCGAGTTCAGCGAGCAGGAGGAGGCGATTGAGGAGGTCTACTTCTCCGCCTTTGTGATGCAATGAGCCACGATCTGCTCAGCCAGGACGAAATCGACGCCCTGCTGGATGGCGTCGGTAACGGCGAGGTCGAAACCCAGGACGAGCCGCCGGAGAAAGGCGCCGTACGCAACTGGAACTTCGGCTCGCAGGATCGCATCGTGCGCGGCCGGCTGCCCTCGCTGGAAATGGTCGGCGAGCGTTTCGCCCGCCAGTTCCGGGTCACGCTGTTCAACATCCTGCGGCGCAATCCCGAGATCGCCTTTGCCGGGCTGGAGACGCTGAAGTACAGCGACTACATGCACCGGCTCTATGTGCCGACCAACCTGAATCTGATTCGGGCCAAGCCGCTGCGCGGCACCGCGCTGCTGCTGATCGAACCCAAGCTGGTCTTTGGCGTGGTCGACCGCTTTTTTGGCGGCGATGGTCGCTTCAACGCACGCATCGAAGGCCGCGAGTTCACGCCCACCGAGATGCGCGTGATCCGCATCCTGATCGACGCCGCCTTCGGCGACCTGAAGGAGGCCTGGTCGCCGGTGATGGACCTGGACTTCGAATACGTCCAGTCCGAGCTGAACCCGCACCTGGCGACCATCGTCAGCCCCTCCGAAATCGTGGTCGTGTCGCGCTTTACGGTCGACCTGGAGGGCGCCGGCGGCGAGATCCACCTGACGCTGCCCTACGCGATGATCGAGCCGATCCGCGAGCAGCTGTCGAACGGCATCCAGAGCGACCGCACCGACCGTGACGAGCGCTGGATCCACAACCTGCGCGACCACGTCAGCGCCTCCGAGGTGGAGCTGCGCGGCGTGCTGGCCGAGCCTCGCATCACGCTGGCCGAGCTGCTGTCGCTGAGCGCCGAGGACGTCATCCCCATCGCCTGGCCGCCCAAGGTCGAGCTGCGGGTCGAGAACGTGACCCGCTTCGCCGGCCAGTTCGGCGTATCGGGCGGCCGTAACGCTGTCCGCATCAATCGCATTGTCGGCCCGGACACCGAGCCGAAAACCCCACGGAGTGCCGCATGAGCAACGACGCCAGCCCCCAAACCCCGGCCAGCGCCGAGTCCGCCCCGGCGACGAGCCAAGCCGCGGCTCAGGCCCAGTACGCGCCGCCCGAGTTCCCCAGCGTTGGCGAACCCGAGGAGCCGGCCGCGGCCGCCGCCACGCCGGCGCCGGCCGGCGACGGCAACGTCAATCTGGATCTGATTCTGGACGTCCCGATCACGCTGTCCATGGAGGTCGGCCGGACCCGGGTGCCGATCCGCAACCTGCTGCAGCTGAACCCCGGCTCGGTGGTCGAGCTGGACCGCATCGCCGGCCAGCCGCTGGACGTGTACGTCAACGGCACTCTGATCGCGCATGGCGAGGTCGTGGTGGTCAACGAAAAATTCGGCGTGCGCCTGATCGACGTGGTCAGCCCGGCCGAGCGCATCCGCAAGCTGCAGGCATGAGCGGCGGCGGCGCGATGCTGAACCTGATCTTCGGCCTCGCCGTCGTGCTGGGCATGTTGTGGCTGCTGCTGGCGGGTTTGCGCCGGGTGCCGGCGCTGCGCGGGCTGATGCCGGCCAGCCGCGGCCGCGTGCACGCCAGCCTGGCCGTCGGCCCGCGCGAGCGCGTGGTGCTGGTGGAGTTCGCGGGCGAGGCCCTGGTTCTGGGCGTGGCGCCCGGCCGGGTGAGCCTGCTCAAGGAGCTGCCGGCCGCGCACTTGCAGGCGCTGGCCGCACAGGACGGCGCCCCGCAGCGCACGCCCGCGCCGTGACCCGCGCCTGGCGTCGCCTGCGGGCCGGGCTGCTGCTGTGCCTGTGCCTGCCGGCGCTGGCGCTGGCGCAGCCGGCCGATACGTCGCCGCCGCCGCCCGCCAACCCGCCCGCGCTGACGGCCGAGCCGCTGGCCCTGGCCGGGCCCGGGCTGCCGGCGGTGACCGTGGTGGAAAGCGCCGATGGCGGCGAGACCTACACGCTGACGCTGCAGCTGCTGATCGCGCTGACGCTGCTGACGATGCTGCCGGCGGTGGTGCTGCTGACCACGGCCTTCACCCGCATCATCGTCGTGCTGGGCCTGCTGCGGCATGCGCTGGGCACCGGCCAGACGCCCTCGAACCAGGTCCTGCTGGGGCTGGCCCTGATGCTGGCCGCCTTCGTGATGCGTCCGGTGCTCGATCAGATCCACAGCGAGGCCTGGCAGCCCTACAGTGAGGGCCGCATGTCCGCCGGGGATGCGGTGCAAACGGCGCTGGTGCCACTGCGCGGCTTCATGCTGGCGCAAACCCGCGAGTCCAGCCTGCAAAGCCTGGCCGAGATCGCCGGCGATGGCCCCTATGCCGGGCCCGAGGCCGTGCCACTCACGGTGCTGGTGCCGGCCTTCGTGCTCAGCGAGCTGACCACGGCCTTTCAGATCGGATTCATGCTTTTCATTCCCTTCGTCGTCATCGACCTGGTCGTGGCCTCGGTGCTGATGTCGATGGGGATGATGATGCTCTCGCCCATGCTGGTCTCCCTGCCGATGAAGATCATGCTGTTCGTCCTGGTGGACGGCTGGGCCCTGCTCGTCGGCAGCCTCGCGGAGAGCTTCCGATGACGATTGCCGACGTGACCGATTTGATGCGCCAGGCGCTGACGCTGACCACGCTGGTCTCGGCACCGCTGCTGATCGTGGCGCTGGCGGTGGGCCTGATTGTCGGCCTGTTCCAGGCCGCCACCCAGGTCAACGAGATGACGCTGAGCTTCATCCCCAAGCTGTTGGCGATGGGCGCGGTGATGCTGGTGGCCGGCGGCTGGATGCTGGCCCACATGGTCGGCTTCACCCGCCAGCTGATTCTCGACCTGCCCATCCTGATCGGCTGATATGCCGGCGGCGCCGCTGCTGCTGGGCTTCGAGGAGCTGCTGACGGCGCTGTGGCTGTCGCTGCGCGTGGGCGGCATGTGGGTGGCGATCCCGGTCTTTGGCAGCGCGGTGCTGCCGGCGCGGCTGCGCGTGCTGCTGATCGTGGCCACGACCGTGTTGCTGGCCATCACGCTGCACGAGCGGCTGCCCATCCCCGAGCCCAGCACGCCGGCCTTCTGGGTCGGCGCGGTGCGCGAGATTCTGATTGGCCTGATGCTGGGTTTCACGCTGCGGCTGGCCTTCGAGGCCATGCTGCTGGCGGCCGAGCTGATCAGCCTGGCGATGGGCCTGGGCTTCGCCCAGCTCAACGACCCGCTGCGCGGCACCTCGGCCCCGGTGCTGGGGCAGCTCTTCTCGGTGGCGACCACGCTGGTGTTCCTGACACTGGAGGGCCACCTGCGGCTGCTGGAGTGGCTGCTGTGGAGCTACGTCGGCCCCGATCAGTCCGGGCTGGCCGACGACCTGCTCGGCGGCACGCTGGCCTGGTCGGGCTTTGTCTTCACCCATGCCGTGCAGGTGGCCATGCCGGCCCTGTTCGCGCTGCTGCTGGTGAACCTGGGCTTTGGCGTCATCAGCCGCTCGGCGCCCAGCCTGAACCTGCTGGCCGTGGGTTTCCCCGCGGCGCTCCTGATCGGCATCCTGCTGCTATTGCTGCTGGTGCCGGCCATCGTCGAGGGCGCCGAGCTGGCCATCGCGGCCGGCCTGGCGCTGGTCGAGTCGGTGCTGGGCTAGGGCGGGGCGATGAGCGGCAAGGACGACAGCGCCCAGAAAACCGAAGACCCCACCCCGCGACGCATACGCGAACAACGGGAGAAGGGGCAGGTTCCGCGCTCGCGCGAGCTGGGCAGCTTCGCGGTGACCGGGGCCAGCGTGCTGGGGCTGCTGCTGGCCGGCGCCGGCATGCTGCGGGCCCTGACCGAGGATCTGCGCGCCGCGCTGCGCTTTGATGCCGATGACCTACAGCGCGCCAACCTGGGCCTGGAACTGGGCCGCGGGCTGGCCGAGGGGCTGACCTGGATGCTGCCGCTGCTGATCGCCACGATCATCGGGGCCATTGTCGGCACGCTGGGCGTCGGCGGCTGGAACTTCTCGACCAAGGCCTGGGTGCCGGACTTCAGCCGCCTGAACCCGCTGGAAGGCTTCAAGCGCATGGTGTCCTGGCAGGGCCTGTCGGAGCTGCTCAAGGGCCTGGCCAAGTTCGGCCTGCTGGGCGCCCTGCTGTGTGCGGTGCTGTGGACCAGCCGCGACGAAATTCTGGCGCTGGGGCGCATGAGCTGGCCGACCGCCACCGGCTTCGGGGCGCGCGTCATTTTGCTGACGCTGGCGCTGCTGACCCTGGGCCTGCTGGTCATCGCGCTGATCGATGCGCCCTTCCAGATGTGGCAGTACCGCGAGCGGCTGAAGATGAGCCTGCACGAGGTGCGCGAAGAGCTCAAGGACAGCGAGGGCCGGCCCGAGGTCAAGCAGCAGATTCGCGCCCAGCAGCAGGCGCTGTCGCGGCGGCGTTTGCGCGAGGCGGTGCCGCAGGCCGATGTGGTCATCACCAACCCGCGGCATTACGCGGTAGCACTGCGCTACGAGGCCGACAGCATGGCCGCGCCGGTGCTGCTGGCCAAGGGCACCGGGCCCGAGGCTGCGCTGATCCGCGAACTGGCGACGGAGCACCAGATTCCGCTGGTCGAGGCGCCGCCGCTGGCGCGGGCGCTGTACCGCCACGTGGCCGAAACCGCCGCCGTGCCGGCCGCGCTGTACCTGGCCGTGGCCCAGGTGCTCAGCTATGTCTACCAGCTGCGCCAGCTGGCCGAGGCGCCGCCGCAGGCGAGCCTGGCCACGCCCACGCCGCCCAGCCCCGACGTGCCGGAAGACTGGCGCTGGGACCCGGCTGACTAGCGGCGGTATTGGTCGCGGGATCGGCCGCGGTATCGCACTTGCAGTTTGCGGCGCACGCACTGCCATTCAGACCCACCGCGATGCCCACGACTGCTGCCCTGCGCCCCGGCGCCGCCCAAGCCCTGTGGCAGGGCCTGGCCCGCGGCAACCTCGGCGCGCCGCTGCTGCTGCTGCTGATCATCGGAATGATGGTGGTGCCACTGGCCCCGGTGGCGCTGGACCTGTTGTTCACCTTCAACATCGCGCTGTCGGTCGCGATCCTGCTGGCGGTGGTTTACGCGCTGCGGCCGCTGGACCTCACCGCCTTCCCGACAATCCTGCTGGTGGTCACGCTGCTGCGCCTGGCGCTGAACGTGGCCAGTACGCGGGTAGTGCTGCTGAACGGCCACGAGGGCGGCGACGCGGCCGGCAAGGTCATCGAGGCCTTCGGCGCCTTCGTGATCGGCGGCAACTACGCCGTGGGCATCGTGGTCTTCGTGATCCTGACGATCATCAATTTCGTCGTGGTCACCAAGGGCGCCGAGCGGATCTCCGAGGTCAGCGCGCGCTTCACCCTCGACGCCATGCCCGGCAAGCAGATGGCCATTGATGCCGACCTCGGCGCGGGCCTGATGGATGCCGACGCCGCCCGTGCCAAGCGGGCCGAGGTGTCGCAGGAGGCCGACTTCTACGGCTCGATGGACGGCGCCTCGAAGTTCGTGCGCGGCGACGCCATTGCCGGCCTGCTGATCCTGTTCATCAACCTGATCGGCGGGCTGTGCATCGGCATGCTGCAGCACGGGCTGGATGCCGGCACCGCCGCCGCCAATTATTCGCTGCTGACCATCGGCGATGGCCTGGTGGCGCAGATCCCGGCGCTGCTGCTGTCGATCGCCGTGGCCATCCTGGTCACGCGCATGTCCAGCTCGCAGGACATGAGCCGCACCGTGGCCAGCCAGCTCTTCGCCGCGCCGCAGGCGCTGGCCGTCACCGCCGGCATCCTCGGCATCATCGGCATGATCCCGGGCATGCCCAACCTGGCCTTTCTGCTGCTGGCGGGCCTGGCCGGCTTTGGCGCCTGGTGGCTGCGTGGCAAGCAGCAGCGCGCCGCCGCGGCCCCGGAGGAGGACAGCGCCCCGGCGCCGACGCCGGTGGCCGAACTGGGCTGGGACGACGTGCCGGTGGACGAGCCGCTGGCGCTGGAGCTGGGCTACCGCCTGATTCCCATCGTCGACGAAGGGCAGGGCGGGCAGCTGCTGGGCCGGGTCAAGGGCATCCGCCGCAAGCTGACCCAGGAGCTGGGCTTTCTGATCCCGGCGGTGCACATCCGCGACGACCTGGAGCTGGCGCCCACGGCCTATCGCATCCGCATCTTCGGCACCACGGTGGGCGAGGGCGAGGTGCGCCCGGGCATGGAGCTGGCGCTGGCCAGCGGCGAAACCACGCAGCGCCTGCCGGGCACGCCCACGCGCGACCCGGTCTTTGGCCTGGATGCCTGGTGGGTGCTGCCCGAGCAGCGCGACACGGCGATGAGCAGCGGCCACACCGTCGTGGATGTGGCCACGATCATCGCCACGCATCTGTCGCATGCGGTATCGGCGCACGCGCCGGAGCTGCTCGGCCACGAGGAGGTCGAGCGCCTGGTCGAAAGGCTGGCGCAGCAGGCGCCCCGCCTTGTCGAAGGCTTGACGCCCAAGCCGCTGCCCACGGCGGTACTGGTGCGCGTGCTGCGCAACCTGCTGGCCGAAAACGTGCCGCTGCGCAACATGCGCTCGATTGCCGAAAGCCTGGCCGCCGCGGCGCCGCACACGCAGGACCCGGAGGCCCTCACGGCCCACCTGCGCCGCGACCTGGGTCGCCAGATCACGCAATCGGTGCGCGGCGCCACCGAGGAATTGCCGGTCATCACGCTGGACCCGGGCCTCGAGCGCACGCTGCTCGAAGCCAGCCAGTCGGATGCCGTCGACCCCGGCCTGATGTCTTCGCTGCAGCAGCGTTTGCTTGCTGAGGCACGCAATCTGCAAAGCCGGGGAGAGCCCGTGGCCCTGCTCGTGCAAGGCCGCTTGCGGCGACTGCTGGCGCGACTGCTGCGCAGCGGCGTTCCCGGGCTGCAGGTGTTGGCCTATGACGAGATTCCGGACAACCAGAGACTGCGGGTGGTGACCACGCTATGAAGATCAAGCGATTCGAGGCCGCCGACATGCGCTCCGCGCTGCGCGAGGTGCAGGCCGACTTGGGCCCCGAGGCGGTCATCCTGTCGACGCAGACGGAGGCGGCCGGCGTGTGCGTCATCGCCGCGCTGGACTACGACGCCGCGCTGCTGGGCCCCAGCCGCGAAGGCCCGCCGGAAACCGCGAAGCCGGCGTCCCGCGCGGCCGATACGGCCTGGCCCGCAGCCGCCGCGCCTGCGCCAGCTGCCGCGCCTGCCTCAGCCGCGCCACAATCCCGCCCCGAGAGTCGCAGCGAGTCGGCCCCGACGCGCGCCAGCGAGCCGGCGCCGTCCTCCGCCGCAAGCGCGCCGCGCCACGGCGCGGCAACGGCGGCGGCTTTCGCACCCACGGCCACGTCGCCCGCGGCCCATGCGAGCATTTTCGACGAGCAGCGCATCGCCGGCCTGGAGCGCGAGCTGGCCGCCGTGCACCGCCTGCTGGCCGAGCGTCTGCCCGCCAAGCTGGGCAAGCAGCTTGGCCAGGGCCCGCAAAAACCCACGCTGCTGCGCGAGATCGGGCTGGAAGAGGCCCTGATCACGCGGCTGCGCGCCCATTGCCCCGAGGGCAGTGGCAACCCCGATGGCCGCATGCTGGCCGAGCTGTCCCGGCGCCTGGATGCGCTGGCCCGGCCGCAAACGCCACGCTGCCTGGCCCTGGTCGGGCCGACCGGCGCCGGCAAGACCACCACGGCGGCCAAGCTGGCCGCCCAGCACCTGATGGCGCATCGCGGCAGCCGCGTGCGCCTGATCTGCACCGACACCTACCGCATCGGCGGCCGCGAGCAGCTGCAAAGCTACGCCCGCCTGATGGGCCTGAGCGTCGAGCTGGCCGACGACCCCGAACATCTGGCCGCCTGCGTGGCCGAGACCGGCCCGCAGGATCTGCTGCTGGTCGACACCCCCGGCATCGGCCCGCGCGACGCCGAGTTGGCCCAGCAGCTGCCACGCCTGGCCGGCATCGAGGGCCTGAGCGTGCTGCTCTGCCTGCCGGCGCCGACGCCGCTGGCCGAGCTGCGGCGCATCGTGACCCGCTACGCGCCAGCCGCGCCGCAGGCCGCGATTCTGACCAAGGTCGACGAGAGCACCTTGCTCGGGACGGCCCTGTCGGTGGCCCTGGACGCGGCGCTGGCGCCGCTGTGGATCACCGACGGCCAGCGCGTGCCGCAGGACCTCGCACGCCTCGCCGGCCGCGAGCTGGTGGCGCGGGCGCTGGCCCAGCGCGAACAAACACCGCCGATCGAGCCCACCGCGGCCGCGCAGCCCACCACCCCCGCAGCGGAGACCGCCGATGCTTGTGCCTAGGGGCGCACACCAGGCCTCCCAGCTCGTGGGCATGCTGCCGCCGCACCGTGCGCGCGTCATCGCCATTGCCAGCGGCAAGGGCGGGGTGGGCAAGACCACCGTATCCATCAACCTGTCCACGGCGCTGCAGATGGCCGGCCAGCGCGTGCTGCTGTTCGATGCCGACTTCGGCCTGGCCAATGTCGACGTGCTGCTGGGGCTGCAGCCGCGCCTGCACCTGGGCCATGTGCTCGAGGGCAAGGCCCGGCTGGCCGACACGCTGCTGACGACCTCCACCGGCCTGCGCATCGTTCCGTCCGCCTCGGGCAGCCGCTGGCTGGCGGAGATGGACGACACGATGCGTACTGGCCTGATTCACGGTTTTTCCGAGCTGGCCAGCGATGTTGATTGCCTGATCATCGATACCGCCGCCGGCATTGGCGGCAATGTGCTGTCGCTGGCCCAGGCGGCGCAGAGCGTGCTGCTGGTGGTGTGCGACGAGCCGGCCGCGATCACGGATGCCTATGCGCTGATCAAGGTGCTGTCCACCGACCACCGCGTGCGCAACTTCGAGGTGGTGTCGAACATGACCCGCAGCGTCAGCGAGGGCCGGCTGCTGTTCGAAAAGCTGCAGCGGGTCACCGACCGCTTCCTCGACGTGCAGCTCGACTATGCCGGCAACGTGCCGCACGACGAGCAGATGCGGCTGGCCATCCAGCAGCAGCGCCCGCTGGTGGAATGGCGCCCCGGCGCGCCGGCCGCGCGGGCCATTACCGAGCTGGCCCAGCGCGTGCTGTCCTGGCCGCAGCCGGAGGTGCCGCGCGGGCATATCGAATTCTTTGTCGAAAGCCTGGCGGCCGGGCAGGGCGCGGCCCCCGCGGGCCATGCCGGCGCGGCGCTGGCGACGGCGCGGCCGTGAATAGCGCGATGCGCTGGGAGGCCCCCGCGGCGCCAAGCCCGGAGCAGCGCGTGCGCGAGCACGCGCCTCTGGTGCGGCGCATCGCCCTGCATTTGGCCGCCCGCCTGCCCGCCGGCGTCGAGCTGGATGATTTGATCCAGGCCGGCACGCTGGGGCTGCTGGAGGCCGCGCACAAATTCGAGGCCGGCCATGCCGCCAGCTTCGAGACCTATGCCGGCCATCGCATTCGCGGCGCGATACTCGACGAGCTGCGTCGCGGCGACTGGGCCCCGCGCTCGGTGCATCGCAGCGGGCGCGAGATCGCCGAGGCCCGCCGCCGCCTGGAGCAGCAGCTGGGGCGCCCGCCGAGTGAGGCCGAGGTGGCCGCGGCGCTGGACATGGACCCGGCCGACTACCGCCAGGCGGCGGACGACGCGGCCCTGACCCAGCTCGACCGGCTGGAAGGCGAGGGCGAGGATGACCTCGCGCCGCTGCGCTCGCTGGTCAGCCCGCTGCTCGGCCCCGAGCAGCAGCACGAGCGCGGCGCGCTGCGCGCCGGGCTGGCCGCGGCGATCCGCGAGCTGCCCGAGCGCGACCAGCTGGTGCTGTCGCTCTATTACCGCGAAGAACTGCATCAAAAAGAAATCGGCGCCGTGCTTGGCGTTACCGAATCCCGCGTCTGCCAGCTGCACGCCCGTGCGCTGAAGGCGCTGCGCGCCGCGCTGTCCGACTGGCAGGCCAGCGCCGCGGCACCTGCTCCCACCCGCGACGCCGCGACCGCCGGCGCCGCCCCCGCCTAGTTCGCCGGAGGAACCGATGAGCCCCCACGCCCGCATCCTCGTGGTCGACGACTTCCCCACGATGCGCCGTATCGTGCGCAACCTGCTCGGGGAGCTCGGCTACACCCAGATCACCGAAGCCGACGACGGCGAAACGGCGCTGCCCCTGCTGCAGTCGCAGGACTTCGATTTTTTGGTGACCGACTGGAACATGCCCGGCATGAGCGGCATCGAGCTGCTGCGCGCCGTGCGCGCCGACGCCAAGCTGGCCAAGCTGCCGGTGCTGATGGTGACGGCCGAGGCCAGCCGCGAGCAGATCGTCGAGGCGGCGCAGGCCGGCGTGTCCGGCTACATCATCAAGCCCTTCACGGCGGCCACGCTGGCCGAGAAGATCGAGCGCATCTCGCAGCGCATGCAGGCGGCGGCCTGAGCCATGGGCGGCGCCAGCGCGCAACGCGCGACGCCGGCAGCCGAGGATCGCGAAACGCTGCTGGCCGATGGCCTGGCGGCGCTCGCGGCGCGGCTGGCCGAGCAGCTTCAGGGGTTGGATGGCGACGGCGCGCTGCGCCGGGCGGTGGCCGACCTGCCGGATGCCCGTGACCGCTTGCAGGCCGTCGTGCGCCTGACCGAGGACGCGGCCAACCGCACGCTGGATCTGGTCGAGCAGGCTCAGGGCCGTTTGCGCCGCCTCGAGGCGCATGCGGACCCCGAGGTCCAGGCCGAGGCGCAGGCGCTGCGCCAGACCTGCCTGCTGCTCGCCGAGGCGCAGGGCTTTCAGGACCTCTCCGGCCAGATCATCGGGCGGGTGCACCACATCCTGGAGACCACCCAGACCGGCTTTGAGAGCCTGCTGGCGCAGGCCGGGCTGGCGCCCTTGCCCTCCTGCCAGGCGCCGCCAACGCTGGCCGGTCCGGCCGTGCACAACCTGCGCCAGGCCGACAGCGCCACGCAGGACGATGCCGATGCGCTGATGCGCGACCTGGGGCTGTGAGCCCGCGCGCCCGCCGCCCGTCCGCGTGCCCGCCGCGGGCGCTGTCTCCGCGGCCCGGGGGGAGGCGATGACCGAAGACGCCGAACTGCTGGCCGACTTTCTGACCGAGGCCAGCGAACTGACGGCCGGCCTGGGCCCGGCGCTGATGGCGCTGGCGCAGGCGCCGCAGGACAGCCCCGAGATCCACGCGCTGTTTCGCACCTTCCACACGCTCAAGGGCAGTGCGGGCTTTCTGGCGCTGGACCCGCTGGTGGGCCTGTGCCACCGGGCCGAGGACCTGTGCGCGCTGCTGCGCGGCGGCGCCCCCGCGCTGGCCGAAGACATCGACGCGCTGTCGGCGGCCATCGACACCCTGGAAGCGCAGCTCGATGCGCTGCAGGCCGGCCAGGCCGCGCCGCCCCCCGCGCCGGCGCTGCTGCAGGCGCTGGCGCAGCGCATCGAGGCCCCGCGCAACGCCGCGATCGGCATGGACGGCGCGGCCAGTGCAGACGCCTGCGAGGCCGAGAGCGTGCCGGCGGATGAGGATTTCGAGGCGCTGCTGGACGCCGCGCATGGCGTCAGTGCGCCCGCGGCGAGCGCCGAGGACGACTTCGAGGCCCTGCTGGACGCCGCGCACGGCATGCCAGAACCTTCGGACGGCAGCGGGGCCATCGGGGCCAGCCGGGCCGCCGCAGCACCGGACCCTGCCGTCGCGAAGGCCACGAGCCCCGAGGCGGCGGCTGACGTTTCGTCCGCCTGCGGCTCGACGGCGCAGAACCCGGCGGCAGCCGGTGGCGGCCCCGTGGCGCCCGCGTCGATCCCGCCCGCGACGCCGCCGGCGGCCGAGAGCAGCGTTCGGGTGGAGACCGCCCGGCTGGATGCGGTGATGGATCTGGTCGGCGAGCTGGTGCTGGCGCGCAATGCGCTGCTGGCGCGGCAGGCGCAGGCCGCCGGGCCGGGGCGTGGGGGCCGTCGCGACAAGACCATAGCCACGCTGGACCGGGTCACGGCCGATTTGCAGTCGGCGGTGATGCGCATCCGCATGCAGCCGCTGCACAAGCTCTTCGGGCGCTTCCCGCGCATCGTGCGCGACCTGGCGCGCAGCCTGGGGCGCGAGGTGATGCTGGAGCTGGAGGGCGCCCAGACCGAACTGGACAAGAACGTGGTCGAGGCGCTGTCCGAGCCGCTGGTGCACCTGGTGCGCAACGCGGTGGACCACGGCATCGAGGCACCGGAGGCCCGCGAGGCTGCCGGCAAGCCGCGCGCCGGGCGGGTGCGCCTGAGCGCGCGAGCGCAGGGCGACCATGTGCTGATCCGCCTGGAAGACGACGGCGCCGGCATGGATGCGAACGCGCTGCGCGCCAAGGCCATCCAGCGCGGCCTGATCGGTGGCGACGCCGCGGCCACGCTGGATGCCGGCGCCTGCCTGCAACTGATCTTCCTGCCCGGCTTTTCCACCCGCGACGCGGTATCGGATGTATCGGGCCGGGGCGTGGGCATGGATGTGGTGAAGACCCGCATCGATGCGCTGGGCGGCGAGATCGAGCTGCACAGCGAGCCGGGGCGCGGCTCGGAGGTCACGCTGCGGCTGCCGCTGACGCTGGCCATTCTGGGCACGCTGATGGTGGTGGTGGGCGAGCGCATCTTTGCGCTGCCGCTGGCCGCCGTCGACGAGGTGCGTCGGCTGGATACGGCCACCTTGGGCCAGCTCGACGGCCGCCCGGTGCTGATGCTGGACGAGGAGCCGCTGCCGGTCTTCGACCTGGGGCTGTGGCTGCCCGGCAATGCGCCCTACGGCCAGGGCAGCGACCGCAGCCATGCGGTGATTCTGCGCAGCGGCAGCCAGCGTTTCGCGCTGGTGGGCGCACGCGTCAGCGGCCGCGAGGAGGTGGTGATCAAGCCACTGGATGAGTCCTTGGCGCAGGCCGCGGCCTTCTCCGGGGCCACGGTCACCGGCGACGGGCGCATCGCGCTGGTGGTGGACCCGGCCGGGCTGCTCAAGTCTGGGCCGTTGCCGCCGATACCCCCTGCAGGCCCCCACGTCGCGAACTGACGCCCATCCATGGACAAGCTCACCGTCACCGGACTCTGCCTCGCCCTGGTCGCCGTACTCGGCGGCAGCATGCTCAAGGGCAGCGGCGTCGGCGCGCTGCTGTCGCCGGCGGCCTTCGTCATCGTGCTGGTCGGCACCGTGGCGGCAATTTTTGTGCAGACCCCGATGGATACCTTCCGCCGGGCGATGAAGATCTTCCGCTGGACCATGCGCCCGCCGGAGGAAGACCCGCACGGCGCCGTGAAGCAGGTGCTGGAATGGAGCCAGAAGGCGCGCAAGGAGGGCCTGCTGGGCCTGGAGCCGCTGATCGAGCAGCAGCCAGACGGCTTTACCAAGAAGGGCTTGCAGTTTCTGGTCGACGGCATCGAGCCGGACGTGCTGCGCAACATCCTGGAAACCGACATCGGCACCCACGAGCACACCTACAACGACGCGGCCAAGGTCTACGAGGGCCTGGGCATCTACGCGCCGACGCTGGGCATCATCGGCGCGGTGATGGGCCTGATGGCGGTGATGCAGAACCTGGCCGACCCCTCGAAGCTGGGCACCGGCATCGCCGCGGCCTTCGTCGCCACCATCTACGGCATCGGCGCGGCCAACCTGTTCTTTTTGCCCGTGGCTTCCAAGCTCAAGGGCGTCGTGGCCCGCCAGGTGCGCTACCGCGAGATTCTGGTCGAGGGCTTCATCGCGATTGCCGAGGGCGAAAACCCGCGGCACATCGAGTCGAAGCTGGAGGCCTTCCTGCATGCCGCGTAAGAAGGCCCACGAAGACCACGTCAACCACGAGGCCTGGGCCATCCCCTATGGCGATCTGATCACGCTGCTGCTGGCCTTCTTCGTCGTCATGTACGCGACCAGCTCGCTGAACGAGGGCAAGTTTCGCGTGCTCTCGAACTCGATGGTGGCGGCCTTTGGCGGCCCGCCGCGGGCGGTGATGCCGATCCAGGTGGGCATGAACAAGGCGCGCGAGGACACCTCGATGCGCACCATCCGCACGCTGCCGCTGGACAGCGTGCAGCAGAACCTGATTCGCCGGCAGCATGTGTCGCTGCCCCTGCCGCTGGCCATGCAGGGCGCCCGCGGCGCCGGCGGCAACACCGAGCTGGCGCGCCTGGCCGAGCAGCTGGGCGAAGCCCTGCGCGAGCTGGAGGCGCAAGGCCAGGTGCGCATCACCCGCTATTTCGACCG
The DNA here is from genome assembly GCA_937141935.1 of uncultured Ectothiorhodospiraceae bacterium. Taxonomy (GTDB): domain Bacteria; phylum Pseudomonadota; class Gammaproteobacteria; order Nevskiales; family Oceanococcaceae; genus MS8. The sequence goes on from CAKZQS010000027.1 coordinate 44,400, forward strand.
CATCGAAATCGCCATCGGCACCGATGTGCTGTTCCCCAGCGGCAGCGCCGAGGTCACCGCGCAGGCGCGCGCCATCCTGTTGCGCATCGCCGGGCTGCTGGGCGCGGTGGCGCACCCGGTCGTGGTCGAGGGCCACACCGACGACGTTCCCATCCGCAACGCCCGCTTTCCCTCCAACTGGGAGCTGTCGGCCGGCCGGGCCGGTCGCGTGATCCGCCTGTTTTCCGACAGCGGCATCGACGATGCGCGCATGAGCCTGCGCGCCTTCGGCGAGCAGCGCCCCGAGGTGCCCAACACCGACGCGGCCGCGCGCAACCGCAACCGCCGCGTGCTGGTCATCGTGCACGCCCGCGCGCGGGCCTGATTCGCCCGCCGCGCGCTGGCCCCAGGCGGGCCGTACGCGCCCAAGGGGCGCGAAGGTCGGCGCTGCGGAACGCCCCTTGCAGGCGCCCGGCCATCGTCCCGTCCGCATCCCCATGAGCGCCAGCCCCGTCGCCGACACCTCCATACGCTGCGTCAGCTTTGCGCTGGCCGGCGAGCGCTTTGGCGTGGATGTGCTGCGCGTGCGCGAGGTGCTGCCGTTGCCGGCGATCACCAGCGTGCCCGGTGCGCCGAGCAGCTGCCTGGGGGTGTTGAACCTGCGCGGCCGGATTCTGAGCGTGCTGGATACGCGGGCCCTGCTGGGCCTGGCCACCGCCGCCCCGGGCCCCAGCGCCCACCTGCTGGTGGTCGAAAGCGCGGGCCGCTGGTTGGGTCTGGTCATCGACGCCATCGGCGAGGTGCTGGCGCTGCCGGAGGCATCCACCGACGACCGGGACGCCGCCGGCCACGCCAGCGCGGCGGTGCGCCTGTGCCACCACGAGCGTGGCTATGTCGGCCTGCTGACGCTGCCGATTCTGCTGGAGGAACTTGCATGAACACCTGGTACCTGGCTCTGGGCCTGGGCTATGTGCTGCTGAGCGGCGCCGCGATGTGTGCGCTGGCCCTGGCGCTGCGGCGCATGCAGCAACGCCAGGCGCGCTGGTGGCGGCAACTTGACGCCGCGCACGCCACCCAGGGCGCCTATGCCGAAGCCACCGAGATGGCGCTGTCGCACCTGCGCGATGGCCTGCAGACGCTGACCACCGTCAGCGCCAACCACGACATGAAGCTCTACGCGCTGGAGCTGCGCCAGCGGCACCGGCAGCGCAGCGAGGCCCAGGCCCGCACGGTGGCGCCGGCTGCCGGTCTCGCCGTCGGCCCCGCCCCCGCGGGCATGACGCCGCCGCCCGCCGCGGCCCCGATGCCGCCGGCGACTGCGCGCGAGGCCCCGGGGCCCGATGCGGCGCGCCTGCGGCCGGCCGAGGCGCAGCTGGCGGCCGCGCTGGGTCGCACTCCGGCAGCGCCGGACGCCGGCGGCCCGGCGCCATGAGGCTGGAACTGCCGGCGCAACTGATCATCAACCACGTCGCCACCCTGCAGGCGCAATGGCTGGAGCAGCTGGCGCAACCCGATGCGCGCCAACAGCTGTGGGAACTGGGGGGCGAGGTCGAGCGCGTGGATGCCACCGGGCTGGCGCTGCTGCTGGCGCTGCTGCGCAGCCTGCGCGAATCCGACTGCGGCTGGGCCTGGCCGCAGGGCGTGCCCCCGACTCTGGACCAGGCGGCCGGGGACCTCGGCGTGGCCTGCGAATTGCACGCCGGTGCTGTCGAACCGTGCCCCCAAGCCACAGCCTGAGAGGACCCTGATGGCCCGCATACTTGCCGTAGACGATTCCCGTTCCATGCGTCAGATGGTGGCCTTCACGCTGTCATCGGCCGGGCATGAGATCGCCGAGGCCGAGGACGGCCAGCAGGCCCTGAATCTGGCCCAGAGCGGCGCTTATGACCTGGTGCTGGCCGACGTCAACATGCCGGTGATGGATGGCATCTCGCTGGTGCGCAAGCTGCGCGAGCTGCCCAGCTACCGCTTTACCCCGGTGCTGATGCTGACCACCGAGGCCGGCGACGACAAGAAGTCGGAGGGCCGCAGCGCCGGCGCCACCGGCTGGATCGTCAAGCCCTTCAACCCCGAACAACTGCTGTCGACGATCTCGCGCGTGCTGAGCTAGGGACGCTCGCCACGCCGCCATGAATGTCGATCTGAGCCAATTCCACCAGACCTTCTTCGACGAAAGTTTCGAGGGTCTGGACGCGATGGAGGCCGGCCTGCTCGGGCTGGATCCGGCGCAGCCGGTGGATCCCGAGACGGTCAATGCCATCTTCCGCGCCGCGCACTCGATCAAGGGCGGTGCCGGCACCTTTGGCTTCGTCGAGATCGGTGGCTTTACCCACTTGCTGGAAACGCTGCTGGATGAGCTGCGTGCCGGCCAGCGCGCCTGGGATGCCAGTCTTGTTGAGCTGCTGCTGCAATGCGTGGACAGCACGCGCGGCATGTTGCAGGCCGCCCAGCAGGGCGAGCCGGGTGGCGCCGACGCGGCGTTGGAGGCCCAGCTGCAGCAGGTGCTGGCCAGTGCCGCACCGGCCACCGGCGCGGAGCACAGCCCCGCGGCCGCGGACCCGGCGTGCACGGCGGGATGGCATATCGATTTTCGCCCCGAGCCCGACATCGCCCAGCAGGGCAACGACCCCCTGCGCCTGCTGCGCGCCCTGGCCGAGCTCGGGCCGCTTGACGTCGAGTGCGACACCGCGGCCCTGCGGCCGCTGGCCGAACACGACGCCGAATGCTGCCCCCTGGGCTGGCGTATCCGCTTGCAGGCTCCCGTCGAGGAGGCAGCGATTCGAGAAGTTTTTGCCTGGGTCGATGACGCCTGCGAGCTGCAGATTCGGCCCTCGGTCGACACCGCGGACGGCCCCGGCAGCGCCAGCCCCGGCACTGCCAGCTCCGGCACCGCCCACCCCGGTACCGCCAAACTCGGCGACGACGTCGCCGCCGCGACGGAGGCGCCGGCCTCGGGTGCGCCGGCGAACGCTGCACCGACGGCATCGCCCGTAGCCGCGCCAGCGCCCACGCCGCGCGAGGGCGGCGGCTCGATCCGTGTGGGTGTGGACAAGATCGATGCGCTGATCAACCTGGTTGGCGAGCTGGTCATCACACAGGCCATGTTGCGCCAGCGCGTGCAGGGGCTGGACCCGGTCGAACACGAATCGCTGCTCGGCGGCATCGGCCAGCTGGAGCAGAACACCCGCCACCTGCAGGAGGCCGTGATGGCCACCCGCATGCTGCCGGTGGATGTGGTTTTCAGCCGCTTCCCGCGGGTGGTGCGCGATGTGGCGGTGCAGCTTGGCAAGCAGGTGCGCCTGCAGACCTCGGGCGAGGGCGCCGAGCTGGACAAGGGCGTGATCGAAAAGATTGTCGATCCGCTGAACCACATCGTGCGCAACGCCATCGACCACGGCATCGAGCCGGCCGCCGAGCGCACTGCCGCCGGCAAAGCGGCGGAAGCCACGCTGCGGCTCTCGGCCTGGCACCAGGGCGGCCATATCCTGATCCAAGTGGCCGACGACGGCCGCGGGCTGGATCGCGAGAAGATCCTGGCCACCGCGCAGGCGCGCGGGCTCGAGGTCGAACCGGACCTGCCCGATGCCGCCGTCTGGGATCTGATCTTTGCCCCCGGCTTTTCCACGGCGCAGGCCGTCACCGATCTCTCCGGTCGCGGCGTGGGCATGGATGTCGTGCGCCGCAACATCAGCAGCCTGGGCGGGCAGGTCGATATCGCCTCCGAGCGTGGCCAGGGCACCCGGGTCACGATCCGCCTGCCGCTGACGCTGGCCATTCTGGACGGGATGACCGTGCGGGTGGGCCAGGAAATCCTGGTCGTGCCCATCGCCGCGGTCATCGAGTCGCTGCAGATCGAGCCGGCGGCGCTGCGCAGCCTGGCCGGCGAGCAGGGCCTGCTGCAGGTGCGCGATGAATACCTGCCGCTGCTCCGCCTGGACGCCGTGCTCGGCTATGGCGCATCGGCGGGCAGCACGGCCGCCGATGCGGATGCTGCGCCCCGCCTGGCCGTGGTGGTGGAGTCCCAGCGCGAGAAGCTGGCGCTGGTCGTCGACGAGCTGCTGGGTCAGCAGCAGGTCGTGGTCAAGAACCTCGAAACGCATTACCGCCCCGTGCCCGGCGTGGCCGGGGCAACCATCCTCGGCGACGGCCGTGTCGCCCTGATTCTTGATGTCGGCGGCGTGCCCCGCCGGCCACCCGTTTCCACCGCCGCCTGAGGCCCATCGATCCAAGGAGGGACGATGACCGCAACAGCCAACCCCCCACCCGCCGCGCCAGCCGCCACGCCGGTCGCGCCGGCTGCGACGCCCGCCGTCGGCGAGGCCGCCGAAGGGCACACGCAGGAATACCTGACCTTTTGCCTGGGCGAGGAGGAATACGGCGTGGACATCCTGAAGGTGCAGGAGATCCGCAGCTACGACACGGTGACCCGTCTGCCGGCCGCGCCCAGCTACATCAAGGGCGTTATCAACCTGCGCGGCACCATCGTGCCCATCGTCGACATGCGGCTGCGCTTTGCGATGGCCGAGGCGCGCTACGACGAATTCACCGTGATGATCGTGCTCAGCGTGGCGGGGCGCATCGTCGGCCTGGTAGTCGACGGCGTATCCGATGTGATCACGCTGGCCGATACGCAGATCCGGCCCGCGCCGGAGATGTCCAGCAAGGCCCTGGACGGCCGCTTCATTACCGGATTGGGGGCGCTCGAGGAGCGCCTGCTGATTCTCATCGACATCGAGGCCCTCATCTCCGGAGAGGCGCTGGGCCTGGTGGCGGATGCCGCCGCCGAAACCCATTGAAGGGACACACCGCCATGAACTTTCTTCGCCCCCAAGCCAAGCTTTCCCCCCAGGTCGTCGAGGCCAGCCGTCAGCTCGAGGCCATCCTGGCCGGCTCCGGCGCCACCGAGGTCCAGCTGGAGCAGGCCAGCGCCGAGCTGCAGCCGCTGCTAGTCCAGCTGAACACCGTGCTGGCGCGCGCCATCGAACACAAGGCGCGCCGCGGGGAATGCGAGGCCAGCCGCGCGGAGCTGGAGTCGCGCCTGCAGGCGCTGACCCGCTCGCAGGCCGTCATCGAATTCGACCTGCAGGGCAACATCCGCGAGGCCAACGACGCCTTCCTGGCGACCATGGGCTACACGCTCGACGAAATTCGCGGCCAGCACCACCGCATCTTCTGCGACCCGGCCGATGCCGCCCGGCCCGAGTACCAGGCCTTCTGGGCCAAGCTCGGCCGCGGCGAAGCCGACAGCGGCCGCTACCGCCGCCTGGCGAAGGGCGGCCGTAGCGTGTGGATCGAGGCCAGCTACAACCCGGTACTGGATGCGCAGGGCCAGCCCATCGGCGTGGTGAAGGTGGCGACCGACATCACCGCGCACATGCGCGAGGCCGCCAGCAATGAAGGCCAGATGGCGGCCATCGACAAGGCCATGGCGGTGATCGAGTTCAACCTTGACGGCACCGTCATCCGCGCCAACGACAACTTCCTGGCCACGGTCGGCTACGGTGCCGACGAAGTCGTGGGCCACCACCACCGCATGTTCGTCGAGCCCGAGGAGGCCCGCTCGGCCGAGTACGAGCGCTTCTGGGAAAAGCTGGGCCGTGGCGAGTTCGACGCCGGCCGCTACTGCCGCGTGCACAAGGACGGCCACACGATCTGGATCGAGGCCAGCTACAACCCGATTTTCGACGCCGACGGCAAACCCTACAAGGTGGTCAAGTACGCCACCGACATCACCCGGCAGGTGCATGAGGCCGCCGACTACTCCGGCCAGATCATGGCCATTGGCAAGTCCCAGGCGGTGATCGAGTTCGAGCTGGACGGCACCATCATCACCGCCAACGAGAACTTTCTGGCGGCGGTGGGCTATTCGCTGGCCGAGGTGCGCGGCCAGCACCATCGCATGTTCGTGCAGCCCGAAGAGGCGGCCTCACCCGAGTACGCTCGCTTCTGGGAGAAGCTGGGCCGCGGTGAGTTCGACTCGGGCCGCTACATGCGGGTGGGCAAGGGCGGCCGCGAACTGTGGATCGAGGCCAGCTACAACCCGATCCTCGACCCGCGCGGCAAGCCCTACAAGGTGGTGAAGTTCGCCACCGACGTCACCGAAGACGTGCTGCGCAACGCCGATTACCAGGGCCAGATCGCGGCGATCAGCAAGGCCCAGGCGGTGATCGAGTTCGACCTGGACGGCACTATCCGCACGGCCAATGAGAACTTCCTGTCGACCGTCGGTTACACCCTGGACGAGGTACAGGGGCAGCACCACCGCATGTTCATGCCGCCCGAGGATGCCTCGCGCCCGGCTTACCAGAAGTTCTGGGACAAGCTGGGCCAGGGCCATTACGACAGCGGGCAATACAAACGCATCGGGCGCGATGGCCGCGAGATCTGGATTCAGGCGGCCTACAACCCGATTTTCGATGCCGCCGGCAAGCCCTTCAAGGTGGTCAAGTACGCCACCGAAATCACCGAGGAGAAGCTGCGCACCGCGGACCACGAGGGCCAGCTTTCGGCCATCAGCAAGGCCCAAGCGGTGATCGAGTTCAACCTGGACGGCACCATCCTCGGTGCCAATGACAATTTCCTGAAAACGCTGGGTTATACGCTGTCCGAGGTGCGCGGCCAGCACCACCGCATGTTTGTCGACCCGAGCGAAGCCGGCAGCGCCAACTACGCCGAGTTCTGGCGCAAGCTGGGGCAGGGCACCTACGACGCGGGCCAGTACAAGCGCCTGCACAAGGACGGCAGCGAGGTCTGGATCCAGGCCACCTACAACCCGATCTTCGATCTCAACGGCAAGCCCTACAAGGTGGTCAAGTACGCCACCAACATCACCGAGCAGGTCAAGACCAACCAGGCCATGCGCAAGGCCGTGGAGCAGACCCAGGTGGTCATCGACGGGGCGCAGCGCGGCGAGCTGACGGCGCGGATCCCGATGGACGGCAAGACCGGCCTGGTCGAATCGCTGTGCGTGGGCATCAACCAGATGCTCGACGGTCTGGAGCAGAACCAGACCCGGCAGATGCAGATCGCCCAGGAGAACCTGCGCATTCGTAATGCGCTGGACAACGTGACCACCAACGTGATGATCGCCGATGGCGACCGCGTGATCCGCTACGCGAACAAGTCGCTGATCGAGATGCTCACGGCGGCGCAGAACAAGATCCGCGAGCAGCTGCCGCAGTTCGATGTCAGCAAGGTCGTGGGCACCAACATCGACATCTTCCACAAGAACCCCGTTCACCAGCAGCGCATGCTGGAGCAGCTGCAGGGCACCCACAAGGCGACCATTCGCGTCGGCGAGAAGATCTTCAACCTCACGGTGAACCCCATCATCGACGGTGAAGGCGAGCGCGTGGGTACCGTGGTGGAATGGCTGGACCGCAATGCCGAGGTCGAGGTCGAGGAGCAGATCGAGCGCATCGTCAGCCAGGCGGCCGCGGGGGACTTCTCGCTGCGGCTGTCCTCCGAGGGCAAGATCGGCTTCATGCGCAGCCTGGCCGAGGGCCTGAACCAGCTGCTGGATGTCAGCGAGGCGGCCTTCCGCGAGATGAGCAAGCTGATGTCGGCACTGTCCAAGGGCGACCTGACGGCCCAGGTGCACATCGACGGCGAGGGCCTGTTCGCGCAGTTGCGGGAAGAATCGCAATCGACCATCGGCACGCTGACCGACATGGTGACCCGCATTCGCGAGTCGGCCGACGCCATCAACACCGCCTCACGCGAGATCGCGATGGGCAATGCCGACCTGTCCAGCCGCACCGAGCAGCAGGCCGCCAGCCTGGAGGAAACCGCCTCCTCGATGGAGGAACTGACCACCACCGTGCGGCAGAACGCCGACAACGCGCAGCAGGCCAATCAGCTGGCGATGGGCGCCTCGGAGGTGGCCGGCAAGGGCGGCGACGTGGTCGGCGAGGTGGTCAGCACCATGTCCGCCATCAGCGATTCCAGCAAGAAGATCGCCGACATCATCAGCGTCATCGACGGCATCGCCTTCCAGACCAACATCCTGGCACTGAATGCGGCCGTGGAGGCGGCGCGGGCCGGCGAGCAGGGCCGCGGCTTTGCCGTGGTGGCCGCCGAGGTGCGCTCGCTGGCGCAGCGCAGCGCCGGGGCTGCCAAGGAGATCAAGACGCTCATTTCCGACAGCGTCGAGCGGGTCAAGAGCGGCACCGAGCTGGTGGACCGGGCCGGCGAGACGATGGCGGAAATCGTGCAAAGCGTGCAGCGGGTCACCGACATCATGGGTGAGATCACCGCCGCCAGCCAGGAACAGAGCGCCGGCATCGGCCAGGTCAACCAGACCGTGACCCAGCTTGACGAGGTCACCCAGCAGAACGCCGCGCTGGTCGAGGAATCGGCCGCGTCGGCCAAGTCGCTGGAGGATCAGGCCGAAACGCTGGTGGAGTCGGTGCAGATCTTCAAGCTGCACAGCAGCCAAGGTGGCGCCAGTGTGGAGGCGCCGGCCCGCCGCGCCCCCAAGCGCGATAACGGCCAGGCTCAGGCGCTGCCGGCCCCGGCCCTCAATGGCAAGCACGGCGCCCCCAACGGCCGCAGCAACGGGGTGGATAACGGCCAGTGGACCGAGTTCTAAGCGCCGCGCCCGCCGCGGCGGCGGTGGACGTTGTGCAGCGCGGCGGCGGCAGTGCGCCGCCGCCATCGCCATTGTCCGCGCGTGCCGTCGGTGCCCCCGGGGCCCTGAGCCTGAGCCCGGCGGACTTTCGCACGCTGGCGAAGCTGATCCACGACGAGGCGGGCATCGTGCTGGGCGCGCAGAAGCAGGACATGGTGCTGCGCCGCCTGTCGCGGCGCATGCACAGCCTGGGGCTGCGCAGCTTTCGCGAGTACGCCAAGCGCCTGCAGGTCGATGACGGTGGCGAGCGCGAGCACTTCCGCAATGCGCTGACCACCAACCTGACCGCCTTCTTTCGCGAGTCGCATCACTTCGACCGGCTGAACGCGCTGTTCGCCCAGCGCGGCCCCACGCGTCGGCTGCGGGTGTGGAGCGCCGCCTGCTCGACCGGCGAGGAGCCCTACAGCATCGCGATCTGCGCCTGCGAGCACTACGGTGGCGGCACGCCGCCGGTCCAGATCCTCGCCACGGATGTCGACACCCAGGTGCTGGCCACGGCCCGAGCCGGTGTGTACCCGCTGGAGCGCCTCAAGGGCATCAGCGAGCCGCGGCGGCGGGCCTATTTTGACCGCGGCACCGGGCCGAATGAGGGCCTGGCGCGGGTGCGCGAGCCGCTGCGCCGCATAGTGCAGTGGCAGCCGCAAAACCTGATGGCCGCCGATTACGCGGTGGAGGGTGGGCTGGATGCGATTTTCCTGCGCAATGTGCTGATCTATTTCGACCGGCCGACCCAGCGCACCATCCTGGCGCGGATGCGCCGTTTGCTGCGGCCCGACGGGTGGCTCTTCGTTGGCCATTCGGAGAACCTATTCCACTGCGCCGACCTGTTCCGCTCGCTGGGCCAGACCGTCTATGCGCCGCTGCCACCATGAGCGGCCCGGCCGGCCCAAAGCCGGCGCCCATGGGGCCTTCGGGCGAGCCGCCGCGATCGCCCGGGGACATGGGGGGCCTCAGCGTCGCCCGGTTGCAGTACGACCGGGCGCTGGAATGCGAGGTGTACAAGCTGCTGCCGGGCGAGTTTCTGGCCACCGGCCTGGACCTGGCCATCAGTACCGTGCTGGGTTCTTGCGTCGCCGTGTGCCTGCATGACCCGGTGGTCGCCGTGGGCGGCATGAACCACTTCTTGTTGCCCGGCGGTGACCGCGGGCAGGGCGGGCGCTACGGCGCGCATGCGATGGAGCTGCTCATCAACGAGCTGCTGCGCCGCGGGGCGCAGCGCGAGCGGCTGGCGGCCAAGGTGGCCGGCGGCGCCCGCGTGCTCGATGGCGGCACCGTCTTCGATGTGGGCAGCCGCAACGCCGATTTTGTCGAGGCCTATCTGGCTGCCGAGCGCATCCCGGTGCTGGCCTCCGAGTTGCGTGGCCAACGGCCGCGCAAGCTGCTGTTCTTCCCGCACCGTGGACTGGCCCTGCTACGGGCGGTGGGCGATGCCCGCGACCGGGCCGACTGGCAGGCCGAGCAGCGCTACGTGCAGCAGCTGGTCAACCGCGCGCCGCCGCCCGGTGGCGGGGTCGAGCTGTTCTGATGCCCATCCGCATCCTGGTCATCGACGATTCGGCGCTGGTGCGCCACCTGCTCAGCGAGATTCTGGGCGCGGTGCCCGGCTTCGAGGTGGTCGGCGCCGCGCCGGACCCCTATGCGGCGCGCGAGGCCATCAAGGCGCTGCAGCCCGATGTGCTGACGCTGGATGTCGAAATGCCGCGCATGGACGGGCTGGTGTTTCTGGAGAACCTGATGCGCCTGCGGCCCACGCCGGTGGTGATGGTCTCCTCGCTGACCACGCAGGGGGCCGAAGTCACGCTGCGCGCGCTGGAGCTGGGCGCCGTGGATTTCGTCAGCAAGCCGGCGCTGGGCCTGGCCGCCGGGCTGGCGGCGCTGGCCGAGGAGCTGGCGGCCAAGATCCGCGTGGCCGCCCGCGCGCAGCTGCAGCCGCTGCAGGCGCCGCCGCCGCGGCTGGGGGCGGTGGGCAGTGCCCCCGGCTACCGCACCACGGCGCAGCTGGTCGCCATGGGCGCCTCGACGGGGGGCACCGAGGCGCTGCGCGCCGTAGTGTCGGCGCTGCCCGCCGATGCGCCGGCGGTGGTCATCACCCAGCACATCCCGGCCAGCTTTTCGCGCCCCTTCGCCGAGCGCATGGACCGCGCCAGCGCGATGCGGGTCAGCCAGGCCGAGGACGGCCAGCCGATCCTGCCCGGCCATGTTTATGTCGCGCCGGGCGATGCCCACCTGTGCGTGGAGCGCAGCGGCGCCCGCTGGCGCTGCCGCTTGTCGCAGGCCGCGCCGGTGAACCGCCACCGCCCGGCCGTCGACGTGATGTTTGATTCCGTGCGCGAGGCCTGCGGCCGCAACGCGCTGGGCCTGCTGCTGACGGGCATGGGCGAGGACGGTGCCCGCGGCCTGGCCCGCCTGCGCCAGGCCGGCGCCAGCACGCTGGTGCAGGACGAGGCCTCGGCCGTCGTCTGGGGCATGCCGGGCGCCGCCGTGAAGCTGGGCGCCGCGGAACGAATCTTGAATCTGAACGAGCTGCCCGCGGCCATACTGGCCTGGGCCCGGACGCCACCGCCTGAGAACGAGGAGCCGAGAATGCCGAGCCCGACCGCCGAGGCGCCGCGATGAACGCGGTCGCCATCAAGATGCTGCTGCCCCCGCTCCTGGTCTCCGGCCTGGTGGTTGGCCTGTTGCTGGCGCGCGTGCCGGGCCCCTGGGCCTGGGGCGCGAGCCTGGTGCTGGCCGGCCTGTGGGCCAGCCTGCTGGGCGCGGTGTGGCGCGGCCGGGTCATTCTGGATGTGCCGGCGCGCGACGCGGCCGAGCGGCAGCGCTGCGATGAGCTGGTGCAGCAGTGGCGGCAGCAGGCCGGCACCGAACTCAACGGCCTGCGCGCCGACCTGGAGCGGCTGCGCCAGCTGGTCAGCGATGCCATCGAAACGCTGACCAGCAGCTTCGACCGCATCCAGGCCGAGTCGCATGCCCAGCAGCAGGAGGTGCAGCGCATCGTGGATGGCGGCGACGCCAATGCCGTGGATGTGGGCGCCTTCGCCGACAGCGCCGGGCAAATGATGCAGCAGCTGGTGGCGGTGCTGGCCGAGGAAAGCCGCAACTCGGCCCTCACGGTGCAGCACATCGACACCATGGCCGAGCACCTGGACGCGATCTTCGCGCTGCTCGAGGACGTCGAGTCGATTGCCGACCAGACCAACCTGCTGGCGCTGAACGCGGCCATCGAGGCCGCCCGCGCCGGCGAGGCCGGCCGCGGCTTCGCGGTGGTGGCCGAAGAGGTGCGCACGCTGTCCGAGCGCTCGGGCAGCTTCAACGACCAGATCCGCAAGCGGGTGCATGAGTCCCGCGCGGCGATGGCCACCGTGCGCGGCACGGTCAAGGACATGGCCGCCCGCGACCAGCAGGCGAGCGAAGAGGCCGAAACCCGCGTCGGCGGCATGCTGCAGCAGGCCCAGTCGCTGCAGCAGACCCTGGATGCCAGCATCGCCCGCGTGGGGGCCTGTGGCGAAGCCATCCGGGCGGCCACGGCCGAGGCGGTGCGCTCGCTGCAGTTTGGCGACATCGCCACGCAGGTGGTTGGCGCCACCGAGGGCCATGTGCAGCGGGTGGCCGACATCCACGAAGAACTGGTGGCGCTGCAGGGCGCGCTGGGCAAGGCCCTGGCCCGGCCGCTGGAGCCCGGCGCCGAGCAGGCCGTGCCGCAGGCCGGCGCCCGGCTGCGCGAGCGGCAAAGCGCCTGGACGGCGCCGCCACACAAGCCCGCCCAGCAGGAGAGCCTGCAGGCCGGCAACGTCGAGTTGTTCTAGGCGGCTGGTTACGCCGCGAGTCTCGCGGCGGAGCTCGCGGCCAAATCCCCGACTCATTCCGCGGCCAAGTCCGCAGCGAGCTTCGTGGTCAGGCTCGTGGTCAGCCTGGGGCGTTAGGCCCGCGATTCAGTCGCTGCATTCCAGGCAGCGGCTGGCGGTGGGGTCCACCTGCATGCGCCGGGGGTCGATGGCCTCGGCGCACTGCGTGCACAGCCCCCATTCGCCACGGGCCAGGCGGCGCCGCGCGCCGCCGATACGGGCCAGCTGCAGCTGCCGGCGGCGCTGCGCCTCCAGCGCCATTTGCTGCTGCTGCAGCGCATCCATGCGCGACAGCCGGCCCTGCCGGGTCTGGTCCAGCGCCACCGGGTCGGCCGTGCCGGCCGCCGCGGCGGTCTCGGCCTGCAGCGCGGCCTCCAGGGCATCCAGGCGGGCCAGGGCCTGCTTCGCATCGAGCCCCGCGCCAGCCGCGTTGTCAAAGTCTGTCGCCATGCTGTGTCCTCCCGTCCCGGTGGGCGCCTGGCGTGTTGCGGCCTGCGCGATCCCATCCGGTCGAACACCATAGTCGTGCCGCCGCCGCACTGCCATACTGCAGGCGACCGAGACCGCGGGAGGCGCGATGCTCGCAACCCTGGCCCTGGCCGCCGCGACCTGCGTGGCGGCGCCGCTGCCCGAGCCGGCGGGCGGTTGGGCCGTGGCCAGCCCCCTGCTGGCCGCACAGCAGCCGCACCAGGCCACCCCCTTGAGCCGACCGCCGCCCTGCAGCGTCTATGCGCCGCTGGATGGCGAGGCCAATTACGGCATTGGCGCCGAGGAGGGCTGGCTGCGCCTGCGCCTGCCGCCGACGCTGGACGAACCCCGACTGCTGCTGCGCTTTGCCGGGCTGGAGCAGGTCTGCGTGTACTGGCCGCGGCGCCAGGCCGCGCCGCTGCGCGACTGCCGCCAGCGCGCCACGCCCGCGGGCCTGGGCGGCAGCGACATCGGCTGGCTGCTGCGGCCGCCCGCCGACTTTGACCCGGCCGGCGAGATCCAGCTGGGCGCCATTGCCCCGCTGTGGCTGAAGCTGCCGCTGGAATACGGCAGCGCCGAGGGCCTGGCCCGCGCCAGCCACCGCCGCCAGTACTACTGGGGCCTGTATTACGGCCTGCTGCTGGCCAGCGCCGTCATGGGCCTGGTCACCTTCGCCGCCCAGCGCGAGAAGATGTACCTGACCTTCGCCGCCCATGTCGCCGCCCTGGGCGTGGCCGTGGCGCTGTGGCAGGGCCGCTTCGTGGCCTGGGAGTTCGCCGGCATCAGCAGCGTGGGGCTGGCGCCGATGCTGATGGGCCTCGCCGTGGCGGCCGGGGCCTTGTTCCACCGCGACTTCATGGCCACGGCACGCACGGCGCCGCGGGCCTCACGCGGTTTCGGGCTGGTGGCTGCGGCGGCCGTGGGCAGTGCGCTGCTGGTGCCGCTGGCGCCGGCCAGCGCCTCCAGCGCCATCGGCGGGCTGGCGCTGCTGTGGGTGGGGCTGACTCTGGGCACCGCCATGTTGCGCGCCAAGGGCGGGGCGCAGTCCGCACGCTATGTGCTGGCCGGCACCTCCGTGCTGCTGGCGGCCATCGTCATCAATGCCCTGCAGGCGCTGGGCCTGCCGCTGGCCAGCCCCCAGGCCACGAACCTGTGGCTGTACGTGGGGGTGTTGTCCTCGACGCTGTTCCTGGTGGTGGCGATGACGCGGCGCGTGCGCACCATGACGCTGGAACGCGACGCCGCCCTGCAGGTGCTGGGGCGCCAGGGCGCGCAGGCCAGCGGCATCAGCGCCGAGCGCCAGGCGCGGCTGGCACCCAAGCTGCAAGGCGCGTTGTCCCGCGGCCTGCTGGAGCTGCACTACCAGCCCATATTGCGTGGCCGCAGCGGCCAGCTGGTGGCGCTGGAGGGGCTGCTGCGGTGGCCGCGCGGGCCCGAGCTGGAGCCCGTGGGCAGCGCCGAAACCGTGGCGCTGGCCCAGGCCAGCGGCATCGGCGGCAAGCTCAGCGACTTCGTGCTGCAGCGCGCGCTGGCCGACATGGCCGCCTGGCGTGGGCTGGGCTATGCCGTGCCGGCGGTGGCCATCAACCTGCGCGCCGAGGATTTGTCCGTCGAGCTGCCAAGGCGCGTCTTCCGCGCGCTGGCCGCCTGGCGTTTGCCGCCCAGCGCGCTGCAGCTCGAAATCACCGAGCAGGCGCTGGTGCGCAACCTGGAGCGGGCCGGCAAGGTGGTGGAGGCGCTGTGCGACGGCGGTGTGGAGGTGTGGGTGGACGACTTCGGCAGCGGCTATTCCGCGCTGAACTACCTGCGCTCGTTGCCGGCTACCGGCGTCAAGCTGGATCGCGCCTTTTTGCAGGATTACCCCGCCCACCCGCGCGCACGGCAACTGGTCGAGGCCGTATTGGGCCTGGCCCGCGACCTGGGCCTGAAGGTGATTGTGGAGGGCGTGGAGACGGCCGAGCAGCAGCAGCGCCTGAACAGCGAGGGCGATTTGCTGCTGCAGGGCTTTCACTACGCCGAGCCGCTGGACGCCCCCGCGCTGCGCGGCTGGCTGCAGCAGCGCCGCCAGCAGGCCACCCAGGCCAACGCCGCTTAGCCGGCCTGGCGCTCGCCCTGGCTGGCGATGCGGGCCACGGCGTCGGCGATGGCCGGCGCCTGGTCTTCCTGCAAAAAATGCTTGCCCGGCACGGTGTGCAGCGGCGCGCCGGTGATGTCGGCGGCGATGCGGCCGTAGACATCCAGCCGCAGGGCCGGGTCCTGCGCGCCCCAGAGCAGCTGCACTGGGTAGGGCACGTTGCGCACCGTGCTGATGTAGCGCGCCTCCTTTTCGGGCGTGGTCTCGAAGCTGCGCATGATGCGCAAAAAGGCGCGGCCGCCATCGCCGTGCTTGAGCAGCGCCACATGGGCGTCGATCTCGCTGGGCGGCACCGCGCGCACATCGCCTATGCCCTGCCAGGCCATCAGCAGGCGAAAGGCCGGCTTGACCATCGAGGCCAGCCAGGCCTCGCCGAGCAGCGGCACCTCGAAGGGCCGCATTACCCAGGGCTTGCGAAAGCGCGACACCGCCAGCAGCGTGTTCAGCAGCGTGATCGAGCGCACCCGGCCGCGCAGCGCGGCGGCCAGCTCAAAGCCCACCGGCCCGCCAATGTCGTGCACCACCAGGTGGAAGTCGTCGAGCCCCAGCGCATCCACCGCCTGCACGGCGAAGCGGCCCAGGCCCGTCCAGGAGTAATCGAAATCGGCCGGCCGCTCGGCCAGCCCCAGGCCCGGCAGGTCGAAGGCCACACCGCGCAGGCCGCGCTCGGCCAGCGCCGGCACCAGGCGCCGGTACACAAAGCTGGAGACCGGCACGCCATGCATGCACAGCACCGGCACACCGCTGCCGGCATCCAGGGCAAAGCTTTCGACCCCGCCGGCGCTGAAACGGCGGCCGGCCGCGGCGTGTTGCTGGAGGACCTCGCGGGTCGATGCCATGGCGATACTCGGGCGGGGCGGGGGTCAGCGGCGGACTATGCCGGGCCGCCCCGGCCGACTCAAGCGGCTATGGGGCGGGGGCCGGGCCTGGGTCGGGGTTAGGGGCGGGGTCAGGGTCAGGGTCAGGGTCAGGGGCAGGGGCGCCACGGCCAACGCCGCCACCGCGGGTGGACAGAGCGCCCTCCCGCACACCGCTGGCCGAGTCGATGGTGCGCGCACCACAATCCTCGCCACGGTTGTGCAGCCACTTGGTCAGCCAGGTCTCGGCCTCCAGCCCGCGCATGCAGCGGGTCTGATCCGCATTGCTGGCCAGCACCTCGTAGCGCTTCTTCCAGCCGCGCAGGCTGTGCGGCGTTTTTTCGTAGATCACCAGCGCGGCGGACAGCGGCTCGGAACTCCAGTCCAGCACCGCCATGTAGGGCTTTTGCACCGCTACCGACCAGCCAAAGTTGCTGCCGAGCGGCGGCTGGCCGCGCACCATGCTGCCGTCGTACAGCCACTCGCTGGAGGTCGGGTCGTGGCGGTACATGATGCGCACCGCCGGCCGGCGGGCGCTGCCCACCACCCGGTGGTGATCGTCCTCGTACAGCACCTTCTCGCGCGGGTCGCCATCCAGAATCATCTGCCCCAGCCGCCGGCGCTGCTCGATGTCGCCCTCAATCAGCAGGCCCATGTCGGCGGCATCCTGCGGCGCATCCGGGGGCGCGATACGGCTTGAGCGGCGGGATGGGCGGGGCTGCCCCGCCGGCTGACCATAGTCGAAGCCCGGCATGGCGTTACTGGCATCGCTGGCCATGCCGCGGTCGGCGGGGGGCGGCGTTTCCGCCCCGGATTTTTGACCTGCGCCGACGTTGTCGCTGTCGGCGGCTGCGGGTAGGGCCGGGGCCAGGCTCAGGGCGAAGGCCACGACAAAGGCCAGGAGCCTGGCCAGGCCGGCTTGCCTGCGCGGGCGGCCGAGCGGCGGCTGGACGGTAGGCGGGGGGAAGGGCCTGGGGGCGGTGCGCATGGTCAATCGTCTCACTGCGTGCTGATCAACCCGGACGGAGATGGTCTGGCCGGCGAGGGACTAGGAACGGCCGGCGGCCTGCAAGTTCCTGGCCCCATCGGGGTGGGCCCGCGGCGCGAACAGCTTGCGCCCTTGGCCCATACCAGCCCCTCCGGCGCGGCGGCTACATGTTGCGCCGGTACGCCCCGCCAACCTCATAGAGCGCGTGGCTGATCTGGCCCAGCGAGTAGTGGCGCACGGCTTCGAGCAGGGCTTCGAAGCTGTTATCGCGGGCCTGGGCGGTCTGTTGCAGCCGTTTGAGCGCGTCCGGGGCCTGCGGGTTGCGGGCCTGCTGGAAGGCGCGCACGTTGTCGATCTGCTGGCGCTTTTCGTCCTCGCTGGAGCGGATCAGCTCGATGGTGGTGGTGATCTCGCCGCCGGCATCGGGGGCCAGGAAGGTGTTCACGCCGATCAGCGGCAGCGAGCCGTCGTACTTCTTGGTTTCGTAGTACAGCGATTCGTCCTGGATCTTGCCGCGCTGGTACATGGTGTCCATGGCGCCCAGCACGCCGCCGCGCTCGCTGAGCGACTCGAATTCCTTGTACACGGCCTCCTCGACCAAATCGGTCAGGTAGTCGATGGCAAAGCTGCCCTGCCAGGGGTTTTCGATCTGGTTCAGGCCCAGCTCGCGGTTAATGATGAGCTGGATGGCCACGGCCCGGCGCACCGAATCCTCGGTGGGGGTGGTGATGGCCTCGTCGAAGGCATTGGTGTGCAGGCTGTTGCAGTTGTCGAACAGCGCGTACAGCGCCTGCAGCGTGGTGCGAATGTCGTTGAACTGGATCTCCTGGGCGTGCAGCGACCGGCCCGAGGTCTGGATGTGGTACTTGAGCATCTGGCTGCGCGCGCTGGCGCCGTAGCGCTCGCGCATCGCGCGGGCCCAGATGCGCCGCGCCACGCGGCCAATCACCGCGTATTCCGGGTCCATGCCGTTGGAGAAGAAGAAGGACAGGTTCGGCGCGAAGGCGTCGATGTCCATGCCGCGGGCCAGGTAGTACTCGACGATGGTGAAGCCGTTGGCCAGCGTGAAGGCGAGCTGCGAAATCGGGTTCGCCCCGGCCTCGGCGATGTGGTAGCCGGAGATGGACACCGAGTAGAAGTTGCGCACGCCGCGCTCGACAAAGCTCTGCTGGATGTCGCCCATCATCCGCAGCGCGAACTCGGTGGAGAAGATGCAGGTGTTCTGGGCCTGGTCCTCCTTCAGGATGTCGGCCTGCACGGTGCCGCGCACCACCTTGACGGTGTCGGCGGCGATGCGGGCGTAGGTCTGGGCATCCACCACATCGGCGCCGGACACGCCCAGCAGCCCCAGGCCCAGGCCGTCGTTGCCCTCCGGCAGCTCGCCGGCGTATTGCGGGCGCGCCGCGTCGCCGTACATCGCCGCGATTTTTTGCTGCGCCGTCTGCCAGCGGGCCTCGTCTTCGCGCAAATGCTTCTCGACCTGCTGGTCGATGGCGGTGTTCATGAACATCGCCAGGATGATGGGCGCCGGGCCGTTGATCGTCATCGACACGGAGGTGGTCGGCGCGCAGAGGTCAAAGCCCGAATAGAGCTTTTTCATGTCGTCCAGCGTGGCGATGGACACGCCGGAGTTGCCCACCTTGCCGTAGATGTCCGGGCGCTCGGCCGGGTCCTCGCCGTAGAGCGTGACCGAGTCAAAGGCGGTGGACAGCCGCGTGGCCGGCTGGCCCAGCGACAGGTAATGAAAGCGGCGGTTGGTGCGCTCGGGCGTGCCCTCGCCGGCAAACATGCGAATGGGGTCTTCGCCGCTGCGGCGGTAGGGGTAGATGCCGGCCGTGTAGGGGTAGCCGCCGGGTAGGTTTTCCTTAAGCGCAAAGCGCAGCCGCTCGCCCCAGGCCTCGTAGGCCGGCGCGGCCACCTTGGGGATGGGCTGGTGGCTCAGGCTCTGCGTGTAGTTGTCGCCGCTGATCTCGCGCTCGCGCACCGTGTAGCGGAACTGCTCGGCGGTCACGCCCTGCACCTTGGCCTCCCACTCGCGCAGGGTGCTGATGGCATCCGGGTCCAGCGCATCCAGCGTGGCGTTGTAGCGCTGGCGCAGCAGCGTGCGCGAGCGGTCGCCCTCGTCCGTCAATGCCTCGGCGGGGTAGGGGTCCAGCGGCGCCGGGCGGGCCGGGTCCTCGATTTCGCCCAGGGCTTCGTACAGCGCCTGCAGGCGGTTGGCGGCCTCGTGCTGGCTTTCGATGTGCCGGTTGATGCGCCGGCCGCCCTCGGCAATTTCGGCCAGGTAGCGGTTGCGCGCAGGCGGGATCAGCACCGTGGCGCGCGGCTCCTTGACCGTGGTGTCGGCCTGCGGCGTCCACTCGGCCTCCGGCAGCTCCAGCTTTGCGCGCAGCAGCCGGCACAGGTTCACGAACATCCAGGTCAAGCCCGGGTCGTTGAACTGGCTGGCAATGGTGGGGTAAACCGGCAGCTCGGCATCCGGCGTGTCGAAGGCCAGCCGGTTGCGCTTGACCTGCTTGCGCACGTCGCGCAGCGCGTCGTCGGCGCCGCGGCGGTCGAACTTGTTCAGCACGATCAGCTCGGCAAAGTCGAGCATGTCGATCTTCTCGAGCTGGCTGGCGGCGCCAAAGTCCGAGGTCATCACATACAGCGGGAAGTCGACCAGGTCGACAATCTCCGAATCGCTCTGGCCGATGCCGGCCGTCTCCACAATGACCAGGTCGAAGTCCTGCGCCTTCAAACAGGCAATGCAGTCGCGCAGCACCGCGCTGGTGGCCAGGTGCTGGCGGCGCGTGGCCAGCGAGCGCATGAACACCCGCGGGCTGGACAGCGAATTCATGCGGATGCGGTCGCCCAGCAGCGCGCCGCCGGAGCGGCGGCGGGTGGGGTCCACGGCCAGCACCGCGATCTTTTTGTCCGGAAAGTGCTGCAAAAAGCGCAGCAGCAGCTCATCCACCACGCTGGACTTGCCCGCGCCGCCCGTGCCCGTAAGCCCCAGCACCGGCGTGCCGCGGCCCGCCAGCTGCCACTGCTTGCGCAGCGAGGCCAGGCGCTCGTCGCCCATGACCTCATCTTCCAGCGCCGACAGCATGCGGCCCAGGCCGGCCTCGTCCTCGGCCCGCTCGCCCTCCGGCGCCGTGGCCGGCTGGCGGGCCTTGTCGGCGCGCTCGACCAGGTCGGCAATCATGCCGTCCAGCCCCAGCTTGGCGCCGTCGTTGGGGTGGTAGATGCGCTCCACACCCTTGGCCTGCAGCGCCGCGATCTCCTCCGGCGTAATCGTGCCGCCGCCGCCGCCAAACACCCGGATATGCCCCGCGCCGCGCTCGGCCAGCATGTCCACCATGTAGGCAAAAAACTCGTTGTGCCCGCCCTGGTAGCTGGACAGCGCAATGGCGTCCGCATCCTCCTGCAGCGCCGCCCGCACGATGTCCTCAACACTGCGGTTGTGGCCCAGGTGCACCACCTCGGCCCCGCGCGCCTGGATCATGCGCCGCATCACGTTAATGGCGGCATCGTGCCCATCAAACAGCGAGGCGGCCGTAACAAAGCGCAGCGGCGGCGCATCGGACTGCGGGGCAGGGCGGTTGCTGGCGGAGGAAGTCGTCATCGTTACAGGGTGTGTCTCCGAAGACCCCTGATTGTACGGATGACGGGGGGAAGGGGCTGGCATGTCAGCGTTGGCTAGGCGTTTGCACGGCGCGGCCCCGGCCGCTATAACGAAGCGTAGAAGGACAGCCCCGTAGAGGGCGCGGAGGGGACACTATGCGGCGCGCCTCAACGCCTTACACGTTCGCACGGCCAACGCCGGTGCCGCTTGGCGCAGCGGCGGGGAGGCGCGCTTCGAGCGGCCTCAAGTGCGCTTTAACGCTGGTCATACGCGGCGCGGCTGGAATGCTGCGTCGCGGTGTTATGCGTCGCGGGCGACGCAGAATTTGGCGCTGGGCCGCCGGTGAACTACGTCGTGAACGTCGGCTTTCCTAATCTGCTTCGTGACGCCATCTGGCACACGACTCACCCAGACCGGTGGAACGCAATTTGTAGGTGTGGGGAAATCCTGCCCAATCCAGACATTCCCGACACTGAAAGATGGAAAACCAATCGTGGGCCTGACTATTTCCCTTTTGTGCGGCACATCGACGGAATTAGTCTGTTCGATTTCCATGGATTCGACCCGTTGGAGTATTCCGAAGGTTACCCTTTGTCGAGTTGGCGAACATTTGTGCCGGTGCACCGAGGGTGGCCTGCTGCTATTTGGCTGAAGGTCGACACGTCTCTGGCTAACGGCCAATTCCTTTCGCCCAAGGAACTCTCAGAGCGGCAACATGCTGAGGGCGCGCACCGGCATTCCCTCATGCCTCGAATTGAAGCTGCCGTGGTCGGCACTATTCCGATTGAGGCGGTAGTCGCTGCGTACCGCATAAACTATGGAAGCGCGGATTTTGAAGCGATTGAGAATCAAGGTTGGCGCGTCGCCGCGCAACAAATCGCTGCGGTGGACAAGTGACCCGCCAGCCAATTCTGCTGCCGCAAAATCGCCTGTCGCCTCAAACGCCGCTGAGCCCAGGCGTTAGAACCCTGATTTAACATAGAGAGAACAAGTGAGCATAAACATAGGCGACGTTGCGTCGGCGATCGACCCCAAAAGCACCGTGCTGTTTTTCGGGGCGGGTTCTTCCATTCCGTCTGGAGCCCCTAGTGTTGAGAGCTTGATGGGTTCAATCTCCGAGTCCTTCTCTATCCCATGTGACGGCTATACGCTAAGTGAGCTCGCTGGTGTGGTGGAAATGAAGAGGGGCAGGCGACCGCTTATTGAGCATTTAAGAAAGAGGCTCCAGAAAGTCCAGCCTACTGGGAGTCTTCTGAACTTCCCCCTCTACGAATGGAAGAGCATTTACACAACGAATTACGACAGATTGATAGAAGACGCGTATGCCAGCGCTGAAGTGGATATCACGCAAGTTTCGTCAAACTTCGATTTCCAAATAAGCAAAAACCCAGATGCAATAAAGCTGTTCAAAGTTCATGGCACGATTGAAAAAGATGAAATTGATGGGGTTCACAGCCGTATAATCCTGTCGGACAATGACTATGACCTTACAAGCGAATATAGAGAAACGCTTTATGACAGCCTCAGAAACGACCTCGGGCAATCTGATCTTGTAATAATCGGGTACTCATTGTCTGATCCACATATCAGAGACATCGTGAATCGTGCGCTTGACATCCACACAAAATGTGCCGGCGCAAGGTCGATCTACCTGATTCTCTATACCGAAGATGAAAACAGGGCGTTGCTTCACGAACGCCGGGGGGTGAAGGTTGCGTTCGGCGGCATCGATCAGTTTGTCGTCGCTCTGCAGGAGCGCATCGATCCACGTGTACAAGCGTCTGTAAACGTAAACGATCCGTTGGAAGTATCTCCACGCCTGAGGCCGATGACCATCGATGTGTCGCATGAAATTACAAATAGCACAAAAGATGCGAGTGCCATGTTTAATGGCTGGCCAGCATCCTATGCGGACATCAAGGCCGGGCTTACTTTTCAGCGAAGCTGTTGTCCCAACATTTACGAGTCCTTGAACAGCGGGAACAAACACGCGGTTGTTCTGCTGGGTCCGAGCGGCATCGGCAAGACCACTCTGGCCAAACAAGTGCTGCTGCGCTTTTCGGATTCTGGCTGGTCATGTTGGCAACACAAGGAAGACCATACCCTTCTGGCGGATGATTGGTTAAAGGTTGCGAAAAAGCTTCAGGCAGAGGGGCAATCCGGCATTCTTTTTTTAGATGACGCACATTTGCACCTTTACGGTTTAAACATCCTGGCTGATTCGTTGCATTCAGAAGGAATCTTAAACCTTAGAATATTCGCAATCTCCTCCCGAAACATGTGGAACCCGCGCGTCAAGTCTTCCGTGTTTTTCAAGTCAGGCGAGCAACTTCATATAAAAAGGCTTGACTCCGCCGAGGTAGAGTCGTTGCTGAACCTTGTTGACTCATCGTCAGACCTAAAACCATTGGTGGAGAATAGTTTTTCTGGTTTTTCTCGGGCGGAAAGGAAGCGCCGTTTAACGGTTCGGTGCGAGTCCGATACATTCGTGTGTCTAAAAAATGTTTTTGGATCGGAGAAATTTGATGACATCATTCTTCGAGAATTCGCAAGCCTTGATGGCGATCTGCAGGAAATTTATAAAATCGTTGCTGCGATGGAGAGTGCGGGAATCAACGTACATCGTCAGCTGGTCGTTAGGGTCCTCGGCATTGATGCCAACAGCATTGCCTCAATTCTAGATAAGCTCACTGACATTATCCGCGAACATACAGTTAGCGAAAGACAGGGTATCTATGGATGGAAAGGACGTCATTCCGTGATCATGGATATTGTTGCCAAGTATAAGATGACGGACTTGGATAAATACAGAAAGCTGTTTGAAGAGGTCATCGAAAACGTCGTTCCAACATATGACATTGAGATTCGGACAATACGACAAATGTGTGGGTTTGACACGGGCATAAGCCGATTTCCAGATAAACATGTCAGAAACAAACTGCTTCGCCGCATGATTTCAAAGGTTCCTGGCGAGCGGATTCCTCGGCACAGGTTGATCCGAAACCTAATAGACATCAACGAAATGGAGAAGGCTGAAACTGAAATCCGGTTGTTTGAGAATGATTTTCGTACAGACGGCCCTGTGCACCGATATAAGGTCATGCTATTGATTGCAAGAGCTGAGAGAACGCCCGGTCTCATGGACGAAGATAGGCTTGCCATTCTCCAACAAGCCCATGGTCTCGCAGTGAATGGTTGTGATAGGTTCTCGGATAATAAGGATATGCTTCGAATCTACTGTGACGTAGGCATGGAGATCTTCAAGCGTACGGGGGAAATGACCGTCTTAGATCAAGCGTTAGATAAGGTGAAGGCTGCCGAAGAGCGCGTTGGGGACCCGGAGCTTACAAACATAATCAACTTCTACCAGCGCATGGTCACGGGCCGGCAGGTTGCAGACAGTAATGATCAGCGCGACGGGGCCTAACCGCTCGGGTCCAACTGCATACAGTTGCCGAGGCGCTCCCCATACACCCGTTCATGCCGTACGCAGGCGTCGAGACTCTCTGGAGGGTCGAATTCGGGTGTTGAAGCGCGGGGAAGCGAGCGACACGGCCCCGCGTGAAAATTCGCGCGCTCAGGAGCTGGAAGTGGAGGTCCAGCGCCTGAAGAGGGAGAATGCCTTTCTAATAACGTGGCCATGGTTCGTACCGGAACAACGGCTGAGCGCTATGCGTTCATCGCCGGTCACAGATCGGAATTCCCGCAGAAGTATCTGTGCGTGTCCCTGCTGGCTTCGTGGAAAGGTTGTTACGCTGGCCTGCCTCGACGCCAGCAAGAGACGACAGCGACCTGCTGACGCAGATGGAAGAGATCTACATCGAGTGCGAAGCGCGCCGCGGCAGCCCACGTGCGCCAGATCCTGCGAGAACAGCGGATGGGCGGACCGCGAGCACTTATCACAACTGATACTGCGGGGGCGGCTAAGGGCGCTCAGTACGCGGTGGTCTCGGCGGGACGCTCTCGGACCTTCTCGCGGCGTTGCGGGGATACCGGGCTGGCGGATGGCGCGGGTTATGTCTATTCGGCCCAACGAACAGCCGGTCGGCGACATTACCTGTATCCGCCCTGTTGGCCGATTGGCCAATCACAGCTCCCTCACAGGCTCGTATCCCCTCTTCTCTTTCGAATCGGGCTTGGGCTCCTAGCGATTCGTAGGTTAGGTACGGGGCCCCTTGGAGCGCAGTGTTGTCGATGAAAGATGCAACGATTGCCGTGTCTGGCGTTCACAGCGATCCTGATCCGTCGCCTGGGATAGGCGTTGCCCGCTCATTGCGCGAGGCTTTCCCGGAGGCCGCGCTCTATGCCGTCGACTACGATGTGCGAAGTAGCGGCTTGCACCATCCTGTATTCGACTCGTTGTTGGTGCAGCCCGTATGGTCGGAACTCGACCTGGAGACCTACTCGCTACAGATTCTCCAACATCTGGACCAGCCTGCTGGGTGCTGGATCTCGGGCCTTGACGTCGAATCAGAGTGGTTGGCTGAGGTTGCGCGCGAACACCCACGGCTGCTTGTTCCGAGCACGGCCGCACAGGCGTCGGTCAGAAAGCCCGTTCTTTCGTGTGCGCCATCCCTTGGGATGACTGTGCCGGAGTTCTTGCCTGCTTCTTCCGCGCCGACAGATCTCCATGCGTTGGGGCGCCGTAGTGGATGGAATCTTTGGGTGAAGGGCAAGTACCACGAGGCTTACCGAGCGAATGGCTTCGCCGATTTATGGCGTCAGATCGGCGCACTCGCGCTCCACTGGCCTCGCGAGGATCTCTTCGTCCAGAAGCACGTCACAGGTCTGGAGCGATCAATTGTTTTCGCGGCGTACAAAGGCAGGCTCCTCGGTGCCGTTGAGGTCGAAAAGCGAAGCGTCACGTCGCAGGGAAAAACGTGGGCGGCATCCGTCACCGCCGCGCCAACGGACATTGCTGAACGCCTTGCGCATCTTGTTGCCGAATTCCGCTGGACCGGTGGCGGTGAGGTGGAGTTCGTTCGGGATTCCGGAGGTCGTGATTGGCTTATCGATCTAAACCCCAGATTTCCAGCCTACATCTATGGAGTGACGCTTTGCGGCCATAATCTGCCGGCCTGTCTGGTCGGTGCGGCCCTTGGCCTCGAGCATTCTCCAGGGCATGGGTCGGCCAAGCAGTTCATCCGAGTTGTTCAAGAACTGCCAGTACGTGAGGATCATCCGCTCCCAAAGATGGTTCAGTCGGATGCTGCTTTCCCATCGGCTGGCAAGCACCCTTCATTTCAGCCACAACTTGTCCGGCGATTAAGGAAGCGCGAACGGGACGCGATAGTCCTACCGAAACCATCTCCGGTAGCTCTCCCAGGATTCCTCAAACGGTGGCAATCGCCCGTGCACACCCCGCTTAGATTCCGCGACTTCGAAGCGGCTGACACGATTCTAAATGAGTTAGAGAAAAGTCTTGCGCAATGTTCGATCCGGCCAGCGGTCACCCCGGCTTTGAGCGTGAAGACGGACCCGCACCCCGCTCTCGCCCGTTCGTTTCTTCAGCGCGGGTGGTGGGCTGAAGTCATAAGCCTTCGCGAGCTGGAGTGGGCGCTACGCTTGGGATTCAATGCGTCCTCAATCGTGTTCAACGGCCCTAGAGCCGCAGAATTGACAGCCTACCGAGGTCAGCCAGTCGCAGTTGCATTCGCTGATTCTGTGGAGGCCCTGGAGTCATTGATGGCGACTGATCGCTGTGACGCCGTAGGGCTTCGCGTGCGACCTAATGCTGCCACATCAAGATTTGGGATCGACTTCTCGGACTATCGTATCTTCGACCGGGTAGCGAACGGCCTGGCGCGCTTTCGAGATGGCAGGCCGCTCGGTATTCACATGCACTTCGCTAGTGATGTACTGGGATTCGCGCAATGGCAAGACTTGGTTGAGCACACGCTCGCTTGGGGAGGCGCGTTGGCTCAGGCATCGGGTGCTGATTACTCGATTTTCGATCTCGGAGGTGGTTGGTATTCCGACGATTTCTTGGAACAGTTACTACCGAATCTTCCAGCGCTTCAGGCCCGCATTGAGTTAACGCTACCGGGCGTCGAGAAAATCCTTCTCGAGCCAGGAAAGGCAGTGGCATCGGAAACCGCATGGCTCGCAACGAGAGTGTTGGAGGTGAGAACACGCCACGCAGATTGCGATAGCGAAGTCGTTGTAGATGCTTCGATTGCAGACCTCCCGATGGCGGCTGATTATGCGCATCGAGTGCTGCACCTTCGGGACGATACCGTCCTGGGCTGGTTGACTGGCGGCCAGCAGCGGATTCTAGGCTCCATTTGTATGGAGACGGACGTCCTTGCAAACGGCGTCGCTTTCCCCAAGCCGGTTGCTGCAGGCGACGTTCTGCTCTTTTCTGCGGCAGGCGGGTACAACGCGAGCATGGCGTGGCACTTCGCATCCGGGGTGGGTCGTGATACCTGAGGCGGCATTCAACCGGATATCCCAATACCTCGCGTCGCCATCTATGATCAATGATCACGGGTCGCTTTGTTGTCGTCGCGCTCGCGCGTGGCTCCAGGGCACAGACTTTAGTATGAGCTATCGTCACGGCCACTCGCACCCGCCATCGTGGGTTCGAAGACGGTACGAATGGGGGCCAGTGACTTGGCCCATTTACTGGTGCTCCATTCCCGAGATGGCGAAGCTCGACTGCGGAGCACTAAGCGCTGTCGCGATTGAGATCTATCGAATGCGTAGAACCCGCGTGGCCGCGGTACAACTTGCCCTCCGCTACCCCCGACACGCGACCGAGCAGTGGTCGCGTATGTGGGAGCGGGGGGGCAATGTGGCTGCCTGGATACA
This sequence comes from uncultured Ectothiorhodospiraceae bacterium, assembly GCA_937141935.1. Lineage (GTDB taxonomy): Bacteria > Pseudomonadota > Gammaproteobacteria > Nevskiales > Oceanococcaceae > MS8. The sequence continues at coordinate 71,714 of CAKZQS010000027.1, forward strand.
TGGTGAGTTCTGCTATCACGAAGCATGTGGGGTTATCGACGGGGCGACACTTGAAGTGTGGGACCCGACCGAGAACAGATGGCTCAGCCCGCCATCCTCACTGCAGAGCGGCTACGCGTCCGTCTTGGCAATCAGAATTGCGGATTTCGCCGTCATCGAGAGGACAATGCTTACTTGGGGTGGCCTGAGGCTTCGCGCCGGCATTTGGCAACGATTCGAAATTGACGCGAAAGGAGACCTAAAGGCTCTAGGATGCTGACTGCGCTCCGTCCAACTGACAATGCAGGGCGTTATTTTGGACTATTGGGCGATCCGGCCAGCTATCGGAGCACGCGGCAGAGCAGTGGGCTGGGTCCACTCGGTCCCCCATCCGAGAGGCCGCGGCCCACCCCTCAATTCGGCCGTAACTCCGGCGCCACCTGCATCGCATGGGCGGCGGCCTCTTCGCGGGCCTGGGGGATCAGCTCTTCGGGCACGATCAGGTGGTGGCGCAGCACGATGTCCACGGTTTCCGGGCGCAGGGGCGGCATCTGCTTGAAGTAGTCGCGGACGCGGCGCATGTGGATGTGGATGGTTGTCTCGCTCATCATCAAAAACCCCAGCAAACGTGTGTTTGGGGCGCCGTCATGGCGCCGCTGTCGGCTTCCTGGCGCGGCGTGGCCGGGCTGGAGGCCGCAGGAGCCGAGTGCCGCGGCTCCTGTTGCTGGAATGTGAGACAGGCGGCGTGAAAAAAAGGTCAACGCGCGCCGGTAATCCGTGGCGCTAGGCGGTTTTGGCGCCTTCGGGCATGGCCAGGGCCTCGCCCATGCGCACGCGCTGGCCGGGCTCCAGCGTGGGCGCCCAGTGCCAGCCGGCGGGCAGCAGCAGGATGACGGTGGAGCCGTAGTTGAAGCGGCCAAACTCCTCGCCGCGCTCGTAGCGGGGCGGGGTGTCGTACAGAAAATCGCGCGGCGCGCCGCCGTGCTTGGGTGTGACCACGCCGGTGGCGCGGGTCTCCAGCCCGCTGACGAACAGCGCGCCCACCATCACCAGCGACCACTGCGGCGCCTGTGGGCCGCCACGGAAGTGGCAAACCAGCCGCTCGTTGCGGGCGAACAGCCGCGGCGCGGCGCTGACGGTGGGCGGGTTTACGGCCAGTAGGCGGCCGGGCTGGTACAGCGCGTGCTCCAGCGCGCCGTCCAGCGGCATGTGAATGCGGTGGTAATCGGCCGGTGCCAGGTACAGCGTTGCGAAGCGGCCGTTGCGGTAGCGCTGTGCCTGGTCGGGGTCGGCCAGCAGTTCGGCCACGCTGTACACGCTGCCCTTGGCCTGAATGATGCGGCCATCGTCGATGGCGCCCAGCTGCGACACGCGGCCGTCCACGGGGCTGGCCAGCGCGGGCGCGGGCGCCAGCGGGCGGGCGCCGCTTTTCAGCGCGCGGGTGAAAAAGGCGTTGAAGCTGTCGTAGCTGGCCGGGTCGGGGTTGGCGGCCTCGGCCATGTCGATCTGAAAGCTGCGTATCGCCTTGCCAATCAGCCACTGCGACAGGCGCGGGTGGCGCGAGGCGGCCAGGCGGTGGGCCAGGCCGGTCAGGGCCAGCGTGGGCAGCAGGCGCTGCAGCGCCACAAACAGTTTGGCGCCCATCAGTCCCCCACGATGGTGGTCAGGTCGGCGCGCAGCGCCTCCACCTTGATGGGCGGGGCGAAGTAGGCGCGGATGCGCGCCTGCGGGTCCAGCAGCACCAGCGCGGCGGAATGGTCGACGGTGTAGCCCTCGTCCAGCGGTACCTTGATGTAGGCGATGCCGGCCTGGCCGGTCAGCGATTCCAGCGCGGGGTGCGGGCCGCTGAGCGCGGTGAACTCGGGGTGAAAGCCCTCGACATAGCCCTTGAGCTTTTCGCTGCTGTCGCGTTCGGGGTCCACGGACACCAGCACCACCTCCAGCTTGGCGCGCACGGCCTCGGGCAGCTCGCGGTACACGCGGCTGGCCAGCAGCAGCGTGTTGGGGCAGATGTCCGGGCAGTTGGCAAAGCCGAAGAACAGCAGGTGGTAGCCGCCCTGCAGGTCGGCCAGCTGCACCGGCGCGCCGTTCTGGTCGCGCAGCGGCTGCGGCCAGTCGTTCAGCGTGCGCGGGGTGTCGAGCAACAGGCCGTTTTGCAGCTCGGTGGCGCCGGGGGTCAGGTCCAGGCGGGGCAGCAGCAGGCCCAGCGCGGCCACAAGGGCCAGGCCGCCAAGCAGCAGGCGGGTCAGGTGGGGTCGGCGCATGGCGTCGGTGTGGTCCTTGGGGTCGTGGGCCAGGGTAGGGCGGGCGCCGCGCGGCCCACCCCGGTGCGGGGGCGGCGGGCGGCTTGCGGCACAATACGCAGTTTACCGACCCTGCCGCCGCCGCATGTCCTTTGCCCCTGGCTCCGCCCCTGCACCCCTGCCCATTGCGGGTGCGGCGGCGCTGTACAGCCGCCCGCTGGATCTGATCCGCCATGCCGTCAGCCGCTTCGAGCCGGCCGGGCTGCATTACGGGCACGGCACTACCTGCGCGCTGGACGAGGCCGCCGCGCTGGTGCTGGGCGCGCTGCACTTGCCGCCGGACATGCCCGACCTCTACCTGCAGGCCACGCTGGCCCCGGCCGAGCGCACCCAGGTGCTGGAGCTGATCGAGCGCCGGGTGAACGAGCGCCTGCCGCTGCCCTATTTGCTGGGCTGGTGCTGGTATGCCGGCCAGCGCTTCGAGGTCAGCGCCGACACGCTGATCCCGCGCTCGCCGCTGTTTGAGTGGATCGCGGAAGAGGGCAGCCCCTGGCTGGCGCAGCCGCCGCGGCGCGCGCTGGACCTGTGCACTGGCAGCGGCTGCCTGGCGATATTGCTGGCCCAGGCCTTCCCCGAGGCGCAGGTGGATGCCAGCGATATCTCGCCGGCCGCGCTGGAGGTCGCCGCGCGCAATGTGGCCCGGCATGGGCTGCAGGAGCAGGTGCGCCTGCTGCAGGGCGATGGCCTGGCCGCCTGCGGCGAGGCCCGCTACGACCTGATTCTGAGCAACCCGCCCTATGTGCCGGCCGGCGAATATGCCGCGCTGCCGGCCGAATACGGCCACGAGCCGCGGCTGGCGCTGGAGGCGGGCGGCGACGGCCTGGATTTTGTGCGCGGCCTGCTGCGCGCCGCGCCGGACTACTTGAACGAAGGCGGCCTGCTGGTCTGCGAGGTGGGCAGTGCGGCCATGGCGCTGGATGCGCTGTGCGCGCAATGGCCGCTGACCTGGCTGGACTTTGAAACCGGCGGCGACGGCGTTTTTCTGATCAGCCGCGAGGATCTGCTCGCGGCCCTGCAAGCCACGGAGGGCGAATAAGCCATGTCCGGGAACAGTTTTGGGCGCCTGTTCAGCGTCAGCACCTTTGGCGAGTCGCACGGCCCGGCGCTGGGCGCCATTGTCGACGGCTGCCCGCCGGGCGTGCCGCTGGAGGCCGCCGACATCCAGCGCGACCTGGACCGGCGCAAGCCCGGGCAGTCGCGCTATGTCACCCAGCGCCGCGAGGCCGATGAGGTCGAGATTTTGTCCGGCGTGTTCGAGGGCCGCACCACCGGCACGCCGATTGGCCTGCTGATCCGCAACACCGACCAGCGCTCGCGCGACTACGCCAAGATCGCCGAGGTCTTTCGCCCCAACCACGCCGATTACGCCTACAACCAAAAATACGGCTTTCGCGACTACCGCGGCGGCGGCCGCAGCTCGGCGCGCGAAACCGCGGCCCGCGTGGCGGCCGGCGCCGTGGCGCGCAAGGCGCTGGCCGAGCTGTTTGGCGTGGGCGTGCGCGGCTGCATGACGCGCATGGGCGACTTCGACATCGCCATCAAGGACTGGGCGGCGGTGGAGCAAAACCCATTCTTTTGCCCCGACCCGGCGCGCCTGCCGGAACTGGAGGCGGCCATCAACGCCCTGCGCAAGGAGGGCGATTCGATTGGCGCCGAGATCTATGTCGAGGCCCACGGCGTGCCGGCGGGCTGGGGCGAGCCGGTGTTCGACCGGCTGGATGCCGACATCGCCCATGCGCTGATGAGCATTAACGCCGTGAAGGGCGTGGCCATTGGCGATGGCTTTGATGTGGTGGCCATGCGCGGCTCCGAGCACCGCGACGAGCTGTCGCCGGAGGGCTTTTTGTCCAACCACTCGGGCGGCATCAGCGGCGGCATTTCCACCGGCCAGGTCATCAACGCCCGGCTGGCGCTCAAGCCCACCTCCAGCATCATCATCCCGGGCCGCACCATCACCACCAGCGGTGAGGCCACCGAGATGCGCACCACGGGCCGCCACGACCCCTGCGTGGGCCTGCGGGCCACGCCCATTGCCGAGGCGATGCTGGCCATCACGCTGCTCGACCACGCCCTGCGCCAGCGCGGCCAAAACGGCCATGTGCGCCCCAACCCGGAGCCGATCCCCGGCAGCACGGACCCCAGCTAGGCGTGGCCGGCCTCGGCCTCGCGCTGTATAGCCGGCTGTCCGGCTATTACTTTTATTACTACGGCATCCTCGGTCTGCTGCTGCCGTACTTCACGCTGTGGATGGCCGACCGGGGCCTGAGCCCCGCGCAAATGGGCCTGGTGCTGGCCGCGCACGGCGTCAGCCGCATCCTGCTGCCGCCGCTGTGGGGGGCGCTGGCCGATGTCAGCGGGCAGCGGCTGCGCATCATTCAGGTGGCCAGCCTGCTCAGCGCCATTGGCATCGCGCTGCTGCCGCTGGCGCACAGCTTTGCCACCGTGCTGGGGGCGATGCTGCTGTTCTCGCTGTTCTGGAACGCGACGATGCCGCAGTTCGAGGCCTACACGCTGGGCACGCTGGCCGAGCGCGGCGGCGATTATTCGCGCGTGCGGCTGTGGGGCAGCGTGGGCTTTGTGCTGGCCGTGGTCGGCGGTGGGGCCGGCTTTGAGCGCGTGGGCATCGACTGGCTGCCGGCCACCATCGTCGTGGCGCTGCTGGCCATGACGGCGGCGGCCTTCGCGCTGCCCGGCGCCCGCACGCGGCTGCCGCCCAGCGCGCAGGACGAATCGCTGTGGGGCGTGCTGCGCCGGCCGGTGGTCATCGCGCTGCTGGTCGCCTGCATGCTGCACCAGCTCTCCTTCGCGCCCTACTACGGCTTTTTCTCCCTGTACCTGGAGCAAACCGGCTGGGGCAAAACCGCCATTGGCCTGCTGTGGGCCTTTGGCGTGATCTGCGAGATCGTGGTGTTCGTGTGGACGGGGCGCATCATCCAGCGCTTTGGCCTGCGCGCCGTGTTTCTGGCCGCGATGCTCAGCACCGTGGTGCGCTGGGTGGGGCTGGAGTTTGTCATCGACTGGCTGCCCGGCCTGTTGCTGCTGCAGGCGCTGCACCTGTCCAGCTTTGGGCTGTACCACGCCTGCGCCGTGCAGTTCATCCAGCGCGAGTTCCGCGGCCGGCTGCAGGGGCGCGGGCAGGCGCTGCATGTGTCGCTGAGCTTTGGCGTGGGCGGCTCGGTGGGCGCGGCGCTGTCCGGCGCCATGTGGGAGGTCTGGGGCCCCGAGCCGGCCTATCGCATGGCCGCGCTGGCGGCCTTTGCGGCCACGCTGATCAGCTGGCGCTGGTTGCGTTAGGGCGCGGGGCGTCAGCAAGTCGGCGCGCGCCGCTGGCCGCTAACGGTACGGGGTTGTCGCCCCGCTGCGACAGCCCCGCGATGGCGGCAAATCGGGGCTTTGCGGCCCCTTCGCGGCCGGCAGGGCGCGCTGCCGGGCGAGCAGCGGGCCGCGAGTGTGTCCCCGCGGCTACAACCGGGCCGCTCGCGACCGCTGCAGGGGGTAACACGCAGGACTCAGGCTTGTGCCGAAACGGCGTGAACGCCCGTCTTGGCGGGCTTGCGAGCGCACGTCGCCCGAACTGGCATGACGGTTGCAGCATCAGCGCTACCGGAGCAATCCGGCGATTCACTTGTTCAAGGAGGAATGCTTGATGCGCCACTCCAAAAAACACCCCCTGCTACTGGGCAGCCTGCTGATTCTGGGTAGCGGCGTGGCCATGGCCGATGGCCTGGATTTCGACGCCGATGCCAACGGCACCGTGGACCGCGGCGAGTACTACATCGGCGCCGGTGCCACCGGCCAGTACAACACCTGGGACATGAACGATGACGGCCTGCTCGACGAGAACGAGTACGGCCGCATCGACGCCGACTGGCGTTTCGATGACCTGGATGCCGACGACAACGACTTTCTGGACGCCGGCGAATGGTATGACGCCACCTTTGACGCCTTCGACGACAACGAGGACGGCCACTGGGATGGCGACGAATGGGATGACGCCGGCGACGCTGGCTTCTGGGACGTCTAAGGCGGCCCCTGACACCCCCAATCTCTAGGAATGCGTGGGCGGCCGCCCGAACGGCTGCCCCACGATCCCGAGAGGGGCGGGTCCTGTCTTTCGAGGCGGGGCCCGCCTTTTTTGTGCGCGCTAGTTCTTCGGCGGCGTCAGGCGGGCGCGCACCTCCACGGCGATCTCGCGCGAGACCCACTTGCCCTGGGGGTCGGATTCCATGCCCAGGTTGGCATCGGCACGGTCCAGCGTCTGCGTGCCTGTAATCACGGCCTGGGTGCCGTCCCAGCGCAGCGTCAGGCCGCGAATCTCCAGCGCTGAATCTTTGATCTGCAGCGTGCCGTCGATGCGAGCCTGACCGTCGCCTTGCGGCGTGATGCCGGTGGCCGTGAACTGCGCGCTGGGGTATTGCGCGGTATCGAACCACTCGCGCTCGGGCAGCGTGTCCTCCTGCAGGCGCACGCCGGTCAGCGCCGAGCCGGTTTGCACCGTCACGCGGATGCGCGACTCCTGCAGCGCCTCGGGCACGATCACGATATCGGACTGCCAGCGCTCGAAGTGGCCGGCAAAGTCGCGCTTGGCATGGGTGCCGGCAAAGCGGATGTAGCTCTGCTCGGCGTCGATGGGCCAGCTGCCCGGCGCGGCCTGGATGCCGCCGGGGGCGGCCGGCGTAGCCACCGGGCCGGCCCACCATTGCCAGGCGATGCCGCCGCCGGCGGCCAGGCCGAGCAGCAGCAGGGCCAGGGCTTGCGGCGCCCGCGGCTGCATGCGGTTCAGCAGCCCGTCGTGGTCCACGTACTGGTGTTTGAGTGCCGCGCCCACATGCAGCAGCAGCAGCGTGCCCATCAGCCAGCCCAGGTAGAGGTGGCTGTCCAGCGCCAGCGTGGCCACGGCGGCGCGGGTGTCGGCGTCGGCCTGGGCCAGGCCGAAGAGGTGCGGCACCTCGAAGAGCCCAAACCACAGCGTGGGCAGCGTCAGCGGCGCGCCCTCGCGCCACTGCGTGGACACCAGCAGCCAGCCGCTCAGCGGCAGGGCCAGCATCAGCAGGTAAAACAGCGCATGCGTGGCGCTGGCGGCCCAGTGCTGCCAGCGCGGCATGGGCGGCGCCGGCGGCGGGCGGTGCGTCAGCCGCCAAGCCAGGCGTGCCAGGCTCAGCAGCAGGATCGTCAGGCCCAGCGACTTGTGCACCTGGAAGCCGGTGATGGCCGCGGCGGCGGTGTCGCCATCGTCCAGGGCGCGGGTCATCCACCAGCCCAGGCCCAGGTTGGCCAGGATGGCGGCCGCAATCAGCCAGTGCAGGCTGATTGCGACCGCGCTGTAGCGCGTGCTCACGCGCCGGCGTCGTCGCCCGGCGGTTGTTGCAGCAGTTCGCCGTAAAAGGCCACCTTGACCTCATCGCCCAGCAGGCCTTTGTCGACCAGGAAGTCGATGCCGAAGGGTGAGCGCTGGAAGTCGCCCTTGGCGCGCACGCCAATGGCGCCGGCGCCGGTGAAGGGGTGCGAGGCCGTTTGCCCGGTGACATAGACATGCATCGCAACGGGGTGGGTCTCGCCGCGCATGGTCAGATCGCCGCGCACCATCAGGTGGTCGCCATGCGGCTCGACGCTGGTGGAGTCGAAGCGGATGCTGGGGTGCTCGCCGGCGTGGAAGAAGCGCGGGCTCTTGGCCAGGTCCTCCTCCCAGCTCTCGAATTCCGAGTCCTCGTGGGTGGCCTTGTAGTCGCCCACATAGCCGGTGCTGACCGACATGGGGTCGATTTCCAGCGTGACGGTGGACTGGCCGATGTTCTCGGCGTTCAGGTTCAGCTCCAGGCTGTAGTCCTCGAAGCGGGCCACGTATTCGGCCAGGCCCAGGTGCTTGACCCGGAAGCTCAGGTCGGCGTGGTTCAGGTCCACGCGGTACAGGCCTGAGGGCACTTCCAGCGTCAGCGGCGGCGGCGTTTCGGCGGCCTTGGCCTCGTAGGCGTTCTTGGCGGCGGGCGCGGGGCTGGTGGCCTCGGGCTCGTCGCCGCCACAGGCGCCCAGCAGCAGGGCGGCCGACAGGGCCAGCAGCGGCGCCGGAGTCCGCAGGTGGGCCGGGTTCAGAAATCGGGGGAGGGTCATCGTGATCTCCGGGTGGGGAAGGGCTTCATCATGCCACCGGCGCAGGCCGGCGCCGGGGTTTTGACGTTGCGGCGGCAGGCTTGACTGCATGTGCCGCAGCGGCTGCGTGCCAAGGCGGCGCGCCAAGGCCGCGGAGTGGCGGCCGGGATTCAGGCCGCGCGCTCATCCTTGGGCGGCAGCGCCGGGGGCGCCTCGGCGGCGCTGGCCGCGCCGCCGGCCACCCTGCTGGTCCCTCTGCTGGCGTCCGCGGCCTCGTCGCCACCCTCGAAGTGCGCGCGCCAGTAGTTGCAGGCATCGGCGTGCAGCGCGTCGCGCTCGCGGCGGCGCGGCAGCCAGGCCGGCGCATTGGCGGTGGCGGCCAGCAGGAAGTTCAGGAACACCAGGTGCTGGCGCAGGATGCGCCGGCGGCGGTGCGGCACCTGCGGGTTGAACAGGCCATGGCGGGAGAAGATCTGCCAGGGGTTCTTGCGCACCCACAGCCAGGAGCCCATCTCCAGCGTCAGCGGCAGCAGCGGCCCGCGACCGCGCGCCAGGCTGCGCGCGTAGAGGTAGTCCCACAGATCGCCATGGATCATGTAGTGCTGGCACTGCGGCTCGATGCGGTAGGCGATGTGGTGCGGGTAGGTTTGCCGGAACAGCGTGCGCAGCGCGTAGATCTCGGCCAGGTGCGGCATGGGGTCGGGGCGGTGGGCCCAGGGGAACCAGATGCGGTTCACCGCGCCAAAGCCGCTGTGGCAATCGACGCTGAGCGTGATCGGGCTGTCGGCCGTCCAGCGCTCGATCAGCTCGGCCAGCGCCGCGTTCTCCGGCGCCATGGCCCGGCCGCGGTACCAGGGCAGGTGCCGCGACAGGCGCTGGCCGCCGGCCAACCAGTGCGCCTGCGGCGCGTCAATGGGCGCATTGCGCATCAAATCGATGCCGGCCGCGGTGGCGCGGGTGCCGGCCACATAGCCGCTGGGGTTGGCGATGGGCACGATGACCAGGCGAATCGCCTCGAGCATCGCCCGCAGGTAGTCATCCCATTCCAGCCGCGCCAGCAGCGTCTGCAAAAAGGCCACGACCACATCGACGCCGATGCGCTCGTTGCCGTGGATGCCGCCCACGACCACGCAGCTGGGCGCATGCGGCTGCGTGCTGCCCAGCAGCAGCGCGCGCTGCGGCGGCGTTTCGTGCTGCGGTGCGCCGGGCAGCAGCTCCTCCACGCGCAGCTCGCCCGCATGCTGCGACAGCATCCGTTCGAGCAGGCTCAGGGCGTTTTCCATGGCGGGCCGGGCAGGCGGGTGGCGACCGTGCGGCCAGTCTAGAAGCTCGCCGCGCGGCTTGTGTTACAGCGCTGGGCGCGGGCGAGTTGGGTGGCGGGCGGCGTTGGCGGGCGGCGCCTCGGCAGGCAGCGCGGGGGCCGGACTACAATGTACGGCTGGCCCCAACCTCCCGCGAGGTCGCACACGGATGGCGCGCACGCTGTACCAAAAAATCTGGGACGACCACCTCGTCCAGACCCTCGATGACGGCACCGGCCTGCTGTACATCGACCGCCACCTCGTGCACGAGGTGACCTCGCCGCAGGCCTTCGAGGGCTTGCGCCTGGCCGGCCGGCCGGTGTGGCGCGCCGATGCCAACCTGGCGGTGCCGGACCACAACGTGCCCACCACCGACCGCGCGGCCGGCATTGCCGACCCGATCTCGCGCACCCAGGTGGACACGCTGGACCGCAACGCCCGCGAGTTCGCGCTGCCGTACTTCCCCATGGCCGACCAGCGCCAGGGCATCGTGCATGTCATCGGCCCCGAGCAGGGCGCCACGCTGCCGGGCATGACGGTGGTCTGCGGCGACTCGCACACCTCGACCCACGGCGCCTTCGGCGCGCTGGCCTTTGGTATTGGCACCTCGGAGGTCGAGCATGTGCTGGCCACGCAGTGCCTGCTGCAGCAGCCGGCCAAGACCATGCGCATTTGGGTCGAGGGCGCGCTGGATGCCGGCCTGACGGCCAAGGATCTGGCGCTGGCCATCATTGGCGAGATCGGCACCGCCGGCGGCACCGGCTATGTCATCGAATTCGCCGGCCCGGCCGTGCAGGCGCTGTCGATGGAAGGGCGCATGACCCTGTGCAACATGACCATCGAGGCGGGCGCGCGCGCCGGCATGGTGGCCGTGGACGACACCACCATCGACTACGTGCGCGGCCGCCCCTTTGCGCCGACGGATGCGCACTGGGAGGCCGCCAAAGCCTGGTGGCGCACGCTGCACAGCGACGAGGGCGCAAGCTTCGACCGCGAAGTGCGCCTGGATGCCGCGCAGATTCGCCCGCAGGTCACCTGGGGCACCTCGCCAGAGATGGTGGCCGCCGTCGATGCGGCCGTGCCCGACCCGGCGCAGGCCGGCGACCCGGTCAAGGCCCAGGGCATGCGCCGCGCGCTGGAATACATGGGTCTGGCCGCCGGGCAGGCGATCAGCGACATCGCCGTGGACAAGGTCTTCATCGGCTCCTGCACCAACTCGCGGATCGAGGATCTGCGCGAGGCCGCCGCCGTCGTGCGCGGCCGCCACGTGGCCGCGAGCGTAAAGCTGGCCATGGTGGTGCCGGGCTCGGGGCTGGTCAAAGCCCAGGCCGAGGCCGAAGGGCTGGATGCGATCTTCCGCGCCGCCGGCTTTGAGTGGCGCGAGCCGGGCTGCTCGATGTGCCTGGCCATGAATGCCGACCGGCTGGAGCCGGGCGAGCGCTGCGCCTCGACGTCCAACCGCAATTTCGAGGGCCGCCAGGGGCAGGGCGGGCGCACCCACCTGCTGAGCCCGGCCATGGCCGCGGCCGCCGGCATCACCGGCCACCTGGTCGATTTCCGCACGCTGCCCAGCGTGGCCTGAAGGAGCACAGATGCAAGCCTTTCGCGTGCACAGCGGCGTGGTCCTGCCCATGGACCGGGCCAATGTCGATACCGACGCCATCATCCCCAAGCAGTACCTGAAATCGGTGCGGCGCACGGGCTTTGGCCCCTATGCCTTCGATGACTGGCGCTACCTCGATGCCGGCGATTTGGATACGCCGGTGGACAGCCGTCGCCCCAACCCCGACTTTGAGCTGAACGACGCGCGCTACGCCGGCGCCTCGATCCTGCTGGCGCGGCGCAACTTTGGCTGCGGCTCCTCGCGCGAGCATGCGGTGTGGGCGCTGGCCGACCAGGGCTTTCGCTGCGTCATCGCCCCCAGCTTCGCCGATATCTTCTTCAACAACTGCTTCAAGAACGGTGTTCTACCCATTGTTCTGGAAGAAGAAACCATCGATGAGCTCTTCGCTTTCGCGGCCGGGGGCGCCGAGCTGACGGTGGACCTGGAGCAGCAGCAGATCCACGTCGGCGAACGGCAGATCGACTTTCGCGTGGACCCGGCCCGGCGCGAGCGCCTGCTGGCCGGCCTGGACGACATTGGCCAGACGCTGCAGCTGCGCGCGCAGATTCAAGACTTTGAGGCGCGCCGCCGGCGCGAGAAGCCCTGGCTGTTTGGAGCCCGTGCATGAGCGACAAGATCCTGCTGCTGCCGGGCGACGGCATTGGCCCCGAAATCGTGGCCGAAGCCGAGCGCGTGCTGGGCGTGCTGGGCGAGGCCTATGGCTATGCCTACGAGACCGACCGTGCGCTGGTGGGCGGCGCAGCCTATGACGCCGCCGGCGACCCCTTCCCGCAGGTCACCGAGTCGGCCTGCCACGCGGCCGATGCGATTTTGTTCGGCGCCGTGGGTGGCCCGGCCTATGACGCGCTGCCGCGCGACAAGCGCCCCGAGTCGGGGCTGCTGCGCATGCGCGCCAGCCTGGACCTCTTCGCCAATTTGCGCCCGGCCAAGCTCTACCCCGAGCTGGCGGCGGCCTCCAGCCTGAAGCCGGAGCTGGTGGCGGGGCTGGACATCCTGATCGTGCGCGAGCTGACTGGTGGCATCTATTTCGGCCAGCCGCGGGCGCAGGAGGACAACCCTCGCCGCGCCTACAACACCATGGTTTACAGCGCCGAGGAGATCAGCCGTATCGCCCGCGCCGGCTTCGAGGCGGCGCAGCGCCGCGGCGGCAAGCTGTGTTCGGTGGACAAGGCCAATGTGCTCGAGGTCAGCCAGCTCTGGCGGGATGTGGTCGAGGAGCTGGCGCCGGAATACCCGGACGTCACGCTGAGCCATATGTACGTGGACAACGCCGCCATGCAGCTGGTGCGCGACCCGCGCCAGTTCGATGTGCTGGTCACCGGCAACCTCTTTGGCGACATCCTGTCCGACCTGGCCGCGATGCTGACGGGCTCGATCGGCATGCTGCCCTCGGCCTCCTTGAACGCCGACAGCCGCGGCCTGTACGAGCCGGTGCACGGCAGCGCGCCGGACATCGCCGGCCAGGACAAGGCCAACCCGCTGGCCATGCTGCTGTCGCTGGCCATGGCGCTGCGCCACAGCCTGGGCCAGCCCGAGCTGGCGGCGACGCTGGAAGCGGCCATTGGCAGCGTGCTGGCCAGCGGCCAGCGCACCGCCGACATCGCCGCCGGCGGCCCGGCGCTGGGCACCCGCGCGATGGGCGAGGCCGTATGCGCCGCGCTGCGCGAGCGCGCCGGCTAAGGCGGCACCCCCACCCGAACTCCCCCCCAATCACAGGACCGACATGAGCAAAACCGTAGATATCGCCATCCTCGGCGCCACCGGCGCCGTCGGCCAGACCATGCTGAAAGTGCTGCACGAGCGCGGCTTTCCCGCCGGGCGCGTCGTGCCGCTGGCCAGCGCCCGCTCCGCCGGCAGCACCGTGCGCTTTGGCGAGCAGGAGCTGACGGTCGAGTGCGTGGACGACTTCGACTTCTCCACCGTGCAGCTGGGCCTGTTCTCGGCCGGCGGCAGCGTGTCGGCGAAGTGGGCCCCGGTGGCGGCCGAGGCCGGCTGCATCGTCGTCGACAACACCAGCCACTTCCGCTACGAGGACGACATCCCGCTGGTGGTGCCGGAGGTGAACCCGGACGCGGTCGAGGGTTACCGCGCGCGCAACATCATTGCCAACCCCAATTGCTCGACCATCCAGATGCTGGTGGCGCTGAAGCCGCTGCACGATGCGGCCGGTATCACCCGCATCAACGTGGCCACCTACCAGGCCGTGTCCGGCACGGGCAAGGAGGCCATTGACGAGATGGCCGCGCAAACCGCCGCCGATGCGCGCGGCGAGGCGCCGGTGGCCGAGGTCTACCCCAAGACCATCGTCGGCAACGCGCTGCCGCATATCGACGTCTTCCAGGACAACGGTTACACCAAGGAAGAGATGAAGATGGTCTGGGAGACCCAGAAGATCTTCGGTGACAAGGGCATCCGCGTGAACCCGACCTGCGTGCGCGTGCCGGTGGTGTATGGCCACAGCGAGGCGGTGCACATCGAGACCCGCGACAAGCTGACGGCGCAGCGCGCCCGCGAGCTGTTGGAGGCCGCGCCGGGCGTCAAGGTGCTCGACACGCGCAGCGACGGCGGCTACCCGACCGCGCGCGAAGAGGCCGCCGGCAACGACTGGACCTGGGTGGGTCGCATCCGCGAGGACATCTCCCACGACCACGGTTTGAACCTGTGGGTGGTGTCGGACAATGTGCGCAAGGGCGCGGCCAGCAACAGCGTGCAGATCGCCCAGTTGTTGAAAGAGCGCGGGTATATTTGAGCCCGTCGCCGGCGGGCGCATTGAGGCGACCCGCGCTGGCGTTTACAGTGGCGTGAGAACAACGAATTGGGGGATCGGCCGATGCCGTTCGCAAGGTGTGAGTCGAGGATGACAATGGCACGTTGGGCTTTGATCACCGCGCTCTGCGCGGTTTCGCTGCAGGCGTTTGCGCTGCGGACTGGTGACATCCAGCCGGAGTCGCGTCTGAACGAGCCCTTCCGGGCCTCCCTGCCGCTGTATGAGCTGGGCCAGGCCGAGCTGCGCACCCTGTCGGTGCGCGTGGCCGCGCCGGAGATCTACAGCCGGCTGGGCCTCGAGCGCAGCGCCGCGCTGGGCAACCTGGCCTTTGACGTCGATCCCGCCACCGGCCTGGTGCGCATCCGCGGCAACCGCCCGCTGGTCGAGCCCTATGTCGTGCTGCTGCTCGACATCCGCACCGACTCCGGGCGTTTGCTGCGCGAATACACCGTGCTGCTCGACCCGGCGCAGGCCGTGGCGCCGCCGCCGGAGCTGGCCGAATCGCTGCCGCCGTCGGACCCGGCCCCGGCCAACCGCGCTGGTGTGCCCGACGAGCAGGCCGCCGCCGCGCTGCCCGCCGGCGAGCGCGCCGCGCCGCCGCTGAGCCAG
>CAKZQS010000028.1 GCA_937141935.1 uncultured Ectothiorhodospiraceae bacterium
GCCTGATCGGCTGTGGCAATGCCGCCGCAGTAAATCAGCGGCGTTTCGAGCCCGAGGCGACCCAGTCGCTCCAGCAGGTCGAGATCCGGTCCACGCTCGCCGACGCTGCGATCGATCGCCTGCACCAGAATCTCGTCGACCCCCCAGCGGTCAAGGTTCTCCACCAGACATTCCACGCGGCCGAGGGGCAGGTATTTGCGATAGCCGAAGGACTGCACCGCCCAGCCGTTGCGTACGGTCACCACGCCAATCAGCCGCGTCTTAAGCACGAGCGAGCTCCGCGATGAGGGAGTGCAGCAGGCGCATGCCGGCGAGGCTCTGGCCGGAGCGGCCGGCCAGCTCGACGAACTGTCCGCCGTCGCTCGTCGGAGCCAGCAAGACCTCGTGGATCCGGAGCCCGTCGGGGTCACAGCCGCCGCCGTCGTCGGCCACATCGGGCCAGCACTGGGCTACCGGCGTGCCGTCGAGCCATGCGGCAAGCCCGGCCGCCAGCGTCCACGCGGGCGGCGGCGGCCCGGCCTGCGGGGGCAGGTTCTGACGCAGGCTGCGACCCTCGCCGCCGCGCGCCAGTTGCAGCAACAGCCGCTGGGCGCGCACCCGCAGCGCCAGCGCCGCGTCCTCGGCCTGGCTGGCCAGGCCCTCCGCGCGTTGCAGGGCCTCGGCGCGGGCCTGCGGTGCGGGCCAACCCAGGGCCTCGGCGTGTTCCAGGGCGAAGGCGGCCGCCGCGGGCCAGTCTTCGGCCGCCTCCAGGTGATCCAGAATCGCTGCCCGCGGCAGCGGCTCCTGTTCGCCCAGCGCGGCCGCCACCGTCCGGTGCAGCGTCTGGCGCTGCTCGCGCAGCAGCCCCTGCAGGCAGACCTCGCGCAGGGCGGGCCGGCTGAAGCGCCAGACGGCCGCATCCTGGCCGCGCGGGCGCAGCATCTGCGCCGCCTCCAGGTCGCCGAGCTGCCGCTCCAGCTCGCCGGGCGCCAGACCGCTGACCGCCTGCAACAGATCCCGGCGGACCTGACTGCCGATGACCGCCATGACCTGCAGCAGGCTTTTGCGCGTGGGCGGCAGCGCGTCGACCCGGGCGCTGAGCGCGGCGCGGATGCTGGCCGGCACGGGGATCGGCGGCACGGCTTCGCGCAGCACCCAGTAGCGGCGTCGCTTTTCGATCACGCCGCTGGCCTGCAGCTCGCGCGCGGACTCGCGGATGTGCAGCGGGTTGCCGGCGGCCGCGCGCAGGATCGCGCGCTTCACCGGCAGCAGGCTGCGGTGCGTGCCGAGCAACTGGTCCAGGTAGTCGCGCCCGGCCTGGGCCGGCAGCGGGCCGATCTCGATCTCGTGGCTGTCGACCCAGTCCAGCCAGGGCGGCTGCCAGCCACTGCGGTAGGTGGCGACGATCAGCCAGCGCGACTGCTGCAGGTGGCGCAGCATCGGCTCGAGCACCGTGCCGCCGACGACGGCGTCCAGGTCCTGCAGGTTGCTCAGCAGCACGACCGCCGGCTGCTGCGGGAAATCGCTTCGCAACAGGGCCTCGACCACGCCCACCAGGGCCTCAAGCTCGGCCTCGCCCGGCGCCGGCGGTTCGCCCTGCTCCAGCCAGCGGCGCAGCCCCGCCACCGCCGCGGCGACCGCCGCATCCTCCGTGTCGGCCAGGCCCCAGCGCCGGCACAGGGCGTCGAAGGCCTGGGCCAGCGCCGCGCCCTCGGCGTCGTGCGGCTGTTGCATCACGACCGCCATCAGCCGCCGCCACAGCAGCGCGGGTTCGGCGCGATGGTGCGGTTCGGCCTGCAGGCGATAGACGGTTGGCGCGGGGTCCACGGTCTCCGGCAGCTGCCGCAGGAAGGTGCGCAGCACCGCCTCCTTGCCGACGCCGGTCTCGCCGTGCAGGCGCACGACCTGCCCCGGGCCCGCCAACGCGCTGCGGGCATATTCGTGCAGCTGGGCCAGCTCGGCCTCGCGGCCCAGCAGCGCGCGCGGCCCCTCCTCGGCGGGGTCGACCTCGCGCACACCATGCAGTCGATAACTGCTGACCGGGTGCTCGATGCCCTTGACCAGCATCGGCCGCAGCGGCGAGAGCAGAAAGCGCGGGCTCAGCAGCGCCGCGGTGAAACCCGAGAGCAGGATGGTGTTGGGCGCGGCGTGCGATTCCAGCCGCGCCGCCAGCGCCGTGATCTGGCCCTTGGCGGTGTAGTCCATGCGCAGGTCGTCGCCGATGGCCGCCACGACCACCTCGCCGGAGTTCAGCCCCTGGCGGATCCGCAGCCGCCGCCGATGCCGCTCCAGCGTGTCATCGGCCAGCGGGCGCAGCGATTCGAGGATGCGCAGCGCGGCGCGGGCGGCCATTTCGGCATGTCGCTCCAGCGCGATGGGCGCCCCGAACAAGGCCATGATGCCGTCGCCGGTGTACTGGTTCACGGTGCCGTCGAAGGCGTGCACCGCCTCGGTCAGGCGGCCGAAAAAGGTATCCAGCAGCTGGTGCCAATCGTCTTCGCCCAGCGTCGTCGACAGCTCGACCGAATCGACGATGTCGACGAAGAGCACGGTCACCGGCTTGCGCTCGCCGGCCATGGCGCTGGCGTTTTCCAGGATGCGCCGCTGCAAGTGCCGCGGCGTGTAGTTGCGAATCGCGCGCGCCTGCAGCGACTGCCCGCACTGGTTGCAATAGCGGGCGTTGGGCGGGTTCTCGTGGTCGCAGTGGCCGCAGAGCATCGCGCCCCCGCTCAGGCCGCCGGCGCCGCCCGCAGGCGGGCCACCGCCGGCTCGAGCAGCCCGGCGCCGGTCGCCTTGAGCAGGCGTTCAACGCGACGTTGGTCGCGGGCGGCCAGCGCCGGGGGCAGCGGCAGCCGCAGGCGCTCCAGCCGGGCGCGGGCCTGCCAGTACAGCTGGCCGCGGGCGGTTGTGACGGCGACGGCATGGTCGGCCCAGGCGCGAGCCTGCTCCAGCTCGCCGAGGTCCCGCGCCAGTTGCGCCAGCATCTCGTAGTGCGGGCCGCAAAAAATCTCGCCGGGCGCGCCGGGGGCCACCTGCGGCGTCCAGTGTTGCAGCAGCGCCAGCCCGGCCCGCGTATCCCCCTCGACGTGCAGCGCCAGCGCCATCGCCCGGTTGGCCACCTCGTCAAAGGCCGGGCTGCCGAAGTCGCGCGCGGCCCGGACCGCGTCTTCGGCCAGCGGCCGCAGGCCCTCGCGCTGGCCGGCATAAACGCGCATCTCGACCAGGTTGCCGGAGATCCAGCTGACCGGCGTGCCCTGGGCGGCGGCGAAATCGACCACGGCCTGCAGCAGCTCGATGGCCTCCTGCAGCCGGCCGGTGGACCCCAGCAGCAGGCCACGAAAAGCCCGCGACAGGTAGTTGTCGCGGTGCAGCGGGCCCTCGCGCCAGCCGGTGCCCGTGTGCTGGTCCAGCACATCCAGCCCGGCGCACAGCGCGCCGCGGGCGAAGTGGCTGAACAGCACCGGCACGCGAAAGCGGGCCAGCAGCTCCATGGCGCCCTGCTCCGCCGCGGTCAGGAAGGCGCGCCGGATCTGCAGGTGCGCCGTGCGGGCATTGCCATGGTTCAGCGCGTACACGCCGGTGGACATCCACAGCTCGACCTGCAGCTCGGGGTTGGGGCGGCGCAGCAGGAAGGCCTGGCCGTCGGCTTCCCACTGCGCGATTTCGCTGTCCTTGGCGCGGCCGAACACGCCGCCACGCAGCAGCGCCGTGCGCAGCCGAAACTGCAGGATGTCCGCCGCCGCCTCGGGCGGCGCGGCGACGGCCTGGGCCAGCCCGCGGCGGTACAGGCGCATGGCCTCGGCCATGTCGCGGCGGCCATGCTCCAGCCCGGCCGCGTGGTAGGCATGGGCCGCCTCCAGCGCGGCACCGGCGGCCTCGGCCAGGGCGGCCACCTGCGCCCACAGCAAGGGGCTGGCGCTGCCGGCCTCGATCCGCGCGGCCAGGCGCTGCTGCAGCGTCTGCTGGCGGCGCCGGCGCACGCTGTCGAGCTGGCGCTGGACGGCCTCCTCCTGCAGCAGACCATGGGCGAAGGCCCAATCGCCGCCGTCCTCCGGCGCACGCACGAAGCCGGCGTCGGCGAGGCGGTAGAGCGTCTCGCGCAAGGCCGCCGGCGATTGTTCCAGCGCGCTCGCCAGCCAGTCGGCCGAGAATTCGCGGCCGATCAGCGCGGCCAGCTCCAGCACGCCGCGATCCGCGGCGCCCAGGCTGTCCAGCCGGGCGGCCAGCAGCGCCTGCACGCTGGCCGGCAGGCGCAGCTCGGGCGCCTCCTCGCGCAGGCTGCGGCCGCCCCGCGGGCCTTCCAGCAGGCCCTCGTCCACCAGGTAGCTGACGGCCTCCTCGGCGAAATAGGGGTTGCCCTCGGCGTAGGCGACCAGCCGCTCGCCGAGCGGGTGGGCACCCACCCAGTCGCCGATCAGCTCGGCCAGCAAGGCGCGCATCTCGGCATCGCCCAGCGGCTCGAGGCGCAGCGGGCGCCCGGCCAGCCGCTGCAGCCATTCCGGCAGTTCCACCGGGCGTGTGGTGACCAGCAGCAGCACCGGCAGGCGGTCCAGGAACTCCGGCAGCCAGTCGGCCAGCAGCGCCGCCGAGGCCTCGTCCATCCAGTGCCAGTCGTCGACCCAGATCAGCGTGGGCCGCTCGCAGCCCTGGCACATCGAGGCCGCCAACAGCCGCTGGCGCCGCAGCCGGGCGTCCGCCGGCAGCAGGTCCTGGCCGGGCTCGGCGATGTCGAGCAGGTCGAACAGCGCCGGCAGGTTCTCGCGCAGGTGCGGGTGGTCGAGCATGACGGCACCGGCCACGGTGCGCCGGGCCTGCTCCGGGCGCGCCTCGGCGGGCACGCCGAGCCAGTCCAGGAACATGCGCCGCACCGGCTCCAGCGGCTGGCCCTGCCCTTGGGAGAGCGCCAGGCAGCGCATCAGATCCAGGTGGCCGCCGGCGGCGCGCGCCTGCGCGCTCCAGCGCGTGATCAGCTCATGGCAGAGGCGGCTTTTGCCCAGGCCGGCTTCGCCGCTGAGCACGATGGCCCCGCCGCGGCCGCCGGGATGCAGGATGCGCTCGCGGGCCTGCTCGAGCCGGGCCAGCACGCCCTCGCGCCCCACAAAGGGCGACAGCCCCTCGGCGCCGCGGCGCATCAGCCGCTCGCGGGTCTCGCCGCCCGCCTGCAGCTCCGCCACCTGGACCGGCGCCTCCAGGCCCTTGATGCGGGTGGGGCCGAGTTCGCGCAGGCGCAGGTAGCCGCGCACCAGCCGCGCGGTGGCGTCGGTCAGGTACACGCTGCCGGGCTGCGCCATCTGCTCCATGCGCGCGGCCAGGTGCACGGTGGCGCCCTGCGCGGTGTAGTCGCGGCGCCAGTCGTCGGCGATGGCGCCGACGACCACCGGGCCGCTGTGCAGGCCCATGCGCACGCCGAAGTTCAGGCCGTGCTCCAGGCGCACGCGGTCGGCCAGCGGGCCCAGGCGCTGCTGTGCCTGCAGCGCGGCGCGGCAGGCGGCCAGCGCGTGTTCCTCCAGCGCCACCGGCGCGCCGAACAGCGACATCAGCCCATCGCCGGTGTACTGGTTGACCGACCCACCCCAGCGCTCGATGGTGCCGCTGAGCAGCGCGAAGAACTCACTGAGCAGGTGGTGCCAGGGCTCGGGACCGAGCGCATTGGCCAGCTTGGTCGACGTGGCGATGTCGACAAAGAGCACGGTGACGATGCGGTTCTCGCCGCTGCGCTGGGCGTGACCGGCGGCGCCGGCCGTTGCCGCGGGCGCCTCGCCGCCGCTGACCAGCGGCTGGCCGCACTGCATGCAAAACCGCGCCTGCTGCGGGTTTGCCGTCCGGCAAGCCGTGCACTGCATGCGATTCCCCGCGTTACTGCCCGGCCCCATGATGCCGCAGCCGCGAGCGAAAAACTTGAGTGCGGCCCCTGTTGCTGCCATTCTGCGGCGTCCAAGGGGGATAGGGCCTGCCATGCTCGAGACGGCATTTTGGCTGCTCGTCGGACACGCAGTTGGCGATTTCGCGCTGCAGTCGGACTGGATGGTCAAGTACAAAAGCCAGAAGAACACCGACGTGCAGGTGCTCTCGAATCGGCCCGGCTTGATTTGGGTCCACGTCCTCGGCGCGCACTGCATGGTGCACGCGGGCGCCGTGGCGCTGGCCACCGGCAGCGTGCTGCTGGGGCTGTTCGAGCTGATCGCCCACTTCGCCACCGACTACGCCAAGAGCGCCGGCTGGTTCGGCTTTCATACCGACCAGTTCCTGCACCTGCTGGCCAAGGGCCTGTGGCTTATCCTGCTGTTCTACACGCCCATAGGCAGCCTCTAGGGCCGCCGCCACGCACAGACCACCGTCACCGCGCATGAGCCACCCCCCTATCCACGTCGTCGGCGCCGGCGCCGTCGGCACCGTGCTTGCCGCCTACCTCGCCGAGGCCCGCCACCCCGCGCGGCTGATCGTCCGCCCGCGCGACCTGGACCGCATGGCCCAGGCCCAGGCGCTGTGCGTGGATCGCGTGGCCGGGCGCGGCATGCTGCAGCTGCCCAAACCCGAGATCACGGCGAACTACCGCCTGGCCGAGGGCGACATCGTGCTGCTGTGCGTCAAGCACCGCGACCTGGAGGACGTCATGGCGCAGATCGAGGCCGCCGGGCAGACGCGGCTGACGCTGGTGCCCTGCCTCAACGGCGTGGGCGCCGCCGCCACGCTGCGCCGGCGCTTCCCCGAGGCCGAGGTCGTGCCGCTGACCGTGATGTTCAACGCGCAGTTGCTGGAAGCCCTGCACGCGCGCATGACGACCAAGCCCCAGATCCTGCTGAACACCCGCGACAAGAGCCTGCTGGCGCTGTTCCGCGACAGCGACCTGCAGGTCCAGCAGGCCGAGGATGAATCGGTGGCCTGGGGCAAGCTGCTGATCAACCTGGCCAATGGCCTGGCGGCGCTGACCCATACGACATTCAAGGACCTGCTGACCAACCCGGACATGAAGCGCTGCTTCGTGCTGACGCTGGACGAGGCGACCACCGTGCTGGATCGCGCCGGCGTCGCCTATACGCTGCCCGTGCCGCTGTCCTACCGCGCCTACCGCGCGGTGCTGACGCATGGCGGGCCGCTGCCCTGGTGGTTCGCGCGGCTGCGCAACGGGCTGTCCGAGAGTTCCTACCCCTCGATGGTCGCCGACGTCGAAAGCGGCAAGGAGACCGAGGTCGCGCAGCTCAATGGCGAGATCGTCACGCTGGCGCAGGAGAACCAGCTGCCAGCGCCGATCAACGCGCTGATCGTGGACATGGTGCAGGCCCTGCACGGCCAGCCGCAGGACTACTTTCTGTCGCCCGCGGCGCTGCGCTCCCGCCTCGAAGCCGCTTGATCTTTTCGCTGGAACCCCTGGCCGGCCTGCCGCTGCCGGTCGCGGCCAGCGCCGTGCTGATCGCCCTGCTGGGTTTTGTGGTCGGCATGGTGTCGGCCGCCTTTGGCATCGGCGGCGGCTTTGTCATCACGCCCTTTTGCCACGCCGTGCTCGGGCTGCCGGCCCCGCTGGCCGTGGCCACCTCGATGGGCCAGATCCCGCTGCTGAGCGTGGCCGGCGTGCGCCGCTACCAGCGCGACCAGGTCATCGACTATGGGCTGGCCGGCGCGCTGCTGATCGGTGCGCTGCCGGCGGCGCAGCTGGTGGCCTGGTGGCTGGCGGCACGCCCGGCCAGCGCCTGGCCGGAGCTAATTGCCGGGCAGACCCTGCCGGACCTGCTGCTGCTGGGCGTGTTCACGCTGGCGATTGGGGGCCTGGGCCTGTACAACATGCGCCGCGCCGGCGAGGAGACCGACGCCGCGCCGCGCGAACGCCGCCGGCCGCTGGGCAAGGTGGCGCTGCTGGGCATCGTCTTTGGCGCGCTGTCGGCGTTGCTGGGCATCGGCGGCGGCTTTTTCGCCGTGCCGATCTTCATCTACCTCTGCGGCCTGCGCCCGGTGGAGGCCGTGGCGACCTCGCTGTTCGCCGTGCTGATCACCAGCGCGGTGACCACGCTGCACTATCTGTGGCTGGGGCAGATCTATTTCGCCATCAGCCTGATCATTGCCAGCGGCTCCATGCTGGGCGCGCGGGTCGGCGCCGGCCTGGCGCTGCGCAGCCAGCCGGCGACGCTGCTGCGCAGCCTGGGCGCCGCCCAGGTGTTGATCTGCCTGGGCTATCTGGCGCTGAAGCTGAGCTAGCGCCGCGCGCCCGCAGCGGCGCCGGCCCGGCATCCCGCCACCACACGGGCACCCGCCATCCGCCGGCGGATGCCTTGGCGGCTATTCGCCGCGGAACTTCGCCGGGCGCTTTTGCATGAAAGCCATCACGCCCTCCATGAAATCGGCGCCCTGCCCGCAGACCTTTTGCTGCGTGGCCTCCTGCTCCATCTGCGTGGACAGGTCGCTGCGCTCGGCCGCGTCGACCAGCGCCTTGATGCGGCCCAGCGCGGCCGTGGGCGCCTGCGCCAGTTCGCCGGCCAGCGCCTGCACAGCGGCCGGGAAATCGGCGTCGGCGTGCACATAGGTCACCAGCCCCCACTGCTCGGCCGTGCGGGCGTCGATGGCCTCGCCGGTCATCATCCAGCGCAGCGCACGCGCGCGGCCGATCAGGCGCGGAATCGACCAGGTTCCCCCGGCGTCCGGCACCAGGCCGATGCGGATGAAGGCCTGGATGAACTTAGCCGACTCGGCGGCCACGATGAAATCGCAGGCCAGCGCGATGTTGCAGCCGGCGCCGGCGGCGGTGCCGTTGACCGCCGCGACCACGGGCTTGGGCATCGCCCGGATCGTTTCGAGGATCGGGTGGTAGCGCTCGCGCAGCGCGATGCCCAGGTCCACCGGCTGGCCCGGCGCGATGCCCGCCCCGGGGTCGGCCAGATCGGCGCCGGAGGAAAAGCCGCGGCCGGCCCCCGTCAGCACCACGCAGCGCACATTGGCGTCCTGCGCCGCTTCATCCAGCCGCTCGCGCAGCGTGGCCAGCAGCGCCGTCGACAGCGCATTGAGCTTGTCCGGGCGGTTCAGCGTCAGCGTGCGGACGCCGTCCTGGTCCTGGACCAGCACATCGGTATCAGTCATCGTCATCCTCTGCGTCGGGCATGCGCGGGCATGCCGGGTCGGGCGGGGGCCGCGCGGGCTGAGCCGCCGCGGCGATGGGCCCGCGATACTACCGCAGCGCGCCCATCCCGGCCGGTGTTGTAATTCGCATGCCGCGCCGGACCGCCATTCGGGACCAAGGTCCCGGTTCAGCGCCGCCTGCCACGGCGGTGTATATGTTTTGTACATGGCGCGTGCGCACAGTCGCGCCGCACAAGTGAAGCAGCAGGAGTTCAACGACGATGCGTGGAAAAACCGTACTGATTGCCGTGGCCACGGCGCTGGCGCTGGCCTTTTTGTGGCGCCTGCTGGCCCCGCCCGCCCCCGAGGTCGTGGCCGTGGGGGCCGATACCCGGGAGGCGGCGCCTGCCCAGGTCCTTGCGCTGGAATATCGTGATGGCGTGTTGCTCGGCGCCGAGTCCCTGCAGGTCGAGCAGGGCAGCACGCTGCGCCTGCGGGTACGCAGCGACAAGGCCGCCGAGCTGCACCTGCACGGTTACGACCGCACGCTGCAGCTGGACCCCGCGGCGCCAGTCGAGATGACGCTGCTGGCCGATCGCAGCGGCCGTTTTGAGCTTGAGGTGCACGGCGACGAGCACGGCGACGGCCACCACGGCGGCGCCAGCCTGGAGGTCTACCCCCAGGGCAGCCTGCCCGCGCAGTAGCCCCGCGGACGGTAAGGCCATAAAAAAGCCGCGGCGCCCTGCAGGGCGCCGCGGCCATGGCGTGGAGACCGTGGCCTAGAAGCTGTAGCTGACCGCCAGCGACACGTTGTCGCGATCGGCAAGCTGGTTGAACATGCCGCCGCCAAAGAAGGTGGTGTAGGCCAGCCGCATCTTCCAGTTGCCGAGATAGGTCGCATCGATCAGCGCGCGGATTTCCTTGCGATCCTCGATGAAGTTGGACACCGGCGTGGGCGCCACCCCCTCGACATCGTGCGCAAAGACCAGCGTGGGCTCGATGTTGAAGCGGTTGAAGGCGTTGGGATAGCTCAGCCGCGCCAGCGCTCGATAACCCCAAGAGAAATCGGTGGCATAGCCACCCGGCTGCACCGGCACACCCAGAGCGGCCGACACGAAGGGATCGCGCGGCTGCACGGTGTTCGGGCCCTCATAGGGCAGCTCATCCGCATCCGGGAAGTCGTGCACCTGCGTGGCACCGGCTTCGAAGAGCAGCAGCACCTGGCTGGTGCGCAGCCAGTCGATGGGGCTGGTGATCTTGGTGAAACCCAGCACCGCCTGGCTGACGTCATGCCGGCGCCAGGCCTGGATGTACTCGCCTGGTGCAAAGGGCCCCAGCCGCGAAGGCAGCGGCACCCGCAGGCCGGCCAGCAGCGCCTCGACCTCGTCCAGCTGCAGCGGCTGGTCCTGCTTCAGGCTGTACTCGCCCTGCATAGCGATGCCGCCGAAGGGCAGCTGCAGGTTGAAGGAGGCGCCGAAGAGCTTGATGTCTTCGGGGTATTCGATGAAGTACTGCGCCGTGCCCGCCACACCCTCAAAACCGGCCAGCGTTGCGCGGCCGCCGATCAGGGGCAGGCGGCTGTGGATGTTGGCCGCGTAGAGGGCCGTTTCGACCCCGCCGAGGGCATCGGTGTAGAAGCGCAGCGACACGCCGCCCTGCTCGTCGTCCTTGGCGTGCCGGTCCGGCCCGCGCGGGATGCTGGAGCCGCCCGGGGCCGCCGGGCACACGCCCGGCGCCGAGTGCTCGGGGCAGCGGCCAAAGCCGATCTCGGCGAACTGGCCGCCCTCGGCCACGAAGTCATTGGTGCTGAAGTAGGTGCCCACCGGGTCGACGCGGGTGCGCTGCCAGTCGAACTGGTAGAAGGCCTCCAGCGACACCGCGTTGCTCAGGTCGATGCTGGCCAGCACCATGCCGGCCGGGATGAGGACCTCCTCGAACTCGAAGCCGGGCACGCGCAGCTGGGCGGTCTCGGCCGCCACCAGCGCGTTCAGACCGTGCTGCACGAAGGTGGCCTCGCCCCAGTTCAGCACCTGCTTGCCGATGCGCAGGCTCAGGTAGCGATCGCCGACGTTGAAGCCCCCGTAGATGTAGGCGTCCAGCAGGTCGGCATCCAGGCCCACCTGCTCGCCGACGATATCGCGCTTGCGCTCCAGGTCATCGGGGCCGGCCACCCGCGTCGGCGCGCCGACATAGTCGGCCGCATCGAAATAGTCGTGGTCGTAGAGCACGGGGTCATACAGCGCGCTGCCGCGCACGAACACGCCCCACTCGCCCCAGTTCATGTCGAGCTGGGTCGACAGCTTGATCGCCGCGGCGATCAGGTCGCCCTGCTCGAAGGAGAGGTTGCCATCGTCGCTATTGGTCGAATACAGCGTGCCGGCCTCGCCGTCTTCGGTGACATTGGCGCGGCCGATCAGCTCGGCGTCCTGCGCCTCGACCCGCCAGGCGGCGCCGACGCTCAGTTCGTTGATCACGCTGCCGCGGGCGTCGCCGAGTTCAAACTCGAGGGCGCCGGCCGGCAGGCTCAGGGCGGCCAGGGCCGCCAGCAGTCCAGTGCGGGTATGCATCATGCGGCTCCTATTGCGCGGGTTGCGGGCAGTTCGTCCCGATGGGCAGGCAGGCGCCATTGCTGGCCAGGAACTGCGCCATCTGGTTCTGCATCTCGACGAAGACCGGGTCGGCGGTCGGGTCGGCCGTGGCCGGCCGCACGATGCTGGAGTGCGTGCCGGAGGCAAAGCGCACGCGCTGCGAGCCCGCAATCACGGTGGGGTTGGCCACCGGCGGGTCCACCGCCGTCGTGTCCAGCCCCATGGTCGCCGCCAGGGGCGCCGTGCCCGACAGGAAGCCGTCGACGATGGCCTCGGGGTTGTTGACCACGTCGTTGGGCACCACGCTGTCGCCCGCGACCTCGATCAGGTGGATCGGGTGCCGCTGCGCGGCCTGCGCGGCCCAGTTGATCGGGTCCCCGGGGTCGGCCACAAGCTGCGCGATGCGCAGGAAGTTCTCATAACCGTCGGTGCCCTCGATCACGTCATTGGCGGCCAGGCCGGCGGCGATCTGCGGGCCGAAGGTCTGGGAGCCGTCGAGCAGCTTGGCGATGCCGCCCCCGGGCATGGCCAGGGTGGCCGCGCCCACGGCCTGATCCAGCGCCAGCGTCGTGGTGCCAACGATGCCGCCGAGCGAATGCCCGACCAGGCGCAGCGCATCGGTGTTGATGGTCTCCGCGGCGGTGGGTCCCAGGCGCAGGTCGCCCAGCGAGCGCAACAGGTGGATTTGGTCGATGGCCGCCTGGCGCAGGTTGTCGCGCGAGGTCGCCAGGCTGGTCAGGTTGATGAAGTGGGTGCCGGAGGCATCGACTTCGCCATCGCCGTCGAGGTCGGCGTCGAAGGTGCGCTCGGTGGTGCCGGGCACACGCAGCGGGCTGCCGGGCTCGACGCCGTGCAGCGGCTGGTCGATGGCGACGACGACAAAGCCCGCCGCCGACAGCGCCGTGGCCACGCCCAGCATGTTGCTGCGGTCGCCGGTGATGCCGTGCACGAAGACCACCGCCGGCCAGCCGCCGGCCGGCATGTCACCCGCCGGCCGCGTCAGCAGCAGCGGCACCGACTGGGTGGAGCGCGGCACCGGCTGCGGGTAGCAGATCGTGGTCGAGACCGGCCGCTGCAGCGCCGCGCAGGGCGCGCCCAGCGCCGGGTGCGTGGCCTCGCTGGCCAGCGTGCCGTCGTTCACGAAGAAGGTCTGCAGGATGTCCTGCGGCGCATCGCTCAGGTAATAGGGCAGGTCCAGCGCGCCGACATAGACATCGGCATCGCGCGGCAGCGTGGCCGGTTGCGTGGGGTCGGGCCCCAACAGCTGCGACAGGTTCAGGCCGGAGTCGAAGGCGACGACGCTTTGCGCCTGGGCCTGCGCGGCCAGCCCTTCCAGCGTGGGCCGGATCGACTGCGTGGTGAAGGACCAGGCCAGCACCAGGTCCTCGCGGGCGATGGCGCCACGGCTGCTGGGCAGCTGTGTGGACAGGCCGCCCAGGCCCTCGATCACCGGCAGCACGGCCTGCTGCTGCAGCGCGCCCAGGGTGGCGACATCCGCCTCGCGGCCGCTGGCGGCCAGTGCCGCCAGGATGGTGCTGTCGGTGCGCTCGGCCACCGGGCGCGGGTCGCGCAGCAGTGCGAACAGCTCATTCACCAGCGCCGGGCTGCCGTCGGGGCCGGCCAGGGCCGTGGTCAGACCCACCAGGTGGCGCGAGGACTCGGCCAGCGGCTGGGTGAAGTGCACGATCAAGCGCGTGCGCCCGACCACCACCGGCGACTGGCGCACGGTGAAGTCCACGCCGGGCTGCAGCTCGCGCAGGTTGCCGGCGTCAAAGATGCGGATGCCGGCGCTGGCGTTGGCCACGTCGACGGGCCCCACCAGGTCAAAGAACAGGTTCGCGGTCGTGGACCAGCCATCGACCAGGCCCGGGCCCACCAGCGAGGCGGGGCCAAGCAGCGGGAACAGGTTCAGCGTGCCGTCCAGGTTGTTGTCGCGCTCGGCCAAATCGGCCGGGTCGTCATCGCTGGGGTCGGCATCCAGCCCGAACAGCCCGTCGTAGGGCAAGGGCACCACCGCCGATCCGGTGCTGCTGCTGGGCAGCACGATGGGGTCAAACAGCGGCTTGGGGCCAAAGTTGAGGCGGCCTTCGTCTTCGACGCTGCACGCCGTCAGCGCGGCCGCGGCCAGCAGGGCCGTGCCGATTCGTCTCCCGTTCATAGCGAGCCTTGTTGTTGTGCGCGGTATTAACGCCAACATGCTCGCCCGGGCCATGTCAAGAATTTGTCACCGCTGTCTGACACGGCCGACAGGGCGGTCGCCAGACGGCGACAGCCGCGGCCGCGCCGGGTGGCCGCTACAGCGGCAGTCGCAGCTCGAAAGTCGAGCCCTGGCCGGGCCGGCTGTGCAGCGAGATGCCGCCCCCCATGCGCTGGATCAGCCCGCGGCTGATGGCCAGCCCCAGGCCCGTGCCGCCATAGGTTTCGGAGATGCTCTCGTCGGCCTGGGCGAACTTGTCGAAGATGCGCTGCTGCTGCTCGGGCGGAATCCCGATGCCGGTGTCGCTGACCCGCAGTACCAGCCGCGGCGCCGCGCGCTCGGCATTGTCCAGCGCGGCCTCCAGGCGCACCCGCCCCTGCTCGGTGAACTTCATGGCATTGCCCACCAGGTTCACCAACACCTGCTGCATGCGCGCCGCGTCGCCGGTGATGTGTTCGGGCAGCCGCGGCGAGACCTTGACCTCCAGGGCCAGGCCCTTGTCCTCGGCGCGGCTGGCGTACATGCGCCGCACCTTTTCGAGCACGGCGCGCAAGTCGTAGGGCGCGCTTTGGATCTCGAACTGCGCGCTCTCGATCTTGGAAATATCGAGCACGTTATTGACGATCTCGATCAGGCTCTCGGAGCTGGCCGCCAGCACGTCCACGACGCGGCGTTGCGCGGGGCCCAGGCCCGAATCGCGCTGCATGACCTCGACGGCGGAAACGATCGCCGCCATCGGGTTACGCATCTCGTGGTTGATGTCGGCGAAGAACTGCGCCTGGCGCGACATGGCCTGCTCGGCGAACAAGCGCTCGTTCTCCATCAGCAGCAGCCCCACGGCGCGCCCGGCCTCCAGGTCGGCCTCGGTCCAGGGCGCACAGCGGTTGCGCACCTCCTGCTTCCACAGCTCAAAGGAGCTGCGCGGCGTCAGCCGAAAGCCGCCGCGGGTGTCCTCCAGCGCCTTCTCCGGGGTCCCGGCCCAGTTGACGCTGCGCACGATGGGGTCGCGGAACCAGACGATGTATTGCTCGTCCACGGGGCTGTAGGGCACCGCCAGCAGCCCGCCGCTGATGCCCTGCAGCGCCGCCTCGCCCGCGAACTCCTCCTGGCAGTCCTCGGTGGCAAAGGGCACGCCCGGCGAATGCTCATCCAGCCAGGACAGCAGCGCGCGCAGCGCCGGCTCCTCGGGGGTGTGGCCGCTGCGCATCATGTCCGCCCGCGAACAGAAGGCCACGCCGTGGGCGCCGAAGGCCAGGCGCAGGTTCACATCCTGCTCGGCGAAAAAGCCGCGCAGCGAGTCGACATGGCCCAGCGCCTCGCGCAGCCGCTCGCTGAGCCAGGCGCCGCGCTGCCGTTCCGCCTGCTCCTGCTCCAGCAGCATCGTGTTCAGCTGCGACGCGAATAACATGCCGTAGAGCTCGGCCACCATGCGCATGCGGTAGTGCACATGCAGCGGCGTGCGGTGGTGGCAGGCCACCAGCCCCCAGAGCTGGCCATCGCGCAGGATCGACACCGACATCGAGGCCCGCACGTTCATGTTGGCCAGGTACTGCGTGTGGATCGGCGACACGCTGCGCAGCACGGCAAAGGACAGGTCCACCGGCCGCTCGTCCGCCGCGGCCGCCGCCGGCAGCAGCGGCACCGGCGTGTAGTCCACATCGATGATGTGGCGTATGGGGTTCAGCGTATACAGCCGCCGTGCCTGCGCGGGGATGTCCGAAGCCGGAAAGTGCAGGCCCTTGTAGCTGCTGATCTCGGGCGTGCGCGCCTCAGCCACCACCTCGCCGTTCCAGTCCTTGTCGAATTGGTAGAGCTTGACCCGGTCGTAACCGGTCAGCGCGCGGACCTCCTGCACCAGGTGGTCGAACAGCGCCGTCAGGCCCTGCGCCTCGCGCAGGCCGGCCAGGAAGTGGCGCAGCCGGGGCTCGATGGCATCCGGGTCCAGGCGATGGGCCGGCGGGATCTCTTCCAGCTCGACAATGATGGCCCCGCCGGACCAGTGCAGCACGACGTCGAGGTCGTGGCCGGCCACCCGCATGCGCTGCCCGGTGGGCTGGCTGCGCGGGCCGCGCTGGGCATACTCGAGCACGTAAGTCTGCAGCCCGGGGTCGGTGACCTCGTACAGCGCGCAGCCAATGGCCGCCTCGGCCGCGCAGTCGAAATAGGCGCGCAGGTTGGCGCTGGCATGCGTAATCACCAGCGCGGCCGGGTCGACCCGCAGCAGCGCGCCGCAGGGCTGAATCGCCCCGGGCATGTGAATCGGCTCGGCATCGCAGGTCTGCAGCGCCGCCCGCAGGTCGGTGTCGCTGTAGTCGTGGTGCGTGGGCAGGTTCATGCGCTCAGCGCCAGGGCCTCACGGCGGGCCACGCAGGCCTGCTCGAAACTGGCGAAGGCCGCCACGGCCGCGGCGCAGACCGCCTCGCTGTCCAGCCGCGGGGCCGCGCCGGCCAGCGCATCCAGAAAGCGGCGCCACTGCGCGCCGGTTTGCGCGCCATAGCCGCCAAGAAAGTGCTGGCCAACGCCAGCCTGCTGCAGGGCGCGGTGCATCACGCGGCCGCCCAGCGTGGAGCCCTGGCGGACATAGGCGTAGCCGACCTGCCATTCCAGCGTATCCAGCGGCAGCGGCGGCACGGCCGGCCCGCTGGGGTGGATGCCATCGGCCTGCAGCCAGGCGCAGACCGGTGCCTGCGGAAAGGCGGCGAGCTCGTCCGCCGCGGCGGCGGACAAGGCGGCCAGCCCGCGGCGAGCCCGGGGCTCTTGTACGGCATAGACGCTGGCGAAAACCCCCAGCGCACGCACGACGCCCGCGGCGTCCGCCTGGCCCGAGGCCAGCGGCGCAAGCAGCGGGTCGCGATGCAGGCTCGCGTGTTGCGCGGCGGTGGCGCTGCGCAGGGCGTTCAAGAGCACGTCGAGTGGAGGCAGCCGTAGGATCCTTGGCCGCAGGGTAGCGCGAAGCCAACGCGGTAGCCACGCCCGCGCGCGCCGCCGCGCCCGTGCCTGCGAGCGCCCTGCGGCCGCTGCCGGCCGGGCTCAGTCGGCCGCCGCCTCCAAGGGCAGGCAGGCATTGAGAAAATCGTCGATGACCGCGGCGAAGCCGGCCGGGTCCTCCAGCTCCGGAAAATGGCCACAGTGCTCCATCTCCAGCAGCTGCCCACTGGGTACGTGCGCACGTGTACACAATGTCTGGGTGCATTGGTGCGAGCGATCCTGCAGGCCCCAGACGGCGATGGCCGGCGGGGTCAAAGGCCGATCGACCACGCCCTGGCCCCAGTCCTGGAGCATGGTTGCCAGCGGGTAGCCCCCGCCGCGGCGCAGCGCGGTCAGGCAGGCCTCACGCAGGTCGTCGATATCCGCATCCGGGGCGCTGGCATAGCGCAGCCAGAAGCGCGCCAGCCGGCGCGCGTTCGCCCGCACCAGCGCCTGGCCCAGCAGCGGCCGACGCAGCAGGCCGCGTGGATCCATGCGCTCGGTCCAGGCCTGCATCCCCGCGGCGTCGGGCGCCTGCATCAGTACGACGCCGGCCAGCGGAACCTGTTCGCGGGCGGCGACGGCGCCGGCCACGAAAGCGCAGATACAGGGGGCGCAGAGCACCAGAGGGCCCGTGTCGAGCGCCAGCAGCGCCGCCTCGACCGCCGCGACGGCGCCCGCAAACTCCAGCGCCGCCGCGCTGTCGACGCGGCTGAAGCCAAAGCCCGGCAGCTCCAGCACCAGCACCCGCCGCGCCGGCGCGAACTGCGCAATCAGCGCGTCATAGGCCTCGACGCTGACCGGCGGGTCGCACAGAAACACCAGCACGGGCCCCGGCCCACCCGAATCGCGCAGCCGCAGCTGCGCCCCCGGCACCACGACGCGGCGCGTCTGCGGGTGGGCCGGCAAGCGGCGGGGGATCCGCCATAACCAGCGGTCCAGGTGCGAGGCGAGCATGGCGTACCCTCGACGGTGAAACGCAAGCAAAGCACGAAGCCCCACCCCCGCGCTACCGCACCCCCGAAACGCGCGGCCGATCAGGCGCCCTTGGGCCAGGATGGCCCAACGCGAGCGTTAGCGAGCGAAGCCATTGGCCCACTTGATTGGCCAATGGCGTCGCCGGCGAGGCAGGAGCCGAGTCCGGCGCTATCAAATCGCCAGGATGGCCCAGCGCGAGCACCGCGAGCGGAGCCATCGGCCCACTTGTTGGCCGATGGCGTTGGCTGGCGAGGCAGGAGCCAAGTCCAACCCGCCCCGAAGGCGCCCTTGGGCCACGGATGGCCCAACGCGAGCGCAGCGAGCGGAGCCGCCCGGCCACTTGTTGGCGGGCGGCGTTGGCTGGCGAGGCAGGAGCCGAGTCCAGCCTTGAACGATGGTGGGACTAGTAGGAGTCGAACCTACGACCTGTCGCTTAGGAGGCGACTGCTCTATCCAGCTGAGCTATAGCCCCAGGCTGGGCGCATGGTAGCGCGGCCGGTCACCCGGCGTGCCCAACAACGGCCCGACGCGGCGCTGCCGAATCAGTCCGGCGGCGCGTTGCGATAGGCCCGAGGTGATTGCCCATAGCGGCGCACAAAGGCCTGGGTGAAGGCCGAACTGCTGGCGTAGCCGGCATCTTCGGCGATGCGTGCCACCGGCGCCGAGGAATGGCGCAGCTGCCAGGCGGCCTGACGCAGCCGGTGGGCAGCCAGATAGCCCATCGGCGTTTGCCCCAGGCACTGCCGAAAGCGCTGGGCGAAGGCCGAGCGTGACAAGTTGGCCTGGCGTGCCAGTGCGGCGACATTCCAGGGCTGTGCCGGGTCGCGGTGCAGCGCCGCCAGTGCGCGGCTCAGTGCCGGGTCCAGCAAGGCACGCAACCAGGTCTGGGCATCGTCGGGGATGCCCTGCACATAGCGGCGCAAACACTCGATGAACAGGATGTCGGCCATGCGGTTGACCACCGTCTGCCGGGCCGGCAGCTCCGCCCGCAGCTCCTGGCGAATGAACTCCAGGCCGATGGCGATCCAGGGCGGCAGGGCCCCGCCCTCGCCCGGGATGTGCAGCAGCGCGGGCAGCGCGGTCATGAAGGGGCGGGCCAGCTCGGCGTCGAAGCGCGCCTGGCCGCTGAGCAACTGCAGCCGCGGGCCGGGTCCGGCGGGCCCCAACCGCAGCAGGCGCCCATCGGCCTCGCCAAAGGCCATCGTCTGCGTTGCCGGGCCGCGGCCCAGCGTATGGGCCGGCCCCGCCGGCAGCACCAGCACATCACCGCGCGACAGCGGCCGCGCCTGCGCCCCGACCCGCAGCAGCGTTTGCCCCTCGATGACGATATGGAACACGGCGCAGGCGCTGGCCGGTACTTCCAGCGTGCTTTCGGCCGCGAGATCCAGCTCGACCATCGTGGCGCCACGCAGGTGCATATCGTCGAGGAGCATGCTGAGCAGGTCCATGGCTGGACTATAACTAATTTTTTACGGAGCAATGCGCCTTGGAAGCGCCTGTTCCTGCCGGCAGCATGTATGC
The DNA here is from genome assembly GCA_937141935.1 of uncultured Ectothiorhodospiraceae bacterium. GTDB lineage: Bacteria > Pseudomonadota > Gammaproteobacteria > Nevskiales > Oceanococcaceae > MS8. Next base: position 19,276 of record CAKZQS010000028.1, read on the forward strand.
AAGCCCCATACATGGCCCTGCTATGAGCACTGCAACGACGACCCTCGACACCCCCTGGCAGGACGGCAAACGCTGGCTGTGGCTGCTGAGCCCGGCCCTGCCGCTGCTCGCGCTGTCCAGCCTGCTCGGCTACCTGGCCACCGGCCTGCCGCTGCTGCTCTGGGGCGGCCCGGTGCTGCTGTACGGGCTGATCCCGCTGGCCGACTGGTGGCTGGGCACCGACACCACGAACCCGCCCGAGGCCGCCGTGCCCGGGCTGGAAGACGATGCCTACTACCGCGCCATCGTCTACGCCTATATCCCGCTGCAATACGCCATGACCGCGCTGGCGGCGTGGATGCTGGCCACCCAGGCGCTGGCGGGCTGGGACATTGCCGGCCTGCTGTTGACCTGCGGCATCATCAATGGCGTGGGCATCAACACCGCCCATGAGCTGGGCCACAAGACCAACAGTTTCGAGCGCTGGCTGGCCAAACTGACGCTGGCGCCGGTGGCCTATGGCCATTTCTTCGTGGAGCACAACCGCGGCCACCACAAGCATGTGGCCACGCCGGAGGACCCAGCCAGCTCGCGCATGGGCGAAAGCTTCTGGGCCTTCCTGCCGCGCACCGTCATCGGCAGCCTGCGCAGCGCCTGGGGCATCGAGCGGGCGCGCCTGCAGCGCCTGGGCCATGGGCCTTGGCACTGGCGCAACGACATCCTGCAGGCCTACGCGCTGACCGGCCTGCTGTTCGGCGCGCTGACCGCCTGGCTGGGCTGGCTGGTGCTGCCCTTCTTGCTGCTGCAGGCCGCCTTTGGCGCCTCGCTGCTCGAGGTCGTGAACTACCTGGAGCACTACGGCCTGCTGCGGCAGAAGAAGGCCGATGGCCGCTACGAACGCTGCCGGCCCGAGCACAGCTGGAACAGCAACCACACCGTGACCAACCTGTTCCTGTACCAGCTGCAGCGGCACTCCGACCACCACGCGCACCCCACCCGCCGGTTCCAGGCCCTCCGCCATTTCGACGAAAGCCCGCAGCTGCCCGCCGGCTATGCCTCGATGATCCTGCTGGCCTACCTGCCGCCGCTGTGGTTCCGGGTCATGGACCCCAAGGTCGTCGCCCACTACGAGGGCGACCTGACGCGCGCCAACCTCGATCCGCGCAAGCGCACCAAGCTGCTGTCGCGCTACCCCGCCCGGCCCGCTCCGGCCGCGGCCGACCCCCGCGCACCCACGGCCACCGCCGCCGGCGATCCCCAGCAGGCCGCGGACTGGCAATGCCCGGATTGTCATTACGTCTACGCCCAGGCCCGGGGCTGCCCGGACGAAGGCTATGCGCCGGGCACGCCTTTCGCCGCACTGCCCGATAGCTTCAGCTGCCCCGACTGCGCGGTGCGCGACAAGCCCGACTTCCAACCGCTGCCGGCCCGCGCGGCGGCCTGAACGCTCTCTCCCCCGCGTCTGCCCCGCTCCGGCGGGGCTTTTTTTTGGGCTCTCCCCACGTCGCACGCGCATGCTGTTCGGACTAACAGTTCGCGAGCCGCGGCCTCGCCGACCGGCGGACTCAGGCGGCGGCCGAGGCAAGCCGACCGCGCCGCCAACCTTTGCCGGCACCGTGCGCTGACGAGGGGGCGGGGGCATGGGCCTGCGGACAGTCGGGCCTTGCGCCGGACAGGGCGGGGGCGACTGGGGACAATCCGCCCGGACGGCGGATTGAGGCCCGAGAGGACACGGACGTCCTCTTGGGCCGGCCCCACCAAGCGCCCGCCCTGGGAGGGAACCGCGCAGCGGCGCAAGAGCCGTCCGCAGGTCCATGCGCCCGGCCCCTTCGCGCCGGCGCTGACGCACACCCGCCTGAGTTCGCGCCGCCGCGGTGGCCCGCGTACCCCCGGTGCGGTCAGCCCCCCCTGACTCGAGTCGAGAGATCGGCAAAAAAAGCCCCGCCGGAGCGGGGCTTTGCGCGGACCGTTTGGCCCGGTGTCTGTGCTCTAACGGATCGGCGTGCCGTTGATCGTGCCTTCGACCAGCTCGCTGGTGGTGTCGCCGCTGACCTGGCGCACCAGCAGGCCGGAGCCCGTATCGAACCAGTTGCTGGACTGCGAGGTGGAGCTTTGCCCCTGCGTGGTCTGCGTGACCGTATCGTCAAAGCGGCAGGTCTCGAAGGTACCGGCGGGGACGGTGACCGTTTCGCGCCCGACGTAGGTCGAGGTTTCATCGGTCTCCGTCGTCGTGGTCACGGTGCCGAAGCCCGGCACGTTGTTTTCCACCGTCGTTGTGTAGCTCTGCTGGAAGCTTTGCCCCGCCTCCAGGTCGTAGCGCGCCACGCGGCCCGGGTCGATACGGATCGTGCTTTGCGTGCTACCGGCCTGCGTCGAGGTCGATGTCTCGGCCCCCAGGGAGGTCACCTGCGGTACCTGCGCATCCGACTGCGTGTAGGTCGAGGTCTGCGAGGTCGTGGTCGTCGAGCCTTGCTGGGTGGTGGTGGTCGAGGTCGTCGTGCCGTTGGTCTCGCGCGCCTGGTCGCCAAAGAAGCTGACGATGTCACCGACGGTGCGGTCATCGGTGAAGTCCACCTCGCCGTCGGTGCTGCTGCTGTTGTAGGTCTGCACGATGCGCGTACCCGGCTCCAGCAGCGTGGCGTTGAAGCAGGCCGCGGCCGTGCTGCCATCCGGCGCCGCGGTCGGCGTCGGTGTGGGCTCCGGCGTGGCCGTCGGCGTCACGCTGGGGCTGGGCGAGGCCACCACCGTCGGGCTCGGCGACGGGCTGGGGCTGGGCGAAGGGCTCGGGCTCGGCGAGGGGCTCGGGCTGGGACTCGCCGTCGGCGCCGTGGTGGCCGAGGGGCTCGGCGAGGGCGGCTGCGTGGGCGCGGGCGTGCTGCTGGGCGCGGGCGCCACGGTGGGCGGCGGCGTCGAATCCGGGTCCAGCCCGGTGATGTTGAAGCAGATCGGCGTATCCGACAGGCCGACGGCCGCGGCGGCCTGCGCGGCCAGGCGCAGACAGAAGTTGCCGGTGGCGAAGTTGGCCGGCACCAGGAAATTCAGCGTGAAGCTGGTGCTGGCCTTGCGGTTGCCCGCGTTCAGGTCGACCCGGAAGGTGTCATCGGCGCCGAGCACCTTGGCAAACAGCGCATCCACGGCGGTGTTGCTGTCCACCGCGAACTGCACCTGCACCACGTCGCCAGCCTTGGCGCCCACGGTGGTGGCGGGCAGCGTGATCGTCGGCCGGTCACCGCTGCTGGCCGCCGGCAGGTCGCCCTGCACGCGCGCCGCGGTCTGGCCACCGATCTTGACGTCGAGCGCCTCGGAAACCTTCTGCGGCTGCAGTGAGGGCTGGATGAAGCGGCTGGGAACCGACTTGGATTCCGAGCAGCCCGCAAGAAAGACCCCCGCGGCCATCGCTAAGGGCAAGGCAATACCTGAACGCATTACTGACGTCTCCCATGTGTCCCTGAAACAACCACGACGCCGGGCGCCATGGCGGCTGCATGCAGCATACGACCGCCGTGGCGACAGCACTAGCCCCCCATCCGGTGTATATACGCGGCCGCGGCCCCGTGCTCGACCGAGAACTGGCGCTCGACCGGGAACCGGCGCTCAACCGAGAGCCGGCGCCCTGGCGGCATGGCGCCCTGCGCCGCGGCGCTGCCGCCCTAGCGCGCCGCCGCGACGCCCTTGCGGGCGCCGCTGCCTGCGGCGGCCTGCAGCCGCGGCGGTGGCCGCCAGCCGCCAAAGAGCTGCTCCAGGCGCCGCGCCACCGCCAGGCAGAGGTGGTCGTTGCCGCGCCGCGCGGCCACCTGCAGGCCCAGCGGCAAGCCGCGCTGCGACAGGCCCAGCGGCACCTGGGTGGCCGGCATCTCCAGCACATTGAGCACGCCGCAATAGCTCCAGTGGAAGGTGCGCAGCATCGGGGTGTAGTGGCGCGGGGCCGGCACCGAATAGCTGGGGTACAGCAGCACGCCGTCGTCGCCCAGCAGGTCGTCCATCGCCGCCTGCAAGGCCTCGCCACGGGCCAGGTTGCGCCCGTGCGGCAGCGGCAGCTTCTCCACCGCCGCCAGCGCCAGGGCCGGCAGCGTGTGCGGGCTGCGCCGCACCGACCAGCGGCCCAGCTCGGCGGGCAGCGACAGCGGTGCGCCGTTGGCCAGTTGCTCGGCGAAGCTTTCGCCGCCGGCCATTTTCATGCGCGCCGACCAGACCTCAAACGAATACTTGAGCGCGGGCAGGCGCAGGCGCCGCGCGCTGGCGAACTCGCCGGCCAGGGCATCAAAGGCCTCCTGCTGGGCGTCACGCAGCTCCGGGTGCACGCGGTGGCGGCCATTGCCGGGGATGCTCAGCAGGCGCAGTCGGCCCAGGTCGACAGCGTCGATCGGCGGCAGCCCCGTGGCCGCATCACCGGCCAGCAGGCGCAGCAAGGGCTCCAGGTCCTCGGCGCGGCGTGCCAGCGGGCCGGTAACGCAATAGCGGTCGATGTCGCCGGTGGGCAGCGGCACCTGCCCATCGTTGGGAACCAGGCCGGGGCTGGGCTTGTGGCCGAACACGCCATTGAAGAAGGCCGGCATGCGGATCGAGCCGCCGACGTCCGCGCCCAGCCCGAAGGCCGACGCGCCGCTGCCGATGATGGCGCCCTCCCCGCCCGAGCTGCCGCCCACGATGTGCCGCGGGTTGTAGGGGTTGTTGCTGCGGCCGTAGACCCGGTTGTTCGACTCCATCCACATGCACAGCTCGGAGGTATTGGTGGTGCCGATGGGAATGGCGCCGGAGGCCTTGATGCGGGCGACCGTGGGCGCGTCGACTTCGCTGCGCAGCCCTTGCCGCGACACCAGCCCGGAGGCCTGCGGCATGCCGGCGAAGGCGAAGTTTTCCTTGATCGTGCAGGGCACGCCCAGGAAGGGCCGCGCCTTGGCGTCGCGCGCCTTGGGCGCAACGGCCTCGGCCTGCGCCGCCGCCTGCTCATAGAGCGGGTTGACGATGGCGTTGAGGGCGGGGTTCACCCGACGCGCGTGGTCGAGGTGCGCGGCGACGACGTCGCTTGCGCGCAGCTCGCCCGCGCGGATGCGTCGCGCCAGTTCCGTGGCGCTGGCCAGTAACAAAGTGTCCATGGCGGGGCAGTATGCCCGGCGCAGATGACAGCGGGGCGCAGCCGCGATGACGGCGGCGGGAAGCGCGGTCGGTGCGGGGGTAAGCTCCGGGCTCGATGCCGGGCCGGATTCCGGGCCTGATTCCGGACTCAGCGCCGGGGCCATGGCCAAGGGAAAAAGCGCCGCGCCAGCCACATCCCGGCACCCGAACCCGTCGCTACCGTTGCTTCCTTCCGGACCTGGCGGGGTTTGCGGGGGTTCGTCGCGGGAGGACCGGCGCGACGCCCCCAGTTTAACAGCAGCGGGGCGGCGGAGACGGACCGGGCCAAGATGCGCCGACATGTGCCGGCGTGCGCCGGGTTGGGCGCATATCCGCGCGTCGGCCCGGGTTTAACCGCCCGCGGCGGCCAGGGTCTGCGCGCGCAACCAGTCGATGCCGGCGTCGGCCCGCTCGGCGTGCCAATGCAGCGCCAGGCCCATCGGCGGCGCGGCGAAAGGCAGGCTGCGCAGCAAATTGCCCAGCGGGCGGCCAATCGCCCGCGCCAGCCGCGTGGGCAGGGTCAGCAGCGCATCGCTCTGCGCCACATGCAGGCTGGCCGCGTAGTAGTTCTGGCAGCGCAATACGGTGTGCCGCTCGCCCAGCCCCAGCGTCGCCAGCGCGCCGTCTTCGATTCCCGGCCCGCTGGGACGGCCGGAGACCAGCACATGCGGCATGCGCAGGTAGTCCTCGACGCGCATGCCGTCGCGCAGCGGGTGGCCGGCGCGCATCGTCACGCACAGCGCCTCCTGCAACAGTGCCGCGCTGCCGATCCCCGGCGCCGGCGGGCGGGCGACGTCGATCACCAGATCCAGCCGCCCCTCGCGCAGCTCGATCTCGGTGCGCGCGCGATCCAGGCGCACGCTGGCCAGCTGCAGGCCGGGGGCGTGGCGCTGCAGGCGGGCGAACAGCTCGGGCAGCACCAGCGGCTCCAGGGCCTCGCGCAGGCCGAGCACGAAGCGGCGCTGCGTGGCCGCGGGGTCAAAGCGCTGCAGCGGCGCCAGCAGCGCGGCCAACTCCCCCAGGTGCGCCCGCACCGCGGGACCCAGCTGCTCGGCGCGCGGCGTGGGCCGCAGGCGCCGCCCCTCACGCAGGAACAGCGGGTCGCCAAGCTGCTCGCGCAACCGGCGCAGCGCGTGGCTGACGGCCGAAGGCGTCACATGCAGCGCCTGCGCGGCCTCGCCCAGGTGCTTGTGGCTCCAGATCGCCGCGAAGACCCGCAACAGGTTCAGGTCCAGGCGCTGCCAGGTGCTGTCATGAATATCACTCATCGTAGGGCTGAATATAAATCGCTTCATTCACCAGCGGGGGATGCCTACACTGCGCGGACCGCAAACCGGGAGACCCCAGTGGAATTCGAAGCCAGCGCGCGCAGCCGCGATTACCTCAAGCGCATCCAGGACTTCATGGCCGAACACATCGAGCCGATGGAGCACCAGTACCACCAGACGCTGCTGGCCCAGAACCACGGCGCCGACCACAGCCGCTGGGTGGTGCCGCCGGAGCTGGAGGAGCTCAAGGCCAAGGCCCGCGAGGCCGGGCTGTGGAATCTGTTCCTGCCCGACGACGAGCTGGGCGCCGGACTGTCGAATGTTGAATATGCGCCGCTGGCCGAGCAGATGGGCCGCAGCTTCATCGCCCCGGTGGTGTTCAATTGCAACGCCCCCGACACGGGCAACATGGAAGTGCTGTGGAAATACGGCACGGCCGAGCAGAAGGACACCTGGCTGACGCCGCTGCTGGAAGGCCGCATTCGCAGCGCCTTTTGCATGACCGAGCCCGAGGTCGCCTCCTCCGACGCCACCAACATGGCCGCCACGGCGGTGGTCGAGGGTGACGAGATCGTCATCAACGGCCGCGAGTGGTGGTCCACCGGCATCGGCCACCCGGAGTGCAAGCTGCTGATCTTCATGGGCGTGTCCAACCCGGACGGCCCGCGCCACGGCCGCCATTCGATGGTGCTGGTGCCCACCGATGCCCCCGGCGTCAAGATCGAGCGCATGCTGCCGGTCTTCGGCGAATACGACGAGCCCTTCGGCCACGGCGAGGTCAGCTTCGACAACGTGCGCGTGCCGGCCGGCAACATGATCCTGGGGCCGGGGCGCGGCTTCGAAATCGCCCAGGGCCGCCTGGGCCCGGGCCGCATCCACCACTGCATGCGCTGCCTGGGCGCCGCCGAGGTGGCGCTGGACCTGATGATCCGCCGCGGCTGCGAGCGCGTGGCCTTTGGCAAGCCGGTCATCAACCTGGGCGGCAACCGCGAGCGCGTGGCCGACCTGCGCATGGCCATCGACCAGGCCCGGCTGCTGACGCTGCACGCGGCCTGGAAGATCGACAAATTCGGCGGCATGGGCGCCATCAAGGAGGTCTCGGCCATCAAGGTGGTCGTGCCCAACGTGCTGCAGCAGGTCATCGACGAGGCCATCCAGATGCACGGCGGCGCTGGCGTCTCGCACGACACGCCGCTGGCGGCGATGTACGCCTATGCGCGCACGCTGCGCATCGCCGATGGCCCGGACGCGGTACACCGCGGCCTGGTGGCCAAGCTGGAACTGGCCGCCTACCGCCAGCTGATGGAACAGGGCTGACGCCATGACGCAGCGGGTACTGATCAGCGGCGGGGCCTCGGGCCTGGGCCGCGAGCTGGCGCGGGCCTATGCCGAGCGCGGCGCGAAGGTGGCCATCGCCGACATCCATGCCGAACGGCTGGCCGAGGTACAGGCCGAGCTGGGGGCGCCGCACCTGGCGCTGGAGCTTGACGTCACCGACCCGGCCCAGTGGCAGACGGCCGTGGCCCGGGTCTGCGCCGAGTTCGGCGGGCTGGACCTGCTGGTCAACAACGCCGGCATCGCTACCGGTGGGCCGGTCGAGCAGGAATCCGCGCAGGCCTGGCGGCGCATCCTGGACATCAACCTGCTGGGGGTCGTGTATGGCTGCCAGGCGGCGCTGGCGGCGCTGCGCGAAAGCCGCGGCGCGATTCTCAATGTCGCCTCGATGGCCGGCCTGATCCACCCGCCGATGATGGGCAGCTACAACGCCGCCAAGGCAGCCGTGGTGGCCTATTCGGAAACGCTGCTCTTCGAGCTGGCCGACGACGGCATTGCGGTGCACGTGCTCTGCCCGGGCTTTTTTCGCACCAACCTGCATGAGTCGCTGCCGCCCGAGTCCGATGCGATGCGCGCCGTGCTGGAGCGCATCTTCGACCGCGCCAAGCTCAGCGCAACCGATGTGGCCCGCGCCGCGGTGGCCGGGGTCGACAGTGGCCAGCATCTGATCCTGTCGCACCCCGAGGGCCGCGCCGCGCACCGCATCAAGCGCCTGTTCCCCAGCACGCTGTACCGCAAGCTGATGCGCAAGCAGACCGCAGGTCTGGTGCGCGCCTGGAGCCGACCCGCATGAGCCAGGATTCGCCAAACCCGCAAGCCGCGGATGTCATCGACCGCGCCGGCGCCGTGCGCAGCGGCGAGGAGCTGCCCATCGACGCGCTGGATGGCTACCTCAAGGCGCAGATCCCCGAGCTGCGGGGCAGCCCGGAGGTCACGCAGTACTCCGGCGGGGCCTCGAACTGGACCTACCGCCTGGCTTACGACAGCCACGACCTGATCCTGCGCCGCCCGCCGGCCGGCACCAAGGCCCGCGGCGCGCATGACATGGGCCGCGAATACCGCCTGCAAACGGCCCTGGCGCCGCGCTTCCCCTACATCGCCACGCAGTATCTGCACTGCGAGGACGAGGCCGTGATCGGCGCCGAGTTCTATGTGATGGACCGCATCCAGGGCATCATCCCGCGCCGCCACCTGCCGCGCGGCGTGGACCTGGACCCGCTGCAGGCGCGCCAGCTCAACGACAACTTCCTCGACACGCTGGTCGCGCTGCATGGCGTGGACTACCGCGAGGCGGGGCTGGAATCGATGTACAAGGGCGCCGGCTATGCGCGCCGCCAGATCGAAGGCTGGAACGCCCGCTACGAGAAGGCCCGTACCTGGAACGTGCCGCGCGCCCGCGCCGTGCGCCGCTGGCTGGAGGCGCATATCCCCGAGGATGCCGGCGCCTGCGTGATCCACAACGACTACCGCCTGGACAACGTGGTGCTGGATGCGCAGGACCCCACCCGGCTGATCGGCGTGCTCGACTGGGAGCTGGCCACCATCGGCTGCCCGATGATGGACCTGGGCAACACCATGGCCTACTGGATCCAGGCGGACGACGACGGCTTTTTGCGCAAGATGAGCCGCCAGCCCAGCTACCTGCCCGGCATGCGCAGCCGCCGCGAGATGGTGGCCGCCTATTGCGAGCGCACCGGGCGCGACCTGAAGGCCTGGCCCATCTACGAGGTTTACGGCCTGTTCCGGCTGGCGGTGATCCTGCAGCAGATCTACTACCGCTACCACCACAAGCAGACCGACAACCCGGCCTTTAAAAACTTCTGGCTGATGGTGCATTACCTGGTGTTTCGCGCGAAGCGGATCATTGCCCGGAGCGGCATCTGATGGGGGCCATCGCTCTGATCCGCCACGGCCAGGCCAGCTTCGGCGCCGCCGATTACGACAAGCTCTCGCCCACCGGCGAGCAGCAGGCCCTGGTGCTGGGCCGCGCGCTGCGGCCGCGCCTGCGCGGCGTCGACCGGGTACAGACCGGCGGCATGCGCCGGCATAAGCAAACCGCGGCTGGCGTGCTCGAGGGCCTGGCGCTGGACCGGCCCTGCGAGGAAAACCTGGGCTGGAACGAATACGACCACGAGGAAGTCATCCACCGCTACAACCCGGCCTACAAGAGCCGCACGCGGATGATGGCCGACATGGCCCGGCACAAGAACCCGCGCCGCGCCTTTCAGGAGATGTTCGCCCAGGCCATCGAGCGCTGGATGGACGGCGCCCACGACGCCGATTACGCCGAATCCTGGCCGGTATTCCGCCAGCGCTGCCTGCAGGCGCTGCACGACCTGCGCGAGAGCCTGGGTCGCGGCGAAACGGCGCTGGTCTTCACCTCCGGCGGGCCGATCACGGCCATCATCCAGGAGCTGATGGGCATCCCGGCGGCCAACATCTTTCGCATCAACTGGACGCTGGCCAACTGCGGCATCACCAAGGTGATCTACTCCGAGCGCGGCCTGTTTCTGTCCAGCATTAATGAACACGCCGCATTCGAAGGCGAGTATCAGAGCCTGATCACCTACCGCTAACCCCGCCGCGGGCGGCAAAGCCGCACACTAGGCGACTTATCGCGCGTCGGCCCGCCCCGCCCGGGGCCGCGGCCCGCGCCCCACCGACCATGAGCAGCACCACACCATGCGCAACACGATTCTGATTACCGGCGCCTCCTCCGGCCTGGGCCAGGAAATGGCCCGCCAGTTCGCCGCCCGCGGCCACGACCTGGCGCTGTGCGCCCGCCGCGTCGAGGCGCTCGAGGAGCTCAAGGCCGAGATCACCGGCCGCGACAGCAGCCGCCGCGTCGAGCTGGCGGCGCTGGACGTCAACGACCACGCCGCCGTTTTCGAGGTCTTTCGCGACTTCCAGCGCCGCTTTCGCACGCTGGACCGCGTCATCATCAACGCCGGCATCGGCGACGGCGTGGCCATTGGCCGCGGCGGCTTCCGCGCCAATTTGCGCACCGCGCAAACCAACTTCGTGGCCGCGCTGGCGCAGTGCGAGGCGGCCGTCGAGATCTTCCGCGAGCAGAACGCCGGCCACCTGGTCACCGTCAGTTCGGTCTCGGCCGTGCGCGGCTTTCGTGGCGCGCTGACCACCTACGCCGCCACCAAGGCCGGCCTGGCCAACCTCAGCGAGGGCATCCGCGTCGAGCTGCTGAAGACGCCGATCAAGGTCAGCACGATCTACCCCGGCTACATCCTCACCGACATCAACCGCGACATCGACAACGCCCCGTTCCGCGTGTCGCTGCAGGCCGGCGTCAAGGCCATGGTCAAGGCCATCGACCGCGAGCCGCACGAGGCCTATGTGCCCGGCTGGCCCTGGGAGCTGATGGCGCGGCTGATGAAGACGATGCCGGTCGCGCAGCTGCGCAAGTTCTCCTAAGGCCGGCGCATGCGTCGCTCCGCCCTGCCCCCGCTCAGCCCCAGCGCGCCGCGCTTTCGCACCGGCCCGCTGGGCCTGCTGGCGCGAGCGCTGCTCAAGCTGCACGGCTGGCGCATCGTCGGCCGCTTTCCCGACGAGCCCAAGCTGGTGCTGGTGGGCTTCCCGCACACCTCGAACTGGGACGGCTACTTCGGCGTGCTGTTCGTGCTGGGGCTGGGGCTCAAGGTCAAGCTGATGATCAAGCACACGGCGCTGGAGGGGCCCTTCGGCGGCTTCATGCGCTGGCTGGGTTTCGTGGCCGTGGACCGCACCCGGCCGGTCGGCGTCGTGGGCCAGATCGCCGAGAAGTTCGCCGGCCACGAGCGCTTCTGGCTGGGCATCACGCCCGAGGGCACCCGCAAGGGGGCCGCCGAGATCAAGACCGGCTTTCACCGCATCGCCCGGGCCGCCAACGTGCCGCTGCTGCCGGTGTGCATCGACTTTCGCAACCGCTGCATCCGCCTGCTGCCGGTCTTCGAGACCAGCGAGCACCCCGAGGAGGATGTCGACCGCCTGCTGCGCCGCTGCGTGGGGCTGGCCTGGCCGCGCCACGTCGAACGCCTGTCGGCGCCGATGCGCCGGGCGATGACCCGCGAGGGCGAACTGGTGGTCCCGCCCCCGGAAGACCGCTAGCACCGGCGCCCCTGTACCGGGCGCGGGCGCGGGCCGGACTAGGGGGAGGCCTGCCCCGGCGCGGCGGCCGGCGGCTCGCCCGGCCCCGTGGCCGCTTCGACGCGGCGCAGGTCCACCCGCACCTGCATGCGCGTCTCGCCCGCGCCGCCCGCGAGCACACCGTTCAGCGGAATCACGTCGTCGTAATCGCGGCCCCAGGCGGTGACCAGATGCTGGCCTTGCGGGCGCAATGCATTGGTGGGGTCCAGGTCCTGCCAGCCGGCCTCCGGGCCGCACCACAGCGACACCCAGGCGTGCGAGGCATCGGCCCCCACCAGCTTGGGCTGCCCCGGCGGCGGCAGCGTTTCGAGGTAGCCGCTGACATAGCGCGCGGCCAGCCCCAGGCTGCGCAGCGCCGCCACCATCAGGTGGGCAAAGTCCTGGCACACGCCTGCGCGCGTGCGCAGCACCTCCAGCACCGGCGTCGCAATGCTGGTGGCCTTGGGGTTAAAGGCGAAGTCGCGGTGGATGGCCTGCATCAGCGCGATGCCGGCCTCCAGCACCGGCCGGCCGGGCGCAAAATGCGGCCGCGCGAAGTCGGCCAGCGCCGGCGCGCAGGGCGCCAGGCGGCTGGGCAGGCGCAGCATGGCCAGCTGCGGGTCCTGCGCGTGGGCCGCGGCATTGAGCAGGCCGAGCACCGTCTCCCAGGAGGGTGTGGCCTGCGGCGCGCGCAGCGGCCGCGTCTGCACCCGCACCCGGTGCTTGACGAAGATCTTCGAGACCCGGTGCGGGGTGCCCAACTGCATGGCCAGCACGCGATTGCCGAAATAATCGGTTTGCAGCCGGGTCCAGCTCGGCCGCGGCAGGATGTGCACGGCGCGCAGCATGCAGCGCTGGCCCGGCAGCTCGCGCAGGTGCATGCGCAGCTGGTTTTGCGCGGCCTCGACCGGCTCGCCGTAGCGGTACACGGTGTAGTGGCGCAGCTGGTAGAGCGCGCTCATGCGGTTTGCACCAGCTGGCTGCTCTGCGCCCTTGGCGGCGGCACGAAGCGGGCCAGCACGCCATCGGCCAGGCCCCGCAGCCATTCGCTTTGCGCGGCCAGCTTGCGGTCGAGCTGCACCGCGGCATCGGCCGGGTCCAGCAGGTCCGGCAGCGCGGTGGCGCCCAGCTCGACCAGTTGCTCGGTGATCTGCGCCTCCAGCCGGCGGCCCTCCCGCGCCGCCGGCGGCAGCGAGCGCAACGCGCTTTCCATGCGCATCAGCTGGTAGCGCACGGCCGACGGCGCCTCGGCGGACAGCCAGGTGGCATGCAGCAGCGCCGCCTGGGTGCCGTGCTCGGCCTCCTCCAGGCGGTCCGGCGTGGCGTGCAACCACTCGAGCAGCAGCCCGGCCGTATCGACGGCCAGGCCCGGCTCCAGCGCCAGCGAGCGCAGCAGGCGCAGGTTGCCCAGCGCGCTTTCGAGCTGCAGCCCCAGCAACAGCAGCTGCCGCGCCCCGCTCTCCGGCAGGCTGCGCAGCAGCAGGCCGTGAATGGCGGCGAGCTGCAGCGCCTGCTGGCCGCAGGCGGCCGCGGCCTGGTCGAGGTCGGGCGCGTCGGCGGCGTTGACGCCCAGGCTATCCAGCAGGCGGCAGACCTCGGCGCCGAACAGGTGGCGCACCGACTGCGTGCTCTGGCGCAGGGCGCGCAGCACGCCGGCCAGGGCGTTGGCATCGTCGCCGCAGCACAGCGCCAGCAGCTCGGGCACCGGCGCCTGCAAGCTCGCGGCGCCCACCGGGCCGACAAAGCCGGGGTAGCGCGTGCTTTGCCAGGTCAGGGCCTCGCACAGCCGCCGGCTGAGGCGGTCCGGCGCGGCATCGCCGCGCTCGTGCAGCCGGCTGGCCACCGACTGCAGCATGCGCGCCAGCAGCTCGGCGCGGACCAGGTAGCGCCCCGTCCACAACAGGCTGTCGGCGGAGTGCGGCTCGTGCAGCACGCGCGCCTGGGCCGGCGGCAGCAGCAGCGGCAGCAGCGGCGCCTCGCGCACCGGCTCGGAGGACAGCACCCAGATGTCCTTGCACAGGCCACCGGCCTGGCCGGAGATGCGCCGGTTCTGCTCGCTGTGGCCGGCCCGTGCCAGCCCGCCGCTCATCACCCGGTAGCTGTCGCCCTCGGCGCAGGCGAAGGTGCGCAGTTCGACGCTGCGCGCCTCGACGCCCTGCCGGGTCAGCACGGGCGCCCCGCCCTGCACCGGCCGCGGGTGCGCGGCAAAGCACTGCGGGCGCTCGCGCAGCTCGGCCCACAGCGCGTCGCGGGCCTCCGGCTCCAGCATGTCCAGCGCAATCAGCCGTGGCGCGCGCACCTCGCGCAAATCGCGCAGCAGCAGCTCGTCCACGTGGGCCAGCACATAGTCGCGATCCTCGGGCTCGCCGCACCACCAGGTCGGCGCGCTGCGCAGCTTGAGATCCTCGCCGAGCAGCGCGCGGCAGATCTGCGGCAGGTAGCGCATCAGCGCCGGGTTCTCGAGCACGCCACTGCCGAGCGTATTGGCCACCGCCAGGCTGCGGTTGCGCACGCATTGCAGCAGCCCCGGGGTGCCCAGCACGGACTGCCGGTTCAGCTCCAGCGGGTCGGCATAGCCATCGTCCATGCGCCGCAGCAGCGCGCGAATCGGCTGCCGGCCCTGCGCGACCCGCATCCAGCAGCGGCCATCCTCGACGAAAAGGTCGGCCCCCTCGACCAGCGGCACGCCCATGCCGCGGGCCAGGTAGGCCTGCTCGGAATAGGTTTCGTTGGCCCGGCCCGGGGTCAGCACCGCGACGGTGTCGACCTCCCCGCCCGCCAGATGCGTCAGGCTGCGCCGCAGCGCGCGCAGAAAAGGCAGCACCGGGTGGACATTGGCCTCGCGGAACACGCTGGGCAGCACCCGCGAGCTGATCATGCGCGCCTCGAGCGCATAGCCGATGCCCGAGGGCGCCTGGGTGCGATCGGCCGTCACCCAGAACTGACCATCCGGCCCGCGGCCCAGGTCGGCGGCGTAGACGGCCAGGCCGGCGTCGAGGCCCTGCAGCGAACCCCAGCAGGGCAGCAAAAAGCCGGGGTGGGCAAAGACCAGCCCCGCGGGCAGCAGGCCACGCTGGATCAGCGTCTGCGCGCCGTAGATGTCGGCCAGCAGCAGGCGCAGCAGCTCGGCACGCTGGGCGATGCCCACCTCCACCTCGCGCCATTCGCGGCTGCTGATGATGACCGGCAGCAGATCCATGGCCCAGGGGCTGGGGCCGCGCTCGCCGCGCTGGTAGATGTTGTAGGTGACGCCATGCTCGCGCAGCAGCCGGCGCTGCTCGATGCGCCGCTCGAACAGCGTGCGCGAATCAAAGCCCTCCAGCGCCGCCGTCAGGTCGCGCCAGCGCGGCCGCACCCGGCCCTGGCCGTCGAGCAATTCGTCATAACGCCGCGGCAGCGGCTGGTAGCCTGCGAACACGGGGCTGGGACTCAGGCGGGCTCGGTCAGCGGCAGGAAATAGGTGCGCTCGATGACGCCGTGCACCCCATTCAGCGCGCGCTGCAATTCGTCGATCGCGGCGCGCAGCGCCTCGGCATCGCTGGACAGCACCGCGCCGCGCAGGCCGGCGACCTGCCCGCCCAGGGCGCTGACCGTGGCCACGGCCTGCTCGCTGCGCGGCAGCGTCGACAGCCCGCTGCGCAGCTTGGTCAGGCAGTAGGACACCGAGCGCGGGAAGTCCTCCTGCAGCAGCAGAAAATCGATGACGCTGCGCGCGCGCACGGCGCCGTGGCTCTGCCGCCGGTACATCTGATAGGCCGACAGCGAGCGCAGCACGGCCATCCATTGCAGCGCATCGAAGGCCGGCGGCAGCTCGGCGCCGGCGGGCAGCAGGTCATCCAGCCGCACGTCCATGATCCGCGTGGTCATGTCGGCGCGTTCGAGCATGCGGCCGGTGCGAATGAACTGATAGCCCAGGCCGTGGGTCATGGTGCCGCCGATGTAGCCGCGCACCAGCTGGCAGCGGTCGACGACGCCGCGCAGCACCTCGTAGCGCTCGGCGGTGCGCCGGATCGCCGTGTCGCTGCGGTCGTGCACGAAGCCATAGAGCAGGTTCATCGATTCGCTGACCTCGCGCGGCACGCGGTCGCGGGTGCTGCGCAGGTTCTCGCGGGCAAAGCGCAGCGAGCTGACGATGGAGCCCGGGTTCTCGCGGTCCTCGATCAAGAAACGCATCACGCCCAGCTCGGTCGGCTTGTGGGCGGCCTTGTGGAAGGCGGCATCGGAGCCGGTGGTTTCGACCAGCGAATACCACTCCAGCCGCGAGCTGCGCGGCAGGTCCAGCGCCAGGTTGGCATAGGCGATGATCAAACGGGCCGTGTTCTCGGCCCGCTCGACATAGCGGCCAAACCAATAGAAGTGGTTGGCCACGCGCGACAGCAGGCTCATGGGTGCTCTCCCCCGCCGGCGCCGCTGGCGTCGACGATCCAGGTGTCCTTGCTGCCGCCGCCCTGCGAGGAGTTCACGACCAGCGAACCCTCACGCAGCGCCACGCGGGTCAGCCCGCCGGTGGTGACGTACTGGGTGTCGGCGCTCAGGATGAAGGGCCGCAGGTCCACATGCCGCGGTTCGAGCTTGCAGTCGCTGGCGCTGCGGCTGACCAGCGTGGGCGTGGTGGACAGGTTCAGGCAGGGCTGCGCGATCCAGTTGCGCGGGTCCTGGCGGATGCTGGCCGCGGTGGCCTTGCGCGCCGACTCCGAGGCGTGCGGGCCGATCAACAGCCCATAGCCGCCGGACTCGTTGGCCGGCTTGACCACCACCTCGTCCAGGTGACTCAGCACGTAGTCGCACTGCTCCGGGTCCGCGCACTGCCAGGTGGGCACGTTGGGGATGATGGGCTCCTCATCCAGGTAATAGCGCAGGATTTCCGGCACGAAGGCGTAGACCACCTTGTCGTCGGCCACGCCGGAGCCGGGCGCGTTGGCCAGCGCCACCTTGCCCGCGCGCCAGGCCCGCATCAGGCCGGGCACGCCCAGCGTCGAGTCGGGGCGGAAGGCCTCGGGGTCCAGGAACAGATCGTCGATGCGGCGGTAGATCACGTCGACGCGCTGGCGGCCGTGCACCGTGTTCATGTAGACGAAGTCCTGCTCGTCGACATAGAGGTCGGCGCCCTCGACCAGCTCCACGCCCATCTGCTGGGCCAGGTAGCTGTGCTCGAAATAGGCCGAGTTGTAGATGCCCGGCGTCAGCACGACGATGTTGGGCTCGCTCAAGCCGCTGGGGCTCAGCGCCGCCAGGGTTTCGTAGAGCTGGGTGGGGTATTCGTCCACCGGCTGGATGTCCTGGTGCTCGAAGAGCTCGGGGAAGGTGCGCTTCATCACCGCGCGGTTTTCCAGCATGTAGGACACGCCGGAGGGCACCCGCAGGTTGTCCTCCAGCACGTACATCGTGCCGTCCTCCCCGCGCACCAGATCGGAGCCGCAGATGTGCGCCCAGACCCCGTAGGGCGGCTGCATGCCCACGCATTCGGGGCGGAAGTTCACCGACTTCTCCAGCACCCAGGCGGGAAACACGCCGTCCTTCAGGATCTGCTGCTCGCCGTAGATGTCGTCGATGAAGTGGTTCAGCGCGCGCACGCGCTGCTTCAGGCCCTGCTCGATGCGCCGCCACTCGGCCAGCTCGATGATGCGCGGCACGATATCGAAGGGCCACATGCGGTCGATGGCCCCGGCCTCGCTGTACACGGTGAAGGTGATGCCCATCGTGCGGATGGCGACATCGGCGGCATCCCGGCGGGCCGCCAGGTCGGCCGGAGACATCTTCAGCAGAAAATCGAGGATGGCGCGGGCCACGGGGTCGCCCTGCCGGGCAGGGCTGGCCAGGTCGTCGAAGTAACCCGGCTTGATCAGGGCGGCGTAAGGGGAACGCGGCGGCATCAGGAACTCCGGCGGGCAGGCGGCTGGCGCAGATCCAGCGTTGCACGATAGCGCGTGGAATGCTCGGCCGGGGGCGGCGCCGTGGTCGGCATGCGCTGGCCAAAGCTGAAGAAGCGGGAAAGCCGGCGGCTTTCGGCGGCGTTGGCGTTGACCGGCGGGTCCTCATAGCTGCGGCCGCCCGGGTGGTGCACGTGGTAGCCGCAACCGCCCACGCCGCGCCCGGCCCAGCGGTCGTAGAACTCGAAGTTCAGCGGCCCGTGCGCGGGGATGGTGGGGTGCAGCGCCGACCAGGGCTGCCAGGCGCGAAAGCGCACGCCGGCCACATGGCTGCCGCCGCCCACATCCTCCAGCGGCACGCGGCGGCCGTTGCACAGCAGCAGGTAGCGCTCGGGCTGGAAGTCGCGCAGCTCGACCTGCAGGCGCTCGACCGAGGAGTCGACATAGCGCGCCGTGCCGCCGCCGCCGGGCTCCTCGCCCATCGTCGGCCAGGGCTCCAGCGCGGTGCGCAGGCGCAGCTCCTGGCCGGCCACCTGGACGCGGCCGATTTCCGGGCAACGGAACTCGGCATGCGGCGCGAACCACTCGGGCGCGAAAGCAAAGCCGCCCTCGCGCAGCGCGGCCAGCAACTCGGCCAGGTTCTGCTCCAGGTGCCAGGGCAGCAGCATCTGGTCGTGCAGCCGGTCGCCAAAGCGACGCAGCGGCCGGGTGTAGGGCTGCTGCCAGAACCAGGCCAGCAGCGCGCGCACCAGCAGCTGCTGCACCAGGCCCATCTGCGGGTGCGGCGGCATCTCGAAGGCGCGCAGCTCCACCAGGCCCAGCCGGCCGGTGGCCGAGTCGGGCGAATAGAGCTTGTCGATGCAGATCTCGGCGCGGTGGGTGTTGCCGGCCAGGTCCGTCAGCAGGTTGCGAAAGATGCGATCCACCAGCCAGGGCGGCGTGGCGGTATCGGCCGGCGGCACCTGCGCCAGCGCCAGCTCCATCTCGTATAGCCCGTCATCGCGCGCCTCGTCGATGCGCGGCGACTGGCTGGTGGGGCCGATAAACAGCCCGGCAAAGAGGTAGGACAGCGCCGGGTGGTTCTGCCAGCAGCGCACCATCGAGCCCAGCAGGTCGGGCCGCCGCAGCAGCGGGCTGTCGGCCGGCGTCGGCCCACCGACCACCACGTGATTGCCGCCGCCGGTGCCGTTGTGCTTGCCGTCGACCAGAAACTTCTCGGTCCCCAGGCGGCATTGCCGCGCGTCGGCGTAGAGCCCGTCCATGATCGCGCACAGCTCGGGCCAGTCGCGGGCCGGCGGGATGTTGACCTCGATCACGCCGGGGTCCGGCGTGAGCTTCAGCGTGCGCAGCCGCGCATCCGGCGGGGCCGGGTAGCCCTCGATGCGCACCGGCAGGTCCAGCGCCGCGGCGGCATCCTCGACCGCGGCCACCAGCTCCAGATAATCCTCGGCGTTTTCGGTCGGCGGCAGAAATACGCCGAGCAGCCCGGCCCGGGGCTCGACCGCCAGCGCCGAGCGCACGCCCTCGGCCAGCCCGCCGGGCCGCGGCTCGGCCTGTGGGCCGCCGCCGCGGGCCTCGGCCTGTGGCTGCTGCGCGCTGAGCCAGGGCTGCTGGGCGACAAAGCGCGGCGGCAGCGGGTCGCGGCGATCGAAGGGGTCCTGCATCAGCACCGGGCTGCGCGCGGCCGCGCCGCCGGGCAGGCTGTCCAGCGGCATGCGCAGGCCCACCGGCGAATCGCCCGGAATCAGGAACAAGCGGCCGCGGCGAAAGCGCCAGACTTCGCTGATCCAGCTCGGCCCGGCGCGCGACTGCCAACGCTGCACCGGCAGCACGAACCCGCGCGGCTCGTCCAGGGGCCGGCTGAAGGCGCGCTGCAGCTGCGCGCGCCGCTCCGGGTCGTCGAAGCCGCCCTCCTCCACGCTGCGGTCTTCGGGCAGCGCGGCTTCCTCGGCCAAGAAGTGCCAGGGGTCCTCAAAGGCCGGCTGCACGCAGCCCTCGGGCAGCCCCAGGCGTTCGCGAATGCCTTGCACCAGTTTCTCAGCCGCAGCCACCGGCAGGCGCTCGCCGGCCTCGGTCAATGCCCAGGGGCGCTGCGCCTGGCGCAGCGGCGCGCCGTCGTCACGCCACATCAGCGTGTAGGCCCAGCGCGGCAGCGACTCGCCCGGGTACCACTTGCCCTGGCCGTAGCTGATCAGGCCCTGCGGGGCGAAGCGCTGCTGCAGCCGCTGGGCCAGTTCGGCGGCCAGGCGCTGCTTGTTGGGCCCCACGGCCGCCGTGTTCCATTCCGCATCTTCCGGGTAGTCGATGGCGACGAAGGTGGGCTCCCCGCCCATCGTCAGCCGCATGTCGTTGCGGGCGATGGCGGCGTCGACCTCATCGCCCAGCGCATCAATCGCCTGCCACTGCTCCGGCGCATAGGGCTTGGTGACACGCGGCGTTTCGCGCACCCGCTCGACGCGCATCAGGTGGTGAAAATCGACCTCGCAGGCCTCCAGGCTGCCGCTGATCGGCGCCGCGCTGACCGGCTCGGGGGTCGCCGCCAGCGGGATGTGACCCTCGCCGGCGAAGAGCCCCGAGGTCGGGTCCAGCCCGAGCCAGCCAGCGCCCGGCGCATAGACCTCGCACCAGGCGTGCAGGTCGGTGAAGTCCTCGGCCGTGCCGCTGGGGCCGTCCAGGGCCGCCTGATCCGCCTTGAGCTGAATCAGATAGCCGGAGACAAAGCGCGCGGCGTAACCCAGGTGGCGCAGTAGCTGTACCAGCAGCCAGCCGCTGTCGCGGCAGGAGCCGCTGGCCAGCTTCAGCGTCTCCTCTGGGCTCTGCACCCCCGGCTCCATGCGGATGCGGTAGGCGATGCGCTGCTGCAGCGTCTGGTTCAGCGCCACCAGAAAATCAATCGTCGGCCCCTCGTGGCGGACCTCGTCGATCAGGGCCTGCAGGCGCGGACCCGCCCGGGAGGTCTTGCGGAAAGGCGCCAGCTCGGCCGCCATGTCCTCCGGGTAGCCGAAGGGCACCTGCTGACAGTCTTCGTCGAGGAAGAAGTCGAAGGGGTTGAAGACCTCCATGCGCGCGACCAGATCGACCTGCACGCGGAAGTGATCGATCTTCTCCGGGAATACCACCCGGGCCAGCCAGTTGCCCTGTGGGTCCTGCAGCCAGTTCAGAAAATGCGGCTGCGGCGACACCGCCAGGGCATAGGCCGTAATCGGCGTGCGCGCGTGCGGCGCCGGGCGCAGGCGAATAACCTGCGGCGACACCGAAATCGGCCGCTCGTAGCGATATTCGGTGACGTGGGTCAGGCCGGCATGAATCGACATCGCGGGCAGTCCAGTCCGGCCAGGCCGGGTGGGTCAAGGGAGGGACAAAACGCTAGCACGGCGCCGCGCTGCGCGGCCCCGTGCATGACTAGCAATCCGCGCGCCAGAAAAAAAAAGCCGGCCCTGGGGCCGGCTTTTTCAGCGTACTCGCGGGCTCTACATGAGCTTCAAAAATTCCGTCAGTGCCGCCTTGTCCTGGGCCGGCAGGTCCACGCCGAACTGGTGGCCCTTGTTCTCGACCAGATCATCACACTTCATGTACAGCGGCTTGTGCGGGTCGGAGGAGGCGAAGTAGGCCACCGGCGTGCCCTTTTTGACCGGCAGCTTGATGAAGCCCTGGCCGTCCTCGCGCGGCGCCAGGCCGAAATCGACGGTGGTGGTCATCGTCTTCTGCGGGCGGTGCACGTCGGCGCTGGGGTCGTCGCTCATCAGCAGCCGTTCCATCGCCAGCTCGTACTGGGCGATGCGGCCGGCCACGGTGTGATCCACGCCGCCGTCGTCCAGGTAGGTCAGCTCGCCCACGCTGTTGTTATGCAGGAAGGGCGCGTGCGACCACACCGACAGCAGCGAGATGTTGCGGTAGTAGCCCGGTCCACCGGGGCCGATGTCCTGGGTGCCAAACTCGCGGCCGCCCAGCAGCGGCACCATGCGGTTGAAGCGCCGCGGCACGCTGCCCACGGCCTCGCGCTGCTGGTAGGTCTCGGAGGCGAATTCCTCCCAGATCTGCCCCTTGTTGTGGTTGTCGTGGCGGGCGCGGCAGGAGTTTGTACCGATCTCGCCGAAGGGGATGGGTTCGTCGTTGCCCAGCCAGTCCTGCCCGAACATGCCGTCCTGGGCGAACTGTTTGGGCCGCAGCGCGCCCTGCTCGTCGCGGGCGAGGTATTTGGCCTGGAAGCGTTCGCTGTTGCGCACCTCCGGCGCGAACTCGTACTCCCAGAACTCCTCGGCGCCGAAGACGTGGCCCTCGTAGAAGTCGGCCAGCGCGTCCTTGTCGCCGACGATGGCCTCGGGCGGCACGCGGGTGGAATGGCAGCGGGCGCATTCGCGGGCGAAGACTTCACGGCCGGCCGGCACCTGCTCCAGGTCGATGAATTCGGCGCCGGGGCGGCCGTCGACATCGGTGGCGTTGAGTAGATAGAAGGGGCCACCCGCCAGCAGGTAAAAGGCCAGGTCGGTCATCTTAGCGTCGGCGTGGTTCCAGGCCTCGCAGTCCTGGTAGCACTGCTCGATGCGCATCGGCTTTTGCGCCGCGTCCTCGCCAAAGAAGGTGCCGGGCACGGGGAAGTTGGGCACCCAGCATTCCTCGGTGCACATGCCGATGTTGATGTACACGCGCAGCAGCGCCAGGCGCTCGCCCACCGAATCCTCGGCCCCCTTGAGCACGTGCAGCGTCGGCGCCGTTTCCAGCTCGCCGGTGATCGGGTGGCGCATCACGTGCTCGAACACCCGCTTGTTCATGAAGTCCGTGATGTTGTTCTGCGTGCCGGGGTTGTGCATGAAGTCGTTGGGGTTCAACGAGGTATCCACGGTGCCCACGCGCACGCCCATCAGCGCCTGTTTCGCGAAATGGTCTTCCGGCACGGCCGACAAAAAGGCCGCCAGCGGCTGGTTCACATATTGGTTGCCGATGTGGCCGGTCAGGTTCTCCCACTCCGGCTCATTGGGGTCGGCCGGCGGGTTGGTGGGGTCGAAGGCCACATGGCACTGCACGCAGGGGTGGCCGATGGCGAAGCGGCGCTGCGCCTGCATCTCGCCTTCGGTGTAGGGCGCGCTGCGCGGGTCGTACACCACTTGCCCGCTGTCGGCGTCGACTTCGGGGTCCTTGAAGTATTTGCGGTAGCCGAGCACGCCGGTGGACTTGTCGTCCTCGCAGCGATCCAGCCAGTAGGTGCTCTCGTCGCCCTGCTCGCAATCGGGGTCGTTGATCAGGCCCCACTTGGTGTAGCGGTAGGGGCGGTGCTTGGTGTGCATCCACTCGGCGTAGTGCATGTTCTCCTTGCCGATGGTGCGCGCCAGGTGGATTTCGTTGAGGTCCTGGTTGCCGAAGGTGCCCTTGAACCACACGTCCCGGCCGCGGCGTACCGATTCGCGCAGTCGCTGGGCCTTGGCAGGGTCCTCGGCTTCCACTTCCTTGAACAGCGCGCCGGCAATCCGGCAGCCCTCGGCGTCATAGCGGGTGGGCTGGGGTTGGTCGCAGGGGGGCGGGGGCGCCTGGGGTATCGGCGCAATGTCCCAGGTGATGGGGCCGTTACGTTCGTGGGTGTCAGGGCCCGTGCCTTCGTGCCAG
>CAKZQS010000029.1 GCA_937141935.1 uncultured Ectothiorhodospiraceae bacterium
CAGGCACTTCACCAGCTCAACCAGCTCCTCTGCGTCCGCCGCATCCCTTTGTAGGGCCCAGTGAGCCGCAGAGGAAGTCGCGCGAAGAAACGGGTAGTTCGATGAAAGTTCGGCTTTGAGCTGCTCCAGACTGCGCTCGCTCAAGGCATCTGAAGACAAGGTCAGCAACAGTTCCCGGGCGCTCTGCTCTCTTGCCTCAGCCAGGCTGCGGACTGATTTGACCCGCATTTTCTTGCCGCCACTGTATTCATCAAAGCTGCAAACCCCCTCCACTACCAGCACACTGTCTTTGATCAACTTGTCCCGATGCTCTTCATAGCTATCGCTGAACAGGGCCACCTCAATCCGTGCACTGCGATCATCGAGCTGCACAAAGGCCATGGTGGTGGAGATACTGCGCTCGCCGGTGCCTTCGAGCTGGCGCTTGAAGGTCTCCAGTGGCGGGATGCTCAGCGGGTCACAATGACTGCGCCGAGCCGGCAGGTCACCGCCCAGGTCGCGGCGGCGCTGTTTCAGATACGTGATTTCCTCAGAGTCATCGTCCGGCTTGTAGAACGGGGCCTCGGCAATCTGCTCGTCGGAGATCGGAATCTGAAAGCGGTCGCGGAATTCCTTGAGCGCGGCTTCACCCATTTTTTTCTGCTGGTGGGTGATGTTCTGGCCCTCGCCAGCCTCACCCATGCCGTACCCCTTGACCGTTTTGGCCAGAATCACGGTGGGCCGCCCATCAGCCTGGTTCACCGCCCGGTAATAGGCGGCATAAACCTTGTGCGGATCATGTCCGCCGCGGTTCAGCCGAGCGATGTCTTCATCGGACATGGAAGCCACAAGTTTGGCTGTTTCAGGATACTTGCCGAAGAATTCATCCCGCGTGTAGCGACCACCCTTGGCCTTGTAAGCCTGATATTCGCCATCCACGGTTTCATCCATCAGGCGTCGCAGCATGCCGTCGCCATCACGAGCAAGCAGGGCATCCCAGGCGGCACCCCAGATCACCTTGATGACGTTCCAGCCGGCGCCGCGGAACACGCCCTCCAGCTCCTGGATGATCTTCGAATCACCGCGCACCGGCCCATCGAGCCGCTGCAGGTTGCAGTTGACGACGAAGATCAGGTTGTCCAGCTTTTCGCGCGCGGCGATGTCGATGGCGCCCAGCGATTCGGGCTCGTCCATCTCGCCATCGCCGCAATAGCACCAGACCTTGCGCTGCGCGCGGGTTTCCAGCTCGCGGTTGCCCAGGTACTTCATCAAGCGCGCCTGGTAGATGGCCATGATCGGCCCCAGGCCCATGCTGACGGTGGCGAACTGCCAGAAATCGGGCATCAGCCAGGGGTGCGGGTAGGAGGACAGCCCCGGGGCATTGGCCTCGGTGCGAAAACGGCGCAGCTGCTCCTCGCTGATGCGGCCCTCCAGGTAGGCGCGCGCGTAAACGCCCGGCGCGCAGTGGCCCTGGATGTAGACCAGATCCGGGCCGTCCGCGTGCTCGGGGCCGCGGAAAAAGTGATTGAAACCCACGTCATAGAGCGTGGCGGCCGAGGCGAAGCTGGCGATATGCCCGCCCAGGCCCGAGTCGTTGCGGTTGGCGTTGACCACGGTGGCCATCGCGTTCCAGCGGATCAGCGAGCGGATGCGCCATTCCAGCGCATGGTCGCCCGGCGCCGACTCCTCGGCATGCGCGGGGATGGTGTTGCAGTAGGCGGTATGCGGCCGGAAGGGAATATAGGCGCCCGAGCGGCGCGACTTCTCGATCAGCGTCTCGAGCAGGTAATGGGCCCGCTCGGGGCCCTCACGGGCGATGACGGCCTCGAGGGCCTCCAGCCATTCCCGGGTCTCCTCGGGATCGACATCGGTCGGGGTCTGCGCGTCCGGCTCGGCCATGGGAGCTTCCCGGCGAAAGAGAGCCGCAGTCTATCGGGGCCCCCGCCGCAGACCAAGGTGGCCCATGCGCAAGCGCATGCAACCGTGGCGGCGCCGGTGATGGCAACGGGAGGGCGCGGGCACGCGCCGGGCGCCGGGCGCTACTTGCCGATGCAGAAGGTGGAGAAGATCTGCCCGAGCAAATCCTCGACCTCGACCCGGCCGGTGATCTCGCCCAGCGCCTGATGCGCCAGGCGCAGCTCCTCGGCGGCCAGTTCCAGCGTGCCGCCGGCCGCCAGCCAGGGCCGTGCAGCCTCCAGGTGTGCCGCCGCCCGCCGCAGCGCGTCCACATGCCGCTGGCGCGCCGAGATGGCGCTGTCCTGGACGGGCTGGCCGGCAATGGCGGCGGCCAGCAGGTCCAGCCCGCGACCATCGCGGGCGCAGACATGCAGCACCCCGTCGCGCCAACCCGGCTCGCCGCCGTCCAGATCCAGCTTGTTGCGCACCCGCAGCACGCGGCCGGCCCAGCCCTCGGGCAGCGGCGGCAGCGGGGCGTCGGCGGCGTCCAGCGCCAGGATGCGGTCGGCCTGCGCCGCGGCGCGTTCGGCGCGGGCGATGCCTTCGCGCTCGATGGGGTCGGCCGAGCCGGCCCGCAGGCCGGCGCTGTCGGTCACGCGCACCGGCACGCCGTTGAGCACGAGCGGGGCGCTGAGCAGGTCCCGCGTGGTGCCCTGGATGTCGCTGACGATCGCGACCTCGCGCCGGGCCAGCGCGTTGAGCAGGGTCGACTTGCCGGCGTTGGGGGCGCCGACGATGACCAGATCCAGCCCCTGGGTCAGGCGCAGGCCCTGATCGGCCTGCGTGCGCAGCGTCGCAAGGTCCTGGCTCAGTGCGGCCAGCGTGCTGGCCCAGCTATCGCGCTCGGCGTCGCCGATGTCCTCCTCGGGGAAGTCCAGCCAGGCCTCCAGCAGGGCGCGCAGGCCCAGGGTGTCGGTGGCCAGCGCGTCGCAGCGCTGCGAAAAGGCGCCCTGCAGGCTGTGCTGGGCGGCGCGTGCGGCGGACTCACTGCCGGCGGCGATCAAGTCGGCAATGGCCTCGGCCTGGGCCAGGTCCAGCTTGCCGTTGTCGAAGGCGCGCAGGCTGAATTCACCGGGCTCGGCCGGGCGGGCGCCCAGATCGCAGCAGCGGGCCTGGATGCGCGCCAGCAGCAAGGGGTTGCCGTGCACCTGCAGCTCGACCACGTCCTCGCCGGTAAAGCTCGCCGGGCCGGCGAAGGCCAGCAGCAGGCCGCTGTCGAGCACGGCCCCCTGGGCGTCGAGCAGCCGCGCGTAGCGCGCCTGGCGGTGCGGTGGCGCGGGCTGACCGCTCAGCGACGCGGCGATGGCGTGGCTGGCGGGGCCGGACAGGCGCAGGATGCCCACCGGGCCGGCGGCAGGCCCGGTGGCCACGGCGACGATGGTGTCGCGGGGCTGCGCCATGCGGCTAGCCGCCCTCGGCGGCCTCCATGCGGCGCGTGATGATCCACTGCTGCAGGATGCCGATCAGGTTCGACACGAACCAGTACAGCACCAGACCCGAGGGGAAGAAGGCGAAGAACACCGTCAGCGCGATGGGCATGATGTTCATGATCTTCTGCTGCATCGGCTCCATCGTCATCGCCTGACCCGACAGCTTCTGCTGCAGGAACATCGACGCGCCGAAGAGCACCGGCAGCACGAAGAAGGGGTCGGGCGAGGACAGGTCGTCCAGCCACAGCACGAAGTCGGCGTGGCGCAGCTCGACCGACTCCAGCAGCACCCAGTACAGCGCGATGAACACAGGGAACTGCACCAGCATCGGCCAGCAGCCGGCCAGCGGGTTGAAGCCCTCCTTCTGGTACAGATCCATCATCGCCTGGTGCAGGCGCTGGCGGTCGTCGGCGTAACGCTCCTTGAGCTGCTGGATGCGCGGCGCGAACTTCTTCATCCGCGCCATCGAGCGGTATTGCGCCTCGGAGAGCTTGAAGAACAGGCCCTTGACCAGCAGCGTGACCAGGATGATCGACCAGCCCCAGTTGCCGGTCAGGTCGTGGAACTTGTCCATGACCCAGAACAGCGGCTCGGAGATCGGCGTCAGCAGGCCGTAGTCAATCGTCAGTTCCAGGCCCGGCGACACGGCGCCCAACTCGTTTTGCAGCTTGGGTCCCAGGTACAGCCGCACGGCATGCTCGGCGCGGGCGCCGGCGGCCACGCGCACCGGCTCGGCGACATATTCGGTCAGAAAGTCGGCGATCTTGCTGGGGCGGGCGTAGAGGTTGTTCTGCTCCTGCGCCGGCGGGATGATCGCGGCCAGGAAGTAATGCTCCATCATCGCCGTCCAGCCGCCGGGCTGGCTCAGCGTGACCGGCTCGTCGCCCAGATCATCCAGGTCATGCTTGCGGAAGCGGTAGCTGCCATCGTCCAGCGCGTACATGCCCACGCCGGTAAAGGTCGCCACGAAGGGCACGTCGCCGTTGCCGCCGTCGGCGTTGCGCACATAGCGCCAATAGGGGCTGGCGACCCATTCGGCCTCGCCCTGGTTGACGAGGGTCTGGCTGACCTCGATCTCGTAGCTGCCGCGGGCGAAGTGATAGGTGCGCTGCACCTCGCGGCCGCTGGCATCACGCCAGGTGAAGCGCAGCGGCAGCTGCTCGCCGCCATCGGCCAGGCTGACGCGCTTGGGGCCCTGGTACTCCCAGACGCTGGTATGCAGTGGGCTGGCGCCCTCGGCGCTGACGATGCCGCTTTGCGCCACGAAGAAGCGGCGGCGGCTGTCGTTCAGCAGGGCCAGCGGCGGCGAGTCGTCCTCCGCGCTGCGACGGTGCTCGCGCAGGCGCACTTCCTTGAGGTCCGCGCCGCGCAGGCTGATGCGGGCCTCGTAGACGTCGGTCTGCACCCAGACGCTGCCGGCGTCCTCCTCGTCGCTGGCCGCCACGCTGGCGGGGCCGGTGGCCTCGGGCTCGACCGGCTGCGGCACCGCCGGCGGCGCATCGCCGGCCGCCACCGTGGGCGCGGGGCCGGGCGTCGGCACCTCCGGCGCGGCGTCGAAGGGCGAGGCCGTCGCCGGTGTGGCGGCCTGCGCCGGGAGCGTGGCCTCTTGCCAGGCCTGATAAAGCAGCACGCCCACCAGGGCGAGGCCGGCGATCAGGATCAGGCGCAGTTGTTCCATCGGTCAGTCCAGATTGGATGCGGAGGGCGTGGCCGGGGGCACCGGGTCACAACCGCCGGGGTGTCCGGGGTGGCAGCGCCGCAGGCGGGCCAGGCTCAGCCGCGCACCCTGCCACAAACCGTGCTCGGCGAGGGCCTGCGAGGCATAGGCCGAGCAGCTGGGGTAGAAGCGACAACGCGGTCCGAGCAGCGGGCTCACGAGCAGGCGGTACAGCGCGATCAGCCCTTGCAACAAGGCCAGGCACACCGCCGCGGCGGCGTTCACAGGCGAGTGAGGTGCTGCCATGTGCTGTTCAGCGCCCGGTCCAGTTCGCCGCGCAAGGCCTGCGGCCCGGGCCAGGCTTTGCGCCGGCTCAGGCTGACGACGATGTCGTAGGCGGGCAGTTCGGCCGCATGCCGGCGAAAGCTGTCGCGCACGATGCGCTTGACCTGGTTACGCGCCACGGCGCGCGCCAGCACCTTTTTGCTGATCGCCAGTCCCAGGCGCGCGTGGCCCTGGGAGTTGGGCCGCAATACGACCACCAGCGGACCGGGGTAGCGCCGCTGCCCGCCCTTCCAGACCCGGCCATAATCGGCCGGGGTGCGCAGCCGCTGCCAGGGCCGAAAGGCCTCGCCAGCGGGAGCCGGGCCAGACCCTGCGGGAGCTGGACCAGACCCTGCGGGAGCCGGGCTAGACGCTGAGGCGATGACGACCGCGGGCGCGGCGATTGGCCAGAACGCGACGGCCGCCCTTGGTGGCCATCCGGGCGCGGAAACCGTGAGTGCGCTTGCGCTTGATCACGCTGGGTTGATAAGTGCGCTTCATGACTATGCAGATAGGTTGGAGAACCCCGCATTTTAGCCCAGAAGTTGCTGCGTCAACAAGGGATGCAGGACTTATCCACAAGCGGCACAATGGGTGCCCGCCGCGCCCCTGCCGGCCGCCCCAACTCACTGCCTGCCGCCGCCGCGGCCCTGTCAGTCGCGTTGTCCGGGCCCCGCGCCAGTGACGGCGCCCGCGGAGTTTGTAACGCCACACAGCGCCAGGGAGCGGACGATTAGCTTGATGAGTGAAACGGCTTGGGCACGGGTCATGCGATGGCTGGATGGGCCGCTCGAGGAGTTGGACATCCAGACCTGGTTGCAGCCGGTCCAGGCGGTCGAGGCCGGCGATTGCCTGCGCCTCTACGCCCCGAATGCCGTCGTGCGCGACACCATCGTGCAGCGCTTCGAGGCCGAGATTCTGGAAGCGGCGCGGCAGTCCAGCCGCGGCCGCCTGCAACAGATTGCCGTCGAAGTCGGTGATCCGCCGCGCGATGCCGGTAGCGGCCATGGCAAGAACGGCCAGGCCGCGCCCAGCGCCCGGCGCAGCCGCAGTGATTTTGGTGGCGGCCGGCAGTCGATCGACGGCCGGCAGACCTTCGAGAACTATGTGCTGGGCAAGTCCAACCAGGTAGCGAAGGCCGCGGCCGAGCAGGTCGCGCAGCAACCCGGGCAGGCCTACAACCCGCTGCTGATCTGCGGCAACACCGGCCTGGGCAAGACCCACCTGATGCGCAGCGTGGCCTACACCATCCAGCGCAACCAGCCCGATGCCGCGATCACGCTGATCCCGGCCGAGACCTTCGTGGCCGACCTGGTGTCTTCGCTGCGCCAGAGCCGCCCGGACGAGTTCAAGCAGTACTACCGGTCGCAGCACGCGCTGCTGATCGACGACATCCAGTTCTTCGCCGACAAGCGGCAGACGCAGGAGGAGTTCTTTTACACCTTCAATGCGCTGCTCGACGAAGGCCGGCAGATCGTCATGACCTGTGATCGCTACCCGCGCGAGCTGGACGGGCTGGACGAGCGGCTGAAAAACCGCTTCGCCGGCGGCATGAGCGTGTTCATCGAACCGCCGGAGCTGGAAACGCGCGCGGCGATCCTGCTGACCAAGGCCGAAGAAGAGGGGCTGGCGCTCAGCGAGGATGTCGCCTTTTTCATCGCCGAGAAGATCCGCTCGAACGTGCGCGAGCTGGAGGGCGCGCTGCGCATGCTGAACGCGCAGCACCGGCTCACCGGCGGCGAGATCTCGGTCGACTTCGCCCGTTCGGCCTTGCGCCACATGTTGATGAGCCACGAGCGCATGGTCAGCATCGAGGCGATTCAGCGCCGCGTGGCCGAGTACTACCAGATCCGCAAGGACGACCTGAGCTCAAAGAAGCGCACCAAGACCCTGACCTTGCCGCGGCATGTGGCGATGTACCTGTGCAAGGAACTGACTTCCCACAGCTACCCCGAGATCGCCCAGGCCTTCGACAAGCGCGACCACACGACGATCATGCATGGCTGCCGCAAGATCGCCCAGCTGCGCCGTGAGGACAGCGCCATCGATGGCGACCTGACGACTCTGGAAAGGGCTCTGAGTCCGTGAGGTATGCACCCAGTCAAGGCTTGTGGACAACTTGTGAGCGCTGATTTTGTACACAGCGATCCCCCAGTTATCCACAGGCCATGCGGTACTGTGCCCCATGGGCAGACCCGTGCAAAAAATGCGCCAAGGCCATGAAAACGCAGGACAAAAAGGCTTGTCCACAGCGTCCACAGGCCTAATAACCGCCATAATAACCAGGAAGAGACCAAGGACCTCATCATGAAATTCAGCTGCGAACGCGATGAACTGCTGGCCCCATTGCAAACGGTCAATGCGGTTATTGAGCGGCGACAGACCATGGCCGTGTTGTCCAATGTCCTGGCCAAAGTCGAAGGCGACGAGCTGGTACTGACGGGGACCGACCTCGAACTGGAAGTGCGTACGACGGTGCCCATCAGCGGCGATACCGATGGCACGGTGACAATCCCGGCCCGCAAGTTCTCGGACATCTGCCGCAGCCTTCCCGAAGGCGCACGCCTCGACTGCCGTCTTGAGGGTCAAAGGCTCAGCTTGTCCAGCGGTCGCAGCAAGTTCGTGCTGTCCTGCCTGGCGGCCGATGATTTCCCAACGACCGATGCCGTTGAAGACGCAACCAGCTTGGAGATTCCGGCCTCGGTGCTGCGCAAGGGTCTAGCGCGCACGCACTTCGCGATGGCCGTGGCCGATGTGCGCTTTTATCTGAACGGCATGCTTTGGGAGCTCGACGCGCAGGGCCTACGCTGTGTGGCCACCGATGCCCATCGCCTGGCCCGCCACGACATCGCGATGGAACTGCCCAACATCGGCGAGAAGCAGCAGCTGATCGTGCCGCGCAAGGCCATCGTGGAACTGATGCGGCTGCTGGGCGAAGCCGGCGAGGACAATGTGGCCATGCGCTTCAACGCGCGCAGCCTGCAAATCGAAGTGGGACAAACACGCTTCACCACCAAGTTGCTTGAAGGCCGCTACCCCGACTACGAGCGAGTCATTCCGGGCCAATGCGAACACTGGATTACCGGGGACACGGCGGCCTTGAAGACGTCGCTGCAGCGCGTGTCGATTCTGTCCAACGAGAAGTATCGCGGTGTGCGGCTGAAGCTCGCGAATGACACGATGGTCATCCAGAGCCACAACCCGGAACACGAAGAAGCCGAAGAAGAGCTCTCCATCGATTACGTGGGCGAAGAGCTGGGCATTGGTTTCAATGTCTCCTATCTGCTTGATGCCCTCGGCGCGATCGACAATGAGCACTACAACCTGGGGCTCAGCGGGCCGGACGCCAGTGGCGTGTTGAAGGTGCCGGGTCAGGACGAGTCCGTTTTTGTCGTCATGCCGATGCGGCTCTAGCGCGGCGGTTGAACCTTGGCGGACTTGTGGCTGCGTCAGCTCAGCCTGCGCGACTTTCGCTGCCTGTCCGCCCTGGAGCTTCCACTGCAACCGGGTTTGAACCTGATCCAGGGCGCGAACGGTTCGGGCAAGACATCGATCCTTGAGGCATTGAGCCTGCTGCTGCACAAGCGCAGCTTTCGTACGCGCCGATTGCCGGGTATACGCAGGGATGGCCAGGCGCACGCGCTGGCGGTGGTCCACATCGAGCGCGCCGCACAGGCACACCGCCTGGCCGTGGAAATCGGCGCGAACAGCACTCGCCTGCGTTGGAACAGCGAGGCGCAGTTTGCGCGTACCGCGCTGTACCAGTATTTCCCCAGCGTCATCATTGAACCGCTGACCGCGCTGGATCTCTTGCAGGAACCGCAGGCACGGCGGCGCTGGCTGGACCGGTCGGTGTTTCACGTGGAACACGGCCTGGCGGTGGCGAGCCAGCGTTACCAGCGCGCCTTGTCCCAGCGCAACGCCAGCCTGCAGCGCGGCGGGCAGGTGCTGGCCACCTGGACCGAGGCCCTGGTCGAGACCGCCGCAGTCCTGACCGCATTGCGCGAGACACACCTGCCGCAGCTGGAAGCCCTGCTCAAGGACACCATCGACAACATCGAGGCCGATGTCCTCCCGCCCATCCGGCTGCGCTGGCGGCCGGGGCATGACCCCAAGCTGGGCCTTGCCGAGCACTTGCGACAAAGCGCCGATAGCGAGCAGCGCATGGGCTACACCCTGGCCGGCCCACATCGCGCCGACATCAAGATCGAAGCCCAAGGCCTGCAGGCGCGGGAGCGGCTTTCGCGGGGGCAGCAAAAGTTGCTCGCGCTGTGCCTGCAGCTGGCACAGCTTCGGCTGCTCACCGGTGATGGCGGCGGCGGCTTGCTGTTCTGGGACGACTGGCAAGCCGAGCTGTCGCAGCGAACCCAGCGCAATGCCCTGGCTTTGGTGCGGCAAAGTGCCAGTCAGGCCCTGCTGACCACGCCGGGTGGCTCCTGGCCCGCCGAGGTGCCGCCGCCCGCCAGCATGTTCCACGTGGAACATCACCCTGAGGATCAGGCCGCAAACCCTTGACAGTGCTAAAATTCATCGTTTAACGCTGACCTATCGTCCATGGCCAACTCTTCTGCCGCCCCGACGCCCGGCTACGACTCCTCCAGCATCCAGGTCCTGGAAGGCCTGGAAGCCGTTCGCAAGCGACCGGGGATGTACATCGGCAACACCCAGGATGGCTCCGGTCTGCACCACATGGTCTTCGAGGTGGTCGACAACTCCATCGACGAAGCGCTGGCCGGACACTGCAGCACGGTAGAGGTGACGCTCAATGCCGATGGCAGCGTGACCGTCAGCGATGACGGCCGCGGCATCCCGGTCGACAACCACCCCAAGGAAGGCGTGCCAGCGGCGCAGGTGATCATGACCACCCTGCACGCGGGCGGGAAATTCGATTCCAACTCCTACAAGGTGTCCGGCGGCTTGCACGGCGTGGGGGTGTCGGTGGTCAACGCGCTGTCGGCCGAGCTGCGCCTGGATGTGTACCGCGACGGCGGCCACTTCCGGCAGGAATACCGCGACGGCGACCCGGTGAGCGAGCTCAAGCGCGTCGCCGATTCCAACCGCAAAGGCACGGTGGTCACCTTCCTGCCCTCCAAGGAGGTCTTCGGTCGCATCGAGTTCAGCTACGACATCCTGGCCAAGCGCCTGCGCGAGCTGAGCTTTCTGAACTCGGGCGTGGCCATCGTGCTGCGCGACGAGGTGGCCAACCGCAGCGAGACGCTGCAATACGAGGGCGGCATCCGCGCCTTCGTGGAGCACCTGAACCGGTTGCGCACGCCGCTGCACCCGAACATCTGCCACTTCAGCGAGACCCGTGGCGATTCAACGGTGGAGGTCGCGCTGCAGTGGAGTGACAGCAGCCACGAAGGCATTCAGTGCTTCACCAACAATATTCCGCAGCGCGACGGCGGTACCCACTTGGTGGGCTTCCGCGCGGCGCTGACGCGAGTGATGAACCAGTACCTGCTGGCCGAGGGGCTGATGCGGCGCGAGAAGGTCAACCCCACCGGGGACGACGCACGCGAGGGCCTGACGGCCATCGTGTCGGTCAAGGTGCCGGAGCCGCAGTTCTCCTCGCAAACCAAGGAGAAGCTGGTGACCGACACCGTGCGCTCCCTGGTCGAGTCGGTGGCCTACGACCGCATCAAGCAGTTCCTGGATGAAAACCCGCGCGACGCGCGCGTGGTGGGTGAGAAGATCATCGTTGCCGCCCGCGCCCGCGATGCGGCCCGCCGCGCCCGCGAGCTGGCGCAGCGCAAGGGCGCGCTGGATCTCGCCGGCCTGCCCGGCAAACTGGCCGACTGCCGCGAGCGCGACCCGGCCAAGTCCGAGCTGTTCATCGTGGAGGGCGACTCGGCCGGTGGCTCCGCCAAGCAGGGGCGGGATCGCCATTTCCAGGCGATTCTGCCGCTCAAGGGCAAGCCGCTGAATGTCGAAAAGGCGCAGTTCGAGCGCATCCTGAAGTCCGAGGAAATCGCCACGCTGATCACCGCGCTGGGTTGCGGCATCGGCCCGGACCAGTTCGACCCGGATAAGCTGCGCTACCACCGCATCATCATCATGACTGACGCCGACGTGGACGGCGCGCACATTCGCACGCTGCTGCTGACGCTGCTCTACCGGCAGATGGGGCCGCTGATCGAGCGTGGTCATGTGTACATTGCGCAGCCGCCGCTGTACCGCGTGAAGCTGGGCAAGAGCGAGCGCTACGTCAAGGACGACAACGAGCTGGCCGAGTTTCTCTTCGAGCTTTGCGGCGAGCAGTACCGCATCGAAGGCGCCGCGCTGGAAACGGCCAATCAGGGCACGCTGGCAACCAAGGCCCTGGTGGACTGGCTGCGCCAGCAGGACCGCATCAACACGCTGATCGCGCGCCTGGGACGGCGCTACGACGAGGCGGTGGCGCGCGAGCTGCGTGACCTGCCGCTGCTCGACGAAACCCGTTTTGGCGATGCCGCGGCCGTGCAGGCCTGGGCCGAGTCGCTGCAGCAGGCCCTGGACGCCCGTGAGGAAAAGGGCGTGCAATACCGCATCGAGGCCCGCCCGCAGCAGGGCGAGCAGCCTTTCGAGCTGCGCAGCACGCGCGTCGCCCACGGCAGCGAGTACACCGTGGTCTGGCCGCAGAGCTTCTTCGCCAGCGCCGAATACGAGCGGCTGCAGGCCGGCGGCGCGCAACTGGCCGCCGGCTGGGGCCCGGAGGCGAAGCTGATGAAGGGCGATCGCGAACTCGAGGCCAACTCGGCCGAAGAGGCCATCGCCCGCATCGCGCGTGACGTGCGCCGCGGCATGACGATCCAGCGCTACAAGGGTCTGGGCGAGATGAACCCGGCACAATTGTGGGAGACCACGCTGGACCCGGCCAGCCGTCGCCTGATGCAGGTGCGAATCGAGGACGCCGAGGGCGCGCAGGACATCTTCACCACGCTGATGGGCGACGAGGTTGAGCCGCGGCGGAACTTCATCGTCGAAAACGCCCTGCACGCGGGCAACATCGACATCTAGCGCCGCGCCGCGAGAAAACCTGGCCCCCAAAAAAGAAAGCCCCGACGACCGCGAGGCCGTCGGGGAGAGGTCACCGGCTTGGGGGTACCGGGTTGCGGCCCGCCCAGGGAGGGAGACGGGCCAGCCACAAGCGCCTTTGCGGCGCTCGCAGACTCAGACAGGCCTCTGTGCGCAGAGTTCCCCGCTGCGCTTCGCCAACTCCATCAATGGCTTTAACCCGCCAGCTGGCGGGTTTTGTCAGAGTGTCGCCTCAGGTGTCGGCCCCTCAGGCGTGGGCCCCTTAGGCGTGGGCCTCGGCCCAGCTGCGGCCGGCGCCCGCATCGACCACCAGCGGCACCCGTAGCTGCGCCGCGGCCGTCATCGTCGCGCAGACCTGCTCGCGCACCGCGTCCAGCGCCTCGTCGCGCACCTCGAACACCAGTTCGTCGTGCACCTGCAGCAGCAGGCGCACATCATCGCGACCGGCCAGCTGCGCATCGATATCCAGCATGGCCTGCTTGATGATGTCGGCGGCCGTGCCCTGCAGCGGCGCGTTGATCGCCACCCGCTCGGCGCCCTGGCGGCGCGCCGCGTTGCGCGCCCCGATCTCCGGCAGCAGCAGCCGGCGGCCGCGCAGGGTGCGCACTTCGCCATCCTCCCGCGCCTGGGCGCGGACGCGCTCCATATAGTCGCGCACGCCGGCGAAGCGGCCAAAAAAGCGCTTCATGATGTCGCTGGCCTCCTCGCGTGGCACACCCAGGTTGCGCGCGAGCCCAAAGGCCGAGATGCCGTAAATCAGGCCAAAGTTGACCGCCTTGGCCGCGCGCCGCTGGTCGGCGCTGACCGCGGCCTCGTCCAGGTCCCAGACCTGGGCCGCGGTAATACAGTGGATGTCTTCCCCGCGCTGGAAGGCTTCGATGAGGATCGGGTCCTCGGAGAAGTGCGCCATCAGCCGCAGCTCGATCTGCGAATAATCCACCGCCAACAGTTGCCAGCCGGCGTCGGCGACGAAGGCCTCACGGATCCGCCGCCCTTCCGGCCGGCGGATCGGGATGTTTTGCAGGTTGGGGTCGGCGCAGGACAGCCGCCCCGTGCTGGCCACCGCCTGCTGAAAGCGGCAATGCACGCGCTCGGTGCGCGGGTCGATGGCGGCGTCCAGCGCGCGCAGATAGGTGCTGCGCAACTTGCTCAGCATGCGCCAGCGCAGGATGGCGCGGGGCAGCTCATGCTCGTCCGCCAGCTCTTCCAGCACGCCTTCGGCCGTGCTTGGCGCGCCCTTGGGCGTTTTTTGCAGCACCGGCAGGCCAAGCTTCTCGAACAGAATGCGCCCGAGCTGCGCCGGGCTGCCCAGCGTAAAGGCTTCGCCCGCCAGGTCATGGCACCGCCGCTCTTCGGCCTCGATCTCGGCGCTGAAGTCGCGGTCCGCGGCGTGCAGCACGTCGCGGTCCACGCGGATGCCGCGCCGTTCCATGCGCGCCAGCACCGGGGCCAGCGGCAGCTCCAGCCCCGCGTAGATGTCCTGCAGCGCGGCATCGGCGGCCAGCTTCGGGGCCAGTGCCAGGTGCAGCGCCAGCGTGACCGCGGCGTCTTCGCCGGCGTAGTCGCAGGCGAGCTGCAGGTCCACCTCGCGGAAGTTGATCTGCTTGCGTCCGCGCCCGACCACGTCCTCGTAGTGGATCGTGTCATGGCCAAGCCAGCGCTGCGCCAGCGTGTCCATGTCGTGGCGCTCGTGCGCCTCGTAGACATAGGAGGCGAGCTGGGTATCGTCCCAGGGCTCGGCCAGCGGCATGTCATGGCGCGCCAGGATCAGCGCATCGAACTTGCCGTTCTGCAGCACCCGGCGCTTGGCGCCGTCGGCCAGCCGAGGCGCCAGCGCGGCGACGACCTCGGCCAGCGGCAGCTGCTGGCCGCTGCTGTGGCCCACCGGCAGGTACCAGGCCTCATCGGCGCTGGCCGCGAAGGACAGACCCACCAGATCGGCCTGCAAGGGATCCAGACCCGTGGTTTCGGTGTCGACGGCGTAGGTGTCGGCCGCGTCCAGGACTTTACATAATGCTTGAAGCTGTTCGGCATCCTGCACCAGCCGGCTCTGGATGCTCAGGCCGCCAGCAGGCGTCTCGTCCGGCCCCGCGCCCGCGCTTGCCGCCGCGCTGGCGCCCGCCGCGGCCTGGCGCCCCGCGCTGCCGTTGGCGCCCCCGGCCTCCTGCAGCCAGCTGCGAAAGCCCAGCCGCTGGGCGAAGTCCTGCAGGGCCGCGTCGTCGGCTGGGTCGCGATCCAGCTCGGACCAGCTCTTCGGCAGGCTTACGGCGGCATCCAGGCCGGTCAGCTCGCGCGCCAGCCGGACCTGCTCGAGGTTGTCGCGCAGCGTCTGCCCCGCCTTGCCTTTGATGGCGTCGGCGGATTCCAGCAACGCCTCCAGCGAGCCGTGTGCCTGCAGCCATTTGGCCGCGGTCTTCGGGCCCACGCCGGCCAGCCCGGGCACGTTGTCGCTGCTGTCGCCCACCAAGGCCAGCCAATCGGCCACACACTCCGGGGGCACGCCGAACTTGTCCTCCACGGCCGCGCGGTCCACGCAGCGGTCCTTGAAGACATCCAGCATCAGCACGCGCTCGTCGACCAGCTGCGCCAGATCCTTGTCCGAGCTGACGATCTGCACCGGGTCCTGGGTCTGCGCCGCGAGCGTGGCGATGACGTCGTCGGCCTCGACGCCCTCGATCTGCAGCACCGGCAGTCCCAGGATGCCGAGCAGCTCGAGGATCGGCGCGAACTGCTCCTTGAGCTCCGGCGGCACCGGCGGGCGGTGGGCCTTGTACTCGGCCAGCAGCTCGTGGCGGAAGGTCCGCCCCGGCGCGTCGAAGACCACAACGAGGTGCTCCGGGCCATGCACGCGCAGCAGCTTGCGCAGCATGTTGCCAAAGCCCAGCACGGCCTCGGTGCGCTGGCCATCGGGCGCCGTCAGCGGCGGCAGCGCGTGAAAGGCGCGGTACAGCCAGCCCGAGCCGTCGATGATGTAGCGCGTGCTCATGCCGGCAGCGGCCGCTCACGCCGCCAGATATCGGCCAGCGGCTCGCGCTCCCGCGCGAGGTGGACCTGCGCGCCATCCACCAGCAGCTCGGCCACCCGCGGGCGGGTGTTGTAATGCGAGGACATCACCGCCGCGTAGGCCCCCGCCGCGCGGACGGCCAGCAGGTCGCCCGGCGCGAGCGCCAGCGCGCGGTCCCGCCCCAGCCAGTCGCCGCTTTCGCAGACCGGCCCCACGATGTCCCAGTTCTGGCCGGCCTCCTCGCGCGGGCGCACCGGCAGGATGTCGTGCCAGGCCTGGTACAGCGTC
This sequence comes from uncultured Ectothiorhodospiraceae bacterium, assembly GCA_937141935.1. Classification (GTDB taxonomy): domain Bacteria; phylum Pseudomonadota; class Gammaproteobacteria; order Nevskiales; family Oceanococcaceae; genus MS8. The sequence continues at coordinate 15,656 of CAKZQS010000029.1, forward strand.
GGGCGCATCAGCTCGGTCATGGCCGCATCGACGATGGCGAAGTTCTTCTCGGCCGTGGGCTTGAGATACTCCACCCGTGTCAGCAGCAGGCCGGCATGCCCGGCGATGGCGCGCCCGGGTTCGATCAGGACCTCCAGCTCGCGCCCGGCCAGGCTGCGGCGCAGCACCTCGCCCCAGGCGGCCGGTGCGGGGGGCTCCTCGTCGCGATAACGAATGCCCAGGCCTCCGCCCAGGTCCAGATGCTGCAGCGCGAAGCCCTCCGCCGCCAGCGTGTCCCAGAGCGTCAGCAGGCGCTGCAGCGCGTCCGCGTAGGGGCCCAGTTCGGTGAGCTGCGAGCCGATGTGGCAGTCCATGCCCACCAGCCGCAGCGCCGGCAGTTCGGCGGCGCGGCGATAGGCCGCGAGCGCCTCCTCCATCGCGATGCCGAACTTGTTGTGCTTCAGACCGGTGGCGATATAGGGGTGGGTCTTCGCATCGACGTCCGGGTTGATGCGCAGCGACACCGGCGCCTGCACACCCTGCGCCGCGGCCACCTCGGCCACGCGCTCCAGCTCGGCCAGCGACTCCACATTCAGCGCCAGCACGCGGTGCTCGAGCGCCGCCTCGATCTCCGGCCGGCTCTTGCCGACGCCGCTGAACACGATCCGGTCGCCGGCCACGTCCAGGGCCTGCAACCGCGCCAGCTCGCCGCCGGAGACGATGTCGAAGCTGGAGCCCAGGCGCGCCAGCACGTCGAGCACGGCGAGGTTGGAATTGGCCTTGACCGCATAGCAGACGCGATGCGGCAGGCCCGCCAGCGCGTCGTCGAAGGCGCGGTAGTGGCGTTCCAGCGTCGCGCGGCTGTAAACGAAGCAGGGCGTGCCGTGCTCTTGCGCAATGCGCCGCAGCGGCACGTCTTCGGCGTGCAGCTCGCCGTCGCGGTAGTCGAAATGATCCATGGGTCCTCGGGGGGTCCTCGGGGCGGCGCGCCTAGGGCGCGGCGGGGGGCGGGCCGTCGGGGCGCGTCAGGGGCGGGGCCAGCGGGGTGGGCATCGGCGTGGGCGTCGGCGCCTGCGTGGCTGCCGAGGACGGCGCGGGGGTCGGCCCGGCGCTCGGCAAGGCGCTCGGCCCGGGGCTCGGCGTGCCCGTCGCGGGCGGGCTATCCGCGGCGCCTTGAATCTGCTCCGGTCCTTGGTCCGAATCGTCGTCGGCGATATACAGCGCGCCGGACTGGCCGCAGGCGGCCAGCAGCAGCGTCAGGCCCAGCAACAGCGCGCCCGGCGCATGTAGAGCCGGGCCACGGCGTTCAGCGCTCGATGGTGTAGACGAGATCGCCGCCCGACTCGGCGCCGGACTCGGTCTGCAGCGTCCACTTCTCGGAGATCTCGTAGCGCAGGCGCAGGCTGTAAACGGGTTCGAAGAGGCCAATGCCGTAGCTCACGTACAGGCGGGGGTTGAGATATTTTCCCAGAACCAGCGCCGCCTGGCTGCTCTGCTCGCCCGGGCGGCTGCCAATGCTGACCTCGTCCAGCCCCAGCTTGCCCTTGAAGCGGTTGGCCAGGAAGTCGCTGCCCTTCAAGCCCAGCGCCAGCGCCGCGCCCTGCATGGCGGCCTGATCCTCGTCGGAGCGGCCCCGCCCGCTACGGCCCAGCAGCAGCCAGGAGAGCTGTTCGGTCTGCGCCATGTCGGGATTCGACCACAGCGTGACCTCCGGCCGCGCCGCGGTGCCGCGCGCCTGCACGCCCACGGTGATGTCCTCGCGCGGCTTGCGCGAGGCGCGCAGGTCGATGCCGGGCTCGCTGATGCGCCCGCCGCTGAAAATGATGCGGCCGCGGTCGATGCGCAGGTCCTGACCATAGGCCTTGTAGGCGCCGTCGACCAGCACCAGCTCGCCGGTCGCGGTCGGCGGCCGGTCGCCCTCCACGCGCACGCGCAATGCGCCGCTGATCTCCGAGGTCAGCCCGAAGCCGGTAAAGCCGACGCGATCACCCAGCACCACCCGCACATCGGTTATCACTTCGATGCCGGCCTCGGCCAGCGTCGCCTCGACCTCGCTGCCCTCGAGCACCTCATCGCGCGTGGGCGGGATATAGGCGTCGCCGCTGTCCGGCAGCGATTCGGGGTGAATATGCGCCTCGGGCACCTTGACCGTGCCGCCGATCCGCAGCTGCTGCTCGCGCAGGCGCAGCTGCAACTCGGGGCTGACCAGGACCTGCGCCAGCTCGGAGTCCATCAGCAGCAGGCGCTCGCCCTCGATGCGCACCTCGCCGGCGCGGCTCTGCGGCTGCAGCGTGCCCTCCCAGCGCACGGACCCCGGTCCGCCCTGCATGCCCCCGCGCAGGCTCAGCTGCTCGAGATCGCCGGCCAGCTCGAGCTCAATGGCCTCGTAGCGCACGTTGGGCGTGGCCAGCAGCAGGCTGCCTTCGCGCAGCGACAGCGCGGCGCTCAGCGCTGGCTCCGTCAGCGTGCCTTGGGCCTGGGCCTGCAGGCTGAGCCGCCCCGCGGCCTCGGCAACCTCGGCGCTGAGCAGGCTCAGGATCTCCAGGTCGGACAGCTCCAGCGACAGCTCGCCGGTCTGAATCGCGCCCTGCGCATCGGCCTCCAGCTGCAGCCCCAGGCCCGCCGCGTCCGCGGCCGGCAGGCGCAGCTGTGCGCGGGTACCCGTGGGGCCGTGCGCCACCGCGCCGCCGCCCGCCTCCAGCGCGAGCAGCGTCAGCGGCTCGCCATCGCGATCCACCCACACGCGGACCGGGCTGATGTCCAGGTCGGCCTGGACCCGTGGCGGTTCCGCGCCCAGCGCAAATTCGCCGCGCAGGCTGGCCTCGCCCTCCACGCGCGCCTGCAGCGCCAGCACGGCGGCGATGCGCTCCAGCGGCAGCGATTGCAGCGCCAGGGCGCCGCGCAGCCCTTGCGGGTCGCTCGCATCCAGGCGCAGGCACAGCTCGGCGGGCGCACTTTGCAGGCAGTGCTCAGGCACCTGCCAGCCGGCGCCGGCCCGGCGGATCCAGCCGCTGCGACTCAGCGACCAGACCGGGCTGTCCAGCGGCTCCAGCCGCAGCGCGTCCAGCCGCAGTCGCGGCTGCTGGGGCTGGGCAAGGTTGACCAGCGCCTGGGCTTGCAGCGCCAGGGGCGCGATGCGCGTCTGCAGCTCCAGGCGCAGGGCTTCGCGCGGCCCCTGGGCCCGCAGGCTCAATTGCGGCAGGTTTTGACCGCCCGCCCGCAACTCGCGCAGCGTCAGCCGCAGGTCGCTGCGACCCTTGGGTGCCAGCGCCAGCCGACCCTCGATGCGGGCGGATTCGGCCTGCACGCCGGCGGCCTGCAGCCCGCTGACCTCACCCTGCAGTTGCAGGTCCGGCGCCTGGGGGCGGCCACGCGCGCGAATATCGAGCTGCACCTGCCCCTGGGCCTGCGGCAACAGCGCAGCGAGCGCCGGGATGCGCAGTGTGGCGTCCAGGTCCAGTTCATCGCCCACGCGGCCCTCGGCGCGCAGCTCGGCCTGACCCAGCCGCGCCAGCAGTTGCGGCAGTTGCAGCCGGCCTTCGGCGTAGGCCAGTTCGGGCACGCGCAGACGCAGCGCCTCGCCGCGCCACAGGCCGTCGATGGCGACCTCGCGCGCGCGCAGCTGCCATGCGCCGTCGGCGGCCTGCTCCAGCGCGATCTCGGCCTGTCCCGCCAGGCCCTGGGGGGCCTCGGGGTGCAGCGGCCGGGCATCGAAGTCCTGCATGTCCAGGTTCAGCCGCGCCTGCAGACGCGGGCTCCATTGCACGGCGCCAGTCAGGCTCAGCGCGCCGGGCCCTTCCTGCGGCGCTAGGCGCAGCGTTTCGATTTGCAGCGACTGCGGCGCCAGCTGCGCCTGCAGCCGCGCCTGCAACACCGGCGTGTCGGGGCGGGCAAATTCGCTGATGCGCAGCGCGAGCTGCCCGCGTTGGTGCGCCAGGCGGCCGCGCAGCCGCAGCCACTGCAGCGCCTCTTCACCCTCCGGCCCCAGCGCAAAATCGTCGATGGCGAACTGCCGCACCACCAGTGCCGGCAGGCCCGGCAGGCGCAGCGGCTCGCTAGGCGGCTCCTCCTCCGGCTGCGGCGGCGCCGGGCGGGTGCCCACCGTCAGGCCGCTGAGCCGCAGCCGATCCAGCGTGATCCGGCTGCTGAGCAGCTCCAGCGGATCCCAGACCAGCTCTGCCGTGGCGATCCGCACCCGCGCGCCGGGGCTGTCGATCAGCACATCGCGCGCGCGGATGCCGCCCAGCAGGCTGCCCTCGATCTGCGCGATGCGCGTGCCCTCGGGCAGCCGCGGTTCGGCCAGCCGCCACAAGGCGCGCAGGCCGGCCTGCGTGGTCAGCAAGAACAGCAGCAGGCCGGCCAGCACCCAGACCGGCGCCGACAGGCCATAACGCAGCGCCCGCCGGCGCTTCACAGCTCGCCCCCGATGCCGATATGCAACTGCAGCCCGTCGTCGCCATTCAGCGGGTGGGCGAGGTCGACCCGCAGCATGCCCACCGGCGTGGCCCAGCGAAAGCCCAGCCCGGCGGCGCTGACCAGGTCCTCCAGCCAGCCGGCGCTGGCGCTGCCGGTGTCGTAGAAGGCCGCCAGCCCGTAGTTGCCCCAGATCAGCCGGTCGACCTCGATCGAGGCCGTTTGCAGGTAGCGGCCGCCGACGACCTCGCCGGCGTCGTTGCGCGGCGCGACCTGGCGGTAGTCATAGCCGCGGATGCTGCCGTCGCCGCCGGCGAAGAAGCGCTGGCTGACGGGCACCTCCTCTTCCTCGGCCACCCAGTTGGCGCCGGCCTGGCCGCGCAGGATCAGCCGCGAACGCTGCGACAGCGGCATGATCCAGCGCAGCTGCAGCTGGCTCTGCAGCAGCGTGGTGGTCGACAGCAGCGCATCGTGCGAGCCGTGCACATCGACGAACAGCGTGTAGCCGCGGCGCGGCAGCAGCAGGTCGTCGAGGCCGCGCAGCGTCAGGCTGACGCCGGGCAGCACCAGGTCGGTTTTGGTTTCGCCGTCGGCGAAGGCGAAGCGCTCGCCCTCGTAATTGACGTAGAAGTTCCACAGCCGCGGCCCATCGGCCCGGGTGCGGCCGACGCCGGTGAGCAGCGTGGTGGTTTCGGTGTCGCCGAGTTTTTCCTCGCGGCGCTGCGTACGCAGGCTCCAGCCCTCGGCCGGCTCGGGCCCGGTGGGGATGACGTAGCGCGCCGACAGGTCGATCTTGACCTCGGACAGCCGGGCCTCGCTCTCGATGCGGTGGCCGCGCCGGTTCAGGTGGCGCAGATCCAGCGCGCCAAGCACGCGCGGGCCGGTGTCGGTGCCCCAGCCGGCGCCGACCTCCCAGCGCTGCGAGGGCTTGGGCACAGTGTCCAGCAGCACGTCGATGCGGCCGCTGTCCGGCGCGCGCTCGGTGGAGACGACGATGTCGTCGAAATAGTCCAGGTCGAAGAGGCGCAGGCGCAGGTCGAGCACCGCGCCGGGGTCGAATACGCTGCCTTCGCGGATGGGGTTAAAGCGCTGCAGGAAGTCCGGATCCAGGATGCTTTGCTCGATGCGCACCTGGCCAAAGCGGTACTGCGGGCCGGGCTCCACCTTCAGCACCGCGCGCGCCTTGCGCGTGTCCAGGTTGACCCGCAGCTCGGCCTGCGCCAGCTCGACATCCAGATAGCCCGCGCCCTGCGCCTGCGCCAGCAGGGCCGACTTGAGCTGGCGATACTCGCGGTGATCCAGCGGGCGGCCTTCCAGCGTCGCCGCCTCCCGGCGCAGCCGCTCCAGCCAGGGCGCGCTGAAGTCCTCCGCCGCCGTAATGTGCGCGGCCTCCCAGACCCAGCGCGGCCCCGGCTCGATGCGGTAGCGCGCCTGCCAGTCCTCGGCGCTGTCCAGGCGCAGCTGCGCCTCGATGCTGGGCTCGTAATAGCCAAAGGCCTTCAGGGCGCTGCGCAGCTCGGTGCTGGCGCGCGCGTGGCGGCGCCGAATCAGTTGCGGGCGCGGGTTCTCGGGCAGGTTGGCGATGCCCAGCGCCGCGCGCAGGCTGGCACGCAGTTCGGCCGGCACGCCTTCGACCTGCAGCTGCACCTCGGCCGCCGCCGCGAGCGGCAGCAGCGCCAGTAGCAGGGCGGTCAGCGCGAGGCGGCCGGGCCGGGGCATGAATCAGTCCTTGGGCGTGGTACGGGCGGGGCGAAAGCAGGCAGACGGGGGGCGGGTGCCGGGGGCACCGGGCAGGCTAACGCTCGTCCGCGGCGCGGTCCTGCGCGGTGCGCACGCGCTGCGGCGGCAGCGGTTCCATGTTTTGGCGGATCTCGCGCAGCACCCAGTGGCCCAGGTCCGTCCAGATCGCCTGCATCTCGCTTTCGCTGGGCATGATGCCGGCCGAGGGCAGCTCGACCGTCAGCACCGAAATGCCGCGTTGCACGCCGGCGTAATTGCCCAGCGAGCCGGGGTAGGTGCCCAGCAAATTCAGCGAGAGGTGGCCAATGCGGCGCGGGGCCGCGGCCGGCCCGTCGAAATCGACGATGCCATAGGGGGCGTGCACCGACACGATGACATGCGGCCGGAAGGCCTCGATCTCGGCGGCCAGCCACTGGGTCTCGGGCTCGGACAGCGGTTGCTCGCCGGGATAGCGGCGCGGGTTGCGGCCGGTACGCCGCTCCCAATAGATGCGCGAAAAGCGCTCCCACTGCGGCGTTGGCAGGTTGCGGTTCAGGTCCACGCCGGCGGCGTTGGTGCGCGAGGCGGGGCGGGCGAAGAGCCCATCGGGGTTCATCGACGGCGTCAGCCGCCAGTGAATGCCCGCGCCGCCGTCGGCATCCAGCCGGCGCAGCCAGTCGAACACGATGCTGATGGCGCTGAGCTCGTCGCCATGGATACCGCCCACGACCAGAACCCGCGGCGCGTATTCGGAATCTGCCGGCAGGTCGCGCAGCAGGATGGGCCGGCCCTGGCGGCTCAGCGCGTCGGCACGGTACCAGCCGGGGTGGTCACAGGACTGCGCCTTGACGCTGCCGAGGCGCTCGGAATAGCGGAGGCAATCCTGCTGGACGGAGCCCTGCTGGGCCGCGACCGGCAGCGCCGGCAGCAGCAGGCTCAGCAGGGCCAGGCCCGCCCCCCAGAGGCGACGGCTGCGCATACCCGGCAGGACCCGGCTAGGCAGGACGCGGCTCAGTTGGACCGGGATTCCTGGACCAGGTGGTTGACGACATTGAGCATGCCGTCAAAGCCGCCGGCCTCGCGCGCGGTCGTCCAGTAGGCGCTGTCCACGGCCATCGCCGGCACCGCGGTGATGCCCAGCGAGCGCACCAGGTTTTCGCCCTGGGCCACCTTGCTTTCCACGGCGAAGCTGTTGAAGGTGCCGCGGAATTCCTCGGCATCCACGCCCTGGGCCACGAACACCGCCTCGATCTCGTCCTGGCTGGCCAGGCGCTTGCGCTGCTTGTGCAGGGCATCGAACAGCGCGTGGTGCACGCGGTCGAGCACGCCGAGCAGCTCAGCGGTGTAATAGGCCTTGGCGTGCAGCTTGCCGACCGGGCGACCCAGCGCGGTGGGCACGCGGCGGAAGTTCACATCCTCGGGCTTGCTCGCGATCCAGTCCTCGACCTTGGGGTCGAACTGGTAGCAATGCGGGCAGCCGTACCAGAAGACCTCAATCACATCCGGGCGCGCAGGATCGGGATCGGCCGCCGCGGCGCGCGCCGACTTGTAGTGGCGCTCAAGCTGGTAATCGGCGGTGGACTCGGCCGCGCCACAGGCGCTGGTGACCGCGAACAGGAACAACAGAAGGATGCGCATCAGCAATTACTCGTGCAGACCGGACATGTAGGACGCGAGCGCTTCGATTTCCTCGTCGCTGAGTCCCTGGGCCACCTGCGACATCATGCTGGCCTGCACAGTTCCGCCGCGCTTGCCATCGCGGTATTCGCGCAGCGCCGTGGCCGAGTACTGCGCATGCTGGCCGGCGACGCGCGGGTACAGCGCCGCGGCATTGCCGACGCCGGCGGGGCCGTGGCAGGCGCTGCAGGCGGGCACGCCTTGCTCGGCCTTGCCGCCGCGCCAGATCGGCTCGGCGATGGCCACGAGGTCGGGGTTGGCCACACCGGCCTGCGGGGCCTGGCTGGCGTAATAGGCCGCCAGATCCTGCATGTCCTGCTCGGACAGGCCCATGGCCTGGCCATTCATCAGCGCGTTCTGCCGCGTGCCGTCCTTGTACAGCGCCAGCGCGTAGATCAGGTAGGGCGAGTGCTGGCCGGCGATCTTCGGCCACGCCGGGTTGATGGAGTTGCCATCGGCGCCGTGGCAGGCCGCGCAGGCGGCCGACTTGGCCTGACCCGCCTCGGGGTCGCCACCGGCGAGGGCCGCAGGGGCATCGGCGGCCAGCGCAGGCGTCATCAGCCCGAGCAGCGAGAGGAGCAGCAATGTATGTTTCATCCGGTCGGCCTCTTAAGGTCGGCAGTCTGGGGATCGCGCGCCTGCACCGCGGCAAGCGGGGAGCGGGGGCGGGCGATCGCTGCGGCGCGCAGCCGGCGAGCGCGCGGCCACGCGTAACAAGGCGAGCATTCTAGCGGATGACGGACGATCACTACACGGCGCGCTGGCGCGGCTGCAGCTTTCTGACATCGGTCGGGCGCATCGAGCAGCTGCCGGGTACCGGCCGCGAACTGGCCTTTGCCGGGCGCAGTAACGCCGGCAAGAGCAGCGTGCTGAACAGCCTGTGCGGGCAGAAGGCCCTGGCGCGCACCAGCGCCACGCCCGGGCGCACCCAGCTGATCAACCTCTTTACCTGGGATGAGGACGCGCGCCTGGCCGACCTGCCCGGCTATGGCTTCGCCAAGGCGCCGCAAAAGGTGCGCCAGGAATGGGCCTACCTGGTGCAGAGCTATTTCGAGCAGCACCAGCCGCTGATCGGCGTGGTCGTCATCATGGACGTGCGCCGGCCGCTGACCGTGCTGGACCGGCAGATGGTGGCGTGGGCGCGGGCCGGCGGCTTGCCGGTGCTGTGCCTGCTGAATAAGGCCGACAAGCTCTCACGCGGCGCCGGGCTCAGCGCGCTGGCCGGCGTGCGCCGCGAGATGGCCGAGCAGGATGCCGGTATCGAGGCCGCGCTGTACTCGGCCAAGACCGGCGCCAACCTGGACTGGCTGCGCGGGCGCCTGGGCGACTGGTTGCGCGGTTCATGAACCCCGAGCGCCGCCAGCGCATCTGGGCGCTGGCGCTGCCGATCATCGGCGGCATGGCCTCGCAGAACGTGCTCAACCTGGTGGATACGGCCATGGTCGGCGCGCTGGGCCCCGCGGCGCTGGCCGCCGTGGGCATGGTCAGCTTCCTGAATTTTCTGGCCGTGGCCGCGCTGACCGCGCTGTCCAGCGCCGTGCAGGCCCTGGCGGCACGCCGCGTGGGCGCCGGCGAGATGCACATTGCCGCCCGGCCGCTGAACGCGGGGCTGCTGCTGTCGCTGCTGCTGGGCCTGCCGCTGACCGTATTGCTCTGGCACACGGCCGGGCCGATCCTGGCGGCGGTGCTGTCCGACCCGGTGGCGGTGGCGCAGGGCACGCCCTACTTCGAGGCCCGGGTGCTGGCCATTGCCTTCGTCGGCGTCAATTTCGCCTTTCGCGGCTACTTTGCCGCCGTCAACCAGACCCGCTTTTACCTGCGCACCTTGCTGATCATGCACAGCCTCAACGTGGTGCTGAGCTATGTGCTGATCTTCGGCAAATTCGGTCTGCCGGCCCTGGGCACGCTGGGCGCGGGCCTGGGCACGGCGCTGTCGATCATCGTGGGCTCGCTGATCTACTTCGCCACCGCGCTGCGCCACGCCCGCGGCCAGGGCTTTTTGAGCGCCCGGCCCGGGGGCGAGCAGTTGCGGGCGCTGCTGCGGCTGGGCCTGCCCTCCTGCGTGCAGCAGCTGCTGTTTGCCGGCGGCTTCGTCGCGCTGTTCTGGATCATCGGCCAGGTGGGCACCGCCGAGCTGGCTGTGGCCAACGTGCTGATCAACCTCACGCTGGTGGCCGTGCTGCCGGGCATGGCCTTCGGTATCGCCGCCGCGAGCCTGGTCGGCCAGGCGCTGGGCGCCCAGCAGCCGGCCGAGGCGCACCGCTGGGCCTGGGACGTGGTGCGCCTGGGCAGCTATGTCTTCGGCGCCCTGGGCGCGGTGATGCTGCTGCTGCCCGAGCCGGTACTCGGCGTGTTCCTGCGCGAGCCGCACTTGGTCGAGATGGGCCGGCTGCCGCTGCAGCTGATTGGCGCCGGCATGATCGTCGACGGGGCGGGGCTGATCCTGATGCAGGCGCTGCTGGGCGCCGGCGCGGCGCGCACCGTGATGCTGGTCAGCATCGCCTTCCAGTGGTTGTTCTTCCTGCCGCTGGCCTGGTGGCTGGGCCCGGTGCTCGGCTACGGGCTGCTGGCGATCTGGATCGCGATGATGACCTACCGCGGCCTGCAGACCGCCGTGCTGGTGGGAATCTGGCAGCGGCGCGGCTGGCAGCGCATCCAGCTCTAGGGCCCCCGCCACCGCCGCGCCGGCGGTCCATGGCCATGGCGCAGTTGCCAAGCGGCGCCGCCGGCGCTTCAATAGCCTCAGGACACAGGCGGACATCCGGGGAGGTCCGCAATGCATGAAGGCATGGAGCGGCGCACGCTGTTGCGCCTGATGGCCAGTACGCCGGCCCTGTGTGGCCTGCCGCTGCTGACGGGCTGTGGTGGCGGCAGCGGCGCGAGCGCGGGCGAGAATCCCGGCGCCGGCGTGGGCGGCGGCGCGCAGGCGGCACTGCCGGGCACCGACGCGCTGACCCACCTGTTGCGCCGGACTCGTTTCGCGACCACGGCGGCCGACCTTGCCGCGGCGCAGGAGCTCGGCCCCGAGGGCTACCTGGACAGCCAGTTGCAGGCACCAGCGCCCACCAATTTCGTGTACCTGCAGGCCGACGCCCGCTATCCGCTGACGGCGTTGCCGCCGCCGCTGAACGTGGTCGGCGCCCTGATCCTGGACCAGATGAGCCGGCAGCTCTCCGAGCGCACGCTGTTCCTGGCCGCCTACAGCGACGCGCAGCTCTATGAACTGGTGGTCGACTTCTGGACCAACCACTTCAATATCGAAAACGTCACCGGCAACCTGCCGCTGCACAAGCTCTACGACGATCGCAACGTCATCCGCGCGCACGCTTTCGGGCGTTTCCCCGAGCTGCTGCTGGCCAGCGCGCAAAGCCCGGCGATGCTGGAGTACTTGGACAACGTCAGCAACGTCGCCAGCGGGCCCAACGAGAATTACGCCCGCGAGCTGATGGAGCTGCACACGCTGGGCGTCGATGGCGGCTACACCGAGCAGGATGTCGTGGAGGTGGCCCGCTGCTTTACCGGCTGGGGCATCAACGGCGGCAGCCGCACCTTTCAGTTCCAGGCCGCGAACCACGACGATGGCGAGAAGGTCGTTCTCGGCGAGGTGATTCCGCCGGGCGGCGGGGTGCGCGATGGCGAGCGGGTCATCGAGATCCTGGCCGCGCACCCCTCCACGGCGCGCTTTGTCGCCACCAAGCTGGCCCGGCGCTTCGTCGCCGATGCGCCGCCGCCGGCGCTGGTCGACGCGGTCGCCGCCGAGTATGCGCGTACGCAGGGCGATATCCGGGCCATGCTGCGGGTGCTGCTCAGCGCGCCCGAGTTCTACGCGGCCCGCAACACCAAGGTGCGGCGCCCGCTGGAATACGTTGCCCAGTTGCTGCGCAGCGCAGGCCCGGCCAGCGCCTATGACGGCGCGGCCATGTTCGAGGCCTTGTCGCGCATGGGGCAGATCCCGCATCGCTGGTTCCCGCCGGATGGCTTCCCCGACCGGGCGGACTACTGGCTGAACACCGCGGTGCTGCTCGAGTACTGGAACCTGGCGGCGACCACCGCCGAGACCAGCGGCCTGTTTGGCGACGCCACCTTCCCGGTGCAGGACTACGACGCGAGTGGCGTGGAGGAGCTGATCGACGCGATGGCCGCGGCCCTGCTGCAGCGGCCGCTGCGGCCGGCCGACGCCGACCTGCTCGCGGGTCTGGCGCGGGCGGCGCTGCCGGCCGAGGGCGCGGCGCCCACGCAGGCCCAGGCGAATCTTGTGGCCGGGCTGCTGCTGGCCTCGCCCTACTTCATGCTGCGCTGAGGGGTGGCCACGATGCGCAAGATGACCTCGGATCAACCCGTGCTGGTCGCCGTGTTCCTGCGCGGCGCCATCGACGGCCTGAATGTCGTGGTGCCCTATGGCGATGCCGACTACTACGCGCTGCGGCCCACGATCTCGATCGCGCCGCCCGGCGGCTCGGCAGGCCCTTTGCCGCTGCCCATCCCGATCATTGGCAGCAGCGGCCAGGTGGCCATCGACCTCGACGGCTTTTTTGGCCTGCACCCCAGCCTGGCGCCGCTGGAGGCGATGTACGCGGCCGGCGAGCTGGCCGCCGTGCAGGCCACCGGCCTGCCGCAGCCCGACCGCTCGCATTTCTCCGCGCAGCTGCGCATGGAAGTGGCCGGCGGTGCCCGGCGGGCCGCCGGCGGCTGGCTGGGGCGTTACCTGGCGGTGAGCGCGCAGGCCAGCCAGCAAAGCCTGCGCGGAATCTCGATCGGCGTGGCGCTGGACCAGGCCCTGGCCGGCAGCGACAGCGCCGCGGCCATCGCCAACAGCGCCAATTACGCGCTGCAGACGACGACGCCGGAGGCCTGGCGGACGGCCCTGCCCAACTTGCACCGGGACGTGGGCTTTGAGTTCCGCGGCGTGCAGCAGCGGGTGTTCGCCGCGCTGGACCTGCTGGCGCAGGCCCGCCCGGCGGACATCGCCACGGACCCCGCCGCGGTCTACCCCAACGATGCGCTGGGCGAGCGCATGCGCCAGGCGGCGCAGTACATCAAGGCCGGCATGGGCATTGAGGCCATCACGCTCAACAGCGAGGGCTGGGACCACCATGTCAACGAAAACACCGTGCTGCCGCCGCTGCTGACCTCACTGGGCCAGGCGCTGTCGGCGCTGCGGGTGGACCTGGGCGCGCACTGGCAGCGCACCGCCGTTGTCGTGATGAGCGAGTTCGGCCGTACGGTGAACGAGAACGCCTCCGGCGGCACCGACCACGGCCGCGCCAACATGATGCTGGCGCTGGGCGGCCGCATCGCCGGCGGGCGCGTCTACGGCGAGTGGCCGGGCCTGGCCGCCGCGAACCTGGACCCGACCGGCGACCTGGCGGTACGGACCGACTATCGCGCCGTGCTGGCCGACCTGCTGAGCGGGCACATGGGGCTGGCCGGCGCCGATATCCGCCACGTCTTCGCCGACCTGCCGGGCGGCGACCGACCGGGCCTGGTGCTCTAGGCGGCGCGAATCCCGCCGGCCGCGGGCTTGCGCGGCCCGGGGCCGCTCAGGATTCGGCCGTGGCCGCCGCGGTCAGGCGCCCGTCGCGGTAGTCGCGCAGCGTCTGCTCGATTTCGGCGTGGGTGTTCATGACGAAGGGGCCGTACTGCGCCACCGGCTCGCCAATCGGCTCGGCCGCCAGCAGCAAGGCCTTGAGGGGTGCGCCCGGAGCGGCCTCGACCACGACTTCGTCCCCGGCACCGAGCACGGCGGCCGTTTGCGCCGCGATGTCTTCGTCCTCGATCCGCGCCTGGCCGGCGTAGACATAGAGCAGCGCGTTGCGGCTGTCGGCCAGCGGCAGCGCAAAGTGGGCGCCGGGCGGCAGCAACAGGTCCAGGTACAGCGGCTGCGTCGGCGTGGCCGGTGCCGGCCCCTGGACCAGCCCGGCGGGCCCGGCGTACTCGCCGGCGATCACGCGCAGCTCGCCACCGCCGGGCAAGTCCAGCCGGGGGATTTGCGCGGCGGGGATGTCGCGGTAGCGGGCCGGCTGCATCTTGTCGCGCGCCGGCAGGTTGATCCACAACTGAAAGCCATGCATCAGCCCGTCGCGCTGCTGCGGCATTTCCGAGTGCACGATGCCGCGGCCCGCCGTCATCCATTGCACGTCGCCGGGGCCGAGGTCGCCCTGGTTGCCCAGGTGGTCCTCGTGGCGCATGTGGCCGGCGAGCATGTAGGTCACCGTTTCGAAGCCGCGATGCGGGTGCGCGGGGAAGCCGCCGATGTAGTCGGCGGCCTGCTCCGAGCCGAACTCGTCGAGCATCAGGAAGGGGTCCAGGCGCAGCGCGGGGCTGGCGCCCAGGCTGCGGCGGATGCGCACCCCGGCGCCGTCCGAGGCCTGCATCGCCGGGATGCGCCGCGTGACCGGGCGCCGCCGGGGCGATGCGCTCACGCCGACCAGCCCCCGCGCAGCAGCACCTCGTTCAGCGGCTTGCGGCTGCGCTCCTTGTCGTCGCGCTTGGCGATGTCTTCGGGCAGGGCGTCCGGGCGGCCGGCGTAGCCGATGGCCAGGCCGGTCAGCACCTTCTGCGACTCTTCCAGGCCGAACAGCGAATGCCCCTTGGGGCCGTCCAGGCCGATCATCTGGTGCACCACCAGCCCGCGGGCGGTGGCCTCGAAGGTCAGCTGGGCCGCCGCCGCGCCAAGGTCGTGTTCGGCTGCCGCATTGGGCTTGCCGTTGTGCTCGAAGCGGGTTTCGATGACGCCCAGCGCCAGCACCGGGGCGTTGGCCGTCCAGGCCTGGTTGCCCTCGAGCAGCACCTCGTCATGAATCTGCCGCCAGACCTCATCGCTTTGGCCCTTGACGCCAACGATGTAGCGCCAGGGCTGCGCGTTGTAGCTGGAGGCGGCCCAGCGCGCCGCGCAGAACAGCGCGTCCAGGTCGCTGCCGGCCACGGCGCGATCGGGGTCAAAGGCATAGGGGCTCCAGCGCTCCTGCAGCAGCTGGTGGATCGGTTCATCGACGGGGTTGCGGGCCATGGTTCGTCCTTGGGGGGATGGGGTTTCGACATTACCGATTGGATAGCTGCTAAGAAAAGCGCTATTAATCTGCTAAACCCATCGAGGAATTCGATCAATGGCGCGCGTCCCCCGCATATCCCTGGAGCAATGGCGGGCCCTGCTGGCCGTGGTGGACGCCGGCGGCTATGCCCAGGCCGCCGAGGCGCTGCACAAGAGCCAGAGCAGCGTGAGCTATGCGATCCACAAGATGGAGAACCTGCTGGGGCTGAAGGTCTTCGAGGTGCGCGGGCGCAAGGCCGAGTTGACCGATACCGGGCACATGCTGGTGCGGCGCGCGCGGCTGCTGCTGGGCGAGGCCGCCGAGCTGGAGTCGGCCGCGCGCCGGCTTAGCGATGGCTGGGAGGCCGAGGTGCGCCTGGCCGTGGACCACCTGCTGCCGCTGGATTGCCTGTATGCGGTGCTGGAGCGCTTCTCCAGCAGCGCGCCGCTGACCCGCATCGACCTGCAGGAGACCGTGCTCAGCGGTGGCGACGAGGCGCTGCTGCGTGGCGAGGTGGATCTGGCCGTGCTGCCCATGGTGCCGCCCGGTTTTCTGGGCGAGCCCCTGCTGCGCATGGAGTTCGTGGCCGTCGCCCACCCCGAGCACCCCCTGCATCAGCTCCCCGCCCCGCTGGATTACCACGCCCTGCGCCGCCACCGGCAGCTGGTTGTACGCGACTCGGGCCCGAACCGCGCCCGCGACGCCGGCTGGCTGGGCGCCGAGCAGCGCTGGACGGTCAGCCACCTGTCCAGTTCGATCCGCGCGGTCTGCCGCGGGCTGGGCTTTGCCTGGTTCCCCGAGCCGCACATTCGCGAGGCGCTGGCCGCCGGCGAACTCAAGCCGCTGCCCCTGCGCGAGGGCGCGCGTCGGCCGGTCTCGCTGGAGCTGGTCTACCGGGATCGTGACTATGCCGGGCCGGCCACCGAGCACCTGGCCCAGCTGTTCCGCGACGTGGTTACCCCGCAGGTTATTGCGCCGGATGCGCAAAGCGGCTAAATCTGCGCCATGCCTTTCTTGCACGTGCATTCCTATACCGCGCTGCCGGCGCCCGAGCCGGAGACCCTGGCCACGCTGTGGGCGCAGCGCGCCGGGCTGCGCCGCGAGGATGTCTGCGTGACCTGGCGGCAGCACCCGGATACGGCCATTGGCGGCGGCTGCGACTACGCCCTGCTGGCCGAGGTGCATGCGCCCGATCTGTACCGGCCGGAGCGCGTGGCGCGCTTGCTGGAGTCGGCGGCCGCGCTGCTGGCCGAGCACACCGGCCTGCCGCCGCGACGGCTGTTTGTGAGTTTCCGGCCGGCCCATAGCGGCGAGGTGCTCGACGGCGGCCGACTGCTGCACTGGGACCCGGAGACCGACGATGCTTGACCGCCTGCTGACCGCCAACCTGACGCTGCTGCTGGCGCACCAGATCGACGCCGCCTGGTGGCGGGAATGGGAGATGTTCGCCCTGCCCGGCGGCATTCAGCTCTTCGTGTTCCTGAATATCCTCATCGTGTACCCGCTGCTGCATGGCTACGCCCGTATCCGGGCCCGTGGGCCGGGCTGGGTGGGCTGGAGCTATGCGCTGGCGGCACTGGTGGGCTGCGTGCTGCCCATCCACGCCGGCTTCGCGCTGGCGGGCCTGACGCAGTTCCACCTGCCGCTGTCGATTGCGCTGATCGTTGCCTGTGGCGCCGGCGCGCTGGCCCAGGCGCTGCTGACCCGGCGCCTGGCGGCGGCCGGGGCGCCGCCGGCCGCCGTCGCGGCTTAGGTCGCCCGCACCCGGTCGGGCGGGCAAAGGCGGATCAGGCCCGACCAGGCTTGGGCCCCGGTGCGCCAATGACCTTGGTCCCAGCGGGCGGAGTCGACGACGCGGGCCGGGGCACCCTCAGGGGCCATTCGCATGGATAGCCCCCATGAGCAACGAAGCCCTGTACAGCGACGAAGCGCGCAAGAAACTGACCGAGATCGTCGACGAGGTGAAGCTGGCGATGTTCGCCACCCGCCTGGGCAGCAAGCCCTTCGGCGTGGTGCCGATGCACAGCAAGCGCGTCGATGACGACGGCGATATCTGGTTTCTGAGCCCGGCCGACAGCGACCACAACGCCGACATCGAAGCCGATTCGCAGGTGCAGCTGCTCTACGCCGGCGGTAGCCACACCCAGGTGCTCAGCGTTTACGGCCAGGCCGAAATCGTGACCGACCGCGAAATGATCCGCCAGCTCTACAGCGGTGGTGACAACGCCTGGTTCGACGGCGAGGACGACCCGCGCGTGACCGCGATTCGGGTCACGCCCAAAGAGGCCGTGTACTGGGACAACGACGAGAGTTCGCTGGTCACGATGTTCAAGCTGGCCCGCGCCGCCGTGACCGGCAAGGACCAGGACATTGGCACCCAGGGCCATATGCGCATGAACTAGGGCCCCATCGGCCCCCGTGGGCGGCGGCCTGGCGGCCCCGCCCCCCGTTTGGAGACCCCGCATGTTGATTGCCCAGGCCCCCAACGCGCGCGGCGTCGTGAAGCTGCGGGTCAGCGGCACGCTGCGCGCGAATGACTACGAGCGCGAGCTGCCCAAGCTGGACCGCTGGCATGGCGAACACGAGCAGCTGCGCTACTACGTGGAGCTCGACCCCGACTTTGCCGGCTTCGAGGCCCGTGCGCTGTTCAAGGAGCTGCGCTTTGACTGGCAGCACCGCGGCGACGTGGGCCGCAGCGTGCTGGTTGGCGACGGCCGCGGCCAGGACTGGGCGGCCCGCTTCGCCGAGCTGCTGTTCGCCGGCGAGGTGCGCCACTTCCCCCGCGACGAGGCCGAGCAGGCCTGGGAGTGGGTTAACGGCTAGTCGCAGCCGCGCCCGTGCCCGTGCCTGCGCCTATGCCCGTGTCGGCGTCCGCGCCTGGGTCCGCAGCCGGCGCCGCTCCATCGTCGCTGCCGGCCTCTGCCCGCCGGCGGCCACGCCGGTCCAGCCGCAGCAGCAGCGGCGGCAGGAACAGCAGGTCGATGGCCAGCGCGATCAGGATGATGCCGGCCGTCAGCGTGCCCATCTCCGAGTTCAGCGCGAAGACCGACAGCGCCAGCAGGCCGAAGTTGACGCACAGCACCGCCGTGGTGACCACCAGCGCCGCGCCCACGGTCGAGAAGGCGTAGCGGATCGCCGCCTCCGTCTGCAGGCCCTGCTCGCGCCGCGCCAGCTGGTATTTGCTGAGCACGTGCACGGTGTAATCGACCACGATGCCCATCGTCAGGCCCGAGACCACCGACAGGCCCATGCCGATGCGGCCCACCAGCAGGCCCCACAGGCCAAAGCCCACCAGCATCGGCAGCGCGTTCAGCAGCAGGCTGATCAGCGCAAAGCGCAGCGAGCGCAGCGCAAGGCCGATAATGATCGAGATCGCCACCAGGCCCAGCGCCGAGCCGGCCAGCATGCTGATGACGTTGCTGCGGCCCACGTGCGCAAACATCGCGTCCGAGCTGGCGCCCGGGTGGTAGAACGCCGGCGGCGCGTTCTCGCGCTGCCAGTCGCTGGCGCGGCGTTGCAGCGACAGCAGCTCCTGCGTGGACGAGGAGCGCAGGCCGGCGGTCAACCGCGTGGCCGACTTGTCCAGGTTGATCTGGTTGGTCAGGTCCAGGCCGAAGGGCAGCGAGAACTCGTACAACAGCAGGTACTGCGCGGCCAGTTCGCGCTCCTCGGGCAGGCGATGCCAGGCCGGGTCGTCGCCATGCATGTTGCGGTTCAGCCGCCGCATGATCTGGGCGAAGCTATTGACGTAGCTGACCTCCGGCTGCTGCTCCAGCCAAGACTCGAAGGCACCCAGCGTGCGCAGGTAGTCGGGGTCGGCAATGCCGCCGGGCTCGCCGGCCGACAGGCTCCACTCGAGCACGTTGAAGCCGTTCAGGTATTCGCGGGCGCGGTCCGAGTCGGCGCGGATCTCGGTGCTTTCGTCGAAATATTCCGCCCAGACGTCGTACAGCTGGTTGCGCGGCAAAAAGCTGGTGGCAGCCACGATCAGCGCCAGCACGCCCCAGAAGCAGCTGCGCGGGTGCGCCAGCACCCAGCCCGCCAGGCGCGCCATCGCGGCGCCCTGCTCGTCGCGGCCGGGCCGCACCGCGCCCGGCAGCAGGCTGATCAGCGCCGGCAGCACCGTCATCGACAGGGCCCAGGCGGCGATGATGCCCAGCGCCGAGACATTGCCCAGGTCGGCAAAAGGCGGTGCATCGCTGAAGTTCAGCGCCAGAAAGCCGATCACCGTGGTGACGCTGGTCAGCATCACCGCCTGCGCATTCAGGCGGATGGTCGTGCGCACGGCCTCGGGCTGCGCCTCGCCGCGGCGGCGGGCCTGGAAATAGGTGACCAGCAGGTGCATGCAGTCGGCCACGGCCAGCGTCAGGATGACCGTGGGCGCGTTGACCAGCGGCGGCGTGACATCAAAGCCCAGCCAGCCGGCCATGCCCATACCGACCACGACCGAGGCCGCGATGACGACGATGGTGGCCGCCGTGGCCCCCAGCGCCGTGGCCACGCGGCCGCTGGCCAGCAGCATGTAGACCGCGATGCAGCCCAGCGCGATCAGCAGCGCCAGCGGCACGATGTGGGTCAGGTCATACAGCGAGGCCTCGGTAAAGGCATTGTTGCCGGCCACCTTGCCGGTGATCAGCACCTCGGCGCCGGGGTAGCGGGCCTCGAAGTCGTCGCGCAGCGCGCGCACCGCTTCCATCGCTTCGGGGATGGCCAGGCGCCGGCCCTGGTCGGGCAGCTGCATCGACACGTTCAGCGCGGCCAGGTGGCCCGTGGGCGTGATCAGCTTGCCGCGCAGCAGCGGCTCCTGGGTCGAGACCTCGCGCACCCGGGCGATCTGCTCCGCGCTCAGTTCGGCGCCGCCCTCGACCAGCGGCCGCACGCGCAGGTCGTCGCCGGCGGCCTCGGTGTGCTGGAAATTGCTGATCGAGTCGACGCGGGTGGCATAGGGGATCTGCCAGGCCGCCGCCGTCAGCTCCTCGAGGATCGCGAGGTTGGGCGCCGTGAACACCGTGGGCCCGCGCGGCACCAGCACCAGGAACAGATTGTCGTCGCGGCTGTAGGTGTTGCGGATCTGGTCGAAGGCGGCCAGCTGCGGGTCATCGGCGGGGAAAAAGACCTCGAGGTCGGCGCTGAGCTGCAGGCGCGGCAGGCCGGCCGCGGCGGCCAGCACCAGCAGGCTGGCCAGCAGCAGTACGGCCCAGCGAAAGCGCAGCACGAAGCGGGCGTAGGCGTCGATCATGAACATACATACTAGTCGGTATGTCGCCCATCATAAGCCTTGTTATGGTCGGCTGTCGCCATCACGGAGCCGGGCTATGCGCGCGATCTGGCAGGGCACGGTGCTTGCCGAATCCGAGGACACCGTTGTCGTCGAGGGCAATCACTACTTTCCGGCCGACTCCCTGCAGCGGCAGTATTTCCACGACAGCGAGCACAGCTCGGACTGTCGCTGGAAGGGCCGCGCCCGCTATTTCCATGTCGAGGTGGATGGCGAGCGCAATGCCGATGCCGCCTGGTACTACCCCGAGCCCAAGCCCCGGGCCGAGCACATCCGCGGCCGCGTGGCCTTCTGGAACGGGGTCGAGGTCGAGCGCTAGGGCGACATGGGCCTGGGCGCGGGCCCGCGACCTGGCTGCGGCTAGAAGCTCTGCTCGCGGGTGGCGGTAAAGCGCAGCTCCGGCCAGCGCTCGATGGTCATGTCCAGGTTCACCCGCGAGTTGGCCAGGTAGACCAGCGCGCCGGAATGGTCGCGGGCCAGCCGCTCGGGGCTCTTGTCGATCAGCTTCTGCAGCTCGCGTTCCGGCCCGTCGATCCAACGCACGGTGTGGATCGAGGCCCCCTCGAACTTGGAGTTGACGCGGTATTCATCGCGCAGCCGCGCCTGCACCACGTCGAACTGCAGCACGCCGACCGCGCCCAGGATGACCTCGTTGCCGACCAGCGGGCGGAAGACCTGCGTGGCGCCCTCCTCGCAGAGCTGGTCCAGGCCCTTGTGCAGCGCCTTGGCCTTCAGCGGATCGGCCAGCATCACGCGGCGGAAGAGCTCGGGCGCGAAGTTGGGGATGCCGGTGAAGTGCAGCGCCTCGCCCTCGGAGAAGCTGTCGCCTATCGCAATCGTGCCGTGGTTGTGCAGGCCGATGATGTCGCCGGGGAAGGCCTGCTGCGCGGCCTCGCGCTCGCTGGCGAGGAAGGTCACCGCGTCGGAGATGCGCACGCCCTTGCCCAGGCGCACGCTGTGCAGCGTCATGCCCTTGCGGTATTCGCCGGAGCACACGCGCATGAAGGCGATGCGATCACGGTGGTTGGGGTCCATGTTTGCCTGGATCTTGAACACGAAGCCGCTGAGCTTGTCCTCGGTGGTGGTCACCGGGCGCTCCTGGGTCTCGCGCGGCTGCGGCGGCGGGGCCCACTCGACAAAGCCGTCCAGCAGCTCGCGGATGCCGAAGTTGCTGATGGCCGCGCCAAAGAACACCGGGGTCAGCTCGCCGGCGCGGTAGGCCTCCAGGTCGAAGGGCGTGCCGGCCTCTCGGATCAGCTCCACATCGTCCAGCAGCTGCTGGTAGGCATCGCCCAGCTTGGCCTCGTGGCCTTGCAGGCCCTCCAGCGTTTCGATGTCGCTGAGCTTGTCGCCCTTGCCGCTGTACAGGTAGATGCGGTCTTCCAGCAGGTGGTACACGCCGCGAAAAGCCCGGCCCATGCCGATGGGCCAGGTGATCGGCGTGCAGGCGATGTTCAGCACCTCCTCCACCTCGTCCAGCAGCTCCATCGGCTCGCGGCCCTCGCGGTCGAGCTTGTTGACGAAGGTGACGATGGGCGTCGTGCGCAGGCGGCAGACCTCCATCAGCTTGATCGTGCGCGCCTCGACGCCCTTGGCCGCGTCGATGACCATCAGCGCCGAATCGACCGCCGTCAGCGTGCGGTAGGTGTCCTCGGAAAAGTCCTCGTGGCCGGGCGTGTCCAGCAGGTTGACGATGCGCTCCTTGTAGGGGAACTGCATTACCGAGGTCGTGACCGAGATGCCGCGCTCCTGCTCCATGGCCATCCAGTCCGAGGTCGCATGCCGAGCCGCCTTGCGGCCCTTGACGGTGCCGGCCAGCTGGATCGCACCCCCGAACAGCAGCAGCTTCTCGGTCACCGTCGTCTTGCCGGCGTCCGGGTGCGAAATGATGGCGAAGGTGCGCCGTTTGTCGGCCTCGGCGGCGATGCGGGACATGGGAGTGGGTCGGGCGAGGGGCCGCGTAGTGTAACGGTCGCTCGCCCCCGGCAATCGCCGATGGGTCGGCGCGTGCTTAAACGGGCCGCAGCGGAATCACGCCCGGCGCGGGGCCGGTGTCCGGCTCCGGCGCATCCAGCCAGGGGTCGGCCTCGCCGGCCTCACCGTCGACACGCAAGCCGGCGAAGTCGAACAGCTCGCGGTCGGCCAGTTGCGAGGGGGCCACGTGCTGTATGGCGCGGAAGATCTTGTACACGCGGTCGGGCTGGGTGCGGTCCCAGTCCTGAAGCATGCGACGGATGGTGACCCGCTGCAGGTTGGGCTGGCTGCCGCACAGCGTGCAAGGGATGATCGGAAAGCCCTGCTCTTCGGAATAGGCCTGCGTGTCGGCCTGCCGGCAATAGGCAAGCGGGCGGATCACGACATTGCGCCCGTCGTTGGACTTGAGCTTGGGCGGCATGGCGGCCATGCGCCCGCCGTGGAACAAGTTCAGGAACAGCGTTTCGACGATGTCGTCGAGGTGGTGGCCCAGCGCGATCTTGTTGTAGCCGTTCTCGTGCGCGTAGCGGTACAGCGCGCCACGGCGCAGGCGCGAGCACAGCCCGCACTGGGTCTTGCCCTCCGGCAGCACGCGCTGGACGACACTGTAGGTGTCCTGTTCCAGGATGTGAAAGGGCACGCCGCGCTCGCGCAGGTACTCGGGCAGCACATGCTCGGGAAAGCCGGGCTGCTTCTGGTCGAGGTTGACCGCGAAGAGCTCGAAATCCACCGGCGCCGCCTCGCGCAGCGCCAGCAGCATGTCGAGCATGGTGTAGCTGTCCTTGCCGCCGGACAGGCAGACCATCACGCGGTCGCCGCCCTCGATCATCTGGTAGTCGGCAATGGCCTGGCCCACCTGCCGGCGCAGCCGCTTGGCGCGCTTGTCGGCCTCGAGCTTGGCGCGACGCGGGTCGGCCGCGGGCGCGGCTTTGCCAGCGCTGCCGTTGATGTTGGTATTGACGGGGGAAGTCTGGGGGGGCGGACTGGACATGCGCCTATTGTAGTGGCCTCGCCGCGGAGTCCTCCGAGCGCGCTTGCCCGCGTGGGGAGGGCGCTTAGCGGAGCGGGCCGGCGGCGTAGCCCCCCGGGCGGATCTTGCGCCGCTGCGCGGTTCCCTCCCAGGTCGGCGCCTTGGTGGGGCCGGCCCGATGGGACGTCCGTGTCCCGCCGGGCCTCAATCCGCCATCCGGGCGGATTGACCCCAGTCGCCACCGACCTGTCCGGCGCAAGCCCTAACTGCCCGGGCGGCTACGCCGCCGGCCCTCGCGTGCGTACGTCGGCAAGCGACCCACTCCAGGCAACGGCGCAAGGCCGCCCGCCGGGCCATGGCGCCGGCCCCAGGGCACCAACGCAGACCTCCGACCATCGCCCCCCAGCCCCCAGCCCCCAGCCCCCCGCCCCCAGCCCCCAGCCCCCAGCAGCCTCGCCACCCAGCCGCCTCGGCCTGGCGCCGCCGGGCGGGTGAGTCGGCGCGCTCGACAGCCGGCCCGCGTACGCAGCGATCGCGCATAAAAAAGGCCCGGCAATGCCGGGCCTTGGAGTACGAGCTTGGGCGCTGGGCCTTATGCGGCTTCGGCCTTGTTGGAGGCCACCGTGTGGGCTTGCCACACGGGCATCACCTTGGACCAGTCCTTGTTGAAGGCGTCGGTCAGCAGCGCGTCGCGACGCATCGTGTCGTAGGCGGCAACTTTCTCGACCTCTTCGGCCGTCAGCAGGCCCTTCTCCTGGCAGACCGCCAGCTGTTCCTCGACCGTGAAGGCCATCGGCGCAATGCCCTTGGCCACGGCCTTGTAGAACTTCAGGTACAGCGGCTCGACCTCGACCAGCGTGTTGAAGGTCAGCTCCATGCGGCCCACGGCGTCGTTGGGCTCGGTGGAGATGAAGCACTCCTGGGTCAGGCGGTCGCGCAGCGCGCTGGGCTGGAGGATGTGGTTGCCCAGCTTGCCGCTGGCCCGGTCCGACACGGCGGCGTAGGAGCGGCCGGTGGGGAAGACCATGAAGCGCAGGAAACGGCCAATGACGCGGTTCGGGAAGTTGGCAAAGAACTCCGTGAAGGCCTTGTCGATCTCGTAGAGCGCGTCATCCAGCACCCAGCGCACATAGGGCAGGTCTTCGGCGACCTCGCCCTCGTCGTGGTAGTACTTCAGCGTGGCCGAGGCCATGTAGAGCTGGCTGAGCACGTCGCCCAGGCGCGCCGACAGGCGCTCCTTGCGCTTGAGCTCGCCGCCGAGCACGAGCATCGTCACATCCGAGGTGAAGGCCAGCGCCGAACTCATGCGCTCGAGCGCCTTGAAGTACTTCGCCGTCGGGCCCTTGACCGGGCTGCTGGCCAGCGCCGAGCCGGTCAGGCCCAGCGTCAGGGCCCGCACGCCGCGGTTGAGCGAGAAGCCCACGTGGCCCCAGAGCAGCTCGTCGAACTCCTCCAGGTCGTCGTTGCGCGCCGCCTCCATCTCCGGGAAGACGTAGGGGTGGCAACGGATCGCGCCCTGGCCAAAGATCATCAGATTGCGCGTGAGGATGTTGGCCCCCTCGACGGTGATCGCAATCGGGATCGCGCGGAAGGCGCTGGACAGGTAGTTGCGCGGGCCGTCCATCACGCCACGGCCGCCGTGGATGTCCATCGCGTCGGTCAGCACCGTGCGCATCATCTGCGTCATGTGGTACTTGGCGATGGCCGTCACGACCGAGGGCGAGCAGCTGTCGACGGCCGACGCGGTCAGCCCGCGCACGGCCTCCAGCTTGTAGGTCAGGCCGGCGATCCGGCTCGAAGCCTCCTGCACGCCCTCGAACTGGCCCACGGAGGTCTTGAACTGGCGACGCACGCGGCCGAAGGCGCCGGTCATGCGGTAGGCCATCTTGCCCGCCGCGGCGGACAGCGCCGGCAGCGAGATGCCGCGGCCGGCCGACAGGCACTCGACCAGCATGCGCCAGCCCTTGCCCGCCTTGTCGCGGCCACCGATGATGAAGTCCAGCGGCACGAAGACGTCCTTGCCGTTGATCGGCCCGTTCATGAAGGGCGTCTCGCAGGGGCGGTGGCGGCGGCCGATTTCCACGCCGGGGTAGTCGCTGGGCAGCAGCACGCAGGTGATGCCGTACTCGACCTTGTCCGGGTCACCGAGCAGGCCGTCCGGGTCATACAGCTTGACCGCCAGGCCCACGACGTCGGAGATCGGCGCCAGCGTGATCCAGCGCTTGGAGAAGTTCAGCTTCAGGCCGACGGTCTCCTCGCCGTTGTACTCGCCCTTGGTGACCACGGCGGTATCCGGGATCGCGCCGGCATCCGAGCCGGCCTCCGGGCCGGTCAGGCCAAAGCAGGGGATCAGCGTGCCGTCGGCCAGCTTGGGCAGAAACTCTTTCTTCTGCGCCTCGGTGCCGTAGTGCATCAGCAGCTCGCCCGGGCCGAGCGAGTTGGGCACCATCACCGTCACGGCGCCGACAATCGAGCGCGTGGCCAGCTTGGTCACCACGCAGCTCTGCGCATAGGCGGAGAAGCCCAGGCCGCCCCACTCCTTGCTGATCAGCATCGCGAAGAAGCGGTTCTCGCGCATGTAGGTCCAGACCTCGTCGGGCAGGTCCTTGTCCTCCATGACCTTCCAGTCGTCCATCATCCGGCACAGTTCTTCGGTCTCGTTATCGAGGAAGGACTGCTCCTCCGGGGTGAGCTGCGTGCGCTTGAAGCGCATCAGCTTGTCCCAGTCGGGCTTGCCGCGGAACATCTCGCCTTCCCACCAGACATCGCCGGCTTCCAGCGCTTCGCGCTCGGTGCTGGTCATGTCGGGCAGCACGGCCTTGAAGCCCTTGAAGATGGGCTTGGTGACGAGGCTGCGGCGCAGCGGCGTGATGTTGAACAGCGCGGCGACCGGCAGCAGGATGGCCAGCGCCACCGTCAGGCCGAAAGATCCCAGCGCGCCGACCAGATTCAGGCCGACAAAGAAGGCCAGGAAGGCGGCGGTCCAGATCCACAGTCGGGCGCCCACATAGGCCAGCACCCAGAACAGGGCGAGGCCGGCGAGCAGGCTCAGGGTAATGGTCATCGCAATGACTCCTGTGACTTGGGGGAGAGTTCAGCCCGCCTTGCGCAGCGGCTCCAGGGCCGGCTGCCGGGGGACGAGCGTGTTGATGCACAGGCGCAGGTATTCGTGCATGTCCTGCCCCTGGGGGAGTGCATCGGGGTTGTCGCGGGCCAGCTGCAGGCTGCCCACAAATGTCGAATAGGCAAAGGCCGCCCAGCGCTTGGCTTCGGCGGGGCTGCGCACCAGCTGCTCATAGCAGGCGCGAATGAATTCCAGCCGGCGTTCGGTCACGCGGGCCATCACCTCGGCCACCAGCGGGTCGGGGCTGGAGGCGGCCAGCGCCAGCATCAGCCGGCCCGAGCGCGAGGAGGTGCTGGCGGCGCGGAACACCGCCTGAATGCGCTTGCGCGGGTCGGAAATCTCGTCCGCCATCGCAATGATGTCGTCGGTTTCCTGGGTTTCCCACAGCGCCAGCGCCGCCTGCAGCAGGGCCTTACGGCTGCGGAAGTGCCAATAGAAGCTGCCCTTGGTCACCTTCAGCTCGCGCGCCAGGGACTCGATGGACACGGCCGCGACGCCGCCCTGCGCAATCGCGTCCAGCGCGGCGCGGGCCCAGTCTTCGGCGGTGAGGTTGGCTTGCTTCATCGTCCATACGCAGGCGTATTGTGCGAGGCAACATACCACCGCGTATGGTGGCCGGTCAAGCGGCTCCGGGGGGCGCGCCGGGCGCTAGCAGGCCTGCCCGGCGGCGTGCCCCGAGGCCCAGGCCCACTGGAAGTTGTAGCCCCCGAGCCAGCCGGTGACATCGAGCACCTCGCCCACGAAATACAGCCCCGGCACGCGGCGCGATTCGAAGGTTTTCGAGGACACCTGCGCCGTGTCCACGCCCCCCAGCGTCACCTCGGCCGTGCGGTAGCCCTCGGTGCCGCTGGGCTTGAGCGGCCAGGCGCGCAGGCGTTGCGCCATTGCGGCCAGCGCCTCGTCGCGAAACTGCTGCAGCGGCCGCTCCCAGCCGGCCAGCGCGGCCAGGCGCTGGGCCAGGCGCCGCGGCGGGCGTTCGGCCAGCAGCGTGCCGGCCTGCACACCCGGCCGCGCGGCCTTGGCGGCACGCAGCCAGTCGCCCAGCTCGGGGTCGGGCAGCAGGTCCAGCGTCAGCGGCGTGCCGGGCTCCCAATAATTGGAGATCTGCAGGATCGCCGGGCCGGACAGGCCGCGGTGCGTGTACAGCAACCCGGCCTCAAAGCGCTGCTCCGGGGTTTGCGCCCCGGCCTGCTCGATAGCCACGCCGGCCAGGCCCTCGATGTCGTCCAGCGGCTGCCCACTGAGCGTCAGCGGCACCAGTCCGGCGCGCGTCGGCTGGAGCGCATGACCAAACTGCTGGGCCAGGGCGTAGCCAAAGCCGCTGGCGCCCATCTTCGGAATCGACAGCCCGCCGCTGGCCACGACCAGCGACTCGCCCTGCAGCGGGCCCCGGTTCGTGCGCAGCGTATAGCCCCCCTCCGGCCGCAGGCCGACCTCGCTGATCGCGACGTCGGTGTCGATCTGCACGCCCGCCGCGCTGGCTTCTGCCAGCAGCAGGCCCAGGATGTCCTTCGAGGAGCGGTCGCAGAACAGCTGACCGCGTTCCTTCTCGTGGTAGGGCACGCCGTGGGCCTCGACCAGCGCGATGAAGTCCGCCGGCGTGTAGCGGGCCAGCGCCGAGCGGCAGAAATGCGGGTTGGCCGAGAGGTAGTGGGCCGGGCTCACCTCGAGGTTGGTGAAATTGCAGCGCCCGCCGCCGCTCATCAGGATCTTTTTGCCGACCTTGTTGCTGCCCTCAAGCACGCGCACGCGGCGGCCGCGGCGGCCCGCCGCAATCGCGCACATCAGGCCGGCGGCGCCGCCGCCGATGATCAGGACCTCGCTGTGCATGGAGCGCTGCTGGCAAAAACAGGGCGCCATACTAGCGGCGTCGCCGCTGGCCGCCCGCCCGCCAGCCCGGCGTGGTGACCGCTGCGACCGTCGCGCGGCGCCTTAGCCGCGGGCCAGCAGGCGGTCCTCCGCGCGCAGCCAGAACAGCGCCAGGCAGGCCGCCAGCATCGGCCAGGCGGCGAAGAACAGCAGGTTGGGGCCCTCGAAGGGGTTCAGGTATTGCTGGTAGGAAGAGAGGGTCGACACCGCATGCAGCAGCAGCACCGCGCCGTAGGTGTAGGTCTTGGCGATGCCGGCGACGAAAGCCAGCAGCAGCGCCAGTTCGGCCAGCGCGATGCCCAACAGCAGCGTGGGGGTGACCCCGCCGATGAAATAGAACTTCTCGTACACGGCGGCGGCGTGGTCGGGGTTCAGGATCTTGTCGATGGTCCACATCAACATCACCAAAAAGACCGACAGGCGCAGCAGCAACAGGCTCAAGGGCAGGCGATCGGGGGTGTTCATGGGCGATACAGTGCAGGGTGTGTCCGGCGGACGGCCCGGCCGCGGCCCTGATTGCACGCGCTGCAGGCAATCGTGCGCCGGCTACGCGCGTCTGTGTGGCATAAGCTCGCAGCAGATGCCCATGCCCGCACTCGACGACGACCTGCTGAACCAGGCCTACCGCTACGCCACGGCGCTGTGCGGCGAGCGGGATTTGGCCATGGATCTGGTGCATGCCAGCTACGTCAAATACCTGGAACGCCCGGCCAGCACGGCCCGCGACCCGCAGCGCTATTTTTTGCGCGCGGTGCGCAACACCTTCCTGGATCGCAAGCGCCACGAGGCGCGTTGGCAGTACGAGGAGGAGGAGCAGGCCGACCGCGTCGTGGGGCTGGACACCTGCGCGCTGGAGGCGCTGGTGGTCAACCAGGACCTGCTGGCCCGCCTGTGGGCGCAGCTCAATGCCGCCGAACGCGAGGTGCTGTACCTGTGGGCGGTGGAGGAATACACCGTTGATGAAATCGCACAACTCACCGAAACCCCGCGCGGCACGCTGCTGTCGCGGCTGCACCGGTTGAAGAAGCGCGTCGCCGGCCGCACGGATGTGGCGCGCCCGGCAGGAGCCCTGCAATGAATGCCCCGGACCCCCGTTCCGCCCCGCTGAAACCGGCGCTGCGGAAACTCTTTGAGGACGTCGCGCTGTCGCGCGAAGAACTCGCCGCCCTGCGCCAGCTGGAGCGCCCGGCCAATGCGGGCCGCCGGCGCCTGCTGCTGGCCGCGGCCTCCACCGCCGGCGTGGCCCTGCTCGGCCACGGTGTCTGGCGCGCCACGCGCGGCGAGCCCGTCGACGCCGTCTTCGAGCGCGTGGCCGAGGTGCACCTGGCCAGCTTCCCGCTGGCGGTCGAGGCCAGCGATCTGCGCGAGTTGCAGCGCGTCTTTGCCGCCTCCGGCTTCATGCTCCGCGACTCGGCCCCGCTGGCCAGCCTGGGCGGCCAGCTGCTCGGCGCCCGGCCCTGTCACCTGCTGGAGCGGGCCGCCGCCGAGCTGCGCTTCGTGCTGCCCGATGGCGGCTGGGCCACCGTGCTGCAGGCCGCCTATGTGGCCGAGGTCTTCGGCCGGCTGCCCGACATCGGTCACAACGCGGAGCCGCTGACCCGCGTGCTGCGCGGCCTGGAGTGCCGGGTCTGGTGTGACCGCGGCGTGGTTTTTGCCAAGGCGCGTGCCGCGTGAATTCGGAGCCTGTGCGATGAATCTGCTCAAGTCCATCTACGTCTCGGCCTACATCACGCTGGCCGTGGTGGCCTGTGTGGTGGCGCTGCGCGGTCTGACCGAGGCCGGCCTCGCCAGTGCCTGGCTGGGCACGCTGATTGCGGCCGGCCTGCCGGCGGGCTTTTTCGCCCGCCTGTTCCTGCGGCCCACCGCGCGCACCAGCGCCCAGCTGCCGGGTCTGCTGGGCGGCAGCGCGCTGGGCCTGGCGCTGGCGCTGCTGCTTGGTGGCGGCCCGGCCGCGGTGTGGGCGCTGTTCGCCGGCCCGCTCGGCTTCGCCATCTATGTCGTCTGGTACTCGCGCTTTGGCCAGCGCGAGGCCGGCGCGCTGGCGCCGGGCGGCACGCTGCCGACGGTGCCCTTCGAGGATGCCGAGGGGCGGCCGCTCTCCAGCGACGCGCTGCTGGGCAAGCCGACCGTGTGGATCTTCTACCGCGGCAATTGGTGCCCGCTGTGCATGGCCCAGATTCGCGAGGTGGCCGCGCAGTACCGCGAGATCGCCGCGCGCGGCGCCCAGGTGGTGCTGATCAGCCCGCAGCCGGCGGCCAACAGCCGCAGCCTGTCGCAGCGCTTTGACGCCCCGATGCACTTTGTCGTCGACCGCGACAACCAGGCGGCGCGCCGCCTGGGCGTGCTGGCCGAGAAGGGCTTGCCCGCCGGCATGCAGCTGCTCGGCTATGACAGCGACGTGCCCCTGCCCACGGTGTTCATCACCGATGCCCAGGGGCGCATCCTGTACGCGGACCTGACCAGCAACTACCGCATCCGCCCCGAGCCGGCGGAATTCCTGCGCGTGCTGGATGCGGGCGCCGCATAGCGCAGCGCGAAGTCTGGCCTGGCAGGGCGCGCGCTAGAGCGCGTCGTCCGCCTCGACCTCGTCCTCGCTGAGGATGCGGCCGCGGCCGAACATGCCGCCGTCGCCCTCGGCCGGCGTGGCTTCCCATTCGGTCCAGACCTGCTTGCGCTGGGTGGTCAGCACGCACAGGCGCTGTTCGCTGACCTGCCCGCCGCGAACCAGGCGCGCCAGCGCCGACAGCGTGTCGTCGAGCGAGCCGGTATCGACGAAATCCCAGACGAAGCGACCCTCCGCCTCGCTCGGAGGCAGGCCCAGCAGCTCGGCGAGCGGGGCATTGATGCCCAGCACCAATCCCGAGCTGTCGGCCACCACGCGCAGTTCGGTGGTGTCCTGCAAAAAGATGTCGCGCGCGCGCTTACTCATACCCCGGGCCTCCCTGCCCGAGCCGGGTCATAATCATTTTGTGTCTGGGCGACTCTGCGGGCCGCCTGCTTCGCATGGCGGGTCCAATCATACGGCAAACTGCCCGGTAAGCCGCGCCACCCCAAGGAGTACGCCGATGACCGGTTCACGCCCGCCCCGCGTTCCCGCCGGCCTGTTCGCCGCCTTCGGCCTCGTCTGGCTGATTGCGAGCGCGCCGCCGCTGGCGGCCCAAACGTCGCCGCCGACAGCAGCGCCCACGGCGCCACCCGCCCCCTGTGCGAGCGCCGAGCATCGCCAGTTCGATTTCTGGCTGGGGCAGTGGCGGGTCGAACGCGCCGATGGCCGCCTGGCCGGGCACAACCGCATCGAGAGCCGGCATGGCGGCTGCGTACTCACCGAGCACTACAACACGCCCGGCGGCTACAGCGGCGAAAGCCTGAACATCTATGACGCCCGCCGCGGCGTCTGGCACCAGACCTGGACCGACAGCGGCGGCCTGCTGCTGCAGCTCGAGGGCGGCCGCGACGGCGAGGACATGCTGCTGCAGGGCACGCTGCTCAGCCCCGAGGGGCCGGTGGCGCAGCGCATCCGTTGGAGCCCGCTGGCCGACGGCAGCGTGCGCCAGCTCTGGCAGACCCGCGCGGCCGGCGCGCGCGAATGGACAACCATCTTCGATGGCCGCTATACCCGCGTGGCGCCCGATGCCGCGCCGTGATGCGCCGGCACGCCCGGCCCTGACATCGCCCACCGGGCTGCGCTAGGCTCCTGGCTCCGCTCCAGTTATCGCGCCCGCCGAGTCGGGCCCCAGGGGGTCGATGCCCATGAAGGTCCTGCGCACGCCGGACGAGCGTTTTGCCGCGCTGCCGGATTACCCCTTCGCGCCGCACTATGCCGATGTCGGCGGGCTGCGCATGCACTATGTGGACGAGGGGCCGCGCCATGCGCCGCCGGTGCTGCTGCTGCACGGCGAGCCGACCTGGAGCTACCTGTACCGGCACATGATCCCGCCGCTCGCCCAGGCCGGCTATCGGGTGCTGGCGCCGGACCTGATCGGCTTTGGCAAGTCCGACAAACCCACCCGCCAGGGCGATTACAGCTACCAGGCGCATATGGACTGGCTCAGCCAGTGGCTGCTGGACCTGGACCTGCGCGACATCACGCTGTTCTGCCAGGACTGGGGCTCGCTGCTGGGCCTGCGGCTGGCCGCGGAGCAGTCCGAGCGCTTTGCCCGGATCTGCGTGGCCAATGGCTTTTTGCCCACCGGCGACATGCAGCCGCCGCTGGCCTTCAGGATCTGGCGCGCCTTCGCCCGCTACTCGCCGCTGTTCCCGATTGGGCGCATCGTCGCCAGCGGCTGCGTGCGCCCGCTGCCGCGCGCGGTGGTGGCGGCCTATGACGCGCCCTTTCCCGGGCGTGCCTACAAGGCCGGCAGCCGTGTGTTCCCCAAGCTGGTGCCCACCTCGCCGCGGGACCCGGCGGCGCCGGCGAACACGCGCGCCTGGGAGGCGCTGGGCCGTTGGGACAAGCCCTTTCTGACCGTATTTGGCAAGAACGACCCGGTGCTGGGCCGCGGTGATGCGCCGCTGCAGGCCCACGTGCCCGGCGCCGCCGGCCAGCCGCATGACCGCATCTGGGGTGGGCACTTCGTCCAGGAGGATCGCGGCGACGAGCTGGCGCGGCGGCTGCTGGACTGGATGCCGGAGCCGGCCTGATGCAGCTGGACACCTGGGCCCCGGTGCGCGGCGGCAGCCTGTTCGGTGGCTGGTGCCGGGTGGAGGCCGATGCCGACAGCGACGGCTTTTGCGTCATTGTCCGCGCCCGGCCCGAGGCGCAGGCCGAGCTGTGGATGTCGGACTGGCACCCGGACTTCGAGGCCCTGCACATGGCCATGCGCGATTACGACTGGCAGGTGGACTGGGAGCGGGCACAACCCGATGACAACGAGCCGCCGGCACGCTGACATTTCATTGACGGGGGGCGACCTAGCGTGAAGCGCTCACCACGGGCGCCGCGTGCAAGCGCGCCGGCGCCTGGTTGCCACGGAGAACCTATGGCTGCCGACACCCCGACAGGCGAGCGCGCCGCGTCCGCCCTGCCGAGTCAGCTCTTTGGCGTCGACCGCACCGTGTTTACGCGGCTGCTGGATGCGGCGCCGGATGCGATGCTCGTCGTTGACCACGAGGGCCGCATCGTCGTGGCCAACGTACAGGCCGAGGGGCTGTTTGCCGCGACCCGCGCGATGCTCTGCGAGCGTGGCATCGAGGATCTGCTGCCCGAGCGCTTCCGCCAGGTCCATGCCCACCACCGCCAGCGCTACTTCCGCCAGCCGCGGGTGCGCGCGATGGGCTCGGGCCAGGAGCTTCTGGGCCAGCGGCTGGACGGCAGCGAGTTCCCGGTGGAGGTGTCGCTGAGCCCGCTGGATACCGATGCGGGGCACTGGGTCGTGGCCGCCATACGCGACATCAGCGCACGCAAGGAGGTCGAGCACGCGCTGGCGGCGCGCAACGAGGAGCTGGAGCAGTTCAGCTACATCGCCTCGCATGATCTGCAGGCACCGCTGCGCACCATCGCCAGCTTCTCCGAGCTGTTGCTGGAGGCCTACGGACAGGAGCTGGACGAGGACGGCCGCAGCGCGCTGCGCTTCATCGAGGCCAGCGTGCAGCGCATGAGCGCGCTGGTGCGCGACCTGCTCGACTACAGCCGCATCGGGCAGCGCTCCGAGCGCCGCCGGGTCGACACGGCCGCCCTGGTCGCCGAGGTCATCGCCGACCTGCGGTCCGCGGCGGATGCCGCCGGGGCGCGCTTTTGCATTGGCGAGATGCCGCAGCTGACCGGCCATCGCACCGAGCTGCGCCTGCTGTTCCAGAACCTGCTGGCCAACGCGGTCAAGTTCCACGCCGAGGGCGTGGCGCCTCGCATCGAGCTGCTGGCCGAGCGGGCCGAGGGCGCCTGGGTCTTCACCGTCAGTGACAACGGCATCGGCATCGCCCCGGAACATCGCTCGAAGATTTTTCAGGCCTTTCAGCGCGTGCACCCCGTGGAGCGTTTCGAGGGCACCGGCATCGGCCTGGCCCACTGCCGCAAGATCGTTGCCCTGCATGGCGGCCGCATCTGGGTCGAGCCGCGGCCCGGCGGCGGCAGCCGCTTCGGCTTCACCATCCCCGACGCCGCCCTGTAGCGAGAGCCCCAACGCGGCCCACTAGCGCGGCCCCGTAGCGCGGTCCTGCAGCGCGGGCCTAGCCGCTCGCCGGCACGCCGGGCCGCCAGCCGCAGCTCTCCAGCGCCCGCTGCCATAGCCGTACGTGGCGGCCGGCCACCTGCGCCAGCGCCGTATCCAGCGGGCTGTCGGCGGCCCAGGCCGCCGCGACATAGCGGCGCACGCCGGCCCCGGCCTCACCCTCCAGCACGGCGGCATTGACGGCCAGCAGGTCG
Source organism: uncultured Ectothiorhodospiraceae bacterium (assembly GCA_937141935.1). GTDB lineage: Bacteria > Pseudomonadota > Gammaproteobacteria > Nevskiales > Oceanococcaceae > MS8. The sequence goes on from CAKZQS010000029.1 coordinate 50,051, forward strand.
GCCAGCGCCGTGGCGAAGCGCCGCTTGGCGCGGTTGGTTTCGGCCCACAGCGGCTGCACACCGCCGAGGTAGAACTTCTCGAATACCCGGCGCAGCACCCGCGCGCGCGGGGGCTGGTGCCCCGCCCGGCACAGCGAGTCCACAGCCGGTGCCAGCAGCGTATTGGCCTGCTCCAGCGCCTGGATCAGCCGCCGCTGGCGGGCCAGCAAGGCGCCGCCGGCCTGCGACACATCCAGCGCCCGCAGCTGCGGCTCCCAGTCCGCCGGCGGCGGCGGCCGCAGGCCGGGCGCGCTGGCCAGGGCCAGACCCCGCAGGGCTTCCAGCGCCTGCAGGCCGGCATCGATTTCGCGGCTGCGTGCGCGGCCGGTGCGCAGCAGGCCGCGAAACTCGGCGCTGCCCAGCGTGGCGTGGAACAGATGCCGCCGGCGTTGCTCGGCCTTCGCATCCAGCAGCGGCAGAATCTCGGCGCGTTGCGCCGCGCTCAAGGCCTCGCCGTCGGCGCAGGCGCGCAGCGCCGCCAGCGTGTCGTGCGCCTGGCGCAGCCGCTGCGAGCTGGCCTGGACCCGGGCCAGCGTGGTGTTTTCGGCCGCCAGCGCATTGGTCATGCCGCAGCGCATCAGCGCCAGCGTCTGCGCGCTGCTCAGGCGGATCGGGGCGGCGGCGGGCGGCAGCGCGCGGGTGCGCGGCCAGCGCGGCAGTTCGACGGCCCGCGCCGCCGGTGCCTCGCTGTCCAGCGTGCGCGCCAGCCGGGCCAGGTAATCCTCCAGCAGCGCGGCATCGGGCTCGCCGCCGCAGCCGGACAGCAGGCCGAGCAGCGCGAGCAGCAGGCAAAAAAAAGGGCCGCGCAAAGGCGGCCCTCCCGATGGTTGCGGCAGCGCCTTATTCGGCGTCTTGCGCAGCCTGCTCATTCTCCTCGACCTCGAGCAGCTCGACCTCGAAGATCAGCGTCTCGTTCGGGCCGATCATCTGGCCGGCGCCACGAGCGCCGTAGGCCAGCTCGGCCGGAATGAACAGCTTGGCCTTGCCGCCGGGCTTCATCAGCTGCAGGCCTTCGGTCCAGCCGGCGATGACGCCGTTCAGGCGGAACTTGGCGGGCTGGTCACGCTTGTAGGAGCTGTCGAACTCGGTGCCGTCGAGCAGCGTGCCGCGGTAGTGCACGACCACGGTGTCGGTCGGGTCGGGGCTGTTGCCCTCGCCTTCCTCGACGATCATGTACTGCAGGCCGGATTCGGTTTCCTGCACGCCTTCCTTGCTCTTGTTCTCGGCCAGGAATGCGGCACCACGCTCGCCGGCTTCGGCGGCCACGGCCTCGCGCTGCTTGTTGCGCTCCTCGGCGGCGGCCTTGTACACGCGCGACTTGACCGCGTTCATCTCCTCGGCGTCCAGGCGGGCCTCGGCGTCGTTCAGGGCGTCCTGCAGGCCGGCCATCATGGCGTCGGGGGCGACTTCGACGCCGCCCATGTCATTCAGACGCTGGCCGATCTCGTAGCCGGCGGAGTAGGAAAACTTGGAGCCGTCGTCCTCAAGCGTGACCTCGGCCTCGGTGGCAGCAGGCGGCGCCGGATTACAGGCGGCCAGTGCGAGCGTGGCGGGGAGGAACAGGTGGCGGATCTTCATAGGGCGGTAGCCGTCCTTCGTAGAAAAAAACGTTAATGAGCGCGCCACCTTAGCGAAGCCCCCGGCGCGCTGCAACGGCGCGCCCGCCGGCTCAGTCCCGGTCGATGGCGGCGCGCTGCGCCCGCGGGTGGCGCACCAACTGCACGATGACCTGGCTGATGTCGGGCCCGATCAGCGCCAGGGCGCCGCGGGCCAGCTCGGCGATTTCCGGGCGAATGCGAATCTGCCGGCATTCGCCGCCATCGCTCTGCGTGGTGCAGGAGGCCAGGCCGACGCGCTCCAGCGTGTCGAAGAAGCCGGCCAGCAGCGCCTTGTCGAAGAACTCCGGCGCGTCGCGCCCGGTCAGGATGGCCATGCGCTCGATCATCAGCCGGCTGGTGGCCTCGAATTCGTCGCGATCGACCGGCTCCTCGCCGGGGTGCTCGGCCAGCAGCAGCGCCGTCAGCGCATAGCGTTCCAGCGCCTCGCGCACGATGTTGGCCAGCCGGATCAGCCGCGCATAGCTGGGCGAATCCACCGGCGGCGGCGCCAGCGCCTCGCCCTCGCGGCGCTCCAGCAGCCCGCAGTCGATCAACGCGTCGAGCTGGGTCGACAGCGCCTGCTGGACCTGCTCGGCCGGGTAACGCAGGTGCAGCTCGGCCTGCAGGAAGGGGTAGTAATCGGCGGCCGCGGCCAGCACCTGCTCGGCGCTGCGCTCGCGCGGCGTGCGGAAAAAATTCGCCAGCAGCGAGGGCACCGCGAACAGGTGCACCACGCTGTTGCGCGTGTAGGTCATCAGCACGCCGCTGCGCCCCTGCGCCAGCAGCAAATCGCCCCAGGCGTGCTCGGCCCGCTCCAGCGGGGCGATGGGCTCGTACTGCGCGATCAACGCCGGGGCGGGATCATCGACCACGACCAGGTTGGGCGAATAGGGTGCGCGGCGTTGCAGCGCGCGGAACTGCTCGATCTGCTCGGCCAGGTCCTCATCGCCGATGGCACGCTGCGGCGTGGTCAGCAGCGACAGCGCGCACAGCCCGCCGGCGCCCAGCACGCCCGCGCCGTTGATGCGCGCCATGACCTTGTGGCTCAGCGCACGCACGCCTTCGGCGAAGTCTTCGCGCTGCTCCTCCTCCTGTTCCAGCCACTGCGGGTAATGCGCGCGGATCCAGTCGCCCACCTCGATGGGCTCGCCGAAGGAGACATGCGCCTGGCCATATTTGCGCGACAGGATGCGGCTGGCCTTGGCCAGCTCCCAGACCGACTCCTTGGCCTTGCCGCGGGTGCCGCGCAGCTCCCCAAAGTAGCTGTTGACCTCCATGACCTTGTCGTAGCCGATAAACACCGGGACGATGGTCAGCGGCTTGTCCGGGCTGCGCAGCCAGGAGGCGCCCAGCATGGCCAGCATCCCGGTCTTGGGCTGCAGCAGCCGGCCGGTGCGCGAGCGCCCGCCCTCGGGGTAGAAGGAGATCGGATAACCGCGGCCGACCAGCACATCCAGATAGGCGCGAAACACGGCGGTGTAGAGCTTCTTGCCCTTGAAGCTGCGGCGCAGGAAGAAGGCCCCGCCGCGGCGCAGGATCGGCCCCATCGGCCAGAAATTCAGGTTGATGCCGGCGGCGATATGCGGCGGCACCAGGCCCTCCTTGTAGAGCACATAGGAGAGCAGCAGGTAATCCATGTGGCTGCGGTGCGCCGCCATGTACAGCACGCCGCCGCGGCTGGCCGCCTCGCGGCAGCGCTGGATGCGGTGCACCTGCACGCCGTCGTAGACCCGGTTCCACACCCAGCTCAGGATCAGCTCCAGCACCCGCAGCGTGGTGGTCGAGTAATCGGCCGCCAGCTCAGTCACCATGCCGCGCACCCGCCCATGCACCTCGGGCAGGCTGACGTTGTCCTCGGCGGCGACCTCGGCCATCGTCGCCCGCACCTCGGGGTTGGCCAGAATCGCGCGCAGCGTCTGGTTCAGCGTCGACAGGCTGGGGCCCAGCGTGGCGTTGCGCGCGCGGCGGAAGTGCACCCGGAAGACCCGCACCAGCTTGCGCGCCACGCGCTCGTAGTCCGAATCGGTGGCCAGTTCGCGCAGCTTGGCCGGCTGGCCGAAGTTGACGACGATGTTGCGGCCATTGGCCACGATGATCAGGCCCTTGCGGATATAGCCCGGCGACTCGGCATCCGAGAACAGCAGCCGGAACAGCGAGGTCTCCGAGCCCGGGTCGCGGCCCCAGAACACGGACACCGGCACCAGTTGCAGGTCCTGCTCGTCCTGCTCCATGAAGTTGCGGAACAGGCCCATCAGCTTCTCGTCGCGGTCCATCACCGCGGGCAGGTAGAGCACGGCGGCCTCGCCGGGCCCGGGCAGCTGGTCCTGGCTGCGGATCAGCGGCAGGCCCGCCTCACGCAGCGCCTTCTCCAGGATCCAGATATCCACATAGGAGCGGGTCGGCAGCACGTAGACCGTGGGCCGGGCCGGGTCCAGGCCCAGCGCTTCGCGGGTGTTCGACGGCGCGAGGTTGATCCGGGCCCACAGGCTCAAGGGCTTCTTCAGCCAGAAGGTCAGCAGCCAGATCAGTCGGCGGAACACGCCCCCCCCTCTTGTCACGACAGCATGGGCCTGCCTAGTGTAGCCGCCACCGCCTCGCTACATAACGCCGATGTCGCAGCCGCTCCCTTCCGAGTCCCCTCGCCCCGCTTCGACAGAGGGTCCCAGCCCGCAGCAGCTGCAGCGACTGCGCGAGCGGATGCGGGCCATGGCGCACTGGCTGGACGAGCTGGTGGCGATCCCGGGCACCAGGATGTCGATCGGGCTGGATGCGGTGATCGGCTTCGTGCCCGTCGTGGGTGATTTGCTCGGCTTCGCGCTGGGCCTGTGGATGGTGGGCGAGGCGCGGGCCGGCGGCGCGCCGCCCAAGCTGCAGGGCCGCATGCTGCGCAACCTGGGGCTGGAGACCCTGGTTGGCTTCGTGCCGCTGTTGGGCGATTTGTTCGACGTGGCCTTTCGCGCCAACAGCCGCAACCGCGCGCTGGTCGAGGACTGGCTGGACGAGCAGGAGCGCGTGCTGCAACCGCCGCGGCCGCGGCGCTCGCTGGCCTGGCGGCTGACGGCCACCGTGCTGGTGCTGCTGGTGGCCTGGGCCATCTGGCGCTATGCCAGCGGCGGCGGCTGAGAGGCGCCGTAGGACGCCGCCTACAGTGCGCGTCGTGTTCGCCCCGTTGTTTGTGCACGCCCGCTCACCGAGCATGGTTGCGGGGCCGGCGCAGAGCATCGCCTCCCGCTTCTTGTCGGCTTCACCCCGGTCGCGCCATGGATGGTGCGGCCGGTCTTTTTTGCCCTAGAAAATGCCGCCCGCCAGGCCCTCGGCCAGCGCGGCCCCCAGTTCGCGGGCCTGCGCCCGGCCCTCGCGCAGTTGCGCCGCCGGCATGTCGGCGCCGCCGCGCCAGATCATCGCTTCGGCCACCGGCCGCAGCCGCCAGCCGGCGCAAATGCGGTCCACATCGCGCACCGCGCCGCGGCCATCGTTGCCGCAGCCCACGATCAGCGCATAGGGGCGGCCCTGCAGCGCGGTTTCCAGCGGGTAAAAGCAGCGCTCGAACATCAGCCGCAGGCCGCCGGAGAGCTGGCCGAAGTTTTCCGGCGCCACGAACAGATAGCCGCTGGCCCAGGCCAGGTCCTCGACGCGGGTGCGGTGGGCCGGCCGGCGGCGTACGCGGCAGCCGGCCACGCCCCGGGCGCCGGCGTCCGCCGCGCGCGCCAGGGCGGCATTCAGGCCGGTCACCGAATACCAGCTGATCAGCAGGCGGGCCTCGCTCATGCGCCGACCCTAAACGCTGCGCGCGGCCGCGGGCAAAGCCGGGTGGCGGCGGTGTAGAGTCGCAGCCACATTCGCCACGAGCCCACGCGATGCCCCGCGAGGACTGGAAGGGCCTGCTCGGACGGCAGGCGCAGCAACTGCCGGCGTTCGACACGCTGGATGATCAGGCCGAGAACATGCTGTACCTGGAAGTGCGCGAGACGCTGGCCCGCGAGGAGCGTGCGCTGGCCAAGGCGCTGGACGACTCGCTGTCCTTCGTGCCGCGGCTGCTGCGCGGCAGCGTGAAGAAACTGGTCGGCGTATGAGCCTGCAACAGCTCGAGCTGCAGGCCGAGCGCGAAAAGCTCGCGCGCCTGCTGGAAACCCCGCCCGGCGCGCTGCGGCCGCTGGAGCCGCTGGGCGTGCTGGGCCTGCGCCAGGTGCGCAGCGCCGTGGCTGCCCACCTCTTCGACCGCGACGCCGCGCGTTTTCGCGGCCTGGCCCGCTCCACCAAGCTGCTGCCGGCCCGCGTGGCGGCGCTGATCGCGCAAAAGGCGCTGGGGCCGAGACTCGCGGCCCACGTGGCCGGGCTGCTGGAGCCGAAGACGGCGGTGGCGCTGGCCCAACAGGTCGAGATCGACTTCCAGGCCGACCTCTGCCTGTTCCTGGACCCGGCGCATGCCGGCGAGGTGCTGCGGGCGATGCCGGTGGACCTGGTGGTCGAGACCTCGCGCGAGCTGCTGGCGCGGGCCGAGTACATGACGATGGCGCGCTTCGTCGACGATTTGCGCGACGACCAGATTCAGGCGGTGACGGGCATCCTCGATCCGCGCGCCATGCTGTGGATCGGCTTTTATGTCGAATCCGGCACCCGGCTGTCGCAGCTGATCGCCCGGCTGGACGACGCGCAGTTGCTGGCCACCTACGAGGCGGCCTCGGCCGAAGAGCTGTGGCCGCAGGGCCTCGCCATGCTGGCGCGGGCCGATGAGGCCACGGCGCGGCGGGTCTGCCACCTGTTCGCGCAGGCCGAGGCCGAGCTGCTGCCGGATTTGCTGGCCGCGGCGGAGCAGCAGGACCTGATGGCCGAGGTGGCGCAGATCACGCGTGCGGCCGAGGCCGACGACCTGGAACGGCTGCGTGAGCGCCTGCGCGCGCACGACCCCGCCGTGCTGAGCCAGCTGGAGGCCGCCCTCGACGACTGAGCGCCGAGGGCCGCCGCCGCCGGCGGTCCTGCCTAGGCGGCCTGCGCCGCGTCGCGGTGCAGGTAGACGTCCATCTGCGGGTAGGGGATGACGATGTCCTCGGCGTCGTAGCGCTTCTTGATCGCCTCCATCAGGTCGCATTTGGTCTGCCACCAGTCGCCGCTCTTGACCCAGGGCCGCACGGTGATCGTCACCGCGCTGTCGCCCAGCTCGGTCACGCCGATCCACAGCGCCGGCTCGCTGAGCACGCGCTCGTCGCCTTCGCACAGCTCGCGGGCGATGCGCTTGGCCGTGTCGATGTCGGCGTCATAGCTGATGCCGATCTTCAGGTCGATGCGCCGCGTGGCCCGGGCCGAGTAGTTGGTGATGGTGTCGCCCCAGATCTGGTTGTTGGGCACCGTGACCTCCTCGTTGTCCAGGCTGCGCATGATCGTGGCGATCACCCGCACCTCCTCCACCGTGCCGGACACGCCGCCGGCATTGATGAAGTCGCCCTGCTTGAAGGGCCGGAACACCATCAGCATCACGCCGGCGGCAAAGGACGAGAGCTGGTCTTTCAGCGACAGGCCGACCGCGACGCCGGCGCCACCGAGCAGGGCCGCCGCGGAGGTGGTGGGAATGCCGAGCTGGCCCAGCGCCGCAATGACCACCACCGCGATCATCAGCACATAGGCGACGGTGGCCAGAAAGCCGATCAGCGTGGCGTCGATCTTGGAGCGGCCCAGCGCGCCGCGCATGCCCTTGATGATCAGCTTGGCCACCCAGCGGCCAACCAGGAAGGTCGCCAGTGCCAGCACCAGCTTCAGGCCAAATTCCTGCGCCAGGGCGAGCAGTTCGCCCTGCGACATCAATGCATCCATGGAAACTCCAGTGTGTGGGGGATCAGTGGAAAAGGAGGTTGTGAAAGACCTCGTCGAGGCTGGTTTCGCCCGCGGCGACGGCCTGGGCGCCGGCGTCGCGCAGCGACTTCAGGCCGGCCTTGCGCGCGGCCTCCTCCAGCTCGGAAATCTCGGTGTGGTCGCGGATCTGCTGGCGCATCTTGCTGTCGGCCACCAGCACCTCGTACAGGCCCATGCGGCCGCGATAGCCGGTCTCGCGGCATTCCAGGCAGCCCACGGCGGCAAAGGCGCTATCGGGCTGCGGCGCGGCGACGCCCAGCGCCGTCCAGCGCGCGGCCAGCGTGGCCTCGGGCTCGGGGGTCTTGCAGTTGGGGCAGAGCTTGCGCACCAGCCGCTGCGCCAGCACGCCGAGCAGCGTGGCCCGCAGCAGGTAGGCCGGCACGTCCAGCTCCAGCAGCCGGACGATGGCGCCGACCGCGGTGTTTGTGTGCAGCGTGGCCAGCACCAGGTGGCCGGTCAGCGCCGCCTGCAGCGCGGTGGCGGCCGTGTCGCGGTCGCGAATCTCGCCAACCATGATGATGTCCGGGTCCTGGCGCAGCAGGGCGCGCAGGCCCTCGGCGAAGCCCAGCCCGGCGCTGGCGTTGACCTGGGTCTGGTTGATGCGCGGCTCGATCAGTTCGATCGGGTCTTCGACCGTGCAGATGTTGCGGCGCGGGCTGGACAGCGCGCGCAGCGTGGAATACAGCGTGGTGGTCTTGCCCGAGCCGGTGGGGCCGGTGACCAGCACCAGGCCATGCGGCGCCTCGCACAGCCGGGTCCAGGCGCTGAGCTGCTCGGGCTGCATGCCCAGCTCCTGCATGCCCTGCACGACCAGGCCCGGGTCGAAGATGCGCAGCACCAGCTTCTCGCCAAAGGCGGTGGGCAGCGTGGCCAGCCGCAGCTCGACCTCGCGGCCTTCCGGGCTGACGGTCTTGATCCGGCCATCCTGCGGCCGGCGGCGCTCGACCAGGTTGCAGCCGGCCAATATCTTCAGCCGGCTGGTGACGGCCGCAAAGACGTTGTCCGGCAGCTGGTAGATGTCGTGCAGCGCCCCGTCGATGCGCAGGCGGATACGCCCAATGCCGCGGCGTGGCTCCAGGTGGATGTCGCTGGCGCGGTTCTCAAAGGCGTACTGCAGCAGCCAGTCGACCACGCCGATGACGTGCTGGTCGTCCTCGCTGAGGTTGTCGCGCCGGCCCAGGCGCATCAGGTTTTCCAGCACCTGCGTGCCGCCGCGGCGCTTGTGCGTCTTCTTGCTGGCGCGGTGCAGGCTGTGGAATTCGAGCAGGTAGCGGTCGATGTCGGCCGGGTTGGCCAGCACCGTCTGGATCTCGCTCTTCAGCACCGGGGCCAGTTCGGCCTTCCAGCGCATGTCGAAGGGGTCGCCGCAGGCGATCGTGGCCGTTTCGTGGCCGCGCCGCAGGACCAGGATGCCGGCCTTGCGCGCATAGGCATAGGCCACGGCCTGGGCGGTGGCGGCCGGGTCGATCTGCAGCGGGTCGATGCGCTGGTAGCGCGTGTCCGTGCGCTCGGCCAGCCATTCGGTCAGTCGCTCGGCGTCGAGCAGGCCGCCGTCTTCACCCTGGTCCTCCAGTTCGCACTGCCCCACCGCAATCAGCGGGTGTTCGCGGCTGCCGGCGATGCGCGTGGCCGCGCGCGCCTGCTGCGCCGCGTCGATGCGCCCATCGGCCTTGAGCGCCGTCAGCAGCCAGTGGCTGTTCAGCTTGTCCGGGGCCGGCAGCTCAGGCATGCGTGCGGGCTTGGTACCATGGCGTTATTCCATCCATCGCCGCCGAGTCTGCCATGCGTCGTCACGTCTTGCGTGCCCTCGTCCCCTGTGTTGCGGTCGGGCTGACTGCCTGCGCCTCCATGTCGAACATGAAATTCTGGGAACAGGGCTACGAATTCCAGGCGGGCACGTTGCCGGTCGCCGAGCTGCGGCGCGCGCTGGTTTGCGACACGCCGACCGAGGATGCCGACGTCACGCTGTTTGATGCCGGCGACGCGCTGCGCAGCAGCCCGCTGGGCAGCAGCCTGGAGGCCGGCAGCCTGGATCTGGTGCCCAGCTCGAGCTACCTGGTGGTCGAGCAGGGGCAGCGGCGCACGGGCGGCTACTCCATTGAAATGCTGCCCGAAGCGACGCTGACCGACGAGGGCGTGCTCAAGCTGACCGGCACCTGGCTGGAGCCGGGCGCCGACCGCATGACCATTCAGATCCTGACCAGCGTCTGCGTGCTGCTGGAAGTGCCGGCCCAGCCCTATAACCGGGTCGAGGTCTACGACCGCGAAGGCACGCTGCGCGCCAGCTGGAGCCGGCCGGAGCAATAGGGCATGCCGGGGGTGACGGGCGGCGACCCAGGGGGCGGCGACGGCCGAGATCGGCATGGCCCCCATGCGCCCGCTGGCGTCACAAAACCCGCCGGCCGCGGCATGAAACCTTGCGCCCCCAGCCGGGTCCGAGTGCCATGACCGCCTCGACCGTGTTGCGCCCCCCTGTTTGGCTGGCCCTGCTGTTGGCCAGTCTGGCCTGGGCCGGCGCGGCGCAAGCCGCGCCGCCGGCGCCCGAATTCCCCGAGGCTGGCGCCGAGCGCTGGCTCAATTCGCCGCCGCTGCGCCTGGCCGACCTGCGCGGCAAGCCGGTGCTGGTGGAGTTCTGGACCTTTGGCTGCCAGAGCTGCCGGCGCACCATGCCCTGGGTGCAGGGCCTCGGCCGACGCCTGGATGGGCGCATGCAGATCATCGGCGTGCATACGCCCGAGTTCGCCCACGAACGCCCGCCCGCCGCCGTGGCGCGCAAGGTGCGCGATTTCGAGATTCGCCACCCGGTGTTTCTGGACAACGACTTCGAGTACTGGAACGCCATGGGCAACCGCTACTGGCCGGCCTTCTACCTGATCGATGCCGATGGCCGCGTCCGCGGTGCCTGGGCCGGGGAGGTGCATGAAGGCAGCGATCGCGCCACGCAGATCGAGGCGCGGATTCGCGACATCGTGCGCGAGGGCGCGCTGAGCCGCTAAGCGCCGCGCGCGAGCCTGCTGGCCGCACTAGTTCCGCCAGGACCGAGGGGCTGGCTACACTGGCGCCGACTCCACAGCGCCAGCTCGCCCATGCTCTCTGCCCTGCCCGCGCCGTTGCACGGCGCCATCGTTTCGCTGTTCTTCGTCGGCAACCTGCTGTTCTGGGCCGTGCCGGTCTACGTCGTGATCGTGTTCAAGCTGATCCCGATCCGGCCGCTGCAGGGCCTGTGCACCGACCTGCTGCACTGGCTCTGCCAGCGCTGGCAGGCCGGCAATACGCTGTTCGCCGAGACCCTCAACGACACCCGCTGGCATCTGCACCAGGAGGTGGCGCTGAACCAGAGTCAGCGCTATGTCGTGGTCAGCAACCACCAGACCTGGAACGACATCTACGTGCTGATGCGCGTGCTCGGCCACCAGGTGCCCTTCTTCAAGTTCTTCCTGAAGCAGCAGCTGATCTGGGTGCCGATCCTGGGCCCGGTGTGGTGGGCGCTGGATTACCCCTTTATGAAGCGCTACAGCCGGGCGCAGATCCGCGAGAACCCCGAGCTGGCCGGCAAGGACCTGGAAACCGCCCGCGCCTCCTGCGCCAAGTACCGGCGCCAGCCGGTGACCGTGCTGAACTTTGTCGAGGGCACCCGCTTCACGCCGGCCAAGCAGGAAGCCCAGTCCAGCCCCTATACGCACCTGCTGCGGCCGAAGACCGGCGGCCTGGCGCTGGCCGTGGCGGCGCTGGGCGACCTGACCGACAAGCTGATTGACGTCACCATCGTCTACCACGGCGGCGCCGTGGGCTTTTGGGACTTCATGTGCGGACGCATGCGCGAGGTCAGCGTCGAGGTCCGCGAGCTGCCGGTGCCGGCCGGCTGGCGCACGGGCGACTATGCCGGCGACCGCGACTTTCGCGCCGAGGCACAGAGCTGGATGGCCCGGCTGTGGGAGGACAAGGACGCCCGCATCGCCTGGATGCTGGCCCACCCCGGTGCCACGCCGCCGGCGGACTGCGCCGGGGGGGATGCGCCCATCCGCGAGCCGGCCACCCCCGCGAGCCCGGAGGCCGCCGCCGGCTGATCGCGCGGGCGGCCGCGCTGCCCGGCCACAGGCGCGGGCAGCGGGCAAAAAAAAGCGGCCCCGAAGGGCCGCTTGAATGCGTGTGAGCGCAGGGGCTGCTTAGAGCAGGCCGCCGAGCAGGCCGCCCAGGATGCTGCCATCCGCCGGATCACCCAGCAGGGTGTTCAGGATGGTGGTCAGCGAGGTGGCCAGGTCGTCGTTCTGCGTGACGGCGGTGCCCAGCACCGTGTCCAGGCCGGCCAGCTGCGCTTGCAGCTCGGACAGCACGGCCAGCGGCGAGTCGCTGGCGGGGCTGCCGCCGGCGGCCACGACCAGGTTCTCCAGCGGCGTGCCGTTGGCGGCCGACAGGATCGCGCCGAGCAGGGCGTCGACGCCGTTGCCGGTGGCATCACCCGCGAAGGCGGCCAGGACACCGTCCAGCGGGTTGCCGGAGCCGGCAATCGCCGCCAGCAGGCCTTCCACCGGATCCAGGACCGGGCTCAGCACGCCGTTCAGACCTTCGTTGAACAGCGGGGTCACCACTTGGCCCAGGCCGCTGCCCAGCGTGGCGGTCAGCGTGTTGATGCCGTCGCCGATCTGCGTGGCCACGGCCGGGTCGATATCGGCGACCGGGATCGTGTTCAGCAGAACGCCTTGCAGCAGGTTGTTCAGCGCGGTGCTGGCGGCGGTGGCGGTCGCCGGGCCGTCATAGGCGCCAAACGGGGCCAGGGTGGCCGCGACATCGTCGATGGCCGTGTCCAGCGTGCCAACCACACCACCCAGCACCGGGGCGCTGGTGATTTCGGCGGGCAGGCCGTCCAGGGCGACACCCAGCGCGGTCAGCGCGGGGGCCACAGCCGTCGACAGCGTCGTCAGGTTCGGATCCTCGGAGCCGTCACCGAAGCTGGCGATCAGGCCTTCCAGCGCCGTGCCAACCGGAGCCAGCGGCGTGCCGGCCAGCGGGTTGCCGGAGGCGGCGGTGGCGTCGGCATCCGGGTCGCAGCTGCCGCGCTCGGCCATGGCGACGAGGGTGGCTTGCAGGCTGGCCGCAAAGCGCTCCAGGGCGCCCTGGGCATCGGCCGCGGAACCGTTGAAGGCGTCGAAGGGATCGGCACCGTTGGCCAGGCCTTCGGCGCCGGCCAGGATGGCATCGGGCACATCGACCAGCTGGTTCAGGCTGGCGGCGGTGCACAGCGTGAAGGTGCTGAAGGGCTCGGGCAGTTGGCCGGCCAGTTCGTTGGCGATCACACCGTCAACGACCTGCTCCTGGACGGGGTCCAGCGGGCCGTTCACCTTGGTCACGCCGGCGGTCGGCGTCGGGGTCGGGGTCGGCGTGGGGGTCGCCGTCGGGGTCGGGGTGGGCGTCGGGTTGCTGGTCGGCGCCGGGGTCGGCGTCGGGTTACCCGAGCGGGAATCGTTGTCTGAGCCACCGCCGCACGCGGTCAGCAGCAGGGTCGTGCTGGCCAGGCCCGCCAGCAGCAATTTTGAGGAAGCCATCCGTTAGTACTCCGAGTTAGGTTGGGCGTCGCGATCCCGCCGGTGGCGGTACCGTGGCGTCCGTTTTACGGAGCCGGATGTCAAGGAATCGTCATGCGCGGACGGGAGTCGGAAAAAAGTTCCCGACCCCCGTCAAGGCGTCAAGGATTTAACGGTGTGAAGCCGATCATGTGGATCCAGGTGCCACGATCCTGATGCGGCATCGTCAGGCTGGGGCCGATCAGGCCGGTGAGGTTGTTGATGCTGGAACGGGCATGGATCCGGCGCCAGTTTTCCGGGTCGGCGCCGTACTCGGCCTCCAGCGCGGCCACCGCGCGGGTCAGCACCGCGCGCAGGAACTCGGCCTGGCTGCGACCACCCAGCCAGTCGTGGCGGACGGGGATGCTGGTCAGCTCCGGGTTGAAGATGCGCACGAAGAGCTTGTCGAAGGTGCCGGCGTCGTAGGGATGGTTGCCGCGCACGTTGTGCCGGCGCACGAAGTCGGCGCCCAGCGAGCCGTCGACGATCTCGGCGCGGGTGGCCTGGACCAGGGCGTCGAAGGCGGTTTCGCCGGGGCGGTCCGTGGCGGCTTCGTCGTTGAGGTCGATCTCGGGGTTGTAGTGGTCCTGGTCCCAGGCCGCGATCAGGTCCAGCACCGCCTGCTCGTTGGCCGACAGCTCCGGGGTGCCCTGCAGGCGCAGGTAGATCGGCACCATGTTGCGGGCGCGCGGGTCACGCAGGCCGATCCGGCGGTCGTAATCGATGAGCTTTTCGAAGCTCATGCGGTCGTCATCGCGCAGCAGGTCCTGCCAGTTGGTGATGCGCCCCTCGGAGCCGGCCGGTTCCTGCGAGGCATCGCCACCCACGCCCTCGCCCCAGCCATGCGCCGGCTTGTTGTTCCAGTTGGCCAGCCAGCCCTGGGCCGGGTTGCGCGACTGCGGCAGCTCCTCGAAGTCCAGCAGGCCCTGGTGGTCGAACTCGCCGCTACCGGGGATCGGCAGCCGCTGGTCCACGCCGGGGTGGCGGCGCGGGTGCAGGCCGGGGTGGTAGAAGGCGATGTTGCCGTCGGCATCGGCATACATCAGGTTCTCATTCCAGGTGACCAGGCGCATCGAGGCGTCGAAGTCGGTGAAGTTGTCGATGCGGGCCCAGTCGACGATGGCGGCCGCCGTTTCGACCTCACGCATCCACATGCCGTACTGCACGCTGCGCGCCAGGGTGCCATCGTCGCTGCGCGCCACCACCGGGCCGTGCACGGTGCGGCAGACCTCGACATCGACCGACTGGAAGGCCGGGCCGGCCGGCAGCGGGCCGGCCGTTTCGCGGTAGCTCACGCTCTCAGTGCGGCAGTCCATCTCCTTGACTTCGCCGTCGTGGACATAGGTATTCGGGTCCTCCCCGAGCACTTCGATGAAGCTGTCGATGGTCTTGGATTCGCCGGTGGTCAGCGCCCAGGCCGTGCGGCCGGTGTAGCCGATGCCCACCACGGGCAGGCCGGGCACCGTGGTGCCGCGGGCCGAGAAGCCACCGCCCTGCACCTCCAGCTCGGCCAGCAGCGTGGGGTAGGAATAGCCCAGCTGCGGCCCGGAGACCAGCAGCGTCGAGCCATCCACCGTGCGCTCGGGGGCCACCACCACCTGGTAGGAGGCGGAGATCCGCTCGGGCAGCACGCGCAGATCCGGCCAGGCCGGCGCGCTCTTGCGCACCGGCAGCAGCGGGCTGGGCGCGGGGAAGTCGCCGGTGCCCGGGCCTTCGGCCAGCTCCAGCGGCAGCCCCAGCGCGAAGTCGGCCATGCGCCCCAGCACCTGGGCGCGCTGCGCGGGCGGCGTGGTGATGTTGCTGAAGGTCTGGCCTTCGGGGACGGTCACCGCGGCCTTGCGGTCGTCGACCCAGAGCACGTCGCTGAAAATCTCCAGCGCCTTGTCGCGGCCAAACTCCTCGGCCAGCCGCTGCAGCTCGGCCACATTGGCGAACTCGTCGCCGCCATTGGAGGCCACCTGGCGGGTAATCAGCACGCCGATGGCCATGACATCGGTGGGCGTCAGCGGCGCGGGCTCATAGTCCAGCAGCACGAACTCGGCCGGCAGCGTGCTCGGGTCGCCGCTGACATCGGCGATGCGCTGGTTGCTGCCGTCGCAATAGGCCTGGATCACCCGCCGCACGTCGTCCGACAGCGCGTCGAACATGGCCTGGTATTCCTCCTCGGTATAGGTCAGCACGCGCGCCTCGACATCGGCCGGCACGCTGCCGGGGCCGGCCACCTCGGCCAGCGTGCCGCGGGCCTGGCGGCGGGCGCCGTCGAGCAGGAACAGGCGGTCCTCGGCCAGCGCATAGCCGGCGCCGAACCACACATCCTCCAGCGTGTCGCCGTGGATGACCGGCACGCCGAAGGGGTCGCGGTAGATGCGCACCGCGCCGTCGTTAAAGGTGCGCTGCGGCTCGAGGTCGCTCACGTCGAGGAAGCGGCCGTCCTTGAACTCGCTGTTCCAGTAGGGCAGGCGCTGGTCGTCGACGTGGTCGCCGTAGACGCTGGGGTCGCTGCCGATCAGGGCGCCCTGAGCCTGGTCCTGGGTGAACTCGGCGGTGGTGAAGTCGCCCGACTGGCCCGGGGCCAGGATGCTCACGGCCTCCTGCGTGAAGGGGGCGTTGCTGACCGGGCGGATGGGGCCGTCGCCGCTGGGCAGCCCGCCGCCGTCGCCGCCGTCGCCGGAATTGCCGCTGCCGCCGCAGGCGCCAAGCAGCGCCAGGAATAGGATCGCAAATACGCGCATGTGTGCTGGTCTCCAGCCCCGGGGGGCCTGTCTCCTCAGGTGATGCCCCGCAGTCTAGCGAATGCTTTACAGCGGCGGGCCCAGCCCGCATGCTTGCGCGCTTTTGCGCGACCCGCTGTCATGCCCAAGGCCTCCGATCTGAAGTCCGGGATGGTCGTCCAGTACAAGGACGCCCCCTACATCGTGCGCAAGGTGCAGGCGCACAACCCCACCGCGCGCGGCGCCGCCACGCTGTACAAGGCGCGGCTGAATCACGCCGTGACCGGGCAAAAGCTGGATGCCAGCTTCAAGGGCGACGACCTGCTGCCGGATGTGGATTACGCGCGGCGCAACGTGCAGTTCCTCTACCGCGATGCCGACGGGCTGACCTTCATGGACAAGGAGGACTACAGCCAGCACACGCTGTCCGAGGAGCAGCTGGAGGGTGTGACGCCCTACCTGACCGAGGACCTCGAAGGCCTGCAGGCGATTCTGATCGAGGAGGCCTGCGTGTCGATTACGCTGCCCGCGGCGGTCGAGCTGACGATCACCGAAACGGCGCCGGCGATGAAATCGGCCTCGGCCACCTCGCGCACCAAGCCGGCGGTGCTGAGCACTGGGCTGGAGGTGCAGATCCCGGAATACCTGGCCGAGGGCGAGACGATCCGCGTGTCCACCGAAGACGGCAGCTTCCTCGGCCGCGCCTGAAGCCCCTCGCGGGCCGCCGTCAGGCCCAGCGCTCGACCAGCGCCTGCACCAGCGGCTTCATGAAGTAGCTTTGCGTGGGCATCAGGTCCACCGGCCAGTCGCGCTCGCGGCAGGCTTGCGCCACGACCGGGCCCACCGCGGCCACCAGGCAGCCGCCGGCGCCCAGCGCGGCCTGCCAGGCGGATTGGTGACCCTGCGCCGCCAGCCGCCGGGCCAGGCGGCTGACCTGCGGCGAGGAGGTCAGCAGCAGCGCGTCCACCTCGCCGGCCAGCACGGCGGCGATCAGGCCGTCCACGGCCGTATCCTCGGCCTCGTCCGCGTAGCGATAGGGCTTGACGTACAGCGGGTGGGCGCCGGCCAAGTCCAGGCAGGCCCGCAGCGGCGCGTTGTCCTCATCGCCATAGAGCTGCACGCCGATGCGCCGCTCCATCAGCGACTGCTGCTCCAGCACCTCGATGATGCCGGCGGTGGTCGGGTCCTGGGCATGCACGTCGGCGTTCAGGCCCAGTTCGCGCAGCGCGCGCGCCGGCTTGGGGCCCCGTACCACCGTGCGCGAACGGGCGATGGAGGCGATGAAGTCCTCGCGCCAGCCCCAGCGCTCGGCAAAGCCCACCAGGCGGCGCAGGCCCTCGCCGGTCAGCAGCACCAGATCGTCAAACGGCGCGCGGATGCAGCTGTCCAGCCAGCAATGCACATGCTCGACATCGGTGGTGTCGTGGATGCCCACCAGCGGGCAGCGCAGCACCTGCGCCCCGCGCCGCTCCAGCAGCCCCGCCAGCACGTCGAGCTGGCGTGTTTCCGGGACGGCGACGCGCCGGCCGGTTAGTGGGGCGCTGGCGTCCACGGTGGCCGGCTTATTTCGGGTCGTAGCCCGAATCCAGGCGAAACTCGACGCGGCGGTTGCGCTCGCGCCCGGCCGCGGTGTCATTGCTGGCTATCGGCTGGGATTCGCCAAAGGCCACGACCTTGAGCCGGTTGGCCGCAATGCCGCGCTGCGTGAGGAAGCGCTTGACCGAGTTGGCGCGCGCCAGCGACAGGCCCAGGTTGTATTCGGCATCGCCCACGCTGTCGGTGTGCCCGGCGATGGTGACGGTCTGCGCCGACCGCTTGCGCAACAGGCGCACCACTTCATCCAGGATCGTGCGGGCGTTGGCGGTCAGCACCGACGAGGCGGTTTCGAAGGTCACGCCATCCAGGCTCAGGTCTTCGGTCTGGAAGGCGACGCGACAGCCGTCGTCGTCGGTCAGCGTGCCGCGCGGCGTGCCGGGGCAGCGGTCCAGCGGGTCCAGCACGCCGTCCTGGTCGCTGTCGGTCGGGCGCGCCGGGTAGGTCCCGGGAGGCGCCGGCGTGCCGTAGGTGCCGGGCGGCGGCGGCTGCGGCGCCGTCGACGCGGGCGCGGCCGGGACGGGCACCTCGCGAATGACGATCTCGGT
Source organism: uncultured Ectothiorhodospiraceae bacterium (assembly GCA_937141935.1). Lineage (GTDB taxonomy): Bacteria > Pseudomonadota > Gammaproteobacteria > Nevskiales > Oceanococcaceae > MS8. Next base: position 67,948 of record CAKZQS010000029.1, read on the forward strand.
CGGGTCGATGGGGATCTCCAGACCCAGGCCGAAGCGGAAGTCGGTCATGCCGGGGCCGACATCCTCGTAGCGGGCGCGGCCTTCGAAGCGCAGGCGCAGGTCGGCCGTGGTCAGTGCCTTGCTCAGCACGCCGATGCCGACGTTGCCGAACAGCGCGCCGTCGTCGTTGGCGGTGCCCCGCAGGTCGTTGAAGGCAAAGCCCGCGCCAGCCAGCACGAAGGCCGAAAAGATGCCGCGTTCGCCCCACAGGGCCTGCATCTCGACGCTGCCGGCGCCGCGATAGTTGTCGCTGCCGCCACGGCGCCCGGTCTCGTGCACCTCGGTCGTGCCGCGAAATTCGACGTACAGCCAGGGCGACAGCTCGCGCCCGTAGAGCAGGTCAAAGGCGGCGCCTTCCTCGTTGGTCAGGCGGTTGCTGTCGGGGTCGACAAAGGAGCCCAGGAAGCTGAAGTAGGACTGCGGCGGCTGCTGCGCCGTCGCCGCGCCCGCCAGCAGCAGGCCGCCTGCAATCACCGCGGCGCGAGCGAAGTTCGTTGGCATCATCCCGGACTACTCCCCAATTTGTTGCGCAGCATAGCGCAAAACCAACTAAATCCACGACTTTGCGGCCATTGCTCAGGTCGATTCCAGCCCTGCCGCCGCGCTTGCGCTGTCCGCGGCTGGCGGCCGACCCCGTATTGCTGCCCGAGCCCCCGCCGCAAGACCCCGCATGACCCGACTGGCCACCGCCTACTGCCGCGCCAGCCAGGCCCTGGATGCACCGCTGGTGCGGGTGGAAGTGCATATCAGCGGCGGGCTGCCGGGCATGACCATCGTCGGCCTGCCCGAAACCGCGGTGCGCGAGGCCCGCGACCGCGTGCGCGCCGCGCTGCAAAGCAGCGGCTTTCGGGTGCCGCCCTCGCGCATCACCATCAATCTCGCCCCCGGCGAACTGCCCAAGCAGGGCAGCCGCTTCGACCTGGCCATCGCGCTGGGCATCCTGCAGGCGGCCGAGCTGCTGCGCCTGCCGCTGGAACAGGTGGAATGCCTGGCCGAGCTGGGCCTGGATGGCCAGTTGCGCCCGGTGGCCGGCGTGCTGCCGGCGGCGCGGGCCTGCGCGGCCTCGGGCCGGCGCCTGCTGCTGGCCCCCGAGGCGGCCGCGGAGGCGGCGCTGGTCGAGGGCCTGGAACTGGGCGCCGCGCCCAGCCTGCTGAGCCTGTGCGCGGCGTTGCAGAGCGAGGGGGAGTGGGCGGCACCTGCCGGAGCCGGGTCCGCTGCCGCCGCGCCCCGCCCCGCCCCGCCGACGCGCGGCGGCGCCGACCTGGCCGAGGTCAGCGGCCAGCCGCAGGCGCGCCGCGTGCTGGAGGTGGCGGCGGCGGGCGGCCACCATCTGCTGCTGTTCGGCCCGCCGGGCAGCGGCAAGAGCATGCTGGCGGCACGGCTACCCGGCCTGCTGCCGCCGCTGTCGGCTGCGCAGGCGCTGGAACTGGCCTGCGTGCAGTCACTGGGGCCGGAGGGTTTTGACCTGGCCGCCTTCGGCCACCGGCCCTTTCGCGCCCCGCATCACTCGGCCTCGGCCGTCGCGCTGGTCGGCGGCGGCCGCGAGGCCCGCCCCGGCGAGATCAGCCTGGCCAGCTACGGCACGCTGTGCCTGGACGAGATCGCCGAGTTCCCGCGCAGCGTGCTCGAGGTGCTGCGCGGGCCGCTGGATAGCGGCGAGGTCGCCATCGCCCGCGCCGCCGCCCGGGTGCGCTACCCGGCGCGTTTCCAGCTCGTGGCGACGATGAACCCCTGCCCCTGCGGCTTTCTGGGCGATGCCGGCAGCGAATGCCGCTGCACCGCCGAGCAGGTGCAGCGCTACCGCGCGCGGCTGTCCGGCCCGCTGCTGGATCGCATCGATTTGCAGCTGGGCATGCGCCGGCCGCCACCGGAGACCTTGCTGAACCCCCAGGCCGGCGAGCCCAGCGCGGCCGTGGCCGCCCGCGTGGCGGCCGCGCGGGCGCGGATGCAGGCCCGTCAGGGCGGGCTGAACGCGCAGCTGGCCGGCGCGGAGCTGCAGCAGCATTGCCAGCTGCGCCCGGCCGAGCGCCAGCTGGCCGAGACTGCGATGGCGCGGCTGCGCCTGTCGGCCCGCGGCTGGCACCGCAGCCTGCGCGTCGCGCGCACGCTGGCCGACATGCAGGACAGCCCGCGCATCGAGCGCCCGCACCTGGCGGAGGCGCTGGGCTATCGGCAGTTCGAACGCGCCTGAGGCGGAGCTTGTGGGGGGCGCGGTGGCGCTAGGGCGCGGCCGGCTCGCGCAGCCACAGCCCCGAGCCCAGGTAGCGCTCGGTGACCAGGAGCTGGTCCGGGCGAAACAGCGGCGGGCGGCCGGCCTCCACCGAGGAGGGCTGGGTAAAGCTGCCCAGCGGCGATTCGCCACGCAGCGTGCCGTCCAGGCCCAGCGCGAACAGCCGCCCGTCCTGCCAGTCCGTGACCAGCAGCGTGTCGCCGACGAGGTTCAGGTCATCCAGGATCCGGCCGCGTTGCAGCAGCACGGTGGTCTCGCCGGCGCTGCCGTCGGCCTCGCGGGCGATGGCGACCACGGTGCCCAGCCCCAGCCCGTAGAGCGTGGTGTACAGCGCATCCTGCGTCACCACCAGCCCGTTGGGCCATTCGCCGGTGAAGCGGATCCAGGTTGTTTGCTCAAGGATGTTGCGCGGGTCTTGCGGGTCCACCGCCAGGCGCACGATCTTGGGCTTGACCGAGACCGGCCCATCGGTCACATACAGTGCGCCATCGGGACCGATGTCCATGCCGTTGGGCAGCGTCATGCCCGAAAGCGCGAAGATCGGCTCGGCCACAGGCTCGGCGGCGTTCAGATCCACCGCCTGCAGCGTGGAGAAGTCCGTCGGCCCGCCCGGCCCGGCGCACAGCGCGTACAGCGTGCCCGGCACCGACACCAGCCCGCTGCAGCCGCCGCCACCGGGCAGCAGCGTGCGCGCGCTGTAGCCCCCCGCGCCGTCCTCCAGCAGCTCGTACAGGTTTTCCTGCCCGGTCAGGAACAGCCGGCCTTCGGGTGTGAAGTGCAGGTTTTCCAGCTGCGGCAGGTCGATCAGCTGGCGCTGGGCGCAGTCGCCGTCCAGGCACCAGCCGGCCGCGGCCGCGCGCTCATCGGGCTGGCTGGCCTCGCAGCCGGCCAGCAGGGCGAACAGGGCCAGCAGTCCCGCGCGGCGGAACCCGTGCGGGACGCCGGCGGCCCGCCGGGCCGCAGTGGGCCACATCAGAAGGTGTAGCTCAGCTCGACCAGCACGTTGTCGCGGTCGCGGCGGGAGTTATGCCGGTTGCCGGTCATGCCCTGGTATTGCAGCTTGGCGCTCCAGCGCTGGCCGTAGAAAACCTCGCTCCCCAGCATCCACTCCATGCGGTCTTCGATGAAGTTCTGCATGGGGTAGGGCGCATAACCCTCGACATCGTGGCTGAAGGACACGAAGGGCTTGAAGTTCAGGTTCCAGAACACGTCGTTGTATTCCAGGAAGCTGATCAGGCGGTAGCCCCAGGCAAAGCTGTCGACGAAGGCCTCGCGCTGCTGGGTGGGGTTCAGGCTGCGCGGGTCGGGCTCGCCATCGGGCTGGCCGGTGCCGTCGGCGCCGGGCGAGTAGTGCGTGCGGTTGGGGCTGCCACCGTCAAATTGCACCTGGTCGGCCGGGGCCATGTCCACGATGTGGGTAAAGCCGACCTCGACCAGGTTGATGATCTGCTCGGTGCCCACCAGCGCGGACAGCGGGTGCGAATTGCCCAGGATGCGGATGCCCGTCATCGAGAACTGCCCCACCTTCTGCCGGACAAAGCCGGGGATGTAGTAGTTCTCGCCGCGGGTGGCGATGTTCTCGTCGACCGTGGTGCCGCGGTAGATCGTTTCCAGGTAATCCGGTGCCGCGTTGCGGGCGCCCGGCACGGTGATGGGAAAGCCCAGGTCCGAGGCCGGGGTGCCGTCGCCGCCTTCGGCCAGCAGCTCGATCACGGCGCCCAGGGTTTCGTCCAGCGGGCCCAGCACGAACTCGTTCAGCCCGCCGCCCAGGTTGCCCAGAAAATCGCCCACGGCCTGCGTGCCGATGACCACGTCGCCGTCCGGGAAGGCCGGCTGCAGCGCGGCGAAGAATACATCCGGGATCGACACCTGCACCGGCAGGTCGGGCCGGAAGCTGTATTCGCCGGCCAGCGACCACGAGCCCACATTGGTGTTGAAGCTCAGGCCGTACATCGTGATGTCTTCGGGGTAGTCGACAATGGCCGAGGCGGTATCCACCGGCAGGCAGTCGTTGCCGGCCAGCTGGCATTGCAACAGCGCGTCCGCCGCGGTGCTCGTCAGGCCGTCGCGCAGCGGCGTCTTGTCGGCGGCCAGGAAGGACAGATAGGGCAGCCGGCTGTGGTACTGCATGTAGTAGAAGCCGAACTCGGTGCCGTTGTTGATCATGTCGGCGAACCAGTTCACCCGCATGCCCCACTGGTCCTCGTCGCGCGGGCGCCAGCGGTCGTCGGGGTAGCGGCCGTCCTGGAACACATTGCCGGAGAAGGAGGTGTCGGTCAGCAGCGCCGCCAGCGGGTTCTGCAGGCGGTGCTCGCCGCGCGAATCCGGGTCCTGCGGCGGGCCTTCCAGCGGGTCCTCGGGGAAGTAACCCAGGTTGATGGCGGCGTAGCTGGCCGGCCCGCTGCGGTACAGCGCGTCGACATCACCAAAGAAGGTGCCGCCGGGGTCGGCGATGGCCGGCTCCCAGCTGAGCTGGTAGAAGGCCTCGGCGGTGATGCCCAGGTCCGGGAAGACATCGCCGGAGATCGCGACCAGCGGCACCGGCTGGAAGACCTCGTTGATCTGCCCGCCGGGCTGGCGCAGGCCGCGAATGTCGGGCGGGTTGATCTCGTTGAGCGAGTTCAGCGCGATCAGGTTGGCCTCGCCCCAGCGCAGCTTGGCCGCGCCCAGCGTGAGGTTGACCGCGCGGTCGCCGAAGAAGAAAAAGCCCGACAGCGCCAGATCCTGCAGGCGCACGTCGTTGCCCCAGACGCTCTCGGTCGAGTCGTCGCGCGGCGTGAAGCGCTGCTGGTAGCCGCCCACGCCGTCGGCCACGACCTGGTCGTTGTTCGGGTGGAACTCGTCGAAGTCGGTGTTGACGGCGTCGTAAAAGGCGATGCCGCGCGCCTTCAGGTTGAAGTCGCGCCAGTTGATCGACAGATCCGAGGTGACCTTGGCCAGGCCCGCCACCATGTCGTACTGGTCGTAGTTCAGGTTGCCGTCGTCGACCTTGTCGCCGAAGAAGGCGCCGGGCGCCTCGACCAGCCGCATGATCGGCTCGGGGTCGCCGGTGAAGGACAGGCAGTCATCGCCGGCACACAGGTCCGGATCCAGATTCAGCTTGCCGATCAGGTCCGGGTCGCGCTCCTCGATACGCCAGGCGGCGCCAATCGTGAAGCGGTTCACGAAGCTGATGCCGAACTCGCCAACATCGAAATCCAGCGCATGGAGCGGGCTGCTTGCCAGCAGCAACAGGGCCAGGCTGCCGGCCTTGCGGATAGGCGTCGTCACTCTCGGGTCTCCCTTCCAGGTCGTTCACGGGCGCCGCCTCTCTCCCTGGCTGGCGCATGCTGCGGCGCCAGTATACGGCGCCGAACTCCGGCCGGTTGTGCGTGTCGGACTGGTCCTGCAGCGGCTTGACCGACCCCCATGTGCGCGCTAGCGTGTGCCGCCGCGGCGACAGGCGGCCATGGACGGGCCTTTCGGCCTTGCTGCGTTAAGACATCACCCCCATTGAGGTAGCAAGATGCGAAATTGGAACTGGGCGCTGGCTACGGCGGCCGTCTTGGCTTCGGGCACGACCCTGGCCGCCGCACCGGCCAGCGAGGCCGCCAAGCTGGGCAAGGAGCTGACCCCGGTCGGCGCCATCCAGGCCGGCAACGCCGAGGGCACGATCCCGGCTTGGCAGGGCCAGGAGCTGTTCACCCCCGAGCAGACCGATCTGTCCCGCGCGCAGCTCGAGGAGTGGCGCAAGTCCGACCCGGCCAAGATCCGCAACCTGGTCTACAGCGAGCTCAAGAAGCACGAGGACGAGCTGGGCGGCGACGTGACCCAGCCGATGTTCACGATCACCGCCGACAACATGGCCGAGCACGCCGACAAGCTCACCGAAGGGCACAAGGCGATGTTCGAGAAGTACCCGGACACCTACAAGATGCCGGTGTACCGCAGCGTGCGTACGGCCTTCTTCCCGGAAGAGATCTACGAGGCGACGATCAAGAACGCCACCAGCGCCACGCTGAATGGCACCGACGATGTGGACGGCGCGCGGCTGGGCTTTCCCTTCCCGATCCCGCAAAACGGCGCCGAGGCCATCTGGAACCACAAGCTCAAGTTCCGCGGCAGCGCGGTCAAGCGCTTCAACAACCAGGCCATCGTCAAGCCGGACGGCGACTTCAAGATCAGCAAGCTGATCGAGGACGTGAAGTTCAAGTACGGCAACCTGGAAGAGCCGGGCGGCACCTCGCTGCTGGCCTATTACCTCTCCGAGGTCATCGAGCCGGCCCGCGTGGCCGGGCAGCTGACGCTGGTGCACGAGACGGCCGACGAGGGTGACGGCGGCCGCCTGGCGTGGATTTACAACCCCGGCCTGGGCCGCGTGAACCGCGCGCCGGACGTGGGTTATGACAACCCCTACATCGGCACCGATGGCGAGCAGTTCTCCGACCAGGTCGACGTCTTCAACGGCGCGCTGAACCGCTACAACTGGAAGCTGGTCGGCCGCAAGGAGATGTACATCCCCTACCACTCCTACGAGATCAACTCGCCGGAGCACAAGTACACCGACCTGATTCGCCCGGGCCACCTGAACCAGGACCTGGCCCGCTACGAGCTGCACCGGGTGTGGATCATCGAGGCCACGTTGCGCGATGGCACCCGCCACCAGTTCAAGACCCGCCGCTTCTACCAGGACGAGGACAGCTGGTCGATCGCCGTCGTCGACAACTACGACAACCGCGACGAGCTGTGGAAGGTGCAGGAAGCGCACCTGATCACGCTGCCCTTCATCCCGACGGTGACCGGCGCCCCGGAAACCATTTACGACCTGCAGACCGGCCGTTACTTCCTGACCGCGCTGACCAACGAAGACGAGACCTCCGACTTCGAGGTCGAGTACAAGGACAGCTACTTCACGCCGGCCAACCTCAAGCGCAAGGCGCGCCGCCGCTAAGATGGCGCCTGGGCCCGGCTCGCATCACGCGGGCCGGGCCTTCCCGCCGGCGCGGCTTGGGGCAGCGCCGGGCACCGCTCGACCAACCGGAGACGGCCCGCGCCCGCGGGCACAGGGGGGAACGATGACCGCCAGATTCTGGCCACGCGCCGGCCTTGCTCTGCTGGCGCTGCTGGGTAGCAGCGTCGCCGGGGCCGATACCTCGCTCGAGGCCCGGCCCGCACCGCTGCGCGCCTATTCCGTCAACGCCAACCTGATCGATCTGCAACGCGTCGACGGGGCCATCTTCGCGGTGGGCGACTGGGGCACCATCCTCAAGAGCACCGATGCCGGGCGTACCTGGCAGCAGCTGCCCTCGCCGGTGTCGGCCATGCTCAACCGGGCGCTGTTCATCAGCCCCAGCCGCGGCTGGATCGTGGGCCACGACGCCAACATCCTGACCACCCGCGATGGCGGCACCACCTGGACGGTGCAGTACCGCGACCCCGACTGGGGCAAGCCGCTGTACGACATCCTGATGCTCGACGACCAGCGCGGCTTCGCCGTGGGCGCCAACAGCCGCATGCTGCGCACCGCCGATTCCGGCGGGACCTGGGAGATCATCGAGCCGGACTTCACCTTCAATGGCGTCAACCTTTACGGCATCGCCCAGCTGGCCGACGGCACGCTCCTGATTCACGGCGAGAAGGGCATGCTGGTGCGCAGCACCGACGAGGGCGAAAGCTGGGAGCAGCTGTGGTCGCCCTATGCCGCCAGCTACTTCGGCATGCAGCCCTTCGGCGACTCCGGCGCCTACCTCTACGGCCTGCGCGGCACCGTGTACGCGGTGGGCGACGTCAAGAGCGTGGCCACGCAGGACCCGATGGAGTGGGACGAGTTCTCGCTGGTCAGCGTCGAGGACGAGGCCGAGCTGGCCGCGCAGGGCTTTCGCTACTACCCGAACCCGCTCAAGGAGAGCTTGTTCGGCAGCGACAGCCTGGGCGGCAATGATGTGCTGATCGTCGGCGTCAACGGCGCCGTGGTGCGCAACGAAGGCGGCCGCATCGAGCCGGTGACGACCGGCCTGGAGATGACGCTGGGCGATGTGCTGATCACCGACGGCGGACTCGTCGTCGCCGGTATCGGCGGCGTTACGCGCGTGCCCTTTCGCAAATAGGCCGGGGGAGTTTCATGAGCCAAACACCTGATTACCCGCCGGTCGAAGGCAACGACTGGACCGCCCGCATCCTGCGCGTGGTCGAGCCGCCGATCTTCAAGGCGCGCTTCGCCACGCTGGGGCTGCTGATCCTGGCCACGCTGTTTTTCGCCTTCCAGGCCGCGCGCATCCAGCCCGACGCCGGCTGGTTGAAGTCGATTCCGCTGGATCACCCCTACATGCAGGTGTTCCAGAAGTACTACCGCGACTTTGGCGGTGCCAACAGCGTGCTGTTTGCACTGATCAAGGACGAGGGCAGCGGCGACATCTACGAAGCCGACTTCATGAAGACGCTGGAGGATGCGACCAACGACATCTTCTTCATGCCCGGCGTCGACCGAGCCCGGGTGATGTCGCTGTTCACCCCCAACGTCACCTATGTCGAGAACATCGAAGGGGGGCTGGCGGGGTCCAATGTGATCCCGGCCGACTACTCGCCCACGCCGGCGATGCTGGAAAAGGTCAAATCCAACGTGGGCAAGGCCCAGGTGATCGGCCGGCTGGTCACCGAGGACCAGCGCGGCGCGCTGATCGTCTCCGAACTGCTCGAATACGACCCCGACACGGGTGAAAAGCTGGATTACTTCGCGGTGGGCGACTACCTCGAAGAACTGCGGGCCAAGTACGAGAAGGACGGCGTCAACGTCCACATCATCGGCTTCGCCAAGATCGTGCACGACATGACCAACGCCGCCCTGGAGGTGGTGCTGTTTTTTTTGCTGGCCTTGCTGCTGACCGGCGCCTTGCTGTGGGGCTATACCGGCAACTTCAAGCTGGCCATGCTGGTGATGGTGTGCTCGGTCACCGCGGTGATCTGGGAATTCGGGGCGCTGACCACGCTGGGGCTGGGGCTGGATCCCTTCTCAATATTGGTGCCCTTCCTGGTGCTGGCCGTGTCGGTCTCGCACGGCGTGCAGTACGCCAATGCCTGGGTGGCGGAAATCGACGCCGGGCACGACCGCTTTGGCGCCTCGCTGCAGACCTTCCGCCGCCTGGCCATCCCCGGTACGGTGGCCCTGATCACCGACGTGGCCGGCTTCGCCACGATCTACCTGATCAACATCCAGATCATCCGCGAGATGTCGATCAACGCGGCGCTGGGTGTGGCCGCCATCATCATCACCAACAAGATGCTGATGCCGATCCTGCTGACCTTCATCGAGATCCGCGACCTCGACAAGTTCAAGCAGGGCCAGCAGGCGCGCGAGAACATGCTGGCGCCCATCTGGGACTTTTTGGCCAACGCCACCCGCAAGGGCCCGGCCACCGCCATCCTGCTGATCGCGGCGCTGCTGCTGGGCTGGGCGATGTGGAAGTACCCGGCGCTGAAGATCGGCGATGCCATCGAAGGCGTGCCCGAGCTGCGGCCCGACTCGCGCTTCAACCAGGATTTCCGGCAGATCATCGGTAACTTCGAGATCGGCGTGGACCAGCTCAAGGTCATCGCCGAGACCCGGCCCAATGGCTGCGTGGACTACGAGCTGATGCGCCAGATCGACCGCTTCGAGTGGTTGATGCAGGCCCAGCCCGGCGTGCACTCGACGATGAGCCTGCTGACCTACGCCAAGCTGGTCTACCAGGGCCTGAGCGAGGGGCGGCTGAATGCGCTGGTGTTGCCGCGCAACCGCTTTGCGCTGGCCCAGGCCACGGCGCTGGTGCCCACCACCACGGGCATCCTGAACGACGACTGCGACGCGATGGCGATCTTCATCTTTACCACCGACCACAAGGCCGAAACCATTTCGCGCCTGGTGCAGGTGATCAAGGATTTCGACGCCCAGAACGCGCAGGAGTTTTACGCCAGCTCGGATGTCTCGCCGCAGTACTGCGAGGAGAAACGCACCGCCTTCAACGACTTCCGCACGCTCGAAGGCGAGGTCTTCGAGCTGGCCACCGGCGGGGGCGAGGAGGCCGAGGTGGCCACCGCCAAGGAGCGCCGCGACGCGGCCCGCGATGCCTATGAGGAGTTCGACAAGAACTGCCCGGTGCAATTCTCGCTGGCCTCGGGCAACGTCGGCGTGATGGCGGCCACCAACGAGGTCGTGGAAGAACAGGAGCTGATGGTCGTCTTCTGGGTCTACGTGGTGATCCTGATCTTCATGTGGCTGTCCTTCCGCAGCGTGGCCGGCGTGCTCTGCGTGGTGCTGCCGCTGTCGCTGGTCTCGGCGATGGCCTATGCGGTGATGGCCGTGCTCGACATCGGCCTGAAGGTCGCCACGCTGCCGGTGGTGGCGCTGGCCGTGGGCATCGGCGTGGACTACGGCATCTACGTCTATTCGGAGATGGCCTCGGCCCTCAACGAGGGCCGCACCCTGCGCGAGGCCTTCCGCTTCACGCTGGGCCGCACCGGCAAGGCCGTGGTCTTCATCGGCGTGTCGCTGGGCCTGTCGGTCGCCACCTGGCTGATGAGCGAGCTGCAGTTCCAGATCGACATGGGGATCATGCTGATGTTCATGTTCACCGCGAACATGTTCGGCGCGATCATGGTGCTGCCCGCACTGGCCCGCTACCTGCTGCGCCTGGAGGCGCACCAGAAGGAATAGCGGCGCCTGCGCCTGACCGATACCCAAAGCCCCGCCGCGTGCGGGGCTTTTTCTTGGGCGGCTTAGGAACGGTAGATAAAGCAGGGAACCACAGATTTCGCAGATTTCGCAGATTTTTTGTGTCTGCGAGGGGCGCGGGGTGGGGGTGGGTGCCAGCGTAGGGGGCGGTGGTGCGGGGGCAAGGTGGGGGAATGTGGCCGCAGATTTACGCCGATTTACTCGGATTGGTTTATGGGTGTGGCGGTGGTGGTTGCTGGTCGGGGTGGGTGCCAGCGAAAGGGCTGGTGGCGTGGGAGATAGCGGGGAAATCATCCGCAGATTTACGCAGATTTATGGGATTTTTTTGGCGGTGGGGCCCGGCCGGAGCTATGGCGCCAGCGAATCACCGCTGCGCTTCGCCGGCTTGCTATCAAGCAGTTGGGCGGAATGGCGATGGCCGAAGCACCGAGGTCAGAACGCCCGTCGAGAGCCACCCCAAAAAATCTGTGCAATCTGCGAAATCTGTGGTTCCAAACCCACCGCTGCCACCTCGCGCCACCGGCCAATTCCTTGGCACCCAAGATCGAGCCCGCGCCCCTCGCCGACGGGTTCAAAAAAATCCGCGTAAATCCGCGTAAATCTGTGGCCAAACCACCCCGTCCTCCCGCCAACGAGGAATTGCTAGCACCCGAACCAATCCCGCGCCCAGCGCCGACACCGCAAAACGAATCTGCGCAAATCCCCAGAATCTGCGGATGATTTCCCCTCCCCCTTCCTGCGCCCACTCGTAAAGCCCGCGAATCCGTGGGCGATCAAAAAAAACCCCGGCCGAAGCCGGGGCGAGTTTGCGTAGAGCCGTGGGGGAGAGAGCCGCTCAGGTGCGCAAGTCGAAGCGGTCGAGGCGCATGACCTTGACCCAGGCATCCACGAAGTCCGCGACGAATTCCTCGTCGCCATCGTCGGAGGCATAGACCTCCGCCACGGCGCGCAGCTCGGAGTTCGAGCCGAAGACCAGGTCCACCGGCGTCGCCGTCCAGCGGCGCTCGCCGCTGACGCGGTCAAAACCTTCGTAAATGCCGGCGGTGTCGCTCTTGCGCCAGGCCGTATCCATGCTCAGCAGGTTCACGTAGAAGTCGTTGCTCAGCGTGCCGGGGCGGCTGGTCAGGATGCCGTGCGGGCTGCCGCCGGCATTCGCGCCCAGCGCGCGCAGGCCCCCGACCAGCGCCGTCATCTCCGGCACCGTCAGCGTCAGCATGTCCGCGCGGTCCACCAGCGCGCGGGTCGGCGGCAGCAGCGAGGCCTCGCTGTAGTAGTTGCGAAAGCCGTCGGCGCGGGGCTCGAGCACAGCGAAGGAGACCACGTCGGTCTGCTCGGCCGTGGCGTCCACGCGGCCGGGCTCGACCGGCACGCTGACGCTGTAGCCGGCCCGCTCGGCCGCCTGCTCGATGGCCGCGGCGCCGCCGATGACGATCATGTCGGCCAGCGAGACTTCGCTGCGGCGGAACAGCCCGCCCTCATTGAAGTCCGCGCGGATCTGCTGCAGCGTGCCCAGCACGCGGGCGACCTCGGCCGGGTCGTTCACGGCCCAGTCCTTCTGCGGGGCCAGCGCCAGCCGCGCGCCGTTCGCGCCGCCGCGCATGTCGGTGCCGCGGTAGCTGGCCGCGGCGGCCCAGGCGGTGCGTACCAGGGCGTCGACCGGCAGGCCCGACTCGCGCACGCGGCTCTTCAGGCGGTTCACGTCGCGCTGCGAGATGCGGCTGTCGGCCGGCTCGGGCAGCGGGTCCTGCCACAGCAGCTTTTCGGCCGGCACCGAGTCGCCCAGGTAGCGCGCCTGCGGGCCCATGTCGCGGTGGGTCAGCTTGAACCAGGCGCGGGCAAAGGCATCCTCGAAGGCCTTGGGGTCTTCCAGGAAGCGTTGCGAGACCTTGCGGTAGGCCGGGTCGTGCTTCAGCGCCAGGTCCGAGGTCAGCATGATCGGCGTGCCGCGCTTGCCCTCGATGTGGGCATCCGCCACCGAGCCGTCCAGCGCGCCGTCCTTGGCTACCCACTGGATAGCGCCGGCCGGGCTGCGGGTCTGCACCCATTCGTGGTTGAAGAGGTTGCTGAGGTACAGGTGCGTCCAGCGCGTGGGGGCCTGCGTCCAGGCGCCCTCCAGGCCGCTGGTCACCGTGTCGGCACCCGACCCGCTGCCGCAGCGGTTCTTCCAGCCCAGACCCTGCGCCTCGGTGCCGGCCGCCGCCGGCTCGACGTCCACGCAGTCGTCCGGCTTGTGCGCGCCGTGCACCTTGCCAAAGGTGTGGCCGCCGGCGATCAGGGCCACGGTTTCCTCGTCGTTCATGGCCATGCGGCCAAAGCTCTGGCGGATCTGCTGCGCAGAGGCCAGCGGGTCCGGCACGCCGGCCGGGCCTTCGGGGTTCACATAGATCAGGCCCATTTGCGTGGCGCCCACCCCTTCGCGCAAATTGCCCTTCGCGTCGTGACGGTCACGGCCCAGCATCTGCGTCTCCGGGCCCCAGTTCACCAGCTCGGGCTCCCAGTCATCGCTGCGCCCACCGGCAAAGCCGAAGGTCTTGAAGCCCATGTCCTCCATGGCCACGGTGCCGGCCAGCACCATCAAATCGGCCCAGGAGATCTGCCGGCCATACTTTTGCTTCAGCGGCCACAACAGGCGCCGGGCCTTGTCCAGGTTGGCGTTGTCCGGCCAGCTGTTCAGCGGGTCAAAGCGCATCTGCCCACCACCCGCGCCGCCGCGGCCGTCAAAGGTGCGGTAGGTGCCGGCGCTGTGCCAGGCCATGCGGATGAACAGCGGCCCGTAGTGGCCCCAGTCGGCCGGCCACCAGTCCTGCGAGGTGGTCATGACCTCGCGCAGGTCCGCCTTCAGCGCGGCCAGGTCGAGCTGGGCGAACTCGGCCGCGTAGTCAAAGTCCTCGCCATAGGGGTTGGAGGCGCGGTCGTGGTCCCGCAGCGGCCCCAGGTCGAGCTGCTCGGGCCACCAGAAACTGTTCGGGCGCACCGTGTCGCCGGCCGTGGCCGGCGCGGTGACAGCGCCCAGCGCGAGGGCGGCGGCCAGCGCCGCGGCCACCGACGTGTGTCGTGAGTTCAACATGGGGGAATCCTCCTGCGTGTGCTGCGGTGTCGGGCGTGGGCGCTGTCGCCAAGCGCAGACGCCACGAAACTCAGCATCCCCCCGAGTCTTAGCCATGGCCAATAGAACTTTTCAGTTCAATTGATAGCTTTTCGTTTTGATTGCGTTTGGGCGAAGGCGGGGGGAACCACAGATTTCGCAGATTGCACAGATTTTTTGTGTGTCGGCGAGGGGCGCGAGGTGGGGGTGGGCGCCAGCGAAGGGGGCGGTGGTGCGGGGGCAGGGTGGGGGAATATGGCCACCGATTTACGCGGATTTACTCAGATTGGTTTTTTGGGTGTGGCGGTGGTGGTTGCTGGTCGGGCTGGGTGCCAGCGAAAGGGCTGGTGGCGTGGAGGCTGGAGGGGGCAAATCATCCGCAGATTTACGCAGATCTATGGGATTTTTTTGGCGGTGGGGCCCGGCCCGAAGCTCCGCGCCAGCGAACGGCCGCGGCGCTTCGCCGGCTTGCTATCAGGCAGGCGGGTGGCACGGCGCCGGGCCGAAGCACCGAGGTCAGAACGCCCGTCGCGAGCCACCCCAAAAAATCTGTGAAATCTGTGAAATCTGTGGTTCCAAAACCCACCGCGTCCACCTCGCGCCACCGGCCAATTCCTTGGCACCCAAGATCGAGCCCGCGCCCCTCGCCGACGGGCTCACAAAAATCCGCGTAAATCCGCGTAAATCTGTGGCTCAGCCAGCCAAGCCTCGTGCTGAGTCTTCTTCGTTGGCAGCCGGGCCCACCCCGCGCCCCACGCCGACACACCCAAACGCAATCTGCGCAAATCCCCCAAATCTGCGGATGATTTCCTCTTCCTTCCCACGCCCACCGCCAATCCGCTGTCACCTCCATCCAACCCCGCACCCCCCGCCGACACCCCAAAAACAATCGGCGTAAATCCGCGTAAATCTGTGGCCAATAAACCCAACAAGCGCGCATAAAAAAGCCCCGGACACTGCCGGGGCTTTTTGCGGAGCGGGTCGGCCGATCAGGCGCCGACGAGGCTCTGGCCGCAGACGCGGATCACGTTGCCGCTGATGCCCGAGGCGCCGGGCGTCGACAGGAAGGTGATCAGCTCGGCCACGTCGCCGGGCTCGCCGCCCTGCGACAGCGAGCACAGCCGACGGCCGGCTTCGCGGATCATGAAGGGCATGGCGGCCGTCATGCGGGTTTCGATGAAGCCCGGGGCCACGGCGTTGATGCAGATGCCCTTGCCCGCCACCTCGTTCGCGCGGCCGGCCACATAGCCGATCAGGCCGGCCTTGGTGGCACCGTAGTTGGTCTGGCCCATGTTGCCGGCGATGCCGCCGATCGAGCTCAGGCAGACGATGCGGCCGTGGTCCTTGATGGCGTCGTTTTCCAGCAGCGCCTCGTCCACGGCCAGGATCGCGGCCAGGTTGATGTTCTGGACCAGATCCCAGTTCTGCTCCTTCATGTTCGCCAGCGTCTTGTCGCGAGTCACGCCGGCGTTGTGCACCACGATGTCCACGCCGCCATGCGTGTCCTTGAAGTGCGAGACCAGCTTTTGCGGCGTGGCCGGGTCGGTGATGTCCATGGCCAGCGCGGTGCCGCCGATCTTCTGCGCGGTGGCGTTCAGCGTCTCGGCATCCTGCGGGATGTCCAGCACCACGACGTGGGCGCCTTCGGCCGCCAGGCGGGCGGCGGTGGCGGCGCCAATGCCGCGGGCGCCACCGGTCACCAGCGCCACCTTGCCTTCCAGCACCTGCGTGGTGGGGATCTTGGTGGCGGCCTTGACCTCGGTGGTCACGCGCACGGCCTGGCCGTCAACGTAGGTCGAGTGGTCCGACAGGAAGAACCGCAGCGGGCCGTCCAGGCGCTTCTCGGCGCCCTGCTCGACGTAGAGCAGGTTCACGGTGCTGCCCTTCTTGCCGACTTCCTTGGCCAGCGAGCGGGTGAAGCCCTCGACGGCGCGGGCGGCGGTGCGCGCGGCCACGGTGCTTTGCAGCTCGGGCACGGCGGCCAGCACCACCACGCGGCCGTTGGCCTTCAGGCGGCGGATCACCGGGTGGAAGAAGTCATACAGCGCGCGGATGTCGGCGGCGCCGGCGAAACCGGTGGCGTCGAACACGAAGCGGTCAAAGCTGGCGCCTTCGACCAGCGTGGCCGGCGTCGACTGGTCCACGGTGGCGCCCATGCCCTTCAGCGTGGCCAGCGCGGCCTTGGCGGCGTAGCCCTTGGCGGCGGCGCCCAGCAGCACGGTCTTGCCCGACAGCGGCTCGGCCTCGTAGGCGCCACTGGCGCGGGCCAGCGAGGGCGGCGTGGGCAGGCCGATGTTCTTGATGATGGCGCGGGCCGTCGGGTTTTCGGCCAGCTTGACGAGATAGTCGCTCATGGTTGGTTGCGTCCCCTGCTACGGGCGCTTGCGCCCGGCGTGTCCGGAAATAAACGGGGCCCGTCCGCCAGGCGGCACGGGCCCATAGCGCCGGGCAGCATACCCGGCGATGTTGCAGTGCGTCAAACGGCTATTTGAGCTGGCTCGAGGTCAGCCCCAGCACCCGCCGCGCCACGATCAGCAGCTGGATCTGCTGGGTGCCCTCGAAGATATCCAGGATCTTCGAATCGCGGGCCCACTTCTCCAGCAGCTCGTCCTCGCCATAGCCCAGCGCCCCGCACAGCTCGGCGCAGCGCAGCGTGATGCGGGTGCCGATGCGGCCGGCCTTGGCCTTGGCCATCGAGGCCTGCAGCGAGTTGGGCTGGCCGTTGTCGGCCATCCACGCGGCCCGCAGCGTCAGCAGCCGTGCGGCCTCCCATTCGGCCTCCAGCGCGGTCAGCTCGGCGGCGGCGGCGGTCTGCCGCCAGCGGTCGGTGCTGTAGCCGGTCTCGATGCCGGCCTCGGCCAGCAGCTCGCGGCTGCGCTCCAACGCGGCGCGGGACACGCCCACGGCCATCGCGGCCACCAGCGGGCGGGTGTTGTCGAAGGTCTGCATCACGCCGCCAAAGCCCTTCGAGGTGTCGATCTCGGGGCTGCCCAGCAGGTTGGCGGCCGGCACGCGGCAGTCGCTGAAGCGGATGGTGGCGGTATCCGAGGCGCGGATGCCCATCTTGTGGTCCAGCCGCACCAGGTCCATGCCCGGCGTGCCCTTGGGTACCACGAAGGACTTGATCGCCGGCCGGCCCACCTTCAGGTCCAGCGAGGCCCACACCACCACGTGGTCGCAGCGACCGCCGGCGGTGATGTAGATCTTCTCGCCGTTAATCACATAGTCGTCGCCATCGCGCGTGGCCGTGGTCTTGATGGCGGCCGAGTCCGAGCCGGCGCCCGGCTCGGTGATGGCCATGCCGGCCCAGCAGCCGGCAAAGCGCTGCTTTTGCTCCTCGTTGGCCACGGCCACGATGGCGGCATTGCCCAGGCCCTGCCGCGGCAGCGACAGCGCCAGGCCCACATCGCCCCAGCACAGCTCGGTGAAGGCCAGCACGATGTTCATGTTGCTGCCGTTGCGCACGCCCTCGGCGTCGCCATCGGCCGAGCGGCTCACGCCGCCCACGCCGGCCCCGGCCTGGCTGTTGCCGGCGTTCAGGCCGTCGAGCAGCGCGGCCAGCATGTCCAGCTCCTTGGGGTAGGCATGCTCGGCCCGGTCGTACTTGCGCGAAATGGGCCGGAAGATCTCGGCCGCGACCTGGTGGGCCTGGTTCACCAGGGGCCTGAACTTGCGCGGTTCTTCAAGGCGGATCATGCCAGCAGCCCCCCTTCCATGATGCCCAGCGCGCGCAGGTCGCGGTACCAGCGCTCCACCGGGTATTCGGTCACAAAGCCATGGCCGCCCAGCATCTGTACGCCGTCGCTGCCCAGCTGCATCGCATGCTCGGCGCAATAGCGGTGGGCCAGCACGGCCTCGCGGTGGAATTCCAGCCCGGCGTCGTGGCGGGCCAGCGCGCGCCAGGTCATCAGCCGCATGGCGTCGACCTCGATGGCCATGTCGGCCACGGTAAAGGCCACGCCCTGGCGGTAGGCAATGGGTTCGCCGAAGGCCTGGCGCTCGGTGACGTAGGGCCCCACCAGGTCCAGCACGGCCTGGGCACAGCCCACGGCCAGGCTGCACCAGGCCAGCCGCGCCAGGTCGATGGCCTGGGCGTAGCTGTCGGCATCGCCCAGCACGGCGTCGTCGCCCAGTACCACGCCGTGCAGTTGCACCCGGCCCAGGCTGGCGGCGCGCAGGCCCATGCCCGGCTCGGGGGTTTGCAGCACGCGCTCGTCGCGGGTTTCCACCAGCAGCAGGCGCGGGCCCAGGCCCTCGCAGTCGGCGCCCACGATCAGCAAATCGGCGAAGGGGCCCAGCGGCACCAGCGCCTTTTCGCCGGTCACGATCCAGTTGTTGCCCTGGCGCTCGGCGCGGCAGCCCGGGTGGGCGGCGTCGAAGGCCGCCGCCGGCTCCAGCAGGGCCAGCGCGGCATCGGGCGGGGTGTCCTCGGCGAAGGCGCGCAGGTAGCGGTCCTGCTGGGCGGCATCGCCCCAGCAGGCCAGCGCATGGGCCACGCCCACCGGCGCCAGCAGGGCGCAGGCCTGGCCGGGGTCGCCCCAGCCCAGTTGCTCGGCCACCAGGCCGCTGGTCACGGCGCTGCGCTCGGCGCCGGCCCCGCCCAGCGCCTCGGGCACGGCCATCATGGCCAGGCCCAGTTCATGCGCCGCGCTCCACACGTCCTTGCTGGGTTCGGCGTGGGCCTCGGCGTCGTGGGCGGCCGGCCGCAGCACCTCCTCGGCAAAGCGCCGGGCGGCCTCCTGCATCATCGCCTGTTCATCGCTGGGCGTCAGGTCGAAGAGGTCGCCGCCGTCGCCGGCGCGCTCCATGCGCTCGGGCCGCAGCCGCTGGCTGACCGACTTGAAGCGCCGGCGGGCCATGGAGGCCGCGCCAAAGCTGGCCTTGCTGGCCTGGTACAGCGCCTTTTCGGCCGGCTTGCGCAGGCCCAGCTTGTCCACCACCTCCGAACCGGCAAAGCGGTTCAGCAGCGACAGGCCCACGCCCTGAATGTCACGTTTGCGCTCGTCCACGGCGCAACTCCCGGTGTCCTGAGGGTTGCGCCGATTGTGACAGCAAACGATGTCAGCTTGGCAACCGCGCCGGTACGGCCCGGCATCGTGGGCTCGCCGCGGCGCAAGCCCGGGTTTTTGCGGGGTTTTTTGCGGCGGTTTGGGCGCGGGCGGGGCCCGCCGGGCGTGGGCTCAGTCGACGGCCAAGGCCCGCGCCACAAAGCCCGGCTGCGCCAGCGCGCCGGCCAGCGTGCCGGCGTTGAAATAGCGGCTGTCGGCCTCCATCGCCGCCACCCGCGCCGCCACCGGCTCGGGCAGCGGGCCGCGCTTGGCGGCCAGCGTGGCGCTCCACCAGCCCGAGGGGTAGACCGGCTGCGGGAAGTGCAGCAGCGCCGTTTCGGCGAAACCCTCGGCCTTCAGCGAGCCGTGCACCTGGCGGATCAGGTCCAGGTGCAGCAGCGGCGATTCGGTTTGCTGCACCAGCATGCCGTCCGGCGCCAGCGCGCGGACGCACTGCTGGTAAAAGGCGCGGTTGAACAGCCCCTCGGCCGGGCCCACCGGGTCGGTGGAGTCGATGATGATCAGGTCCAGCGAGCTGTCGGCGGCGTTCTGCACGTGGGCGATGCCGTCGTCGAAGAGCAGCGTGGCGCGCGGGTCGTCGTTGCGCTCGCACAGCTCGGGGAAATAGTGCTCGGCCAGGCGCGTCACGCGCTCGTCGATCTCGACCTGCGTCACCTGCTCCACGATGTCGTGGCGCAGCACCTCGCGCAGCGTGCCGCAGTCGCCGCCGCCGATGATCAGCACGCGCGTGGGCCGTGGGTGCAGGCACAGCGCCGGGTGCGTCAGCATCTCGTGGTACAGGAAGTTGTCGCGGTCGGTCAGCATCACCGCGCCATCAATCACCATCAGCCGGCCAAAGGTGTCGGTCTGGTAGATGTCGATGTGCTGGAAGTCGCTGCGCTCGCTGTGCAGCTTTTCGCCCAGGCGCAGGCCAAAGGCCGTGCCCGCGGGCTCGAATTTCTCCAGGAACCAGTCCTGCTCGGTGGCCATGATCGTCGGTGTGCTAACGGGGCCTGCGATTATGCAGCGCGGCGGCGCGGCGGGGGCAAACGCGCCGGGCTAGACCTCGCCGGCCTGCGCCGTCTTGCGCTGGCCAAAGCCCGGCGTGCCGGGCGCGCGGGCCGGCAGGCGCTCGACCTTGCGCACCTTCGCCCGCGGCGGGCCCTGGCGCAGCCACTCGGCAAATTGCGCCAGCGCGGCCTCGTCGCCGGCGGCCAGGGCCTCCACCCGGCCGTCGTCCAGGTTGCGCACCCAGCCGTCCAGCCCCAGTTCCCGGGCCTTGTCGACGGTGCTGGCGCGGTAAAACACGCCCTGCACGCGGCCGCTGATCAGGTATCGATAGGCGCTGGACATGGGGCAAGACTAGTCCTTGCACGGCCGCAGGTCACGGCTGCTATACCATCGCGTTTTGTCCACCCCAAACCGGCCATGCGCGGCACGAGCCACGGGGTCGCCGACGCGGCCCGCATCTACAACCTGGACGCCTGGGGGCGCGGCTACTTCACCGCCGAGCCCGGCGGGCGCGTGGCCGTGCACGGCCCGCAAGGGCCGGTGGCGCTGCCCGACATCGTCGCCCGCGCCCGCGAGCAGGGCCTGAACACCCCGCTGCTGCTGCGCTTCCCGCACATCCTGCGCGACCGCGCGCAGCAGCTGTCCAAGGCCTTTGATGCGGCGATATCCGAGGCCGGCTACGGCGGCCGCTACACGCCCATCTACCCGATCAAGGTCAACCAGCAGGGCAGCGTGGTGCGCGAGCTGCTGGCCCACCCGACCCTGGGGCTCGAGGCCGGCAGCAAGCCCGAGCTGCTGGCCGTTCTGGGCCTGCTGCCGCCGGGCCGGCCCATCGTCTGCAATGGCTACAAGGACGCCGCCTACATCCGCATGGCGCTGGCCGGCGAGCAGCTGGGCCACCCGACCACCATCGTCATCGAGAAGATGAGCGAGATCGCGCTGATCGCCCAGCTGGCACGGCAGACCGGCGTGCGGCCGCGGCTGGGCGTGCGCGTGCGCCTGGCCTCGGTGTCGAAGGGCCACTGGCAGAACACGGGTGGCGAGAAGAGCAAGTTCGGCCTGACCGCCCCGCAGGTGAGCCAGGCGCTGGCGGCGCTGCGCGAGGCCGGCCTGCTGGACTGCCTGCGCCTGGTGCATTTCCACCTGGGTTCGCAGGTGGCCAACCTGCGCGACATCCGCGCCGGGCTGCGCGAGGCCGCCCGCTATTACGTGGAGCTGGCCCGCGCCGGCGCCCCGCTGGCGGTTGTGGACGTGGGCGGCGGCCTGGGCGTGGACTACGACGGCACCGCCTCGCGCGCGAGCTGCTCGATGAACTACACGCTGGCCGACTACGCCGCAGCGGTGGTCGAGGCGCTGCACCGCGCCAGCGCCGAGGCCGGCAGCCCGCAGCCCGACATCCTCAGCGAATCGGGCCGCGCGCTGACTGCGCACCACGCCGTGCTGGTCACCAACATCAGCGACTGCGAGCGCGCGCAGCGGCCCACGCTGGCGGCGCTGCCCGATGACGCCCCCGGCCTGCTGGCCGAGCTGGCCGCGCTGCGCGACATCCCCATGCGCCCGCTGGAATGCCTGGAGGAGGGCCGCGTGCTCATCGACCAATGCCAGGCGGCTTTCGCCCGCGGCGACTTTGGGCTGGCCGAGCGCGCCCAGGCCGAGGAGCTGTGGCTGCAGGTGCAATACGCGGTGCGCGATGCGCTGGATGGCGCCAGCAACGCCAACCGCAGCCAGCGCGAGGCGCTGGATGACCTGCGCGAGCGCCTGGCCGACAAGCTCTTTGCCAACTTCAGCGTGTTCCAGTCGCTGCCCGACATCTGGGCCATCGACCAGGTCTTTCCGATCATGCCGCTGCAGCGGCTGGGCGAGCGCCCCACCCGCCACGGCCTGATTCGCGATTTGACCTGCGACTCCGACGGCCGCATCGACCACTACGTGGATCGCGACGGCCTGGAATCCACGCTGGCCGTGCACGACATCGCCGACGGCGAGGACTACCTGCTGGGCTTTTTTCTGGTCGGCGCCTACCAGGAGATCCTGGGCGACATGCACAACCTCTTTGGCGACACCGATACCGCCAACGTGGCTCTGGGCGAGAAGGGTGATTTCCACCTGGTGGAAGTCGAGCACGGCGACCGCGGCGAAGAGCTGCTGGAGTACGTGCACGTGCCGGTGGCCGAGCTCAAGGCCCGCTACCGCGAAAAGGCCGCCGCCGCCGCGCTGGGCGAGACCGCCGCCGAGGAACTGCTGGGCCTGCTGGAGCGGGGCCTGGGGGCGACGACCTACCTGAGTTAGGGCGTGGGCGGCCACGCCCGGGCCACGCCCGGGCCACCCGAGGCCGGCCCGGCGCCGCTAGCCGTGCTTGGCCTCGTGGCGCGCCAGTGTTTTGCGCACGCGCCCCAACGCCTGTTCGATGCGCGGCCCCAGCGGGCCGGCATCGGCCAGCATGTGGGTGTGCGCCGCGCACAGATGCCGCGCCTGGCCCCAGTCGCGAATCAGGCCTTGGGCCCAGTCGCGAAAGTCCTGCGCGGCCCCGGCCCGCCGCTGCAGCGTGGGCGCCAGCGTGGGGTGGAAGGCCACGCGCGTGCCCAGCGCCTTCAGCGGCCCGGGCAGGCGCATCACCATCAGTGTGTCGTCCACATGCAGCGCGCCCGATGCGCGGTGGTAGGCCAGCACCGAGGCGAAGTGCAGATTGGGGTTGGCGGACACGAAGTCCACCCCGGCCGGCACGCTGAAGGCCAGATCGTCGGCATAGCGCGCATGCAGCTCCGCGCTTTCGGTCAGCTCGGCCTCCCAGGGCAGGTCGGCAAAGCGCTCCACATGCCGCCGCGTGCCGTAGAGCTTGGCCTGGGGGAAGGCCTGGTGCGCCGCCTGCACATGCACGGTGTGGAAGGGGTGCAGGTTCAGGATGGCCTCGATGTCCGCGCCGTTGCCGGTGGCGGCGCGCACCGCGGCCAGCGTGGGCGCGTCGAGGGCCAGCGAATCCAGCAGCACAAAGCGCCCGCTGGCCAGCCGCAGCAGCGAGGCCTGGGTGCCGATATCCAGCAGCCCGCCCAGCTTGAAGCTGCCGCGGATATTCCAATAATCCGCGCTCAGCTTGAGGATGCGCATCAGGCGGCTTTCCAGGTCTTGCGCTTCTCCTTGGCCAGGGCCACGACCTGGGCGATGTCCTCGTCGCTGTACACGCCGTTCACGCCGGAGATGGCGGCCAGCTTCATGCCGTGCTTCAGGCCGAGCTTGTAGATCTCCTTGACCTTGCGCCACTCGGTGTCGCGGCCCACGGTGAAGACCTCGAAGCGCCCTTCCAGGGCCAGCACGATGGTCTCGGCCAGGCAGGCGTAGACGATGTTGGGCGGCAGGCTGATGTCCTTCAGGCCCTTCACCTGCGAGGGCAAGTCGATCTCGCCGGATTCGATGACCAGCACGTCGGGCCGCTTGGCGCATTCCTCCGGCGGCAGGTCCAGCGGGCGGGCCACGTCGGTGATCACGCAGCCGGGCTTGACCTTGGTGATGTCCAGAATCTTCTTGCCGGCGCCGGAGGTCGAGGTGACGATCATGTCCATGTCGCCCAGAAAGCCCTCGTAGTCGGCGCAGGCCACCACCTTGGCATCCGGCGTTTCCTTCAGGATCGAGGCTTTGAGCGCGTCGAGCTTCTTTTGCTGGCGGCCGGCGAGGTAGACCTCGTCGAAGGCCATGGCCAGCAGCCGGGCGCTGACCGAGCCGATGGAGCCGGTGGCGCCCACCACCATGGTCTTGGCCTGCACGCGCTGGCCCTTGGGCGCCTTGACCAGCCCCATGCGGCGCATCGCGTCGGCCGCGGCCCACAGCGCGCCGGAGGCCGAATAGCTGTTGCCGGTGGTGACCGGCAGCGGCGCGCGCCGGGCCACGGTGACGCCGGCGTCACCCACCACCTTGGTAAAGGCGCCCAGCCCCAGGATCTGCGCGCCCATCTTCTGCGCCATGTCGGCGGCGGCCAGCAGCCGGCGGTAGGTGAACTCGGGGCTGCGGCTCAGCATCTCCTTGGGCGTGCCGCCCACGGCAATCAGCCAGCCTTCGGCCTCCGAGCCGGTGGGCGAGACGATGTTTTCCATCTTGCAATACACCCGCGGCGGCGCGAAGGCGGCCGCCTTCTCCACCTGATCCATCAGCCGCTTGGGCGTGGATTCGGGCAGCAGCTTGAAGCCCATCTTGATGGCCTCCTGACTCAGCGGGTGAATCACGAAGGCAAAGCGGCGGATGTTGCGAAAGCTGCCCGTGGGGTGAAGCATCCGCGGCGTGAGCTTGAGCTCCTCGATGATCTCGGCCAGGTCGTCGTCCGAGAGGTCTTCGCGCTCGCTGCCGGTGGCCGCCAGGATCATCGCCTCAATGACGTTGATGCCCACGGTTTCCTTGAAGGGCTGCGGGCAGACGTCGACCACCAGGTTGACCTGCTGCGCCTTGAGCCACTCCATGCTGCCCTCGTCCACCGCCGAGGTGATCAGCGTCTTGCCCTTGAGGTTGCCCTCGCCGGAAAACTCGCGGATATCCTCCAGCGCGCCGACCACCACGTGGGCCTTGGCGATCTCCTTGGCCAGAAAGCGCTGCTTGACCGCCGACAGCTTGGGCAGCACCGCGCCCAGCCGGCGCGCGCCCCAGATGCCGCTGGCCATCTTGCTGCCGTTGGCGAACACCTCCAGCTGCGGCAGCGAGGTCAGCATGGCCGGCGCGCCGGTTTTCAGCACCGCATCGGCAAAGAAGAGGTTGGGCGTGTGCTGCGCCATCTCCACGGCCATGTCGTAGTTGACCGTGCCGGACAAGAACAGCACCAGGTTGTTGTCGAAATAGTTGCCCAGCGCTTTTTGCACATGGCGGATCGCCCGCACCTGCAGCATGCGCCGCAGGCTGGCGCCGGTGGTGGCCGGTACCCGCGTGACCACCTGCAGCAGCTTGTCCGTGTCCTTGTGCACGAAGCGCTGCGTGCCCACGTCGTAGTGGTCGCGGATCATGCCCAGCCCCACCGCATCGGCATCGGCCTGTGCCCGCCGCAGCAGGTCCCAGGCCCGCTCCTCGTCGCCGTCCGCCCCCTGGCGGCTTACCCGGAAGTCCTGGCCCAGAAAGCTCGTCTCGAACTCATAGTCCTGCGCAGACGCGCCCATCGAAACGGTGATGACGTGCGGCATGGAGTGTCCCCTGGCATGGTTGCCCAGCCTACTTTACGGGGTTTGGGAGGTGGCTACGAAGAGAGCTCAGGCGCAGGGCGGCGTACTGACGCCCTCCGGTCTTGCATTGGTGGAGCGGAGTCGGCACTTCGACACGCACCCCACTGATGACGACCTGGGCCGGTTGCAAGATGCCGTTCTTGCCGCGCGGGTCCGTCACCGGTTGGCTTCAGGCCGGCGCCGCCTTGCGCGACGGCCCCGGGAAGCTGAAGCGCAGCAGCTTGAGCAGCGTGGTGCCGAACTGGCGGCCGAGCGGGGCGCTGTTGTAGGGCAGCCCGTAGCGCACGGCCAGGGCGTGCACCCGCGGGGCGAGCTCCGGGTAGCGGTTGCTGGGCAGGTCCGGGAACAGGTGGTGCTCGATCTGGTGCGACAGGTGGCCAGAGAGCACGTGAAACAGCTGGCCGCCGCGGATGTTGCAGGACCCAAGCAGCTGGCGCACATACCATTGCGCGCGGGTTTCGCCCTCGACGCTGGCACGCGAGAAATGATGCACATCGGCGGGGAAATGCCCGCAGAAGATGATCATGAAGGTCCAGATGTTGCGCAGGATGTTCGCGCCGATGTTGGCCGCCAGCACGACCAGGAACACGCTGAGCAGCGAGGGGCCCAGCCCGTTCAGTGCAAAGGGGGCGGCCAGCGCGGTGCCCAGCAGCGGCCACAGCAGCGCATCCTTCAGGCTTTGCAGGCCGACCTTGCGCCGGATCGCCCGCCACTGCGGCCGGGCCTCGCTCCAGCGCTTCTTGCCGGAGAGCAGTCGGTTGATCTCCAGGTCGTGCAGGGCGATGAACCATTCAAAGAATACGGCCATCAGCACGGTGTTCAGTGGCTGCAGCAGGTAGAAGGGGTGCCAGCGCTGCTCGCGGGTCACGCGGAGCATCCCGTAGCCGATGTCGCGGTCGCGGCCGAGCACGTTGGTCCAGGTGTGGTGCACGACGTTGTGCGAGTGCATCCACTGGTCGGAGGGGCAGCCGTGGTTCCACTCCCAGGTGTTGGACTGGATGGCCGGGTCCTTCATCCAGTCCCACTGGGCGTGCAGCACGTTGTGGGCGATCTCCATGTTTTCGAGGATCTTGGCCAGCGCCAGCGCGAGGACGCCGGCGGCCAGGGTCAGGCCGAAGGCCCAGGGACCGGCCAGCGCGTGGCCCCAGACCGGCAGCAGCAGGATGCTGGCGAAGATCAGCGCGCGGCCGGCCACGCCGATGCGGCGCTGGGTGCCGATCAGCCGCAGGATGTAGCGGCGGTCGCGCTCGCCGCGCGAAGCCAGCACCTCCTCGCGCATGGCATCGAGTTCGCGGCCGAATTCCTCGACCTGTTCGGGGCTCATGTAGGTGTGGGCGGGGTGCATGGCGTTCTCTGGGGTCTAGGTGCTACAGCGCGAGTTCGCAGTCGCCGGCGGCGGCGCAGATGCAAGTCTGCACGCGGCTGCCGGCCTCGCTGATCAGGCGGCCATCGCGCAGGTCACGCACGGCGCCGCCGAGCAGTTCGGTGGTGCAGGTATGGCAGATGCCCATGCGGCAGCCGTGCGGCGGGTTCAGCCCGGCATCCTCGGCCACGCGCAGCAAAGGGACGTCGCCGTCGGCCGTCGCTTCGGTTGCGCTGCTGGCAAAGCGCACCCGGCCGCCGATGGCGCCGTCGGGCAGGCCGGCAAAATCGGCGCGGAAGCGCTCGATGTGCAGGCGGCGGCTTTCGCCGGCCTGGGCAAAGTGCTCCTCCAGCGCGGCCAGCAGGCCC
Source organism: uncultured Ectothiorhodospiraceae bacterium (assembly GCA_937141935.1). Lineage (GTDB taxonomy): Bacteria > Pseudomonadota > Gammaproteobacteria > Nevskiales > Oceanococcaceae > MS8. The sequence goes on from CAKZQS010000029.1 coordinate 94,970, forward strand.
GGCGGGCCGCAGGCGTAGACCTCGCGCTCGAGCCAGTCCGGGCACAGCCGGCCCAGCTGGGCGGCGGAAAAATAGCCCTTGGTCTGCTTCTCCGCCCCGTATTCGTGCGTGTACACCGGGTGCAGCGTGTAGCGGTCGTGCTCCTGCGCCAGCTGGGTGAGTTCGGCGCCAAAGATCAGGTCGCGGTCATGCGGCGCGTAGTGGATGTGCACCGTGTCCGGCAGGCGTTGCTGGGCGACCAGGCTGCGCAGCATGCTCATCGCCGGGGTAATGCCGCTGCCCGCCGTGATGAACAGCGGCCGTACCGGCTGGGCATCGGGCAGGTAGAAATCCCCCTGCGGCAGGCCCACCGGCAGAAAGTCGCCTACGCGCACCTTGCGCACCAGATAATGCGAGATGCGGCCGCCGTCGATGGCTTTCACCGTGATCGTGAAGCGGCCATCGCGCCGCTCCGGCGGCGAGGAAATCGTGTAGGTGCGCGTGTAATGCATGCCCTCGACCGGCACACCCACGCGGATGTGCTGCCCGGCGCGGTGCCCGCGCCAGTTCAGGCCGGGCTTGAGCGTCAGCGTGCGGGAATTCCTGGTTTCATCCCAGATCTCCACCACCCGGGCCTGCAGCTTGTGCGTGCTCCACAGCGGATTGACCAGCTCGGCGTAATGCGACAGGCGCAGCGGGTAGGTGTAGAGGTCCGCGACGGCCCGCAGCCGCGACAGCAGCGGGCGGCTCGTCCGGTGATCGGGGGCGGGGGTCATGGCTGCCTCGTGAAGGGTCCGCGTGCGGGCATTGCTCTCAAGCTACGTGCGCCAATGGGAATCCAGATGCCCATTGTGCACCGCTACCACCATCCAGCTCCGCTTGGCGAGGGGCTGCGCTGCCGGCAGTCGGGATGGTCTTCATCCCTATCTGCATGATCTCGCTCGCCCGCGTCGCTGCTGTCCGGGAGCCTGATACGAGCTTGTGAACTCTTACTTCCCTCCCGCGGTGGGTCAAGTCGAGCGCGCCAACGATCATAACGATTGACGTTTAACGAATGGCGTTATAGTCATGGTGTCATGATCAAGTCCTTTCGTTGCAGGGCACCGAAGCACTCTTTAGGACGGGGCGTTGGGCGAAGTTCGCGAACGTCAGACGGGTGGCGGAGCGCAAGCTCACGCAACTGGATGCCACGGTGATTCTGGACGACTTGAAAGCGCCGCCCGGCAACCGACTTGAGGCGCTGGCGCCACTAGGAGTTTGAGTATGGCCTTCAAGAACAAGATGCGCCCCGTACACCCCGGCGAGGTCTTGCGCGAGGACTACCTGGAGCCTTTGGGCATGTCGGCCAATGCGCTGGCCAAGGCCTTGCGGGTCAATGCGCCGCGTATCAACGACATCGTTCGCGAGCGACGCGGTATTACCAGCGACACGGCGCTGCGGCTGGCGCGTTACTTCGGTGGCTCAGCCCAGCACTGGATGAACCTGCAGATGGCCTACGAGCTGCGCAAGGCCGAGATCGAGAGCGAGGCGCAGATCGCGCGGGAAGTGATTCCGCGAGAGGCCGCGTAGTCCCGCTTCAGGCCGGTAGCGCCTGACCTCCCCCTCGCCGAGATCCCCCGGCACTTGCGCCGCTTCGCCCCCTCGCCCCCTCGACCGCGGCGAGGAACTACTGGAATAGGTGCGTAATGCGCGATTCTGTGATCACATCAAGCGAGGCTCGCTGCGCGCCCCGCGTGAACCGAACAGCAGGGACCAATAACAGATCATGAGCGTTTGGGAAGATTTTCTGCAGCTGTACCAGGACCCGCTATTCGTCTGGTTTCCGGTGGCGACGGTGGGTGTCAGCATGGCGGCGTTCATGCTGTTCGCCTTGCCGTTGACGGCCATTGCCGCCGCCGATCCCGCCTGGGCGCGGCCCTATCGCATTCAAAGCCGGAAAGCACGCCCGGGGGTGTTCTGGCCGTCGGTGTGGTCCTGGCTGGAAAACAACCTTTGGCTCATGGCCGCCAGTGCGCTGGCGTGGCCGATACTTCGCCTCAGCGGCGTGCACATGGGGCCATTGCCACCGTGGTACGTCGTGCTGGGCTCGCTGCTCCTCTTCGTTTACCTCGACGACTTTCTCTACTACGGCTTTCACCGCCTCATGCATCGTCGCTGGTGGTTCAAGCGGGTGCATGGCAAGCACCACCGCATCTACACGCCCTGGGCCATCACCGGCAATTACATGCACCCCTTTGAGTATGTGATGACCGGAACCATCATGCTTGTCGGCCCACTGCTGCTGGGGTCGCATCTGCTGACCATTTGGCTGTGGGTGGTGTTCCGGCAGTGGGAGGCGGCGGAAGGTCACTGCGGCTATGCCTTTCCCTGGTCCCCGACGCGGTTTCTGCCCTTTTCAGACAGCTCGCTGCATCACGACTTTCACCACAGCCGTGTGCGGGGCAACTACGCGGGATTTCTGGCGATCTGGGACCGGGTGTTCCGCACCGTCATCAAGGGGTATCCCACCGCGGTGCACGCCTTTCGAGAGCGCGCCGCCCATGGTCCTCAGCCCGATTCGACAAACCAGGGCGTTGCGGCGAAGTCGTGATCCGCACCTGAATCGCTACGGGTTCGATCGACGGCTTAGAGCCATTTTCCCGGGACTAGGAAGGTCGGCTCGTGGAAGGCGTGGGGGAGTTCTCCCGATGCGGCGCTGGACGAGGCCGCTGCCGCCGAACGGCTGGGCCTGCTGGAGCACGGACTTGCGGCGACGACCTACCTGAGCTGAGGGGCGGGTGTCGCCCGCCAAGGCGCGAGGGGCGACGGAACCCCTAGCCTACCGGCGTGTGGGAAAGCGCCCGGAACGCGCTGCCACGGTACCGCAAGGGCGCTCGTTACCCAAAAAGACGGGCGGAGGCCTTTTGCAGGCCTCCGCTGCCGAGGCGGCTTAGAACGGCACGTAAGGCGCGTTCGGGATGCTGACGGGGATGATTTGACCACGTACAGCGCCGTCCGGGTCCGCGACCGTATGGACGTTGACATACCCTTGGTCGCCACCCAGAACTTGCAACGCGGCGTCAAAGGTCGCTGCGCCGACATCTTCACGCACGAGAACGTTGACGAAAGTGCCGGTCAGCGGCTCATCCGTGTCGCTGTTGTACAGAGTCACGATCACGGGGCCGTTACTGTCGGCGTCAGCAGGGCCGTGGATATGGGCGGCCGTGATGTCGGTGAGGCCCAGACATCCCATGCGGTATCGAACGCGGTTCGGAGTGGTCTGCACAAAGGTCGCGAAGCAACTGGCGTTGGTGCCGGTCACGGTCGGTACATGGATTTCCTGGCTCGGAGACATTGTCACCATCCAGCCTTCGTGCGCCGCCAGCGTCGACGTGCTGATGAGGGCGGCAGCCATTCCAACAAGAAACGTCTTCATATTGCGTATCTCCCGTTTCGGTTTTTTTTCAGCCGGCCGAATTGCCTGCACTGAGCTCCCATATACGACGGCGAACTTTCCCCGGATGCACCGCGTGGATAGGTCATTACAAACAACCACTTGAGAGCGTTTCCACGTGGTCGGCGGGCACTTGCCTGCCCTGAGAAAGCCGCGCTCCGCTCTAAGGTGCGCGGGCGCGCTGGCGTGCCAAGGAAGACGGGTCGGGAGGGATTACCCGTCCAGGACCGCCGGCGGCCTTGGGCCAGAGGGATAATCCCGGCTTGATTCAGCCACGGGTACTCAACGCTCGCGCCCCGTCAGGTGCCGCGCATCGCCGGGCCATACGGACGAGCAGTTGGAATGACGCGCAGCGAGCCTGCTCAGCGCTTGCGCCGCTTCCCCCCGCCCGCACGCGGCGGCAGCCCGGTGTGCTGGGTCAGCACCTGCCCGCGTTTGGCGGCGGACGATTTGCCCCGCCGCTTGGCATCGGCCGTGGCCGAGTTCTTGCGCCGCGGTGACTGGTAGGCGCCGCGGGGGTCGGGCTGGGTGGCCGGAATCAGGCAGTGCGGCTTGTCGCCGATCAGATCGCGGCGGCCCATGCGCTCCAGCGCCTCTTTCAGCAGCGCCCAGTTGGCCGGGTCGTGGTAGCGCAAAAAGGCCTTGTGCAGGCGGCGCTGCTCAGGGGACTTGGGCGTGGCCACGCCCTCGCTCTTGTAGCTGACCTTTTTGAGCGGGTTCTTCTCGGTGTAGTACATCGCCGTGGCGGTGGCCATGGGCGAGGGGTAAAAGGCCTGCACCTGATCGGCACGAAAGCCGTACTTCTTCAGCCACAGGGCCAGGTTTAGCATGTCCTCATCGCTGGTGCCCGGGTGGGCGGCGATGAAGTAGGGGGTCAGGTACTGCTCCTTGCCCGCCTCTTTGGTGAACTTCTCGAACAGGCGCTTGAACTCGTCGTAGGCGCCAATGCCCGGCTTCATCATCGCGCTCCAGGCTGGCGCGCATGGTCGCCGGAACCTGTGTGACGACACACCTGCAGGAGCTCGTGGGTGTATTCGTCCACGAACCGCTGTGCGCCCTCGCAGTAGTGGCCGCGGATCATTCCCGGGCCCACCGTGTCGGTGTCCGACTGCGCCCACCGCAGCAGATCCCTGGCCCAACCCCCGACGCCGTCGTTCCGCTTGCGGGCAACCCGGATGCCCCGACCCAGAACCGTCGCCTCGTAGACATCATTCAGCAAAAGCGACCCCATCGACTCGAATGCGGCATTGCCTATTCCCTAGCATTTGTGCCACGCGGGCTTTGCGCGGGGGTGGCGCAACGGGCGACGCAAACTACAGGACGCCGGTCATCACCTAAATCGCTTTAGGAGGGCGTTCACCCGTTGAAGAAAGCCGAAGCGCGCTTCACGATCAAAATTCGTCCACGCGATCTCGCACAGTTGCCGGATGTCGTCGTTCAGCATCGGGTCGAGCCTGTCGGGAACGACAACGCCCAGTTTCGCGGTCAGTGCGAAGGCAAGGAAATCACTCACTTCAGGGTTAAGGGTTTCCGGTAACTCGCAATAGTGCTGCGGGGTATGCAGCTGATTCCTGCCATGGTGCAGCAATGCAATGGCCACCCGAACAGCATGCCGATCTGATTCCGAGATAGCGCCGCCGTCGATGGGCAATTCCTGCAGCTGGCCGGCGGTGATCGTGAGCATTTCCTGCATGGTCAAGGCGAGCTGTTCATTCGCGTGGTTGTCTTGGCCCTGCATGTCCAGGAACTGCTGAAAGCTGGCGAACGCAACCGTCAGCTTGCCCTGTGAATAGCCGTCGAATTGCGCGTTGTTGGCGATGGCTCTCAGCAGGTTGTCCAGGCCTTCAAGAAGCTGAGCATCGATGTCATCCGTGAAGATGGACTGGGCATGGAAGACCCGCTGCATCGCGTTGAGGTACTTCCTCGTTGCCTGCTGCGGTACCGCCCGCCGAAACCAGTGCAGCAGCGGCATGAGATCGACAAAATCGCGCAGGTACACGCTGAAGTCTGCTTCGATGGATTGCGGAGTTTGGGAAGAAGGCATGGCGGCGTGCACCAGGCCGGGAAGTGCGCCCAGGTAACTCAGCTCGTTCTTGGCCTGACGAAGCAAAGCTTCCACGCACTCGAAGCGTCCCGTCTCGAACCAGATGGCGGTAATGCCCAGGGCTTTGAGGTAGGCGTTGCGCTCGACGAGTTCTTGCTCGGATTCGGGGGCCTGTTCGATGGAAAAATGCTGCGGAACATCTTGATCGCCGAGCGTCTGCTTGATCGCGCGGAACACCTGGACGGTGCGATCCTCATTCAGGCTGGAGCCAAGAAACAGCAAGCTGTTGTTTTTGTAGTGATAGGAAAGAAGCTTGGGTATCGGGCGGCTCAGGTCCAGCGTATATTTTCCGTATGCCTCGTCGTACTGGCGTTTGCCCAGAATGCAACGTGCCGGCTGCTTCACGTCACCGTGCAGCTTGTAGATGGTGACGGCCTTGGGTTTGACGCGTTCCATAGCCGCGGTGGCATTGAGCACCTGAAAGGCACCGGGCTCGCCGGTGTCGTAGGCCTGTTCCAGCAGTCGATCGTAGTTGGTGGTGATGACGGTATCGCGGAACAGTTCGCTGATGCGCCACACGACATCCGGGATGGCGTGCGTGCGAGAGAACACGTCCTGGATCTCCTGAACAAACACATCTACGCATCGTTGCTGCTCAATCTGCTCGATGACCCCTTCGTAGCGCCCTGCAGTCAGCAACTCTTCGACATGGTTTGTGGGCAATCCAGCAGTTCGCGCCTGTTCGCGCAGGTGCTCCCTCCAGCTTGGAAAACGGGCCGAAGCTGAAATGCCCGCACCGATGAACGGCACGACCTGCGCCGATGCCATGCGCTCGATCAGTTGTTCGAAACGATCGTGGTTGCGCTGTGCCCAGTGGTTGCCTCCGAACTGCTCTTCCAGCCAGGCCAGGCTCAGTGCTTCATGGCGGCGATCGATACGGTACTGGCGAAAGGCCTCCTCGTAGGCTTCCTTATCCCCGGTATAGAAGGCCTTGCTCGGCTGGTTCAGGCCATCGATACCGTACTGCTCGCGCAGCGTCAGACCGTCATCGCCGTCCAGCCATTCATTGAAGTCGGCGTAGTACTCGTAGAGCCGATGCTCATCTTCATCGCACCAGATTTTGCGCTGAGCCTGCACGCTGCTGGTTCTCAGGCCACCGCTTGCTCGACGATGGCGTCGGCGAGGTGGGCTTGGGTGGTTTGGGCTTGCTGGATGCGGGCCTTGAGGGAGTTGCAGAGGCCCATGAGTTCGTCGACTTTAGTGACGATACGTTTTTGTTCGGCCAGTGGAGGGATCGGGATAACTGTTTGCGAAATCTTCCCTAAATTTAGATTTGGCTGAGCTCCACCCGCAGCTTGCGAGCGGAGTTCTTCATACGATTTTTCGAAAAATAGCTTTATGTACTTCCGATGGAAGGAGTCGCGACAGATAAGCGAAATCGCTGCACATGCTTGGTTCGTGCCCGCGTCGATCATCAACTCTGTAATCTGACCACGAGTTTTTCCTTGGCCATACATCGCAACTACTAAGGTGCCTGCGGGATAGATGGAAACGTTGGTGTCGTCGATGGCCTTTTGGGAAACCTTTTCCTTGGTGTCAAATATGAATTCCTCCTCAGTTTCTCCGCTGGTCACCCAGTTGAACGCAGGTGGTTCATAGTAGGAAAGGTTATCTCTAGCGGGGGTCGCTCCTGTGCCCACTATGCTGAACTGTTCCAACCTTGCCCATTCCCACCCGCGTTTTATTGGGAAGCACATTTCCTCGGCTTTCACATTGGGCAAGTTTTTCAATTTCCGAATTCTTCCCACTTTGGCCAATCGATTTTTATCCGCGGCTACCCTATCTAAAAATTCATGAGCCGGCTCATCTTCCGGGTCTTGCGGCAATAGCGCGCCCATTACGGCAAGTTGAAGAACAGCCTGCTTGAGTTGATCGATGGTGTCTTCGGTTGTGAATAGGCTGTCGAAGTGCTCGGCGATGCGGTTCCAAGCCTGATGGGTCTCGTTCGCGTCGCCTGCCTCTACGAGGGTGCGCAGCAGGGTTTCGACCAGGGCTTGCTGGGCCTGGAGGTTGCCGGCTTGTTGTTGCTCCAGTTGGTCGCAGAGGGCCATGAGTTCGTCGACTTTGGCGACGATGCGGTGTTGTTCGGCCAAGGGCGGCAAAGGAATAGGCAGCGCTTTCACTGCTGCCACGTTTAATTCGACTTGTTTCGTTGTCCCAGATACCAGCGAATCCTCATGCGTAGGCTCAATTTTCTTCTGAACATCGGGCGAACTGAGGTAAATCGCGACGAATTTTTCACTGATTAGTAGAGGCCGAATAACGGTGACGTGAGAGTCTGCTACCAGGCATTTTTCGTTTACTTCTCCGGCCACTGTTACTCGGCCTACGGTTCCCGTGCCGGTCGAATTCCATAGAACATCCCCGTCTAGAAGAAAACGCTCACGCTGGTAGCTTTTTAAACTGTCGTCCTCGATGTATCGAGCGGGCACAAGGTCAAGACCACTCCATTTCACGCATTTCTGCGATACAACTCGGGCCCTCCCATTGTCTGAATATTTTGGCCCTTTGCCGCGTTGTATGTACCGACAGACTTCTTCGAGTCGAACCCAACTCCAACACGCGGGCAGGTGAGCTGGAGTCTCAGCATCGGTCAGAATTGGACTTGGCTTGACCGGTTTGAGCGTGCCGTCAGCGACCAATGAGGCTCTTGCCTCACCTATGCGGTCGAGCAATTCGCGTACTGGTTCTTCTTTGTCGAAGTGGGGCACTAACTTCCCCCGCACCGCCAATTCCAGAATCAACTCCCGCAACTTCTTGATCCCGGTCATTTCCAGCTTGCCGTTGCTGCCGCGCCCGCTGGTGCTTTTCCGGGTCACCGCGCCGGTCCACACCGCCAGATTATCGGTGATGAGCTTGTCCACGCTCATTTTGGCGCTCCGGCCAGCATGTGCATGATCAGGCGGATCAGGGTGTCCTTCTGCTCGGGCCGGGACTCAGCCACCAGCAGGGTCAGCGCCGCGAGGCCGGTGTCGTTGATGACGGGCTGGCCCTGGGCATCGAGCAGCCTGCCGTTGCGACCGAGAAAATCCACGAACAGAAAGGCACCGCTGCGTTTGTTGCCATCAGCGAAGGGATGGTTCTTGACCACGAAGTACAACAGGTGGGCCGCCTTGGCCTCGATACTGGGATAGGCGGGTTCGCCGAAGACGGTTTGGTCCAGATTGCCCAGCAGGGCCGACAGGCCGTCGCCGCGCGGTTGGGCAAAGAGCTCGCTGGCCTCGCCGCGGGCGATGAGTTCGGCTTTGAGTTGTCGCAGCTTTTGCATGGCGTCTTCGGCGCTGGGCAGCGTGCCGCCTGGCTGACCTTGAGGTTCGTCGAGCAGGCCTTCGTCATAGCGTTGCAGCCACAGGAAGGTCTGGGTGTAACGGCTGATGACCTCGACCAGGCCCTGGCCGCTGTCGGCGCTCAGCGCCGGGCTGGCGGCGGCTTTGCGGACCAGGGCCAGTGCGGCTTCCAGCTCGCGGGCGTTGTGTTCGAAGCGGTCGCGGTTGAGGGTGTAGCCGCGCACCAGGTGCTCGTTCAGCGTGCGGGTGGCCCACTGGCGGAATTGCACGGCGCGCTTGGAGCTGACGCGATAGCCGACCGACAGGATGGCATCGAGGTTGTAGTGCTTGATCTCGCGGCGGACCTGGCGGCTACCCTCGGTTTGAACTACGAAGAAATCCTTCGTAGTTGCCGACTCATCCAGCTCCGCGTCGGCAAAGATGTTCTTCAGGTGCAGCTGGACGTTGCGGCTGGAGGTATTGAACAGCTCGCCCATCTGACGATGCGTGAGCCAGATCGTGTCGCCCACCAGGCGGACGGCGACTTCCCCGCTGTCCGCGGCGTAAAGCAACAGCTCGCCGCTGCCGGATTCGTTCGCCATCAAAATCAGGCCTTTTCCGCCAGCGCCTCGGACAATATCGCCTTGAGCTGGTCGCGCAGGCTCTGAATCTCCGCTTGCTGCTGCGCATACTGCGCGAGCAGCTCGGCGGGGTCGTGGCTGACCTGCTCGCCGATGTGCGGGTTTTTGATGTCGAGGTTGTAATTGCGCCCGACAATCTCGTCCAGCGTGACCTTCCAGGCATATTCATTCTGCTCACGGGCGGCGAAGCCATCAGCCTCATTGCCCCACCAGTCGATTTCAGCCTGAAATTCCTCGAAGCGCATCGGCCTGGTCTTGTTGTAATTCTTGACGCCTTCCGGGTAGGGGTGCTCGTAGTACCAGACCGATTCGGTCGCCTGGCCCTTGGTAAAGAACAACAGATTGGTCTTGATGCCGGTGTAAGGGTTGAACACGCCATTGGGCAGACGAACGATGGTGTGCAGATGACACTGCTCCAGCAGACTCTGCTTGAGGCGGGTTTTCATGCCCTCGCCGAACAGGAAGCCATCCGGCAGCACCACGGCGGCGCGCCCTTTGTCCTTCAGCAGCTTGATGATCAGCGCCATAAACAAATCGGCCGTCTCACGTGTGCGCAGCTGGGCCGGGAAGTTGTTCTCGATGCCGTCTTCTTCCATGCCGCCGAAGGGCGGGTTGGTGATGATGACGTCCTTGCGGTCTTTGTTGCCGTAATCTTTGTAGGGCCGGCTTAGGGTGTTGTCATGCCGGATCTGATTGGGGGTATCAATGCCATGCAGGATCATGTTGGTGATGGCCAGCATGTGCGGCAGGGCCTTTTTCTCCACCCCATAAATCGAGGCCTGCAAGGTCTCTTCGTCCTGGGCGGTTTTGACGTAGCGTTCGCGCTTGTGATCAATCGCGCAGGTGAGAAAGCCGCCGGTGCCGCAAGCCGGGTCGAGCACGCTTTCATGCAGTTGGGGATCGACTCGATTGACGATGAAGCGGGTCACCGCCCGCGGGGTGTAGAACTCACCGGCATTGCCGGCGCTTTGCAGATCCTTGAGGATCTGCTCGTAAATGCTGCCGAAGGTGTGGCGGTCGTCGGTGTTGTTGAAGTCGATCTCGTTGATCTTGTTGATCACCTGACGCATCAGGGTGCCGGACTTCATGTAGTTGTACGTGTCTTCAAAGACGTTGCGTACAACCTGAGCGCGCTGACCCGCCGGGCCATGGGTTGGCAGCTTGTCTTTCAGCGTGGGAAACAGCTGGCTGTTGACGAAATCGGCCAGGGCATCGCCTGTCATGCCTTCGGGATCGCTGGCCCAGTTGTTCCAGCGCAGATGGCTGGGGATGGGGGATTCGAAATCGTCCTCCAGCAGCTCCAGTTCGGCTTCGCGGTCATCAAAGATCTTGAGGAAGAACATCCACACAAGCTGGCTGATGCGCTGGGCATCGCCGTCCACGCCGACATCCTTGCGCATGATGTCCTGAATGGCTTTGATCGCGCCTGACACATTGCTCATGCCGATTGGTCCTGCTCAAACAAGGCGTTTTCGAGGTCGTGGATCGCGGCTTCGTAGCGGGCTTTGCCGCCGAAGACCTTGTTGATTATCTCGACCGGGGTGCCGATCTGGTCGAAGGGTTTGAGTTTCAGCACTTTGGCGCTTTCCAGAGTTTCGATACCTTCATCGGCGTATTTTTCCAGCAGGGCAGAAAGCACGGCGCGGGCCTGGTCGCCGTACTTGGTGAAGTAGTCGCGTTTTTTGACCTTGTCCGCCCGCTCCTTGCGGGTGAGCGGTGGCTGGCCGAAGGCGATATGGCAGATCAGGTCGAAGTCGCCATAGCCCTTGCCAATTTCGCTGGTGAGGTTGTCGAGCACGATGCCGTGCTCTTCCAGCTCATCGATGATGGCCTGTTTCTTGTCCGCGCTGTTCCAGCGCTTGAGGAATTCATCCAGGGAGGCGTACTCGGACAGGATGGTCTTGCGGGTGAAGTCCTTGTACGACTCGGTGATGAGTTCGCCGTCGGGGCCGAGATATTCGATACGCTCGTTGAGAATGCGGGCGTCAACACCGCTGACGCGGACTTTGTAGACACCAGGTGGCTCCTCTATGCCAGGCCCTTCATCGTCGCCGTCTTCAGGTTCCGGGTCTGGCGGCACAGGATCATCGTCCGGGCCGGGATCGTAGATCACGACGGGTTCGCCATCGAAGTCCGGATCGCGAAACAGCTCGGTGGCCTTTTTGAAATCCATGATGGTGAAGAACCACTTGCCGTTTTCTTCATCGATGCGGGTGCCGCGACCGATGATCTGCTTGAAGCTCGTCATGGAGGTGATGGTCTTGTCCAGCACGATCAGCTTGCAGGTTTTCGCATCAACCCCTGTGGTCAAGAGCTCCGAGGTGGTCGCGATGACCGGAAATCGGGATTCCGGATCGATGAAGTTGTCCAGCTCGGCTTTGCCCTCAACACTGTCACCGGTGATCCGCATCACGTATTTCGGATTGTCCAGGGCCAAGGCGCCAGCGGCGTTGACAATGGCAGCGCGCATGCGCTCGGCGTGATCGATGTCCTCGCAGAAGACGATGGTCTTGGCAAAGGGGTCGCTGGCCTTGAGGTAATCCATGATGCGCTTGGCAACGAGCTTGGTGCGCTGGTTCAGGACCAGGATGCGATCCATGTCCTGCTGGTTGTAGACCCGTTGCTCGATGTCCTGGCCCAGGTCATCCCGCATGCCGGCCGGTGGGGTCCAGCCCAGGACATCCTTGTCGATGTCGATGCGTACCACCTTGTACGGCGCGAGGAATCCGTCCTCGACACCCTGTTTCAGGCTGTAGGTATAGACGGGTTCGCCGAAATATGTGGTGCTGGAAACGTATTTGGTTTCTTTGGGCGTGGCCGTGAGGCCCAACTGCACGGCACCGGAGAAGTAATCGAGAATTTCGCGCCAGGCCGAGTCATCCGCGGCGCTGCCCCGGTGGCATTCGTCGATCACGATCATGTCGAAGAAATCCGGCGACACGGATTTGAAGATCTTGTCTTCCTCATCCGGGCCCGTGATCGCCTGATACAAACCGAGGTGGATTTCGTAGGAGGGGTCGATCTTGCGGTTCTTGATTTTGGTCATGACGGAGCCGAAAGGCTTGAAATCGTTGACCAGCGTCTGATCGACCAGAATATTGCGGTCGGCCAGAAACAGAACGCGCTTCACCGCTTTTGCCTTCCACAGGCGCCAGATGATCTGAAAGGTGGTGTAGGTCTTGCCGGTGCCGGTGGCCATGACCAGCAAGACGCGTCTTTGGCCTTTGGCGACAGCTTCGACTGTCCGGTTGATGGCTTCGCCCTGGTAGTAGCGGGGCTCTTTGCCGCTGCTGTCGAGGTGATAGGGCTGCTCGACCAGGTTTTCCGCCTCGTCCTCGATGCCTCGGTACTTCTTGTATCGCTGCCACAAGGTTTGCGGTGGCGGAAATGCATCGAGGGGAAACTGCGTTTCGATGTACTCGCCGTCATCGGGCGACTTGTTGTGCGAAGCGAAAGCGTCGCCGTTGGAGCTGTAGGCGCTGGGAATCCGGAGAATGTCAGCGTAGCCCAGGGCTTGCTGCATGCCATGACTGACCGTGTGCTTGTTGTCCTTGGCCTCGATGACCGCAATTGGAATGCCCGGCTCCCAGGACAACACATAGTCCGCGAATTTCTTTTTCTTCTTGTTCCGCGAAGACAGGTTTCCGCGGACGACAACCGGACCTGGCGTCAGCGTGACCTCGCGACGCACTTGCTGCAACTGGTTCCAGCCCGCGTTCTTGATGGCGGGCGTGATGAACAAGTCGCAGATGTCGCTCTCGCTGAGCTCTTGTTTGTCCTTTTTGTCCATGGGCCCCCAAAACATGAGCGACGAGATCGCACTAGCATCCAGCGCTTGAATTCACCTGCTCAGGGATTGTACGGCCCAAGTCTGGACTGAGAAATACAGAGTTGGAGATTTCACACGGCTGCCGTGATGATCCGGCAGCGAGGGCGTCAGCAACGAGAATTGTGGTCTGACATCAAAAAGCTCAAAACTTGTGTGTCCCTCCGATCGTGCCGTTGCGCAAGACCGTTATCGCCGGCAGCTGCAGAAGTGGTGGTCTCAACGTTTGTGAGAAAGACGCGAGTAAGAAATCCGTCAGCGCTTGCGCCGCTTCGGCCCTCCCGCGCGCGGCGGCAGCCCGGTGTGCTGGGTCAGCAACTGCCCGCGTTTGGCGGCGGACGATTTGCCGCGCCGCTTGGCGTCGGCCGTGGCGGAGTTCTTGCGCCGGGGTGACTGGTAGGCGCCGCGGGGGTCGGGCTGGGTGGCCGGAATCAGGCAGTGCGGCTTGTCGCCGATCAGATCGCGGCGGCCCATGCGCTCCAGCGCCTCTTTCAGCAGCGCCCAGTTGGCCGGGTCGTGGTAGCGCAAAAAGGCCTTGTGCAGCCGGCGCTGCTCGGGCGACTTGGGCGTGCCCACGCCCTCGCTCTTGTAGCTGACCTTCTTGAGCGGGTTCTTCTCGGTGTAGTACATCGCCGTGGCGGTGGCCATGGGCGAGGGGTAAAAGGCCTGCACCTGGTCGGCGCGAAAGCCATACTTCTTCAGCCACAGCGCCAGGTTCAGCATGTCTTCATCGCTGGTGCCCGGGTGGGCGGCGATGAAGTAGGGGATCAGGTACTGCTCCTTGCCCGCCTCCTTGGTGAACTTCTCGAACAGGCGCTTGAACTCGTCGTAGGCGCCAATGCCCGGCTTCATCATCTTGTCCAGCGGGCCGCGCTCGGTGTGCTCGGGCGCGATTTTCAGGTAGCCGCCCACGTGGTGGGTCACCAGCTCCTTGACGTATTCCGGGTCCTTCACGGCCAGGTCGTAGCGCAGGCCGGAGGCGATCAGCACCTTCTTCACGCCGGGCAGGGCGCGGGTCTTGCGGTAGAGCTGGGTCAGCGCCGAATGGTCGGTGTTCAGGTTCTCGCAGATGCCCGGGTACACGCAGCTGGGCCGGCGGCAGGAGGCCTCGATCTTCGGGTCCTTGCAGGCAATGCGGTACATGTTCGCCGTGGGCCCGCCCAGGTCCGAGATCACGCCGGTAAAGCCGGGCACCTGGTCGCGGATCGCCTCGACCTCTTTCAGGATCGATTCTTCCGAGCGGTTCTGGATGATGCGCCCCTCGTGCTCGGTGATCGAGCAGAAGGTGCAGCCGCCAAAGCAGCCACGCATGATGTTCACCGAGAAGCGGATCATCTCCCAGGCCGGGATCTTCGCCTCGCCATAGCTCGGGTGCGGCGCCCGGGCGAAGGGCTGGTCGAAGACGTAATCCATCTCCTCGGTGGAGAGCGGCAGCGGCGGCGGGTTCAGCCACAGGTCGCGGTGGCCGTGCTTTTGCACCAGCGCGCGGGCGTTGCCGGGGTTGGTTTCCAGGTGCAGCACGCGGTTGGCGTGGGCGTACAGCGCCTTGTCGTTGCGCACCTTCTCAAAGCTCGGCAGCCGAATCACCGTGCTGTCGCGATCACGCAGGATGTGCGGCATGAAGCGGATCGGCGTGGCCGCATCGGGGTCGAGCTGCTGCGCGTTGCGCCGCTCGACCTCGCAATCATCCATTTCCTGCGTGTTGACGTAGGGATTCACGATGCGGTCAATGCGGCCCGGCCGGTCGATGCGGGTGGAGTCGACTTCCTGGATGCCCTCGGGCGTGTCCTGCCGCCAGAAGGCCGTGCCGCGCACATCGGTAATCGATTCCACCGGCTCATTGCGGGCCAGCCGGTGCACGACTTCCACAATCGCCCGCTCGGCATTGCCGTACAGCAGCAGGTCGGCCGGCGCGTCGGCCAGGATCGAGCGGCGCACCTTGTCCTGCCAGTAGTCGTAGTGGGCAATGCGGCGCAGCGAGGCCTCAATGCCGCCCAGGATGATCGGCGTATCCGGGCAGGCCGCCCGGCACAGCTGCGTGTAGATCGTGGAGCAGCGATCCGGCCGCGCCCCTGCCTGGCCGCCCGGCGTGTAGGCATCGTCCGAGCGGGGCTTACGGTCCGCCGTGTAGCGGTTGATCATCGAATCCATGTTGCCGGCCGCCACGCCAAAGCACAGGTTCGGCGTGCCCAGGCGGTGCACATCCTCCGGGCTGGACCAGTCCGGCTGGGCAATGATGCCCACGCGAAAGCCCTGGTCCTCCAGCAGCCGGCCAATGATCGCCATGCCAAAGCTGGGGTGATCCACATAGGCATCGCCCGTCACGATCACCACATCGCAGGAATCCCAGCCCAGCGCATCCATCTCCGCCCGCGTGGTGGGCAGAACGGGCGCCTTGCCATAGCACTCCGCCCAGTAGCGATCGTGGTCGTACAGGCGGCGGGCCGGCGTGTTGGGCGGGGTGAGGGTGGGGGCGGGCATGGGGGAGGTCCGGGGGGCGGTTGGTATTTTAAGGGATGGGGCGGTTCTCCCATCAGTTCGCATCCCGCTATGGGCCCCACGCGCGGGGTGGATGCAAGCCGCTTCGCACTGATGCGCCCCTTCGGGGACCACGCCGAGGCATGTTCAGCCGCGGCATTGATGCGCATGCGTTATGCGCATAAGATTTCCACATGCGCGAACGCTTGAGGTCTGCGATGCAGCCCGCGGAATCCACGACGCCGCCCCGGAAGCCCACGAACCTTTCGCTTGATGGCGAGTTGCTGAAGGAGGCGCGGGCATTGGGGATCAATGTGTCGCGGTCGGCGGAGGCGGGCATCGCGGAAGCCGTGAAACGACACAAGCAGCAGCAGTGGCTGAAAGAAAACGCCGCGGCCCTGGCCAGCTCCAACGCCTACGTGGAAGATCACGGGCTGCCACTGGCTCGTTACCGCCAGTTCTGATGGCCCGTTTTGAGGTTTTTCAGAACGAAACGGGGCCTGGCTATCTTCTGGACGTCCAGTCGGATCTGCTCGGCGGTCTGAACACCCGGGTGGTCGTGCCCCTGCTGCCCGAGTCCTCGGCACCGGCTGCAGCCCAGCGGCTCAACCCGGTTTTTGAGGTACAAGGCCAGAAGGTGATGATGGCCACGCAGTTCCTCGCCGCCGTGCCGGAACTCGAATTGCGCGTCAGCGCAGGGAGCCTTGCTGAGCAACACGACGCGATTTCCGCGGCTCTGGATATGCTCTTCCTGGGCTTCTGAATTCCGACGGGCACACCCGCCCGAGGCGCGTTGCAGCCAGTGACCGACCGCCGGGGCCGCGTCGGTCACTGGCGTGCAGGTACGCCCGAAGCGCCGCTTCGTCCGGGCTCAGAGCGACCTAGGCCTGGCTCGCCTCCAAGGCCTGCGCGATGTCTTCCAGGATGTCGTCGATATGCTCGATGCCCACCGAAATCCGCACCATCTCTTCGGACACCCCCGCTGAAGCCAGCTCTTCGGGATTGAGCTGCCGGTGCGTGGTGCTGGCCGGGTGGCAGGCCAGGGACTTGGCGTCGCCGATGTTCACCAGGCGCAGGATCAGCTGCAGCGCGTCGATGAACTTGGCGCCGGCCTGCATGCCGCCCTTGATGCCGAAGCTGACGATGCCCGCGGCCTTGCCGCCGCAGATGCGCTGGCACACGGCATGGTGGGGGCTGTCGGGCAGGGCGGCGTAATTCACCCACTCCACGGCGGGGTGCTGGTTCAGGTACTCGGCCACGGCGGTGGCGTTTTCGCAGTGTCGCTCCATGCGCAGGCCCAGCGTTTCCAGCCCCTGCATGATCTGAAAGGCGCTGGTGGCGGCCAGCGCGGCGCCGGTGTTGCGTAGCGGCACCACACGGCAGCGGCCGATGAAGGCGGCCTCGCCCAGAGC
Organism: uncultured Ectothiorhodospiraceae bacterium; assembly: GCA_937141935.1. GTDB lineage: Bacteria > Pseudomonadota > Gammaproteobacteria > Nevskiales > Oceanococcaceae > MS8. Next base: position 112,109 of record CAKZQS010000029.1, read on the forward strand.
TTCGGTGTAGACCACGCCGTGGTATGAGGGGTCGGGTGTGTTCAGCACCGCGAAGCGCTCGGCATGCTTCACCCAGTCGAACTTGCCGGAGTCGACAATGGCGCCGCCCACGGTGGTGCCATGGCCGCCGATGTACTTGGTCAGCGAATGCACGGCGATGTCGGCGCCGTGGTCGAACACGCGGCAGAGCATCGGCGTGGCCACGGTGTTGTCGACAATCAGCGGCACGCCGGCCTGGTGGGCGATGTCGGCCCAGCGCTGGATATCCACGACGTTGCCGGCGGGGTTGCCAATGGATTCGCAAAACAGCGCGCGGGTGTTGTCGTCGATCAGGCTGGCGACCGTGTCGAAGTCGTCCGCATCGGCGAAGCGCACCTCAATGCCCTGCCGGCGGAAGGTGTGCGCGAACAGGTTGTAGGTGCCGCCGTACAGCTGCGAGGTGCTCACGACGTTGTTGCCGGCCTCGGCAATGGTTTCAATCGCGTAGCGAATGGCGGCCATGCCCGAGCCCACGGCCAGCGCGCCCACGCCGCCCTCCAGCTCGGTCAGGCGCTGCTCCAGCACGGCATTGGTGGGATTCATGATCCGGCTGTAGAGGTTGCCCGGCACCGCCAGGTTGAACAGGTCCGCCCCGTGCTGGGTGTTGTCGAAGGTGAAGCTGGTGGTCTGGTAAATCGGCGTGGTCGCGGCCTTGGTGGTGGCCTCGGACTCGTAGCCGGCGTGCAGCGCGATGGTTTCGGGTTTCATCCGTGATCCTGAACAGTTGCGAAACAGCGGCGGGCAGTGTGCCAGCAGCAGGCGGGCCGCAGCAGCGGCGCTTATGGAATTCGCTGTAGGCCAAGCGCGCTAGCCCTGGGCCCGCCCCGCGCCCCTTGCTCCCCCGCCATTCCCCGGAGCGTCCTCCGCCCGCCGCGCCGCCGCCTGGCGGCCGGCGCGGGCGTTGCCAGCATGGCGCGAATGGGCTACATGTGGATGGACAATCGGATCAAGCCATGGCGCGGCCCTACAACCAAACCCACTGACGCAGCCGGCCGCCATCAGCGGCGCACCGGCCGACCTCGGGGTCTGCCACGCACATCACCCACCCAGGAGGGCTCCCCATGAGCAACTGTAACGCCGACCACCACAGCAACCACAGCCACGAGCACGGGCCCAACTGCGGCCACACCGCCATCAAGCACGATGGCCATGTGGACTACCTGCACGACGGCCACCTGCACCACCCGCACCAGGATCACGTCGACGAGCACACGCTGCCGGTGACCAGCGAGAACCCGGACGCGTGCACGCCCGCGCATGTGTGCGCGGGCCACCAGCCCGACCACATCCACGGCCCCGGTTGCGGGCACGAGGCCGTGCCGCATGGGGACCACGTGGACTACCTTGTCGATGGCCACCTGCATCACCCGCATGGCGACCACTGCGACGACCATGGGCCGGTGCAGGTCGTCGGCGGCTAAGCCTGCAACCGCAGTGCGCGGCGCGCCGGGCGCCTAGCGCGCCTCGCGTTGCGCCCGCTCAAACCACGCCACGGTTCTGGCGCGTTGCGCCTCGCCATAGAGCGCGACAAACCTGGCCGTCATGCGGTCGCTGCGCGATTGCAGCGCCTGCAGGCGCGTGGCGATATAGCTGGGCGTCAGGCGCTCACCGCAGATCACGGTGATGCAATGGCGCCATTGCTCGTAGCTTTCGGGGATCACGACGTGGTGCCTCCGGGACTGTGCACGGGGTGTTGGCGGGGGCGATGACGGCCGCGCGCTTGGCGCGCTGCGGCGGAGCCCGCGGGTGGCTCAGCCACGCCGGTGCTTCTCGCGGCGCTCGTAGGCCTCCTGCGCCGCCACGCACAGGGTCGCCGTCGGCCGCGCCTCCAGCCGCGCGATGCCGATGGGTTCGCCGGTTTCCTCGCAGTAGCCGTACTCGCCGTTGCTGATGCGCTGCAGCGCCTGTTCGATCTTGCGCAGCAGCTTGCGCTGGCGGTCGCGCGCACGCAGTTCCAGCGTTTGCGTGGATTCGCGCGTGGCGCGGTCGCCCTCGTCGCCCACCTCAAAGTGGCGCTGGTCGCGTAGCCCGTCGATGGTGGACTGTGCGTCGTTGAGGATGCTGCCGCGCCAGTCGAGCAGCTTCTGGCGGAAATAGGCGCGCTGGGCGGCGTTCATGTATTCGCCGGGCGGTGCCGTGCCTGCGGCCGCGGGGGAGGTCTTCAAAGCCATGTTGATATCGGTGACGAGGCTGCGCCTTCGACGTACGGGTGTTACTTTATAACATTGCGTATCTGGAGCGTTCGATGGCGCTGCCCGTCACCGTGCTGTCCGGCTTTCTTGGCGCCGGCAAGACCACCACCCTCAACCACATCCTGAATAACCGCGATGGCCGCCGCGTCGCGGTCATCGTCAACGACATGTCCGAGGTCAATATCGACGCGGACCTAGTTGACCGTGAGGTCACGTTGAACCGGGCGGAAGAGAAGCTGGTGGAGATGTCCAACGGCTGCATCTGCTGCACCCTGCGCGAGGATTTGCTGGTCGAGGTCTCGCGGCTGGCGCGCGAGGGGCGCTTTGATGCGCTGGTCATCGAGTCCACCGGCATATCCGAGCCGCTGCCGGTGGCCGAGACCTTCACCTTCCGCAACGAGCACGGTGTCAGCCTGTCCGATGTGGCGCGGCTGGACACGATGGTGACCGTCGTCGACGCCGTGAACTTCCCCACCGATCTGGATGCGGCCGACGAGCTGGCCGAGCGCGGCGAAAGCCTGGGGCCTGAGGACGAGCGCACCGTCGCCGACCTGTTGGTGGACCAGGTGGAGTTCGCCGACGTCATCCTGCTGAACAAGGCCGACCTGGTCAGCCAGGCCGAGCGCGAACGGCTGACCTCGGTGCTGCGCCAACTCAATCGCGAAGCGCAGATCATCCCGGTGAGCTTTGGCCAGGTGCCGCTGAGCGCGGTGCTGGAGACCGGTCGCTTTTCCTTCGAGCGTGCAGCCGCCGCGCCGGGCTGGCTGCAGGAGCTGCGTGGCGAGCACCGCCCCGAAACCGAGGAATACGGGATTGGCAGCTTTGTGTACCGCGCCCGCAAGCCCTTTCACCCGCAGCGCTTCTGGAACATCCTGCATGCCGGCGACTGGCCCGGCACCTTGCTGCGCTCCAAGGGCTTTTTCTGGCTGGCCAGCCGCTTCGAGGTGGCCGGGCAGTGGTCCCAGGCCGGCGGGGTGATGCGCTATGGCGCGGCGGGCTACTGGTGGGCCGCGGTGCCGCAGGAACACTGGCCGGAGGACCCGGCCTACCGCGAGCGCGTTGTGGAGCGCTGCGAAGGGGAATTTGGTGACCGCCGCCAGGAGCTGGTGTTCATTGGCCAGGGTCTGGACGAGGCGCTGATCCGCAGCCGCCTGGATGCCGCGCTGCTGACCGCCGACGAGCTCGCCGCCGGCCCCATGGCCTGGGCCAACCTCACCGACCCCTTTCCCGCCTGGACCGCCGAGGCGACCTGAGCCGCTGTCGCCAGGCCCCTCGCTGTTGCCGCGCCCGCCACTGTCGCCAAGCCCGCCGCCGCCACCGCCCCCGCGGGCCCCGCACCACCCAGCCGCGCGGCGCACCCGCGTGCGCTCCTATTTCACCGCCGCTGCGCGGGTCCCGCGTAGCACCGCCATCAGGGAGATCCCATGTTGATTCGCCTTTTCGCCGCGGCCAGTGCCGTGCTGCTCTGGGCCCCGGGCCCGGCCCTCGCGCAGACCGCAACGCCGGCGCAAGCCCAAAGCGCGGCCCCGGCCGAAAGCCAGCCCGCAACCCCGCCGGAGTCCGAGAACCCGCGCACCATCGCGCTGCCGGCGACCTCGCTGCAGGACATCACCGTAACCGCCGACCCCTTCGCCGGGCGCAGCCCGCTGGAGTCGCTGCACCCGGTGGAAGTGCTGACGGCGGAGGAGCTGGAAGCCGCTCGCGGCGGGACGCTGGGCGAATCGCTGGACACGCTGCCCGGCGTCCGCGCGGCCACCTTTGGCGCGGGCGCGAGCCGGCCCGTCATTCGCGGCCAGGGCGGCCCGCGGGTGCGGATCCTCGATGAGGGCATTGGCGTGATCGACGCCTCCACTATCAGCCCCGACCACAACGTGGCCTCGGAGTCCTTCAGCGCGCGGCAAATCGAAGTGCTGAAGGGCCCGGCCACGCTGATGTACGGCTCGGGCGCCATCGGCGGCGTGGTCAATATGGTCTGCGACCTCATCGCCGCCGACCAGCCCCACACGGCGCTGGAGGGCTCGCTGGGCGCGCGCGTCAGCAGCGTGGATTCCGGCGAGTCGCTGTACGGGCATGTGAGCGGCGGCAACGGCGTCTGGTCCTACCACCTGGATGGCCTGACCCGGCGCACCGAGAACTACGACATTCCCGGTTTTGCCGAAAGCGCCCGCTTGCGGGAGGCCGAGCATGGCGAGGGCGAGCATCACGAGGGCGACGCCCACAACCACGAAGACGGGCATGACGAGCACGAGGACGAAGCCTTTGGCACGCTGCCCAGCTCGGCCACCGAGACCGACAGCCTGGGCGGCGGCCTGACCTGGACCGGGCAGCGCGGCTGGCTTGGCGTCGGCGTTACCGTTTACGACACGGTCTACGGTATCCCCGGCCACTCGCACGCGCATGGCGAGGACGAGGGCGGGGAGGGCCACGCCGAGCACGAAGGCGAGGCGCATGGCGCCGGGGAGCATGGCCATGAACACGGCCACGAGCACGGCGAGGATGCCGAGGTCGTGCTGGACCTTGAGCAGCGTCGCTACGAGATGCGCGGCGGCTGGCAGGGCCAGGGCTGGCTGGAGCGTGTGCGTGGCGCGCTGGCGGTCAGCACCTACGAGCACACCGAGTTCGAAAGCGAAGGGGGCGAAACCTCGGCCGGCACCGTGTTCAGCAACGACGGCCACGAGGCCCGGCTGGAGGCCACCCACGCCCCGCAGGCCGGTTTCCGCGGCGTGTTCGGGGTGCAGCACAGCTTCCAGGATTTCGCCGCCATCGGTGAGGAGTCCTTTGTGCCCCCGGTGGAAACGACCAGCACCGGCCTGTTTCTGATCGAGGAGACGAGCCTGGCGCAGTGGCGCCTGAGCGCCGGCCTGCGCGCCGAGCAGGTCGACCACCAGGCCAGCGCCGGCCCCGACCGCGACTTTTCGCTGTTCAGCGCCAGCGTGGGGGCGCAGCGTGCGCTTGGCGAGCGCCACAACCTCAAGCTGAACCTGGGCCATGCGCAGCGGGCGCCGGAGGCGCTGGAGCTGTACGCCAACGGCGAGCACCTGGCCACGCAAACCGTCGAGACCGGCGACCCCGACCTCGACAGCGAGTCGGTGCTGCACTTCGATGTGGGTCTGGCGGGCCGCGCGGGTCGGCTCGACTACGCCATCGACGCCTTCGTAGCGACCTACGAGGACTACATCTTCGCCGAGCAGACCGGGCCGGCGAACGACGAGGGCCTGACCCCCATTGCCTACGTGCAGGACGGGGCCGATTTCTACGGTTATGAAGCCAGCGTCGGCTGGGCGCTCAGCAGCGCCGCCCGCGTGGCGCTGTTCACCGACGCGGTGCGCGCCGAGCGCGACGGTGGGGCCGACCTGCCGCGCATCCCCGCCGACCGCATCGGCCTGTCCCTGGATGGCCAGTGGGGCGCATTGGGCTACGGCCTGCGCCTGACGGAGGTCTTCGAGCAGGACCGCGCCACCGCGCTGGAAGGGCCCACGGATGGCTACACCCTGCTGGCGGCCGACCTGTCCTACGCCTGGGTGCTTGGCGGCAACACGCTGGAACTCGCCCTGCGCGGTCGCAACCTGCTGGACGAGGAGGTGCGCAACCACGTCTCCTTCCTCAAGAACCAGGTTCCGCAGCCGGGCGCCAACGTGATTGTTGAGGCGGGCTGGCGCTTCTAGGCCACCGCGCCAAGCCTCGGCGCCCCCACGGGGGCCAGGGCTGACCGGCCGGGCCCGAGGCCCGGCCGGTCCACCGGCGGCGGCGCTGCGGCCGCCCCCGGCTTAATCCCGGATTTGCACCACCTGCTGGAAGGTCGGCCGGTTGGTCCAGTGGATCGCCGGCACCGGCTGGTAGCCAAAGGCGGTCGCCACGACGGCGTCGTTGTCCTCGACGGTGGTGCCGTCGTAGAGCTGGCTGCCATCCCAGCTGGCCTGGTTGGCCAGCCCGCCCAGATCCTCCAGCGCCTGGGTCAGGGCCGTGGCCACCGCGGCGCGGCAGTCGCTGGCCTGTTCGGAGTTGGCGCAGCGCAACACCTTGTAATCGGTGCGGTTGGGCTTTTGCAGCGCCGTGCGCAACACCCGCACCATGAACTGGAACCAGCCGCCCTGGTAGGCCGAGCCCACCGGGCCGGGCGCGTTGTAGCGGCCCTGGATCACCGGGCCGCCAACCTCGGTGAGCTGCGGCAGCATGGGCATCTTTTCTTAAGTAAAAGCGATATGGTTTCCCCAAAAGAACTACAGGGGAAGCTTAAAACTATAAAAAACATTTCTAAGAAAAGCTTACCCATATCTATACACGATATGGATAGCCTAGAGAACGTTAAAAAAATCCTAAACAGTTTTGAAAAATAAGGCTATTTATACTCCACAAATGACCCCATTATCTTCGAACCTATCTTAGCCAACTAATAGGCTCAATGCATAATATGTAGTTGCAGATATTGTAGTAATCACAGTTATATCTATTGCGAACTGTCTGAAAAATCCAGGTGGAACGTCCTCAGAAAATTCATTTTTATCCTTGAACTGAAATAGTAGATAAGTAAAGACGTAGGGATTATTGCAGATATTATTCCAACTACCCACAGAACAACAACATTTTCTATATTTATGAACGCAAGATAGAAAATTATTTCTCCAATAGTAATTAAGAATCCAAAAACTGCTAGTGCTTTACTAGTACCATACTCTTCTATCTCCCTACCACGGACAATAATTGGCTTAGGATATTCTGTTTTTGTAATAACTAAATAAACAAAAGAACGATTGTCTTTATCCCGAACATTATATTTTGGCCAATATTTTTTAATTAAGTTTGCCTCAAGAATAATAGCCTCTAGCAAAGTATCTGTTTTCTCAAACTTTAAAATGCGAGCCTCGCCCACCATTTCCTTAATACGATAATCTTTAGAGCGAAAATAGCTGGCAATCCGCTTTCTTAAGCTCCCTGCTCTTCCTATATACATAGGCTTGCGCTTTGAATTTAACCAAATATAAACGCCAGGATCATTGGGAAAAATTTTCGCTTGTTTTTTTAGTCTTTCAATAA
>CAKZQS010000030.1 GCA_937141935.1 uncultured Ectothiorhodospiraceae bacterium
CGGGGCAGGCAGGGGGCTCGGGGCAGGGCCCGCGTATGGCTCCAGTGGCGCGGGCCGCTGATCGCTCCTGCGCGAGGCTAAGGCTCGGCGCCGATTGTAGCCAGCACCGGCGCCGCATGGACGTCGCGGGCGCCACGCGGGATACTGCAGCCATGACCGGCATGCCGCAGGATCGCGCCGCCTCACAGCAGGCGGAGTTCGCCGTGCACGGACGCTATGCGCTGCGGCGCCGCGGCCGGGTAATCGAGGTGGATGTCCACGACGCGTGGAACTACGAGTGCATGCGCCGCTTCGCCGATGACCTGAAGCGCGCGGCGGCACCGCTGCTGCCGTCGCCCTGGGCGGTGCTCTGCGACTTGCGCCAATGGCAGCTGACGGTGCCGGAAGCCGACAGCATCAACGAGGAACTGCAGCTGTGGTCGCGCGAGAACGGCCAGCGCTGGCGCGCCTATGTGATGCCGGATTCGTTGCTGGTGGCCGACCGCATCGAGGAATACTCGCAGCCGATTGCCGGTGACATCGAAGAGCGCAGCTTCGCAACGCCGGCCGAAGCCCGCGGCTGGCTGCAATCGCTGGCGCTGTATGCGGCCGACCCGAGCGCCCCCGAGGGCGGCGATCGCTGAGCGCGGCCGGCGGCGCAGGCCCCGGTGCTAACCGGCGAGCTTGGGGCCGAGGAAGCGGCGGCGGTAGCGCGGGTGCAGCTCCTTGATGTTGAGCAGCATGAACACGTCCACGCAGTGGAAGTCCTCGTCCCAGTACACATCGCCGCAGGAGCGCGCGCCCAGGCTGACGTAGGCCTTGACCAGCGGCGGCATGCGGCCGCGGCCCTCGGCCTCCACCGGCCGCTGCGGGTAGCTCTTGTGCGAGCGCACGCGCAGGTCCGGCGCGGTCAGGTAGCGCTCGTTCATGGCCTGCAGCACGCGCAGGGCCTCGTCCTCGTCTTCCAGGCCCACGCTGGCGCAGCCAAAGAGGTAGTCGATGCGGTTGCTGGCGACGTAGTCGGCCAGGCCCGACCACAGCGTGGCGATGGTGGCGCCGTTGCGGTAGTCGGCATCGACGCAGGTGCGGCCCACCTCGAGCTGGCGGCCGACCAGGGCCTTGATCGGGCCGATGTCGAATTCGTGCTCGGAGTAAAAGCCCCCGGCCTGCGCGGCGCGCTCGCCGGTCAGCAGGCGGGTGCAGGCCACCACGCGGTCGTGCTCGTCGCGCACCAGCAGGTGCTCGCAGTGCGCATCCAGCGCATCGGCGTCCAGACCCTGGTCGCCGCCATCGATCTGTGCGCCCATTTCTTCGGCAAAGACGCGGTAACGCAGGCGCTGCGTTTCGACAATGCTGTCAGCGTCGCGGGCCAGTTCGACGCGAAATCGCGGCAAGGCCTGGGCGGCGGAGTGGGCCATCGCGGGCCTCCTGCTCGTGATCAGTGCGGCTCAAATTAGGGCGCCGCCATGTCATCAGGGTGACGTGGCGGTGACGCTATTGTGACAGCGCCGCGGGCTGCGGGTCGCGCAGGCGCAGGATGTGCCAGGGCGCGCCGGCCGCCACCGCCGAGGGCGGCCGGCCAATGATCTGGTGCAGGCCGGAGGCGGTGATGTACAGGTCGCCCCGCGGGCCCTGCGACAGGCCATCGGGCCAGCGCAGCCGCTCGTCGCGCAGCAGCGTGCGCAGCCGGCCCTGCGCGTCCAGGTGCTGGATGGCGAAGTGCTCGGGGTCGGTCAGCCAGATGCCGCCGGCGCCGTCGGCCAGGATGCCGTCGCTCATGGTTTTCAGCGCGAAGCGCTCGGCCCGTGCCGCGCGCGCGGCCGGGGTCAGGCCGGTGTCGCGCAGCCAGCGGCTGCGCACCCGCCACAGGTAGTTGTCGCTGACCGGCGCGTAGTACAGCCACTGGCCATCGGCGCTGAGCGCAATCGAGTCCACGCCGGGGCGGATCGCCACCAGGCCGAAGGCCTCCATGCGCCGGCCGCCGACCTCGGGCAGGTAGCGGTCGGCCGCCACGCTCTCGTGCGCGGCAATGGCCCGCCAGGCGCGGCGCTGGGCCACGTCGTAGACCACCAGCGCCGGGTCCAGCGCGAAGAAGCTGGCATCGGCGATGTACAGCCACTGGCCGTCGGGACTGATCTGGAAGTCGTTGTAATGCGAGCCCAGGCCGGCGATCTCGCGCGGGAAGGCGAACTGCTGCTGCAGCGCGCCGCTGTCGGCATCAAAGGCTAGCAGGCGCGGACGGTGCAGGCCGTGAAAGCCGGTGTCCAGCACCCACAGGCGTCGCCGTTCGCGGTCCAGGCGCAGCGACAGCACCTCGTGCAGCGCGTGCTCGGCCGTGCCGCCCGGCTGCCACTCGGCGCCGGGCCAGGCGCGCCAGTCGCCCTTCTCCCACAGGGCCAGGTTCACCGCGGGCCGGGCCTCGGGGTGAAAGCTGAAAAAGATGCGTTCGGGCGTATCGACCGCCAGGTTGCCGGGCGGCTCGGGCAGCGCCGCTACGATTTCCAGCTGGCTCGCCGGCAGCAGGGGGGCCGTGCCGCGTTCGGGGAAAGGCGCGCCGCCGCCGTAGCGCCACTTCAAGGCGAGGGCCAGCAGCGCCAGCACGACCAGCAGCACCAGCAGCAGCCGGCCCAGCATCCGCAGCAGCCGCGCCAGCGCGCGCATCAGTCGCCCTGCGGGCCGGTGGCCGGTGCCGCCTTCGCCGCCGCGGCCGAGGCCTGGCCCTGCGTCTGCTGCTCGTACACCGGGCGCAGCGCGTTGATCATGTGGCAGAAGAGCTCGGCGGTGATCTGCGCGTCATAGCGGGCCGAATGCGCCTCGGCGTCGTCCCAGGGCAGGCCCACGGCCTCCACCGCGCGGCGCAGCACGGTCTGGCCCACGACGGCCCCGCCCAGCGTCGCGGTGTCGAAGACCGAGAAGGGGTGAAAGGGGTTGCGCTTGATGCCGCAGCGGGCAATGGCCGCGTTCAGAAAGCCCTGGTCGAAATGCGCGTTGTGCCCGACCAGCACCGCGCGGGTGCAGCCCTGGGCCTTGATGGCCTGCCGCACCACCTTGAACATGCGCCCCAGCGCATCACATTCCTTGACCGCGGCACGCAGCGGGTTGAAGGGCTTGATGCCGGTGATGGCCAGCGCCGCATCCTCGATGTTGGCGCCGGGGAAGGGCTCCACATGGAAGTGCACCCGCTCGTCGATGCGCAGCCAGCCATCCTCGTCGAAGGCCACCGTGCAGGCGGCCAGTTCGAGCAGGGCGTCGGTGGCGCTGTTGAAGCCGCCGGTTTCCACGTCGACGATGACCGGCAGAAAGCTGCGAAAGCGCGAAGCCATCAGGCTGGCCGGCGCGGCGCCGGGCTCGATCATCTCGGGGGCGTCCAGATCCACTACAGCAAGGCGGGCACAGGGCCTGCAAGGGTAGCCCATGGCCGCGGCCCGCGCAGGTGCGCGCGGCGGCGCACCGGGCCTGCGCCTTATAATGTCAGGCTGCTTTGAATCCGCCCTTCGCTCATGTCCGCCATCCGCAAAGTTGTGCTCGCCTATTCCGGCGGGCTGGATACCTCGGTCATCCTCAAATGGCTGCAGGACGAATATCAGTGCGAGGTGGTCACCTATACTGCCGACCTCGGCCAGGGCGAGGAGGTCGAGGAGGTGCGCCCCAAGGCCGAGGCGCTGGGCGTGAAGGAGATCTTCATCGAGGATCTGCGCGAGAGCTTCGTGGCCGACTATGTCTGGCCGATGTTCCGCGCCAATGCGATCTACGAGGGTGAATACCTGCTGGGCACCTCCATCGCGCGCCCCTGCATCGCCAAGGGCCTGGTCGAGGCCGCCCGTGCGACCGGCGCCGATGCCATCGCCCACGGCGCCACCGGCAAGGGCAATGACCAGGTGCGCTTCGAGCTGGGCGCCTATGGCCTGATGCCGGAGATCCGCGTGATCGCCCCCTGGCGCGAGTGGGACCTGAACTCGCGCGAGCGGCTGCTGGCCTACGCCGAGCAGCATGGCATTCCCATCGCCAAGAAGGCCGACGGCGGCTCGCCCTATTCGATGGATGCCAACTGCCTGCACATCTCCTATGAGGGCGGCGAGCTGGAGGACCCCTGGACGGCCCCCGACCCCGCCATGTGGCGCTGGACGGCCGACCCGCAGCAGGCCCCGGACAGCCCCGAGGAGATCAGCATCCAGTTCGAGGCCGGCGACGCGGTGGCCGTGAACGGTGAGGCGGGCACCCCCTTCGCCATCCTCGACCGCCTCAACGCGCTGGGCGCCAAGCACGGCATCGGCCGCATCGACATCGTCGAGAACCGCTACGTGGGCATCAAGTCGCGCGGGGCCTACGAGACGCCCGGCGGCACCATCCTGCTGCGCGCGCACCGGGCCATCGAGTCGATCACGCTGGACCGCGAGGCGGCCCACCTGAAGGACTCGCTGATGCCGCGCTACGCCGAGATGATCTACAACGGCTACTGGTTCGCGCCGGAGCGCGAGGCGCTGCAGGCCCTGATCGACCGCACCCAGCGCACCGTCAACGGCGAGGTGCGCCTGGCGCTGTACAAGGGCCAGGTGCAGGTGCTGGGCCGGCGCTCGGAATCCGATTCGCTGTTCGATGCCGCGATCTCGACCTTCGAGGACGACCGCGGCAAGTACGACCAGAAAGACGCCGCGGGCTTCATCAAGCTCAACGCCCTGCGCCTCAAGCTCGGCCGCCGTTAAACCGCAGCCCCATTCCGGCCTGCACGGCCCCAAGGACCGCCCCATGTCCGATCCCAATCCGCTGTCGCGCAACCTGCACGTCGGCTTGGCGCTGTATGTGAGCTTCGTCTTCATCCAGAGCCTGTTCTTCAAGTTCGCCGGCTCGCCGGAGACGGTGTACATCTTTGAGCAGAAGCTGGATCCCTGGGCCGCCTCGCTGGGCTTTCCCGGCCTGTTCGCGCCGGGCGGCATCTTCTCGGCCGTGGTGATCGGCAGCGTCGAGCTGCTGGCCGCCGCGCTGCTGCTGCTGGGCACCTTCGTCGCCCGGCTGCGCGTGCTGCAGGGCCTGGGGGCGCTGCTCGGCCTGGCCGTCATCAGCGGGGCCATCGCCTTCCACCTGTTCACGCCACTGGGCATCGCGGTCAAGAACGCCGACGGCACCAGCGACGGCGGCACGCTGTTCATCATGGCCTGCGGCGTGTGGGTGGCCTGCGCCGTGCTGCTGGCCATGCGCCGCGAGATGCTGCTGCCCGGCTCGGCGCGGTCGCGCTAAGCAAACGCCGCTTCGTCAGCGCGTCCCTAAGCCCCGGACTCGCAAGAAATTACGATGGTTTTCGGCGCCGCGCGCGCCTAAGATCGGCCTCCCCGCGCAGGGATTGCGCGGGGCCATGTCATGCCGAGGAGACCCATCGTGCTTCGACCGCTATTGCTTGCCGGCCTGGCGGCCGGCCTGAGCCTGCCCGCGCAGGCCTTCGACAAGAAAGCCGCCACCGCGCGCGCCGTAGATACCATCCTGCAGCTGGGCCTGGACGACCTGCGCCGCAACCACGACGCGCCCGTGGCCGCCAAGGACGAGGAGCCGGCGCCGGACGTCGACGGCCCGATCATCGGCATGCCGCCGCTGCAGGACCTGCTGGTCGGCCGCATGGATGTGTGGCTGAACCCGGTGTACTGGGAAACCTGGGTCCGCGAGGCGCTGCTGAACGGCAATGTGCAGATCCCCTCGCCGACCGACATCGTCAAGCCCGAGGCCTGGACGCCGAATGTTGACGTGGCCAATGGCGATTACATCTCGCCGCTGCCCAAGGCGCTGCAGGACACCAGCCAGCTGACCTACGAGTGGGATGGCGCCACCAAGACCGTGGCCGACTTCGTCACCACCACCGAAACCGACATGATCAACTTTGTGGTCAACGGGGCGCTGGTGGACGAGATCTACAACAACGGCTACCAGCAGCACACGCGGCACCAGCCCTGGTCGGTGACCAAGACCTTCATCGCGGCGACGGTGGGCATCGCGTTTGATGAGGGGCACATCAACGACCTGCAGGAGCCTATCGAGCTGTACATCGAAGAGCTGGCCGGCACGCCCTGGGAGGGCGTGAGCATCGAGGACATCCTGCAGATGGAGTCCGGCGTGCACTGGGACGAGGACACCCCGGTGCTGGCGCAGAACACGCAGGTGGAGCAGTGGATTCAGGTGCTGCTCGACGTGCAGACGCAGGGCGCGCTGGGGCAGACCCGCAACGAGTTTCTCAAAGCGCTGCCCGCGGCTTATGAGGCCGGCACGGAGTTTCGCTACAACAGCGGCAACACCCAGGTGCTGGCCTGGATGCTCGAGATCATCTACGACCAGCCCTACAACGAGATCATTTCGGAGAAGCTGTGGCAGCCGATGGGCGCCTACGGCGACGCCAAGATGATCGCCGATCGGGTGGGGGGCGTGATCGCCTCGCAGGGGCTGTATGCCCGCGCGCACGACTTCTCGCGCTTTGGCGAGGTGATGCGCAACCGTGGCCTGAACTCCGACGGCCGGCGCATCCTGCCCGACTACTGGGTGGACTGGATGACGACGATCACCGAGGTCTCCGAGGGCCGCTATGGCTACCAGACCTGGTCCTCGACGGCGGGCGAGGGCGCCTACAAGGCCAGTGGCTTCCAGGGCCAGAAGATCACCGTGCTGCCGGCCAAGTGCATGACGGCGGTGCGCATGTCGCACAGCTTCGGGCTCGATTACCGCGAGGGCAATGATCCCTTCGACCCGAATGCCTATGGCTTCTCCACCAATTTCAGCGCCGACGAGTGGGCGACGATGGTCAAGTCGGTGTCCGAGCAGATCGGCGGCTGCGGGGCCGGTGGGCGTGTCGAGGAGAACCAGGCCGCGGCGGCCGTGAATGGCGGTGGCGGTGCGCTGGGCCTGTTCGGCCTGGCCCTGCTGCTGTTGCTGGGCGGGCGCCGCCGCTAGACCGGAGCGGGACCGGCGCTCGACCGTAGCGGAGTCAACACGGGGAATAACCCTGCGGCACCGCGCCGGCCCTGAGCGGCCGCGGCGCGCGGGGGATGGCGGGGAGAGACGGGCGGGAGAGTCCGGCGGCGGCGCGGGGAGGCGCCGTTGCCCGGACGCTTCGCCCCCGGCGGGGCCGCGGCACGGACCCCCCTGAAGCCGACGGCTGGGGCACGAGGTGTTGGGCCCGAGGCGTTGGGCCCGAACGGTCGGGCCCCGTGGGGCTGGCGCGGCGCCGGCGTTGCGGTGGCTGTTCGGGCTAGCCGAAGACCACCATGCACTGGCGGCTCAAGGCCACCACGCCGCCATCCGGGGCGTAGACCGCCAGCGACTGGTGGGTGTAGCCGCCGGCGGCCGCGTCCATGTGCACGTCGACCTGCCAGCCCTCCAGCCCGCTGTCGGCCGGGGCCTCGCGCACGAAGTTGAGCATCCAGGTCAGCGTGCTGCCCGGCGTGGGCTTGCGCATCTGCGCCAGCGCCACCGGCGGCGGGAAGTCGGCAAAGGCGATGACCTGGGCCAAGCCCACCCGCGGCTGCGGGTCGCGCAGCGTCAGGCGAATGTGCTGGCGGCGGGCCTCGGCCTTGCCGCTGAAGGGGTACTCGCCGGCCAGCCAGTGCGCTTCGAAGTTCTGCAAAAAGGCCGGCATCATGCCCTCGACATAGGGCATCGGCGGGGGCAGCGTGTCCGGCATCGCGGGCGGGCGGGGGTCGTCGGCCTGCACGACGGACTCGCGCAGCGCCCCGAAAATGCCGATGAAGATCGCCAGCGTGGCCTCGCCATCGACGATGCGGGTTTCGACGTGCGCGGTGTTCTTGCCCCGGCGCACTAGCTGGCTGCGCAGCCGCACCGGGCCGGCGGGCACCGGCGCGCACAGCGTGGCCTGCAGCGTGCGCAGCGGCAGGCCTTCGGTCAGCGGCTGCATGGCCTCGACGGCCAGCGCGGCCTGCAAGCCGCCGTACAGGCTGCGGCCCTGCAGCCAGCGCTCGTCGGTCTGCGCCTGCATGCGCGCGCCGTCGGCGCCCTCCGCACGCAGGGTGGCCAGCACTTCGCTCAGGGCACTCATGCGGCCGCGTGCTCTGTGACGTGCTGCAGCAGCACCCCGCTGAGACGTCCGGTCAGCGCGGGCGGGAAATCGTGGCCCCAGCCGGGGAAGGGTTCCAGCCGGGCGCCGGGGATCACCCGCGCCAGGTGGCGGCCGCCGGAGACGTTGACCAGCGGGTCGGCCTCGCCGTGCAGCACCAGCGTGGGCATATCCAGCTGGCGCAGCGCCGGGCTGCGGTCGGGCTGGTTCATGATCGCCGCGTACTGGCGCAAGAAGCCGGCCGGGTTCTGGGCCCGCTCCAGGATGGCGCGCAGGCGGCTCTCGATGACCTCGGGCGGTGTCGGGTAGCCCGGTCCGGACAGCGCCGTCCACGAGCGCACCGCCGTGCGCAGCACCTCGTCAAAGTCGCGGCTGCGCGGCGCGGCGGTCACCACCTTCAGCGTCGACTGCTGCGGCATGCCCTTGGTGCGCTTGCCCGAGGTCGTCATGATCAGGCTCAGCGACTCCACCCGCTGCGGGGCACGCAGCGCGACGAGCTGGGCGACCATGCCGCCCATCGAGGCACCGACGATGTGCGCGCGCGGAATCTCCAGCGCGTCCATCAGGCCGATGGCGTCGTCCGCCAGGTCTTCCAGCGTGTAGGCGCTGGGCAGGCGGGCGCCGAAGAACCAGCGCAGCATGTCCCACTGCCCCGGCAGGCGCACGGGGCCCGCCGCCTCCATCGAGGTCGAGTGGCCGGCGTCGCGGTTGTCGAAGCGGATGACCCGGCAGTGCTGATTCAGCGCCGCGACCAGGTCCTCCGGCCAGTGCAGCAGCTGGCAGCCCAGGCCCATGATCAGCAGCAGCACCGGGCTGTCCGGCTGCGGGCCGGGGCGGTCCTCGTAGCAGAGTTCGACGCCGTCGTTGACGGCGACCTTCAGATGCGGCGGGTTGGCAGTCATCGGCGGGGCCGGTGCGGATTCAGCCCCGCAGTGTAGCGAGCGCCTGCCGCCGCCGCCGTGCGGCGGGACCCGGCCGCGCCCGCCGTGTCCACGCCGCAGTTGCCGTGGCGGCGCCCCAGGCGCCGCGGCTGTTCGAATGAAATCGCCTGCGGCGATTTAACCGCCGCGGCTGGCCGCGGCCGGCTCCATGGGCCCCATCGGGCCGGCCCGGCGCAGCAGGCGCTCGCAGCTCTGGCTCAGGTTCTCCAGCTCGACGGCCACGCCGGCGCGGCGGTAGCGCTCGATCAGCGCCCCGACCGCCTCGATGGCCGAGTGGTCCATCAGCCGGGCGCCGGCGAAGTCCAGCGTGACCCGCGGCGGGTCCTCGCGCGGCGTGAACTGGGCGGCGAAGGCGGTGGTCGAGGCAAAGAACAGCGTGCCCTCCACCGCATAGGCCTTGTGGCCCTCGCTGGCGGCCAGCGTGCGCACGCGCACCTGCTTGGCCTGCTGCCAGGCAAAGACCAGCGCCGACAGGATCACGCCCACGACCACGGCCACGGCCAGGTCGGCGATGACGGTCACGGCGGCGACCAGCAGGCCCACCAGCACATCGGCCGGCGGCACGCGGCCGAAGAGGCGGAAGCTGGACCATTCGAAGGTGCGCTCGGACACGACGAACATCACGCCGATCAGCGCGGCCAGCGGGATCTGCTCGATCAGCGCCGAGCCGAACAGCACGAAGGCCAGCAAAAAGCCGCCGGTGGCCAGGCCGGAGAGGCGGTGCAGCGCGCCATTGCCCACGTTGATCATGCTCTGCCCGATCATCGCGCAGCCGCCCATGCCGCCAAAAAAGCCGGTGACCACATTGGCCGCGCCCTGCGCCGCGCATTCGCGGTTGGGCTGGCCCACGGTGTCGGTCATGTCATCGATCAGGTTCAGCGTCAGCAGCGACTCGATCAGGCCGATGGCGGCCAGGATCAGCGCATAGGGCGCGATGATGCCCAGCGTTTCCAGCGTCCATGGCACCTGCGGCAGCGCGAAGCTGGGCAGCCCGCCGCCGATGGCGCCCAGGTCACCCACGGTGCGGGTGTCGATGTCGAAGCCCAGGGTCAGCGCCGACACGCTCAGGATCGCCAGCAGCGTGGCCGGCAGCGCGCGGGTCAGCTTGGGGGCCAGGTAGATGATGGCCACGGTCAGCGCCGTGAGCCCCAGCATCAGGAACAGCGGCAGGCCGGACATCCAGTCGCGCGTGCCATCCGCCCCGGTCACCTTGAAGTGCTCGAACTGGGCCAGAAAGATCACGATCGCCAGGCCGTTGACGAAGCCCAGCATCACCGGGTGCGGCACCATGCGGATCAGCTTGCCCAGCTTGGCGGCGGCAAAGGCCAGCTGCAGCAGGCCCATCAGCACGACGGTGGCAAACAGGTATTGCACGCCGTGCTCGACGACCAGCGCCACCATCACCACGGCCAACGCCCCGGTGGCGCCGGAGATCATGCCCGGGCGGCCGCCGAAGGCCGAGGTGATCAGCGAGACCAGAATCGCCGCGTACAGGCCCGTCAGCGGCGAGACCTGGGCGACCAGCGCGAAGGCGATGGCCTCCGGCACCATGGCCAGGGCGACCGTCAGGCCGGAGAAGAGATTGGTCTTGAGTTCGCGGGCGCTGAGTCGGCTTGCGCCGGGTTGGCGGGTGCTGGGGCGGGTCAGGGGCAATGCGGGCTCCGGCGGGCCGCGCCGGCCTGCGGGCCGGGCAGCAAAAAAAGCGACCCCCGCGGCGCCTGGCGGCGTCGCGCTGCGGCATCAATCGGGTTGATGAGTGCGTTGGGGGAGGGCGCAGCCACATGCGTGCTGCGGTGCAACATTATCGGCGCGCGCGGCGGCCGTGTAAAGGGCGGGGTGGCTTGCGCGGCCCGGTGGCGGGGCCGAAATCCAGGCCGCGGGTCGGGCCGGCTGCTTTCGCCAGGCGCGCCGCGGCGGCCGCTCAGGCCGGCCCGGCGCGACCGACTGCCGTGTCGGCGGCGGTGTCCGCGGCGGGTGCCGGCCCCAGCGCCGCCAGCCGCGCCTGGGCGCGCTGCGCACGCCAGCGGTCGATGCCGTTTTTGCCGGCGATCAGGAAGCCGAGCACGATAAAGGCGCCGGGCGGCAGCGCCATCAGCAGCCAGCCGCTGTCGGCGATCTGCCAGGTCCAGTCGGCAGCCGCCGGGCCGAACATCAGCTGCGCGTCCGCCAGCAGCGTGCCGCGGCCCAGCACTTCGCGCACCGCGCCCAGCGCCAGCAGCACGCCGGTGAAGCCCAGCCCCATGGCCAAGCCGTCGAGCGCCGCCGGGCCCACGCTGTTGCGCGCGGCAAAGGCCTCGGCGCGGCCGATGATCGCGCAGTTGGTCACGATCAGGGGGATGAAGATGCCCAGCACCAGGTACAGCCCGTGCAGCCAGGCATTCATCGCCAGCTCGATGGCCGTGACGATGGCGGCGATGACCAGCACATAGACCGGGATGCGAATCTCCGGGCGGGTATAGCGGCGGATCAGCGACACGGTGACGTTGGAGCAGAGCAGCGTCAGCGTGGTGGCCAGGCCCAGGCCCAGGCCGTTGATCAGGGTGTTGGACACGGCCAGCAGCGGGCACAGCCCGAGCAGCTGCACCAGCCCCGGGTTGTTCTCCCACAGGCCCTTGCGCCAGAGTTCCGCGGCTTGGCTCATGCGCCCCCTCCGGGCGTATCGATGGCGGTGTACAGGCGCTCATGCGCCTGCGCGTGATAGGCCAGCGCCTCACGCACGGCGGCCACCACCGCGCGCGGCGTGATGGTGGCGCCGGTCAGCTGGTCAAAGGCCCCGCCATCCTTGCGTACGCGCCATTGCGTGTCCGGCGGGTCGCCCAGCGCGCGGCCGTTGAACTGCTCGATCCAGGTCGAGCGCGCGATCTCGATGGCATCGCCCAGGCCCGGCGTCTCGCGGTGGGCGACCACGCGCACGGCGGCCACGCGGCCGTCGCGGTGGATGCCCACCAGCAGGTCGATGTCGCCGGAATAGCCATCGCGGGTCGTCACCGGCAGGATCACCGCCACCGGCCGCCCGCCGCGGCGCGCGCGCCACACGGTGTCGGCGCCGGGCCGCGACAGCGTCAGCGGCAGCTCGACCTCGATCGTGTCGTCCAGCAGGGCGTTGTCGAAGCTGTCGGCCGGCAGGATTTGCTGCAGCACGCGCAGCTGCTGCGCCGCCTCGGCCGCCTCGATCCGCGGCTGGGCCACCTGGTAGACGGCCGCCAGCAGCGCGACCGCGACCGCCGAGAAGGCCAGCAGGGAGCGGCTGGCGTACCAGGCGCCGGCGCGCAGCGTGTGCGCGGTCCGCGGGCCGCTGTCCACCGCGCCTTCGTCGCTGCCGCCGCTCACGGGGGTTTTCTCGTCGCTCATGGCCGCGGGGTCTGTGCCTTGCCGGTGCCGTAGACGCGCGTGGGCGTGTGCGCGTCGATCAGCGGCACCGCGATGTTCATCAGCAGCACCGCGAAGGCCACGCCGTCGGGGTAGCCGCCAAAGCTGCGGATGATCCAGGTCAGCAGGCCCACACCAAAGCCAAAGATGAGCCGCCCGCGCGGGGTGGTGCTGCCGGAGACCGGGTCGGTGGCAATGAAGAGCGCGCCGAAAATGCTGGCGCCGTAGAGCCAGTGAAAGCCCACGCCGGCGAAGCGGTCGGGGTCGATGGCCGAGGCGATCAGCGCCGGCAGCGCCATGCCCGCCAGCATCGCCACGGGGATGCGCCAGGAGATCACGCGTTGGAACAGCAGCCAGGCGCCGCCCAGCGCCCAGGCGGCCGCCAGCCACAGCGCCGGGGTCAGCGGCGTGCCCGGCAGCATCTCGCCCAGCGTGCGCTGCTGGGTCAGCCCGCTGCGCACCGCATCCAGCGGGGTGGCGCCGGTCAGCCCGTCCAGCGTCCCGGCCGGGACGTCGCCGGCGATATAACCCAGCGGCAGCGCGCCCCAGCCCATGCCGGCCTGCGGCCATTGCGTCATGCTGACCGGCACGCTGATCAGCAGCATCACGTAGCCGAGCATCGCCGGGTTGAAGGGGTTGTAGCCCAGTCCGCCAAAGAGCTGCTTGCCGATGGCAATGGCGAAGGCGCCGCCCAGCAGCGGCTGCCACCAGGGCAGCCAGGGCGGCAAGGACAGGCCGAGCAGGATCGCGGTCAGCAGCGCCGAGCCATCGAAGAGATGACGTTGCAGCGGGCGCCCACGCCAGCGCAGCAGCAGGGCCTCGGTGGCCAGCGCGCCCAGCGCCACCAGCGCCAGGTTCAGCAGCAGCCCCGGGCCCCAGACCCACACGGCCACCGCGGTGCCCGGCAGCAGGGCCAGCAGCACATGGCCCATGACCGCGGGCACGCCGCGGGGCCGGCGCAGCCAGGGGCTGGATTGCACGGCCATCAGCTTTGGTCCTCGTCGCGCGCCGCGGCCTGCTGGCGACGCGCGCGGGCCTGCGCCGCCGCCACGGCGGGCGGTGTCTGCTCGGCCTGGGCCGGCTCCTTAGCGCCGGCCGGTGCCGGGTTGTCGGCGCTGGCCGCGGCGGCCTCGGCCTCGGCCTTGGCCTTCTGCGCGGCCTGCTTGGCGGCCAGCTGTTCGCGCTTGCGCCGGCGGGCCTCTTCCTTCTCGCGCTTCTCGCGCTCCAGGCGCTGCTGGCGGAACTCATGCCGCGCGCGGGCCTGGTCGGCCTTGATCTTCTCCTGCTCGGCCAGCCGGATCTCGGTCTTGGCGTAGCGGTAGTACTGCACCAGCGGGATGTCCGAGGGGCAGACCTGCGCGCAGCAGCCGCATTCGATGCAGTCGAAGAGGTTCAGCGTCTGGGTCTTGTCGAATTCCTTGGCCCGCGCATGCCAATACAGCTGCTGCGGCAGCAGCCCGGCGGGGCAGACGCTGACGCAGTCGCCGCAGCGGATGCAGGGCATGGGCTCGACCGGCGGCGCGAGGTCCTCGCTGCCGCCGACCAGGATGCAGTTGCTGCCCTTGACGATGGGCAGCGCGTCGTCGGCCAGTGCGACGCCCATCATCGGCCCGCCCAGCAGCAGGCGCTGCACGCCGGCCTCGCTGTAGCCGCCACAGGCCTCGATCAGCGTGCGGATCGGCGTGCCGATGCGCACGCGCAGGTTGGCCGGCGCGCGCACGCCGGAGCCGGTCACGGTGACGATGCGCTCGGTCAGCGGCTCCGCCGCCGTCACGGCGCGCCAGATGGCCGCGGCCGTGGCCACGTTGTGCACGACGATGCCGATATCGATCGGCAGGCCCTCGCTGGGCACCTCGCGGCCGGTCAGCGTCTGGATCAGCTGGCGCTCGCCGCCCTGCGGGTAGCGCGAGGGCACCGGGACCACCTTCACGGCACGGTCGCCGCTGTCCTTGGCCGCCGCGCGCATGGCCTCCAGCGCGCTGGGGTTGTGGTCCTCGATGGCGATCTGCACCTCGCGGGCGCGGATCAAATAGGCCAGCAGCCGGGCGCCGGCCACGATGGCCGGGGCGTCCTCGAGCATGGCCGCGCCATCACAGGAGATATAGGGCTCACACTCGGCGCCATTGAGGATCAGCGTGCCGACATGGGCGGTGTCCTTGGGGTTGAGCTTGACCGCCGCCGGGAAGGCCGCCCCGCCCAGGCCCACGATGCCGGCCTGGCGGATGCAGGCCAGCAGTTCCTCGCGCGGCAAGTCCTGCCAGTCGGCCTGCGGCGTCCACAGCGGCGCCTCGCGGCCGCGGTCCTCGCCATCCGCGGCCAGCACGATGCACAGCGCCGACAGCCCCGAGGCATGCGGGATCGGCCGCTCTTCAATCGCGCGGATCTCGCCGGAGGTGCTGGCGTGGATCGCCGCCGACACGAAGCCCTCGGCCGCGGCCAGCAGGTCGCCGCGGCGCACCCGGTCGCCCACCTGCACCACGGGTGTGGCCGCCTGGCCGACGTGCTGGCCCAGTGGGAAGACGAGTTCGTCCGGCAGCGGCGCGGCGCGCGTGCGCCCGGCCTCGCCATAGAGCTTGTGCCCGGGCAGCGCCAGGCCGCCGGGAAAACCGGCCTTGGCGCGGCCAAACATCAGGCGGCCTCCCGCGAGCGGCCCGGCTCGGGCCAGGTCCAGTTGCGCGGCGTGGGCGTGACCTCGTGCATCTCGATGCAGTCCACGGGGCAGGGCGGCAGGCACAGCTTGCAGCCGGTGCACTCGCTGGCCAGGATCGTGTGCATCTGCTTGTTGGCGCCCAGGATCGCGTCGACCGGGCAGGCCTGGATGCACAGCGTGCAGCCGATGCAGCGGTCCTCGTCGATCCAGGCCACCAGCGGCGCTTCCTGCGCCTCGCCGTTTTCGGGGTTCAGCGGCTTGGGCTCGCGGCCGAGCAGCTCGGCCAGCGCGACCACGCCATCCTCACCGCCGGGCGGGCACTGGTTGATGTCGGCCTCGCCCGCGGCGATGGCCTCCGCGTAGGGGCGGCAGCCGGGGTAGCTGCACTGGCCGCACTGGGTTTGCGGCAGGATCGCGTCGATCTGCTCGACCAGCGGGTTGCCCTCGACGCGAAAGCGCACGGCGGCCACGCCCAGCGCGATGCCGATAACGCTGGCCAGCAGGCCAAAGGCGATCAGTGCGGCCAGCATCAGGCGAGCCCCGCAAAGCCAAGAAAAGCCAGCGACATCAGGCCGGCGGTAATCAGGCTGATCGGCGCGCCCTGGAAGACCTCGGGCACGTCCGCCGCGGCGATGCGCTCGCGCAGGCTGGCGAACAGGATCAGCACCAGCGAAAAGCCCACCGCGGCGCCAAAGCCGTAGAACACGGCCTGGGCAAAGTCCAGCTCGCGGCGGGTGTTCAGCAGGGCCACGCCCAGCACCGCGCAGTTGGTGGTGATCAGCGGCAGGTAGATGCCCAGAACCTCATGCAGCAGCGGGCTGGACTTGCGCACCCACATCTCGGTCAGCTGCACCACGGCGGCGATGACGACAATGAAGGACAGCGTGCGCAGGTACTCCAGCCCCAGCGGCGCCAGGATGGCGTTTTCGACCACCCAGGAGCTGGCCGCGGCCAGCGTCAGCACAAAGGTGGTGGCCAGCGCCATGCCGGTCGAGGTGTCGAGCTTGCGCGACACGCCCATGAAGGGGCACAGGCCCAAAAACTGGACGAGCACGAAGTTGTTCACCAGCACGGTGCTGAGCAGGATGAACCAGGCTTCGATCATGCGGCGGGAGTCTCCGCGAGGCGCGGCGGTTTATGCAAATTCACGAGAGCAAATCACCACAGCCATAACCAAAAGTTATGAAAGCGCGGCCACGGCCGCCTCGTCCACCCGCGCCAGCAGGTTCTGATAGGGCGCGATTTCCACGCCCAGCAGCGGCGCTTCGCGCTGCGACCAATCCGGCAGGCCATGCAGCCACTCGCCCACCTTGGCGGTGGTGTCGGGCAGCGCCGGCGCCAGGTACAGCGACAGCAGGCGGAACAGGTTCAGCGCGGTGGTGCACACCGGCAGGACCTCGGCCGTACGCTGCGGGTCCTTGGCCAGTGCCCAGGGCGCGCGTTCGGCGACATAGGCATTGGCCCGGTCGGCCAGCGCCATGATCTGCCGCACCGCCGCGCCGCTTTCGCGCGCGGCATAGGCGGCGCCAATGGCCTCGCCGGCGGCGGCGAACTCGGCCACCAGCTCGGGCGCGTCCAGCGTGTCGGCCAGGCGGCCCCCGCCCAGCTTCTTGACGAAGCCGGCGCAGCGGGCGGCGATGTTGACGTACTTGCCGACCAGGTCCGAGTTCACCCGCTGGCGGAAGTCCTCCAGGTTCAGGTCGATATCGTCGACGCCGGCGCCGAGCTTGGCGGCGAAGTAATAGCGCAGGTATTCCGCCGGCAGCGCGTCCAGGTACTTGCGCGCGGTAATAAAGGTGCCGCGCGACTTCGACATCTTTTCGCCGTTGACGGTGACAAAGCCGTGCGCCAGCACGGCGCTCGGCGGCTTCAGGCCCGCGCCATGCAGCATGGCGGGCCAGAACAGCGCGTGGAAATAGGTGATGTCCTTGCCGATGATGTGCACGATCTCGGTGTCGTCATCGGCCTGCCAGGCCTGCCAGGGGTCCACGCCCTCGCGCTGGCACAGGTCCATCCAGCTGGCGATGTAACCCACCGGCGCGTCGACCCAGACATAGAAGAACTTGCCGGGCGCGCCCGGGATCTCGAAGCCGAAGTAGGGCGCATCGCGGGAGATGTCCCAGTCCTTCAGCCCGGCCTCGAACCACTCGCCCAGCTTGGCCCGCACCGCGGGCTGCAGCTCGGCGCTGGCCAGCCAGTCGCGCAGAAAGCCCTCGAGCTTGCCGAGCTGGAAGAAGTAATGCGTGCTGGGCTTTTGCTCCGGCGCCGCGCCGGACAGCGCGGAGCGGGCGTCGATCAGGTCCAGCGGCTCGTAGGTGGCGCCACAGACCTCGCAGGCATCGCCGTACTGGTCCGCCGCGCCGCAGCGCGGGCAGGTGCCGCGGATGAAGCGGTCGGGCAGAAACATGCCCTTGACCGGGTCCCAGGCCTGCTCGATCTCGCGGCTGTCGATCAGGCCCGCGGCGTCCAGGGCCTGAAAGATGCGGCCCAGCGCCTGCTCGTTCTCGGCGCTGTGGGTGCTGTGGAAGTTGTCGAAGCCGATCCGGAAGTCGGCATAGTCGCGGCGGTGCTCGCGGCCGACTTCGGCCACCAGCTCTTCCGGGCTCACGCCGGCATCCTGCGCCTTGAGCATGATCGGCGTGCCGTGGGCGTCGTGCGCGCAGACATAGCGCACGCTGTGCCCCTGCTGGCGCAGGGCACGGGCGTAGATGTCCGTCAGCACGGCCTCGCTGATATGGCCCAGATGCAGCGGGCCGTTGGCGTAAGGCAGGGCACTCGTGAGCAGGATGCGACGCATCGCGAGGTTCACCGGGCGGGCGCAATCGAACCTGACATTCTGCCACAGCACCCCGCCGCGGCCGTGTGCGCTGCTAGACTGCGGTGTTCGCTTTTCGCCCCCATTGCCGTGGATCTGGACCGCCTGCGCGCGCTGCTTGCCGACTACCCCGAGGCCTGGCTGGCCCCGCTGCTCGAGGCCGGGCTGCAATCCGCCGACGAGACCGGCCTGCGGTTGCAGCTGCCGATCCCCTGCGGGCGCTGGGCGCCGGTGCTGGCCGGCCAGCTGGCCCGCCACCTGGCGCCGGCCTTCGCCGCCAGCCCGCGGGTCGAGATCGACTGGGCGGTGGCCGCGCAGCCCGTGCAGGGCGCGCTGAAGCCGCTGCCGGGCATCAAGAACATCATTGCGGTGGCCTCCGGCAAGGGCGGCGTGGGCAAGTCCACGGTGACCGCCAACCTGGCGCTGGCGCTGGCCGCCGAGGGCGCCAGCGTGGGCGTGCTCGATGCCGACATCTACGGCCCCAGCCAGCCGCAGATGCTGGGCGTGGCCGGGCAGCGGCCGCAGATCATCGACAACCGCGCGATGCGCCCGGTGGCCGCGCACGGCATCGTGCTGAACTCGATTGGCCTGCTGATCGACCCCGGCGACCCCACGATCTGGCGCGGGCCGATGGTGACCCAGGCGCTGCAGCAACTGCTGGCCGAGACGCAATGGCCGGAGCTGGATTATTTGCTGATCGACCTGCCGCCAGGCACCGGCGACACGCAGCTCTCGCTGGCCCAGCGCATCCCGGTCTCCGGCGCCGTCATCGTCACCACCCCGCAGGAGATCGCGCTGCTGGATGCGCGCAAGGGCCTGCGCATGTTCGAGAAGGTCGGCATCAGCGTGCTGGGCATCGTTGAGAACATGGCCGGGCATGTGTGCAGCCACTGCGGCCACCTGGACGAGGTCTTCGCCGCCGGCGGCGCCGCGCGGCTGGGCGCCGAGACCGGCGTGCCGGTGCTGGGGGCCCTGCCGCTGGATGGCGCGATCCGCGCCCAGGCCGACGGCGGCGCGCCGACCGTGGTGGCCGCGCCCGAGTCCGAGGCCGCCACCCGCTACCTGCAGATCGCCCGCCGTGCCGCCGCCGAACTGGTGCGCGCCGGCGACGCGGATTTTCCCGAGATCGTCATCGAAACGGAGTCGCCGCCGGCATGAGCATCAAGTCCGACCGCTGGATCACCGAGCAGGCCCGCCACGGCATGATCGAGCCTTTCGAGGCCGGCCAGGTGCGCGCCCGCGAGGACGGCCAGCGGCTGATCAGCTACGGCGTCTCCAGCTATGGCTACGACGTGCGCTGCGCGAACGAGTTCAAGATCTTCACCAACATCAACTCGGCCATCGTCGACCCGAAGAATTTCGCGCCCGACAGCTTTGTCGACTTCGAGGGCGAGGTCTGCATCATCCCGCCGAACTCCTTCGCGCTGGCGCGCACCGTCGAGTACTTCCGCATCCCGCGTGATGTGCTGACGATGTGCCTGGGCAAGAGCACCTATGCGCGCTGCGGCATCATCGTCAACGTGACGCCGCTGGAGCCGGAGTGGGAGGGTCATGTGACGCTGGAGTTTTCCAACACCACGCCGCTGCCGGCCAAGATCTACGCCAACGAGGGCGTGGCGCAGATGCTGTTCCTGCAGTCCGACGAGGTCTGCCAGACCTCCTATGCCGACCGCGCCGGCAAGTACCAGGGCCAGCGCGGGGTCACGCTGCCGCGCACCTGAGCCGCCGCGCTGCCGGCCCGGCTCACCCCGCCCCGGTTCGCCCCGGCCCGGCGACGTGATGCCCGATTGACGGGGCCGGGCTGCGCCTGGCGCGCTGGGCCGCGCCGAGCCGCACCGGGCGCGCCGGGCGCAGGGTGTCCTGCATTTTTGCCATTGCGGGCCGGGTCCGGCGCCGCCGACAATAGAGCCTCGGGGCGTATAGACCCCGCGAGAACCTGGAGAACCCGATGCGAACCCCGATCCGCCTGCTGGCGCTGGCCACGCTGTGTGCCGTGCTGCCCGCCCATGCGCAAAACGCGCTCAAGCCCGCCTTCATTGCCTTCGAGCAGCTGCCCACGGGCATCGCCGAAGAGCTGACGCTGGCCGGCGTGGCCCAAGGCCGCGTGATTCCGACCATTAATGCGGTGTCGGTCCTGGCGCCGGAGAGCGTGCTGGCCCGCTATGCCGCCGACCCGCGCGTGCGTGCCGTCACGCTGCAGCGGCGCATCACGCTGCACATGCATGAGTCGCGCGGGCAGATCAACGCGGTGGGCATCGAGGAGGAGGAGCGCATCGCGCTGCCCGAGGGCGGCGAACTGCTGCGCGCGGGCGTGGATGGCAGCGGCGTGACCGTGGCCATCATCGACAGCGGCATTTTCGCGCCGCACCCCGACTTCGGCCTGCCGAACGAGAGCCGCGTGATCGCCGGGGCCAACTTCGAGGGTTCGCTGTATGCGCGCATGTCCGGCGTGCTGCCCGCCGACGTGTGGGACGCCTACGCCTCCGGCACCGCCGCGGTGGCGCTGCAGGACGAGGTGGGCCACGGCACGCACGTGGCCGGTACCGTCGGTGGCAGCGGCTTTGCCGCCTCCGGCCTGGATATCCAGGGCGTGGCCCGCGGCGTGAACCTGGTGTCGCTGAAGATCGCCAGCGCCGGCAACGGCGTCGTCGAGGACGTGGGCTTCGAGGCCAATGCCGTCGCGGCCATCGATTACATGATTCGCAACCGCGAGGCGCTGGGCAATGTGCGCGTCGCCAACAGCTCCTGGGGGCTGCTGGCCGAAGAGGCGCAGGGGCTGCTCGGCCCGACCGACTTCGACCCCGTGGCCGAGGTCGTGCGCGCCGCCGTCGAGGCCGGCATTGTCATGGTCTTCTCGGCCGGCAACGACGGCCCCGAGCCGGACACGGTGCGCCCGATCCCGAACGGCATGGACGAGGTGATTTCGGTCGCTGCGGCCTGCAAGGCCGGCGACGGCAGCTGCCCCGTGGGCGAGGTCACCGGCTTTTCCTCGCGCGGGCCGGCGGTCGATGTCACCGCGCCGGGCGACCAGATCCTGTCGACCAGCGCGCCCTCGATCCTGGAGCCCATTGGCCAGGCGCTCGAGGGTGACTACTTCGGCGACGCCCCGCAGGACCAGGTGCAAAACCGGGTGGCCTACGCGCGCCTGTCCGGCACCTCGATGTCCTCGCCGCATGTCGCCGGTGTCGTGGCGCTGATGCTGCAGGCCAACCCCGAGCTGACGCCGGCGCAGGTCAAGCAGCTGCTGGAGCAGACGGCGGTGGACATGGCCATCGACGGCCACCCGGAGCTGCTGCCCGGCTATGACGTCGCCTCGGGCCACGGCATGGTCGACAGCCGCGCCGCCGTGCTGGCCGCGCAGCAGTTTGCCGCCGCCCCGCCGGTCGAAAGCCGGGCTCAGGGCGCGGTGGGCAGCACGGGTGGTGGCGCCCTGGGGCCGGCCTTGCTGCTACTGCTGTGGGCCGGGCGTCGCCGCCGCCGCGCGTGACTTTTTTCCTGCCGCGTGACGACGGCGGTCAGAACGCCTGCTAGACTCCCGGTACCGCGCCTGAGGTGCGGTCATCAGCACTCGGTTTTCGTTGCCATAGAGCGAGCCTGATGGGGTACCGGTTTGACTATGGCACAGACGAGTTCGATGACTAATATTTATGTTGGAAACCTGTCCTTCCGGACGGATGATGATGGCCTGCGACAGGCTTTTGAAGCCTTCGGCACGGTGCATTCGGCCAAGGTTGTGATGGATCGCGAAACCGGCCGCTCGCGCGGTTTCGGTTTCGTTGAGATGCCCGACGGTGCTGCGGCTCAGGCTGCCATCGAAGGGACGAACGGCAAGGACCTCGACGGCCGCAACCTGCGCGTCAACGAGGCCCGTCCGCGCGAAGAGCGTCCGCGTAACGGCGGTGGCGGCTTCGGCGGTCAGCGCCGCTTCTGATTCGCATTGGGCGGCGCCTGGCGCCGCCCAACACGCGTTTCCGGGCCCGTGGCTTTGCCACGGGCTTTGTCGTTTCTGGGGCCTGGGTTTTGCCGCGCGAGCCGGGGCTGGCGCCCCTAGCGGGCGGCGTCGTAGTCCTCGAGCAGCGGCGCCTGCAGTGGCTCGCCGTCGAGTTCGGGTCGGCCATGGCGTAACCGCAGCCGGCCGCTGGTCAGCCAGCCCACCACCTCCGGGTAGAGGCGGCATTCGACCTCGGCAAAGATGCGCGCGGCCAGGCTGTCGGCCGTGTCCTCGGGCCCGATGTGAATCCGCCCCTGCTTGATCACCGGCCCGCCATCCAGCTCCGGCGTCACGAAGTGCACGCTGGCGCCGTGGGTGGCCTGGCCATCGTCCAGCGCGCGCTGGTGCGTGCGCAGCCCGCGATACAGCGGCAGCAGCGAGGGGTGGATGTTGAGCATGCGCCCGGTATAGCGCTGCACGAATTCGCCGGTCAGCACCCGCATGAAGCCCGCCAGCACGACGGCCTCGGCGCCGCTGGCGTCAATGGCGCCGGCCAGGGCCGCATCGAACTGCGGGCGGTCGGCATAGTCGCGGTGGTCGATCACCGCACTGGGAATGGCGTGCTCGCGGGCGATGTCCAGCGCGCGCACGCCGGGGCGGTTGCTCAGCACCAGGCTCACCTGGCCGCGGATCTCGCCGCGCCGCATGGCATCCAGGATGGCCGCAAGGTTGCGCCCGGTGCCGGAGACCAACACCGCCAGCCGGCGGCGCTTCACAGGTAGCGGACTTCGCGCTCGCCCTCGACGATCCGGCCGATGCGGTAGACCGTCTCGCCCGCGTCTTCCAGCTGCTGCTGGGCGGCCGCGGCGGCCGCTTCCGGCAGCACCACGGTCATGCCGATGCCGCAGTTGAAGGTGCGCCACATCTCGTCGGCGGCAACGCCACCGGCCTGCTCCAGCCAGCGGAAGACCGCGGGGCGCGTCCAGGCCTGCGGGTCGATGTCCACGGCGCAGCCTTCGGGCAGCACGCGCGGCAGGTTTTCGCTCAGGCCGCCGCCGGTGATGTGGCACAGCGCGTGCACCGGCTGCTGCTTGAGCAGGGCCAGCACCGCTTTCACGTAGATGCGCGTCGGGGCCATCAGCTGCGCGACCAGCGATGCCTCTTCGCCCGGCAGCGCCGCGTCCAGGTCCACGCCGCTGTCCGCGATGATCTTGCGGATCAGCGAAAAGCCATTGCTGTGCGGGCCGGACGAGGCCAGGCCCAGCACCACGTCGCCGGCGGCGACCTGGCTGCCATCCAGCAGCGCGGCGCGCTCGGCGATGCCCACGCAAAAGCCGGCGGCGTCGAAATCGCCCGGCTGGTATAGCCCCGGCATCTCGGCCGTCTCGCCGCCAATCAGCGCGCAGCCGGCCTGGGCGCAGCCCTCGGCCACGCCGGCAATCACGCGCGCGGCCACCTGCCGCTCCAGCTTGCCGGTGGCGAAGTAATCCAGGAAGAACAGCGGCTCGGCGCCGGCGACCAGCACGTCGTTGACGCACATCGCCACCAGGTCCTGGCCCAGCCCGTCGAGGCGGTCGCTGTCGATGCCCAGGCGCAGCTTGGTGCCGATGCCGTCGGTGCCGGAGACCAGCACCGGCTCGCGGTAGCCCTGCGGCACGGCAAACAGGCCGCCAAAGCCGCCCAGCCCGCCAATGACTTCGGGGCGCTGGGTTTTGGCGATCAGGGGCTTGATGTCGTCGACCAGGCGGTTGCCTTCGTCGATGTCGACACCGGCGTCGCGGTAGCTGAGGGAGGCCATGCGGGCGCTGCAATCCAAGGCGGGTGCGTATTGTAATCTGTGCCCCTGTCCGGGGTTGCGTATGAGGGTCTGGCTAATGCCGCCAATGCTGGGGCGCCTGCTGCGCGCCGTCGTTTGCCTGCTGGGTATGGCGTTGCTGCCGCCCGCGTTTGCCGCCGACCCGGTGGCCGAGGTGCGCGTGGACGTGGCCGACCGCAGCAGCGAGGCCCGCGACGCCGCGCTGCGCCGCGCGCTGGAGCAGGCCGTGTTGCGCCTGGCCGGCGAGCGCGCCAAGACCGATTTCTGGATCGCGCCGGATGCCGTGCTCGTCAGCTACCAGTACCGCCGCGCCGACGCGCCGCCGGACGCGGCGAACGCGGAGCCTCTGGATCTGGTGGTGCGTTTTGATTTGGCCGCGCTGCGCCGCGAACTGGGGCAGGCCGGCTTTGCCAGCTGGTCCGGGCCGCGGCCGAAGGTGCTGTTCTGGGTGCATGGCCCGCAGGGCTGGGTTGATGCGCTGGAGCTGGGCGCGCGCTACCCCGCGCTGATCGAGGCGGCGCAGGCCTATGGCTACACGCTGCAGTTCCCGCAGCTGGACATCGCCGAGCGCCAGGCCGTGCAGGCCGAGGATGTCGGCTATGGCGCGGCCAGCCGCTGGCTCGATGCCAGCGCCCCCTATGGCTTGTCCTGGCAGCTGCTGGTGACGCTGCGCCCCGCCGCCAGCGCCGGGGGCGAGGACGCGGCACGCAGCCACGCCAGCGACTGGGTGCTAGCCGATGGCGAGCGCGTCGTCGAGCAGTTCTCGCTGCCGGCCCAGCCGCTGGACGATGCGGCGCAAGCCGCCTGGGGGCGGCTGACCGGGCGGGTGCTGGAGGGCGACCGTGTGCGCCGCCAGCTCGCCGCCGACCGGGCCTGGCAGGTGGAGCTGGCCGGCGTGCAAAGCGACGAGGATTTCCTGCGGGCGCTGTCGCTGCTGGAGCGCGACGACGTGGGTTACCGCGTGCTGGGCGCCGCGCCCGGTCGCTTGCTGCTGGCCCTGGAGTGGGCCGGCAGCGCGCGCGAACTGGAGCGCCAGGCCCGCGCCTGGGGCTGGGAGGAGGCGCGCCCCGCGGCGCCGCCCGTGCGGCCGGTGGATCTCGATGGTGACTTCGGTGCGCCGCCGCCGGCGTCGGACCCGGGGTCGGACCCGGGGTCGAACCCGGGCCAGGCCGGTTCGGCGCGGCCCGCTGCGGGCCGGGGTGAGGCCGGCCCGGCCGCGCCGGCGCGGCATCGCTTCCGCCTGAGCCCGCGGTGAACGAGCTGCCACGCATCCCGGCGGCGCTGTGGTGGCTGGCGGCCGCCGTCGCGGCGCTGTGGATGCTGCATCTGCTCGGCCCGATTCTGATGCCCTTCGTCTTCGGCGCCGGCCTGGCCTACCTGGGCGACCCGATGGTCGACCGCCTGGAGGATCGCGGGCTGTCGCGCACCGGTGGCGTGGTCGTCGTGTTCGTGCTGTTCACCTTGCTGGGGTTGGGCCTGCTGCTGGTGCTGCTGCCGATGCTCTTCGAGCAGACCCGCGACGCCGTGCAGAAGGTGCCGGCGCTGCTGGACTGGGTGCAGACCCGCGCGCTGCCGGCCCTGGGCATCACGCTGCCCGAGGGCGTCAGCCTGGGCGGCGACACGCTGCGTGCCTATGCGCTGGACCTGTGGTCGCAGATGGGCGGCGGCCTGCAGGCGCTGCTGGGGCAGCTCGGGCGCTCCGGCATGGGCGCGCTGGCCTTTTTGCTCAACCTGGTGATGATTCCGGTCGTCACCTTCTACCTGCTGCGCGACTGGGACCGGCTCGTGGCGCTGATCGGCGCGCACCTGCCACGGCGCCAGGAGCCGGCGATCCGCCGCTTTTTCCAGGACGCCGACACCGTGCTCGGCGCCTTCATCCGCGGCCAGCTGCTGGTGATGGCGGCGCTGGGCACGATTTACACGCTGGGTCTGGCGCTGCTGGGGCTGAAGCTGGCGCTGCTGGTGGGGCTGGTGGCCGGGCTGCTGAGCTTCGTGCCCTATCTGGGCACCTTCCTCGGCGTGCTGATGGGCCTGCTGGCCATGGTGCTGCAGGACCCGGGCTGGCTGCCGCTGGTCGGCGTGCTGGCCGTCTTTGGCGTCGGCCAGTTGCTGGAGGGCGCGGTGCTGACCCCGCTGCTGGTCGGGGACCGCATCGGCCTGCATCCGGTGGCCGTGATCTTCGCCGTGATGGCCGGCGGCCAGCTCTTTGGCTTTGTCGGTGTGCTGCTGGCGCTGCCCGCCGCCGCCGTGCTGGCGGTGGGCGTGCGCCGGGCCAGCGCGCTGTGGCTGGCCTCCGCCGCCTACGCTCGCCGCTGATGGCCGCGCAGAGCCAGCTCCCGCTCGAGGGCGGGCGCAAGCCGCGCTTTGCCAACTACGAGCCCGGCCCCAACGCCGCGGTAGTGGCTGCGCTGCGCGATTGGCTGGCCGACCCCGGTGCGGATCTGTGCCTGCTGCAAGGCCCGCCGGGCTGCGGCAAGACCCACCTGCTGCAGGCCGCGGGCGCGCAGTGGGCGGCGGGCGGCCGCCCCTGGCGGCTGCAGCCGGCGTTGCTGGGCAGCCTGCCGGCTGTTGAGACGCTGCGCGGCGGGCTGCTTTGCGTGGACGATTTGCCGGCTTTGCCGGCGACGGCGGCGCTGGAGCTGGCCCGGGCCATCGACGCCGCGCGCGAGGGCCGCTGGCGGCTGCTGCTGGCCAGCGCCACGCCGGTGGATGCGCTGGATCTGCCCTTCGAGGATTTGCGCTCGCGGCTGCAGTGGGGCACGCGGCTGAACCTGAAGCCGCTCGACGAAGCCGCGCTGCGGCGGCTGCTGGCACAGCGCGCGCGGGAGCTGGGCGTGCGCTGGACCGAGCGCAGCAGCGAGTACCTGCTGCGGCGCCTGCCGCGCGAGCCGGGCGTGCTGCTGCACTGCCTGGAGCTGGCCTACCGCGCCGCCGTCAGCCAGCGGCGGCAGCTGGCGCCGCCGCTATTGGCCCAGGTGCTGGGCTCGCCGGAGTTCGCCGCGGCAGTAGAGCAGGCTGGCGCCGAACCATAGCGTCGAGGCCAGCATCAGCACGCCGGCGCCGCTGCGCCCGCCGCTGGCGAAGATCTCCATCGCGGCCAAGGCCATGTACAGGCAGGCCAGCATCGTGCCGAGCTGGTGGCGCCGCAGCTTGAGCCGCCACAGGCCCGGCAGCAGCAACAACAGCGGCAGGCTGGCCACGCCGGCGCCGATCAGCGCCAGCCGGCTGTAGTCCAGCCAGCCCAGCCACAGCCACAGCGCGGCCAGCGTCAGCGTGGCCCCGGCGGCGGAGGCCCAACCCATCGCCTTCATGCCGCGGCCCCCGGCGCGGCCAGCGCCTGCGCCGTGTGGGCCAGCCGCCGGCCCAGGGCGCGGGCCAGACCGGCCTCCGGCGTGGTCAGCTCCGCGCCCCGGCCCTGGGCCACATGGCTGGCGCCGTAGGGCGTGCCGCCGGCCTGCGTTTCGTTCAGCCCGGCCTCGGTATAGGGCAGCCCGAGCAGCAGGCAGCCGTGGTGCAGCAGCGGCAGCATCATCGACAGCAGCGTCGTTTCCTGCCCGCCGTGCAAGCTTTGGGTCGAGGTGAAGACCGCGGCCGGCTTGCCGACCAGGCCGCCCGAAACCCACAGGTCGGCGGTGCCGTCCAGCGCGTACTTGAGCGGCGCGGCCATGTTGCCGAAGCGGGTCGGGCTGCCCAGCGCCAGCGCCGCGCAGTCGCGCAGATCCTCGGCCTCGAGGTAGGGCGCGCCGGCCTCGGGCACCGCTTCGGCCGGGGGCTCGTCGCTCGCGGCTTCGTCGGTGGCCCGGCGCAGCTTGGGCACGGTGCGCAGGCGCGCCTCCAGCCCGGCCTCGCGCACGCCGCGCGCCAGCTGCCGGGCCAGCGCCTCGGTGCTGCCGTGGTGGCTGTAATACAGGATCAGGACAAAGGGCTCGGAACTCATTGGCGGTACCAGCGGTGGCGCAAGGCTTCGAGCACCTTGTCGGCATAGGGATTGGAATGCAGGCGGCCGTTGTAGCGGTTCAGCGCCCGGCGCCAGTCGCCGCGTTCGCGGTCGCGGTAATGGGCCAGGATCGTGCAGCCGTAGCGCAGGTTGGTTTCCAGGTGCAGCAGGTTGTCCTCCTCGCGGCCCAGCTCGCGCTTCCAGAAGGGCATGACCTGCATCAGCCCGCGCGCGCCGACGCGCGAGATGGCGGTGGGCTCGAAGCCGGATTCGATTTCGATGACGGCCAGCACCATCTCCGGCGGCACCTTGGCGCGCGCCGCCTCGCGGTGCACGGCGCGCAGCAGGCGCATGCGCTGGGCCGGGTCGGGCACGCGTCGCTGCAGCCGGCTGCCCATGTCCAGCAGCCAGACCTGGGCCTCGGCGGCATCGCGAAAACTGTGCGGGGCCGACAGCGCCTGGTCCAGCGCGGCCAGCAGCTCGGGGTCGGGCTGCGGTGCGGACGGCGGCCGCGCCAGTGCCTGCGGCGGCCCGGCCAGGGCCAGCGCCGCCAGCAGCAGCGCGGGCGCGGCGGGAGTCAGCCGGCCAGGCATTCCCGCACGGCGTCCGCCGACCAGGCGATATCGCGCGCCTCCGCCTCGCCGCGGCGCTTGTATTCCAGCGTGCCCGAGCCATGGCCGCGGGCGCCGGCCACGATGCGGTGCGGCACGCCGATCAGGTCGGCATCGGCAAAGCGGTGGCCCGGACGCAGGTCGCGATCATCCAGCAGCACCTCGATGCCGGCCTCGCGCAGCTCGGTATACAGCGCCTCGATGGCCGCGCCGACCTCGGGGTCGTTCTTGGGGTTCAGCGCGACGATGATCAGCGCGAAGGGCGCGATGCTCTCGGGCCACAGGATGCCGTCGGCGTCGTGGCACTGCTCGATGACCGCGCCGACGATGCGGCTGACGCCGATGCCATAGCAGCCCATGTGTGGGGTCAGCGTCTGGCCGCTGTCGTCGGGCACGCCCAGTTGCAGCGCGGCCGAGTATTTCTGCCCCAGCTGGAAGATGTGGCCGACCTCGATGCCGCGCTTGAGCTGCACGCGGCCGCCGTCCGGGGCCGGTTCGCCGGCGCCGATGTCGCGCAGGTCGGCGACCTGCGGCTCGGCCACATCGCGGCCCCAGTTCACGCCGCGCAGGTGGGCATCCTCGCGGTTGGCGCCGCAGACAAAGTCGGCCAGCACGCTGGCGTCGCGGTCGACCCACAGCGGGATCTCCAGCCCGACCGGGCCCACGGCGCCAGGCCAGGCGCCGGTGGCGGCGTGCACGGTTTCGGCCTCGGCCAGGGCGACGTCGCCGCCCAGCATGCGGCTGGCCTTGATCAGGTTGAGCGTGTGGTCGCCGCGCAGCGCCACGGCCACCAGCCGGCGGCTCGCGGCCGCGTCGGCGTCCTCGCCCTGGCCGCCGTGGACCTCCAGCACCATGGTCTTGAGCGTCTGCTCCGGCGCGCAGCCCAGCCGCTCGCAGACCTGGGCGATGCTGACGACGCCGGGCGTGGCCACCTCCTCGCGCTGCTGTGTGGGCGCCGGGCGCTGCGGCAGCGGGCCGGTGCAGGGCGCCGCCTCGACGTTGGCGGCAAAGTCGCCGCCCTCGGAGATGGCCAGCAAATCCTCGCCGGTGTCGGCGAGCACGTGAAATTCCTCGCTGGCGCTGCCGCCGATGTTGCCGGAGTCGGCGGCGACGATGCGGTAGTCCACGCCGATGCGCGCGAAGATCGCCTGGTAGGCCGCGCGCATCTGCGCATAGCTTTGCGCCAGCGACTGCGCGTCGGCATCGAAGCTGTAGGCGTCCTTCATCAAGAACTCGCGCGCGCGCATCACGCCAAAGCGCGGCCGCGTCTCGTCGCGGAACTTGGTCTGGATCTGGTACAGGTTCAGCGGCAGCTGGCGGTAGCTTTTGAGCTCGCTGCGCATGAAGTGGGTCACCACTTCCTCGTGCGTGGGGCCGTAGCAGAAGTCGCGGCCGTGGCGGTCCTGCATGCGCAGCATCTCCGGGCCCATCTGCTCCCAGCGGCCGGACTCCTGCCACAGCTCGGCGGGCTGCACGCTGGGCATCGAGACCTCCAGCGCGCCGGCGCGGTTCATTTCCTCGCGCACGATGCCGGCGACCTTCTGCAACACGCGCAGGCCCAGCGGGCTCCAGGTGTAAATGCCCGCGGCCACCCGGCGGATCATGCCGCTGCGCAGCATCAGCTGGTGGCTGGGGATTTCCGCGTCGGCCGGAATCTCCTTGCTGGTGATCAGGGGGAACTGGCTCAGGCGCACAGGCGGGTCATCCTTGGTGAAAGCGGGGCAAGAGTAGCAAGCGCGGCGTTGGCCGCCGGTCCTAGAAGAGGGTGATCGGCACGCCGGCGGCGTCGGCGGCGTCGCGGTTGAAGGCGCGCATCTCCAGCACGCCGCGGGTCTGCAGCGAGGCGATCAGCAGCAGGCCGCTGGACGGGCGGGGCAGGGCGCTCTCGGCCGCGCTGGGTTCGGGCGGGCTGTCCGGGTGGGTCACCAGCGTGGCCAGCGCGTCCGTCCGCGTCTGCAGGGCGTCGGCCAGCGCCTCGGGCGGCAGCCATTGCACCCGGCCCTGCTGGAAATCGGGCCCGCAGATCAGGCCGGTGCGCGCCGCGTCGGGTGCGGCCTGCGCGCCGGCGAGGATGTCCTGGACCAGGGCGCGGGAGAAAACATGGCTCATCGGGCGGGGCCGGGAGGGTAATCGGGGCTGCGCAGTTTAGGCCGGCTCAGCGCGCGCTGCCGCAGACGGCGCAGTCCGGGTCAGCGGCCAGGCCGGCCGGCGTGAGCGTGCCCGGCCCGGCCTGCCAGCGCCACAGGCGGTTGCCGCCGCCGCGCCCGGTCAGCATTTCCAGGGCCTGGGTGGCCTGCAGGCTGGCGACCACACCCACGCTGGGGCCCAGCACCCCGGCCTCGGCGCAGCGTTCGCCCTCGCTGTCCTCGCAGTCCGGGAACACGCAGTGGTAGCAGGCCTGGCCCGGCTGGCCGGGCTGCAGCGCCAGCAACAGGCCTTCGCGGCGGATCGCCGCGGCGCTGAGCAGGTTGCGGCGCGCCGCGACGCAGGCCGCGTTGAGCGCGTAGCGGGTGGGGAAGTTGTCGCAGCAATCCAGGACCAGGTCGCAATCGGCCAGCAACGCCGGCAGGGCCGCGGAATCCAGTCGCGCCGCGTGGGCCGCGACGTCGACCTCGGCGTTGCGCGCGTGCAGGGCGGCCGCCAGGGCCACGGCCTTGGGCTGGCCCAGGTCGGCCTCGGTGTACAGCAGTTGCCGGTGCAGATTGGACAGCTCGACGCGATCGTCGTCGGCCAGCAGCAAGCGGCCCACGCCGGCGCCCGCGAGATAGGCGGCGGCCAGCGTGCCCAGCCCGCCGCAGCCGGCGATCAGCACGCGGGCATCGGCCAGCGCCGCCTGGCCGGCCTCGCCCAGCCCGGGCAGCAGCAGCTGGCGGGCGTAGCGGTCCAGGCTCATCGCCTCGGCCCCGCGTTCATGGCCGCCGCCCCAGGCTGACGCGCTCCTGCCCGCCATAGTCGCGCCGGGTCTCGACCCCCACGAAGCCGGCCTGCGCCAGCAGCGCGCGGACGGCGGCGCCCTGGTCGGCGCCGTGCTCCAACAGCAGCCAGCCGCCGCCGCGCAGGCGCGCAGGCGCGCCGGCAATGAGCTGATGCAAATCGGCCAGGCCCTCCTGCACGGCCACCAGTGCGCTCTGCGGCTCGTGCGCCAGCGCGGCCAGGTGCGCATCGCCCGGCGCGACGTAGGGCGGGTTGCTGAGCAGCGCATCCCAGGGGCCCGCCGGCAGCGCGGCGTACCAGTCGCCCCGGTGCCAGTGCACGGCCAGCCGCAACGCGGCGCCGTTGGCCTGCGCGACGCGCAGCGCCTCGGGCGAGGCGTCGCTGGCGTGGACATCCCAGGCTGGGCGCTCGGCGGCCAGCGCCAGCGCGATGGCCCCGCTGCCGGTGCCCAGGTCGGCCACGCGCTGCGGCGTGGCGGGCAGCGCGGCGAGCGCGGCATCGACCAGTGTTTCGGTGTCCGGCCGCGGGATCAGCGTGGCCGGCGTCACCTGCAGCCGCAGGCCATAGAACTCGGCCTCGCCCCAGACATACTCGCGCGGCTCGCCGGCCATCCGGCGCCGCCACTGCGCGGCGGGCCAGGGCAGGGCGGGGCTGTCATCCAGGTGGGCGTAGAGCCGCGCGCGGGACCAGCCCAGCGCGCGGCACAGCCAGTCCTCGGCCTCGCGCTCGGGGGCGAGGCTGTGCGGCGCGAGGGCGCGGGCCAGGCTCTGCCGCCAGGCGCGCAGCGAGCCCGCCGGCAGCGTGGCGCCGTCCGTCGTCGTGGCCGGGATGGCGAGTTCGCCCACGGCCGGGGCTCAGCCCAGCGCGGCCAGCGCCTGGGCCTGCTGCTCCTGCACCAGCGGGTCCAGCACCAGATCCAGCTCGCCGGCAACGACGGCCTCCAGCCGGTACAGCGTCAGGTTGATGCGGTGGTCGGTGACCCGGCCCTGCGGGAAGTTGTAGGTGCGGATGCGCTCGGAGCGGTCGCCG
>CAKZQS010000031.1 GCA_937141935.1 uncultured Ectothiorhodospiraceae bacterium
CTCTCCGTCGAACATGTCGCCTTCGAGCCCCTCGAGCTCGACGCCGATCGAATCGTCGTTGCGGTTGTCGCGCCCGCACCAGTGGGACGCGCCAGCATGCCAGGCGCGCTCATCGGGATCGACAAACTGCACCACTGAGCCGTCGCGGCGAATGAAAAAATGAGCCGATACCTCGGCGCCCCGGATCTGTTCAAAGTAGGGGTGTGCCTGCCAGTCGAGTTGGTTGGTGAACAACTGCTCCACTTCGGGGCCGCCGTACTGGCCTGGCGGCAGGCTGATCGAATGCACCACGATCAGATCGATCAGCGCATTGGCGGGACGGGGACCGAAGTTGGGCGAAGGGCAGTGGCGGACGCCGTCCAGCCAACCGCCTTGCCAGCGCAAGCCGGTCGGCGTTTCAGGCACCATCGTTGTCGTCGGAGGGCATGTTGAGTCCCAGGCGCTGGATGCGGTAGCGCATCTGGCGCAGGTTCAGCCCCAGACGGGCGGCCGCGGCGGTGCGGTTGAAGTCGGATTCGCGCAGCGCCTTGAGCAGCACCTGCCGCTCCTGTTCGTCAAGGTAGGTTTGCAGATCGGCGGGAATCTCCGCGGGCGGCCCCGACATCGACGCGGCAGGGGCGTCGCCACCGGGCAACTCATCGGGCTGGGTGGGTACTTCGTCGTCGCTGTCGACCTCACCGAAATCCTCGGGTTCGAGCGCATCGCCGCTGCTCAGCGCCAGGGCTCGCTGCAACAGGTTCTCGAGTTCGCGCACGTTGCCCGGCAGCTCGCGCGACTGCAGCCAGGCCAGCGCGCGCGGCGAGACGTCCGGCACGCCCTGCCCGGACTCGGCGCACAGGCGGGCAAGCAATGCCTGCACCAGGCTGGGCAGATCGTCGCGGCGTTCGCGCAGGGCCGGCGTGCGCAGCGCGATCACGTTGAGGCGGTAGAAGAGGTCCTGGCGGAAGTTGCCGGCCTGCACCAGGGCGGTGAGGTCGCGGTGCGTGGCGCTCACCAGCCGCACGTCCACGGCCTCTTCCTGCACGCCGCCCAGCGCACGCACACGGCGCTCCTGAATCACCCGCAACAGCTTGGCCTGCATCGCCAGCGGCAGGTCGCCGATCTCGTCGAGGAAAAGCGTGCCGCCGCGCGCCGCCTGGAAATAGCCTTCGCGGTCGGCGGTGGCGCCGGTGTAGGCGCCCTTGCGCGCACCAAAGAACTCGGCCTCGATGAGGTTTTCCGGAATGGCGCCGCAGTTGACGGCGACGAACGGCCCCGCGCTGCGGTGGCTGCAATCGTGCACCGCGCGCGCCACCAGCTCCTTGCCGGTGCCGGACTCGCCGGTGATCAGCACCGTGATCTGCGACTTGGCCAGGCGGCCGATGGCGCGAAACACCTCCTGCATGGCCGGCGCCTCGCCGACGATCTGCGCCGAGGTGATCGGCTCGGGCGCCGCGGCGGCCCCGTGCCCGCGCGACAGCTGGGCCCGCTGCACCAGCTCCACCGCCTCGTCGACGTCGAAAGGCTTGGGCAGGTATTCGAAGGCGCCGCCCTGGTAGGCGGCCACGGCGGCATCCAGGTCCGAGTGCGCCGTCATGACGATGACCGGCATGTCCGGGTCCACGGCGTGCACGCGCGACAGCAGCTCCAGGCCGTCGATGCCCTTCATGCGGATGTCGGTCATCACCACGTCAGGGCGGGCCTGCTCCAGGGCATCCAGCACCTCGACCGCACCGGGGAAGGTCTGCACGGCCATGCCGCCAGCCTGCAGGGCGCGCTCCAGCACCCAGCGTATCGATTCGTCGTCGTCGACGACCCAGACCTTCATCGTCATTCCG
Organism: uncultured Ectothiorhodospiraceae bacterium; assembly: GCA_937141935.1. Taxonomy (GTDB): domain Bacteria; phylum Pseudomonadota; class Gammaproteobacteria; order Nevskiales; family Oceanococcaceae; genus MS8. The sequence goes on from CAKZQS010000031.1 coordinate 1,818, forward strand.
GTTCCCTGCTCAGGGGCAGATACAGCGCGAAAACCGTGTCTCCCGGCCGGCTCTCGCATTCGATCAGCCCGCCGTGATTGCGGATCAGCGTTTGAGCAATAGCAAGACCCAGGCCAGAACCATCGGCCCGGGTGCTGACCATCGGAAAGAAGATGCGCTCGAGCATCTCCGCGGGCACGCCGGGGCCGCTGTCACAGACTTCGATGCGCAGTACCAGGCGGTGCCGACGGCCGCCGATGGTGAACTGGCGCACCGCGCGGGTGCGCAGCGTGACGCGCCCGCCGTCGGCTTCGGCCAGCGCCTCCAGCGCGTTGACGCCCACGTTCAGCACGGCCTGGATCAACTGCTCGGGGTCGGCCGGCACCTCGGGCAGGCTGGGGTCGTAATCGCGCAGGATCTCGACGCCCTCGGGCGCCTGCGCCTCCAGCAGCGCGCGAACGTGTTCAAGCACGCCATGAATATTGGTCGGCCGCATCGGCGCCGGGCGGCTGGGCCCCAGCAGGCGGTCGACCAGGTCCTGCAGGCGATCGGCCTCGCGGATGATGACCTGGGTGAACTCGCGCAGGTCCTCGGCCGGTAGTTCGCGCTCCAGCAGCTGCGCGGCGCCGCGCAGGCCGCCCAGCGGGTTTTTGATCTCGTGGGCCAGGCCGCGAATCATTTCGTGGTTGACCTCCTGCTGCTGCCATTGCGCATCCTCGCGGGAGATGCGGTGCGGCCGGTCGCGGGTGGAGAACTCCAGCACCAATGCCCCGGCGCGCAGCGGGGTCAGCGAGACATCGGCCACGAAGGTGTTGCGGCCGCCGTTGTTGCGCGCCAGCCGCACGTCGCGGGCCATGAAGGCCTCGCGGCCGCGCAGCGCGGCCTGAATCGGGCCCTCCAGCACGCCCAGCGCGGGCAGTGCCTGCAGCAGCGGCGCGCCGCAGGCGAAACCGGCGCTGACGGCAAACATCATTTCCGCCGCCGCGTTCATACGGTCCACGCGCAGGTCGGCGTCGACCGCGATCAGGGCGGTCGCGACACCATCGACGAGGTCGTCACAGCGGATGCGGGCGGTATGGCGATTCATGGTCTAGAAACAAGAACGCCCCCGGGTTGCGGGGGCGTTGCCTTGTCCTGCGGCCCCGTATTAGAGGCTGTAGTACATGTCGAACTCGACGGGGTGCGTCGTCATCTTCAGACGCGTGGTCTCTTCACGCTTCAGCGCGATGTAGCCGTCGATCATGTCGTCAGTGAACACGCCACCGGCCTTCAGGAACTCGCGGTCGGCGTCCAGCGCGTCCAGCGCCTGGTCCAGCGAGAAGCAGACCTGCGGGATGTTGGCCTCTTCTTCCGGCGGCAGGTCGTACAGATCCTTGTCCATCGGGTCGCCCGGGTGGATCTTGTTCTGGATGCCGTCCAGGCCGGCCATCATCATCGCGGCGAAGGCGAAGTAGGGGTTGGCCGTCGAATCCGGGAAGCGCACCTCGATGCGGCGGGCCTTCGGGTTCTTGATGAAGGGGATGCGGATCGAGGCGGAGCGGTTGCGGGCCGAGTAGGCCAGCATCGTCGGCGCTTCGAAGCCCTTGACCAGGCGCTTGTAGCTGTTGGTCGAGGCATTGGTGAAGGCGTTCAGGGCGCGGGCATGCTTGATGATGCCGCCGATGTAGTACAGCGCCGTTTCCGACAGGCCGCCCACACCGTCACCGGTGAACAGGTTCTGGCCGTCCTTGGACAGCGACTGGTGCACGTGCATGCCGTTGCCGTTGTCGCCGACCAGCGGCTTGGGCATGAAGGTCGCGGTCTTGCCGTAGCCGGCGGCGACGTTCTGCACCGCGTACTTCAGCGTCAGCACCTCGTCGGCCTTCTTGACCAGCGTGTTGAACTTGACGCCGATCTCGCACTGGCCGGCCGTGGCCACCTCGTGGTGGTGCACCTCGGTCTCGATGCCCATCTCTTCGATGGCCAGGCACATCGCGCTGCGCAGGTCATGCAGCGAATCGACCGGCGGCACCGGGAAGTAGCCGCCCTTGACGCCCGGGCGGTGGCCCATGTTGCCGTCTTCGTAGACCTTCTCCGAGTTCCAGCCGGCCTCTTCGGAATCGATCTTGTAGAAGGCGCCGGACATTTCCGCGCCCCACTTGATGTCGTCGAACACGAAGAACTCGTTCTCCGGGCCGAAGAAGGCGGTGTCGGCGATGCCGGTGGACTTCAGGTAGGCCTCGGCGCGCTTGGCCAGCGAACGCGGGTCACGCTCGTAGCCCTGCATGCTGGAGGGCTCGATGACATCGCAGCGCAGGATCAGCGTGGTCTCTTCCGAGAAGGGATCGATGACGGCGGTTGCGGTGTCCGGCATCAGGATCATGTCGGACTCGTTGATGCCCTTCCAGCCGGCAATCGACGAGCCGTCGAACATCTTGCCGTCCTCGAACAGGTCCTCGTCGACGGTATGCGCCGGCACCGTTACGTGCTGCTCCTTGCCGCGGGTGTCCGCGAAGCGGAAATCCACAAACTGGACTTCCTTATCTTTCAACATCTTGAGTACGTCGCTGGCCGACATGCTGATCTCCCTGTTCGGAAAATGAATAAAGCCGAGGTCGGCGGGCGCAGGCGCGCTCGCCGACGGTTCTGCGGCAGCAGGGGTAGCAGAAAGCGTGCCAGTCGCCCGGGGCCGCCATGCAGGCGACCCCAGACTGGCCCCCGCCGTACTGCACCACCATAGCGCACCGCCAAGGTGCGCCGCCACCGCGCCCGCACCATAAATGTGCAGCCCCACCCCCACGGGGGCGAGCCTGGCGCGGCAGCCTTAGAATGGGCGCCCTTTTGCCCGATCGGACGAGCATGGCCGCGCCCGCGACATTCGCCGAACTCATCGCCACGCTGCAGGCCTTCTGGGCCGAGCGGGGCTGCGTCATCCTGCAACCGCTGGACAAGGAAGTCGGCGCCGGCACCTTCCACCCCGCCACCTTCCTGCGGGCGCTGGGCCCCGAGCCCTGGAAGAGCGCCTATGTGCAGCCCTCGCGGCGCCCCACCGATGGGCGCTACGGCGACAACCCCAACCGGCTGCAGCATTACTACCAGTTTCAGGTGCTGCTCAAGCCCTCGCCGCCGGACATCCAGGAGCAATACCTGGATTCGCTGCGCGCCCTGGGCTTTGACCCGCAGGTGCACGACATCCGCTTTGTCGAGGACAACTGGGAATCGCCGACGCTGGGCGCCTGGGGCCTGGGCTGGGAGGTCTGGCTCAACGGCATGGAGGTGACCCAGTTCACCTACTTCCAGCAGGTCGGCGGCCTGGAGTGCCGGCCGGTCTCCGGCGAGATCACCTACGGCCTGGAGCGCCTGGCGATGTACATCCAGGGCGTGGAATCGGTCTACGACCTGGTCTGGGCCCGCGACGGCGCGCGCGTGGTGCGCTATGGCGACGTCTTCCACCAGAACGAGGTGGAGCAATCGGCCTACAACTTCGAGCACGCCGACACGGCCCAGCTCTTCGCCCAGTTCGACGCGGCCGAGGCGGCCTGCGGCCGGCTGGTCGAGGCGGACCTGCCGCTGCCGGCCTATGAGCGGGTGCTGGATGCCTCGCACGCCTTCAACATGCTCGACGCGCGCCAGGCCATCAGCGTGTCCGAGCGCCAGGCCTACATCCTGCGCGTGCGCAACATGGCCCGCGCCTGCGCCGAGTCCTATCACGCCCGCCGCGAAGCGCTGGGCTTTCCGCTGTGCGAGGAGGCCGCGCCATGAGCGTCGACACCCTGCTGATCGAGATCGGCTGCGAGGATCTGCCGGCACGCTACCAGCGCCCGCTGGCCGAGACGCTACGCGATACGCTGGCCCAAGGCCTTGACGACGAAGGCGTTTCACGTGGATCGGCGCGGGCCTATGCCACGCCGCGGCGCATCGCCGTGTGCATCGAGGCCGTGGCGCACGCGCAGCAGGATCGCGCCATCGAGCGCACCGGGCCGGCGCTGTCGGTGGCACTGCGCGACGGCCAGCCCAGCCCCGCCGGCCTGGGTTTCGCCAAGTCCTGCGGCGTCGAATTCGACGCGCTGGAGCGCACCCAGACCGACAAGGGCGAGTATCTGCTCTACCGCGCCACGCAGCCCGGCCAGTCCACGCTGGAGCTGCTGCCCGAACTCTTCGCCCGCGCGCTGAAGCAGATGGACCGCCAGGTGCCCAAGCGCATGCGCTGGGGCGCCGGCGACGCGACCTTCGTGCGCCCGGTGCAGTGGCTGTGCGCGATGCACGGCGAGGACATCGTGCCGCTTACGGCCTTTGGCCTGGCGGCCGGCGCCGACACCTACGGCCACCGCTTCCATGCCCCGGTCGAGCTGCGCCTGGACCGCGCCGACCACTATGTCGAGCGGCTGCGCGAGGCCAAAGTCTGGGCGGACATCGACAGCCGCCAGGCCGAAATCGCCCAGCAGGTGCGCGCCGCCGGCGAGGCCCTGGACGGCGCGGCCCGCATCGACGCCGACTTGCTGGCCGAGGTCACCGACCTGGTCGAGTGGCCGCAGGCCGTGGCCGGGCGCTTCGAGTCGCGCTTTCTGCAGGTGCCGGCCGAGGCCATCGTGCTGACGATCCAGGACAACCAGCGCTATTTCCCGGTATTCGATGCCCAGGGCCAGCTGCTGCCGGCCTTCGTCACCGTGGCCAACATCGTGTCGCGCGACGAGGCGCAGGTGGTGGCCGGCAACGAGCGTGTGGTGCGCCCGCGGCTGGAGGATGCGCTGTTTTTCTGGCAGCAGGACGGCAAGCGGCCGCTGGCCGAGCGGCTGGACGAGCTGCAGCGCGTGACCTGGGCCAAGGGCCTGGGCAGCCTGCGTGACAAGGCGCTGCGGCTGGAGGCCCTGAGCGGCACGCTGGCGCCGCACTTCGGCGCCGATGCCGCCGTGGCCGCGCAGGCCGGGCGCCTGGCGAAGTGCGACCTGGTGACGCTGATGGTCTTCGAGATGCCCGAGCTGCAGGGCATCATGGGCGGCCACTACCTGCGCGCCGAGGGCGCCGACGAGGCCGTGGCCGCGGCCGTCAGCAGCCATTACCGCCCCGCCGGCCCCGAGGATGCGCTGCCGGAGAGCTCCGCGGGGCGCGCCGTCGCCGCCGCCGACAAGCTGGACACGCTGGCCGGCTATTACTCCATCGACGCGATTCCGACCGCCAGCAAGGACCCCTACGGCCTGCGCCGGGCGGCGCTGGGCCTGCTGCGCCTGCTGCTGGCCAGCGAATCGTCGGCCAGCTGGCAGGCGCTGCTGGGCGCGCCGGACTTCGCACTGAGCGCGGAGCAGACGCAGGCCCTGAAGGGCTTTCTGCAGGAGCGACTGCGCGGCCTGCTGACCGAGGCCGGCCTGCCCGCGCAGTGCGTGGCCGCGGTGCGCGACAGCGCCGCCGGCCCGCTGGACACGCAGCGCCGCGCCGCGGCCGTGGCCGGCTTCATGCGCACGCCGGCCGGCGATGCGCTGGCCGCCAGCTCCAAGCGGGTGCGCAACATCCTGCGCGGCGCCCAGGGCGAGGCGGCCGCCGACATCGACCCCGGGCGCTTCGAAGCCCCGGCCGAGGAAGCACTGCATCAGGCCCTGCGGCAGGGCGAGTGGGAGGCGGCGCTGGACGAGGCCGACTACGCCGCCGCGCTGGCCCAGCTCGCCGCGCTGCAGGCGCCCATCGACGCCTTTTTCGCCGATGTCATGGTCAACGCCGAGGATGCCGCCGTGCGGGCCAACCGGCTGGCACTGCTTGCGGCCTTCGATGCCGCCTGCAGCCAGGTCGCCGACTTCGAGGTGCTGGCCAGCGGCGGTTAAGTGAGGGCGAGGGTGAGCCGGACGGCGCGGAGGTCGCGCTGCCGGGGTCGGTGTCAATCCGCGTTAGCGCTGTTGAAGGGCTACGTCGCGGCCAGGGCCAGGCCGAAGTGGCGCTCGAGCTCGGCATACAGCGCCGGGTGCGCTTGCTGGAGGGCCGCGGGCTCCTGCACATAGCTCTCACAGAGCACGGCAAAGAATTCGGCCGGCGACTCGCAACCATATTCGTCGATGACCGGGCTGCCGTGGCGCTGTAACGCCTCGTAGGCGGGCGCCATCACGGCGGCCCAGCGCTGCGGGTCGGCGCCCTCCGGCCGGCCCTGCCCCAGCGGGTCGAGCTGGTGCGCGCACTCGTGCACCACCACATTGACCGGGCTGCCCGCCAGCGCCTGCTGCGCATCCGGCCAGGAGACGACGATGCGCTGCGCATCCCAGGATTCGCCAATGCGCTCCTCGGGCTCGTCGGACACGATGCCCAGCTCATCCGGCTCGGGGTCGTGGACCACGAAGGCGCCGGGATAAACCAGCACCGAGCGCAGCTGCGGGTAGGGCGCACCGGCTTCGCGCAGGCTCAGCAGGCAGGCCTGCGCGGCCAGCAGCACGGCCATCTCGCGGTCCACCTGCAGGCCGTTGCAGCCGTAGTAATCCTTGTCGCGCACGAAGGCGGCCACCTGCTCCGCCAGCCGCTCGCGCTGGCCCGCGCTGAGCTGCGCGTACTGCGGCAGCCGCTGCAGCAGGGCCTGCTCGGCGGGCGGCAAGGGCGGCGGCGGCGCGGGCCGGCGCGGGCGCAGCGCCCAGAGCAGCACGCCCACGGCGGCCGCCGCCAGCAGCAGCAGGCCGCCCGTCACCGCAAAGGCCGCGTGGTCAGGTCCATGCCGCCATTGTCGCCGGCCGCAGCCCAGCGCGCCGCAGCCCAGCCCGCCGCAGCACGGCGCGTCGCGGCCAGATCTAGAAGGCCGGCAAGGGTGGGCAGGGCACCGTCTCGCCGTTGTCCGGGTCGGCGAAATCGTGCAGCTCAATCACGTCGATCAGCCGGCCTTGCGGGTGCAAGAAGTGCGACTTCTGGCAACGGCCATAGCCATCGCGCTTGAAGGCCGGGTCGTCGTGCGGGTCGCGTGCGCCGTCGGCCGCCGAGGGCGCCTTGTTCACCGTGGGCGGCTGCTGGGTGCGGATGTCGTCGTACATGATGATGGCGCTGCCGGCCGCCTGTACCGGGTCGGCATAGTCCAGCGGCGGGATCGCATACATCGGCTCGGCGTCCAGGTGGCGCACGTAATCCGGCTCCTGCTGGCCCAGCTCGATCAGCGTCTGCTCGACCCGCTGCACCTGGCGCGGGTCGCCGGCGAGCTGCGGGCTCAGCGAGCGCGCCATGACCTCAGCCGACCAGTGGGTGACCTGAAAATCGCCATAGGAGGGGTGCAGCAGCAACTGCGCATGCGAGCCGGCCAGCTCCGGGCCCTCGACCAGGTGATTGGCATAGCCGTTGTTTTCGCTGCGGTCCCAGATCATCTGGATCAGCGAGAAGCAGATGTTGCGGTCCAGGTCGTCCTGGTAGGCGAAATACAGCGGCACCGAGTACAGCGTGAAGCCGGTCGAGCGGCGCAGCAGCAGCGAGTAGTTCATGCCCAGTGCGCCCAGCACGCCGCGCTCGATGTCGTGCGACAGGCCGGCCACCACGCCCCCCAGGATGCCGCCCTGGCTGTTGCCGTCGTAGAAGATGTCCTCGTTGCGGAACAACGGCTGGCCGTTCTCGTCCTGGAAGGCCGGGTGGCTGCCAAAGCCGTCCGGGTGGCGCAGGGCGCGGGCCAGGAACAGAAAGTTGAGCATGCCCTGCTGGCTGGCATCCGGCACCACCGGGAACTGCGACAGGTCGACCAGCGTCGAGGCGACATTGGCCAGGTCGCCCGAGGCAAAGCCGAACCAGTCGATGGTGCAGAACATGAAGTCGTGCTCGCGCGACATCTCCGGCACCCGGTCGTAGCCCACCGCGGCACGGGAATCGAGCAGGCCGTGGCCGTAAACGCCGGCCCGGGTCGTGGCGCCGTTGGCGGTGTCCGGAATCTGGCAGATGAAGGGCACGTTCTGCACCTGCTGCACGAGGTCGGGCAGGCCATCGCCATACAGCGCCAGCAGCGGGTCGGCCGCGGCCACGGCCGGGTCGCCGTCGCTGGGGTCGTAGAACAGCCGGTTCGGCGGCGTGGACAGGCCGCTGGCCAGCGTGGTGCCCTCGAACAGCGCCGAAAACTCCTCGGGGAATGCCGCCTCCATGGCCTCCAGCACCGCCTGCACCGCGGGGTTGCGGCCCAGCGGATCGGCCGGAATCAGGAAGCTCGGCACCTCCAGCGTGCCCTCAACGCGGCGGAACATGCCGGCCTCGCGCTCGTCCTGCGGGGCCTGACTGCTGACGCTGAAGCTCGGCGCATCGCCAAGCTCGGCCACGGTGTTGTCGGGGTTGCGGGTCTCGCCCAGCTGCGCGAAGGCCACATCGCGCATATGCCGCAGCCGGCCCACGTTGCTCCAGCCGCTGGCCACGGTGAAGTCCCAGGCCAGGTGCAGCTCCTGCCGGGCCACGTCCGGCGGCAGGTTGGCGAAGACGTTTTGCTCCAGCTCGGCGCAGCGCGCGGCCAGGGCCGGGTAGGTGGACAGGTCCGCGCCATCGCGGCAGGCCACGAAGCCGGGCGGCGCCGGGATCTGCTGGCCCTCGCTGTCGAGCAACTCGCGCAGCAGCACCAGGTAGCGGCGGCCATCGCGGAAGTTGCGCGCCGGGCGGATCAGCAGCGCCGGCTGCGCGGGCCGCGGGTTGGCGACCATGTCCGGCAGCGGGCAGTTCTCCTCGGCATCAGGAATCCTATCGACACCGGGCGCCCCGCAGGCGGCCGAGGCCGGCATCAGCTCGCCGGCATTGGTATCGAGCTCGGTCCAGATCAGTTGCCGCTCGCCGGTTTGCGCGTCGACCACCATGATCGGCGCCTCCGCATCGAAGCTGCGCGCGATGTCGGTCAGCGGCACGGCGCCGCTGCGCTCGAGATCGAGCCCCGGCACATAGGTCAGCAGCAGCGCACCAGGCGAAAAGCCGTCGTTGCGGTTCCACTCGGTGGGGTCGATGGGCTTGCCGGCGATGTTGCGCGGCATGCCGGCCAGCGGCAGGTCCACGCGCAGCCCGGTGCCCTGCTCCGCCTGCGGCGAGCCCCCCGGCGCGGCACTGGTGAAGTGGTTGTTCGGGAAGGGGTGCAGGCAGTGCGTGCCATCCACCGGGTCGCAGCCGCGCAACTGGCTCTCCAGCTCCAGCGGCAGCAGGTCGGCCGGGCCGGGCTCGGGGTCGAAGCGCTCGCCGACGCGGCGGCCGATGGCCGGCGTCGGGCTCGGCGTAACGCCCGGGCTGGCGCCCGGCGTAGGGCTGACGCCCGGCGCGCCGCTGGGGCCGGGGCTGGGGCTGACCGCCGGCGTGGGTGTCACGGCGCCGCTGGGGCCCGGCGTGGGCGACACGGCGCTGCCCAGGGCCTGGCCCTGACGGCCGCCGGAACCGCCGCAGGCGGCCAGCAACAGGGCGGCGCCGAGCAGTGTGGCGTGTGCGGGGATGATTCGGTTCATATCTCCTCCATCAGGGCAGCGCGTTCGCCCGGCGCCTAGCGCCGGGGCTCCGGCGGCGGGGCGGGATCGGCGGGGCAGTCGGGGTAAGCCGTGCCCGCGCGGTACCAGATCGGCGCCGACATGGCGACGACCGCGTTGTTGCGCAGGTCACGCACACGCATGAAGCTCCAGCCTTCCTGGTCGGCCAGCGCCTCCGGTGGCCGGTAGTCGAGCTGCAGGTCGGCATTGCCGCGCACACCGTCGCGCTGGCTCAGGCTGCCATCGGCGTGAACGAGTTCCACGGCGTAATCCGCGAGCCGGCCGGCCGGGTCGTCTACGCGCAGCGAAAACTGCAGCGTCGTGCCGGCAGGCGTGGCGACCCGCGAGCCCATCGGCCAGCTGGCTCCGCCGGGGTTGCGCAGCTCGAAGCCCAGGCGCAGGTCGTTGAAGCCCTGGGCTAGCGCATAGAAGCGGCGCGCGGCCATCGCCGATTTCAGCGCCGCACGGCTGTGATCGGCGGCGAGCAGCACGGTCTTGGCCCGCTCCGGCTGGGCCCATTGGCGGCCGTGCTCATCCTCGGAGCCAATCGGCCCCAGATGCCAGCCGCGGCTCAGCGCATAGGCATACCAGCCACCCTCGGGCGCATTGTTGTCGGCGTCATAGGCATCGCTGCTCTTGCCGAAGACCTCGATGCCGACCATGCGCGCGTCGGCCTCGGGCCGGTAGGCGAGCATGTTCCAGGCATAGGCCGCATCGCCGATGGGCGAGTTGGCGTGGATGTCGTCCTCGCGGCCAGGGTGGTTGAAGACCGCCAGGCCGTCATCGCCACCGCCCACGGCCGCCGGCAGCCCGAACCAGAGCCAGAAGTCTTCCATCGACAGCGCGTAACCCGTTCCGGTCTTGGCGTTCAGGTCGTGCTGCGAGAAATAGACGTTGATGTGGCCAAAGCGGTCCGAGGTCCATTCGAAGCCGCGGAAGGGCATGTAGCCCGGCTGCGCGGCGGCATCGGCCATTTCCAGCGTGCGCTCCCATTTGCGCAGGCCATCGGGCGTGAGCTGCAGGCAGTCGAGGAAAGCCGGCCCCAGGCAGTCGGTGTTGGCCGTGAGCGGCAGGCGGGCGTTGTCCGAATGCTCGCTGCTGCCCATGAAGTCCAGGCCCAGCGCCGCGCCGGCGGCGAAGTAATCGGCCGGCGTGCTGCCGATGTCGCCGTCGGAGTAGCCGCTGTGTTCGTGCAGCGAGCCCAGCAACGCCTGCAGGCCGGCCGGCGCCGGCACGTTGCAGGACTGCGCGCTGGCCGTCAGTGGCAGCAGCGGCGGCGGCGTCAGCGGGATGGCCGTGGTCTGCAGGGGCGCCCGGATGTTGTTGGCATAGGGCTCGGCCAGGTTGCGCGGCTGCGCGCTCGGCACGATGTATTGCCACTGCCGGGCGTCGATCTCCGTGGTGGCCAGCGGCGTGAAGGCGTTGTCGCTGTCGTGGGTCACGAAGTAGTGCACGCCATGGCTGCCATGCGCCCCCTGCCGCTGCAGGCAGTCGGCGAAGGGCGGGTTGCTGTAGTCCAGCGGCCGCCCGGCCTGGGCGTCGTAGTCGGCGCGCACGCGCCCGCCGCCCCAGTCATAGCTCTCGCCCGGCCAGGGCCGCGCCACCGGGTCGTCGCCGGTGCCGTCGTCCAGGCAGGCGTCGTCGCGGTAATAGGGCACCACCAGCGGGTTGGCCAGCGAGGTCAGGCCGACCAGCTCGAAGCTGTACACCAGCGAACCAGCATCGCCCTTGCCCGAGACCTGCTCCCAGTTGTCGAAGGCCAAGGGCAGGTTGAAGCTGGGATCGGCGGCGTCGAAGAAGGCCGGGCAGCGGCCATTGCTGGCCGGCGCCTGAGGGCCGCCGTCGCCGATGCATTCGGCCAGCGGCAGCGGCGCATAGCCGTCGACATTGCCCAGGTCGTCATTGATGCCGTCGATGGGCACACCCTGCGGCCGCAGCATCGTGTAGTAGCGGCCGGGCTCGACGCCCGCGTCCCGCTCGGCCGCCGTGGGCACCATCGCGCTGCGGTTGTAATCCCAGCTGGTGTACAGGCCATCGGGCGGAATCGGGTGCACGCGCACGCGGTAGTGGTAGCTGATGGCGTCGCGGTAGAAGCTCTCGGTCTTGGTCACATTGGTGCCCGAGTCGGCGCCCCAGACCTCGCGGATGCAACGCACCGGGCCGCAGCGCTCGCCGATCAGCGAGCTGTTCGCCTCCCAGTTGACCTGCTCATCCTCGAAACCGACCAGCGAGATCACCGAATCCGGCGACTGCTGGAAGGCGCGGCCCTTCCAGCGGTCCAGCAGATCCGGCCGGCTCTGCCACTGCGCCGGGTCGGTCACCGCCGCTTCCGGCGGGCGCACCCGCAGGTCGCGCAGCATCCAGCGGCCGCTGGCCTCGAAGCGATAGGTTGGCGTGTGCACGGTGATGCCATCGCGCGGGAAGCGGTCGCTCGAGGGGCAGATATAGACCCCCTGCGCCGCATCGAACTCGCACTGGCCGTCGTCGCCGTGGTAGTCGGCGAGGTCGGCCACGCAGACGGTGCCCTCCAGGTTGGCGCCGTAGCCGGTGTTGCTGCTGCCTAGCTTTTCCGGGTCATCGTCGCGGAACAGGCGGCGGTCGATCCACTGGTCGGCGTCGGCCGCGCGCTGATAGTCCACATAGCCGCTGTCGGCATTGAAGCTGCTGCCCCCGGGCTTGAGCACCACGTAGACAAAGCGCTCGGCGTCCGGCCGCAGCGGGTCATGCACCCGCAGCATCTGCACGGCCTGCCAATCGGCCGGGAAGTCCAGGCCGGTGTACAGCGTGCCGGCGTCGCTGGCCATGAACACGACCTCGTCGTCGGCATCCAGCCCGCGCACCGGGTCGGGCACCGGCCCCACGCCCGGCGGGTAACGCCGCTCGCAGGGGCCGTCGACCATCATCCAGCTCTCCTGGCCCCAGCCGTGGGCGTCGTCGCCGTTGTCCCAGACATAGCTCAGCTCGGGGTCGGTGCCCGAATAGGTCGAGAAGTCCGAGTTGGCATTGGCCAGGAAGTAGGGCATGCGCTCGTCGACCTGCACCGGGATCTCGACGAAACCCGCCGCGGCGTCGTAGCGGTAGGCGGCGATGCCCTCCACCGGCACGGCGCTGCGCGAACCGGGGCTGCCGGGCACGGGGTAGAGGATCTCGCCGTTGTGCGCGTCGCGCACCTGGCCGGGACCGAAGGCGTCGAGCACGGCGCCGCTGGTGGCCGCGCCACTGGGGTAGGGGTAGCCCACGCCATGCGCGGCGGGCACCGACCAGCCTGGCAGCTGCGCCCCGGTCAGCACCACGGGCGCGGCCTCGCGGGCCGTGCCCAGGGCCTGGGCGGCCACGGCATCGAGTTCGCCATCGGTGCCCAGGCCGGTCTCGCCCGGGCGCGTGGGGTCAAAGCCCTGCGCGCCCTCGGCCAGCGCGGTGCCGAAGTCCTCCAGCGCCTGCTGCGCATGCGCGGCGGCCGCGGCGGGGTCGGAGTCGAGCAGCGCCGTCAGCGCCGGGTTGGTCTGCGCGCCCAGATCCGCCAGGGCGCCGATCAGGCCGGCGCCACGGCCGGCTTCGGCGCTGCCCGGCAGGCCGGCGGCTACCCACTGGCCGCTGTTGCCCCAGGCATCGAAGACCTCCAGTGCCAGCGGCGCCGCGGCCAACTGCAGGCGGGCCTGCGGCGGCGACTGGCTCTCGTCGACGAATACGCCGGGGTTGTCGATGTCGCGCACGCCGCTGGCGTCGGTGACCCGCGCGCGCTGCAGGCTGCGCACCGGTGCGGCCAGCGCGCCGTCGACCTCGGCATCCACCACGCGGTAATTGCGCGGCACCGGGCGATAAGCCAGCGCGAACTGCCCGGCGTCCAGCTCGGTCAGGCGCAGGTCAGCGGCCGGTGTGACGGCGAAGCCGGCGCTTTGCACGCTGTAGTCCTCCTCGCCCAGGAAGCCGGCGGCCTGGCCGTCCAGCGCGAAGCGGTAGCGGCCCTCCGGCCAGTCGCGCGGGGCCTCGAACTCCACGGTCCACAGGTGGCGGCCGCTGACGAAGCGATAGGACAGGTGCGCCTCGGCGGCGCCCTGCATCGGCTCGCCGTTGGGGCGCGTGGCCACCGCCCAGGCGCCCGGGCCGGTTTGCACTTCGATGCGTAGCCGCGGCGTGGACACCACCGGGTCGCCGCCCTCGAAGACGAAGCGCGTCGCCGCGAAGCGGGCGATGTCGGCCGGCTGCTCCACGACCTGGCCCAGCAGCAGGCTGGGGATGCGCGGCGCCGGCGGCAGCGCCTCGTACAGGCTGCGGTAGAGCGAATAGTCCAGCGGGAAGTCGTCACGCGGCGCGGCCGTGTTGTCGCGCAGCGCCGTCAGCAAGTCGGCGCTGACGTCGAGGAAGCGCGCCCCCTGCAGCCAGCCCCAGAAGGTGGTGGTCGACTCGGCGCCGCCCAGCGTGGCCCAGTCCTGCTGCTCGGGCGGCAGGATGTAGCCGATGTGGTCGCCGGAATAGCCCCAGACAAAGGTGTCCGGCGCGGCAAAACCCAGGCCCTCGGCGCGCTCCAGCAGGCGGCGGCCGTATTCGACCAGCGGCTCGCCGGGCTGCAGCAGCAGCGTGATGTCGCCGATGCGGGCGGCCGTCAGGATCGTGTCCTGCGGGTAAAAGGCGCCGTTTTCGGCCACGCCGTTGTCGATCAGATCGATGGCATCGGGCGGCGGCGAGAACAGGCAGTAGGGGATCTGCTCCGGCGCGCCGGAGCCGCCATAACCGGGGATGTCGCGCACGCCGCCGCCGACGAAGGGCACGCCGATCTCGTTACCGCACTGGCCCGCGCCCCAGGGGTAGGGGTATTCCTCGGCCGCATAGCCCAGGCTCTCGCGGTCCAGCCGTACCCGCTGGCTGACGGCGCGCAGATCGGGCTGCCGCTGCCATTGCTGGATGCCATTCGCCAGCGCGGCCACCTGCGGCGCCAGGCGCTTGCCGTAGCTCTCGATGCGCTGCAGCTTGTTGTCGTTGGAAATGCCGCGCGGGCTGACGTCGCCGCCGACGCTCTGCACCAGCATCGCCAGCGGCACGCCCATCAGCGCCTCGGTTTCGCGCTCGACGGCGCCCAGCACATCGCCGGAGAAGAACAGATTCTCCACATCGAAGGCGATGCCATGCGCGGCCCAGTTGACCACGATGGCCAGCGGGCGGTTGTCGGCCACATCGTCGATGCGCAGCACGCCCAGGCGGCGGCGCAGCGCGGACAGCGCCGCCTCGTCGTAGCTCTCCAGCCGGCCGCGGCGGAAGCCGTTGAGGCCGCGCTGCTCGGGCGCGCTGGCATGGCCGATGCGCGCCTCGCGCATCTGCGCCGGGTCCAGCGCCGCCACGACCACGTCGCTGAGCTGGCCAATCAGCTTGCGATAGACCTCGTGCTGGTACACATCCATCGCCAGCCAGAAATAGCGCGTGGAATGGTTGGCCAGCGCGCCGGGGCCGCCGTGGCTGTGGCTGGCCGACATCAGCAGCCCATCGCCGAGGTCGATGCCGGTGCGCTCGCGCACCGCGGCCTTCACGTCCTGCACCACCTCGTCGAGCATGCCGATGAAGTCGGTCTTGACCAGCACCAGGTAGTCCTGGCCGTCGTGCAGCGCAACGGCCTTGGCCACCAGCGCGTCGTAGACGCCGCGGCTGGGCGGCGAATAGGTGGCATAGGGCGAATGCGCGGCGCGCAGCTCGTCCGGCAGCGGCGCCAGCGGCGGGCAGCTGGCCGGGTCCTGCGGGTCGCAGGCATCGGCCATGCGCGGGATGAAATCGACCAGCTCGTCGAAGAACACGCTGGGGTCGCCGCTGGCAAAGGCCTCGGCGCCGGGGATGTATTCACCGGCCACCGGCGGGCGCAGGTAGCCGCCCAGCGGCGTGCCGATGGGCACATCGAGCACCGCCTTGGCGATGCCGGCCCGCAGCGGCTGCGGGCTGTGCGCGACCGGCGCCGGCTTGGCGCCCGGCGGGTCGAGCTGGCGCCCGCTGGCCGCGCCGAGGGCCTGCATGTACGCCGCGAGATTGTCGGCGGCGTTCTGGCCCAGGCCGGCCAGCACGGCATCGCTGGCCCCCTCGGGGTCGCCGGCGGCCAGCAGCTCCAGCGCGCGCAGGAAGGCCTGCGGGTCGGCGCCCGGACCGGCGCCGGGGCCCTCGCCCTGGGCATCACCCAGGGCCGCGCAGGTCTGCGTATCCACACCCAGCGCATCGCACAGCGGGCGCAGCGGGGTGTCGGGGTTGAGCAGCGCGCAGAACTCGGGCTGGTTGAAGTCGTCCAGGCAGCGCTGAGCCAACTCGCGCTGCGTGTAATCCAGCCGCCGGCCCATGTCGTTAACGATGCAGTCCGGATCCAGGGGGTCGGCACAGGCGCGCAGGTAGGCCGGCAGTGTCTCCGCCCCGGGCGCCACATCAAACAAGGGGTTGTAGCCCTGCAGCTTGAGCAGCGGCGCCGTCAGCGGCCCCAGCGACACGAACTCCTCGTAGCCGGTGAACGGCAGCGTGAAGCCGTCGTTCCCACTGGTGTCGATATAGCTGAATTCCTCCTCGGGCAGGATGTAGCCAAAGCTGTTCTGGGTCAGGCCAAAGAGCATGACCTCGGCCTGCGGCGCGGCCAGGCCGCGGATGTAGCGGCCAAAGGTGTCGGAGGCCTCGCCGGGGATCGTCACGATTTCCAGCCCCTGCTCGGCGCCGCCGATGGTGATGCGGGTCACCGGCGTCACCGCGTAGGGCGCGGCCTGCGGCAGCTGGTACAGGCCCTGCTGCAGCTCGCCGCCAACGCCGGGGATCAGGCCCACGGGCGCCTCGACAAAGTCGTAATAGCGGTTGAAGGCGCCGATCAGGCCGGCGCCGACGAACAGCGGGTTGGTCACCGGCAGGTAGACGGTGGCATTGCGCAGCGCCAGCTCCGGCGCCAGCGTCTTGACCGCCGGCTCGTCCAGGCCGGCCGCGGCCATGCCCTCGCCACGGCAGTGCACGCGGCCGTAGTCGCGCAGCGCATCGCCATAGGGGTCGGTGGGGTCGCAGCCGGGGCGGCTGCCGCTGGGGCTGGCATCGGCGATGGGGCCGTTGAAATACAGGCCCACGCCGCCCTCCTCCTCGAGCGCATCGACCACGCCGAGGATGTAATCGGCGTGGGGCACCCGCGGGCTTTCGTTGATCGAGGTCGGGTGCGCGCTGTATTGCAGCAGGCTGGCCAGCAGGCGGCCATCCGGCGTGCGCGCCTGCAGCAGCCGCAGCTGCTCATCGGCCGTGTCCCGCGCGTCCAGGCGCGGCCGGCGGTAGTTGTTGTAGTCGCCGGTTTCCAGGCTGCGCAGGCTCAGCGTGGCCACCTCGGCCTGGGTCAGCGCCTCGGCGGCCGCGGCGGCGGCCCGCGGGTACAGCGTGTTCTCGATCCAGTCCTGCGGCACCCCGCCCCACAGGCCCTGCAGGTCCGGGCCGGCATGGCTGTGCGACTGACCGAAGACAATGCGCTCCACCGGCACGCCGGTAGCGGCCGCGACGGCGGCCTTGAGCGCGTTCTGGATGATGTTGCCAGCACCCACGGCATCCAGCGTCAGCAACAGCACCGGGGGCTGCCGCGTGCCGGCCGCGTCGACCTGTTCCAGCGCCAGGGCCCGCAGCCAGATGCGCTCTTCGCGCAGCAGGCTGCCGTCGCCGCCCTCCACGCGCAGCGTGGGCTGCTCGGCCGGGGCGGTGAGCTGGTCGCCGAAGGCGCCGATGGGGTCGGGGAAGTTTTGCAGCGGGTCGATGCCAAAGCCGCCCAGGTTGAAGCGCTGGCGGTGGGCGCCGACAAAGAGGCGGTCCTCGTCCACGCCCTCGATGTGCGCCAGGCTGGGGGCGACGTCACGCTTGGCGGCGCCCACGCGCAGCACCGCGCGCGGCACGACACGCAGCGTGACGCCGGCTTCGGCCGTGCCGCCGTCGGGATCCTCGACCCGCAGCGTCAGCGCGTAATCGGTCTGCGCCTGTACCTCGGGGGCCGTAAGCGTCGCGTTGAGCTGCGTCGGGTCGGCAAAGACCACGGCGCCGGGCCCCTCCCAGCGCGCCTGCAGCGATTCGACAGGGCTCTCGACATCGCTGGCGCTGGCCGTCAGGGCCAGCTCCTGGCCAGCCACGGCGATCTGCAGGGCCGGGGCATCGATGCGCGGCGGGTCGTTGACCGGGCGCACTTCGATGGGCTGGGTGTAGGCCACGGTATTGGCAGCGTCGGCGACCTCGAGCTCGAAATCCACGCTGCCAGCGAAGTCGGGCGCCGGCGCGTAGGCCAGCGTGCCGTCCTCCTCCAGCGTCAGGCTGCCGCTGGCGACGTCGCGGCGCAGCGTGTAGCGCAGCGTTTCGCCATCGACATCGGTCTGCGGCAGTTCCGCGGCGAGCGGCGTGTCCTCATCCGTGGCCAGCGCCAGCGGCGTGGCCGGTGGCAGGTCGTCCACCGGGTTCACGCGGAAGCGCTGCCGCGCACGGCTGATGTTGCTGCCGTCGCTGACGCTGAGCCAGGCGCTGTCCTCACCGGCGAAATTGGGCGCCGGCGTGTAGCGGAATTCCGTGGGGCCAAGCTGCTGCAATGCGCCGTTGCCCGCCGGCTCGGCGGCAAAACTCAGCGGCTCGCCTTCGGCATCGGTGGCGCTGACGCTGAAGTCGACGCTGCCGTCCTCGTCCAGCGTCTGCAGGCTCAGCGGGTCGAAGGCCGGCGCCGCGTTGACGGCCGTTACCGTGATGCTCAGCGTCGCGCTGGCGCCCTGGCCGGCGCTGTCGCGCACGCGCAGGCGCAGCGTGTCCTGGCCGACGAAGCCCTCGTTCGGCGTATAGCGCAGCCGGTTGCCCGCCAGCGTGGCACGGCCGTTCTGCGGCCCCTCGATCAGCGCGTAACGCAGCGTGTCGCCGGGGTCGCTGGCCTGAATCTCATAGTCCAGCGTCGCGCCGCTGACCACGCTGGCGAACTGGTCCTCGATCTGCGGCGGCGGATTGGTGCCCAGCACCTGCACGACGTGCTCGGCACGGCCCAGGCCCTGGGCGTTGCGGCTCTCGGCGGCAAAACGCAGCGTCAGCGCAGCCTGCGTGCGCGGGGCCACGAAGCGCAGGCTGTCGCCCTGCGGCTGCAGCAGCAGCGAGGGCCCGGCGAGCTGCTGCCAGCGGATCGGGCCGGTGTCGGCCGTCAGGCGCTCGGCCCTCAGCATGACCGGCGTGCCGCCGGCCACCGCGTCGGGGCCGTCGATGCGCAACCGCGGCGGCTGCGCCACGGCGGCCACGAAAATCTGCACCGTGTCGGTGGAACTCAGGCTGCCGTCGCTGGTTTCGAGCTCGAAGCGCAGGCTTTGGGCTTCGCCCTGGCGCGGCGCCGTGAAGCGGGCCACGGCCTGATCGGCCCCCTGCAGGGCGACGGCCGGGCCGTCCACCTGGCGCCAGCGGTATGTCAGCGGCGCGGCCTCGGGGTCGCGGCTGGCGCCGCCATCGAGCAGAACCGCCTGACCGGCGGCCACCCATTGATCCGGCCCGGCGACCGCCAGCGGCGCTTCGCCCGGCGCGCCGGCGCTGCTGGCCGGCAGGCCCAGCACCCGCACTTCGGCGCGCTCCGACTGCGCGCCGTCGCTGACGATGACCTCATACAGCGCTTCGCCGCGTGTGGCCAGGGCGGCCGGCAGCGTCAGCGTGGCGGTGTCATCGCCGGCCTCCAGCAGCCAGTCCTCGGGCCCATGCACGCGGGCCCAGCGAAAACTCAACGCGGCGTCGCCGCCGCTGGCGGCCACGCGCAGGCTCAGCTGTTCGCCGCCATAGGCGCGCTGCTCGGCCGGCAGATACACGCGCAGCGGGTCCGTCTGCGGCGTCACGCGGATCGTGACCGTGGCGCGCCGCTCGAGCAGGCCGTCGCTGACGGCCACGTCGACACGATCATCGCCATGAAAGTCCGCATCCGGGCGATAGCGCAGCAGGCCATCGGGCGACAGCGTGGCCCGGCCCGCGCTGGGCGGCCGGACGATGCGCAGCGCCAGGTCCGCCGGCGCCGATTCGTTGTCCTCCGGGCGCAGCTGCAGTTCGCCCTGGCCGTCCTCGACCACGGTCAGCAGGCTACCGGCGACGCGCGGCGGGCTGTTGTCGCCGCTGGGGCGCAGCGCGATCGGCAACCGCTGCTGCGCGGTCGCCCCCGCGGAATCGCTGACGCGCAGCTGCAGGCGCACCACGCCGGGCGCGGCGTCCGCCGGTGCGCGCAGCGTCGGGTTGGGGGTATCGGCGTCCTCCAGCGTCACGGCGGGGCCAGAGAGCTGCTGCCAGCGCCATTGCAGCGCCTCGGTCGATTGCTCAGCATCGCGCACGGCGGCGCTGAGCGTCAGGCTTCCGCCGGGCAGCAGCCCCGCGGCCGGCGCCTGCAGCTGCAGAATCTCGGGGCGCGCATTGGGGCGCCCGCCGGCCGCATCCAGCGCGGCCTGGGTGGCGTTCAGGTGCGCCAGCGCCGCCTCGGCCTCGGGCAGCGTCGCCGCCGGGTCGCCGTGCACACGGCGCAGCAATGCGGCGATTTGCTCATTGCCGCCCAGGTCGGCGCGGCTTTGCGCCAGCGCGGCGTCGAGGCCGGCGACCAGGCCGGCATCCAGCCAGCGCGCCAGGCGGGCATCGAGGTCGATGCCGGTGCTCGGGTCGCGATCCGCATCCAGCCCCTGCAGCAAGCGGGCCAGGTTCTCGACCCGCTGCGCGCTGGGCAGCTGCCCCTGCGGCAAGCGCAGCGCGGACAGCGTGACGGCCGGCGCGCCCGGCGCCTGGCCCAGCAGCCAGTCGCCCAGGCGGAATTGCAGGCTTTCGCCGCTGGCGAAGTCGAAGCGGCCCTGGGCATCCGTCCGCCCCGCGCTGCCACGGTCGCCGGCATAGTCCACACCGGACACCGCGGCGTCCAGCAGCACCCCCTGGCCGTCCTGCAGGCCGGGGCCACGCGCGTCGTCGTTATCGCTGCCACTACAAGCCGCCAGCAGCAGCGCACATACAGCCAGGCCCCCGCTACGCAGGCCCCAAGGTATCGTTGTCATGTCGTCTCCCCCGCGCGGGGTGGTGCAGTCTTTCAGCCTTCTCCAGCAACAGTTTAGCGGCGAAACTTCGTGTACCGGTTCGTAAATTCTTTGTGCCTGGGCCACAGCCTGCCGGCGAGCGGGCTGGCCGGAGCCCTGCCGCGGGCCGCCCTGGCGCTTGCCGTTTTAGCAGCCGGCTCGGCCGCCGCAACGGAGCCGCCTGGCGCCCGCGAGGAGACTTGCGCCGAGCCGCCGCAGGGGCGCTGGCGAATCGTGGGCCAGCGGCGGCTGCCGGCTGAGATCTACCTGCAAGGCTTTGAGATCGACGCCGCGGGCCACTGGTGGCTGAGCGGCGGCCGCTATGGCGAATCGGCGCTGTGGACGCTGTCGCCGCAGGGCTCGCCGCGGCGGCCGCGGCGCCAGGCGCTGCCCGAGCACATCTTTGCCGAGGGCCTGAGCCGGCGCGACGGCGCCAGCTGGATACTGAGCTGGCGCGCCGGCGAGTTGCGCCGCTGGGCGGATGGCGCGCCGGCCGCCGAGGTGGTGGCGCGCTATGCGGGCCAGGGCTGGGGGCTGGCCTGGGTGCCCGAGCGCGAGGCCTTCGTGATGAGCAATGGCGGCAGCCAGCTGCAATGGCGGGCCGCCGCGGACTTCGCGCTCCAGGCGCAGACCCCGGTCCGCCGCGGCCGCGTGCCGGTGCCCTGGCTGAACGAGCTGGAATGGCAGGCCGGCGCGCTGTGGGCCAATGTCTGGCGCAGCGATGAGCTGCTGCGCATCGACCCCGACAGCGGCTGCGTGACGCTGGTGCTGGACCTGGCGGGGCTCTGGCCGCCGGGCGAGCGCCCGCGCCGGGCCGAGGTGCTCAATGGCGTGGCCGTCGACCCCCGGGACGACCAGCTCTGGGTCAGCGGCAAGCTGTGGGGGCGGGCCTTCGCGCTGGACTGGCAGGCGCCGGGGCAGGAGTGGCAGCCCCCGATGCGGGACGAACAGCCGCCGGACCAGGAAGAACCGCCAACAGCGGAGGGCCAGCCTGCGGCACAGGATCAGCCTGCGGCGTTGGGCCAAGAATCGCCCAGGCAATGATTCCGCGCCCTCCGTCGTCATAGGCTCCAGGGGCTCGACCGGGCCTTGCAGCATGGCCGGCGCCGCAGGCGCCGGCGGCGACTGGAGACGACATGACGCAAAGCGCCCTGAGCCTGCCCCTGGCGGGCCGCCGGCAGCGCAGCCTGGCCTGGCTGCAGATCGCGCTGATGATCTACCTGCTGCTGCTGGCGGTGGCGCTGATCGGCAGCGGCTTCAAGACCGCCAGCCGCGAAGAGGCGCAGACGCTGTTCGCCTTCGCCACCAATCCCTTCGCCGGGCTGCTGACCGGCATTCTGGCCACCGCGCTGCTGCAGTCCTCGTCGACGGTGACGGCGATCGTCGTCGGCCTGGTCGCGGGCGGGATGCCGGTGTCGCTGGCGGTGCCGATGGTGATGGGCGCGAACGTGGGCACCACGATCACCAACACGCTGGTCAGCCTGGCGCACTGGCACGACGGGGCGCAGTTTCGCCGCGCCTTCGCCGCCGCGACGGTGCACGACCTGTTTAACCTGCTCGGCGTGCTGGTGTTCCTGCCGTTGGAGCTTCTGACCGGCCTGCTGCGGCACAGCGCGGCGGCGCTGGTGGAGGTCTTCAGCAGCAGTGCCAACTGGTCACTGACCGGGCTGAGCCCGGTCAAGGCGCTGACCCAGCCGGTGGTTCAGGGGCTGGCGGGGCAGTTCGCGGCCCTGGGCGAAGGCCCACTGGCGGGCGGCGACAGGCTGGCGGGCGTGGCCTTGCTGCTGCTGGGCGTGGGGCTGCTGCTGCTCGCCATCCTGCGCCTGGGCACGCTGCTGCGCAGCGTGTTGGTGGGCCGCGCGCGGCTGCGCCTGCATGCGGCCCTGGGCGGCGGTGCGCTGCGCGGCATTGGCACCGGCACGCTGGTGACCACGGTGGTGCAGTCCTCCTCGACCACAACCAGCCTGCTGGTGCCCCTGGCCGGCGCCGGCGTGTTCAGCACCCGCGACATTTACCCCTTTACGCTGGGGGCCAACATCGGCACCACGGTCACGGCCCTGCTGGCCGCCACGGCCGCCAGCGGCGCGCTGGCCGGCGCCGCGCTGCAGATCGCGCTGGTGCACCTGCTGTTCAATGTCGGCGCGGTGGCGCTGCTGTTCCTGCTGCCGCTGGCGTTGCGCCAGCCGGGGCTGGCGCACCTGCCGGTGCGCGGCGCCGAGGCACTGGCCGATCTGGCCACACGCCGCAAGGCGCTGGCCCTGGTCTATGTGCTGGGGCTGTATTTCGCGCTGCCGGCCGCCTTGGTCTTCAGCGTGGGGTCGAGATAGCAACCAGCGGCCGGGTGCGTCCCGGTTGGGACGATGCCCCGCCTCGCTGCAGCCGGGCGCGCTTAGCGGGCCGCAGGCCCCTGAGTCTTGGGGTGGTCGACGGGGCGGATGCGCGCGGGTTCAGAGACCCCCGCCAAAACGCTCCCGACAGGGCTTCCCGAATCCGCCCGCGCTGCGCAGGCCCGGGCGCGACCCCGCCGCAGCGGGGCCTGACCGGACGCGCGGCGGCGCTTACTTCAGCGTCAGCTTGATGATGCGGATCAAGCGGCGCACGAAGTCGGTATAGGGCGGCGCCATCAGCAGCGTGGCGGCGAACTTGTTCTCGACAATGGTGCGCTCGTGCGAGAAGGCCTTGAAGCCCCACTTGCCGTGCGAATTGCCAATGCCCGAGTTGTTCACGCCGCCAAAGGGCGCGTTCATGTGCAGGTACTGGCTGGTGCAGGTGTTGATGCAGCTGCCGCCGGCCGAGGTTTCCTCGATCAGGCGCTTGATGTTGCCGCGGTTGCCGCTGTAAACGTACAGCGCCAGCGGCTTGGGCTTGGCGTTGATGAAGTCGATGACCTCGTCCAGGCTGCGATAGGGCAGCACCGGCAGCAGCGGGCCAAAGATTTCCTCGCTCATCACCCGCGCGTCCTCAGGCACGGCATCGAGCAGGGTCGGCGTGATGACGCGCTTGTCCTCGTGCGTGTGGCCGCCGCTGGCGACGCGGGCGCCTTTTTGCGTGGCCTCGGCCAGCATCGCGCTGATGCGCTCGTAATGGCGCTCGTTGACGATCTTGGCGTAGTCGGCGCTGTCGCCGGCGTCCTCGCCATAGGTGTCGCGCAAATGCTGCGCGGCGGCGGCGATGAATTTGTCCTTGACCGTCTCGTGCACGTAGACATAGTCCGGCGCGATGCAGGTTTGGCCGGCGTTGAGGAACTTGCCGAAGTTGATGCCCTTGGCGGCCCGCTCGATGTCGGCCGTTTCGTCGACGATGGTCGGGCTCTTGCCGCCCAGCTCCAGCGTCACCGAGGTCAGGTTCTTGGCCGCGGCGGCCATGATGATCTTGCCGACGCCGGGGCTGCCGGTGAAGAAGATATGGTCGAAGGGCAGCTCGAGCAGCGCCGTGGTTTCCTCCACCGCGCCCTCGACCACGGCCACCTCGGCCTCGTCGAAGGTGGCGGCGATCAGCTCGCGGGTCACGCGCGAGGATTCGGGCGTCATCTCCGAGGGCTTCAGGATCGCCGGGCAACCGGCGGCCAGCGCCGACACCAGCGGCATCAGCGACAGGTTCACCGGGTAGTTCCAGGGCGCAATGATCAGCGCCACGCCCTTGGGCTCGTAGCGCACGCGGGTCTTGGTGCCGAACATCAGCGAGGTGGGCCAGACCCGCTCGCCGCGCATCCACTTTTTCAGGTGCTTCTTGGTGGCCTTGATCTCGGCCAGGATCGGGATCAGCTCGCCGATGTCGACCTCGGGCTCGGGCTTGCCGAAGTCGGCGGCGCAGGCGGCCTTGATGGCCTCCTCGCGCTCCAGCAGCGCGTCGCGCAGCTTGTCCAGGCGGGCGATGCGGGCGCTGGCGACGCTGGTCCGCCACTGCAGCGCGGTGGCTTGCTGCTTGCTGAAGATGCGCTTCATGTCGGCAATGGCCGCATTCTCGAAACGCGGGTCGGCGGCGGCCGGCTGCGTGGCTACGCTCATGGGGATTCCTCGTGGCGCCCCGGCCGCAGTCTCCGCAGGCGGCACGCGGGCAGAATATTGGCCACGCAGGTTAACCCAGCCGCAGCCGGCGGGCATAGCCCGCTCGGTGCGGAATAGTTTAGTCAGGCGCCAGCGCGGCGCGCGGCCCTAGCGCGTGCAATCGACCACATAACGGCCGGTGATGCCGCCGGCCATCAGCGTCGCGCAGGCCTCGCCGACCTGCTCCAGGCCGATGACCTCGCGCTGCCACAGGCTGGAATCCACCTGCCAGTCGCCAAAGAGCGCATCCCAGACCGACTGCCGCCGTGGCATCGGCGTTTCCACCGAATGGATGCCGAGCAGGTTCACCCCGCGCAGGATGAAGGGCATCACCGTCGTTTCGAGCTTGTGCGAGGCCGCCAGGCCGATGCTGGCCACATTGCCCCAGGGCCGGGTCTCGGCGATCAGCGTGGCCAGCAGCGTGCCGCCGACGTTATCGACGACGCCACCCCAGCGGGCCTTGAGCAGCGGCGCCTCGGCCGCCGGGTAGTCGCGGGCGTTGACGATGTCGCTGGCGCCCAGTGCCCGCAGGTAGTCGGCCTGGTCGGACTTGCTGCTGACGGCCACCGGGCTGTAACCCAGCTTGGACAGCAGCGCGATGGCCACCGAACCCACGCCGCCGCTGGCGCCGGTCACCGCAATCGGCCCCTGATCGGGCTCCTGGCCGTTATCGCGCATGCGCTGCACCGCCAGACCCGCCGTAAACCCGGCGGTGCCGTAGCGCATGGCCTGCAGCGCATCCACGCCCTCCGGCCGGCGCACCAGCGAGCCGGCATCGACCACCGCCTGCTCGGCCAGGCCGCCGTCGAACTGCTCGCCGATGTTGCAGCCGGTCAGCAAGACCGGCGTGCCGGCCGGCCAGTTCGGGTCCTGGGATTCCTCGACGGTGCCGGCGAGGTCGATGCCGGCGATGCAGGGGAAGTTACGCATGATGCGGCCCTTGCCGGTGACGGCCAGCGCATCCTTGAAGTTCAGGCTGGAGGCCTCGACGCGAACCCGCGCCTGCCCGGCGCCCACCGCGGGCACCTCGACCTCGCGCAGCTGCGCGCCCTCGCCCTTGGCAGCCACCTGCCATGCTCGCATCGTGCTCATCGCGTCCATCCCATCAAGTGTGGCCGGCAGTGTAGCCGCCAAGCCGGCCGGCCTCAGCCCGCAAAATTGGGGGGTGGGCGGGGGCCCCGCACAGCGGGGTCGCCCGGACTAGCGGGCCTGCGCCTGGGATTGCTCCGCGCCGATGCCCAGTCGTGCGAACAAGTCCACCGTCGGCTCGACCTTGTTCAGGGTGTAGACGTGCAAGCGGCGCAGCCCGCCCGGGCGGGGGCCCCGCATCGCGGGGTCGCCCGGATCAGCGGGCCTGCGCCTGGGGCTCCCCAGCGTCAATGCCAAGCCGGGCGAAGAGGTCCACGGTTGGCTCGACTTTGTTCAAGGTGTAGACATGGAGCCCCGGCGCCCCGCCATCGAGCAGCGTCTGGCACAGCCGGCTGACGACATCCAGGCCGAAGGCCCGGATGCTGGCCAGGTCATCGCCGTATTGCTCCAGCCGGAGGGCGATCCAGCGCGGGATTTCGGCGCCGCAGACGTTGGAGAAGCGCGTGAGCTGGCGGCGGTTGGTGATGGGCATGATGCCGGGCGTGATCGGCACCTGGCAGCCGGCCGCGGCCGCGCGCTCGCAGAAGTCGAAATAGGCGTCGGCGTTGTAGAAATACTGCGTGATCGCCGCATCGGCGCCGGCGGCCACCTTGGTGCAGAAGTTGCGCAGGTCGGCCGCGGGGTCGCGTGCCTGCGGGTGCATCTCCGGATAGGCCGCCACCTCGATATGAAAGGCGTCGCCGAAGGTCTTGCGGATGTGCGCGACCAGATCCGAGGCATAGCGGAAGGGCCCGGCCGGCAGACCCGCGCCGGAGGGCAGGTCGCCGCGCAGCACGACCAGCCGGCGCACGCCCATCTCGCGGTAGCGCGCCAGCAGCGCGTCCACCGACTCGGGCGTGGTGTTGACGCAGGACAGATGCGGCGCCGTATCCAGGCCCTGCTGCTCGCGGATGCGCTGCACCGCGTCCACGGTGCCGCTTTGCACCGAGCCCCCGGCGCCAAAGGTCACCGAGACATAGGCGGGCTTGAGCACCCTGAGCTCGGCCACGGCCTGCTCAAAGCCCGGCCAAGCCTCGGCGGCCCGCGGCGGAAAAAATTCGAGGCTGTATTGCTTGTTCATCAATGGCTCCCGCGGGAGGCTACATGCGCCGAAAGGCCGGAAAACCGGGAACCACAGATTGCGCAGATTTCACGGATTTCGAGTTGCCACCGTCCACAGCGCGGCCTCAAGGACTTAGCCAACTGGCCAAACGCCCAGACGGCGCGACATGCTGCAAGGGTCCGGGCTCGGTCCACCCCCGCTGCGCAATCTGTGGTTCTTCAGCCCAGCACAAACCCTGCGGCGCCGCCGGGTAGTCCGCGGCGGCGCCGGCAGGGGCTCAGTAGCGGTAGTGCTCGGGCTTGTAGGGGCCGGCGACTTCGACGCCGATGTACTTGGCCTGCTGGTCCGAGAGTTCGGTCAGCTGGGCGCCGATACGGGCGAGGTGCAGACGGGCCACCTTCTCGTCCAGGTGCTTGGGCAGCACGTACACGCCCGGCGGGTACTCGGCCGTCTTGGTGTACAGCTCGATCTGGGCGATGGTCTGGTTTGTGAAGCTGGAGCTCATCACGAAGCTGGGGTGGCCGGTGGCGCAGCCCAGATTCACCAGCCGGCCGCGGGCCAGCAGGATGATCTTCTTGCCGTCGGCGAAGGTCACGTGGTCCACCTGCGGCTTGATCTCGTCGAACTCGCACTCGCGCTCCAGGCCGGCCACGTCGATCTCGTTGTCGAAGTGGCCGATGTTGCAGACGATGGCCTCGTCCTTCATCGCCTTCATGTGCTCGAGCGTGATGACCTGGTAGTTGCCGGTGGCGGTCACGAAGATGTCGGCCTTGTCGGCGGCGTAGTCCATCGTGACAACCTTGTAGCCCTCCATCGCCGCCTGCAACGCGCAGATGGGGTCGACCTCGGTCACCCAGACCTGGGCCGACAGCGCGCGCAGGGCCTGGGCGCTGCCCTTGCCGACGTCGCCATAACCGGCCACGACGGCGACCTTGCCCGCGATCATCACGTCGGTCGCGCGCTTGATGCCATCGACCAGCGATTCGCGGCAGCCGTAGAGGTTGTCGAACTTGGACTTGGTGACCGAGTCGTTGACGTTGATGGCGGGGAAGGGCAGCCGGCCCTCCTTGTGCATCTGGTACAGGCGGTTCACGCCGGTGGTGGTCTCTTCGGTCACGCCCTTGATGCTTTCGCGAATGCGGGCATAAAAGCCGCGATCTTCGGCCAACTTGCGGCGAATGGACTTGAACAGCGCAACTTCTTCCTCGCTGCCGGGGTTCTCCAGCACGCTCTCGTCCTCGGCCGCGCGGGCGCCCAGCAGCACCAGGCCGGTGGCGTCGCCGCCATCGTCGAGGATCATGTTTGGCGCGCCGCCGTCGGACCACTCGAGGATGCGGTGCGTGTAGGCCCAGTACTCGTCCAGCGTTTCGCCCTTGTAGGCGAAGACCGGGGTGCCGCCGGCGGCAATCGCGGCCGCGGCGTGGTCCTGCGTCGAATAGATGTTGCAGGAGGCCCAGCGCACGTCGGCGCCCAGC
The DNA here is from genome assembly GCA_937141935.1 of uncultured Ectothiorhodospiraceae bacterium. Lineage (GTDB taxonomy): Bacteria > Pseudomonadota > Gammaproteobacteria > Nevskiales > Oceanococcaceae > MS8. Next base: position 29,919 of record CAKZQS010000031.1, read on the forward strand.
GCTTCGAGCGTCTCGATCAGCACGGCGGTCTGGATCGTCATGTGCAGCGAGCCGGCGATGCGCGCGCCCTTGAGCGGCTGGCTGGCGGCGTATTCCTCGCGCACCTGCATCAGGCCGGGCATCTCCGTCTCGGCAATGGCGATTTCCTTGCGCCCGTAGTCGGCCAGGCCAATGTCGGCCACCACGTAATCGGCTTCGAGTTTTTCAGCGGCTAGGGTCATGGTGACTCCTGATAGTTGGAATTCTCTAAACCACAGATTGCGCAGATTTCACAGATGTTGAGAAAGCCGGTTTCCAGGCCGTGCGAGCCGGTGGATGACCGATTTATCTGCGTAATCTGTGCAATCTGTGGTTAATTCAAAAACTGGGGCGGGCCTACAGTCCGGCGTCGGCGCGCAGCGCTTCGGCCTTGTCGGTGCGCTCCCAGGGGAAGGCGGTGAAGGTGGTTTCTTTCTCGACGCGCTGGCCGTCCTGGGTGTCGGTCCAGCGGTAGGTCATCTGCTCGGGCTCGCGGCCGAAGTGGCCGTAGGCCGCGGTGGCCTGGTACATCGGGTGCAGCAGGTCGAGCATGCGGGTGATGGCATAGGGCCGCAGGTCGAAGTGCTGGCGCACCAGGCGCACGATGGCCTCGTCGGGGATGCGGCCGGTGCCGAAGGTGGTCACCGAGATCGAGGTCGGCTCGGCCACGCCGATGGCGTAGGAGACCTGGATCTCGCACTTCTCGGCCAGGCCGGCGGCCACGATGTTCTTGGCCACGTAGCGGCCGGCATAGGCGGCGCTGCGGTCGACCTTGGAGGGGTCCTTGCCGGAGAAGGCGCCGCCGCCGTGGCGGGCATAACCGCCGTAGGTGTCGACGATGATCTTGCGCCCGGTCAGGCCGCAGTCGCCCACCGGGCCGCCGATGACGAACTTGCCCGTGGGGTTGATGTGGAACTGCGTCTGCGCCGACAGCAGCTCGGCGGGCAGCACCGGCTTGATGACGGTCTCCATCACCGCCTCGCGCAGCTCTTCCTGGCTGATTTCGGGATTGTGCTGCGTGGACAGCACGACGGCATCGATGCCCACCGGCTTGCCGTCCACATAACGAAGCGTGACCTGGCTCTTGGCATCCGGCCGCAGCCAGGCCACCTCGCCCGACTTGCGCACCTGCGCCTGGCGCTGCACCAGCCGGTGCGCGTACTGCACCGGCGCCGGCATCAGCGCCTCGGTTTCGTTGCAGGCAAAGCCGAACATCAGGCCCTGGTCGCCGGCGCCCTGGTCCTCGGGCTTGGCCCGGTCCACGCCCTGGGCGATGTCGACGCTTTGCTTGCCGATCAGGTTCAGCACGCCACAGGTGGCGCCGTCGAAGCCGACATCCGAGCTGGTGTAGCCAATGTCGGCGATGACCGCCCGCACCAGCTCCTCCAGATCCACCCAGGCGCGGGTCGTGATTTCGCCCGCCACGATGGCCACGCCCGTCTTGACCAGCGTTTCGCAGGCCACGCGCGAGTGCACATCGCGCGCCAGTAGGGCGTCGAGCACGGCGTCGGAGATGCGGTCGGCGACCTTGTCGGGGTGGCCTTCGGAGACCGACTCGGAGGTGAAGAGGTAATCGGCAGCCATGGGTGTCCTGTGAACCGAAAGGGGGTATGTCATCCGTGTATCCGGATACGCGGATGAAGTCTAACCAGATGCACTTGACAAGTCACCCGCCCGCCCCAAGGTGGAAGGTCCGCCCGTCGCAGAGCGACCCGACATGGCCCTGACCCCCTCCACGATGCTGCCGCTGGGCACAGCGGCCCCCGACTTCGCGCTGCCCGATACCGTCGGCGGCGACACGCTGCGCTTCGCCGACGTGGCCGGCGACAAGGGCACGGTGGTGATGTTCATCTGCAACCACTGCCCCTACGTCAAACACCTGGAACACGATTTCGGCCCGCTGGCGCGCAGCTACATGGCGCGCGGCATCGGCTTCGTGGCCATCAGCGCCAACGACGCGCAGACCTACCCGCAGGACGGCCCCGAGGCGATGCGCGACAACGCCCGCCGGCTCGACTGGCCCTTTCCCTATCTCTACGACGAGAGCCAGGACACGGCCCGCGCCTACCAGGCCGCCTGCACGCCCGACTTTTTTGTGTTCGACGCGCAGGGCGAATGTGCCTACCGCGGCCAGTACGACGCCTCGCGCCCGGGCAATGAGCACCCGGTTACCGGCGCCGACTTGCGCGCCGCGCTCGACGCGCTGCTGCGCGGCGAGGCGCCGGGCACCGGCCAGACGCCCAGCGTGGGCTGCAACATCAAATGGAAGGAGGCCTGAGCATGCAAAGCTGTGATCTGCCGCCGCTGGGCGGCGCCGCGCGGCGCGAATTCCCCGACGCCGACGAGCAGGCCATCGAGGCCGGCGAGCGCGTGGCCGTGTTTGGCGGCGGCTGCTTTTGGTGCACCGAGGCCGTGTATCGGCAGATCGACGGCGTGCTCGAGGTCGAGGCCGGCTACGCCGGTGGGCTGGAGGAAACGGCCGACTACCGCAAGGTCTGCGCCGGCGATACCGGCCATGCCGAGGTCATCCGCATCCGCTACGACGCCGAGCGCGTGGGGTTCACGACCCTGCTGAAGGTGTTCTTCTCGGTGGCCCACGACCCCACCCAGTACCACCGCCAGGGCAATGACATCGGCCCGCAGTACCGCAGCGCGATCTTCCCGGCCGACGCCGAACAGGAGCGCGTGGCGCGCGCCTATATCGCCCAGCTGGATGCCGCCGGCATCTACGACAAGCCCATCGTCACCAGCATCGAGTCGGCGCCTTTCTACAAGGCCGAGGCCTATCACCAGGACTACGCGGCGCAAAACCCCGATCAGCCCTACATCGCCGCCGTCGCCGCGCCCAAGGTGGCCAAGCTGCGCGAGCGCCATGCCGGGCTGCTCAAGGACGGGGGTCAGGGCTCGGCCTGATGCCACCCCCGGAAGTCGGCCCCTGAAGTCGGCCCCTGAAGTCGGCCGGTGCCAAGGCTTACAATAGGGGGATTCGGCTGCGTCCCAGGGCAGCCTATTCCTGAGAAATCAATGACTTCGCGAAGAGATAAAGCGAACGCGATTCGCGCGCTCGCCATGGATGCTGTGCAGCAGGCCAAGTCCGGCCACCCGGGCATGCCGATGGGTATGGCCGATATTGCCGAGGTGCTGTGGACGGATTTTCTGCGCCACAACCCGGCCGACCCGAACTGGCCCGACCGCGACCGTTTTGTCGTGTCCAACGGCCACGGCTCGATGCTGCTGTATGCGCTGCTGCACCTGTCCGGCTACGACCTGCCGCTGGAGGAACTGCGCAACTTCCGCCAGCTCGGCAGCAAGACGGCCGGCCACCCGGAAAACTTCCTGATCGAGGGCGTGGAAACGACCACCGGCCCGCTGGGTCAGGGCCTGGCCAATGCCGTGGGCATGGCGCTGGCCGAGAAGCTGCTGGCGCGTGAGTTCAACCGCGATGGCCACGCCATCGTTGACCACCGCACCTGGGTCTTCATCGGCGACGGCTGCCTGATGGAAGGCATTTCGCACGAGGCCTGTGCGCTGGCCGGCACGCTGGAGCTGGGCAAGCTCAACGTCATTTACGACGACAACAACATCTCGATTGATGGCGAGGTCGGCGGCTGGTTCACCGACGACACGCCCAAGCGCTTCGAGGCCTACGGCTGGCATGTCATTGCCGACGTCGATGGCCATGACCCCGAGGCCGTGCGCACGGCGCTGGCCGCCGCGGCGGCCGAGGGCGACAAGCCCACGCTGATCTGCTGCAAGACGGTGATCGGCTATGGCTCGCCGGGCAAGGCCGGCACCGAGTCCTCGCACGGCGCACCACTGGGCGAGGACGAGATCGCCCGCACCCGCGAGGCGCTGGGCTGGGACTACGGTCCCTTCGAGATCCCCGACACGGTGCGCAGCGCCTGGGATGCCCGCGAGGCCGGCGCGCAGGCGCAGCAGCAATGGCAGCAAGCCTTCGCCGCCTATCGCGAAGCCCACCCGGAGCTGGCCGCCGAATTCCATCGCCGCATGCAGGGCGACCTGCCGGCGGATTTCGCCGAGCGCTGGCCGCAGATCGTGGCCCAGGCCCAGCAGGACATGGCCAAGGTGGCCAGCCGCAAGGCCTCGCAGATGGCCATCAACGCCGCGGCGCCGCTGCTGCCGGAGCTGCTGGGCGGCTCGGCCGACCTGACCGGCTCCAACCTGACCAACTGGGAAGGCGTGGCGCCGGTGCGCCCGGACGGCCACGGCCGCCACCTGCACTACGGCGTGCGCGAATTCGGCATGGGCGCCGTGATGAACGGCCTGGCGCTGCACCGCGGCTACCTGCCCTTCGGCGGCACCTTCCTGGTGTTCTCCGACTACGCGCGCAACGCCATTCGCATGTCGGCGCTGATGGGCCAGCGCGTGCTCTACGTGATGACCCACGACTCCATCGGCCTCGGCGAGGACGGCCCGACCCACCAGCCCATCGAGCACCTGTCCAGCCTGCGGCTGATCCCGCGGGTCGAGGTCTGGCGCCCCGGCGATGTGGTCGAAACCTATGCCGCCTGGGGCGAGGCGCTGCAGCGCCATGACGGCCCGGCCGTGCTGGCGCTGTCGCGCCAGGGCATCGCGCCGCAGCAGCGCAGCGACGAGCAGCTGGCGCAGATCGCGCGCGGTGGCTATGTGCTGCGCGACGCCGACGACGCCCAGGGCGTGCTGATCGCCACCGGCTCGGAGCTGGAGCTGGCCGTCGCCGCCGCCGAGGCGCTGGCCGCCGAGGGCATCGGCGTGCGCGTGGTGTCGATGCCCTGCGTCGACCGCTTCCTGGCGCAGGATGCCGATTGGCGCGAGCAGGTCCTGCCCGCCGCGCTGCCCCGCCGGCTGGCCGTCGAGGCCGGCGCCACCGGGCTGTGGTACCAGCTCGTCGGCAGCCAGGGCGACGTGCTCGGCCTGGACCGCTTTGGCGAGTCGGCCCCCGGCCCCGCCCTGTACGAACACTTTGGCTTTACCGCCGCCAACGTCGCGGCCCGCTTCAAGGGCCTGCTGTAGACGCGAACCCCCTCGCTGACCGGAGAAACACATGAGCATCAAGATCGGTATCAACGGCTACGGGCGCATCGGCCGCAACGTGCTGCGCGCGCTGTACGAATCGGGCCGCAATGGCGAGCTGCAGATCGTGGCGATCAACGACCTGGGCAATGCCGACACCAACGCCCACCTGACCCGCTATGACACGGTGCACGGCCGCTTCGCCGGCACGGTGGCGGTCGAGGGCGACGAGATGGTGGTGAACGGCGACCGCATCAAGGTGCTGGCCGAGCGCAACCCCGCTGAGCTGCCCTGGGGCGACCTGGGCGTGGACGTGGTGCTGGAGTGCACCGGCATCTTCGCCAGCCGCGACAAGGCCCAGGCCCACCTGCAGGCCGGCGCCAAGAAGGTCGTCGTGTCGCAGCCGGCCGGCGGCGACGTCAAGACCATCGTCTACGGCGTCAACCACGACACGCTGACCGCCGACGACGACATCATCAGCAACGCCTCCTGCACCACCAACTGCCTGGCCCCGCTGGTGCAGCCGCTGCAGGACGCCATCGGTGTGGAAACCGGCCTGATGACGACGATCCACGCCTACACCAACGACCAGGTGCTGACCGACGTCTACCACTCGGACCTGCGCCGCGCGCGCAGCGCCACGCAGTCGATGATCCCGACCAAGACCGGTGCCGCCGCCGCGGTCGGCCTGGTGCTGCCCGAGCTCAAGGGCAAGCTGGACGGCTTTGCCGTGCGGGTGCCGACGATCAATGTGTCGATGGTCGACCTGTCCTTCATCGCCGGTCGCGAGACCAGCGTTGACGAGGTCAACGAACTGCTCAAGGCCGCGGCCGAAGGCCCGCTCAAGGGCGTGCTGGCCTACTCGGACGGCCCGCTGGTGTCGGTGGACTTCAACCACGACCCGGCCTCGTCCACCTACGACGCGACGCTGACCAAGGTCAGCGGCAAGCTGGTCAAGGTCTGCGCCTGGTACGACAACGAATGGGGCTTCTCCAATCGCATGCTCGACACCACGGCGGCCCTGATGAAGGCCCACCAGGCCTAAGCGCCGGCCGCCGGCGCCCCGCCGGGAGGGCGGGGCGCCATGCGCGCGGCGCGAGCGGCCCCTGATCAGCAATGGGAGGTGCGATGAGCATCCAGCGAATGAACGACGTCGACCTGGCCGGCAAGCGCGTGCTGATCCGCCAGGATCTGAACGTGCCGCTGGCCGATGGCGAGGTCAGTTCCGATGCGCGCATCCGCGCCGGCCTGCCCACCATCCAGCAGGCCCTGAAGGCCGGCGCGGCGGTGATCCTGATGTCGCACCTGGGCCGGCCCAAGGAGGGCCAGTTCAGCGAGGCGCACAGCCTGGCGCCGGTGGCCCGTTACCTGGGCTCCCTGCTCGGCCGTGAGGTGCCGCTGCTGCGCAACTGGCGCGAGGGCCTGAGCGTCGAGCCGGGCGAGGTGGTCATGCTGGAAAACGTGCGCTTCGAGGCGGGCGAGAAGAAGGATGACGAGACGCTGGCCCGCGCCTATGCGGCGCTGTGTGATGTGTACGTGATGGATGCCTTCGGCACCGCGCACCGCGCCCAGGCCTCGACCCATGGCGTGGCCCGCTTTGCCCCGGTGGCCTGCGCCGGCCCGCTGCTGTCGGCCGAGCTGGACGCCCTGGGCGCCGCGCTGAAGGACCCGGCGCGGCCGCTGGCCGTCATCGTCGGCGGCTCCAAGGTCTCGACCAAGCTGGAACTGCTGGAAAGCCTGGCCCAGGTCGCCGACCGGCTGATCCTGGGCGGCGGCATCGCCAACACCTTCCTGGCCGCGGCCGGCCACCCGGTCGGCAAGTCGCTGTACGAGCCGGACCTGGTGCCCGCCGCCCGCCACGTGATGCGGGTGATGGAGCAGCGCGGCGCCACCATCCCGCTGCCCACCGACGTGGTCGCGGCCGTGGAGCTGTCGCCCGAGGCGCACGCCGAAACCCGGCCGATTGCCGAGCTGGAAGACGACGAAATGATTCTCGACGTCGGCCCGCAGACCGCGGCCGAGCTGGCCGGCGAACTCAAGGGCGCCGGCACCATCGTCTGGAACGGCCCGGTCGGCGTGTTCGAGTTCGAGCAGTTCGCGCGCGGCACCAAGGCGCTGGCCGAGGCCATTGCCGAATCGGATGCCTTCTCGATCGCCGGGGGCGGCGATACGCTGGCCGCCATCGACAAGTTTGGCGTGGGCGACGACATCTCCTATATCTCGACCGGCGGTGGCGCCTTCCTCGAGTTTCTCGAAGGCAAGACGCTGCCCGCCGTGCAGGTGCTCAGCGAGCGCGGCACCGACTGAGCGCGGCCGCGTGGGCCGGTGCGGCACAGCCCGCCCCGGCGCGCAGGTACGCCCGACAACCCGTGGGCCGCAGCGGCCCCTGCGCGCCGCCACAGCGCGCAAACCACCCGAGCCGCCCGGCGGCTCGCAGCGGAGTGAACGATGAGTGAAGAACGCGACGTGATGGAATTCGACCTGCTGGTCGTGGGCGCCGGGCCGGCCGGCCTGTCCTGCGCGATCCACGCCAAGCAGCTCAACCCCGAACTCAATGTCTGCGTGCTCGAAAAGGGCGCGACCGTCGGCTCGCACATCCTCGCCGGCGCGGTCATTGAACCAGGCCCGCTGGAAGAGCTGCTGCCGAACTGGAAGGACAACGCCCCCGAGGTCTGCGTGCCGGTCAGCCGCGACGAGATCCGCATGATGTCGGCGCAGGGCAGCTTCAAGTTCCCGATCGTGCCGCCGCAGATGAACAACCACGGCAACTACATCGTCTCGCTCTCGAGCCTGACGCAGAAGATGGCCGAGGCCGCCGAGGAGCTGGGCGTCGAGATCTACCCCGGTTTCCCCGCCCGCATGCCGCTGTACAACGAGGCCGGTGAGGTCATCGGCGTGCGCACCGGCGACATGGGCGTGGACAAGGACGGCAACCCCAAGGACGGCTACACGCCGGGCATGGACCTGCACGCCAAGCTGACGGTCTTCGCCGAAGGCGCGCGCGGCTCCTGCTCCAAGCAGCTGGTGGCCAAGTACGGCCTGGACGCGCAGGCCGACCCGCAGACCTATGGCATCGGCATCAAGGAGCTGTGGCAGCTGCCGCCGGGCCGCACCGAGCCCGGCCTGGTCATGCACACCATGGGCTGGCCGCTGGACAACAAGACCTACGGCGGCAGCTTTGTCTACCACCTGGAAGACGACAAGCTGGCCATCGGCTTCGTGGTGGGCCTGGACTATGAGGACCCGCACCTGGAGCCCTTCGAGAAGTTTCAGGAGTTCAAGAACCACCCGCACATCAAGCCCTTGCTGGAAGGCGGCGAGATCGTCTCCTACGGCGCCCGCGCCATCGTCGAGGGCGGCTGGCAGTCGCTGCCGAAGATGGAGATGCCCGGCGCGGCCCTGATCGGCTGCGGCGCCGGCACGCTGAACGTGCCCAAGATCAAGGGCGTGCACCAGGCCATCCGCAGCGGCATGGAGATCGCCAAGCAGTTCCACGAGAAGGCCAGCGCCGAGGGCTTTGACGCCCGCGTGCGTGAGGGCGCGATCGGTGCCGAACTCAAGCGCGTGCGCAACATCCGCCCCTCCTTCCACTGGGGCCTGTGGGTGGGCCTGATGATCTCGGGGCTGGAGACGCTGTTCGCCGGCCTGCTGCCCTACACGCTGCGCAATCGCGCCGACCACAGCGCGCTGAAGAAGGTCAGCACGCACAAGCCCTTGACCCCCGGCAACCGCGACCTGCCACCACGCGACCGGCTCTCGGCCGTGTATTTCGCGGCCACCGAGCACGACGAGGACCAGCCGGTGCACCTGCGCGTCGAGGACACCAACATCTGCGTGACGCGCTGCGCCGAGGAATACGACAACCCCTGCACGCGCTTCTGCCCGGCCAAGGTCTACGAGATGGTCGAGGTCGACGGCGCCAAGCAGCTGCAGATCAATGCCGCCAACTGCGTGCACTGCAAGACCTGCGACATCAAGGACCCCTATCAAATCATCAACTGGGTCACGCCGGAAGGCGGCGCCGGCCCGAACTACCAGCTGATGTAAGGCGGCGGCCGGCGCCCCGCCCCGGCCGCGCCGGGGGTGTGGTTCAATAGCCGGCCGCAAAATCCACTCCCGCAAGAGAGTCCCCAAGCAATGAAAGTACTCGTGCCCATCAAGCGCGCCGTGGACTACAACGTCCGCGTCCGCGTCAAGAATGATGGCTCCGGCGTCGAGCTGAACGGCGTCAAGATGAGCGTCAACCCCTTCGACGAGATCGCCAATGAAGAGGCGCTGCGCTTGAAGGAAAAAGGCGTGGTCACCGAGGTCGTCGTCGCCACCATCGGCGTGGCCAAGGCCGAGGACCAGCTGCGCTCCGAACTGGCGCGTGGCGCCGACCGGGCGATTCACGTGGTGGCCGACCAGGACATCCAGCCCCTGCAGGCGGCGCGCATCCTGAAAAAGCTCGTGGAGGACGAGGGCATCGACCTCGTGCTGATGGGCAAGCAGGCCATCGACGACGACGCCAACCAGACCGGCCAGATGCTGGCCACGCTGCTGGGCTGGCCGCAGGCCACCTTCGCCTCCAAGGTCGAGATCGAGGGCCAGACCGCCCGCGTCGACCGCGAGATCGACGCCGGCATCGAGACGCTGGAAGTCGACCTGCCGGCCGTCATCACCGCCGACCTGCGCCTGAACGAGCCGCGCTTCATCAAGCTGCCGGACATCATGAAGGCCAAGCGCAAGCCGCTGGACAAGCGCGAGCTGGGCGATTTCGACATCGACGTGCCGACCCTGGAAGTTACCGAGACCCGTCCGCCGAGCGGCCGTGAGCCGGGCCGCATGGTCAAGGACGTGGACGAACTGATCGCCACACTGAAGGACAAGGGGCTGGTCTGATGAGCAAGATTCTGATTGTGGCCGAGACGCTGTCCGGCGAACTGCACCCGACCACCGCCAAGGCCGTGGCCTGCGCCCAGGCCATCGGCGGGGACATCCACGTGGCCGTGTTCGGCTCCGGCGACCAGGGCCCGGCCCAGGCGGCGGCCGAGATCGAGGGCGTGACCGAGGTGCTGTACGTGCAGCACGACGAGAACAACGCCGCGCGCGCCGCCACCCTGGCGCCGCAGGTCGTGGCGCTGGCCGCCGAGGGCTACAGCCACCTGCTGGCCGCCAACACGACCACGGGCAAGGACCTGATGCCGCGCGTGGCCGCGCTGCTGGGCGTGCCGCAGGTGACCGACATCATGGCCGTGCACGGCCCGCGGGACTTCGACCGCCCGATCTACGCCGGCAACGCGATCACCCGCGTTCAGGCCCCGGGTGACTTCGTGCTGGTCGGCACCGTGCGTACGGCCTCCTTCGGCGCCGCCGGCGGTGGCAACAGCGCCGCCGTCAGCGACAAGGCCGTGGATGCCGAGCTGCCTTCGCACACGCGCCTGGTCGAGCAGAAGACCGGCGGCGGTGACCGCCCGGACCTGCAGACGGCCTCCCGCGTCGTCTCCGGCGGCCGCGCCCTGGGCTCCTCGGAGAACTTCGACATCATCTTCAAGCTGGCCGATGCCCTCGGCGCCGGCGCCGGGGCCTCGCGCGCCGCCGTCGACGCGGGCTATGTGCCCAACGACATGCAGGTGGGTCAGACCGGCAAGATCATCGCCCCGGATCTGTACATCGCCTGCGGGATCTCCGGTGCCATCCAGCACCTGGCCGGCATCAAGGATGCGGGCACCATCGTCGCCATCAACAACGACGAGAACGCCCCGATCTTTGAAATTGCCGACCTGGGCCTGGTGGGCGACCTCTTCGAGGTGGTCCCGCAGCTGACCGAGAAACTCGGTTAAGCCGCGGCTCGCGATGCAAGCCTGCGAACGCCGCCATATCCTGGCGGCGTTTTTCTTTCGGCCGGAGGCGGCATGATCGGCAAGGTCTTGGGCACGCTGCTCGGGCTGATGAGCGGCGGCTGGCTGGGCGCGCTGCTGGGCCTGATGCTGGGCCACTGGCTCGACCGCAGCCTGGCGCGCGTGGGCCAGGGCGGGCTGCGCGGCGGCCATGCCAACCAGGAGCAGATCCTCGAGCATTGCTTCGAGCTGCTCGGCTGCGTGTGCAAGGCCGACGGTCAGGTCACCCGCGTCGAGATCGACGCCGCCGAATCCTTGCTGCGCAAGCTCAAGGTCAGCGGCGCGCAGCGCACCACGCTGATCCGCGCCTTCAACCGCGGCAAGGCGGGCAGCTTCGATGTCGATGCCTGCACGCGCAAGCTGCGCGCGCTGTGCCGCGGCCGGCTGCTGTGGATGCGCCTGGCGCTGGAAATCGTGCTCACCGGCGCGCTGGCCGACGGCGCGCTGGACCCGGCCGAGCGGCGCATGCTCGGCCGCATCGCCCAGGGTCTGGGCTTTCGCGCCGCCGATTTCGAGGCGCTGCTGCGCCTGATGACCGGCGCGGCCGGCGCAGGCGGCCAGGCCGGCGGCGCGCAGGCCGGGCCGGACCCGCAAACCGCGCTGCGCGAGGCCTATGCCACGCTCGGCGTGTCGGCGGATACGCCCGATGCGGAGGTGCGCAAGGCCTACCGACGGCTGATGAGCCAGCACCACCCGGACAAGCTCGCCGCGCGCGACCTGCCCGAGGCGCTGCGGACGCAGGCCGAAGAGCGGGTGCGCCAGATCCGCGCAGCCTGGGACCGCGTGGCCGCCGAGCGCGGTCTGTAGGGCGCGGCCGACAGCCGCTCGCGGGCGGCCCGGAAGCTGCATGCCCGGCGGGCTTGCTACCATTCGCGCCAAACCCTTTGTCGAGCCGCTCATGACCCGCCTGCTCACCGCGATTCTTGCCCTTGTCGCCCCCGTCGCCGCGCTGGCCGGCGCCGTGGACGATGCCCAGGTTGCCCTCGAGCGCGGCGAATACGCCGCCGCCCTGAGCATCCTCGACAACCATGTGCGCGAGAACGACGAAGACGCCCAGGGCCGTTTCCTGCGCGGCCTGACGCTGGTGCTGATGGATCGCGACGACGAGGCCACCCAGGCCTTTGCCAACCTGGTGCGCGACTACCCCGACCTGCCCGAGCCCTATAACAACCTGGCCGTGCTCTATGCCCGCGCCGGCAAGTACGAGCTGGCGATGGATGCGCTGGAGACGGCGCTGATCAAGCACCCCAGCTACGCCACGGCGCACGAGAACCTGGGCGATGTCTATGCCACGCTGGCGCAGGCCGCGTGGAAGCGCGCGCAGGTGCTGGACCGTGACAGCGGGGCGCTCGAAGGCAAGCTGTCGCTGATCAGCCAGGCGCTGGCCGGCGGCGTGATCAGCGCCGATGCCAGCCCCGCCGTGGCGCTGGATGCCCCGCCGCCGGCGCGCGAGCCGGTGGCTGCGGCGCCCCAATCCCAGACGCAACCACAGCCGCCCGTCGCCGCCACGCAGCCGCAGGGCACCGCGCAACCCGGCCCGGTCGACACCGCGCAGGAGCGACGCACGCTGATTCCGGTGCCGCAGATGGCCCCGATCATCGACGGCGCCCCCGCCGCGCCCGCCACCCAGCCGCGCGCCGTGCGCACGCCGCCGCCGGCGGCCAGCCGCGATGCGGCGCTGGCGGCGCTGCAGGGCTGGGCCGCCGCCTGGTCGGCGCAGGATGCGAACCGCTACCTGGCCAGCTACAGCCGCGACTTCCAGCCGGGCAACGGCGTGTCGCTGGACACCTGGCAGCAGCAGCGCCGCGCGCGCCTGGCCGCCCCCACCAGCATCTCGGTGCAGGTGCTGAACCCGCAGGTGCAGCAGCTGGATGCGAACACGCTGCGCGTGCGCTTTGTGCAGGTTTACCAGTCCAACGCCTACGCCGACCAGGTCACCAAGGTGATTGACCTGCGACGCGAGGGCGGCGGCTGGAAGATCATTGCGGAAGATGCCGAGGGCTAGTCGCACATTGCAGTCGGCCCCAGCGGCCTTGCGGGTCGCCCTGGCCGCCTTGCGCGGGGCCGCTGCCGGCCTGCTGCTCACCCTGGCGGCGCCGGCGGCCGCGCAGGGCGTACCGCAACCGGTCTTTGCGCCGCACAGCCCGGCGGTTCTCGATGGCGGCCGCCGGCTGGAGCCGGTCGAGCCGATCGCCGCCACCCATGTGCCCGCCAACCTGCTGGCGCTGCCGCAAACGCTGCGCCATGTGCTGCTGGCGGACCTGGAGCGCAACCGGCTGTTTCTCTATGCCCATCGCGGTGGCGAGCTGGAGCTGCTGCGCAGCATGTACCTGTCCATCGGCCGCGCCGGCTACGGCAAGCAGGTCGAGGGCGACCTGCTCAGCCCGGTGGGCATCTACACCATTGTCGACTGGCTGCCCGGCGAACGCCTGCCGCCGCTCTACGGCGACGGGGCCTGGCCGGTGGACTACCCCAACGCGCTGGATCACTACGAGGGCCGCACCGGCCACGGCATCTGGCTGCACGGCAACCCGCCGGCGGTCAGCGGCCGCCGCCGCGCGCCGCGCTCCAGCGAGGGCTGCCTGACGCTGGCCAATAGCGACCTGCGCGGCCTGGCCGACTTCGTCCGGCTGCGCGAAACGCCGCTGATCTTCGCCGATCGTGTCGACTGGCTGCAGCCCGGCGAGCGGGTCGCCGCCGCCGCCGCCGCGCACCGGCTGCTCGAGCAGTGGGAGGTGGCCTGGGAGTCGCTGGATGCCGAGGAGCTGGCCTCCTTTTACTGGCCGGAGGCGCGCATCGGCGGCCTGCGGCATGCCGACTTCCTCGCCCGCAAGGCGCAGGTGAATGCCGGCAAGGACTGGATCGATGTGCGGCTGGAGGATGTGGCCATCTACCGCTACCCGGGCCCGCAGCCGCGGCTGCAGGTGGACTTTACCCAGCACTACGACTCCAGCAATTACGCGGCCAGCAGCCGCAAGCGCCAGTACTGGGAAGAGGGCCGCGACGGCCGCTGGCGCATCCTGCTCGAAACCGAGCTCTAAGCCGCGACTGGCGGCCCCGCCCGGAGCCGTCGCTCAGCCTTTGCGCTTGCGCGGCAGGTAGAGGTCGGTCAGCGTGCCGGCGGCGGCTTCGGCCGCCATGCCCACCGTCTCCGACAGCGTCGGGTGGGGGTGGATGGTCAGGCCGATATCCTGCATGTCCGCGCCCATCTCGATCGCCAGCGACAGCTCGGCGATCAGCTCGCCGGCATTGGGGCCCACCGCGCCCGCCCCCAGGCAGCGCCCGCTGTCCGGGTCGAACAGGATCTTGGTCAGCCCCAGGCTGTTGGCCTGGCCCAGGGATCGGCCATTGGCGGCCCAGGGGAACTGGCCTTTCTCGTAGGCGATGTCGCGGGCCTTCGCCTGGCTTTCGGTCAAACCGGTCCAGGCCAGCTCGGGGTCGGTGTAGACCACGGACGGGATGCAGCGCGGCTCAAAGGCCACCTTTTCGCCGGCGATGACCTCGGCCGCCACCTTGCCCTGATGCACGGCGCGGTGCGCGAGTTGCGGGGCGCCGGTGACGTCCCCGATGGCGTAAATGTGCGCGACATTGCTGCGCATCTGCGCGTCGACCGCGATCTCGCCGCGCTCGTCCACTGCGACGCCGGCGGCATCGGCCGCGATGCGGTCGCCATTGGCGCGCCGGCCCACCGCGACCAGCACGCGATCATAAGCCTGCGGCTCGGGCGCCTTGTCGCCGCCAAAATGGACCTGCAGGCCGTCCTCGCCGGCCTCGACCCGCTCAACCTTGGTGCCCAGCCAGATGTGCGCCAGCCGCTGCGCCATGCGCTCGCGCAAGGGCTTGACCAGGTCCGCATCCGCGCCCGGGATCAGGCTGTCGGTCATCTCGACCACGTCGACCTCGCTGCCCAGCACGCTGTAGACGTTGGCCATTTCCAGGCCGATGATGCCGCCGCCGATGACCAGCAGCCGCTGGGGGATGTCCGGCAGCTCCAGCGCGCCGGTGGAGTCGATCACCCGCGCGTCCTCGGGCAGGCCGGGGATGCGCGCGGCCTGCGAGCCCACCGCGATGATGGCGTGGGCGAAGCGCAGTTGGGTCTCCTCCGCGCCGCTGATGGCCAGTGTGTGTTCGTCTAGGAAAGTGGCTTCGCCGCGCAGGCGCTTCACCTTGCGCTGGCGCACCAGCTGATCCAGCCCGCCGGTCAGCTTGTCGACCACGCCCTGCTTGAAGCCGCGCAGCCGGTCCAGGTCGATTTGCGGCTCGCCGAACTGCACGCCATGCGCGGCCATGGCCGCGGCCTCGTCGATGACCTTGGCCGTGTGCAGCAGCGCCTTGGACGGGATGCAGCCCACATTCAGGCACACGCCGCCCAGGCGTTCATGGCGCTCGACCAGCACCACCCGCAGGCCCAGATCGGCGGCGCGAAAGGCGGCGCTGTAGCCGCCGGGGCCGGCGCCCATGACCACCACATCGCAGTCGTAATCCGCGTTGGAATCGGCTGCCGCGGCCTTGCCCTTGCCCTTGGACTTCTGCTCGCCGTCGGCCTTGTCGGCGACCTTGTCGCCGGCCCCGCTTCGGGATGCCGCGGGCTTGTCCGCGGCGGCGTCCGCTTCGGCGTCGTCCGCCTTATTGGCGTCGGAGTCTGAGTCGGAGTCGGAGTCGGAGTCGGAGTCGGCCGAATCCTGCGCCTCCTCGGCGGCCTCCAGCGTGGCCAGCGCATCGCCGGCCTGGATGCGGTCGCCGACCTGCACATGCAACTCGACGATGCGCCCGCCCTGTTCGGCCGGCACGTCCATCGAGGCCTTGTCCGATTCGAGCACGATCACCGAATCGCCTTCGGCCAGCGTGTCGCCGGGCGCGACCAGCACCTCGATGACCTCGGCCGATTCGACCTCGCCGAGGTCGGGGATGCGCAGCTGCGTACTCATGTCAGGCCTGTTCGCGGATGCCCGGGCATTGTGCCGCCCGCGGCGGGCCCGGGCCAGCGCCGGTGCCGATCCGCATGCCGATCCAGGTGCCGGGCCTTGATAGGCCCGCGCCGACCCGCGCCCGCGCAGGGCTGCTGCGCGGGCGGGGCGTGGCGGATGCCGCTGCGCGAGCGCCTAGCGGTTGGCCCGACGCGCGACCTTGTTCGGGTCGAAGTGCTTCTCGTCGAACTCGACGGTGAAGTCGTTGGGCTTGTCCTCGTTGATCATCGCCGTCGCGAAGTAGGTGCGCGACTGCAGGTCGTAGATCAGTTCGGGCAGCGTCGAGCAGGTGCGCATCGTTTCGACGCACAGCAGGTGGCCTTCCTGGAACTTGTAGTACTGGTCGCGATGGTCGTAGTTGTCGAGCATCGTGGCCGTCCAGGTGTCCTCATCGAAGTAGATGACCTTCTTCTTGAAGGTGTGGCGCACATCCGGGCGGTTGTTGGCCTCGACCACCCACATGCGGTGGATCTCGTAACGCGCGAGGTCCTGGTCGATGTGGCGGCCCTGCAGGATCTGCTCGTACTCCAGTTCGTTGGAGTTGATCTTCATCGCGTTGTAGGGCGTGATCATCGGCTTGCGGCCGAGCAGCTTCCAGGTGAAGCGGTCCAGCTTGCCGTTGATCATGTCGACCTGGTCGTAGAACTGCTGCCCGTCGGTGCCCTCGTAGGGGTTGTCGTAGCCCACCGAAGGCGCGCGGCGGATGCGCCGCAGGCCGGGGTTGTACAGCCAGGCGCTGCGGTAGTCGGCGTGCTCCCAGGCCAGCAGCAACTGGCCGGCGATGCGCGGCGGCGCGGTGGTCGTCGACAGGTACCACAGGAAGATATCGTCCGGCCCGTTCATCGTGCCGGGCTTTTCGAGGTTGGCGTATTTGAACTTCACCTCCTCGACGATCTTGGTCAGCTGGAAGCTGCCGTTGTCCTGCACGATGGCCTGGTTGTTGTAGCGAACGACGTCGTTGCCGCGCCACTTCAGGCGGTGGTTCCACCAGGGGTGGGCGCCGGTGGTCGGAACCGGGAAAGGAAAGCCCAGCGTGGCACTGCGCAGCTTGTCCGGGTCACCGCCCTCGAGGTGCGCCTTGCCGGCATTGGCAATGGTGGCCTCGTAGATTTCGTCCGGCCAGGCCGCATCGCGGTGGCTGGGGTAGACGTGCATCTTGTAGGTGTCGTAGCGCGACAGCATCTGCTTGTGCCCTTCGGACAGCAGATCGGCGTACTGGTCCATGTTTTCGCCAGTCACCGTGAACAAGGGCTTCTCGTTCGCGTAACGATCCTCGATCCAGCGCGGGTCCTTGATCAGCCGCGAATGCGGCGTGTACGGAGTCCACTCGGGTACCTGGCCGTCCTCGGTGCCGGCGCGGATCGCGCCCAGCGGCGTGTATTCGGTGCCTTCGATCCCCAGCTTGGCGATCTCTTCGGCCGGCACTTCGGCCAGCGCCGGCGCACACGCGGCGGCCAGGGCCAGCGCAGCTGCAAACGAGCGGCTCAGCATGATTGTCTCCTCGATGTCTAAACGAAGCCGATGGGCTGGGCGCAGTATGGCATGTTCCGCGCGCGCTTCGATGGCGGCCGCGGCTACAGCAACAGCCGGCGCAGGTCACCCAGCACGGCGCCCAGGTCGGTCACAAAGCGCGCCGCGGCGGCGCCGTCGATGACCCGGTGGTCATAGGACAAACTCAGCGGCAGCAGCAGCCGCGGCGCGAAGTCCTCGCCGGTCCACACCGGCGCCATCTGCGCCCGCGACACGCCCAGGATGGCCACCTCGGGGCTGTTGACGATGGGGGTGAAGTAGTCGCCGCCGATGCCGCCCAGGCTGGAGACGGAGAAGCCGCCGCCCTGCATCTGCTGCGGCTTGAGCTTGCCCGCGCGGGCGGCGGCGGCCAGCTCCGCGCATTCGGCCGCCAGCGCGCCGATGCCCTTGCGGTCCACGTCGCGCACCACCGGCACCACCAGGCCCTTGTCGGTGTCGGCGGCGAAGCCGATGTGCACATAGTCGCGGCGGATCAGCGACTCGCCATCGGCCGACAGCGCGCTGTTGAAGTCGGGGTAGCGGCGCAGCAGATAGGCGCAGGCCTTCAGCAGCATCGGCAGCAGCGTCAGCTTGGTCTCGCCGCCGCGGGCGTTCTCGGCCTTGCGGAAGGCCTCCAGCTCGGTGATGTCGGCCCGCTCATGCTGGGTGACATGCGGCACGTGCAGCCAGCTGCGGTGCAGGTGCGCGGCGGAGAGCTTGCGAATGCGCGGCAGCGGCACCGTTTCGACCGGGCCGTACTTGCTGTAGTCGACCTGCGCCGGCGGCGGCAGGCCCGCGCCGCCGGCCGTGGCGGCCCCGGCACTGCCACCGCCCTGCATGGCCTGTTTGACGTGGGCCTGTACGTCCTCGCGGGTGATGCGGCCCTTGCGGCCCTGCCCCTCGACGCGGGTCAGGTCCACGCCCAGTTCGCGCGCGAAGCGGCGCACCGAGGGACTGGCATGCGGCAGCGCCGCCGGGTCGGCGCTGTCGCCGAGCTGCGGCGCGGCCTTGGCGGGCTGTGCGGACGTCCTGCCGCGACGCTCCCCCTTGGAGGCGCGCTCGTTCGGGGTCGCCTCGTCGTCCCGGGCCTCGTCGTTCGGCCCGTCTTCTGCCGCCGATGCGTCTTGCGCCTGCGCGTCCGCGGACTTCGACGACGCCTTGTCGGCCGCTTTGTCGCCAGCCGCCGAATCTTTGTCTTGCGCGTCCGGTTCGCCGTCCTCGCCCGCGCCCGAGTCCTGATCCGCGCCCTTTTCCGCGCCCGCGTCGGCCTCCTCCTCGCTCGGCTCGAGGGTGCCGATGACATCGCCCTCGCCCACGCTGTCGCCCTCGGCCAGGCTCAATGAGCTGATGCGGCCGGCGGCCGGGCTGGGGATGTCCAGCGTCGCCTTGTCGGATTCCAGCGTGATCAGCGGGTCCTCGGCGGCCACGCTGTCACCCTCGGCGACCAGCACTTCGATGACGGTGACCTTGTCAAAATCGCCGATGTCGGGGATGCGGATGTCCATGGGGCTCCTCGCGCTGACCGTCAGCGGTGGCGGGGGTTGGGGTGGTCGGCGGGTATGCCGAGATTCTTGCGCGCCTTGGCCAGCAGCTCCGGCGGCTTGGCGCCGCTGTCGACCAGCGCGCGCAGGGCCGCCAGCGCGATCCAGCGGCGATCCACCTCGAAGAAGTCGCGCAGGGCCTCGCGGGTGTCGGAGCGGCCAAAGCCGTCGGTGCCCAGGGTCGTATACGGCGCCGGCACGTAGGCGCGGATCATCTCCGGCCAGGCCTTGACGTAGTCGCTGGCGGCCACCACCGGGCCCTCGCGCTCGCCCAGGCAGCGGGCCACGTAGCTGGGCGGCGGCGCCCCGTCCTCCAGCAGGGCCTGGCGCGCGCAGTCCTGGCCGTCGCGGGCCAGCTCGGTGAAGCTGGGCGCCGCCCAGACATCGACGCTGCAGTCCCATTCGGCCTCGAGCATCTCGCGCGCGGCCAGGATCTCGCGAAAGATCGCGCCGCAGCCCACCAGACGCACATGGGCCGCACCGGGCTTGTCCGCCAACGCATAGGGGTACAGGCCGCGCACGATGCCCTCCTCGACGCCCTCGGGCATCGCCGGGTGCGGGTAGTTCTCGTTTTCCAGCGTCAGGTAGTAATAGTGATCCTCGTTGTCCACGTACATGGCCTTCAGGCCGTGGTGGACGATGACCGCGATCTCGTAGGCGAAGGTCGCGTCATAGGAGCGGCAGTTGGGGAAGGTGGCCGCCATCACGTGGCTGTGGCCGTCCTCGTGCTGCAGGCCCTCGCCGTTGAGCGTGGTGCGCCCGGCGGTGCCGCCCAGCAGGAAGCCGCGCGCGCGCATGTCGCCGGCGGCCCAGGCCAGGTCGCCCACGCGCTGGAAGCCAAACATCGAATAGAAGATGTAGAAGGGCAGCAACGGCACGCCATGGTTGGCATAGCTGGTGGCGGCGGCGATCCAGGAGCTCATCGCGCCGGCCTCGGTGATGCCCTCCTCGAGGATCTGGCCGCGGATGTCCTCCTTGTAGAAGGCCAGCTGCTCGGAGTCCTCCGGGTTGTAGCGCTGGCCCACCGGGGAATAGATGCCCAGCTGGCGGAACATGCCCTCCATGCCGAAGGTGCGCGCCTCGTCCGGCACGATGGGCACCACGCGCTGGCCGATGGTCTTGTCCCGCACCAGCGTTTGCAACAGGCGCACGAAGGCCATCGTGGTCGACACGGCGCGATCGCCGGTGCCTTCCAGCAAGGACTTAAAGGTCTCCAGCGGCGGGATTTCCAGCGGCTCGCAGCGGCCCTGGCGCTGCGGCAGGTAGCCGCCCAGCTCCTCGCGCCGCGCCTTGAGGTAGCGCACCTCCTCGGAATCCTCGCCCGGGTGGTAGAAGGGCGCCTCGCCGATGCGCTCGTCGGAGATGGGCAAATCGAAGCGGTCGCGGAACTCCTTGAGCGCCTTCTCGCCCATCTTCTTTTGCTGGTGGGTGATGTTCTGGCCTTCGCCGGCCTCGCCCATGCCATAACCCTTGACGGTCTTGGCCAGGATGACGGTCGGGCGGCCGTTGGCGTGGTGCACGGCGCGGTGATAGGCGGCGTAGACCTTGTGCGGGTCATGGCCGCCGCGGTTCAGCCGGGCCACGTCCTCTTCTTTTTCGGGCTGGAACGGGTCCATCATGCTCTTGGATTTGCCAGCGGTGTGCACGCGGCGCTCGATCCCTTGGCGGGACAAGAACACGTGCGCCCCAAAACCCGACGAGATAACCCCGATCGATCCCACGACAGAGCAGTTATCGACGTAAATGTCGTCTGCGCTACTGGCCAGCCAATAGCCGCCGGATGCCGCAACACTACCCATGGAAACCACAACAGGTTTACCACTGGCTTTCAGGCGTTTGACTGCTGCACGGATCACTTCAGATGCCTGAGCGCTGCCACCGGGACTGTCCACGCGAATAACAACGGCTTTAATATTGGTATCCTTGCGCGCCTGCTCCAGCATGGCTTGCATAGATTCGCCGCCTACCGTCCCCGGTGGCTGTTTGCCATTTAGCAGCCTACATCTGCCTAAAACAAATTGCTATAAGCACATAAAAGTTAGATAGAGCCTAATTAATAACCTTTAGGCGATTGCAAGGTAAAGAAACTAAAGTATTCATAGTGGATTATGAGCACATAAAAATCTGCTCTGGACAATTTTATTGTGAGCAAACCAGTATAGTGAGCAAAGCATGACCGAAGCGGTTCAGACGCCAACCTACTATCTTGAAACACCCGATATTGAAACGTCCTCCGATGACTACGCTACACGCTTTGCGGGTAAAGTCGGCGAATGGTTTCTGAAGGTTCAGGAAAAAGCCACACTCAAAATGCTGAAGCCCTACCCTGGTGCCAGCATCCTTGATGTTGGCGGTGGGCATGGTCAGACGACGAAAGCCCTCATTGATGCTGGCTATGATCTGACCGTTTTTGGCAGCGACCCGGTTTGTAAGGAACGCATTGCCCAGTATGTTGACAAAGGTCAGTGCAAATTCGAGGCAGGTAACTTGCTCGACCTACCCTATCCAGATAACGCCTTTGATATTGTGCTCAGCTATCGGCTTTTGCCACATATTGAACAGTGGCAGCGCTTAATCGAAGAATTTTCGCGCGTGGCACGTAAAGCGGTCATTTTGGATTACCCGGAAAAGCGCAGCGTTAACGTGATTGCGCCGCAGCTATTCAAAATGAAAAAACAGATGGAAGGCAACACACGCCCTTTCACGCTTTTCAGCCGGGCGGAAGTCACGGAACAGTTCAATCAGCATGGTTATCAGTTCAAAGATGCTTACGGCGAATTTTTTCTACCGATGGTCCTGCATCGTAAATTAAAAAGCCCTGGCATCAGCAGCGCAGCAGAAGACGTCTGCCGTGCACTGGGCCTGACGGGCTTATTCGGTTCACCGGTTGTCGTTAAGTACATTCGTGGTTAAATAGAGAAGGTGCCCTTATGAAGATACTTTATCTTGCGCCGCAACCACTTTATCAAGAACGCGGCACATCCATTGCCAACGCCCTTGTGCTTGAACACCTGTCAAAGCGCGGTGAACAGGTTGATGTTGTCACCTTCCCAGAGGGCAAGGATGTCTACTATCGCGGCATAAAGATTCACCGTACGCCTAACCTGCCCTATCTGCGTGGTATACGCCCAGGGTTCTCCTTCAAGAAGATCATCTGCGATATTTTCCTGCTGTTCCAGGCATTGTACCTGGGCCTGACGCGCCGCTATGATTTGATACACGCGGTCGAAGAGTCTGTGTTTATCGCAATGCTCCTTAAAATGCTCTACGGGACGCCCTATGTCTACGATATGGATTCGTCCCTGGCACAGCAAATGACGGAAAAATATCCATCGCTTAAGTTTGTGCTCCCCTTCTTCGAGTTCTTCGAGGGCTTAGCCATACGTTATGCTGAAGCGGCTG
>CAKZQS010000032.1 GCA_937141935.1 uncultured Ectothiorhodospiraceae bacterium
GTTTCTGGACCGCGTCGCCACCCACATCCTGGCATTCGAGGACTCCGGCGAAATCGTCTACCAGGAAGGCAACTACCGCGAGTACGAGGACGACTTCCGCAAGCGCACCGGCTCCGAGCCCGGCGTGAACCGCAAGGCGCGGCACAAGAAGCTGGCCTGATCGGCAGGCCCTGGGCAGGATGCCGGCCGTGTCGGCATCGGGGGTTTTCCCACGGCCAGGCCCGCCATCCGCGTCCGAAAGCCGAGCCACGACACCGTCGAAACCCCGCGCCGTCACGAGGCGTGTTCGGCGCCGAATCGGGCGGCGGAACCGGGCGGCGGAACCGGGCGACTAATTCAGGCGGCGAATGAGTTTCGGGGCGCTCCCCCCAAAGGCGCTGAGACGCCCAAGGCTGAGCGCGGGAAGTTCGCCGGGCCGCAGCGCCGGCGCCGCCTCGCCGGTTGCGGCGGTCGTGCGTGGCCGGACGGCACGCCCGGGATCCGGGCCGTGCGCGAGTACCGCCGAGGGCCGAGGCATCGGCCCGATCCCCGGCGGCCGAGGGTCCGCAGAACCCGGGCCCGGGACAGATGGCAAACTGCTGCAATACGAAGCCGAATCAGCAAACACCGGGCGCGTGCCGTCGGAGCCGTACATGAGTCTTTGCGCGCATCCTCACATCGACCTCAACGCCGATCTCGGCGAAGGCTACGGCCGCTGGACCCTGGGCGACGACGAGGCGCTGCTGGACGTGGTCACCAGCGCCAACCTCGCCTGCGGGTTTCATGCCGGCGATCCGGTCATCATGCGCCGCACCTGCCGGGCGGCCGAACGCCGCGGGGTGCGCATCGGCGCGCAGGTCTCCTACCGCGACCTGGCCGGCTTCGGCCGCCGCGAGATGGAGATCGAGCCCGATGAACTTTCGGCCGAGGTGCTCTACCAGATCGGTGCATTGTCGGCATTCGGCGAGGTGGCCTACGTCAAGGCGCACGGAGCGCTCTACAACCGCTGCATGCGCGATCCGGTGCAGGCCGGCGCCGTGGTGGCCGCGGTGAAGGCCTGGCGCCAGCCGCTGCCCCTGCTCGGACTGCCGGATTCCGAGCTGCTGCGGCTGGCCTCGGAACACGGCATCGTGGGCGTGCCCGAGGGGTACGCCGACCGCACTTACGACGACCACGGCCGGCTGCGGCCCCGCGGTGCGCCCGGAGCGGTCATCCACGACGCCGGGATGGCGGCCGACAGCGCGCTGCGACTGGCCCGCAGCGGCCGGGTCCGGACCCTGTGCGTGCACGGTGACACGCCTGGCGCGGTGGCCCTGGCGCGGCAGGTCCGCACCCGCCTGGTGGCCGAGGGTCTGCGCCTGCAGGCATTTGCCTGAGCCGGTCGCGGACATGAAATGACATGACATGACCCGGCCCGCCCCGCACATGAACTGCCTGGCCGCTGGCCGCCAGGGACTGCTGGTGGAGCTGCGCGATTCCGCGGACGTGATGCGCCTGTATTCCGAACTGTTGCGCCGACGCCCGGCCGGCGTCGTCGACATAGCGCAGCCAGGACACGCTGGCCTGCTTGCCGTTGCCGGGCGCGCGGTAGTCGCAGACCCCGTCGGCGAACAGGGTCTCAAGCTGGGTCCATTGCGCCTCGGTGAAGGGCAACGGGCCGTAGTCGGCATTGCGGTCCAGCGGCTTCATCTGGCACTCGAAGTTGTCGGCCGTGCGCGTGTCGCCGGCCACGGTGCGCGGCGTGCCATAGGCATATAGCGGCCGCAGCAGGTCGATGCAGACCTCGCCCAGCAGCGGCTCGCCACCGATCAGCGCGCAGCTGTCCTGCACGTCGCCGGGGCGGTTGCGTGAGATCTTGTCGGCCAGCGGCAGCGCGCTGCCATCGGCCTCGACGTTGGCCAGCCAGGCGTCCATGGCGTCCAGGCCGCGGTAGACATAGTTCAGGTCGCCCAGCAGCGGCACCGGGCCGCCCCACATCACATGGTTGCGGGCGCTGCCGTGCTCACGCTCGATGCGCCAGCGGATCCACCAGGCGTGCAGGGCGTCGTGCGCGATGCCGGGGTCGGGGCCGACGAAGGTCAGGATGGCCACGGTGTCGAGGTTGTTGGCCATGTTGATCATGCCGCTGCGGTAGGCGTTGCGCAGCGCGATGGGGTCGGCCTGCGTGCGCGCGGCCTGCGGCTGGATGTCGACATCCAGGCCGCCGATCTTCTCGTTCAGGTCGATGAACATCGCCGGGGTGATCAGGCCCGCTTGCAGCGCCTGCAGGCCGTACTGCACGCCGGTGTTGCCCAGCGGGATGCCGGTGAAGCCATAGCCCACCTGCTGCTCGACCTCCGACCAGACCTCGGGGCTGCGCTGGCCGAGGATGTGCGGCATCCATTCCAGAATGCCGCAGCGCTGGCCGGTGGGGTTTGTCTCGGGGTCGTAGCTGTCGTCGCCGAAACAGTCGCCGGTGGTCTGCGTGGCGGCCTTGAACAGGCCCTCGTCGGCGACCACGGCATTGACGTGGCTGATGTGGCCCTCGACCGGCCCCCACAGTGCGGGGTTCCAGACCACGCCCGGCGCCCAGCGCGAGGGGTCTTCGAAGTACTTGCGCATCAGGTGCAAATCGGCGAACTGCAGGCCGGCCGACAGCGAGTCGGGGTAGGCGCACATCGTCAGCAGGCCCTGGTACAGGCCGGGGTAGGCGTTGGCGATGGTCAGCTGCGCAATCGAGCCGCCGGAGCAGCCGGTGCCGATGGTGTAGCGCAGCGGGCCGTATTGCTCGACGAAGCGCTCCTTGGCCATCATGATCGATTCGGCCGCCAGCGCCACGTCGCAGTTGTGGCCGGTATTGGCCAGCGCGGTGGACAGCACCGCATAGCCCTGGCCCAGCGCGTAGACATAGCTGGGCTCGACCAGCGGGATGTCGCCCAGCGTGCCGGAATAGTCATCCAGCGGCGCGCGGCCGGGCGTGTATTTGGCGCCGCAGTTGCCGCCGTGCGGCACCAGCAGCTTGCCGTTCCACTGGCTTTGCGGGGCCCAGGGCTGCCAATCCTCGTCGGGCCGGTACAGCGTCAGGATCTTGTATTCATCGCGGTCCTGGTAGCCGCGCTCCTGGCGCACGATGAAGGGCAGCGTCTCGCCGTTCTGCGTCGTGGTCGTGGCCACGTCCGTCGGCGGGTTGTCCGGGTCGTAGGGCAGCAGGCCGGCGCCCGGCTGAAAGGCCACATCCAGCGGCAGCGCGTCCAGCGGGCTGCTCGGGCGGTACAGATAGCTGTACTCGGCCGGCTGGTTGCAGGCCATGTCGGTGGCGCTGTCCTGGCAGCGCAGCCGCTTGATCTCCGGCCGCGAGAAGATCGGCCCCTCGTTGGGGTAGTTGCGCAGGCTGCGGCTGGCCTCGCCCGCACCCGGCTGCTGCGCCCGCAGCAGGTTGTCACCGACCTGCAGGCCCTCGACGCGGCCGAGCACGCGGCCGTTCTCGCGCAGCGCGAAGGCGGCGCTGATGTCCTGGCCGTTCAGGCTGACGCGCAGGCCCTGTGCGTCCTCGACGCCGCGAATCTCCACCAGCGCGTCGCCGCCGCTGATCATGTCGGCGCGGTTGGACAGCACGGTGATGGCCAGCGGCTCGCCGGCATCGGCCCGCGGGTTGCTGAATGCGGCCTCGCGGCCCCCCTGGCCGCAGGCGGCCAGCAGCAGGCACAGCAGGGGGGCAAGCAGCGATGCGCGGGCACCGCCGGACAGGCGAATCGAAATCATGGTCAGGCGTCTCCTGGGCCGCACATCCTGTGCGGCAAACGGGTCCGATGCGCTGCGCCGCGTGCGTGGGCGGGCAGGGCGCCGCCATGGTCCGCCACTGCGGGCGGCGCTGTCGAGAGCCTGCTAGGGATTTACTACGCCGGCCGGGGCGTCCGCCGTGTGCCGCTCAGCCGCCGCGCAGCTGCACGTTTTCGATGGCCAGCGCCATCGATTCGCAATACAGCCGCATCAGCTCCTGGTCGCGCGGGTTCAGCGGCGCCTGGCCCTCGGCCCGCAGCAGGATGCTGGCCTGGTGGCTGGTGTCGGTGGTGACCAGATAGGCGCCGCTGCGCGTCCGGCTGATGCCGCTGTCGGGGCGCTCGCGCAGCGCCGCGCAGAACTCCTCCGCCAGCTCGGGCGGCAGCGCCTCGCTGACGGTGCCGGCCTGCGGCACCTCCGGCGTGGCCGCAAGCACGCGCAAATCCTCGCAGTGCGTGCCCATCGCCATCGTGCAGACGATGCGGTCAATGTTCAGCAGGGCGCCGAGTTGCTCGATGGCCGCGCCGGCCAGTGCCTGCACCGTGCTCATCGAGGACAGCTCGCGCGACAGCATGATGATGCGCGCCAGGGCCTCGCGGGCGCGCTGCAGCGCCGCCAGGTCGCGGTAGCTGCAGATCATCGTGTAGGCGGTGGAATACAGCCGCGTGGCGGTCAGCTCGGCCTTTTCCTTGTAGCCGTTGATGTCGTATTCGGTGATGACCCGGCGTTCGGGTGCCTGCCCCGGCTGGCCGGTACGCAGGATGATGCGCATCAGCGCATCGCCATGCTCGCGGCGTATCCAGCGGGCCAGCTCCAGCCCGGCGTGTTCGGTCTCCATGACCACATCGAGCAGGCACATCGCGATATCCGGCTCGGCGCTGATCAGCGTGCGGGCCTCCGCGGCCGAATAGGCATTCAAAAAGCGCAGCGGGCGGCCATCGACCTCCAGGTCGGCCAGCGCGTGCTTGGTCACGGTATGGATGCCGGCCTCGTCGTCCACCACCAGCACGGTCCAGGGCGAGGCTGCGCTGCGCCGCGCGGCGGAGCCGGGCTCCTCGGCGGCAAATTCCATCAGCTCGTCGCTCATTGCTGGCCCTCGGCACGCGGGCCCGCGTCCGTGGCGGGTAGCGTGATGCAAAAGGTGGTTCCCTGGCCCGGCTGGCTGGTGACGCGGATGCGGCCGCCCAGCTTGTGGGTGACCAGATTGTAGACCAGGTGCAGCCCCAGCCCGCTGCCGCCGGCGCCGCGCCGCGTCGTGAAGAAGGGCTCGAAAATGCGCCGTCGCACGGCCGCCGACATGCCACGGCCGTTGTCGGATACCGTGATTTCCACCGCGCCGTCGGCCTCGCGCGCGAGGCCCAGGCGGATCTGCCCGGCGTCGCCCTCGGCGAAGGCATGGTGCTGCGCGTTGATGATCAGGTTGGTGACGACCTGCGCCAGCACGCCCGGGTAGGTGTGCAGCGTGATGCCCGCCGTCAGCTCGGTGCGCAGCTCCTGCGCGCTCTTTTTCATCTGCGGCTGCAGGCTGACAGCCACCTCATCGAGGTAGCGGCCCAGGTCGACGTCCTGCAGCGCATCGGCGGTCTGGTCCACGGCCACGCGCTTGAAGCTCGCCACCAGCTCGGAGGCCCGCTGCAGGTGGCTGAGAATCACCGCGGCCAGCTCCCCGGCCGTGGCCAGCTTGTCCTCCAGCGTCGAGCGCTTGAGCTGCCCGGAGGCGATCAAGCCCTGCAGCGTCTCGACATCGTCCTTGAGCTGCGAGGCGGCGGTGACGCTGATGCCCACCGGGTTGTTGACCTCGTGGGCCACGCCAGCGACCAGCCCGCCCAGCGAGGCCATCTTCTCGGCCTCGATCAGCTGCTCCTGGGTGCGCTGCACCTCCTCCAGGGCGCTTTGGGCCTTTTGCTGCGCGGCCCGCAGGCTCTCGACGGCCTGGGCGCGCTCGATGATTTCGTCCTCGAGCCGGTGGTTGGTATACAGCAGCGCCTGCTCGCGGCTTTCGATCTGCTGCAGCATGGCATTGAAGTCCTCGACCAGCGCATGCACCTCGTCGCGCTGTGGCGGCTCCGCAGCGCGCAGCGTGAAGTCCTCGGATTCGGACACCTTGCGGGCCACCTGGGCCAGGTCGAGCATTGGCTGCACCGTGCGGCTCTGCAGCACGCGGGCCGCCCACAAGGCCAGCAACAAGCCCAGGCCCACCGCGGTCGCGCCGAGCAGCAGTCGCCAGCCCAGCACCCGCCACAGGTCGTCGAGCTGGCGGCCCAGCAACAGCGTGCCCACCGTCTGCTGGCCGACGACGACCGGGGTCACCGCGGTCCACTGGGCCCAGCGCTTGTCGACCCGCGTGGGCCCGCGGCTGGCGGTCGTTTCCGGCGGGCAAGGAGGGGCGGTGGGGCGGGCGAAGTCGGCCAGTAGCTCGGTGCGACCCTGCTCGTGCAGGTACAGGCAGGCCCGTTCGATCTGCGGCAGCAGGGCGAGATTGGTCAGCGTGTCGCGCGCCACATAGGGGTCGCGAAACGCGACAGCCGCGCTGACGCTGGCAGCGGTCAGCTGGGCCAGGCTCTGCAGCTGCTGCGATAGTTCGCGTCGGGCGCTCAGCGCATCGAAGCTCAGCAGCAACACGGTGATAGCCGACAGGCCCAGCACCGCGTACAGGATCAGCAGCTGGCGCAGCCGCGCGGCCACCGACTGCCGCGGCGCGGGCGCCCCGGCAGGCACCGCTGCCGGCGGGCTCATCGCCGCACCTCCGCAGCCACGCCGAGCAGGCGCGCGTCCACATCCAGCCCCTGCGCCCGCACCGCGGGCAGGTTGACGACGAAGCGAATCCGGTCGGCGCGTTCGACAAAGCCGATCATGCCGCCGTCGGCCGTGAAGTCAGACCCCTCGCCGACGGTCAGCGCGCCCACCAGCGGGATCATGCGCCCGGCCTGCAGGTAGACCAGGTCGCAGTCGGCATCGACCGGCACCACATCGGCCGGAAATTCGCGCACATCCACCACCCGGCCTTGGACGCGCTGGCCCTGCAGAGCGCCGCTGGCGTGGCCGCGGAAGGCGACATCGGCGACCAGGCAGGCCCGCAGCGCGCGGCTCGCGTCGGCCGCCGGCCAGCGGGTGAACTTGGCGAAATTCAGCAGGTAGGCGGTACGGATGCGGCTGGCCGCGTCGGTGTCCGCGGCCGACGCCGGGGCCGGCAGCGCCAGCGCCGCGGTACAGGCGAGCAGGCCGCAAATCGATGCGCGCCGCAGTCCCGTGCCTCGGCTCCGCCGTGTCGCCGCTAGTGGCGGCCGGCCGGCCGCGGCGAGCGGCGCGCTCACCATTGCCACTGCAGGCCGATCTGGCCGCTGCGCTCGCGCAGGGCGCGCACGGCCGAGGTGGCGTATTCCAGGTGCCGGTCCTCGAGGAGGTTGCGGCCCGAGAGCATCAGCAGCAGACCGTTGCGCAGCGGCCAGCGCAGGTGCAGATCCAGCTCTGTATAGGCGGGTACATCCAGCGCCGGCAGCGCATCGACGTAACGCAGGCCGGCGTAGCTTTCGATCGGGCCGATGCGGCCGAAGGCCTGCAGCGCCGCCTGGTGCTCGGGATCCTGCTCCTCGCGGCTGCGCGCCTCCGATTGGTCCTGCGGCGCGCGCGCCTCGATGTCCAGTTGCAGCCAGCTGTAGCTGGCCTGCAGGCGCAGCCGCGACCAGGGGTTCCAGCGCAGCACAAGCTCGGCGCCATGGCTGCGGCCGTCGAAGCGGTTGGCGATGCGGGCATCG
Source organism: uncultured Ectothiorhodospiraceae bacterium (assembly GCA_937141935.1). Taxonomy (GTDB): domain Bacteria; phylum Pseudomonadota; class Gammaproteobacteria; order Nevskiales; family Oceanococcaceae; genus MS8. The sequence goes on from CAKZQS010000032.1 coordinate 7,494, forward strand.
CCCTCGCCATCGTCGTCCACACCACGCAGGTCACGGTAGCGGTTGGCATAGAGCGCGAGGTCCACGGCGACGGCGTTGGCAAAGGTGTGCCGCCAGCCCAGCTCCAACGCGTCCAGCGTTTCCGCGTCGAAGTCCTCGCTGCCGACGAGGTCGCGGCTCTCGCCCTCGTTCAGAAAGATGTCGCAGTAGAAACCGGGCGCCCCGGCCTGGCGGCACTGCTCGCGGTCACGGGGCGCGCCGTCGGGGAAGAAGGTGCCAAAGAAGACGTCGCAGAACAGGGTGCCGCCGCCGGCCTCGCGGCAGTCCTGCGCGGTGAAGGGGCCGTTGCCGCCGGTGGCCGGGTCGGTCTGCCCACTGAGGTCGGCGTTGACGCCCTCGGCCTGGGCCTGGCCGCCGGCGCCGATGCGGCGGCTGTCGCGGTCCAGGCGGTTCGGCGTGCGCACCGCGTGCGAGAGCGCCGCCCAGAGGGTGGTCCATTCGCTGGGATGCCAGGCGCCGCGCAGCGAGGGTTGCAGTTCGAATCCGGTGTAGTCGTTGTGCTCGAACTTCGAGCCCAGCGTCAGTTGCCAGTCGGGCGCCGGCTGCCAGCTGCCCTGGCCGAACAGGCTGTAGGTCGTGAGGTCACGCGCGGCGGGCCAGAACTGCAGCGTGTCGGTCTGTTTGATGTCGTCGCGACTGTATTTGACGCCCGCGCCCCACAGCGTTTGCAGCGCTCCCCACTGGGCCGGGCGCTGCGCCTCGGCATGCAGCGTCAGGCGATCCTCGCCAAAGCCCTCGTCGAGTGCGCGGCGCGTGCCGTCGACATAGCCCAGCCATTGCGTCCGGTTGGCGGCCTCGTAGCGCCCCAGCAGGAACAGGCCCTGAGTCAGCAGTTCGCCACGGTCGGTGCGCTTCTGGCCCTCATAGGCCTCGCTGTTGATCGTCAGCCGCCCCTGATCCAGTCGCATGCCGATGCGCTGGTGCTGCCAGGGCGCCTCCACCGGCTCGCCGTCGGCGTCGACGAAGGGCTCCATGCGCAGGCCATGGCCATAGAGCCGCAGTCCGCCGTTCGACAGACGGAAGCCCTGGCGGGCCTCGGCGCGGTAGGTCTGGCTGCTGCCCAGGCGCAATTGCGCATGCCCGCCGAGGGTCTGCGCCGCGGAGCGGGTCACGATATTGAGCACGCCGTTCACGGCATTCGCGCCCCACAGCGCCGCGCCGGGCCCGCGAATCAGCTCGATGCGCTCGATATCCTCCAGCGCGATGTCCTGCTGATCCCAGAACACGCCGGAGAACAGCGGCGAATACAGGCTGCGCCCGTCGCGCAGCACTTCCAGCTTGTCCGCGAGCGGGCTGTTGAAGCCCCGGGCGCTGATCGCCCAGCTGCTGTTGTTGAGCCGCGCGACGTGAATTCCGGGCAGCAGCCGCAGTGCCTCGGGCAGGGTTTGTGCGCCGGAGCGGCGGATGTCCTCGCCGGTGAGCACGGCGATTGCCGCCGCGGCCCGGCCGACCGGCTCGGCGCGCCGGGAGACGCTGGTCACCGACAGCTGCGACAGCTCCTCCAGCGACAGCTCCAGCAGCTGGTCCTGGGCCATCACGGCGGGTGTCAGCAGCGGCAGGCCCGCGGCCAGAAACAGGGCGCGGACCAGGCCGCGGGTTTGCTGATACATTCGCTACACAGACTGGAGCAGGGCAGGTTCGACGCACCGGGACCCGCGCTGCGGGGACCTGCCCGTAAAACTGCGGGCCATTATTGCCGATGACGACCGCCCTTCATACCGCTCTCAGCGGCATTGCCGCCCTGTTGTGCCTGCTCAGTCTGGTTCTGGCCGTGCGCTCGGGTGCAGGCTTGGATGCCGACAGTCGCTGGCGCCTGCGCGGCGGGCTGCTGCTCCTGGTGCTGGTGGTGCTGGGCTTGATCGGCCAGGGGCTGTGGCTGCAACACGCCGGTGGCGACCCGGCGCTGGCCCATGCGCTGGCGCTGCTGGCCGCGGCGCTGCTGGCTTCGGCGCTGGTGGCGGTGACCGGCGGGTTGCTGGCCCGGCTGCGCGATGCGACCGCGCGCGGCGACGCGGCCGAGGAGCGGCTGGACTGGAACCGCGACAGTTACCTGCGTTTGATCCGTGAGCGCACCAGCACGCTGCAAAAAGAGATCGAGCATGCCGACACGCTGCGCAGCCAGCTCGAGCGCCATTCGGCGCAAATGGAGCATGACCTGCGCTTTGCCGCCCAGGCCCAGGCGGCAATGGATACTGAGCCGCCGCAGGCGTCCTGGTACCAGATCAGCCAGTGCAGCGTGGGGCGCGAGCTGGTCAATGGCGATTTTGTGCACACGATGGCCGCCTGGGACGGCAGCCTGATGCTGGTGGTGGGCGACGCAATGGGCCACGGAGCCGCGGCCGGCTTCATGACGGTGATGACGCGCACCGCGTTGAATAACCTGAATACCGAGCTGCCGCCTTTCATCGTGCTCGAAGAGGTCAACCGCACGCTGGCCGAGCGCGACACCGGCATCTTCGTGACGGCTTGCGTGGCCAAGCTGCACGAGGACGGCACGCTGTTTTTGGGCCACGCCGGCCACCCGCCGGCACTGCTGTGGCGGGCGGCCAGCGATACGGTGGAGGAAGTCTGCACGCCCGGCTATGCGCTGGGCATGTTTGCCGATGCCAGCATCAGCTTCGAGCAGGACGAGGTGCGCCTGGCGCCGGGGGACCGCCTGCTGCTGTATTCCGACGGGGTCACCGAGGCGCTGAACGAGGCCGACCAGCCCTTTGGCCGTGCCCAGCTGGAGGCCTGCCTGCGCGCCAAAATACCTGTGGACGAGCTTTGCGCGACGCTGATCGAGGCGGTGTACGACCACTGTGGCGCCCGCCCGCTGAACGACGACATCACGGCGCTGGCCTGCGAATACCGGGGCGCGCCGCCCGCCTGAACCGCAGGCGGTTCGGGCGGGCGACGGCCCGATGACTCAGGCCCGGCCCTTGGCCGCGGATGCGTTCTCGACCGTGGCCGCAGCCGCCGCGCGGCGCCGGCGCGGCAGCTTGAAGCCGCGGTTGAGCTGGTACAGCGCCAGCCCGCCCAGGATCAGCGCCGCCCCGATCACCGTGTCGGCCCGCACCGGCTCATCCAGCACCACCGCGCCCAGCAGCAGCGCCAGCACCGGCGTCGCCAGCGGGATCAGCGTCACCTGCGCCACCGTCAGCCGGTGCAGGATCGAGAAATAGAGCATGAAGCCCAGCGTCGAACCGATGACGGCGAGGTAGAGCACGAAGCCCAGGCTCAGCGCCGAGAACTCCAGCGGCAGTTGGCCATCGCTGAGCGCCCAGGCGGCCGCGAACAGCGGCAGGCTGAACAGCAGCGAGCCCGCCGTGTGTTGCGCGGCCGACATATTCCCCGAGTAGCGCTTGACCAGCACGCTGCTCAGCGCGAACAGCGTCACCGCCACCAGCGCCAGCAACAGCCCCGGCCAGGCCTCGGGCGCAAAGCCCAGTGTGCCGCGGAACACCACGCCCAGCCCGCCGAGCGCGATGGCCAGCGCCAGCACGCGCACCGTGCTCAGCGTGCGCTCGCCCAGCAGCCAGCGGGCGAAGACGCCGGACAGCACCGGCGCCAGGCCGAAGATGACCGACAGCAGCCCGGAGGGCACCCAGGTCACCGCGGCATAAATGCAGCTCATGGCGCCAAAGACGCCGATGTTGGCGGCGGCATAGCTGGCCAGCGCCTCGCGGTCGAAGCGCAGGCGCTGGCGCACGATCCCCAGCCACAGCAGGCAGCACAGGCTGGCCAGCAGCATGCGCAGGCCGGCCGCGGCCGAAAAGGACAAGGTATCGGTGCTGAGTTTGACGGCCATCGGCGTGGTGCTCCAGATGAGCACAACGCCGAGGTAGGCCGGGGCAGCGGACATGGGACCCTCCTGGGTGCCGGGCATAAAAAAAGCCGCCGGTTCGGGAAGAACGGGCGGCTTGGTGAAAAACCGGGTGTGGCGTGATCTAGCGCCAACACCGCCCGTACAGGCGCAGCAGAACCACCCCGCAAAGCGGGGCGCTGCGCAGCCAATTCGGGTGCATTCGAGCGTTCATGCGGGGCAGCATAGCCGCTGCCGGCCGACCCCGCCAGCCGGGGCCGCCAACGCGCGGTCGGCGGATGGGCGGATCAGCCGCCGCTGCGCGCCTGCCAGGCGCTCAAGGTGTTGTGCAGCAGCATCGCGATCGTCATCGGCCCCACGCCGCCGGGCACCGGTGTGATGGCCCGGGCCCGCCGCGCCGCGGCTTCGAATTCGACGTCGCCGACCAGCGTGCCCGCGGCCGTGCGGTTGATGCCGACGTCGATGACCACCGCGCCCTCGCGAACCCAGTCGCCGCGCACGAATTCGGGTTTGCCGACGCCGGCAACGACGATGTCGGCGCGGCCCACCTCGGCTGCCAGGTCGCGGGTGCGCGAGTTGCAGATGGTCACGGTGGCGTTGGCCAGCAGCAGCTCCATCGCCATCGGCCGGCCGACGATGTTGGAGGCGCCCACGACGACCGCACGCTTGCCGGTGCAATCCTCACCCACGGCTTCGAGCAGCTTCATCACGCCATAGGGCGTGCAGGGGCGCAGGCCGGGGCGCTTCTGCAGCAGCCGGCCGATGTTGTCCGGGTGAAAGCCGTCGACATCCTTGGTGGGGTCGATGCGGTCGAGTAGCGCCTCGCTGTCCAGGTGCGCAGGCAGCGGCAGCTGCACCAGGATGCCGTCGATGTCCTCGCGCGCATTGAGCTCGTCAATCAGCGCCTCCAGTTCGGCCTGGCTGACATCGGCGGCCGGCGTGTACTTCACCGAATGCAGCCCGGCCTGCGCGCAGGCCCGCTCCTTGTTGCGCACGTAGACCTGCGAGGCCGGGTTGTCGCCCACCAGCACCACGGCCAGGCCCGGCGGCCGCTGGCCGGCGGCGGTGGCGTGCTGGACTTGCTGCGCGAGGTCGTCACGCAGCCCGGCGGCGACGGCCTTGCCGTCGATGATCTGGGCGCTCATGGCAGGGGAGGCGGGGGCGGGTGGGGCGCTATTGTCGCTGATCCGCCTGCTTGGTCGCCGACTGCGGCTACAATGGCGCCCGTCGGGGTGTAGCGCAGCCTGGTAGCGCAACTGCTTTGGGAGCAGTGGGTCGGCGGTTCGAATCCGTCCACCCCGACCATTTCTGCCCGCCGCCGCTCGAGTCTGTGCACTCTGGAGCCGGCCCCCGCGGCACCCTTCTGCTCTTTAGCTGGCGGTCTTCGCCGGATGCCGGCGCCGCTTGCGCGCGGCGTGCGTTGTCGAGGGCAGAGCGCCGGCCAAAAAAAACGGCGCCCGGAGGCGCCGTTCTTCGCGGTGGCCCGGAGGCCACCGTGTTCGCAGCTCTTAGAGCTCGAAGCCGTAGCGCACACCGAAGCTGGCGGTGTTGTTCTCGGCATCTTCGATGCTGGCGTCGCTCAGCGTGGCGGCGTCCAGATCGGCGAAGGAGTACAGCGCGTAGAGCTGGAAGTCTTCCATCAGGTCGACGAACAGGCCCAGGTTGGCGCCAAAGCCTTCACCGGCACCCTGGTCCACCTGGCCGACGGAGGCGGCCAGCGTCAGGTCTTCGGCGATGTCGAAGGTGCCCGACACGTAGGCGTAGCCACGCTCGTCATCGGTGGTCAGCAGCTCGACCAGCTCGTAGGAGGCACCCACGCTCCAGCCCTTGCCGGCGTAATGCGCGGTGACCTGGCCGGCGGTGTCGACAACGCGGCCGGAGCCGGCGACAACGCCTTGCACGCCCGCATCCTCGGCTTCGCGGCCGGTCATGATGTACTGCAGACCCACGGTCAGGTCGCCCAGGCGCCAGTCCAGACCGGCGGTCAGGTCATGGTCGGCATCGTCCACTTCCTGCAGGTGCACACCGGCGTTGAAGGTCAGACCCAGGCCTTCGATTTCCGGCGACAGGTAGGCGATCGTGTTGTCGGTCCAGCCGTTGATCAGGTTAGACAGACCGTAGGTCGCGCCTTCCGGCGAGAAGCCGCCGACGAAGTTGGCCGCCGAGGTGTCATAGAAAGGGTCAACGCGCTTGCCGGCCAGCTTGTACGCGGTGTTGACGCGACCGAAGCTGAAGGTACCGACGCTGCTGTTGAAGCCCACGAAGGCGTGGCGGGTGAAGCCCAGGCCGTCGGCGGCGCTGTCGACGTCGGAGTCGATGTCCAGGCCCAGTTCGACGGCGAAGAAGAACTGACCCTTCTCGCCCTGCAGGCCGATCAGCGAGGCGTTGTTGTCGACGCTCTGGCCATCCTGCACCTGCGAGCCGAAGCGCTGCGTCTGCGGCGAGCTATCCGGCGCGGTGTTGCGGTTCGCGGCGGCCTGCTCGGCCTCGACCTGGTTGGCGGACATGTGGAACACGCCGTACAGCTTGCCTTCGGCAAAAGCGGCGTGCGGAGCCGCGAGCGCGGCCAGGGCCAACGCGCCCGTCAATGGAAATTTCATCTGAGTCGTCCTCAAGTTTGGAATTGGTAGTCCCGACCGTCGCTGAGCGCGACGCTCCCCAAGTAAGTTTCGCGGCGGGGACGCCATGTATACAGCAACCACGCGCCCCCGCAAACCTAAAACAGGCAGGTTGCAGAATAATTATGACATGCCCTCGGCATCCGGCTTTTCGGCGCGGTCGAGGGCGAGCTTTTCCAGGTGCGCCTCGACATTCATGCGGGCCAGCCCCCACAGGGCCTTGGGCACGGCCTGATAGAGCCGGGCGACGATGGCGTCGGCATCCAGCCCCTGCTGGCGCAGCGCCTTGATGGCGCGCTCCCGCTCGCGCCGGTGTGCCAGGGTGCGTTCGATCTGCAGGGTGCCGGGCAGGGCGATGCCATGCGAGGGCACCGTGGCCGCCGGCGCCAGCGCCAGCACCTTCTCGAGGCTGGCCAGGTAGTCGCGCATGTTGCCCTCCGGGCGTGCGATGACCACCGTGCCGACGCCTTGATACAGGTCGCCGACAATCATCCACTCGCGCCCCTCGGGAAGGATGGCGAGGTGCCCGGCGTCGTGGCCGGGTACGGCCACGGCCCGCACCGGCCGGCCCAGCGAGGTGCACAGCGTGTCGCCGTCGGCGATCTGCCGGACTTCGATGCCTCGCAGATAGTCCGCGCCCCAGCGCGCCCTCAGGCGCTGCTCGGTATCGGCGCTCATCCACATCGGCAGGCCCCGTTCGCGGGCCAGCCTGGGGGCCTGCTCGTGGTGATCCGGGTGGTGGTGGGTGAGGAACACCGCCTGCGGGGCGCCAAACGCGTCCAGAAAGGCGCCCAGGCGCCGGTACTCCTCCGCGCCCGCCGGCGAGGGGTCCACCAGGATCTGCGGCGTGCCGGCGTCGCCGAGCAAAAAGGCATTGGTGTGCGTGGCGGGCGGCAAGGTATGGGAGCGCAGCGGCAGCATGCGCAGCCCGTGCAGCGGCTCGGTCAGGTCCAGACCCTGCGCCTGGCCCGGCCGTTCGCCCAGGTCGGGCACGCAGGTGGCCTGCGGGTCCTGCGTCAGCGTTGCCAGCAGGCGCTGCAACGGCGAGACGCAGAGCAACTGGCCGTCCAGAAAGCGCTGCCAGAAGTCGGCGGCGCGGCCCCAGACCATCTCGGCGTGTTCGCGCGCGTCCAGCCGCAGCGCGGGCTTGGCCGCGAGGTCGATGCGGAAGAACAAGGTGTCGAAGCGCCGCGGCGCGTAGTGCGGCGTGACCGCGCGGCCGAGCAGGTGTACCCGGCAGTCGGCGCCATGCAGGTCGAATCCCAGCTCTTCGTCCAGCTCGCGGGCCAGGGCCGCCAGCGCCAGCGTATCCAGGCCGCAATAGGCCGCCCGCGGCGGCGGCGTGGCCTCGTTGCGCTCGACCTTGCCACCCGGGCAGCTCCAGTAGCCGGGGAAGGCCGGTTGCTCGGGATTGCGGCGGACGAGCAAAATCTCATCGCCCACGCAGAGCAGGCCGGCGACGGCGGCGCGGGCCTGGGTCATCGGCTGTCGGGGCCCAAGTTGAACATTCGCCTGAATACCTTTGCGAAGGCTGCTGAAGACATTGGCATTTTGCGGGGAGCTTGGGCAGAATGCCATGGCATTACTACGAACGTCCGGTGCAGGGGTACCGGCAAGGGACACAAACACATGCGCGTGATGAGATCTCCCTGGTTCTGGGGCCTGGGTGTGGTCGCAGCGTTGGCCGGCTGTGACGAGGGGGCCCGCAGTCCCGATTTCCTGCCGGAACTGGACTCGATTCAGGTCTGCGCCAAGCCGCTTAATCAGGAGTGTCCCGCCGATGGCAGCGTCGGCTGCCCGACCGCCAACGCGATCGTGCCCGCGGGCCGCGAGCAGCAGTTCTGCGCGCTGGGCTTCTACTCCGGCTTCAGCAACGACGAGGTCACGATTCCGCGGACCAGTCGCGACATCACGACGGAGGCGAACTGGAGCAGTTCGCTGACCGCCGTGGCGACCATCGACGACGATGGTCTGGCGACGGCGCAGGAAGAGGGCCAGACCCAAATTACGGCCAGCGTGGGTTCGGTGGATGGCAGCACGCAGCTGCGCGTTACCGAAGCCCAGCTCGAGTCGCTGGATATCCAGCCCGCGTCGGCGCAGCTGGTGCCGGGCGAGCAGCGGCCCTTCCAGTGCTTTGGCACCTTCTCCGGCGAGCGCTGCGAGGCGGCCAATCAGGCCTCGCGGGTCTGCGACGTCACCGAGGAAACGCAGTGGACCTCCAGCCGCGCCTCGGTCGCCACCGTGGGCAACCTGCCCAGCGATGTCGCCGAAGAGCCCGAAGACGCCAAGGGCGTGGTCAGCGCGCAGGCGCCGGGCACGACCACGGTGCGCTGCTCCGCCAGTGGCGATTTGGAATCCGTGCCGCCCGCCAGTGCCACGGTGCGGGTCTGCAACGCCGAGCTGGACCCCGACCAGCCCTTCGAGCTGCGCATCGCCGGCGCGCCCACCGACGGGCTGACGCTGCAGGTCAACCAGACCGTGCAGCTGCAGCTGATCGGCCGCTTCATCGTCGACGATGCCAACTGCACGGCCGGCGAAGGCAACCTGCGCCTGGTGGACCTGACCAATTCGGCCGAGTGGTCCTCCGACCGCCCCGAAGTGGCCCGCGTCGGTAACCGCGTGATTGCCGGGCCGCAACTCGACCCGAATGCCCGCGGCGCCGTGACCGGCGTCAGCCCCGGTCTCGCCACGGTCAGCGCGGAATACGAAGGCCGCGCCATCGGCCTGCCGGTCATCGTGCGCGATGACGAGGTACTGGACGTCACCGTCACCGGCCCCGACTTCCTGTTCGCGCCGGGCAGCTATCAGTACCAGGCCTTCGCGCGTTACGAGGTCGGCGAGGGTGCCAGCGACCCCGACGCCTTGCCCGAGGGCTGCGAGCCGGTCGAGCCCGCCGAAGGCGAGACCAGCTCCGAAGTGCTGTGCGACGTAACCGAATCCATCGACACGCTGTGGCGGGCCGAGACCTCGACCGGCGCTAGCGCCGCGCCCGAGGTGACGGTGCCGGCCAACAATGGTCGCGTGGTGGTGACGCCCGACGCGCAGCCGCAAACGGTGCGCATCGTCGCCAACTTCCGCGGCATCGTCGGCAGCAAGGAGTCGGTGATCCTGCCGGCGCGCCTGGTCGACGTGCGGGTGACGCCGAGCCTGGCCTGCATCTCCAGCGGCACGCTGGGCCTGGGCAGCGTCACGAACCAGCAGTACACCGCGCAGCATGTCTACGAGATCGACGTGCCGGGCCAGGACACACCGCTGACCTGTGGCATCGACGGCAGCGAGGCCTCGCTGTGGGGTATCCCGGAGGACGAGTTCACCGGCCTCACCGAGAACGGCTCGGATCTGCTCAGCCTGTTGTCGATCATTCCCGAGCTCGGGGACTTCTTCGCCGGCTGTAATCCGATCCTGCCGGTGGGTTCGACGGAAGGTTCCACGCCGTTGGCGGCGCCGCCGGCCTTCGTCAGCAACCAGGCCGGCGAGCGCGGCCTGGTGCGGCCGAACACCCGCGACGTGCTGGGCGTGATTCCGAACCTGACCGTCGGCACCGCCTGCGTGACCGCCACCGCGACCAACAGCGAGGGCACGGATCTCACGGGCCAGGGCACCGTCCTGGTGGCCGTTGACGGCCTGCCGGAGGTCTGCAGCGCGCTGAGCCCGCTGACCGAGGCCCTGCTGGCGGACGGTGCGGAAGAAACGCCCTGTTCGGAGGCGCTGGCCAACATCACCCTGCCCGAAGAGGGCGAGGGGGAAGGCGACGGCTCCGGCGGTGGAGAAGGTGAGGGCAGCGCGCTGGGCGGGCTGCTGGACTTCCTGCTCGGCGGTGCCGGGCGCTAGGGCGACGATGCCAACGCGAAACAGGGGAATATAAACATGAGCGCATTCGCATCCGTCACCCGCCGCGGCGCCCACATGGCGCTGCTGCTGGCCACCTCCGTGGGCGCGACGCTGGCAGGCGTCGCCCAGGCCCAGGAGCCCATCGACCCGGAGACACAGGCGGCCATCATCAACGAGCCGAACTTCGGTTCGCCCTTTGATAACCGCTTTTACATCGGCGCCTCCGGCGGCTTTGCCTTTGCCGACGACGAGGACTTCGACACCGGCGCCGGTGGCTCGCTGTTCTTCGGCAAGACGTTGCTGCCGAACCTGTCGCTGCAGGTCGAAGGCTTTTACAGCCTGCTCGAGGTCGCCAACGTCGCCAACACCAGCCAGAGCTCGGACTATGAGCGCTATGGCGTCGGCGCGGCCTTGCACTACTTCGTGCCGCTGCAGGACTTCAAGCTGGGCCCGACCTTTGGCGCCGCCTTCCGCACCATCGAGTTCCTGGGTGCCGAGGAGGATGGCCTGGGCGTGCATGCCGGCCTGGCCGGCGTGCTGGCCATCGGAGACTACCTCGACCTGACGCTGGACCTGCGCTACGTGCTGGACTTCACCGATGGTGAGGGCGCGATTGCGGACACCACCTTCTACACCTGGAACGCGCTGGCCGGTTTGCGGGTCAAGCTGGGCCAGTGGCCGCCGGATGCGCCGGACAGCGACGGCGACGGCGTGCCCGACTATCGCGACGACTGCCCGAACACGCCCTATGGCGCGCTCGTGGATGCCCGCGGCTGCGGCATCGACAGCGATGGCGATGGGGTGCCGGATCACAGCGACCGCTGCCCGAACACGCCGCAGGGCGTGCCGGTCGACGCCTTTGGCTGCCCGCAGGACAGCGACGGCGACGGCGTGCCCGACATCCTCGACGAGTGCCCGGACACGCCGGAAGGCACGCCGGTGGATGCCCGCGGCTGCCCGCTGGATACCGACCAGGACGGCGTGATCAACAGCAAGGATCTGTGCCCGAACACGCCCTTTGGTGCCGAAGTCGACATCAACGGCTGCCCCTTCGACACGGATCAGGACGGCGTGCCCGACTACCTGGACCAGTGCCCGAACACGCCCTTCGGCACCCCGGTGAACGAGAAGGGCTGCGCGCTGGATTCGGATGGCGACGGCGTGCCCGACGTCATCGACGCCTGCCCGAACACCTACCCGGGTCTCGCGGTTGACGAGGTCGGCTGCCCGCTCAAGGCGCAGGTGCTGGTGCTGAACAATGTGCACTTCGAGTTCGACCGCGCCGACCTGCTGCCCGACTCGCGGGAGCTGCTGTCCCGGGTGGCCAAGTCGCTGCTGGACCAGCCGCAGGTCAAGATCGAGGTCGCCGGCCACACCGACAGCATTGGCTCGGACTCCTACAACGAGGCGCTGTCGGACAAGCGGGCCAACTCGGTGCGCAGCTACCTGATCAGTCAGGGTGTGGCGGCCGGCAGCATCTACGCCAAGGGTTATGGCGAGCGGGTGCCGGTGGCCAGCAACGCGACCGATGAGGGTCGGGCGCTGAATCGCCGGGTGGAGATCCACCTGCTCGAGGACTGAATGGCACGGCCCGCCGCCAAGGGGCGGCGGGTTGGCTTGGGGGGGAGGCGGTCGATTGGCCGCCTGGCAGGCGGGCGCGTCGCGTGCGGCGCGCCCGGCCTGACGAAGGCCGCGGCCCTTAAGGCGTTGGCGCCGCCTGGCACTCCTTGTGCTGCGGGCAATGCACGACGTGGTCGTTGATCATGCCCGTCGCCTGCATGTGCGAATAGCAGATGGTGCTGCCGAAAAAGCGAAAGCCCAGGCCCTTGAGGTCCTTGGCGATGCGGTCGGACAGCGGCGTGTGCGCCGGCACATATTCCTGCGCCCGCCAGTGGTTGACGATGGGCTGGCCGTCCACGTAGCCCCAGATGAAATCGGCAAAACGGCTATGCTTGGCTGCCAGTTCGCAAAAGACGCGAGCATTGCCGACGGCGGCCACGATCTTGGCGCGGTTGCGGATGATGCCGGTGTCGCCCAGCGCCGCCTCGATTTCCGGCTCGCCCCAGTCGGCCACCGACTCGGCATCAAAGCCATCGAAGCGGGCGCGATAACCGTCGCGGCGCTTCAGGATCGTCAGCCAGGACAGGCCGGCCTGCGCCGATTCGAGCACGATGAATTCGAACAGCTTGCGGTCGTCAAACTGCGGCCGCCCCCACTCGGTGTCGTGGTACTCCTGTTCGATCTCGGTCTTGGTGGCCCAAGGGCAGCGCAGGTCCCACATCGCTTCCTCTCCCGCCGCGAAGCTTTGCAAGCGGGCAGTGTGCCGCATGGCCGGGGCCGGGCACCAGCGCGCGCTAGGCCGCCGCGACGGTCTCCAGCACCACCTGCAGCGCCTCGGGGCCCACATCCGGCGTGATGCCGTGGCCCAGGTTGAAGATGTAGCCCGGCGCCGGGCCGGCGGCATCCAGCACGGCCTGCGTGCGGGCGCGCAGCTGCTCGGGGCTCCCCAGCAGCGCCGCCGGGTCCAGGTTGCCCTGCAGCGCCAGCCGCTGGCCGACGCCGGCGCGGGCGGCGGCGAGGTCGACGGTCCAGTCCAGCCCCAGCGCGGCGAAGCCGGCCCCGGCCTGGGCCTCCAGCCATTGGCCGCCGCCCTTGCTGAACCAGATCACCGGCACATCCTGGGGCAGCGCGGCCCGGATCTGCGCGCCGTAGTCCAGCGAAAACTCGCGGAAGTCGGCATGGCTGAGCACGCCGCCCCAGCTGTCGAAGAGCATCAACGCCTGCGCGCCGGCGGCGAGCTGGGCCGCCAGGTAGGCGGTGGTGGCCTGCGTGATCTTGGCCAGCAGGCGGTGCAGCGCAGCCGGGTCGGTGTAGCGCAGCGCCTTGATGCGGTGGAAATCGCGCGTCGAGCGCCCCTCGACCATGTAGCAGGCGATGGTCCAGGGGCTGCCGGCGAAACCGATCAGCGGCAGTGCGTTGGCCAGGTCGGCGCGGATAGTGCGCACGGCGTCCATCACATAGCGCAGCTCGACCTCGGGGTCGGGCACCGGCAGCGCATCGATCTGCGCGCCGCTGCGCACCGGATGGGCAAACACCGGGCCTTCGCCGGCGGCGAAGGACAGCCCCAGCCCCATCGCATCGGGGACCGTCAGGATGTCGGAGAACAGAATCGCCGCGTCCAGTTGCGGGTAGCGCTGCAGCGGCTGGCGCACGACCTCGGCGCAGAGCTCGGCGTTGCGGCACAGCGCCATGAAGCTGCCGGCCTTTTCACGCGTGGCGCGGTATTCGGGCAGGTAACGGCCGGCCTGGCGCATGATCCAGGCCGGTGGGCGGTCCACCGGCTCGCGCCGCAGCGCGCGCAGGAAGCGGTCGTTGCGCGGCGCCTGCGCGCTCATGCGCGGGCCTCCACGGCGGCGCGGATCTCGGCCTGGATCGCCTGCGCCGCAGCGCGCGGGTCGGCCGCGTCGCGTATCGGCCGGCCGACCACGAGGTGATCCGAGCCGGCCGCGATGGCGGCGGCGGGGGTCAGCACGCGCTTTTGGTCGCCTTCGCCGCCGTCATTGTCCACGGGGCGGATGCCGGGCGTGACGGCGACCAGCTCGCCCAGGCCGGCGGCCCGCAGCGCGGCGACTTCCATGCCCGAGGAGACGATGCCGTCGCAGCCGGCCTCCAGCGCGCGGCGGGCGCGCGAGGCCACCAGCGCCTCGACCTCACAGGCAAAACCCAGGTCGTCCAGGTCGCCGCGGTCCAGGCTGGTCAGCGCCGTAACGGCCAGCACCCGCATCGCGCCGGTCTTGGCCTGCGCGGCGGCCTGCATCATCGTCTGGTTGCCATGCACGGTGCACAGCTGCACGCCGCGCTGGCTCAGCCGGGCCACGGCACGGCCGACGGTGGCCGGGATGTCGAAGAACTTCAGGTCGACGAAGACCTTCTTGTCCTGCGCCAGCAGCCAGTCGATCAGCGGCCAGAAGCCGTCGGTCATCGCCAGCTCCAGCCCCACCTTGTGAAAGCGCACGGCATCGCCCAGCGTCTCCACCAGCGCCCGGGCCTGTTCGGGCTCCGGCACATCCAGGGCGAATATCAGGCGGTCTTCAACGGCCGGCGGCTGGGGCATGGGGCTGTTCCGGGCTGTGCTCAAACTTCCAGGTAGTCGAGGATGCCCTCGGCGGCCTGGCGGCCTTCGAAGACGGCGGTCACGACCAGATCCGAGCCGCGGACCATGTCGCCGCCGGCGAAGACCTTGGGGTTGGTGGTCTGGAAGCCGTGGGCATGGCCGTTGGCGCGCACCCGGCCGGCGTCGTCCAGGCCGATGTCGAAATCGGCGAACCAGTCGGCCGGGGAGGGGCGGAAGCCAAAGGCGACCAGCACGCGGTCGGCGGGGATGATGCTCTCGCTGCCCTCGATGACCTCCGGGCGGCGCCGGCCGGCGGCATCGGGCTCGCCCAGGCGGGTCTCGACCACCTTGACGCCCTCGACGCGGCCGTTGCCGACGATTTCCACCGGCTGGCGGTTGAACAGGAACTGCACGCCTTCTTCCTTGGCGTTGGCCACCTCGCGGCGCGAGCCGGGCATGTTGGCCTCGTCGCGGCGATAGGCGCAGGTGACCTTGGCCGCGCCCTGGCGTATCGAGGTGCGGTTGCAGTCCATCGCGGTGTCGCCGCCGCCCAGCACCACCACGCGCTGCTCGCGCACGCTGTCGAAGGGCGTGTCGCCCAGCAGGTCCAGCTCGTTGTTGATGTTGTTGATCAGGAAGGGCAGGGCCTCGCTGACGCCGGGCAGGTCCTCACCGGGGAAGCCGCCGCGCATCGAGGTGTAGGTGCCCATGCCCAGGAACACGGCGTCGTACTCGTCCAGCAGCTGCTGGAAGGGGATGTCGGTGCCGATATCGGTGTTCAGGCGGAACTCGACGCCCATGCCCTCCATCACCTCGCGGCGCAGGCGCACGACGTCCTTTTCCAGCTTGAAGGGCGGGATGCCAAAGGTCAGCAGGCCGCCGATCTCCGGGTAGCGGTCGAAGACCACCGCCTGCACGCCATTGCGCGCCAGGATGTCGGCGCAGCCCAGGCCGGCCGGCCCGGCGCCGACAATGGCGACCTTCTTGCCGGTCGGTACCACGGCCGACATGTCCGGCCGCCAGCCCTGGGCGAAGGCGGTATCGGTGATCCACTTCTCGACCGAGCCGATGGTGACCGCGCCAAAGCCGTCGTTGAGCGTGCAGGCGCCCTCGCAAAGGCGGTCCTGCGGACACACGCGGCCGCAAATCTCCGGCAGCGTGTTGGTCTTGTGCGAGAGCTCGGCCGCTTGGAACAGGTTGCCCTCCTCAACCAGCTTCAGCCAGTTGGGGATGTAGTTGTGCACCGGGCACTTCCACTCGCAATAGGGGTTGCCGCAGGACAGGCAGCGGCCCGCCTGGTTGGCGGCACGCTCGGTGGTGAACTCGCCGTAAATCTCGCCGAATTCGAGGATGCGCTCCTCGACCGGCTTCTTCGGCGGGTCGTGCCGCGGCACATCCAGAAACTGCAATGCGTTCTTAGGCATACGAGAAATCCGTTGATCCGCAGAATGGCGCGAACGCACTCCATCCGCAGAATTGCAAAGGAAAAATCGATCCGCGGATCTGCGCGCGTTCGCGCAGACTCAGATCGGTTTTCCACAAATGGGCGCAGTTAGGCACAGAGAACAATCCGAAATCTGTGGAAATCTGCGCAAATCCGCGGATAAAGCTTTTCCGCGCCAAGGTGTGGCGAGTGCGGCTCAGCATCAGGCCGCCTTGCTGATCTGGTCGAACAGCGCATTGACTTCCGTCGCCTTGGCCTTGATCAGCCAGAACAGCGGCAGGTAGTCGCGGAAATCCTCGAGGATCTTCGCGGCCCAGGCGCTGCCGGTGGCCTCGGCGTGCTCGGCAATCAGCCGGCGCAGGAAGTTGCGGTGGCCCTCGGTGGACTCCGAGGCGATGCGGTGGATGTCGATCAGCTCGTGGTTGTAGCGGTCGACGAAGTGCCGCTCCTCGTCGAGCACATAGGCAAAGCCGCCGGTCATGCCGGCCCCGAAGTTGACCCCGGTGCTGCCCAGTACGCAGACCACGCCGCCGGTCATGTATTCGCAGCCGTGATCGCCCAGGCCCTCGACGACGGCGGTGGCGCCGGAGTTGCGCACCGCGAAGCGCTCGCCGGCCTGGCCGGCCGCGAAGAGCTTGCCGCCGGTGGCGCCATAGAGGCAGGTGTTGCCGATGATCGCCGCCTCTTCGGAGGGGAAGCTGGACTGCACCGGCGGGCGGATGACGATGCGGCCACCCGACATGCCCTTGCCGACATAGTCGTTGGCGTCGCCTTCCAGGTTCAGGTGCAGGCCGGCGGCGTTCCACACGCCAAAGCTCTGGCCGGCGGTGCCGCGCAGGTCGATCTCCAGCGGGCTGTCGGCCAGGCCCTCGTTGCCATAGCGCTTGGCGATCTCGCCCGACAGGCGCGCGCCGATCGAGCGGTGCGTGTTGCGCACCCTGTAGCGGAAGCGGGCCGGCTCGCGGGCCTCGATGGCCGGCAGGCAGTCGCGCACCATCTGCTCGGCCAGCTCGCCCTTGTCGAAGGGCTCATTGTGCGGGCGGATGCAATAGTGCGGCTTGTTGGAATCGACCAGCGCCGCATTCAGGATCGGCTGCAGGTCCAGGCTGCGCTGGCGCGGCGTGCGACCCTCGACGACCTCCAGCAAATCGGTGCGGCCGATCAGCGAGGCCAGGTCCGGCACGCCCAGGCGGGCCAGCCACTCGCGCACCTCGGTGGCGACGAAGCGGAAGTAGTTCATCACCATCTCGGCCTCGCCGACATAGTGGTGCTTGCGCAGCACGTCATGCTGCGTGGCCACACCGGTGGCGCAGTTGTTCAGGTGGCAGATGCGCAGGTACTTGCAGCCCAGCGCGATCATCGGCGCGGTGCCAAAGCCGAAGCTCTCGGCGCCCAGGATCGCGGCCTTGATGACATCCAGGCCGGTCTTCAGGCCGCCGTCGGCCTGCACCCGCACCTTGTCGCGCAAGTCGTTGCGGCGCAGCGTTTCGTGGGTTTCGGCCAGGCCCAGCTCCCAGGGCGTGCCGGCATAGCGCACGCTGGTCAGCGGGCTGGCGCCGGTGCCGCCGTCATAGCCGGAGATCGTGATCAGGTCGGCATAGGCCTTGGCCACGCCGGCGGCAATGGTGCCCACGCCCGGCCCGGAGACCAGCTTGACCGACACCAGCGCCTGCGGGTTGACCTGCTTCAAATCGAAGATCAGCTGGGCCAGGTCCTCGATCGAATAGATGTCGTGGTGCGGCGGCGGGCTGATCAGGGCTACGCCGGGGCGCGAGAAGCGCAGCTTGGCGATGTAGTTGTTGACCTTGTGGCCGGGCAGCTGGCCGCCTTCGCCGGGCTTGGCGCCCTGGGCCACCTTGATCTGCAGCACCTCGGCATTGGCCAGGTAATGCGGGGTGACACCAAAACGGCCGGAGGCGACCTGCTTGATCTTGGACATCTTCTCGGTGCCAAAGCGCACCGGGTCCTCGCCGCCTTCGCCAGAGTTGGAGCGCCCGCCGAGGCGGTTCATCGCGATGGCCAGCGACTCATGCGCCTCCGGCGACAGCGCGCCCAGGCTCATGCCGGCCGAGTCGAAGCGGGTGTAGATCGCCTCCAGCGGTTCCACCTCGTCCAGCGCGATGGCCTGCGCGTCCTTGACGCGCAGCAGGTCGCGCAGCGCCGCCGGCGGCCGCTCGTTGACCAGGCGGGCGTAGAGCTTGTAGTCCTCGTAGTCGCCGCTGCGCACCGCGGTGTGCAGCGTCTGGATGATGTCGGGGTTGTAGGCGTGGTATTCGCCGCCGTCGACATATTTGTACAGCCCGCCCTGCTCGATGGGCTTGCGCGGGTTCCAGGCCAGCTTGGCCAGCAGGCGGCTGTCGGTCTCGAAGTCGACGAAGCGGCTGCCGGCGATGCGCGACACGGTGCCGCGGAAGCACAGATCGACCACCTCGGGGTGCAGGCCCACGGCCTCGAAGAGCTGGGCGCCGCGATAGCTCGCGATCGTCGAGATGCCCATCTTCGACATGATCTTGTACAGGCCCTTGTTGATGCCGCGGCGGTAGGCCCGCGACAGCTCGCCGACGCTGCTGTTCTTGATCTCGCCGCTGCGGATCATGTCAGCCAGGCACTCATAGGCCAGGTAGGGGTAGACCACCGAGGCGCCGTAGCCGATCAGGCAGGCGAACTGGTGCGAGTCGCGCGCGGTGGCCGTCTCGACCACGATGTTGCAGTCGCAGCGCAGGCCGGCGTCCACCAGACGGTGCTGCACGGCGCCGGTGGCCAGCAGGGCGTGGATCGGCAGCCGGTCGCGGGCAACGGCGCGGTCGCTGAGCACCAGCACCACCTTGCCATTGCGCACGGCCGCTTCGGCGCGGTCGCACAGGTCGCGCACGGCCTCTTCCAGCGTCTGCTCGGCCGCGTAGTTCAGATCCAGAATCTCGTGCGCGTAGGCCGGATCTTCCAGTGCCAGCAGCTGGCGGAACTTGCCCTCGGACAGCACCGGCGAGTCCACCAGCAGGCGCGCGGCGCGCTCGGGCGTCTCGGCGAAGACCGAGCGCTCGGCGCCCAGGCAGCACTCCAGCGACATCACGATGTGTTCGCGCAGCGGGTCGATCGGCGGGTTGGTGACCTGCGCGAAGACCTGGCGGAAGTAGTCGTAAGGGCTGCGCACCTTCTCCGAGAGCACGGCGAAGGGCGTGTCGTCGCCCATCGAGCCCACGGCCTCCATGCCGGCCTCGGCCAGCACGCGCAGCACCTGGTCACGCTCCTCGAAGCTGACCTGGAACAGCTTTTGGTAGATCAGCAGCGTCGACGGCGCCAGCGTGGGCTCGCTGCCGTCCTGTTCCTCCAGCTGCGACTCCAGCCGCTGCACGTGCTCCTTGAGCCACTGCTTGTAGGGGTGGCGGCGCGCCAGGCGCTTGTCGATGGTGGCGCTGGTGATGATCTCGCCGCGCTCGGTGTCCACGGCCATCATCTGGCTGGGACCCAGCTTGCCCTTGGAGATGACCTGCTCCGGGCGGTAATCCCAGACGCCGATCTCCGAGGCCAGCGTGACGTGGTCGTCATCGGTGACCACCCAGCGCGCGGGGCGCAGGCCGTTGCGGTCGGTTGAGCAGGCGGCATAGCGGCCGTCGGTGAAGACGATGCCGGCCGGGCCGTCCCAGGGCTCCATGTGCATCGAGTTGTACTCGAAGTAGGCGCGCTGGTCCGGATCCATCTGCTCGATGTTCTGCCAGGCCGGCGGAATCAGCATGCGCATAGCCGAAAACACGTCCAGGCCGCCGGCGAGCAGCACCTCGAGCATGTTGTCCAGGCTTTGCGAGTCCGAGCCGCTCATGTTCACCAGCGGCGTGATGTCCTCGATGTTCTCGATATCGCCTTCGGCGAACTTGGCCGCCCGCGCCTTGGCCCAGTAGCGGTTGCCCTGGATCGTGTTGATCTCGCCGTTGTGCGCCAGGAAGCGGAAGGGCTGCGCCAGCCGCCACTGCGGCAGCGTGTTGGTCGAAAAGCGCTGGTGGAAAACCGCCATCGACGAGGCCAGCGAGGGGTCGGCCAGATCCAGGTAAAAGCGCGGCAGCGCGGCCGGCATCACCAGGCCCTTGTACAGCAGCACGCGCGCCGACAGCGAGCAGACATAAAACTCGGGATCGGCCTCGGCGGCGCGCTTCTCGGCGCGGCGCCGGGCCAGGAACAGCTTGCGCTCCAGGTCGAACAAGGTGTCGCCATCGCCCGGGGCGACGAAGATCTGCTCGATGGTTGGCAGCATGTTGCGCGCTTGCTCGCCGCAGACGCTGTCGTCGGTCGGCAGCGGGCGCCAGCCCACCACGCGCAGGCCTTCTTCCTCCAGCGCGGCGGTCAGCGTGTCGCGGGAGGCCTGGGCAATGTCGGCATCCGGGTTCAGGAAGACATTGCCAATGGCGTAGTCCTCGCCCAGCTCCCAGCCGGCCTCGCGCGCCGCCTGGCGCAGGAAGCGGTCGGGCTTTTTCATCAGGATGCCGCAGCCATCGCCGGATTTGCCGTCCGCGGCAACGGCGCCGCGGTGGGTCAGACGCGCCAGCGCCTCAATGGCCGTTTTCACGAGCCAATGGCTGGGCTTGTTGTGGATATGGGCAATCAGGCCAAAACCACAGCTATCGCGTTCGAATTCGGGGCGATACAGGCTGTTTGTCGTCATCTATTCACCTTGGCAGAGGTCGCGCGGGCCGCAGCCGCCGGCTGCGCGGCGGCGCCGTGACGGGTGCGGGGGTCAGCGCAGGACGTGACGGGGGCGCGCCGCTGGTGCGGCCGCGCGTCGAGGCCGCGGGCGGCCTTCGAGCCGACGAATTATAGCAGGGCAGCCCGGCTGCCCGAGGGCCTAGAGCCGGCGCGGGTTGTACAGGCGCTCGTGCTCGTCCAGCGCGTAGCGGTCGGTCATGCCGGCCAGGTAGTCGCAGACGGCGCGCTCGAGCCCATGGGCCTCGACGGCCTGGGCGACTTCGGCCGACAGCAGCTCCGGCGCCTGGGTGTAGGCCTCAAAGATTTCGCGCAACACCCGCTGGGCCTTGTAGGTGCTGCGCAGCACCCGCGGGTGGCTGTACAGGTGGCGGTGCAAAAAGCGCTTCAGCTCGGCCGACTCCTGCGCCGCCTGCTCGGAATAGGCGATGACCGGCGCGCCGGCGGCGCGAATCCCGTCGATCGTGTCGGCGCCCAGCGCCTCCAGCCGGCGCTGCGATTCGCGGGTCAGGTCCACCACCAGGTGGTTGATGATGCGGCGGATCACCTCGTGGCGGCGCTGGCGGCGCGTGCGCGGCGCGGCCTGCTCCTGCGCGATGCGCGCAAAGCGGCCGAACAGCGGCACCTCGCACAGCGCCTCCCAGTCCAGCAGCCCGGCGCGCAAGCCGTCGTCGATGTCGTGGTTGTTGTAGGCGATCTCGTCGGCCAGGTTGGCCAGCTGCGCCTCGGCACTGGGGTGGCTGCGCTCCAAAAAGCGCTGGCCGACCTCGCCCAGCTCGCGCGCCTTGGCCCGCGAGCAATGCTTGAGGATGCCCTCGCGGGCCTCAAAGCTCAGATTCAGGCCGTCAAAGCCGGCGTACTTGGTTTCCAGCGTGTCGACCACCCGCAGGCTCTGCAGGTTGTGCTCGAAGCCGCCGTGCTCGCGCATGCAGCGGTTCAGCACCTCCTGGCCGGCATGGCCGAAGGGCGTGTGGCCGAGGTCGTGCGCCAGCGCGATGGTCTCGACCAGGTCCTCGTTCAGCGCCAGGCTGCGCGCGATCGTGCGCGCGATCTGCGCGACCTCCAGCGAATGCGTCAGCCGGGTGCGAAACAGGTCGCCCTCGTGGTTGACGAAGACCTGGGTCTTGTAGACCAGCCGGCGGAAGGCGGCCGAATGGACAATGCGGTCGCGGTCGCGCTGGTACTCGCTGCGCATCTGCGGCGGCGCCTCGGCATGGACCCGCCCGCGGCTGCGCGCGGGGTCGGCGGCATAGGGGGCGAGCGTGCTCACGCGCGCACTGTAGCAGCGCGCCCGGCCCGAGCGCGCTAAAATGTGCCGCGAGAACCTGGCCATGCCGGAACGGCTGAAACAGAGCGGCGCAGCCGCCACCTTGGGGGGAGAACCCGATGACGACGATGATTCGCGCTGCGCGCCTGCGCAGCCTGCCGCTGGCCTGTGCCAGCCTGATCCTGCTGGCCGCCTGCGGCAGCGAAGACAGCACCACCCAGGCGCCCTCGCGGGCGACCGAGGGCCCCAACGCGCTGCAGGCCGCGCTGCTGGCCAGCGGTCTGGGCACGCAGCAGGCCGCGCCGCCGCAAAGCCTGGGCTTCGACCGCCGGCCCGAGCTGGCCGCCCGCGATGGCGTGCTGGAGCGCGAGCTGGTCGTGGACACGCTGACCGGCCGGCCCGGCCTGAGCCTGCCGCTGACGCTGCGCAGCCACAGCGGTACGCGCATTCAGGCGCTGTACCTGCAGGTCGGTGGGGCCAGCGGCGCGCGCCGGCTGGACCTGGCCGAGGCCGAGGCCGCCGAGCTGGCGCTGGACCTGGAACTGGAAGTGCAGGCCGCCAGCGTGGCCCCCGAGGGCTTCTGCTTCGACCTTGCGCTGGAGGATGCGCTGGCTCGCGTGTCGGCCCCGCTGCGCCAATGCGCGCTGGGTCAGGCGGGCGCGCGCAGCGTCGTGGCGCCGGCGGCCTTCAGCGCCCTGGCGGACAGCGAGCTGCGGCTCGCGCCGCTGCGGCTGGACCCGGGCCTGGCCGCACGCTGGACCGTGCTTGGCGTGGAAGGCACGCCGACCCCCGAGTTCAGCGATGACGGCGACGCCGTGCGCTTCACGCCGGCCGCCGGTCGCTACCTGCTGCGTGTCGAGGCCGGCGGCCAGTCCGACCTGAGCCGCCTGACGGTACGGGCGCAGGCGCCGCTGCAGGCCGAAGCCGGCGCAGACCGCCGCGCCGATGCGGGCGAAACGCTGACCTTGTGGGGCGATGCCAGCGCGGCGGCGGACAGCGTGCAGTTCGCCTGGACGCGGGAGGGCCAGCCGGCCGGCGACACCCGCGACCTGACGATCAACCCGCAGGCCGCCGACATCGGCCGCAGCCTGGTCTACACGCTGACGGTGACGCCCATCGCGGGCGGCGAGAGCGGCAGCGACAGCGTCACCGTGCAGGTGCGCGACCCGGCCAACCTGCCGCCCACCGCCGATGCGGGGCGCGACCAGACGGCGGGCGAGGGCGCCCGTGTGCAGCTGGACGGGCGCGGCAGCCGCGACCTGGACAGCGACACGCTCGATTACGCCTGGGCGCAGGTGATCCCGCCCGGCGAACCGACCCCGCGCGTGGAGCTCGAGAATGCCGACACGGCGCAGCCCAGCTTCGTGGCGCCGACGGTCGATAGCACCCTGGTGCTGGAGTTCGAGCTGACGGTTCGCGACGCCAACGGCAACGCCGACAGCGACCGCATGCAGGTCACCGTCGAAAACGACATCGAAGGCGGTAACTGAGGCCCGCGGCCGGCCCTGCACCAGTCTGGGGCAGGGTCGGTTGGCCGGGGCCCCCAAATTCGCCACGCAGGCCGATTTGGTGCGGTTTTGCGCGCGCTTCCCCTGATGAAAAAAGTTCGTTACAGTCGGGGCAGCCGCTGTAAAGGCGGCCAAATATATCGAGCCACAAGACTCAACAGGGAGACGCTCAATGAGCTATCAGGGTCGCGGACCATCACGTGGGTCCGCCATGACTATTGCCCTTGCCGCCACAATTGGCGCAACGGGTATGGCGAGTGCGGACGAAGGGACGACGAAAATCCGCATCAATATGCGGGAGGCGCCGGACCTGAACACGCGGATCGTCACCACGCTGGAGCGTGGTGCCACCGTCGAGGTTCTCGGCTACGACGGCGATTACGCGATGATTCGCGACAGCGAAGGCAACGTCGGCTATCTGAAGTCGAAGTACCTGAATGTCGAATCGGGTGCGGTGGCCGAGTCGGCCCCGGCGCCGATGGCGGCTGCTCCGGCCGCACCGGCCACGCCGGCCGAGCCGGCCAGCCAGCAGCCCGCTGCGCCGCCGGAAATCCCCGAACTGCAGCGCGCCGAGCCCTCCTCGGCCGATTCGGTCTTTGAGCCGGATGCCGAGCCGCGCGACGCCGATGCCGTTCGCCTGGACAAGATCTCGGTCACCGGTTCGCGCCTGAAGCGCTCCGACATCGAGGGTGCGCTGCCGGTCGCCGTGATCAGCCGTGAGGACATCGACCTCTCCGGCAACATCACCGTCGGTGACATCCTGCGCAACACCACCTTCAACACCTTTGGCTCCTTCCGCCAGCAGTCGGGCAGCTCCGCCCAGTCGCTGGTGTCGGTCAGCCTGCGGGGCCTGGGCCCCGAGCGCACGCTGGTGCTGATCGACGGCCGTCGCGCGCCGAAGGCGCCCTTCGCGCCGACCGCGCAGGACATGAACGCGATCCCGCTGGCGGCCATCGAGCGCATCGAGATCCTGTCCGACGGTGCTTCCGCCGTGTACGGCTCGGATGCGCTCGGCGGCGTGGTCAACCTGATCATGCGCAAGGACTTCGAGGGCTGGCAGGTCTCCTATCAGGAGTCCGACCCCTCCCGCGAAGGCGGCGACATCAAGCAGGGCCAGTTGGTTGTGGGCTCGAGCGGCGAGCGCGGCCACATCGTCATGGGCGCGTCCTTCCACAGCAAGGACATCGTCTTTGCCCGGGACAGCCTGTTCAATACGCCCGGCCAGAGCTTCTTCTCGAACAACTACACGCCGATCGAGGGCCCGAACGAGGGCGATCTGGACTTCCTGCCCGGCGGCTGTAATGACGACGCCAGCGTCAACACCGGCCCCGGCTACAGCCTGATCCCCTACGTCGACGCCGACGGCAACCCGCTGTCGCCCTCCGGCCAGCGTTGCGCCTTCGACTTCAACCTGGTCGCGGCGGACGAGGCGGCGGTCGACAACCAGTCGGCCTTTGCCCGTGGCACCTACGAGATCAATGATGACTGGTTCATCAACAGCATGGCCTCGATCTCGAATGCCGGCTCCTTCGGCCGTTATGCGCCGACGCCGGGCTTCTTCACCGTCTCTGGCGAGGTGCTGTCCGACAACACCAACGGCCAGGTGACCGACGACTCCTATGTGTACCACCGCTTCGCGGCGGTCGGCCCGCGGGACACGGAAACCGAAGCCAACGTCTACGACATCGTGGGTGAACTGCAAGGCCGCATCGGCGAGATCGACCTCGCCGTCGGTGCCCGTTTCAACGAGTACAAGTACATCGAGCTGGGTCGCAACTACGTGGTGCGTCCGCTGGCCGAGCAGGCCGCGGCCGATGGCTCCTACAACTTCGTCTCGCCGCTGGACAACGACCCGTCGGTGCTCAAGGGCATCGCCGCGACGATCAACCGCGAGTCGATCTGGGAGACCCAGGAGTACTTCGTCGACGCCTCGATGCCGATCTTCGAGATGGGCGGCGGCTTCGCCCAGCTGGCTGTCGGCGCCGAGACGCGGACCGAGGTCTATTCCGACACCTATGACTCGCTGCAGGAAGCCGGTGTGATCCTGGGCAGTGCCGGCAACTCGGCCGGCGGTGCGCGGGATGTCACCTCCTTCTACGCCGAGACGCTGTTCCCGGTCACGATGGATCTGGAGCTGACCGCGGCCGTGCGCTACGACGACTACTCCGACTACGGGGATGACGTGTCGCCGAAGGTATCGGCCCGCTGGAAGGCGGCGGATTCGCTGACGGTTCGGGCCTCCTACGGCCAGGGCTTCCGCGCGCCGACGCTGGACATCCTGACCCAGCAGCCGACCTTCTCGGCCGAGTCGATCAACAACGACGAGCAGACCTGTATCGCCACCGGCGGGGTGTTCTCCGACGGCGCGTGCAGCACCTCCTCGCAGGTCGACACGATCTTCCTCGCCAACCCGCTGCTGGATTCGGAGAAGTCCGATCAGTTCAGCATCGGCTTCGCGGCGGACGTGACCGAGTGGATGGACCTGACGCTCGACTACTACAACATCACCATCGAGGACCTGATCCTCGAGTTCGACCCGGATGAGATCCTGGACCGCCTGGCGGCCGGCGACCCGATTCCGGCCGGCCTCGGGATCACCCGCCTGCCCAACCAGGGCAACCGCATCGACGAGGTGACTGCAGGCTTCGCCAACTCCGGCGACCTGGAGACCTCCGGCATCGATCTGAGCATCGATATGCGCTTCAACCTGGGCGAGTGGGGCCGGATCAACAGCTACCTCAAGGGCGTTTACGTCCTCGACTACACCGAGAGCGGTGGTCGTAACGAGGTGGGCGATCCGGAGTTCCCGGAAATGCGTTGGAACATGAACAACGCGTGGTCGCTGGGCGCCCTGGGCGCGGCCTGGAACATCAACTTCATTGGTGACCAGGCGGCCGAGGTGTCCGGTGGCGGTGTGCAGAGCGGGCATATCCCGACCTACATCACCCACGACATCCAGGTGAACTACACCTTCGATTTCGGCACCACGATCACCGTGGGCGCAGTGAACGCCTTCGACAAGGAGCCCGATCCGCGCTCCGCTGCCGATGGCCGCAACTACGACTTCGATCTGTACGACCAGTACGGCCGTACGCCTTACTTCAAGCTGACGCAGCGCTTCTGATTGCGCCAAACTTGACGAGCTTGGAAGGCCCCGCAAGGGGCCTTCTTTTTTTGGGGACGTCCTTGAATAGAAGAGCACTGTGACGACGGACAGCAAGGCGCAGCGACGCGCCGCCTGGCAGGACTACTGGACCCGGGGGGCGCTGCAGTCCAGCGGCGGCGCGCCCGGCTACATCGGCGCGATCCGCGACTACTGGCTGGGCGCGTTAGCGCCGCTGCCGGCCGACAGCCGGGTGCTGAACCTGGGCTGCGGCAATGGCGCGCTGGAGCGTTTGTTTCGCGATGTCCCGGGTCCGCGCTTCGTCAGCGTGGATCTGGCGGAGGTCGGCCCCGAGTGGGTGGATGGACTGAGCCCGCAGGCGCGAGCCCGTTTTGAATTTCATGGCGGCACGGACATGGAGGCGCTGCCGCTGGAGGCGGCCAGCGTCGACGCGGTCGTGTCGCAATATGGGCTGGAATATGCCCGCCCCGAGCCGGCCTGGGCGGAGATCCGCCGGGTCGCTCGGCCCGGCGCCCGGCTGGCGCTGCTGCTGCACCACGCCGATTCGCTGCTGGCGCGCAGCGCCGCGGGCGAGGCCGAGCAGGGGCGGTACCTGCTGCAGGAGTCGGCGCTGCTGGAGGCCGCCGCCGCGCTGGTGCCCTTCCTGGCCATGGCCGCCAACCCGGCCGGGCGGGAGCGCCTGGGCCGCGACCCGCAGGCCGCGCGCCTGCGTGAACGCTACAACGAGGCGCAGGCCGCAGCGCGCGCCTGGCAAGGCGGGCAGGGGGCCGGCGGTTTGCTGGAGGACGTGGCCACCGGCGTGCACCAGTCGCTGGGCGCCATCGGGCGGCTGGGCCGCGATGCGGTCGAGCGTCACCTCGCCGTTGTGCGCGAGCGCATCGAGCACGCCGTGCTGCGCCAGCGCGAGCTGACGGCCGTGGCCCTGGACGAGGCCGCCTTCGCCGCGCTGTGCGCGCAGGTCGAATCCTGGGGCGGGCGCGTCGACAGGCGCGAGCCGCTGTACGAAGGCGACTCGCTGCTCGGCTGGGTGCTCGAAGGGGCGCTGCCATGAGCGCGGACAAGGTCGCGCGGCTTTGGGCGGGGGCGCAGCAGGCGCTGGCGCAGGGGCCGCGGCAACAGGCCATCTGGTGCCTGGAGCAGATCATCCAGCTCGACCCGGCCCATCGCGAGGCGCACCGGCGCCTGGCCGAACTGTTGCGCGCGGATGGCGATGCCGAGCGCGCCGCCGCGCTGTGTGTGCGGCTGCTGCGCAGCCATCCCGACGACGCGCAGGCGCTGACGACGCTGGGCGAGCTGCTGGAGGATCTGGGCGAGTTCGAGCAGGCGCGCGAGGTGTACACTCGCGCCACCCGCCAGCGGGGCGATCAGTCCTTCGCGCTGGGCCAGCTGCTGGCGCTGGACCGGGGCCAGCTGCCGCCCGAGGCCATTGCCCGGGCGCAAGCCCTGCTGGATGCCGGGGGCAGCCCGCGGGCGCGGGCGCTGATTGCCTACGGCCTGGGCAAGCTGCACGACCGCCGCGGTGAGCACGCGCAGGCGCTGCGCTGCTGGGAGCAGGCCAACGCGGCGCGGCGCGCGCAGTGCGGCCCGCTGGACCGGCAGGCCCTGGCGGCGCGCGTCGCGCGCACGCGCGAGGCGTTTTCGGCCGCGCACTACGCCCGGCAAAAGGGCTGGATGGCGCGCCCGGAGCAACCGATCTTTATCGTCGGCATGCCGCGCAGCGGCACCACGCTGATCGAGCAGGTCTTGTCGCGGCACCCGCAGGTGCGCGCATTGGGCGAATCGCCGGCGATGCCGGCGGTGGCCGATCGCATGCCGGCGCTGGCCGCCTCGACGCTGCGCTGGCCCGAGGCCGTGGCCGAGCTGACCCAGCAGGCCGTTTATGAGGGCGGCAAGGCCTACATGCAGCTCTCCGGGGCCCCCACGGCGCAGCGCTGGACCGACAAGGCACCGCTAAACATCTTCCACGTCGGGCTGATCCGCGCGCTGTTCCCGCACGCCCGCGTGCTGCTGCTGCTGCGCGACCCGCGCGATGTGCTGCTGTCGATCTACGAGCAGAACTTCGCGCTGCACCAGACCTTTGCCACCGACTGGGAGGATCTGGCCTTTTATTACGCCCGCTTCGCCGAGCTCTGCGCGCACTGGCAGGCGCAGGGGCTGATCGACGCCGTGCTGGGCTATGAGGGCTTTGTGGCCGCGCCGCGGGCGGGCGTGGATGCGCTGCTCGCCGCCACCGGCCTGCCGCCGGAGCCGCGCTGCCACCGGCCGGAGGCCGCCGAGCGCGCCGTGGCCACGCCCAGCCGCTGGCAGGTGCGCCAGCCCATCAACACCTCGGCCCGGGGCCGCTGGCAGCGCTATGGCGAAGGGTTGCAGCCCTTGCTGGAAGCGCTGCAGCGCGAGGGCGTCGATGCCGACGCCGTGTTGGCGCGGGCCCAGCAGCCCCTGCACACAGGCGCTGGTGCCGGGGCTGGGGCTGGGGCCGGGGCTGGCTCGGGGGCCGAATCCGGGGCGGACGCGGGCGCCTAGGGCGCCCAGTAGCAGTGCAGGCCGGCGAGCAGCGCCCGCAGCGGCATCGCTGCCACGGCCTCGGGCTCGGCCTGCACGCGCTGCCAGGTGGCGCGCTTGGCGGCGCCTTCGATATGTAGCGCGCGCCAGCGCGCCTGGCCGAGCAGGCGCGGCGTCAGCGTGATGCGCGGCGTGGGCTGGCTGGCCGGGCGCATCGCGGCGCAGAGCCGCGGGCTGTCCAGTGCCGCCGGCAGCTCCGGGGCATCGGGGAACAGCGAGGCGGTGTGGCCGTCCTCGCCCAGCCCCAGCACCAGCGCGGCGGGTGGGCCGGGCAGCGCCAGCAGGCGCTGTTCCACCTCGGCCTGTCCGGCATGCGGCGTCGGGGCGCTGGTGGTCAGGGACACGGCCCGGGCCCGCGCGGCGGCGCCCTGCAGCAGCTCGCGGCGAATCAGGCCGATATTGCTGGCCGGGTCGTCTTCGGGCACCCAGCGCTCGTCGGCCGGCACCACGACGACCCGTGACCAGTCCAGCGTGCTGCCGCGCAGCGCATGGAAAAAGCGCGTCGGCGTGCGCCCGCCACTGACCACCAGCACCGCCTGCTCCTGGCCCCCCAGCGCGACCTCCAGCGCGGTGGCCACGTCGGCCGCCAGCGCGGCGGCCAGGCTCAGCGGGTCGGGGTAGGGGCGCCAGTGCGTCGCTTCGGGCTCAGTCGCCACTGTCGGCATCCTCGTGCCAGGCATGGCCGGCCCGGGCCAGCAGCGACACGGCGGAGGAGGGGCCCCAGCTGCCGGCCGTGTAACCCTTGGGCGCCTCGCCGGAATCGGCCCAAGCGGCCAGGATCGGGTCGACCCAGCGCCAGGCGGCCTCGAGTTCGTCATTGCGCATGAACAGCGTCAGGTTGCCGCGCACCACTTCGGTCAGCAGCCGCTCGTAGGCATCCAGCGGGCGCACCTTGAAGGTGCGCGCGAAATCCAGGTTCAGCGTCACCGGTTTCAGCCGCATCGCCGGCCCCGGCTGCTTCGCCAGCACATGCAGGTGCACGCCCTCGTCGGGTTGCAGGCGGATCACCAGGCGGTTGGCCGGAATGGGGCCCTGTTCCGGCCCAAACAGATTCAACGGCACCGGGTGGAAGTTGATGACGATCTCGGCGCGCCGCGTCGCCAGCCGCTTGCCGGTGCGCAGGAAGAAGGGCACGCCGGCCCAGCGCCAGGTCTCGATCTGCGACTGGATGACGACGAAGGTCTCGGTGTGGCTGTCGCCGGCCACGCCCTCTTCCTCGCGGTAGCCGGGCACGGCCGCGCCGGCCACGGCGCCGGCCCGGTACTGGCCGCGCACCGTATGCGCCAGCGCCTCGGCGCCGCGCAGGGGCTTGAGCGCACGCAGCACCTTGAGCTTTTCGTCGCGCACCGCATCGGCGCCGGTGGCGGTGGGCGGCTCCATGGCCACGATGCACAGCAGCTGCAGCAGGTGGTTTTGCACCATGTCGCGCATCGCGCCGGTGTGCTCGTAGTACTCGGCCCGGCCGCCGATGCCGACCTCTTCGGCCAGCGTGATCTGCACGTCGCGGATGTTGGTGCGGTGCCACAGCGGCTCGAACAGCGCATTGCCAAAGCGCAGCGCCATCAGGTTCTGCACCGTCTCCTTGCCCAGGTAGTGGTCGATGCGAAAGATCTGCCGCTCGCTGAACACCGCGCCCACGCGGCGGTTGATCGCGGCGGCCGAGTCGTGGTCCGTGCCCAGCGGTTTTTCCAGCACCACCCGCGAGCAGGCGTCGTTCAACCCCACGGCGGCCAGGTGCTCGCAGATCTGCGCAAACAGCGTGGGCGCGGTGGCCAGGAAGTACACCCGGCATTCGGGCCCCTCCGGTCGCCGCAGCAGCGTGGCCAGCGCGCGGAAGTCCTCGGCCGAGCGCGCATCGACGGCCAGGTAATCCAGGCGCTGCAGGAAGGCGCGCAGCGTGTCCTCGTCCAGGTCGGCCTCGCGCACCTGGCGGCGGCAGGCCTGCTCGGCGTGGCTGCGAAAATCCTCGCCCTGCATTGCGCTGCGGCCAATGCCGATGACCCGGCTGTCGTCCGCGATCTGGCCGTCGCGGTGCAGGTAATACAGCGCGGGGATCAGCTTGCGGCTGGCCAGGTCGCCCAGGCCGCCGAAGATCACCATGTCAAAGCTTTCGGGGCCACTCATCGTCGTCGCACCTCCAGGCCACGGCCCGTGACGTAGGCCGTGGGGGCATTGCATGACCGGGGCCGCAACACGGTAGCATCCTGACTCGCTTCGGCAAGGCACGCGTCGATGACGGCAAGCTTGCATCCCACGGTGGCCGCGGTCACCGCGCGCATCGAAGAGCGTAGCGCCGCGCTGCGCGCGGAGCACCTGGCGCGCTGGGCCCACGCCCGCGAGGAACTGGGGGCACAGCGCACCCGGGGCCGGCTGTCGTGCACGAATTTGGCCCATGGCTTCGCCGCCGCCGGCGCCGACCGGCCGGAGCTGGCGGGCCTGGAATGGCCGAACCTGGCCATCGTTTCGGCCTACAACGACATGCTCTCGGCGCACCAGCCGCTGGCGCGCTTCCCCGGGCTGCTCAAGCTGGCCGCACGCGAGGTCGGCGCCACCGCGCAGTTCGCCGGCGGGGTGCCGGCGATGTGCGACGGCGTGACCCAGGGCCGCCCCGGCATGGAGCTGAGCCTGCTGTCCCGCGACGTGATCGCGATGGCCACGGCCATCGCGCTGTCGCATGAGATGTTCGACGCCACGCTGGCCCTGGGCGTGTGCGACAAGATCGTGCCGGGGCTGGTCATCGGCGCGCTGGCCTATGGCCACCTGCCCACCGTCTTCGTGCCGGCGGGGCCGATGACCAGCGGCCTGCCCAATGACGAAAAAGCCCGCATCCGCCAGCGTTATGCGCAGGGGCAGGTCAGCCGTGCGGAGTTGCTGGAGGCCGAATCGGCCGCCTACCACGGCCCGGGCACCTGCACCTTCTACGGCACCGCCAATTCCAACCAGATGCTGATGGAGCTGATGGGCCTGCACCTGCCCGGCAGCGCCTTCGTCAACCCCAACACACCGCTGCGCGACGCGCTGACGGCGCAGGCCGCGCGGCAGGCCGGCAAGCTGGCGCAGCAGCGGGCGCCGGGCATCGGGCCGATGCTGGATGCGCGCAGCTTCGTCAACGCCGTCGTCGGCCTGCTGGCTACCGGCGGTTCCACCAACCACACGCTGCACCTGGTGGCCATGGCCCGCGCCGCGGGGCTGCGGTTGTTGTGGGACGACTTCGCCGCGCTGTCCGCGGTGACGCCCCTGCTGGCGCGAATCTACCCCAATGGCGCCGCCGACGTGAATCACTTCCACGCGGCCGGCGGCATGGGCCTGCTGACCCGCGAGCTGCTCGGCGCCGGCCTGCTGCACGCCGATGTCCAGACGATCTGCGGGAGGGGCCTGGCGGCCTATTGCGAGGAGCCTTATCTGGCCGAGGACGGCCAGCTCGCCTGGCGCCCGGCGCCGGCGCAATCGGCAGACCCCGAGGTGCTGCGCGGCATCGACGAGCCCTTCGCCGCGAGCGGCGGCCTGCGGCTGCTGGAAGGCAACCTGGGCCGGGCGGTCATCAAGGTCTCCGCGGTCGCGGCCGAGCGGCACTGCATCGAGGCCCCGGCCATGGTCTTCGAGGACCAGCAGGCGCTGATCGCGGCCTTCGAGGCCGGGCACATGGATCGCGACCTGGTGGCCGTGGTGCGCGGGCAGGGGCCGCGGGCCAATGGCATGCCCGAGCTGCACAAGCTGACGCCGCAGCTCGGCGTGTTGCAGGACCGCGGCTTTCGCGTGGCGCTGGTCACCGACGGGCGCATGTCGGGCGCCTCGGGCAAGGTGCCGGCGGCCATCCATGTGACGCCCGAGGTGGCCGACGGCGGCCCACTGGGGCGCGTCCGCGATGGCGACGTACTGCGCGTCGACGCGACGCGCGGCCAGCTCGAGGCCCTGGTGCCGGCCGAGCAGTGGGCCGCGCGCGAGGTAGCCGCGGTGCCGCCGAGCCCCGCCGGCTTCGGCCGCGAGATGTTTGCCGCGCTGCGCGCCGCCAACAACGGCGCCGAGGCCGGCGCCGCCTGCCTGTTTGACGATGGCCCGGAGGAGGGCGCCCGCGAGGCCCCTCGCGGCGCCGTGGAGTCGCGCGCATGACCCTGGACGACATCCTGACCGCCGCCCCGGTGTTGCCGGTGGTCACCATCGGCGCGGCCGAGCAGGCCGTCCCACTGGCCCGGGCCTTGCTGGCCGGGGGGCTGCCGGCGTTGGAGATCACGCTGCGCACACCCTGCGCGTTGGAGGCGGTGCGCCGCATCCGCGCCGAGGTCGAGGGCTGCCAGGTGGGCGTGGGCACCGTGCGCAGCGATGAGGACCTGGACCGGGCCGCGCAGGCCGGCGCGCGCTTCGCCGTGTCGCCCGGCCTGCCGCCGGGCCTGGGCCAGGGCCCGCTGCCGCTGCCGCTGCTGCCAGGGGTGATGACGCCCACCGAGGCCATGGCCGCCGCCGAGCGCGGCTACACGCGACTGAAGCTGTTCCCGGCGCGCGAGGCCGGCGGCGCGGCGTTGCTGCAGGCGCTGGCCGGCCCGCTGCCGGAGCTGCGCTTTTGCCCCACCGGGGGCCTGGGCGAGGACGACCTGCCGCGCTTTCTGGCCCTGCCCAATGTGCTGTGTATCGGCGGCAGCTGGCTGGCCCCCGCCGCCGCGCTGGAGCGCGGCGAGTGGGCCCAGATCGAGGCGCGCGCCCGGCGTGCCGTCGCCATTGCCGCCGGCGCGCCGGCGGCCCCCGCAACGCCCGGCGGCCCCTCGGCGGCCGGGGAAGAAGACCCTGGTGCCGCCATTACGGAGCCCCGCCCATGAGCGCCCTGCCTGACGATCCCGAAGACTTCGCCCTGCGTGCCCGCGTCAAGCTGCTCGGGCAACTGCTCGGGCAGGTCATCTCACGGCATGCCGGCGCCGAGGTCTACGACGTGGTCGAGGAGCTGCGGACCGGCTTCATCGCGCTGCGCGACGAGGACCCGGACGCGCCCTCGCTGGATGCCTTGCTGGCCCGCATCGAGGACCTGGACGGGCAGACGCTGACCGAAGTCGTGCGCGCCTTCGCCATCTATTTCCAGCTGGTCAACATCGCCGACGAGCTGTACCAGCACCGCCGCCGCCGGCGCCAGGTCGCCTCGGGCGGCCGGCTGTGGGTGGGCTCGCTGGACGATGCGCTGGCCGCGGCCGTCGAGGCCGGGCGCTCGGCCCAGGACATCGGCCAGCTGCTGGCGGGCATGCGCTACAGCCCGGTGTTCACCGCGCACCCGACCGAGGCGCGCAGCCGCACGGTGATGGAGTCGCTGCGGCGCATCTTCGTGCTGAACGAGGCGCTGGAGTCGGGCGAGGAGCCCGATGTCATCGCCGCGCTGACGCGGGAGATCCAGACGCTGTGGAAAACCGAGGAACTGCGTGGCCAGCGGCCCACGGCCGAGGACGAGATCCGCAACACGCTGCACTATTTCCACCAGTCGATTTTTGCCGCCGTGCCCACGCTGTGCCGCAACCTGGAGCGGGCCCTGCAGCGCAATTACGAGCAGCCCATCCGCTTCGCGCCCTTTTTGCGCTTTGGCTCCTGGGTCGGCGGCGACCGCGACGGCAACCCCTTCGTCACCGTCGACACCAGCTGGTATGCCCTGCGCATGCAGGTACGCGCGGTGCTGGGCTATTACCTGGAGCAGACCGGCACGCTGATCGACGAGCTCTCGCATGCGCGCCGCTGGTGCGCGCCCAGCGCGGAGTTCGAGGCCTCGCTGGCGGCGGACGAGGAGGACTACCTGCAGCGCCATGGCGCCCGGCCCGAGCGTTACGCCCAGGAGCCCTACCGGCGCAAGCTGTATTTCATGCGCCGGCGTCTGGACGCGATGCACGAGCAGGTGCAGACCGAGCTGCTGCAGCGTGCGCGCCGTTCGCGCCGGGCACCGGGCGGTTATGCCGACCCGGCGGATTTCGTCGCCGACCTGCAAAGCATCCACGACTCGCTGTGCAGCCACGACGACGCGGAGATCGCCGACCAGCGCCTGCGCGACCTGCTGCACGCCGCGCGCTGCTTTGGCTTCACGCTGGCCGAGCTGGACCTGCGCCAGGAATCCGGGCGCCACGAGGAGGCGGTGGCCGCGCTGCTGGCCGAAACCGGCCGTGCCGACGACTACGCCGCGTTGGACGAGCCCGCCCGGATCGCGCTGCTCGACGCGGTGATCCGCCAGCCGCCGAGCCCGCCGCCGCTGGAGTTCTACAGCGAGTCGGTGCGCCAGGTGCTGGCGCCGCTGCAGATGATGCGCCAGGCGCAGGTCATCTTTGGCCCGCAGGCCTTTGGCGCCTACGTGATCTCGATGGCGCGCAGCGCCAGCGACGTGCTCGAGGTGCTGGCACTGGGCGCCGTCTACGAGCTGCTGGAGTGGCGCGAGGACGGCCCGCCGCGTTGCGGGCTGCGGGTCGCGCCGCTGTTCGAAACCATCGAGGACCTGGCCCATATCGAGCCGGTGATGCAGGCGCTGCTGGAGCACCCGACCTATCGCGCGCTGCTGGCGGCGAGCGGCGACGACCAGCAGGTGATGCTGGGCTATTCAGACTCCTGCAAGGACGGCGGCATCCTGGCCTCCAGCTGGAACCTCTACCGCGCGCAGCGCGAGGTCACCGCGCTGTGCCGCGAGGCCGGCGTGGGCTGCCTGCTGTTCCACGGCCGCGGCGGCACGGTGGGCCGCGGCGGCGGGCCGACGCATGCCTCGATCCTGGCGCAGCCGCCGGGCACGGTGAACGGGCGCATCCGCTTCACCGAGCAGGGCGAGATGATCTTTTACCGCTACAACAACCCGGAAACGGCGGTCTACGAGCTGAGCGTGGGCGTGGCCGGCGTGCTCAAGCATGCGCTGCGCGAGAGCGCGGCGCCGCAGCCCTGGCGCGACACGATGGCCGAGCTGGCCCGTGACGGCGAGGCCTGGTACCGCGAGCTGACCGAGAACACGCCGGGCTTCTTCGACTACTTCTACGAGGCGACGCCGGTGGCCGATATCGGCGCGCTCAACATCGGTTCGCGCCCCAGCCACCGCCGCCAGGCCGACAAGGGCAAGGGGTCGATCCGGGCCATCCCCTGGGTCTTCGCCTGGGCGCAGTCACGGCACACACTGCCGGCCTGGCTGGGCGTGGGCACCGCGCTGGCGGCGCTGCGCGAACGCCGGCCCGAGGCGCCCGAGCAGCTGCGCGAAATGGCGGCCGGCTGGCCCTATTTCGCCAACTTCCTGAACAACACACAGATGGCGCTGGTGAAGGCCGACATGGCCATCGCCCGCCGCTACGCGGCGCTGGCCAGCGACCCGCAGCTGGCGCAGTCGATCTTTGCGCGTATCGAGGAGGAGTGGGCGCGCACCCGCGACGAAATCCTGCACATCACCGGCCAGAGCCAGCTGCTGGGCGAAGACCCGGCCCTGGCGCGGGCCCTGGCGCGGCGCCGGCCCTACCTGGACCCGCTGAACGCCATTCAGACGCTGCTGATCCGGCGCTGCCGCGAGGAGCCCGAGCAGGGCGTGTGGCGCGAGGCGCTGCTGCGCTCGATCAACGGCATTGCCGCCGGCATGCGCAACACCGGCTAGTCGCGGCGAGGGCGCGCCGCCGCCCGCGGGCGACGCGCGGGTGGGCGGCTAGACGCCGGCGGCCGCGTTGCCGGCGGCGATCGCGTCGCCGCCCTGCGCATAGGCCGCCTGCCACTTGTCGTAGGTGGCCATCGTGCCGTGCTTCCAGGGGTGAAAGCCGGGCTTGAAGTAGACCAGAAAGTGCGGCAACAGCCGGGTGAACACGCCGCGCGGGCCGTACAGCCACCACAGCCCCTTCAGCCACAGGCGGGGGCCGTTGCCGATGCCGTCGACCCGGAACATGTGGCGCATGATCATGAAGGTGTGCAGCGGGAAGGTGATGGCCACCTGCAGCATCGACAGCGCGCGGGTGAAATAGCCGCCGCCGGCGATGTCGCGAAAGACATCGAAGGCCACCGCCTTGTGCTCGATTTCCTCGATGGCATGCCAGGCGAACACGGCGCGCATGCGCGGGTCGGCCTCGCGCATGACGCCGGAGTCGAAAAAGCTGTGCGCCATCAGCGCCGTGACATGCTCGGCCGCGGCGGTCTGCCCCAGCGTGTAGGTCTTGGACATCTTGCGGCGCATGAACTTGAACAGCACGTCGCTCTGCTGCTGGATGATGCGGTCGACGGCAATGCCCTGGCGGCCCAGGCGGTCGTTGTACTGCTTGTGCACCTGGCCGTGCTGGCCTTCCTGGTAGATGAAGTCGCGCACCTGCGCCTGCAGCTCGGGGTCGTCGATGCGGTCGCGAAAATCGCGCACGCAGGCAATGAAAAACCGTTCGCCTTCGGGGAACAGGCAGGACAGCGCATCGAAGAAGCGGCTCTTGAAGGGGTCGCCCCCGAGCCAGTAGCGCGGGATGTCATCGCCCTGCAGGCCAAAGTCGGGGCCCTTGCGGGGCTGGATGGTCTTGCGCTCCGGCTGCGCGGTTTGCGTCGTCTGCGGCGCTGCCGCCGGCTGTGCCTGTCCCATTGGCCGTCTCCTCCATGAGTGGCCGCCAACTTAGCCTGCGCCCGGGCGGCTTGTCCATACCGGGCGGTATGTCCAGCGCATGCAAGGCCCGTGGCGGCAAAAAAAGGCCCCGCCGAGGCGGGGCCCGTTCGCGAACGCGCTGGCGCGTCCCTGCATCCGTTTGGCGGTCGCCCGGGGTCGGGCGGCCCGCCGCCCGCTCAGGGGTTGTTGGCCGCCGGCTGCGTGTTCAGCAGCAGGTTGGGCGTGCCCGCATTGGCCGGGCTCAGGGCGATCGCGTTGCTGGTGGCGTTGCCGATCAGCAGCGCCGTCAGGTCGGCGGTCGACAGGCCCGGCGTGTCGCCCAGCAGCAGCGCGGCGGCACCGGCCACGTGCGGCGCGGCCATCGAGGTGCCGCTGAGCACGGTGCTGCCCGTGTTGTTGCTGTAGTTGGCCGAGCGGATCGAGGAGCCCGGGGCAATGATGTCGACGCAGGTGCCGTGGTTGGAGAAGCTCGACTCGCGGTCGGCGCTGTCCGAGGAGGCCACAGTGACTGCCTCCGGCGCGCGGGCCGGCGAGGTCGTGCAGGCGTCGGTGTTGTCGTTGCCCGCGGCCACGACCGGCAGGATGCCGCGCTGGTACAGGTTGCGGATGGCCGCGTCCTCGGCGCTGGAGGCGCCGCCGCCCAGGCTCAGGTTCACCACGGCCGGGTACTGCGCGTTCTCGGCCACCCACTCGATGCCGGCAATCACGGCCGAACCGGCGCCCGAGCCGCCGCAGTTCAGCACGCGCACCGCGTGCACCGTGGCCTGCTTGGCCACGCCGTATTGCGTGCCGGCGGCCGTGCCGGCGACGTGCGTGCCGTGGCCGTTGCAGTCCTGCCAGGCCTCGGGGTCGGCATCGCCGCTGCCCAGCAGCAGGCCGAGCAGGTCGATCGGCAGCAGGCCGCCCAGGCCGGCCGGGCCGTCGTTGACGAAGTTCTGGCCATTGCCGACGCGGCCGGTGAACTCGACGTGGTCGGGGTTGATGCCGGTGTCAATGACGTAGACATGCACGCCGGCGCCGGCGCTGTCGGGGTAGCGGTAGCTGCCGTCCAGCGGCAGGGCGCGCTCGTCGATGCGGTCCAGGCCGTACTCGGGGTTGGTCTGCGTCGCGCCGGCCGTCACCAGGCGGTCGGGCTCGATGCTCGCCACCAGCGGCAGCCGGCCCAGCAGGCGCGCCTGGCGCGCGGTCAGCGGGGCGGCGAAGCCGGTCAGCACGGTGTCGTATTCGAAGATCGGCGCGCCGGCGCCGACCTGGCCCAGCAGCGTGCGGCTCAGCGTGCCAATGGTCTGGTTGACCAGGGCGCCGGGCTCCAGCTGGACGATGTACATCTCGCTTTTGGCGCCGAACAGGCCGGCGGTGGCCGCGCCGGACAGGCCGAGCAGGCCCGCCGCCAGGGCGGTTTTGAACAGGGTTTGCATTGCAACAGTCCTCGGTGTTGTTGAAGTCGCGTCCTCATGCGACGCCGCAGTCGGCCCAATTCCGACTGTGGCTGCTATTTCAGCCCCTCGCGGCGGCGCGGGGTGTCGGTCGGCTTCGCAGTGCGTGTAGTGAATGCACTACAGGGGCGTAGTGGGCGCATAATGGGGTCGTCTCCCCCCGTACAACCCGTTGCATGATCCGGCTGCTGGTCGTTGACGATCACCGCATGATCCACCGCGCCATGGCGCACATGGCCGCCGCGCGTGCGGACATGGAGGTTGTGGGCGAGGCCTCCAGCGGCGAGGAGGCCCTGGAGTTCGTTGATGCCCTGGCACCGAACGTGGTGCTGATGGATCTGGACATGCCCGGCATGGGCGGCCTGGCGGCCACCGAGCGCATCGCCCGGGCGCACCCGCAGGTGCGGGTCATCGTGATTTCGGCGCAGACCCAGGAGCCCTATCCCTCACGGGCGATGGCGGCGGGCGCAGTGGGCTATCTGTCCAAGGACAGCGAGGAGGCCGAGATCGAGCGCGCGATCCGCCGCGTGCTCAGCGGCGGCAAGTACATCGCCGCCGACATCGCCGGGCAGATGGCCGAGCGCCTGCTCGCCACCGGCAAGGGCTCGCCCTTCGATGCGCTGTCCGAGCGCGAGATGAGCGTGGCGCTGAAGATCACCGCCGGCCACAGCACGCAGCAGATCGCCGACCTGCTCGATATCCACCCCAATACGGTCAGCAGCTTTCGCCGCCGCATCTACGACAAGCTGAACGTCAACAATGACGTGGAGCTGACCCGCGCGGCCTTCCGCTACGGCGTGATCCGTGAGAGCGCCGAGGGCTGGGACAGCGCCTGAGCCGCGGCTTTCCGCCGCCAGCGGATTGGCAGCGGGCGGGCGCCGGCCCGGCGGTGGCCACGGCAGGCCGGGGCGTAGATCGGCTATCGTCGCCGCTCGCTTTTCAATGACAGAGCAAGCATGAAGGCATTGCTGTGCAAGACGCTCGGCCCGGCCGAGAACCTGGTGCTGGAGGACATCGAGCCCGAGGCGCTGGGCCCGGCCGCCGTGCGCGTGCGCGTGCACGCCGCCGGCGTCAACTTCCCCGACACGCTGGTGATCGAGGGCAAGTACCAGTTCAAGCCGCCGCTGCCCTTTTCGCCCGGCGCGGAAATGGCCGGCACGATCACCGAGGTCGGCGCCAAGGTCAGCCAGTACGCGGTGGGCGACCGGGTCATGGGCGTGTTTACCCATGGCTGCTATCGCGAGGAGGTTGTCGTGCCGGCCGCCGGCGTGATTCCGGTGCCCGAGGGCATGTCGCTGGACCAGGCCGCCGTGTTCCCGATGGCCTACGGCACCTCTTATCACGCGCTGGCGCAGCGCGCCGAGCTGCAGGCCGGCGAGTCGGTGCTGGTGCTGGGCGCGGCCGGCGGCGTGGGCCTGGCGGCGGTGGAGCTGGCCAAGGCCATGGGCGCCGGCAAGGTCATCGCCGCCGT
The DNA here is from genome assembly GCA_937141935.1 of uncultured Ectothiorhodospiraceae bacterium. Lineage (GTDB taxonomy): Bacteria > Pseudomonadota > Gammaproteobacteria > Nevskiales > Oceanococcaceae > MS8. The sequence continues at coordinate 47,956 of CAKZQS010000032.1, forward strand.
GGGCAGTGAGGACAAATTCGCCGTGTGCCGCGAGCATGGCGCCGACGAGGTCATCAACTACCGCGAGGAATCGCTGCGCGAGCGCGTCAAGGCGCTGACCGGCGGGCAGGGCGTGGATGTGATTTACGACCCGGTGGGCGGCGACGCCTTCGACGAGGCCGTGCGCTGCCTGGGTTGGCGCGGCCGCCTGCTGGTCATCGGCTTCGCCTCCGGGCGCATCCCCGAGCTGGCGGCCAACCGCCTGCTGATCAAGGGCGCGGCCGCCGTCGGCGTGTTCTGGGGCGCCTTCGCGATGCGCGAGCCGGCACGCAACCAGCAGAACTTCGCCGAGCTGGCCGAACTCTGGGCCGCGGGCAAACTTTCGCCGCGCATCGCCGCGCGCTATCCGCTGGCCGAGGTGCCACGGGCGCTGGATGACCTGCTCGGCCGTCGCGTGCAGGGCAAGCTGCTGGTCGAAGTCGCCGATGTTTGAGTCGGTGCTGGTGGTCTGCACCGGCAACATCTGCCGCAGCCCGATGGGCGAATACCTGCTGCGGCAGCGCTGGGGCCGGGCCGGCGCGCGCATCGCCTCGGCCGGCACCGCCGCGCTGGTCAACCACCCCGCCGACCCGGACGCCTGCGCGGTGATGTCGGGGCAGGGCATCGACATGGCGGCGCATCGGGCGCGTCAGCTCGACGCCGCCATGGTGGCCGAGCACGAACTGATCCTGACCATGGAGCCGCACCACCAGCGCTGGGTGCAGCAGCGTTTCCCCACCGCCCGCGGTCGGGTCTACCCCATGACCCAATGGCTGCCCGGCCAGGACCCGGTGGTGGACCCCTATTGCCAGGGCCGCGAGGCCTTCGAGCATTGCTGGACGCAGCTGGAGCCGGCCGTCGCCTCCTGGGTGGAACGCCTGGGTTGAGGGGCGTCTGGCTGCCAGGGGCCGGCGTCCGCTAAAATAAAGGGTTCGTTTTCGCGAACTGCGCGCATAGTGCGCCTGCATGAATCAGGTTTACATCAAGACCTTCGGCTGCCAGATGAACGACTACGACTCCGGCAAGATGGCCGAAGTCCTGCAAAAGTCGCATGGCACGACCCGCACCGAGGACCCGGCCCAGGCCGGCGTGGTGCTGCTGAACACCTGCTCGATTCGTGAGAAGGCCCAGGAAAAGGTCTTCTCCGAGCTGGGCCGGCTGCGCGCGCTGAAGCAGGCCAACCCCGACCTGCTGATCGGCGTCGGCGGCTGCGTGGCCAGCCAGGAGGGCGAGGAGATACTGGCCCGGGCGCCCTTCGTGGACCTGGTCTTCGGCCCGCAAACGCTGCACCGCCTGCCCGAGCTGGTCGAGCGCCGCCGCAGCACCGGCCAGCCGGCCATCGACGTCAGCTTTCCCGAAATCGAAAAATTCGACGCGCTGCCCGCGCCGCGCGCCGAGGGCGTGTGTGCCTTCGTGTCGGTCATGGAGGGCTGCAGCAAGTACTGCACCTTCTGCGTGGTGCCCTACACCCGGGGCGAGGAGGTCAGCCGGCCGCTGGTCGATGTGCTGGCCGAGGTCGAGGCCCTGGCCGCCCAGGGCGTGCGCGAGGTGACGCTGCTGGGCCAGAACGTCAACGCCTATGCCGGCGCGATGGAAGACGGCGCGACGGCGGACCTGGCGCTGCTGATCCGCCATGTCGCGCAGATCGAGGGCATCGGCCGCATCCGCTACACCACCTCGCACCCGGCCGAGTTCTCCGACAGCCTGATCGCCGCCCATGCCGAGGTGGACAAGCTGGCCGCCTACCTGCACCTGCCGGTGCAGTCGGGCAGCAACCGCATCCTGATGATGATGAAGCGCGGCCACAGCGTGGAGGAATACCTGGCCAAGGTGCAGCGTTTGCGCGCCGCGCGGCCGGAGATCAGCCTGTCCACCGACATCATCGTCGGCTTTCCTTCCGAGTCCGATGCCGACTTCGAGGCCACGCTGGAGCTGGCGCACTTTGCCGACTTCGACCACGCCTACAGCTTTGTCTATTCGCCGCGGCCGGGCACGCCGGCGGAAAAGCTGGTCGACAACGTGCCGCTGGCCGACAAAAAGCAGCGCCTGGCCATCCTGCAGGAGCGCATCCGCGCCCGCGGCGAGGCCTACACCCGCGCCATGGTCGGCACGCGCCAGCGCGTGCTGGTCGAGCGGCTGTCGAAGAAAGACGCCAACGAAGTCGCCGGCCGCACCGACAACAACCGCTGGGTCAACTTCGCCGCGCCGGTCGAGCTGATCGGGCGCTTCGTCGAGGTGGAGATCACGCAGGCCATGCCCAACAGCCTGCGCGGCCGGCTGCTCGAGGCCCAGGCCGCCTAAGAGCCGCCATGAACGTCATCGAACACCTGACGCTGGCGCCGGAGTCGGCCGAGCGGCTGGCGCAGCTTTGTGGCCCGCTGGACGGCAACCTGCGCCAGATCGAAAAGGACTTCGCCGTCGAGATCCGCAACCGCGGCCACCGCTTCTTTGTCGAGGGGCCGGCGCAGGACGCCGCGCTGGCGGCGAAGACGCTGGAGCGGCTGTACGAGCGTACCGGCGAGGCGGGCGAGATCGAGGCCGGCGATGTGCACATGGCCGCGCGCGAAACGCTGCCGGCCGGCGAGGCGCTGGCCATTCGTACCCGCCGCGGCCTGGTGCGGCCGCGCAACCCGCACCAGCGCGCCTACCTGGCCGGCATCCTCGATTCCGATCTGTCCTTCGGCATTGGCCCCGCCGGCACCGGCAAGACCTATCTTGCCGTCGCCGCGGCCGTGCGCGCGCTGGAGCGCGACGCCGTGCGCCGGGTGATCCTGGTGCGGCCGGCGGTCGAGGCCGGCGAGCGGCTGGGCTTTCTGCCGGGCGACCTGGCGCAGAAGGTCGACCCCTACCTGCGGCCGCTGTATGACGCGCTGTACGAAATGCTCGGCTTCGAGCGCGTGGCGCGGCTGATCGAGCGGCAGGTGATCGAGATCGCCCCGCTGGCCTACATGCGCGGGCGCACGCTGAACGAGAGTTTCATCATCCTGGACGAGGCGCAGAACGCCACCGTGGAGCAGATGAAGATGTTCCTGACCCGGCTGGGCTTTGGCTCCACCGCCGTGGTCACCGGCGACGTGACGCAGATCGACCTGCCGCAGGCGCAGCGCTCGGGGCTGGCGCATGCCGCGCAGATCCTCGATGGCGTCGACGGCGTGCGCATCACCCGCTTCGCCGCCGATGACGTTGTGCGCCACCCGCTGGTGGCGCGCATCGTGCGCGCCTATGACCGGGAGGCGACGTGAACCCGCCCCCACAGGCGCAGGCTGGCCCCGTCAGCGTTCTGCGCGATGTGCCGGCCAGCGAAGCCGACATCCCCAGCGATGCGCGCCTGCGCGAGTTCGCGCGGCTGGCGCTGGAGGGCGCGGCCGGCGAGCTGAACCTGCGCATCGTTTCGGCCGTGGAATCGCAGCGGCTCAACAGCCAGTTTCGCGGCAAGGCCAAGCCCACCAATGTGCTCAGCTTTCCCGCCGAGCTGCCCGAGGATTTCCCGGTGGCCATACTGGGGGACCTAGCGCTGTGCGCCGCGGTGATCCGCCGCGAGGCCGCCGAGCAGGGCAAAAGCCCGGAGGCGCACTGGGCGCACATGATCATCCATGGCTGCCTGCACCTGCGCGGCTATGACCACCAGGACGACGACGAGGCCGAGCGGATGGAGGCGCGCGAGACGGCGCTGCTGGCCACGCTGGGCTTCGCCGACCCCTATTTATTCACCGAAGAATCGACAGACTCATGACCGACGACCGACCTCCCAGTCCCGAGGGGAGCACGGCTTCCTGGGTGCGCCGCATAGGCCGCTCCCTGGCCGGGGCTCCCCGCAACACGGATGAAATCCTGGCGCTGCTCGAGGAGGCGGCGCAGCTGCAGGTCATCGATGCCGACGCGCTGTCGATGATGCAGGGCGTCATCGAAACCTCCGAGACGCCGGTCGAGGACGTCATGGTGCCGCGCTCGCAGATGGTCGTCGTCGACCTGGATGCGGCGCCGCAGGAAATCCTGCGCACCGTGGTCGAGTCGGGCCACTCGCGTTTTCCCGTCATCGGCGAAAACCGCGACCAGATCGTGGGCATCCTGCTGGCCAAGGACCTGCTCAAGCTGCACGGCATGGCCCTGATCGGCGCCAGCGGCGAGGCCTTCGATTTGCGCGCGCACCTGCGCACGCCGGTCTTCGTGCCCGAGAACAAGCGGCTGAACATCCTGCTCAAGGAGTTCCGGGCCGGCCGTCACCACATGGCCATCGTGGTCGACGAATACGGCGGCGTGGCCGGGCTGGTCACCATCGAGGACGTGCTGGAGACCATCGTCGGCGACATCGACGACGAATTCGACGAGAGCGAATCCGCGCCGATCCTGCGCCAGGATGGCGAACGCTACCTAGTGACCGGGCTGGCTACGGTCGAGGAGTTCAACGACTTCTTCGGCGCCGAATTCTCCGACGAGGATGCCGACACCGTCGGCGGCCTGGTCACGCAGGCGCTGGCCCGCATGCCGCGCCGTGGCGAGTCGGTGCAGCTGGGCGACTTCCATTTTCAGGTGATGCGCGCCGATTCGCGCCGCGTGCACCTGCTGCAGGTGTCGGTGGCCGAAACCGTAGCCAGCGACGAGGCGGAATAGGGAGCCCACGGCATGCGCCAGCGCCTGGGGGGGCTGTACTCGCTGGCCAGCGGCGCGCTGCTGGTGCTGGGCTTTGCGCCGCTGGGCTGGTGGCCGCTGAGCCTGCTGCTGCTCGGGGCCTGGCTGGCCTGCTGGGCCTCGGCGCGGCCCGGGCAGGCATTGCGGCAGGGCTTCTGGCTGGGCCTGGGGCTGTACCTGGCCGGCGTGTCCTGGGTGTTTGTCAGCGTGCACGTCTATGGCGGCGCGCCCGCCTGGATGGCGGTGATCCTGGTGCTGGCGCTGGCCGCTTACCTGGCCAGCTTCCTGGCGCTGGCCATCGGCGCCGCCTGGTGGCTGTGCCCGCCGGGCGCGCTGCGCTGGCTGCTGGCGCTGCCGGCCTGCTGGGTCTTCGCCGAGCACGCCCGCGGCAGCATTCTCGATGGTTTTCCCTGGCTTGGGCTGGGCTATCTGCTGCAGCCGGCCCCCGGCGCCAGCGCGCTGCTGCCCCTGGGCGGCGTGGCGCTGCTGGGGGTGGCCGTGTGGTGGCTGGCCGCCGTGGTGCCGCTGCTGCGCGCGCGGCGCCCCGTGCCGGCGCTGGCCCCAGCCGCGCTGCTGATGGCCGCGGCGGGCGTGCTGCCCGCGGCCAGCCACTACACCCAGGCGCGGGGCGCGCCGCTGCCCGCCGCGCTGGTGCAGGGCAACATGCCGCAGGATCAGAAGTGGCTGCCCGAAAACCTGCTGCCGACGGTGGAGCTATACGACGCGCTGACCGCGCCGCTGACGCAGCCGCTGGTGATCTGGCCGGAGGTCGCGATCCCGGCCAGCCGCTTTCGGGTCGAGGGCTGGTTCCGGCGCTGGCAGGAGCAATCGGCGGCGCGCGGGCAGACCCTGCTCGCCGGCGTCATCACCCGCCAGCAGGAGCGCCCCTACAACACCGTCTATGCCCTGGGGCCGCGCCCCGGCCGCTACGTCAAGCAGCAGCTGGTGCCCTTTGGCGAGTATTTCCCGGTGCCGGACTGGATGCGCCCGGTCGTCGACTGGCTGGAGCTGCCGATTTCCGACATCCGCACCGACATGGCCGCCGATCGCTACCTGTGGGCGGGCGACACCCCGCTGGCGCTGTCGATCTGCTTCGAGAGCGTGTTCCCGCACAAGTTTGCGCGGCAGGCGCAGGGCAGCGGCCTGCTGGTGAACGTGACCAACGATGCCTGGTTTGCCGGCACGCTGGCGCCGCAGCAGCACCTGCAGATCGCGCGCACCCGCGCCGCCGAGACCGGCCGGCCACTGCTGCGCGTGGCCAATACCGGCATCTCCGCCGCCATCGACGCCAATGGCGGCCTCGAGGCCACGCTGCCCTGGGGGCAGCGCGGCGTGCTTGAAACGACCGTGCAGCCGCGCCAGGGGCAAACCCCCTACATGCGCTGGCTGGACGCCCCGCTGACCTGGTGGGCCGGCAGCATGTTGCTGCTGTTGCTGGCGCGCCGCGTTGTTAGCATTCCCGCGATCCGCGCCCGCGCGCCCGACGAATCCTGATGCAAGACACCTACCAGCCCGACGCCATCGAAGCCCATGCCCGCGAACTGTGGGCGGCACAGGGCGTCGACGAGGCCCGCGACGATGCCGCGGGCGAGCCCTTCTATTGCCTGGCGATGTTCCCTTACCCCAGCGGCAAGCTGCATATGGGGCATGTGCGCAACTACACCATCGCCGACGTCATCGCCCGTTACCAGCGCATGCAGGGGCGCAAGGTGCTGCAGCCCATGGGCTGGGACGCCTTTGGCCTGCCGGCGGAGAACGCGGCCATCGCGCACGGCATCGCGCCGGCGGCGTGGACGCGCGACAACATCGCGCACATGCGCGAGCAGCTCAAGAGCCTGGGCCTGTCCTATGACTGGCGCCGCGAGTTCGCCACCTGCGACCCGGAGTACTACCGCTGGGAGCAGTGGCTGTTCACGCGCCTGGTCGAAAAGGGCATGGCCTACCGCAAGGCCGCGGTGGTCAACTGGGACCCGGTCGACAACACGGTGCTGGCCAACGAGCAGGTCATCGACGGCCGCGGCTGGCGCAGCGGCGCATTGGTCGAGCAGCGCGAAATCTCGCAGTGGTTCCTGCGCATCAGCGACTACGCGCCCGAGCTGCTGGCCGGCCTGGACAACCTGGAAGGCTGGCCCGAGGCCGTGCGCACGATGCAGCGCAACTGGATCGGGCGCTCGCGCGGCCTGACCATCCGCTTCCCGGTGGAGGGCCAGGACGAGGGCACCGAGCTGGAGGTCTTCACGACCCGGCCGGACACGCTCTATGGCGTGACCTACCTGGCCGTGGCCGCCGGCCACCCGCTGGCCCAGGCCGTGGCCGCCCGGCGCCCGGAGATCGCCGACTTCTGCGCCGAGTGCCAGCGCGGCTCGACCGCCGCGGCCGACCTGGAAACCCAGGAGAAGAAGGGCATGCCGCTGGGCCTGCTGGCGCGCCACCCGCTGACCGGCGACATCCTGCCGATCTGGGTCGCCAACTTCGTGCTGATGGGCTATGGCACCGGCGCCGTGATGAGCGTGCCGGCGCATGACCAGCGCGACTGGGAGTTTGCCCAGGCGCACGACCTGCCGATCCGCGCGGTGATCGCCGACGCCCAGGGCGAGGTGCCGGATCTGCGCCGCGGCGCCCATACCGAGCGCGGGGCGCTGATCCGCTCCGGCGATTACGACGGCCTGGATTTCGATGCGGCCTTCGCCGCCATCCGCGACGAGTTGGCCGAGCAGGGCTCGGGCGAGGAGCGCATCCAGTACCGCCTGCGCGACTGGGGCGTGTCGCGGCAGCGCTACTGGGGCTGCCCGATTCCGATCATTCGCTGCCCCGACTGTGGCGACGTGCCGGTGCCGGCCGAGCAGCTGCCGGTGCGCCTGCCCGAGGACGTCATCGTCACCGGCGGCGCCTCGCCGCTGACCACGATGGAGGACTGGAAGCAGGTGGACTGCCCGCGCTGTGGCGAAGCCGCGCAGCGCGAGACCGACACCTTCGACACCTTCTTCGAATCGAGCTGGTACTACGCCCGCTTCGCCTGCCCCGACGCCGAGCAGTCGATGCTGGACGAGCGCGCCCGCCATTGGCTGCCGGTGGACCAGTACGTGGGCGGCATTGAGCACGCGATCCTGCACCTGCTGTATGCGCGCTTCTTCCACCGTCTGATGCGGGATGAGGGCCTGGTCGATTCCGACGAGCCCTTCACCCGGCTGCTGACGCAGGGCATGGTGCTGGCCGAAAGCTGGTCGCGCGAGGTCGACGGGCGCAAGCAGTGGATCGCGCCGGATGCCGTCGAGGTCGAGACCGACGCCAAGGGCCGCGTCGTCGGCGGCCGCCATCGCGAGGACGGCCAGCCGCTGACCCGCGAGGGCATGGTCAAGATGTCCAAGTCGAAGAACAACGGCGTGGACCCGCAGCAGATGATCGGCCGCTACGGCGCCGATACCGTGCGCCTGTTCATGATGTTCGCGGCGCCGCCGGATGCCAGCCTGGAATGGTCGGAGGCCGGGGTCGAGGGCGCCTCGCGCTTCCTCAAGCGCCTGTGGCGCCAGGTGGCCGAGCACCGCGCGGCCGCGGACGCGGCCGCCGGGCCGCAGGCCGCCGAGCTGCGCCGCAAGACCCACGAGACCATCGCCAAGGTCAGTGACGACATCGGCCGTCGGCAGACCTTCAACACCGCCGTCGCGGCGGTGATGGAGCTGCTCAACGCCGTGGGCTCGCTGCGCGAGGGCGCGGGTGGCGCGGCCACGCAGGAGGCCCTGCGTACGGCTACGCTGCTGCTTGCGCCCATCACCCCGCACATCGCCCAGGCGCTGTGGGAGGCGCTGGGCGAAGAGGGCCTGGCCGCCGTCGCGCCCTGGCCGCAGGTTGACGAGGCCGCGCTCCGGGTCAGCGAGGTCGAGCTGGTGGTGCAGGTCAACGGCAAGCTGCGCGGCCGCATTACGGTGCCGGTCGACGCCGCCAAAGAGGCGATCCTCGCCGCCGCCAAGGCCGATGAAAACGTGCAGCGCTTTACCCAGGACAAGACCCTGCGCAAGGAGATCCTGGTGCCGGGCAAGCTGGTCAACCTGGTCGTCGCATGAGCCGCCGGCCGCGCGTGCCGCCGCCCACGCTCGCCCTGCTTCTGCTGCTGGGCGGGCTGCTGCTGGCCCTGGCTGGCTGTGGCTTTCGCCTGGCGGGCGTCAGCAGCTGGCCGCAGCAGGAATTTCCCGGCTACGCCATCGACAGCCAGCTGGAGGGCATCGATGGCGAGGACTTCGAGGAAACGCTGCGCCTGGCGCTGGAGGCCATCGGCCTGGAGGAGGACCTGCGGCCGGCCGCGCAGCTGGAGCTGGTGGCGCTGGATGCCCGCAAGATCATCTCGGCGCTGGACGCGACCGGCCAGGCGGTGGAGTTCGAGCTGCAGCAGCGCCTGCGCTTTCGCCTGCTGGCCATGGGTGAGCGCTCGCCGCTGCTCGCCGTCGTGGCGCAGCGCCGGCTCAGCTTCGACCCGGCCATCGCGCTGGCCAAGCAGGAGGAGGAGGCGCAGATCGAGCGCGCGCTGCGCGCCGAGCTGGCCGAGCTGATGCTGCTGCGGGTCGAGGCCGAGCTGCGCAGCCTTATGGCCGCGCCGACCACACCTCGCTGAGCGGCTGGCGTTTGCTCAACGGCGTTTCCAGCGCCGGCCAGCCGTACCAGATCAGGCCCACGAAATCCTCGGCCTCCGGCGCGTAGCCCACCAGGCCGGGAAAGACCGGCAGCCGGGTGACCGCGCCGCTGGTCCACTTGGTGCCCACGCCCAGTGCGCTGAAGGCCAGCATCAGGTTCTGCACCGCGCAGCAGCAGGCGGCGTAGTTCTCGCGTGAGCGAAAGGGGTCGTGGTCACGCAGGCTGGTCACCAGCAGCCAGCCGGGGATGGCGCGCCAGCGCTCGGCCTTCTTGCGCCCCGCGTCCGCGCCGCGCTTGGTCTGCACCAGCACCGTGTTGGCGCGGATCACCGCCTCGCGGGTCTGCGGCCCCAGGCTGCGAAAACGCCAGGGGTTGGTCAGGTGGTGATTGGGGGCGCGGATCGCCGCCTCCAGCGCCTGCGTCAACAGCGCCTCGTCCACCGGCTCCGGCGCGAAGTCGTGGCAGGTCTGGCGGGCGTGCAGCAGGGCAAGGTCGGCTTCGGCCATGGGCAATCTCGTGCAGCGGACTCAGGCTGGGGTCGGCGTATTGGTGGTGGTGGCGGGGCGCCGCAGCGCCTCTTCCACCACTTCGAGGGGGTGCCGGATCGCAAGTTCCGGGGCCTGCGTGCGCAGCTGGGCGCGGCAGCCAATGTTGGTCGACAGCAGCCCGTCGACGCCGTCCGGCAGCTGCGCCAGCAGCGCCTGGCTGAAGCGCGCCGCGTGCGCGGGCTGCTCCAGCATGTGCAGGCCGGCGGCACCGCAGCAGCCCAGGCCCTCGATCGGCAGCAGCTCCAGCTGCGGGATGCGCCCCAGCAGCCGGCGCACCGCGGCGCTGTCGTCGGCGGCATTGCGGTGGGTGCAGGGCGTGTGCAGTGCGTAGCGCCGGGGCAGGGCGGCCGGCTGCCAGGCCTGCGGCCAGTGGGCGTCGAGCCAGGCGCAGGCCTCCTGCACGCCGCGGCCGCTGGCGCGCAGCGCGTCCAGGCAGCCGCTGTCGAGCGCCAGCAGCGTCGGCTTCGCGTCCTCGCCCTGCTCCTGGCCGTCGCCCCTGTCCTCCCCGGCCAGCTGCGCGCGCAGCTGGGCGGCCTGGGCCAGGGCGCCGCCGTGCTGGGGCAGCGCGCCGCAGCATTGCGTCGGGGCCGGGTGGGTGACGCCCAGCGCGCCGAGCAGGCGGCCAGCGCTGGCCTGGGCGCGGGCGTCAAAGCTTGCGGCCTGGCAGCCGCGAAACAGCGCCCAGTCGCCCGGGGCCGCGGGCGCCGCCGGCAGAGCCTGGGCGAAAGCGGGACGGGGCGCGGGGCGCGCGGCGCTCAGCGCGCGGCCAGCCCGCAGCGGCGGCGGCGTCAG
>CAKZQS010000033.1 GCA_937141935.1 uncultured Ectothiorhodospiraceae bacterium
TCATGACAATCGCGTTCATGCGGCGGCCTGCCGGTGGTGCGTCAAGGCCTCGAACAATGCGGTGATGTCGGCGTTGCTGACGTTTCCGGTGATCGAAATCCGAAGCCGCGATGTCCCCTTGGGCACGGTTGGCGGACGGATGCCGCGTACGTCAAAGCCCTGTGCTTGAAGGCCCGTCGCAATATGCATGGTCGGGGCGTCTTCGCCGAATCCGAGCTCTGGCCCAACCTGCGGATCGGGGCGGGGCGGCGCGCTGGGGGTCGGGCCGCTCGGCGCCGCTTTGGGCGTGGCGCTCGGCCCGGGCGCCTCGGCCGGCTTGTCGCCACCCATCGAGCCCAGGCCGGCCTTGGCCAAATCGGCCGGGCTCAGCACCATGGTCTTTTCGAATTCGTCGTCGCTGGCCAGCACGGCCTCGTAGCGCAGCTCGTGATGGCCGATGCCGATCACGTCGCCGTTGCTCAGCGGGTACTTGGTCACGGCATTGCCGTTGACCAGGGTGCCGTTGGTGCTGTTCTGGTCCTCCAGGAAGGCCTCGGTGCCGAACTTGAGCACCGCGGCGTGGCGGCCGCTGACGGCCGGATCCCCCTCCAGGATGATGTCGTTGTCCGGGCGTCGCCCGATGCTGGTGCGCTCCTTGTCCAGCGCAACATCCGTGATGACCTTGCCGTTCCGACTGATGATGAGCTTAGCCACTGCGACTTTCCTTTGGTTTTGCGGTCCGCGCGGCTAGCGAGCCTCTCCCCCGCGGCGCGGCACCGGCGCCCCCGCGCCGGTCATTGGACATCACCTTATACCGCCGCGCGGCATCCTGCCAGCCTCGCTCAGGTGGCCTGCAGGCCACGCAGCGCGGCGGCCAATTCCTGGCCGCGCTGGTAGCGCTCGGCCGGGTCCTTGCGCAGCACCTGGGCGATGATGCCGTCGATGCCGGGCGGCAGGTCGGGGCGGCGCAGCGTGGGCGGCGCCGGGTCCTGCGAGGCGATCTGGAACATCAGCGCGGCCATGCTGTCGCCCTTGAAGGGCAGCTGGCCGGTCAGCATCTGGTACAGCGTGACCCCGAGCGAGAACAGGTCCGAACGCCCGTCGATCTTCTTGCCCGACACCTGCTCCGGCGACATGTAGGAGGGCGTACCCAGCACCATGCCCGTCTTGGTCTTGCTGGAATCGGTCAGGCGCGCGATGCCGAAGTCGGTCAGCTTGACCTGGCGGTTGGCGGCCAGGTACATCAGGTTGTGCGGCTTGATGTCGCGGTGTACCACGCCCTGCTGGTGCGCATAGTCCAGCGCATCGGCGGCGTCGGCGATCAGGCGCAGCACCTCCGGCACCGGCAGCAGCTTGTCGGCGGCGCAATGCGCCGACAGGTCGCCGCCCTGGATCAGCTCCATCGCGATGTAGGCCAGGTCGTGCTCGTCGCCGGCGTCGTAGATGGCGACGATGTTGGGGTGGTTCAGGCGCCCGGCCGTCTCGGCCTCGCGGAAGAAGCGCTGCTTGACCTCCTCGAGCTCCTCGGCCTCGAATTCCTGCGCCAGCGCCATCGTCTTGATGGCCACGGTGCGCTGGATCTTGGGGTCCTTGCCCAGGTACACGGTGCCCATGGCGCCCTTGCCCAGCTCGCGTTCGATTTCGTAGCGGCCCAGCGTGGGCTTGTCCAGGCCGTCGCCGGAGAGCATCAGCGTGGCGGCGCCGACGGTGCCGCCCAGCATCACCGTGTCGTTGAGCTTCTTGGCCCGCTCGATGCGCGCGTCGATGTCGCGCCAGCCGGGCATGTGCCGCGCGGCGTATTCATAGACGCTGATGGCCTTGCCGAACCGGCGCTTGCGCTCGTAGTCCTGCGCCAGGTTGTACAGCGCGTCCATCAGCGCCTCGTCCACCGTGCAGCGGCGGAACTTGTCAAAGGCCATGTCCAGCTGGCCCTGGCTTTGCAGCGCCAGGCCCAGCAGGCGGTTGCTCTCCGCCGATTCCATCTCCGAGCTGGCGCGCAGACGCTCGGTCAGCCCCAGGCTGCGTACGGTGACGGCCAGATAACCCAGGCCGAGCATCACGGCGGGCAGGCCCAGCGGCAGCCACAGCCCGGCCTGGCTCAGCAGCAGCGGCGTGGCCAGCAGCAGCAGCACAAAGACCGCGCCGCTGAGCAGCGCGCCGACGCCGGCGCCCAGCCGCGGCAGCCCCAGCGCCAGCCACAGCGCAATCAGCAGCACCACGCCCGCCACCACCGCGCCGCTCCAGGCCGGCTGCAGGTAGTAATGCTCCTGCAGCAGGCTGGACACGGTGTGCGCCAGCACCTCGGCCGGCGGCATCGCGCTGGCCACGGGGGTGGCGAAGCGGTCGCCCACGCCGGTGGCCGAGGCGCCGATCAGCACGATCTTGCCGGCGTACTTGCTGGCCGGGATGTTGTCGACCAGCACATCGAAGAAGGAGTCCACCGCGAAGGGGGGCTGACCACCGGCGCCGGGGCCGTAGTAGTGCGTCAGCATGCGCCCGTCGCCGGCGGTGCCGATGCTCAGGTCGGCCAGCGACAGCACGCCATCGGCCGCGTAGGCGATGTCCGCCGGCGTCAGGTTCAGCGCCTGCGCCGCCAGCATCAGCGACAGCGAGGGCAGGGCGGTGTCGTAGTGGCGCAGCAGCAGCGGCTCGCTGCGCTGGGCGCCATCCACGTCGAGCAAGGTGGTCAGGTGGCCCAGCGACACCGCCCGTTCGGCCAGGGCCGGGATCGGCGGCGTCAGCTCGATGGTCGGGATCAGCCCCTCCAGCGCCGCGGTCTCAACGCTCGTGGCGGCCAGCGGCCCGGCCAGCGGCGCGTCCGGGCGGCCCCGCGGCCAGCCGAGTTTGGCCGTGTAGGCCTGCACCACGCGCTGGCTGCGGGCATAGCTCTGGGCGAGCCGGCCGTCGGTATCCAGGGCGCTGCGGGCCTGGGCCAGCAGGCCGTCGATGTCGCTCAGCGCGCGGCGCAGCTCGGGCGCCAGGCGCGCGGGCGGCTGGTTCAGGCCGGCCCCATCGAAGCGCTCGTCGATGCGCCGCAGCCAGCCCTGGCCCGGGTCGACCTGCGCTTCGGAATACAGGATGGTGTTGCCGATCACGCGCGCCCCACTGCTGGCCAGGCGATCGATCAGCTGCGCATGCAGCTCGCGCGGCCAGGGCCAGCGGCCGAGGTTGTCGATGCTCTGGTCGTCGATGGCGATCACCGCGACATCGGGGTGCGGGCTGCGGTCCGTCATGCCGACGCCGGCATCGTAAAGCTGGCGTTCCAATGTTTGCCCGGCGGCGCCAAACAGGCCCCAGGCGCAAATGACGAAAAGCAGGCTGAAGACGAGACCGAAGAACCAGTCACTCCCCCAGAAACCGGTTTTGTTGTTCATGCTGGCGAGGCCCCCTGCGCCGCGATCTCGTGCCGGGCATGGTAAGAAAGCGCTCGCATCGAAGGCAAACCGGGACGACGTGGCCAAGGACAAGCGCGCTTACGAATGCAATGACTGCGGGGCGCAGAGCCCGCGCTGGGCCGGGCAATGCCCGCAATGCGGGGCCTGGAACAGCCTGGTCGAGGTGCGTGCGGCCGCGCCCGCCAAGGCCGCCGCCGGGGGGCGCGGCGGGCGCAGCTGGGCGGGTGAGAGCCGCATCGAAACGCTGCGCGGGCCGCAGGCCGAGCCGGCCCAGCGCTGGCCGACCGGTTTCGCCGAACTCGACCGCGTGCTGGGCGGCGGGCTGGTACCGGGCGCGGTGATATTGCTCGGCGGCGACCCCGGCATCGGCAAGTCGACGCTGCTGCTGCAGCTGCTGCTGCGCCTGGGCGAGCAGCGCGCCGTGTATGTGACGGGCGAGGAATCGGTGGCCCAGGTGCGCTCACGCGCGCAGCGCCTGCGCGAGCCGGAGGCGGATCTGGAGCTGCTGGCCGAGACCGAGGTCGAGGCCATCCTGGGCCAGATCGAGGCCGACCCGCCGGCGGTGCTGGCCATCGACTCGGTGCAGACCCTGTACGCCCGCGAGCTGCCCTCGGCGCCGGGCAGCGTGGCCCAGCTGCGCGAGTGCGCGGCGCAGCTGGTGCGCTTTGCCAAGCAGCGCGGGGTCGCCGTGCTGCTGGTGGGCCATGTGACCAAGGAGGGCGTCATCGCCGGCCCGCGCGTGCTCGAGCACATGGTCGACACGGTGCTGTATTTCGAATCCGACCCGGCCGGCCGGCTGCGCATGATCCGCGCGGCCAAGAACCGCTTCGGCGCGGTCAACGAGCTGGGTTTTTTCGCCATGCGCGATATCGGCCTGCAGGAGGTGCGCAACCCCTCCGCCATCTTCCTCGCCCGGCGCCCGGAGCCGGTGCCCGGCAGCGTGGTGGTCGTGGCCCGCGAGGGCACGCGGCCGCTGCTGATCGAGGTGCAGGCGCTGACCGACGGCCGTGGCGGCCGCCGCGTGGCGGTGGGCGTGGATGGCAACCGGCTGATGATGTTGCTGGCGGTCATGCACCGGCACGGCAACATCGACGCCCAGGATCAGGACGTCTTCGTCAACGTCGTCGGCGGCGTGCAGGTGCGCGAAACGGCGCTGGACCTGGCGGTGGCGCTGGCCATCCACAGCTCGCTGCGCGACCGGCCTTTGCCGCTGGAACTGGCCGTGTTCGGCGAGATCGGCCTGGCCGGCGAGATGCGCCCGGTAGCGGGCGGTGAGGAGCGCATCGCCGAGGCGCGCAAGCAGGGCTTCAGCAAGCTGATCATCCCCCAGGCCAACGCCCCCCGCGGCCGCGTGGCCGGCGCGCAGGTGGTGGCGGTGCCTTCGCTGGCCGCCGCGCTGGAGGCCGTCCGCGACCTCAGCGACTAGCCGAACCCTCCCGCGACACTCGAAAGCGACAGGGGGCGTTTGGACGGGCATGAGCAGAGGCCCGCTACACGACGGATCGGCCCGCGGGGGCGCTGGAGCCCGTGCGCGACGTCAGTGAGCAACTGCGACCTACCTAGACAGCGGGAAGCGACACCCGGAAGCGACGGGCGGGCAGTTTGGGCGGGCATGAGCGGAGGCCCGCTCGGCGACGGATCAGCCCGCAAGGGGGCGCGCAGGACGCGCGCCCTGGCCGTAGGGGCATGGAAGCCCCTTCGGCCAGCCCGTTGCCGGGCGGATCAGCCGGAGCGTAGCCCGTCCAAGCTGCACGCCCGGCGCCTGCGCCCGCGCTCTGCACGCGCCTCCTGCGTCGGCTTGAGGCTGTGATCTGGGGTGGGGCCGCCCGCGGCTCAGGCCTTGATGGGCGTGGTGACCCGGACCGATTCGATCAGGTGCGCGGCCACGGCCACGATTTCCACCTGGTAATCGCCCAGGCGCAGTTTGGCGCCGGGCTTGGGGATCGTTTCCAGCTGGTTCAGGATCAGGCCGTTCAGCGTGCGCGCCGAGGAGGAGGGCAGGTTCCAGCCCATGCTGCGGTTCAGGTAGCGCACGCTGGCCTTGGCGTCGACCAGGTAGCTGCCGTCGGCATCGACCTTGACCCGGCGGTTGCGGGTGGCCGGGTCGGTGGTGAACTCGCCGACGATCTCTTCGAGGATGTCCTCCAGCGTCACCAGGCCCTGGATGTCGCCGTATTCATCAACGACAAAGCCGATGCGCCGGCGCTGCGCCTGGAAGTTCAGCAGTTGCTGATTGAGCGCGGTGCCCTCGGGGATGAAATAGGGCTCGCGCGCCTGCGCCAGCAGCGTTTCCCGGTCCAGTTCACCGGCAGCCAGCAGCGGGAACAGGCGGCGGATGTGGATGATGCCGCGCAAATCGTCGATCGAGCCCTCGTAAATGGGCAAGCGCGTGTGCTGGCTGCCCTGGATCGCGCGCAGGCAGTCCTCCCAGTCTTCGGTGATGTCCACGCCCTTGATCTCGTTGCGCGGAATCATGATGTCCTCGACCGTGGCCTTTTCCAGGTCCAGCAGCGACAGCAGCATGGCCTGGTGGCGGCGCGGCAGCATCGCGCGGGTCTCGGCCACGACCGTGCGCAGCTCCTCGGTGGACAGGTTGTGCTGCTCGGCATCCTCGGGCCGCACGCCCAGCAGGCGCAGCAGCAGCCGGGCGATGCCGGTGACTGCCAGCACCACCGGATACAGCACCAGTTGCAGCGGGCCGTAGACGGCGCTGGCCGGGTAGGCCAGCCGCTCCGGGTTCAGCGCGCCCAGCGTTTTCGGCGTGACCTCGGCGAAGATCAGGATCACGACCGTCAGCAGGCCGGTGGCGATGGCCAGGCCGGGCTCGCCAAACAGCCGCAGGCCCAGGATCGTGCTGATCGCCGAGGCCAGGATGTTGACGAAGTTGTTGCCCAGCAGAATCACGCCGATCAGGCGGTCCTGGCGCTCCAGCAGGCGCAGCGCGCGCTGGGCGCCGCGGTGGCCGCGCTGGGCCAGGTGCTGCGACTTGTAGCGGTTGAGCGCGGTCAGCGCCGTCTCTGAACCCGAGAAGAAGGCGGAGAGGCAGAGCAGCACTCCCAGCAACAGGAACAGAGTGCCGGTAGAAACGTCGTCCAAGCGAGTGTCGCGAATGGGGGATAGCCGCAGTTTCTAGGCGGCACCCCCCTGGATGTCAAGCCAGACGCGCTGCAGCGCACCAAAAACAGGCCCCAGCGATGCGCCCTTTGCGATGCTCAGCGCCCAGCGCTGGTGCGATGAAGAGGTCAACAGCGCACCCCACAGTCGGCCGCAGCCCCCCCAGGACAGGAGTCCCGACATCCGGCCCCCGCGGCCGGATGGAGCCCTTCGCGGACATGCGCCGCGAGGGGCGTGCCGGAGCGGGCCAAGGATGGCCCGTCCCGGCCTCAACTCTTTGCCGCGAAGGGCGTTGCGGAGTCGGCCAAGACGGCCAGCCCACGCATCAGCAGGTTGCTTCTGACAATGGCGGAAACGCGGGCATTGGCGCCCCCGGGACAGGAGTCCCGACATCCGGCCCCCGCGGCCGGATGGAGCCGATTGCGGACATGCGCCGCAATCGGCGTTGCGGAGTCGGCCAGGAAGGCCGATCTCCGCATCAATTCAAGTCCAGCTCCGCGCGAGGCCGTACTCGAGTATGAACTTGACCCCGGCGTAGCCGATAAACAGCACGACCCAGGCGCCGAGCACCCAGCGCAGCGCGCGGTCGCCGCGCCAGCCGCGCAGGGTCTGGCCCACCAGCAGGGTGCCAAAGAGCACCGCGGCCATGATGGTGAAGGCGGCCTTGTGCACCAGGTGCTGGGCCAGGAAGTCTTCGACGAACAAGAATCCGGTGGCGATGCCGCCCAGCAGCAGCACCCAGCCGGCGGCAATCAGGCGAAAGGCGCTGCGCTCCAGCGCAATCAGCGGCACGGTGATGCGCGGCTCGCGGTGCGCCCGCAGCCGATGCGCCAGCCAGGTGCCGGCGGCCGCCTGCGCCGTGGCCAGGGTCAGCACGGCCCAGGCCAGCAGGCTGAGCAGGATGTGCAGGCGCAGCGCGCCGGAGAGTTCGGTGACGCCGGTGGCCGCGGCCTGCGGCCACAGCAGGCCCAGGGCAATCAGCAGCGCCGCGGCGCCCCAGACAACGAGGTCCAGCGGGGCCAAATGCAGGCGCTGGCGCAGCGGCATTTGCACCGCCACGACCAGCCAGGCGTACAGGGCCAGCACCTCACCCAACCCCAGGCGCAGGCCGCCCGGCGCGCCGATGGCGCCGTCGATGGCCAGCGCGGCGGCCAGCATGCCGGCCAGCGCACACAGCAGGGCGGGCGGGCCGTCCCCGCGTCGCCAGCGCAGCAGGCAGGCGATCAGGAGCAGGGCGCAGGCGGCGAGGGCAGCGAAGCGGGTGTCCACTCGCTAATATTGTCACAGCCGGCGCGCGTGGCCCCAGTTTCGGTGGCCCCCCGGTCCAGTCCCATCTCCCAGACGCCCAGAGTCCTGCCCACCAGAGTCCCGCCCATGTTTGAGTCGCTTTCCGAAAATCTGCAGTCCACGCTGAAGAATCTGCGTGGGCAGGGGCGGCTGACCGAAGAAAACATCGCCGACGCGCTGCGTGCCGTGCGTCGCTCGCTACTGGAGGCGGACGTGGCGCTGGAGGTCGTGCGCGACTTCATCGAGCGCGTGCGCACGCAGGCGCTGGGCGAGGCGGTACGCACCAGCCTGACGCCCGGGCAGGAGTTCATTCGCATCATCCAGCGCGAGCTGGTTGCCGCGCTGGGGGGCGAGAGTGCCGGGCTGGATCTGCGGGCGCAGCCCCCGGCCGTGATTCTGATGGCCGGCCTGCAGGGTGCGGGCAAGACCACCAGCGTGGGCAAGCTGGCCAAATACCTGGTCGCGCAGAAAAAGCGCGTGCTGCTGGTGTCCGCCGACGTTTACCGCCCGGCGGCCATCGAGCAGCTGGCGACACTGGGCGAGCAGCTCAGCGTGCCGGTGCAGCCCTCCTCGGCATTGCAGGCGCCGCTGGCCATCGCGCAGGACGCGCTGGACGCGGCTCGGCGCGAGTTCTACGACGTGCTGATCGTCGACACCGCGGGTCGCACCAGCATCGACGAGAAGATGATGCGCGAGATCGCGCAGCTGCATGGCGCGCTCAAGCCCGCCGAAACCCTGTTCGTGCTCGACGCGATGACCGGCCAGGACGCCGCGCGCACCGCCAAGGCCTTCGACGAGGCGGTGCCGCTGACCGGCGTGATCCTGACCAAGGTCGACGGCGACGCCCGCGGTGGCGCCGCGCTGTCGGTGCGCCACATCACCGGCAAGCCGATCAAGTTCCTTGGCGTGGGCGAAAAGCTGGACGCGCTGGAGCCCTTCCACCCCGACCGCCTAGCCTCGCGCATCCTGGGCATGGGCGATGTGCTCAGCCTGATCGAGGAGGCCGAGCAGAAGATCGACCGCGGCAAGGCCGAGAAGCTGGCCAAGAAGCTGGCCAAGGGGCGCGGCTTCGACCTGGCCGACTACCGCGAGCAGCTGCAGCAGATGCAGAACATGGGCGGCCTGTCGGCCATGCTGGACAAGCTGCCGGGCGCCGGCCAGCTGCCGGCGCAGGTCAAGAATCAGGTCAACGACCGCGAGCTGCTGCGCAGCGTGGCCATCATCAACTCGATGACCCCGCAGGAGCGCCAGTTTCCGGCGCTGATCAAGGCCTCGCGCAAGAAGCGCATCGCCGCCGGTTCGGGCACCCAGGTGCAGGACGTCAACCGCCTGCTGAAGCAGTTCACGCAGATGCAGGGCATGATGAAAAAGATGCGTGGCGGCGGCATGAAAAAGATGATGCGCGCCATGGGCGGCCGGATGCCGCCGGGCATGATGGGTCCGGGGGGACCCGGCGGGCCGCAGGGCTTCTAGCCCCGACCGCCACCGCGATACCACCGCCGGCGCGGCCGGCCACGACCGGGCACTGGCGTGCCCGCAGGGGAGTGCTGAGCAATGGATGTGTTGAAGATGTACCGCAGCCTGGCCAACAAGCCCGGCGGCAAGTGGCTGTTTTCGCGGGCGGTGGCCGAGAAGGCCCCCTATTTCAAGACCATTCGCCCACGCCTGGAGTCGCTGGACGAGAGCCGCGCCGTCGTGCGCATCCCCAAGCGGCGCGCGATCACCAACCACATCGGCACGGTGCACGCGATTGCGATGTGCAACCTGGCCGAGTTTGCCGGCGGTCTGCTGACCGAAGTGGCCTGCCCGTCCAGCGCGCGCTGGATCCCCAAGGGCATGACCGTGGAATACATCGCCAAGGCCGAGACCGACCTGATCGGCACGGCCAGTTTCCCGCCGGCGGTGGACTGGGCGCAGGCGCAGGAGGTGCCGGTGCCGGTGGAAGTGCATGACACCCACGGCACGCTGGTCTTCCGCGCCGAGATTCGCATGTACTGCAGCCCCAAACCCGCCCGCAAGGCCGCCGCCTGAGCCGCCGCCCACCAAGGACGCCCCGATGAGCCAAGCCAAACGCCAGGCCGCAAGCCCCCACAGCGCCAGCCCCTATCCGCACCTGCTCCAGCCGCTGGATCTGGGTTTCACCACGCTGAAGAACCGCGTGCTGATGGGCTCGATGCACACCGGGCTGGAAGATTTTTTCTGGAACTACCCCAAGCTCGCCGCCTATTTCGCCGAGCGCGCCCGCGGCGGCGTGGGCCTGATCGTCACCGGCGGCATTGCGCCCAACCGCAATGGCTGGGTCTCGCCGCTGGCCGGCGAGATGTCCTCCAAGGTGCATGTGCTGCCGCACCGGCTGGTGACGCGCGCGGTGCATGCCGAGGGCGGCAAGATCTGCATGCAGATCCTGCACGCCGGCCGCTACGGCTACCACCCCTTCTCGGTGTCGGCCTCGGCGGTCAAGAGCCCGATCACCCCCTTCAAGCCGCGGGCGCTGTCGGCCAGCGGTGTCGACAAGCAGATTCGCGACTATGTGCGCTGTGCCGAGCTGGCCCGCGAGGCCGGCTACGACGGCGTCGAGGTGATGGGTTCGGAAGGCTATTTCATCAACCAGTTCACGATCCCGCGCACCAACCGCCGTGACGATGGCTGGGGCGGCAGCGCCGCGCAGCGCCACCGCCTGCCGCTGGAAATCATTGCCCGCATGCGCGAGGCCGTGGGCCCGGACTTCATCATCATCTACCGCCTGTCGATGCTGGATCTGGTCGAGGGTGGGGCGCCCTGGGAGGAGGTCGTCGAACTGGCCCGCGGCATCGAGCAGGCCGGCGCCACCATCATCAACACCGGCATCGGCTGGCACGAGGCGCGCATCCCCACCATTGCCACCCGGGTGCCGCGCGGCGGCTTTTCCTGGGTCACGGCCAAGATGATGGGCGAGGTCAACATCCCGCTGTGCACGACCAACCGCATCAACATGCCGGAGACGGCCGAGCAGATCCTGGCGACCGGGCAGGCCGACATGGTGTCGATGGCGCGCCCCTTCCTGGCCGACCCGGACTTCGTGCGCAAGGCCGCCGAGGGGCGCACGGACGAAATCAACACCTGCATCGCCTGCAATCAGGCCTGCCTGGACCACACCTTCCAGCTCAAGCGCGCCTCCTGCCTGGTCAACCCGCGCGCCTGCCACGAGACCACGCTGAACTTTCACCCGGTGCGCCGGGCCAAGCGCGTCGCCGTCGTTGGCGCCGGCCCGGCCGGGCTGGCGGCCTCGACGCTGCTGGCCGAGCGCGGCCACCAGGTCAGCCTCTTCGATGCGCATGACGAGATCGGCGGCCAGTTCAACCTGGCCAAGCGCATCCCCGGCAAGGAAGAGTTCTACGAGACGCTGCGCTACTTCGGCCGGCGCATCGAGCTGACCGGCGTCGAGCTGAAGCTGGGCCGTGAGGTGGGCGTCAGTGACCTGGCCGGTTTTGACGAGATCGTGATCGCCACCGGGGTGCACCCGCGCACGCCCTCGATCCCCGGCGTCGACCACGCCAAGGTGCTCAGCTACATCGACGTGCTCAGCGGCCGCGCCACGGTGGGCAAGCGGGTGGCCGTCGTCGGCGCGGGCGGCATCGGCTTCGATGTCTCCGAATACCTGACCCACGACCACTCGCCGGCCACCGACATGGCCAGCTTTGCCCGCGAATGGGGCATCGATATGGCGCTCGAGGCCCCCGGCGGGCTGGTCGAGCCGCGCGAGGAGCCCTCGCCGCGCGAGGTCTGGCTGCTGCAACGCAAGAGCGAGAAGGTGGGCAAGCGCCTGGGCAAGACCACCGGCTGGGCGCACCGCCTGTCCTTGCAGAAAAAGGGCGTCAAGATGCTGCCCGGTGTCGAGTACAGCCGCATTGATGACGAGGGCCTGCACATCCTGGTCGACGAGCAGCCGCAGTTGCTGGAGGTCGACCACGTGGTGCTCTGCGCCGGTCAGGAGCGCCGCTGCGAGCTGGCCGAGGCCCTGGAGGCCGCGGGCCACAAGCCGCACGTGGTGGGCGGGGCGAAACTTGCGGCCGAATTGGACGCCAAGCGCGCCATCGCCGAAGCCGCCGAGGTGGCCGCCCGCCTCTGAGCACGGCCGCCCGCCTGTGGGCGCGGCCGTGTCTCGGTGCGGCTGCCCCTCGGTGCGGTCGCCTTGCCGGGGAGTTGGCACGAAGCCTGCTTAGGTGGTGCTGTCTCCCTGGTACGTTGTGCGTGCCATGTGCGTGAAGGCCGCCTTTGCTGCAAGGGCGGCCTTTTTATTGCGCGCCATCCGCGCCCGGCCGCGGCGGGCCGGTGCTATTCGCGGCCCCCTAGCTCCTGGCCCCCTCATTCCCTGCCAATGCGCCGCTCCCCGGCGTAGCGGAAAAAGCCGGCCTCCTCCTCGCGGGCGATAACCGCCGCCTGCTCGCCGAAGATTTCCTGCCTGAGCCCGTCCAGCGCCTGTGGCCCCTCGGCCTGCAGCAGGGCCTCGCGTCGGGTCATGTAGTCCTGGCCCCTGGCCCAGCGCGCGTCGCGGCGGGCATCCAGCTCCGACCAGCGCTGCTGCGCGTCTTCGGGCATGCCCAGCTCCGCACGGATCGCGCGCAGGGTGTCGGCCCGCTGCGCCGGCGGCAGTGCGCGCAGGTCGCGCTGCACATCCGCGGTGGCGACAAAGCTGTTCAGCAGCTCGGTGCGCCGTTGCGCCAGCAGCCGCGGCGCCTGCTCTCCGTAAATTGACTCGATGGCCGCACGGTAGGCGGCCGCGCGTTGCGCCGGCGGCGCCTGCGCCGGCAGTTCGGTCAGGGCCTCGCCCAGCGCCTGGCTGCGCCGCTCGGCGGCCCAGATCTGCTCGGCGTCGGCGCCAAAGGCCTGATGGCGGGCGGCCCACAGCCGCTCGCGGCGTTCGCCCGCGGGCAGGGCACGCAGGCTGTCGCGTTCGGCACGCAGCCAGTCCTGGTAACCACGCAGCGCGTTGTAGCGGGCATACAGCGCCGCGGCCTGGTCCGGCCACAGCCGCTCCAGCATGGGCAGTACGCGGCTCTCCCAGTCGTCCGGGTATTGCTGCTGCAGGTAGGCGATGAGCTGCTCCAGGCTGCGCACCTGGGCGTGCGGCCGGTGCATATGCGGCCCGAAGCGCTCGCGCATCCCCTCGACAAAGCCGGCCTCGTTGAAGGCGGCCAGGCTGGGCATCTCCGCGCCGCTCGCAGGCGTCGAACCCGGCTCGCCGGTGCGCGCGGCCTCGCGGCGGGATGCGCTGGCGTCGGTGGCGGTGGTCGCGGGCAGGGCCTCGAGGTTGGCATCCGCCGCCCCGGGGCCGCCGGCCCACCACCACCCGGCGCCGGCCACAAGGCCGACGCCGAGCAGCACCAGGGCGGTGCGTGCGGGCCTCACCGGGGCACCGCCATGGCGGCTGACTGGCGCTTGCGCATCAGTAGCCGTTGTCGGCGATGTAATCGGTGATCGCCGCGTAGAACTCCATCTCGTCGAAGGTGTCCGGCGGCACGCCGATGATGTCCAGGTGGTCCTGGTTGATCTTCCAGGCATGCGAGGTCATCTGGGTCGGGCTGGGGGCGTTCAGGTCGCCGGTGTAGCCGGTGTTGTCCCGGGCCCAGACGTAGTCCAGGCAGCCATAGCACTCCCAGTATTCGAGCCGGTAGCCCATCTGCTGCGAGTTGATGCCGACCAGGCCGTCGTCATCGTTGTCGCTGGCATTGCCATCGCCGGTGCCCAGCGCGCCGTCGCCGTTGGCGTCGTAGCTGGCGTAGCCGTCGCCGTCGATGTTGGTCCACAGCTCCTTGATCAGGTACAGCGCCGGATTCATGTTGCCGTTGTCCTGTCCGGTCAGGAAGCTGCGGGCGCGGGCCATATTGGTGCCGTTGCCGGGGTAGGCGGCATTGAAGGCGGCCGTGCCGGTGGTGATGCCGTCGTTGGGGTCGATGTCGTGGTGCACCAGCTGCTTGAGCGCCGCGATGGCGTCGTTGCCGCCGCCGTAGATCACGTCGCCGAAGTACTCGGCCAGCGTCTCCAGGATCGAGACCACCCCCGGGCTCATGTTGAAGACGTACTGCGCGATCGGCGAGCCGCGGTGGGGCGAGCTGATCGAGATGCCGTAGCGCACGACCTTGTAGCCGCGGTTGTCCTTGAGCAGCTTGGCCGCCTTGCGCAGGTCCAGGCCGCCCTGCGAGTGGCCGATGATGTTGACGTAGCTGTGGCCGGAGCTGGCGAGGTAGCCTTCGATGTCCTGGTACAGCTCGTAGCCGCGCACCTCCGAGCTCTGGAAGGGCGTCACCGAGGCCACGAAGCTTTGCTGGCCGCTGTTGATGTCGCCATTGCAGTAGTACTCGCCCCACTGGCAGGTATCGAGCACGTAAACGCCGTAGTCGTCGCCCCAGTAGTCATAGCCCAGCACGTCGTCGAAGCCGCCCATGCCATGGGCAAACACGATGGGGTACTGGGTGCGGTCGGCGTCGCGGGCGCTGGCGGTGCCGCCCAGGCCCAGGCTCAGGGCCAGCGCCAGCAGGGCCGCGGATCTCGTCGTCAGTCTCAGCATGGGTCTCTCTCTCCCCGGGAAAGTTGCCATGCTGCGCGCCACCACCCGGCGGGGCTATCGCGAGCGCCCGGGGCGGATGTAGTATCTGCGACGGGGCCTTGTAGGATTCGTCTGATAGGCCCGGCCATGCAACCTGCCGCGTTGCCGCCAGGGGAGACACATGATTCGAGTGATGCTGGTGGACGACCACCAGATGGTGCGTTCGGCCATGCGGGCCGTTATCGAGCGCAGCGAGGACATCGTCATCGTCGGCGAGGCCGACTCGGGCGAGGCCGCGCTGGCGCGGGCGCTGGACTGTGCGCCGCACGTCATCCTGATGGACCTGAGCATGCCCGGCATGGGCGGGCTCGAGGCCACCCGGCGGCTGTCACGGCGCCTGCCCGGGGCACGGGTGATCGCCTTGTCCGGCTATGTCGAAGAGCCCTATCCCAGCCAGATGCTGGCGGCGGGGGCGGCCGGCTACATCGGCAAGGATTCGGACATCGGCGATGTGGTCAAGGGCATCCGCAAGGTGCACGCCGGGGGGCGCTACATCTCCGGCGAAGTGGCCGGCAACCTGGCCGTGTGCCGCGGCGCCGGGGCCCAGGCCTCGCCCTTCGAGGCGCTGTCCGAGCGCGAATCGCAGGTGATGATGCGCATCTTCAACGGGGACAGCCTGCCGGTCATCGCGCAGGCCCTGTCGCTGTCGCCCAAGACGGTCAGCACCTATCACCGGCGCATCCTCGACAAGCTCGGTGTGCACACCGATGTCGAGCTGACGCTGCTCGCCGTGCGCTTTGGCCTGCTGGCCGAGAAGCTCGGCGACGAGTGCGCGCGGCGGCGCGCGGCGCCGGACTCACCGCCGGCCGAACTGCTTCAGTAACCGCGCTTGAGGATCGGGCGCAGGAACTGCCCGGTATAGGAGCCCTCGACCTCGGCCACCTGTTCCGGCGTACCGGTGGCGACAAGCTGGCCGCCGCCGGCGCCGCCTTCGGGGCCCAGGTCGATCAGCCAGTCGGCCGTCTTGATGACATCGAGGTTGTGCTCGATGACGACGACGGTGTTGCCGTGGTCGCGCAGCCGGTGCAGCACGGTGAGCAGCTGCTCCACGTCGTGGAAGTGCAGGCCGGTGGTGGGCTCGTCAAGGATGTACAGCGTCTGCCCGGTGTCGCGCCGCGACAGCTCCTTGGCCAGCTTGACCCGCTGTGCCTCGCCGCCGGAGAGCGTCGTCGCGCTTTGGCCCAGCGTGATGTACGACAGGCCGACATCCATCAGCGTCGACAGCTTGCGCTTGAGCGCCGGCACCGCGCTGAAGAACTCCAGCGCGTCCTCCACCGTCATCGCCAGCACCTCGGCGATGGTGCGGCCCTTGTAGCGGATGTCCAGCGTTTCGCGGTTGTAGCGGCGGCCCTCGCAGACCTCGCAGACCACGTAGACGTCCGGCAAAAAGTGCATCTCGACCTTGATCAGGCCATCGCCCTGGCAGGCCTCGCAGCGGCCGCCCTTGACGTTGAAGGAGAAGCGGCCGGGCGTGTAGCCGCGGGCCCGCGCCTCGGGCACGCCGGCGAACAGCTCGCGGATGCCGGTGAAAAGCCCGATGTAGGTGGCCGGGTTCGAGCGCGGCGTGCGGCCGATGGGGCTCTGGTCGATGCCGATGACCTTGTCCAGGTGCTCCAGCCCGCGCACCGCGTCCATCGGGGCATGCGGCAGGCTGGCGCGGTTCAGCTCGCGCGCTGCAATGGGGTAGAGCGTGTCGTTGATCAGGGTGGACTTGCCGCTGCCGGAGACGCCGGTGATGCAGACAAAGCAGCCCAGCGGTAGCTCCACGTCCAGCCCGCGCAGGTTGTTGCCGCGCGCGCCTTCGATCTGCAGCATCTGCCCGCCGTGCGGCGTGTGCCGCTGCGCCGGGATGGCGATGCGCCGCTGGCCGCAGAGGTACTGGCCGGTCAGCGAGTCCGGGTTGGCCATCACCGCGTCGGGGCTGCCCTGGGCCACCACCTCGCCGCCGTGCACGCCGGCGCCGGGGCCGATGTCCAGCACATGGTCGGCATGGCGGATGGCGTCCTCGTCGTGCTCGACCACCAGCACCGTGTTGCCCAGGTCGCGCAGGCGCACCAGCGTGTCGATCAGGCGCTGGTTGTCGCGCTGATGCAGGCCGATGGAGGGCTCGTCCAGCACATAGAGCACGCCGACCAGGCCGGCGCCGATCTGGCTGGCCAGGCGGATGCGCTGCGCCTCGCCGCCGGACAGCGTCTCGGCGGCGCGGTCCAGCGTCAGGTAATCCAGGCCCACATTGTTCAAAAAGCTCAGCCGCAGGCGGATTTCCTTGAGGATGCGCACGGCGATTTCGCCCTGCTGGCCGGGCAGGTCCAGGGTTTCGAAATGCTCCACGGCGCCGCGGATCGACAGCCGGCACACCGTGGGCAGTGCCGCCGGGCCGACCCGTACCGAGGCGGCAGCGCTGTTCAGGCGACTGCCGTCGCAGTCGCCGCAGGGCTTGTCGCTGCGGTAGCGCGACAGCTCCTCGCGCACCGCATCGGATTCGGTCTCGCGGTAGCGGCGCTCGAGGTTGGGCACGATGCCCTCGAATACATGCCGGCGCACCTTCATGCGCCCCTTCATGTCGGGGTATTCAAAGCGCAGCTTGTGGCCTCCGCTGCCGTACAGCACGACCTCGCGCTGGGTGTCGGGCAGCTCGCGGAAGGGCTGCTCCAGGTCGATGCCGTACTCCTCGGACAGGCCGCGCAGCAGCGCGTAGTAATAGGGGTTGCGCCGGTCCCAGCCGCGAATCGCCCCGTCGGCCAGCGACTTCTCCGGGTTGCCCACGATGCGGTCGGCGTCGAAGACCGAGGTGGTGCCCAGGCCATCGCAGGTGGGGCAGGCGCCGTGCGGGCTGTTGAAGGAGAACAGGCGCGGTTCCAGCTCGCTGAGCGTGAAGCCACAGGCCGGGCAGGCAAAGCGCGCGGAGAAGGTTTGCTCCTCGCCGCCTTCGCCCTCGCGCCAGGGCGCCACCACGGCCAGGCCCTCGGCCAGCCGCAGCGCCGTCTCGAAGCTTTCGGCCAGGCGCTGGGCCTGGTCCGGGCGCACCTTGAAACGGTCGACGACGATGTCGATGTCGTGCTTGGTCTTGGGGTTCAGCTCGGGCAGGTCGTCCAGCTCGTGCAGCGCGCCGTCCACGCGCACGCGGATGAAGCCCTCGGCGCGGAACTGCTCGAGCATCTGCCGGTGTTCGCCCTTGCGCCCGCGCACCACGGGCGCCAGCAGCATCCAGGCGCTGTCCTCGGCAAAGCCCAGCACCGTGTCCACCATCTGGCTGACGGTCTTGGCCGTCAGCGCGATGTCGTGGTCGGGGCAGTGGGGAATGCCGACGCGCGCGTAGAGCAGGCGCAGGTAGTCGTGGATCTCGGTGACCGTGCCCACCGTCGAGCGCGGGTTGTGGCTGGTGGATTTTTGCTCGATCGAGATCGCCGGCGACAGGCCCTCGATGGAATCGACATCGGGCTTGTCCATCATCGACAGGAACTGCCGCGCATAGGCCGACAGCGACTCCACGTAGCGCCGCTGGCCTTCCGCATAGATCGTGTCGAAGGCCAGCGAGCTCTTGCCCGAGCCCGACAGACCGGTGATGACAATGAGCTGGTCGCGGGGCAGATCGACGTGCAGGTCGCGCAGGTTGTGGGTGCGCGCGCCGCGCACGCTGATGTGTTTCATGCCGCTCGTAGGGGGACCGGGGGGCGCAGGGAACTTGGTACTATACGGCTTCGCCTTCGCCCGACGCAGGCCGCCCCCTCGCCGCGCCGCGGGCGGGTGTTGCGCCACCGGGCCCGACCTGCACACGCCCTTGTCCCCAGACCCCGCGCCCCGAATGCTGGCGGCCGAGCGCCGCGCGACCACGCTGTTGGCCTTGTTGCTGTTCCTGCGCATGCTGGGACTGTTTCTGGTGCTGCCCGTGCTGTCGCCCTGGGCGCTGCAGCTGGCCGGCGAGCCCGGGCTGGCCGTGGGCCTGGCGGTGGGCGTTTATGGGCTGACCCAGGCGCTGTTGCAGGTGCCTCTGGGCTGGCTGTCCGATGTGATCGGGCGCAAGCCGGTCATTGCCGCCGGCTTGCTGATCTTCGTCGCGGGCAGCCTGCTGGCCGCGGTGGCGCACAGCGTCGAGACGCTGGTGCTCGGCCGGCTGCTGCAGGGCTGCGGCGCCATCGCCGCAACCTCGACCGCGTTGCTCGCGGATTTGCTGCGCGAGTCCGTGCGGGCGATTGCGCTGGCGGTCAGCGGCATCGGCATCGGCATGGCCTTCTTGCTCTCGCTGCTGCTGGGGCCGCTGCTGTTGCCCTATGCCGGCGTGCCCGGCCTGTTCCTGCTTGCCGCGCTGCTGGGCGTGCTGGCGCTGGGCCTGCTGGCGGCGCTGCCGCGGCCGCCGGCGTCGGTCGCCGCCGGCGCCGCGGTGCCCGCCCGCGGCCTGCCGTCGGGCGTGGCCGCGCTGGTGCTGGCCGTCGGCGTGCTGCATGCCTTGCTGGCGGCGCTGTTCGTGGTGCTGCCGCTGGAGCTGCCGGCGCAGGCGCAGTGGCGGACCTGGCTGCCGGCGGTTCTGCTGTCCGCGGTGCTGGTCTTCCCGCTGCTGCGCTGGATCGAGACGCGTGGCTGGCAGTGGCGCGCACTGGCGCCGGCCTTCGCGGTCCTGCTGCTGGGCCTGGCCGGCCTGAGTGCGGTGCCTCACGCGGGCGTGTGGCCCACGCTGGCGCTGTTCTTCGTGGCCTTCAACCTGCTGGAGGCCAGCCTGCCTTCGTTGCTGACGCGGCTGGTAGGCCCGGCGCGGCGCGGGCGCGTGATGGGCGTATTCAGCAGTGCGCAATTCTTTGGCGTGTTTGCCGGCTCGGCGCTGGCGGGCTGGCTGTATGCCCACTACGGCGCCACGGCCACGCTGCTGGGCGTCGCGCTGCTGGGCCTGGCGCCGCTGCTCTATTTGCAGCGCCTGCCGGCGCAGGCCAGGCGCGTGGCCGCCACCAGCGCCGGCGCCTGATCACGACCGCGCGCGTCCGGCGGCGCGGCCAAGTTGCGAATAGAATCCCGAACATTCGAACGGAGAGAGATCCATGGCACGAGGCATCAACAAGGTCATTCTGGTCGGCAACCTGGGCGCCGACCCCGAGACCCGGTACACCCAGAGCGGCACCGCCGTGTGCAATGCCCGCATCGCCACCTCCGAGGCCTGGAAGGACCGCCAGACCGGTGAGCAGCAGGAGCGCACCGAATGGCATAACGTCGTGTTCTTCAGCCGCCTCGGCGAGATTGCGGCCGAGTACCTGCGCAAGGGCTCGCAGGTCTATGTCGAAGGCAGCCTGCGCACGCGCAAGTGGCAGGGCAAGGACGGCCAGGACCGTTACACCACCGAAATCGTCGCCAACGAGATGCAGATGCTCGGCGGCCGCGGTGGCGGCGGTGGCGGTGGTGGTGGTGGCCAGAGCGGCGGCTACGGCGGCGGCCAGCAGGGCGGCGGTTATGGCGATGCGCCGCCCGCGCGCTCGCAGAACAAGCCGGCGCCGGTCGAAGACAACTTCAACGACGACGATCTGCCCTTCTAGGCAGGCGCCGACGGAGCCATGCGGGATTCGTCGGCGAAGGGGGAGGGCGGTGCGTCCGCACGCGCCTCTGCCGAATCCATGGCGCAGGCCATCGATTCGCGGCGGGTCGTCCGTGGCCCGCACGGGAACGCTGAAGAATTAACGAGTTCTTAGCCGCTCGGCGGAGGCCCGCCGTTCGGCCGCGCCCAATAGCGCCCAATAACGTGGTTCAACGCGCCGGCCACAGCCGGCGCGTTGACACGTGCCATAGCAAGGCTGAGCCAGGCCTGGCTCAGCGGGCGTACTCGCGCTCGAGGTAGTCCAGGATGCGCGCGGACTCGAACAGGGCCACGCCGGTGTTCGGATCGATCAGGTAGGGAAACTGCACCCGGCCCGCGCGTGCCAGCAGCGCGCGGCGGTTGCGGCCGCGCACCGGCGTGTCGGCGAAGAGCGCGGCGCGCAGCTGCGGCGGGCCCATGTCCTGCCACTGCGCCTTGCCGGCATTGCGCAGGCGGTAGGGCAGTTCCAGCTCACACAGGCGCTCGCGCACCAGCCGGCTGAAGGGGCTGGATTCAAAGCTGTACAGCTCCAGGGCTTCCGCCGGTGCGCGCGAGGGGCGGGCGCGCAGCCCGCGCCGTGGGCGGGGCAGGCTGGCGGCCAGCGAGCGGGCGCGATCCAGTGGCGCCAGCAGCAGCGACGCCGGTGCTGCACGCCCCGCGTAGCGCTCGTACAGGTGGCGGATGATGGCGGTGGACTCCAGCAGCACCATGTCGGCGTCGCCGTCGACCAGCAGCGGGAACTGGGCGCGGCCGGCAAGCTGCTGCGCCTCGGCGCGAAAACGGGTGCCGCCGCGGGGGCAGGGGCGGATGTCGGCGTCCAGCTCCAGCGCGGTCAGCGCCTCGCGCACGCGCCGGCAATGCGGGCAGGCCTCAAATTCGTACAGGCGCAGCGGCGTGTGCGGCTGCCGCGCGGCGGGGGCGAAGGCCATGGTGCCGCGCCAGCCTGCGAGACTGCTGCTCAGCGTTGAGCTGGCGATGGCCGGGAGTTGTTTCCACATGGGCGGGATTATCGCAGCCTCGCCCGCAAGGTCCTCAAGCGTGGCTGCGAGCTAGCGGTCCGGCGGGGATTCGATCCAGGCGGCCAGCTCGGCCCAGTCGGCCGGATCGAGCTCGATGCGGCCCTCGGCGGCCGCCAGGCCAAGCCGCTCCGCCGCAGCCGCATCCCCCTCGGCCAGCGCCAGGCGCCAGGCCGCGAGCGCGAGCGGCGGGTGCAGCACGGTGTGCTGCTCTAAGCGCTCCAGGGCGGCGGCGGCGCGGTCCAGCGCCCCCAGCGCGCGCTCGACGTCGAGCACGGCCGCCCAGTATTCGGCGCCCTGCCGGCGCTGCGCCTCGGCCGCGAGCAGTTCGCGGGCCGCGGCCGCCTCACCGGCGGCCGCAAGCTCCTGCGCGGCCTCCAGGCGGTACCAGTTGGGAAAGCGCTCACGCAGCGCGGCGGCGCGCGCCTGTGCGGCCGCCGCCGCCGCGGCATCGCCGGCGGCCTGCGCGTACTGCGCCTGCAACTGCGCGAATCCGTGGCTGTGCGGGTCCAGCGCCACCGCGCGACCGATCAGCGCGCGGGCCAGCTCGACCTCGCCACGATGCCAGGCCCAACGCGAGAGCCATTCCAGCGCCGTGACCTGGCCGGGGTGCAGCGCCAGCGCCTCGGTATAGCCAACGCAGGCCGCCGCGGGCTCGCCGGCGTGCAGCGCGAGCGTGGCGCGGTGGGCCAACAGGCCCGCCAGCGACAGCGGGTGCAGGCTGTTGTTGCGCGCGTATTGAATGGCGGCGTCGAAGTGGGTGGCCGCGGCCTCACCATCGCCGCGCGCATCGGCGGCGGCGGCGTGGCGCAACAGCGGCCCCAGGCCGCGGGCCGGCAGGGCGGCGAGGCGTTCCTGTGCGGCCTGGGCCTCGCCCAGCTCGTTCAGGGCGTCGTATTCCAGCGCCGCGGATTCGGCGGCGCGGGCGGCCGTGAGTGCGGCGCGAAAGTCATGCTGGGCCAGTGCCAGCGCGGCGCCGCGGGCGACGGCGGTGCGGTCGGCGGGCTGGGCCGCCAGCAGGGCGTCGTTGTGGACCTGTGCCGCCTCCAGGTCCGCCAGGTCGCGCAGGGCCTGGAAACGCTGCAGGCGGCGGTTGGCCGCCTCCTGGCGCAGCGAGGGCGCGCCCGCGAGGCGCTCTTCGAGCAGCGCGAGGTTGCGGTCGAACTCGGCCAGTGTCGGCGGCGGCGCTTCGCTGGCGGCCACCGTGGCGGGGCGCAACAGCTCGCAGTCCGGCGGCGGGGGCGGCAGCGGCGAGGCGAGGCCTCGCCAAGCAAAGTAGAGCAGGGGCGCGGCCAGCAGCAGGCCGCCGGCGAGCCGGGCGCGTCGGGACATGGGCTTGCGAGGCGGGGTGGCCGGGCAGCGCCGCGGCGGGCTCGGGGCCCGCCGCGGGCTGTGGTGGCCGGGTGCGGCCTAGTTGGCCGGGGCGACGTAGGGGAAGTCGTCGCGGAAGGTGGCGTCGTTGGCGTCGGCGTAGTCGCTGGTGAAGGCCGGGCCGGCACCGGGGAAGACGATGGCGCCCAGCGCGGCGTCCACGACATCCTCGGCCAGCGTGCGGCCACCGAAGGCATCCGGCGCCCCGAGCTCCACGCCGAGCAGGCCGGGCTGGCTGCCGGAGAGGTCCAGCGTCAGCACATCCGGGGCGACAACGGCGGTGGTGGTGGCCACCGAGACCCGCGGCAGGCTGGGGTCGGTGGTGTCCCCGGCGGCGCCGGCGTCGTTCGCCGGGTTGTCATCCAGGCTGCGCAGCGCGCTGAGCGTGGCGCGGATGTCGTCGGCGAAGTCCGGGGCGTTCAGCGGTGCGCCGGCGTTGAACCGGTTCTTCGGGTCGGCCGCCGTCTCGCTGCGCGTGCCAAGCGGGTCCACGAAGAGCGTGGCCACGGCCGGGATTGCGGTGCGGTCCACCTGGTCGAACTTGAGCTGCGTGCGCGGGTCGATGCCGTCGATCTCGCTACAGGCGGCGAGGGCGAACAGCGCGCAGGCGGCGGTCAGGGTGCGTGCGGTCATGTGCGGGCTCCTCATTGCGGGTCGAGCAGGCTGGTCGTGGCCCAGACGCCGACGGTGCCGGTGCCCAATTCGGCCTGCGGCACTTCGACGACGATGCTGATGATGTTGGCGCCGGCCAGCGTGTCGTTCTGTGCGGCCGGGGCGAAGCCCACGATGGTGTCGGGGTCGCCGTCGTTGCCCGGCTCGCCCTTCACCTCGGCCACGAAGTTGCGAAACGCCGCCAGGTCAAAATAGAAGGGGTCGTCCGACAGGCCCACGAACAGCCGCGTGCCACCGGCAACGCCGGCGGTGCCGTTGAAGGGCACGCCCTCCAGCAAGTTGGGCAGCAGGCGGTTGTCCTCGGTGCCCAGCACGGTGGGCGTGGTCACGCCGGTGGTGGCCACGGTTTGTGCGCTGCCGGTGCCGCTGGCCGTGACCTGAATCACGCGGTCCTCGATGCGGTCGCCATCGGTGTCGACCTTGAACTGGTAGAGCACCTCCGGGTTGAGCCGCGAGGTGGAGTCGGCGAAGGGGAAGACCGTCATCACGAGGGCGACTGTCTGCCCGCCATTGGTGGGGAAGGCGAAGACATCGGCGATGTCGTAGGACTTCTCGACCAGATCCACCGCATCGCCGCCGGCAACGGTGCCATCGGTGAAGGGTGCGTCGATGTGGTCCGCCGCGTGGGCGGCGGCCGTGAACAGCAGGCCGGCGGCCAGCCAGCGGGGCGTGGGTCGAACCATCGCGTGTCTCCCTGCATTGTTATTGGTGCTCACAGCTTACGCGCTGTGAACGGTGTTGCGCGAGGCCTGCTCGGTCTTCTGGCGCTCGGGCAGGTGCGCGTTGTAGCGCTGCGCATCCTGCTCCCAGACCGAACGGCGGATCTGCACCAGGTTTTCGCGCAAGGCGTCGGCGATCAATTCATCGGTGCGCTCGTCCAGCAGCGCCTCGTGGGCCACGCGCAGGCTGGCGGCCACCGCCGCATCGACCACCAGTCCGTAAAAGGGCAGCCGGGAAAAGCGCCGCAGTTGCTCGTCGTGCCGCAGTTTTTCGCCCAGCATCGCGGCCAGGTGCGGCCGGTTCTCCTCCAGCGCCCGGGCGATGTTCTGGGTGTAGTGGCCCTTTTGCAGCACGGCGCCGACCTCGTCCAGCACGGCCACCGTGATGGCGCCGCTGAGCGCGTTGACGATGCGCATGCGCACGGCCTGCAGCCAGCGGTGCGTGGTCTCTTCGCCCATCGCGCGGTCCGCGGCGGCGCCGACGCGGGCGAGGATGACCAGGATGCGCAGGACCCGCAGCAGGCGCAGGCTGCGCAGCGCCGGGTGCGCGGCCGGGATCATGCCCAGGATCTCGTACCAGTTGCGCAGCACGAAGCCGCGGCGGTCCTCCTGCTGGCGCATCCGCCAGATGAACTCCACGGCAAAGATCGCGCAGATCACCGTATCGGCGATCAGGATGGCACGGCGGGTGGTCTCGTCCGGCGGCCACCACATCTCCCAGGACAGCAGGCCGATCGACAGGAGGGCCAGCGCCAGCATCACCCAGTTCACCCAGCCCACGGCGCGCAGCCGCTGCCCCCAGCTCGGTCGCTCGTCTGCCTCCGGGGGCGCCTTGGCCTGACTCACGGGCTCAGGCTCAAATGGCCATGTCCTGATTGTCGATGGGCTCGCCGTCGGCCACCGGCCGCACATGCGCCAGGCGGCGGATGGCCTGGGCAAAGCGCCGCGCGTTGGCCTTGAGGTGGCTGACGCGGTAGGCCTGGCCGTAGACCGGGCACTTCAGCCGGGTCACATCGACCGCGCGGCCGATGTATTCCGCGCCCAGCGAACGCAGGTGGCGGATAAAGCGGGTGTTGTCGGCCGCCACGTCGTAATAGAGGTGCTTCAGCCCGTGGTGGTGTGCCTCCAGGTGCAGCACGGCATGCAGCAGCACGCCGGCGCCGCGGCGGGCATATTCGTCGAGGATGACGATCTTGACGTCGGCCGCGTCGGGCTCGTGCTCGCGGCGGATGTAGCGCGACACGCCGATGCCGGGCTGGTCCGGGTTGGCGATGTCGGCCGCGCCCCAGGCCACGACATGGGTGCCGTCGGCGTGGGTGACGCGCTCGATCAGCGTGTCGACGGGCTCGTCGCCGTCGAAGGGAAAGCGGCGGCGCGAGGCCAGATGCGACAGCTGGTCCAGACCGCGCTTGAGGCGCTGGGTGTCCTCGGGGCGCAGCGGCCGGACATAGGCCGGGCTGCCGTCATCCAGCGTGTATTCAAAACCCTCGGGGGGCAGCGGGCGGCTGTGCAGGTAGTCCCAGATCAGCATGGCGTCCTCCGTGGCGTACGGCCCTGCGAGCATAGCACCCGCAGGGCCGGTGTCCGCGACGACGCTAGGCGCTGAACTTGAAGTCGGCGAAGCGCTCGCGCAGCGCCATCTTCTGCACCTTGCCGGTGGCGCCATGCGGCAGCTCGTCGACGAACTCGACGGCATCCGGCGTCCACCACTTGGCCACCTTGCCGTCGAAATGCGCCAGCAGTTCGTCGCTGCCCACCTGCTGGCCGGGCTTGCGCACGACGATCAGCAGCGGGCGCTCGTCCCACTTGGGGTGGGCGGCGGCGATGACCGCGGCCTCGGCCACATCCGGGTGGCTCATCGCCACGTTTTCCAGCTCGATCGAGCTGATCCACTCGCCGCCGGACTTGATGACGTCCTTGGTGCGGTCGGTGATCTGCATGAAACCGGCGCTGTCGATGGTCGCCACATCGCCGGTGTCAAACCAGCCGCGCCGGTCCACCGCATCGACCTCCGGCCGCTGGTAATAGCCGCTGACCACCCAGGGGCCGCGCACCTTCAGCGCGCCATAGGCCTTGCCATCCCAGGGCAGCTCGTTGCCATCGTCATCGAAGATGCTCATCTCGACCGGGAACACCGTGCGGCCCTGCTTCGCGCGCATGGTCCAGTACTCGCTCTCGGGCAGGTCTTCCATGCCCGGGCGCAGCGTGTTGACCGTGCCAATGGGGCTCATTTCGGTCATGCCCCAGGCGTGGATCACCTCGACGCCGTAGTTCTCGCTGTACTTGCGCATCAGCGACGTCGGGCAGGCCGAGCCGCCCACGCCCATGCGCTCCAACCCCTCCAGGGTCTTGCCGTTGGCCTCCAGGTAGTTCAGCAGGCCGAGCCAGACTGTGGGCACGCCCAGCGCCATCGTGACGCCCTCGTCGTTGATCAGGTCATGCAGCGTTTCGCCGTCGCCCATCTTGGGGCCGGGGAAAACCAGCTTGGCGCCGACCATCGGCGCGACGTAGGGGATGCTCCAGGCGTTTACGTGGAACATGGGCACCACGGGCAGCACACAGTCGGTGGCGCCCAAGCAGAGGACGTCCTTTTGCGCCGCGGCAATGGCATGCAGCACCGTCGAGCGGTGTGAATACAGCACGCCCTTGGGGTGGCCGGTGGTGCCGGAGGTGTAACACAGCGAGCTGGCGGCGTTCTCGTCCAGTTCCGGCCAGTCGTATTCGACCGGCTGGCCCTCGATGAAGGCCTCGTAGCTGTACAGCGCCACGCCCTCGGGCGCGTCCGGCAGGTCCTCCTGCTCGCACAGCACGATGGCGCCCTTGAGCTCGGGCACCTTGTCCTTGACGGCGGCCAGCAGCGGCATGAAGGCCGGGTCCAGCAGCAGCCATTGATCCTCGGCGTGGTTGAGGATGTAGGCCAGCTGCTCGGGGTGCAGCCGCGGGTTGATGGTGTGCAGCACGGCGCCCATGCAGGAGACGCCGTAATAGGTTTCGAAATGGCGGTAGTCGTTCCAGGCCAGCGTGGCGATGCGATCGCCTTCCTTGACGCCCTGGGCCTGCAGCGCATGCGCCAGCTGCGCCGAGCGCTGCAGACATTCGCCCACCGTGGTGCGGTGGCGCGGGTTGTCCGCCGTGACCGACACGACCTCGACCTGCGGATGGTTGCGTCGGGCATGCCGCAAGATCGACGTGATCGTCAGCGGCATGCTCATCATCAGTCCCTGCATTGTTGTCTCCTCGCGTGCGGGTCGGGGGCTTAGCGTTCCAGCAAATCCAGCTTGCCGGGCTTGCCATCCCACTCGGTGGCGTCGGGCGGTGGGTCCTTGCGCTCGTTGATCACCGGCCAGTCACGCGACAGCTCCGCGTTCAGCTCGATGAACTGCGCCTGGTCCTCCGGCAGATCATCCTCGGCGTAAATCGCCTCGGCCGGGCATTCCGGCTCGCAGAGCGTGCAATCGATGCATTCCTCAGGGTCGATCACCAAGAAGTTGGGACCCTCGTGAAAGCAGTCCACCGGGCAGACTTCCACGCAGTCGGTGTACTTGCACTTGATGCAGTTCTCGGTAACGACAAAGGCCATCGTGAGGATCCGTCGGAAGCGGGCGCAGATTGTAGCGAGGGCGCCGGTGCTCCGTCAGCGCGGCGCCTCGCCGGGCGCACCCGGGCGCTGCGGCGGCGGCCCGGCCGGCCTTGGCGGGAACTGCGTGAAGTCCTCGGTATGCAGGCCGTAGTCACCGCGCGCGCGGTCGGCGAAATAGTGCTGCAGGGTGTAGCGCACGGTGGCAAAGGCCAGTTCGTCCCAGGGCACATCGGCCTCGTCGACCAGCATCAGCTCGGTGCTTTCGGGCGTGGTTTCGAAGTGCGGGCTGGTCATCCGCGCCCGGTAAAACATGTGGATCTGGCCGATGTAGAGCACGTTGACGAAGGAGAACAGCGGCCCCATCTCGACCTCGGCGCGGGCCTCCTCCCAGGTCTCGCGGCGCGCGCCCTCGCTGCAGGACTCGCCCAGTTCCAGAAATCCCGCGGGCAGCGTCCAGTAGCCCAGGCGCGGCTCGATGCCACGGCGGCAGAGCAGGATGCGACCCTCCCATTCGCAGATCGCGCCGGTGACCACCCGCGGATTCACATAGTGGATATGGCCGCAGGGCCGGCACACGTGGCGCTTGAGGTTGTCGCCCTCGGGAACGACAAAGCGCAGGTGGCCGCCGCAGCGCTCGCAGTGGCTCAGCGGAGGATGCATCGCGCGGCCAGTGGCGGGCGGGGAAGATTTTGCGTCATCATTCACGGTATATTCGCCACAGAACGGCTGTGGTGACAACCACGGCACGCACACCGATTGAGGGGACCTAAGGGATGACAACGACGATGATGCGCACCGCTTTGGCCGCAGCGGCCCTGGGCCTGAGCCCGGCCGTCAGCGCGCTGGACTTCTACGCCGGCGCCGATTACCTGCTGATGGAAACTTCGGTGACCCGCAGCTTTGAGCCAGCCGGTTCGCGCGATGACGCGCCGGTGCCGATTCGTCGCGACGTGCGCACCGATGCCGAGGGCAGCGCCATCATGGCCCACGTCGGCCTGTGGCTGAACGAGAGCTTCTCGCTTGAGGTCCGCGGCTCCTTCTCGGGCGAAGACGCCGAAGTCGGTGCCACCGAGGACGACAACACCGCCGAGATCGAAGAGTTCTACGGCGTGTACATCCTGCCGCGGGCCGAGCCCTTCTCCTGGCTGGACATGATGTTCCCGATGGGGATGTCGCATGTGCGGGTCGTGCAGCCCGTGCGCCAGACGGAAGATGGCCAGGCCACGCTGCAAGCCAACGAGGCCGACACGATCTCCTACGGCATCGACCTGCGCTTCCGCCTCGGCAAGTTGATTGCCGATGAAGACAGCTTCCTGGGCAGCTTCACGCTGAACACCGGCTTCATGGTCTACGCGGACGACGATGACGTCGAGGCGCGCGGCTACAACGGTGGTCTGCAGCTGGGCTTCAGCTTCTGAGCCGCAGGTACTGATCCCGAAAAAACGCGGCTCCGGCCGCGTTTTTTTATGCGCCTGCGGTGGCCGTTGGCCCCACGTTGGGCGTGCGCGCCGAGCGCCGGCGCGGGCGGCGCGCCGGCTTCAGAAAGACCAGATCAGCGGCGCGGTCAGCACCGCCGTGGCGGAGACCAGCAGGTTCATCGGCACGCCGATGCGCAGGAAGTCGGACAGCCGGTAGCGGCCGGCGCCGTAGACCATCAGGTTGGTCTGGTAGCCCAGCGGCGTGGCAAAGCTGGCCGAGGCGGCAATCATCAGCACCATCACGAAGGGCCATTCGCTGACCCCGAGCTGGCCGGCCGTGGCCAGCGCAATGGGAAAGCCGATGACGGCGGCGGCATTGTTGGTGACGAACTCGGTCAGCACCGTCACCACCAGCGCGATGGCCGCCAGCGCCAGCCAGGGGTGGTCGCCGACCAGCCCGATCAGCCCGCCGGCCAGCGCCGCCGCCGCGCCGGTGTCGGCCAGCGCCCGCCCCAGACCGAAGGCGGCGCCGATGGTCAGCAGCAGCGGAAAGTCGATCTGCGCCAGCGCGGCGCGCTGGCTGCAGCAGCGCGTCAGCACCATCAGGCCGCCGGCAATCAGGGCGGCCTCCAGCATGCTCAGCAGGCCGGTGCCGGCGCTGAGCACCATGCCCAGCAGGATGGCAATGGCCACGCCGGCGCGGTCGCGGTTGGGCGGCGCCGCACCCTCGACCTGGCTGACCAGAAAGAAATCGCGCGCATTGCGCATTTCGACCACGAAGGAGGGCAGGCACTCCACCAGCAGCGCATCGCCCGGCTGCAGCACGATGTCGCCAATGCGCCCACGCAGGCGCTCGCCATTGCGCGACACGGCGATGATCGCGGCGTTGTAGCGGGTGCGGAACTTGCCCTCGCGGATGGTCTTGCCGGCCACCGCGCATTCCGGCGCCACGACGGCCTCGGCCAGGATGCGGGCCGAGCGGTCGGATTCCAGCTTGAAGACCTGATTGGTCGCCAGCTCCAGGCCCGGGATGCGCTGCAGGTCCACCACCGAGTCGACCACGCCGACGAAGACCAGCTGGTCGCCGGCCTCCAGCAGCTCCTCCGGCCCGACCATCGGGATCGGCTGGCCGCGGCGGATGATCTCCAGCAGATAGAGCTGCGACAGCCCGCGCAGGCCCGCATCCTCGATGCTGCGACCGGGCAGCGGCCCATCGGGCCGCACCACCATCTCGACGGCGTATTCGCGCGGGTTGGCCAGCCCGCCGGCGCCTTCCGCGCGGCGCGGCAGCAGACGCGGCCCCACGAGCAGCAGGAAGACACAGCCCACGGCGGCGCAGACCAGCCCCAGCGGCGTGATCGCGAACAGCCCAAAGCCCTCGCGGCCGGATTCGATCCACAGGCCGTTGACGACCAGGTTGGTGCTGGTGCCGATCATCGTGCACAGCCCGCCGAGGATCGCGAAGTAGGACAGCGGAATCAGCAGCTGCCCCAGCACCAGCCGTCCGGCGCGGGCCCAGTCGCTGACCACCGGAATCATCATCGCGACGACCGGGGTGTTGTTCAGAAAGGCGCTGCTGCCGAGCACCGGGGCCAGCAGCCGCAGGCGCGCGCGGCCCTCGTCGGCCGGGCGGCCCAGCACGCCCGAGGCCAGCCGGGCCAGCACGCCGGTCTGGCGCAGGCCGGCGACCACGACGAACAGCGCGCCGATGGTGACCACGCCGGGGTTGCCGAAGCCGGCGAAGGCGCGCCCGGCATCCAGCACGCCGGCCAGCAGCAGCGCGGTCAGCCCGGCCAGCAGCACCAGGTAGGGTTGCAAACGGCCCCAGGCCAGGCCCGCAAAACAGCCGAGCACGACGGCGACGGCCAGCCAAGCATTCAGTGTCATCGGTCTATTGTGCCCTTAGCGCTAGCCCCGGCAGCAGCGTCAGCAACAAAAAGCCGCCGAGCAGGCCCAGCACCACCGCCGTGGCCCGGCGCAGACCCGCCTGGGCTTCGGGCCGCCGCCAGGCGCGCAACAGCCGCGCCGCCAGCAGCAGGTAGGCGCCCTTGGCCAGACCAATGGCCAGTGCGGCGAGCAGCAGCACGAGCAGCACCTGGGCCAGCCCGCCGCTGTCGAGATTCAGGTAGGCCGGCAGCAGTCCGAAATAAAACAGCAGCGCGCGCGGGTCGGCCAGCGTCAGCGTGGCGCCCAGCAGCAGGCTGGAGCCGGCGGCCGTGCCGGCCGGCCCGGCCGGTTCAGCGCCTGCCGTGCCTGCCTTGCGCCAGGAGCTGAGCGCCTGCTGCAAGAGCCACAGCCCGCAGGCCGCCTGCAGCAGCGCACTGGCCGCCGGCCAGACGCCGAGCAGCGCTTTCAGCCCCAGCCAGGCCAGCGCAATCAGCAGCGCGTCGGCCAGCAGCACGCCGGCGATGAAGGCCAGCCCGGAGCGCGCGCCCAGGCTCAGCGTGCGCGCCAACAGCACGAACTCCACCGGGCCGGGCAGCGCCGACAGCGCCAACATCGTCAGAAACAGCCCGGCCAGGCCCGGCATGCCTACCTCCATTCGCCCTCGCTCCCTGGCCCTCGCTCAGTGGCCCTCGCTCAGTGGCCCACACCCACCCGCTGCTGCCAATCGGCCTAACCGACGCCGATACGGCTCCGCCCGCGCCCCTGTCGGCCGCGATGGGGCACGCGCCTGCATGCTAGCCGTCGGCGCCGCCCGCTGCCGGCTTACTGCAGATTTATGACTAGGGCCGCGCGGGCAGGGCGGCTAGACTGGGGCTGACCATAAAACAAGCGGCCGTCCCCCCGGCCGCAGACGCTGGAGAACCCCATGATCGATTGGAACGGGCCCCGCAAGGCGGGGCTGGTGCTGTCCCTGGCTGTGCTCGCCGCTTGCAGCGGCGGCCGGGACGAGATGGCGGCGGGCGCGGTGAACGCGTCCACGCGTGCGGCCACCGCCGAGACGCAGGTCCGCAGCGCGGGCGTGGACGACGTGGTGGTGATTGCCGTCATCGACAGCGGCATCAACCCCTACCACTTCGACTACCTGGCCTCGCAGATGCCGCAGCATCAGAACACCGATGCGGCCGATGACCTGCCGCTGGACCAGGACCCCGCCACCTGGCTGGCCGGCCACCCCGGCGCCGCGGCCTTTGCCAGCTACCAGCCGCTGAACCTCACGCTCAGCGATGACCCCAACTTCCGTTCGACCGACCTGCATGCGCTGGACCAGGCCGAGTGGAACAAGGTGCAGCTGTCCAGCGGCACCGAGAACGCCGACGTGCACATGGTGTGGATGCCCGGCACCAAGATCATTGGCCATGTCGCCTTCCCGGGCGCGCTGATTGGCGACCCGGTGACCTCGGCGCTGATCGGCCAGAGTGAAGGCCCCATCGACACCTGGGCCAGCGAAAGCCACGGCATCGGCAGCTCCTCGGTCAGCGTGGGCAACATCCACGGCAGCTGCCCGCAGTGCCTGCTGGTCTACGTGCACGGCACCTCGGAAGAGGCGAACGAGTGGGTCGCCAAGCAGGACTGGATTGACGCGCAAACCAACTCCTGGGGCGCCTCGACGGTCTTCCGCGAGCGCTATTACAACGGCAGCAACGTCGAGCTGCAGCGCGAGGCGGTGGACCGCGGCCAGCAGATCTTCTTCTCGGCCGGTAACGGCCAGGGCAATGCCTTTGTGGTGCCCAACACCACGCTGCTGTCCTCGCAGGAAGGCCCGGACTGGATCGTGACCGTCGGCGCCATCGACCCGGAAGACGGCAGCAGCTTCTCCGGCCACGGCAAGCCGGCGGATCTGGCCAGCGTGGGTCGCAGTTACCCCTCGGCCACCGGCGGCGGCGATGGCGTGACGGCCTCCGGCAACTTCTCTGGCACCTCCAATGCCACGCCGGTGGTGGC
The DNA here is from genome assembly GCA_937141935.1 of uncultured Ectothiorhodospiraceae bacterium. Taxonomy (GTDB): domain Bacteria; phylum Pseudomonadota; class Gammaproteobacteria; order Nevskiales; family Oceanococcaceae; genus MS8. Next base: position 32,583 of record CAKZQS010000033.1, read on the forward strand.
GGGTGTGTACGGCCAGGCGCTGTATCAGCTGCGCCAGGCGCTGCCCGGCGCCAGCCGGCTGCAAGACTCGGGCATCGTCGCCTTCGGCCCCGCCGGCTGCGGCGCGGCGAATGCCGACTGCGCGCTGGCCGACGGCGAGGTCACGATCCACGAGCTGCGCCAGGCCCTGTTCCGCGCGGCCCGTTACAGCGATGAGATCTGGAATGTCGGTGGCCAGGTCACGCTGCCCGCCGGCAGCCCCGTCGACCAGGAGCTGGAGTTTCTGGCCGAAGGCCACGGCAGCTTCTTTGGCCGCCTGCGCGGCGACGACGACCTGAGCGCGGATGTGACCCGCATCCTCGACTTCGTGCGCGGCGAGTGGTTCGAGGAGGAAAGCGCCGAGGCCGTGGCCTGGTTTACCGCCGACTCGATTTGCCGCCAGGCGATCTGGGGGGCATGGGATCACGGCTATGCGGCGCGCTTCCCGGCGCCCGCCCCGGACCCCAGCTGGCCGGTGCGCAGCTTCCTCGCGGAGGCCTGCCCGACGGTGCTGCCGCCGCTGGTCGACGTTATCGAGCCGATTTCGACGCTGGAGTTTTAAGCGCGTCGCGCTGACTCCGCAGCCCGCCGCAGCGGCGGGCCAGAAAAAACCCCGCCCTGGCATTCCAGGGCGGGTTTTTTTTTTATGAGGGCTTTGCGGTGCGCGGGCGCTTGCGCTGAGGCGGCCGCCGCGCCGCCTGGGCTAAGGCGCTGCCCGGCCAGCCACGTCTCGGCCAGCCATGACCCGGCCCAGCACGACCCGGCGCCAAGCGAGCAGCAGGCCCAGCAACAGCAGGCCGGGCGCCAGCGCGCCGCCGGCCTGGCTGCCGCCGCTGGCGCGCGGGGCCGGGTTCGCCGGCGCGGCGCGGCCGGGCAGGGCCAGCACGCCGGTCTGCAGGCTCAGGCCCGCGTCGGCATAGTCGCCGGCCCACAGCAGGCGCATGGTCGAGGTATAGACGCCGGAGAACTGCATGTGCAGGCGCAGGCGGGCGCCGGCCGGCAGGGGGGTCGGCGGTACGGCCAGCTGGTAACTGCCGATCTGCGGGGTCGAGCCGATCTGCAGCGCGCTGCTGGGCACTTCGCCCGAGGCCACCGGTAGCAGCACCGCGCCCGAATCGTCGACCGCGTCGATGGCGTAGGTCAGCGCGCTGCCGAAGGCGGCGCCGTAGACCGGCTGCGGGTTGTCGACCAGCGCGATGCGCAGCGTGGCCAGGCCGCCCACCAGCGCATCCGTGCTCAGCGGCTCGGACACGAACGCGGCCGGCCCGGAGAGCTGGTAGTTGGCGGCGTAGCCCACCGTGCCCGAGCGGCAGCCGCCCTCCGGCGCGGCGTAGGTCAGCGTGCCGCTGGCGCCCTGCGGGTCGTAATCACAGCCCTCGGGCGAGCTGACGCCGGGGCCGCCGCCACCGTTCATGGCGAAGTCTATCTGGCCGGTGGCCTGGAAGACCGGCCGTTGCGGCCCGGCCACCTGCTGGCGCACGAGCTGCGTGGCCTGCAGCGTGACGCTGTGGCCCCAGAGCAGGGCCGGCTGCGCCAGATGCAGGTCGCCAACGGCCTGCACCGTCCAGGTGCCGGCGGTCTCGCTCAGGCCCAGCTCGTCGAAGTCGGCATGCAGGATGCCCACGCCCAAATCCGGCAGCAGGTCGCTGCTGGCCACGACGCTGCCATCCGGCGCGATCAGGTTCAGGCTCCACTCGAAGGCCAGGTTCAGGCCCAGGATGCCCAGGTCGCCCGGGAAGGCGATGCCGGCGCGGATGGCCTGGGTCTCCGGCGCCACCTCGAAGGGGAAGTCATGGGTTTCCAGCCCCTGCGCCGTGAACAGCATCTCGGTGAATTCCCACTGGTCCAGGGCCACGACGCGGTGGGCGCGGGCGGCTTTTACGGCGGCCCGGTCCTCGGCCTCCAGCCGGTCCAGCAGGGCCTGGGAGAAGTCCGCGCGCTGCACGAATTCGACCGCGCGCATGGCGTCCACGAAGCCAAAGCCCGACTGCCAGAAGGCGGCGCCATCCTTCATCGGGCCGGCGGTCACCTGCATCACCTGGCGGATCTGGTCCGGCGTCAGGTCGGGGCGCACCTGCAGCAGCACCGCGGCCAGGCCGGCCATGTGCGGGGCCGACATCGAGGTGCCCGAGGCGCTGGAGGAGCCGCCGGGCGGCGTGGCGCCGCAAACGATGGCGCCGGTCGGCGTGCAGGTCGAGACGATGGCGCTGCCCGGCGCCGAAGCGTCCGGGTGCGACAGGCCCAGCCCGTCGCCCTCGTGGCGCAGGTGGCGATCCGCGCCCAGCGTCTGCACGACGCTGTTGTCGTACTTGAGGCCGGAAGAGGAGAAGTCGGACTTCTCCTGCGACACCGTCGCCGAGCCGGACATGATCACCCAGGGCGCCATCGAGTGAACGTTGGTGGTCATTTCCAGGCCGTCGTTGCCGGCCGAGAACACCACCGTAATGCCCGCGTCGTGCAGCGCGCGGGTGCCCACCGTGATCGGGTCGTCGGGGTTGAAGATGCGGTAGCTGCTGCCCCAGGAGTTGTTGACCACGCGGATGTTGTAGTCCTCGTGGGTGGCCAGGATGTCGTCGAAGGAGGCCAGCGCGGTGAAGATGAACAGGATCTCGCCGGTGGAATAGCCCACGATGTCCGCGCCCGGAGCCACGCCCACCAGGGCGCCGTCGCCCACGCCTTCGCCGGCGGCGATGCCGGCCACGTGGGTGCCGTGGCCGATGGTGTCGGTGTTGTTGTAGGGCAGGTCATCGAAGGGCAGCACCAGCGCCGGCTCGCCCGGCCAGCTCAGGCCGGTGGGCTCGTTGATGCCCAGGATGTCCAGGTATTCGGGGCTGTAGACCCGCACATTGCGGATGACCCGGTTCTCCAGGTCGGGGTGCGAGGCATCGATCCCTGAGTCGACCACCGCGATGGTGACGCCGCTGCCATCAAAGCCCAGCGCGCGGGTCTGGTCGGCCGACATCGCCGCGGTGGATTCGGCCGAATGCCAATGCAGCGCCTGATCGAGGTAGACATCCTTGACCAGCCCGCCGTCGACGGCGGCACGCAGCTGGGCCACCGGGCCCTTGGTCAGGGCCATGGGCAGGTGTTTCAGGCCCTGCGCCTGCAGGCCCAGGGCCTGCAGGGCCGTGACCTGTGCGGCGCTGGGGGGCGCATCGAACATCGCCACGGCGCGTACGGCCTCGCTCGCAGGGATTCGGGATTCGAGCATGGCCTGCAGGCCGGGGCCGGCCTGGGCGAGGCTGGCGCACAGCGCCAGAAGGATGGCAGCCAGCATGCGCAGGCCGCGGGGGCGGGGGGTTCTCATTGTCGGTCTCCATTCCTAGGACGGCGCCGCGGTGGTGGCTGGAGCCACTTCTGTGCACGGCAGTCTGCGCGGCCATGGCAGCCACGCGAGGCTAAGAATGGAACAGCCCGGCCGGCCTCGCAAGCCGGCGCCGGGAATCCGCGCGCTACTGCTTGAGCCGGTAGCCGGTGCGGAAGATCCACCAGACCCAGGCCAGGCCAATGCCCAGCGCGGCCAGCGCGCAGCCCAGACTCAGCGCAAAGCCCACGTCGCCACTGCCGTAAAAGGTCCAGCGAAAGCCGGAGATCAGGTAGACGATGGGATTGGCCAGCGTGGCCGTCTGCCAGGCCGGCGGCAGCATGTCGATGGAATAAAAGGCGCCGCCCAGGAAGGTCAGCGGCGTTACCACCAGCATGGGCACGAACTGCAGTTGCTCGAAGTTGCGCGCCCAGATGCCGATGATGAAGCCAAACAGGCTGAAGGTCAGCGCCATCAGCAGCAGGTAGGCCGCCATCCACACCGGGTGGGCAATGTTCAGCTCGACGAAGCAGGCGCCGGTGGCCAGGATCACCAGGCCCAGAATCACCGACTTCGTGGCCGCGGCGCCCACATAGCCCAGCACGATCTCCAGCGAGGACAACGGCGCCGACAGGATCTCGTAAATCGTGCCGGAGAACTGCGGGAAATAGATGCCGAAGGAGGCGTTGGACAGGCTCTGCGTGAACAGGGTCAGCATGATCAGGCCGGGCACGATGAAAGCGCCATAGGGCACGCCATCCACGCTGTCCATGCGCTCGCCGATGGCGGCGCCAAAGACCACGAAGTACAGCGTGGTGGTCAGCACCGGCGCCACCAGGCTCTGCCACAGCGTGCGCCGCCAGCGGGCCATTTCGAAGGTGTAGATGGCCCAGACGCCATGCCGGTTGAAACTCATGCCCCGCTCCGTTGCGCGACGAAGTCGACGAAGATGTCCTCCAGCGAGCTTTCGCTGGTGTTCAGGTCGTTGTAGTCCAGCCCCAGCGCATGCACGCGGGCCAGCAGCTCGGGAATGCGTCGCTCGCCATCGCGCTGGTCGAAGCGGTAGACCAGCTCCGTGCCCTGCGCCTCCAGGCTCGGCGCCCAGTCGGCGAGTTCGGCGGGGACCTCGGCCAGCGGTTCGAGCAGGTGCAGGCGCAGCTGGCGCCGGCCCAGCTCGCGCATCAGCCGGTGCTTGTCATCGACCAGCAGCAACTCACCGCGGTGGATGATGCCGATGCGGTCGGCCAGCTCCTGGGCCTCCTCGATGTAGTGCGTGGTCAAAATCACCGTCACGCCGCGGCCGCGCAGCGCCTCGACCTGCGTCCACAGCGTGCGCCGCAGCTCTACGTCGACCCCGGCGGTGGGCTCGTCCAAAAACAGCACCTGCGGCTCGTGCGCCAGCGCCTTGGCAATCATCACCCGGCGCTTCATGCCGCCGGAGAGCTCGCGAATCTGGCTGTCGCGCTTGTCCCACAGCGACAAATCGCGCAGCACCTGCTCGATATGTCCGGGATTGGCCGGCAGCCCGAAGAGGCCGCGCGAGAAGCTGACAGTGGCGCGCACCGTTTCAAAGGCCTCGGTGTGCAGCTCCTGCGGCACCAGGCCGATGCGCTGGCGGGCCTGGCGGTAATCGCGCTGGTGGTCGTGGCCGTCCACGCTGACCCGGCCGGCGGTGGGTTGCACGATGCCGCAGATGGCACTGATCAGCGTGGTCTTGCCGGCGCCATTGGGGCCGAGCAGGGCGAAAATCTCGCCACGGTGGATGTCCAGATCCACGGCTTTGAGGGCCTCCAGCCCCGAGCCATAACGCTTGGACAGCCCGCGGATCGACAGCACGGCGTCGCCGCTCATCGGCTTTCCCGCATCCCAAAATCAGCGCGCAGCATAAGCCAAGGGCGCCGCCGCCGTAGCCCCGGCCAGCGGCGCCGCCCGGGGGCAGGCCGGGGCCGGCCGCTGTTGCTACTCTTGTGCCCCCTTGCCCTGCTGCTGCCCACGATGGCCGACGCCCCGATGGACCCGCGCGCCCAGGCGCTGCTCGACGCCCATGTCGCCTTCTGGCGTGCCCAATGCCAGGGGCAGGCGCTGCGGCGGCAGATTCGCGTCCAGATCGAGGGCCTGCTCGACGACGCCGGCGGCCTGCCGCTGGCCCGGCTGCTCGACGCGGACACCGTCAAGAGCTGGGCCGTTTATGTCGTGCGCAATCTCGACCTGGGCCCGGATCTGGCCACGCTGGTCGGGCGCATCGCCCGGCGCTTGTACGAGGACCCGATCCAGCAGGAGACCACGCTGGCCGACGTGTTGCCGGACGCCGCGCTGGAGGTCTTCGTCGACCAGTTGCTGGAACTGCACGACCTGCGCCGTGCACTGGTGACCGAGTTCGTCGGCAACCCGCTCTATGCCTCGCTGATCAGCGAGGTGCTGCTGCATGCGCTGCGCGACTACCTGGCCAAGAACGAGGCGCTGAACAAGCTGCCGGGCGCCAAGTCGGCATTGAAGCTGGGCCGCGGCCTGATGGACCGCGCCAAGCCGGGCCTGGGTGATCAGCTGGACGCGCAGCTGCGTCAGTTCGCCCAGCGCGAGACCCAGGCCAGCCTGAAGACCAGCGAGCGTTTCCTGCACGAGCATCTCGACGACGACACCATTCGCGACGCCGTGCGCCAGGTCTGGGAGCGGCTGCGCGAAGAGCCGCTGGCCGGCTACCGCGCGTTGGTGACGGCCCAGCAGGTCGAGGACCTGGCGATGGTGGGCACGGCCTACTGGCGCGAGTTCCGCCAGACCGACTACCTGGCCGCGATGCTGGAGGCCGGGGTCGAGGCCTTTTACGAGCGCCATGCCGACACGCCGGTACAGGCCGTGCTGGCCGAACTGGGCGTGACCCGGGAGCTGTTGCGCACCGGCCTGTCGCAGCTCTTGCCCGAACTGCTGCGCAACCTGGAGCAGGCCGGGCTGCTGGACGCCATCATTCGCCGGCTGCTGGTGGAGTTTTACGCCAGCGACGAAATGCGCGCGGTACTCGACGCGCTCTGAGCGCGCCGGCTATCGTGGCGCTGGCGGCGCCGGCGCAGACACGCGGGCGCGACGAGGCCGGCAAGCCCCGGTTACGGGGCAGGAGGGGGCGTGCAGGCGATTGCATTCGACTTCGAGCACAAGCGCAGCTGGGCGCTGGCGCCGGGCGAGATCGCGCCGGCGATGGCCGCGGGCGCCTATGTCTGGCTGGACCTCGACGCGCCGCCCAGCGCGGCCGAGCTGGCGCAGTGGGGCGCGGCCCTGCCCACCGACCTGCGCCAGGACCTCGCCAACCCGGCCTTCGTCGGCCACTACGCCCGCCACCCCGAGGCGCTGCATCTGTGTTTGCCCTGCTGCGCCGTGAGCGGCGGGGAGCCGCGGCCGCAGCGGCTGGATGCGGTGCTGCGCGAGCAGATGCTGCTGACCGTGCACGGCGGCCCGCACCCGGTCATCGATGCCATGCGGGTGGATGTCGAAACGGATTTTGCCGAACACGCGCGCTCGCCGAGCTTTTTGCTCTATGAACTCTTCGACCACGCGCTGGAGCAGGCCGCCGCCGCCCAGGGCGCGCTGAGCGATGAGGTCGCCGCGTTGCAGCTGGAGCTGCGCGGCACACTGACCGAGGCGCTGTTTCGCCGCAGCGGCGCGCTGGGCGGCGCGCTGCTGGACTATCGCCGCCACCTGCTCGCCTTGCGCGCGATCCTGGCCGAGCTGGCCGGGCGGCGCAGCCGCTGGGTCTCCGAGCCCACGCAGCAGGCGCTGGGCTCGATGACCGGCCGCGCCGAGCGCCTGCTCGAAGAGGTGCTGGCCGACCGCGAGATCCTGGCCGAGACGCTGTCGCTGAACATGTCGATGATCGCCTTTCGCACCAACCAGACGATTCGCCGCCTGACGGTGGTCAGCATCGTGTTCCTGCCGCTGACCTTTCTGGTCGGCGTGTACGGCATGAACTTCGAGCACATGCCGGAGCTGGGCTGGCGCTGGGGCTATGCCGCCTTCTGGCTGCTGGCGCTGGCCATTACCGGCGGGGTGGTGGCCTTGCTGCGCCGCCGCGACCTGCTGTAGCCGGCCGCGATCCGCTTTAGCCGGCGGCGGTGGCCGCGTCGGACCGGTCGGCCGCCGCCTGGGCGGGAGCCCGTTGCGGGTGGCGCTGCGCCAGCTGCTGCAGCAGCCGCGGCTCCAGCCAGGAGCGCAGGCGCCAGTCCTGCACATAGCCGCAATGGCCGCCATGCGGCTGCAGCTCGATGCGCAGCTGCGGGCTGACCCCCTCCAGTGCGCGGATGTCCTCGACCGGGATGATCGCGTCGTCCTCGCTGCTGATGATCGTCGTCGGCACGGCGAGCGGGGCGAAACGCTCTGGGCGCAGCGTGTAGTGCGCGTAATAGTCGTCCAGGCTGGCAAAGCCGCAATAGCGGGTGGCGAATTTCTCGCTGACGGTCAGCAGCGAGCGATCCTCCAGCAGGTCGGCATAGTTCGGTCCCTGCGGCCAGGCGGCGTGCTTGGCCGCCACGGTCTTGCGCCACTTGCCGATGAAATAGGGCAGGTACAGCCGCTGCGCATCCAGGGCCTGGGTGGTCTTGCGCGGGTCGATGACCGGGTTCACGGCGATGGCCTGGCCGAGCTTGAGCCCCTGCTCGGGCGCCCCCAGCGCGACGCGCAGCGTGAAGTTGCCGCCCAGCGAGAAGCCGATCAGGTCAAAGCCGCCGCCGAGCAGGGTTTGCGCCGAGCGCAGCCCGCCAAAGACCTCTTCCATGCGCGCCGAATGAAAGGGCTCCGGGTTCAGGTGGTGGGTGCCGCCGTGGTCGCGCAGGTTGAAGCGCAGCACGCTGTAACCGGCATCGAACAGCGTGCAGGCCAGGCCGTGCAGGTAGACCGAATCGTGACAGCCCTCCCAGCCGTGCAGCAGCACGACGTTGGCGCGGGCCTGCGGATGGCGACTGAAGTGCGCGCTGAGCCGCACGCCGTCGCCGGCATCGAGTTCGTGGGCCTCGCTGGCGCGACTTAAGGCCGGGCAGCGGCGCTCGTTGAGCTGCCGGCGCAGCTTGAAGCTGGCCAGAAAGCTTTGCGCGAAGCCGCTGCGCAGGCCGCGCGCGGGGCGGAAACGGGGGGACTCAGGCGCCGCCGAGACCGTCGAGGATTTGGCCATAGAGATTCGTCAGGGTTTCGAGGTCGGCCAGCGCGACATGCTCGTCGACCTTGTGAATGCTGCGGGCCACCGGGCCCAGCTCGATCACCTCGCAACCCAGCGGCGCCAGGAAGCGCCCGTCGGAGGTGCCGCCGCCGGTGAATTCCTCGGCGGCGCGGCCCTTATTGTGCGCCGCCAGCACGCCGGCGACCACCTCGCGCAGCCGGCCCGGAGCGGTGTAATAGGGCTCGCCGGAATGGGCCCAGTCGGCCTGGTAGTCCAGCCCGGCGGCGTCCAGCGCGGCTTCCACGGCCTGGCGCAGGCCCCGCGCGCTTTGCGCCGGGCTGTAGCGGAAGTTGAAGACCAGCTCGGCACTGCCGGGGATCACGTTGCTGACCCCGGTGCCGCTGTGGAAGTTGCTGATCTGCAGGCTGGTCGGCGGGAACTCGGCGGTGCCTTCGTCCCAGCGCCGGGCCGTCAGCTCGGCGAAGACCGGCAGCGCGCGGTGGATGGGGTTGTCGGCCCGTTCCGGGTAGGCCACGTGGCCCTGCACGCCGCGAATCGTCAGCGTGCAGCCCAGCGAGCCGCGGCGGCCGATGATGAAGCGGTCGCCGACCTGGTCCACCGCGGTCGCCTCGCCGACGATGACCTGATCCGGGCGCACGCCGCGCTCGGCCAGCACGCGGGCCACGTGGCGGGTGCCGTGGCGGCAGGGGCCCTCCTCATCGGAGGTCAGCAGGAAGGCCAGCCGGGCGGGGTAGTCGGGTCGCCGCGCCAGCAGCGTCTCCACGGCGACCACCATCGCCGCGATCCCCGACTTCATGTCGGCGGCGCCGCGGCCGTACAGCGCGCCCGCACGCTCGGTGGGCACGAAGGGGTCGCTGCCCCAGGCCTCGCGCGGGCCGGGCGGCACCACGTCGGTATGCCCGGCGAACACGATGAGCGGCGCGCGGGATGCCTCACTGGCGCCCGCGGCGCCTTGCGGGTCGCGCACGGTCCACAGGTTGGTGACGCCCTCGTGGTCCATGCGCTCGCCCACAAAGCCCAGCGCGGCGAGGCGGTCGGCCAGCAGCTCGGTGCAGCCGGCGTCCTCCGGTGTCAGCGAGGGGCGCCGGATCAGCTCCTCAAGCAGGCCGCGGGTGGCGCTCATAGGCGCCGGCGCTGGTGGGGGTGGGCAGCCGCGCTCACTCGGCCACGGCCTCGCGCAGCAGGGCGTTGATGCCGACCTTGGCGCGGGTCTTGGCGTCGACGCGCTTGACGATCACCGCGCAGTCCAGGTTGTAGCGGCCGCCGTGGCCGTCCTTCGGCAGCGAGCCCGGCACGACCACGCTGCCGGCCGGCACGCGACCGTAATGGATGTCGCCGCTTTCGCGGTCGAAGATCGGCGTGCTCTGGCCGATGAACACGCCCATCGAGATCACGGCGCCGCGCTCGACGATGACGCCCTCGACGATCTCCGAGCGCGCGCCGATGAAGCAGTCGTCCTCGATAATCGTGGGGTTGGCCTGCAGCGGCTCCAGCACGCCGCCGATGCCCACGCCGCCGGAGAGGTGCACGTTCTCGCCGATCTGCGCGCAGGAGCCCACGGTGGCCCAGGTGTCGACCATGCTGCCGGCGCCGACATAGGCGCCGATGTTGACGTAGCTGGGCATCAGCACGACGTTCGGGCCGATGTAGGCGCCGCGGCGCACCATGGCCGGCGGCACCACGCGCGCGCCCTGGCGGCGGAAGTCGGCATCGGTCCACCCGGCGAACTTGGCCGGCACCTTGTCGAAATAGCGGCTTTCGCCGCCGTCGATGCAGACGTTGTCGGCGATGCGGAAGGACAGCAGCACGGCCTTCTTGGCCCACTGGTTGACCTGCCAGCCGTCGCTGCCGGGCTGCGCGACGCGCAGCGTGCCGGCGTCGATGGCGCTGATGGCCTGGGCCACGGCCTCGCGCACCTCGGCCGGGGCGTCATCGGCGCTGAGCTGCGCGGCGTTCTCGAAAGCCGCTTCGATCGTGGACTGGTAGGCGGTGACGTCGCTCACGGCGGGGTCCTCTGTCAGGGTTGGGCGAGTTCGGCGGCCAGGTCCTCACGCAGCGCGTGGAACAGCGCCGGGTCGGACAGCGGGCGGCCGCTCTGGTCGGTGAAATGGAACAGGTCCTCGGCGCGCTCACCGATGGTGCCGACCTTGGCCGAGCGCAGGTTCAGCTTGTGCGCGCGCAGCACCTGGCCCACGCGGGACAGCAGGCCGGGGCGGTCGTTGGCGACCAGCTCCATGATCGAATAGCGCGCCTGCACATCATTGCGGAAAAAGATCTGCGTGGGCGTGTCGAAGTGGCGCAGCTGCGCGCTGACACGGCGGGTGACCCGCGTGTTGACGCCGTCCGGCGCGGCCAGCGCCTCCTGCAGCGCGTTGCGAATCTCGCTGCGGCGCACGGCGTCGTCGACATCGCTGCCGTCGGTTTCGCTGATTGCATAGCTGTCGGCCGTCCAGCCATCGTCGGTGCTGGCAATGCGCGCATCGAGGATGTTCAGGCCCACCCGCGCCAGCGCGGCGGTGCACACGGCGAACAGGCCGGCCACGTCCGGGGCGTGGATGAAGACCACGGTGCCGCGCTCGGGGATTTCGCGCACGGCCACGGCGGTCTCGCCGCGGGCGTTGTTCATCACCGCACACTGCCAGGCCAGCTCCTGCGCGGTGTGGCGCAGCAGGTGTTCGGTGTCCAGCCGGGCCCAGCAGGCATCGACCTGCTCGGCCGACAGGCCCAGCTCCTCGCAGAGCACGCGCGCCTCGGCCCGCCGCTGGCCCAGCATGTCGGCCTCCTGCAGCGGGGCGCCTTCACGCAGGCTGCGCTCGGCCGCGACATACAGGCTGCGCAGCAGGCCGGCCTTGAAGCCGTTCCACAGCTTGGGATTGGTGGCGCGGATGTCGCAGATCGTCAGCAGGTACAGATAGTCCAGGTGGTCGCGGTCCGGCAGCTTGGCCACGAAGGCGTTGATGACATCGGGGTCGGTCACGTCCTCGCGCTGCGCGGTCAGGCTCATCAGCAGGTGCTGACGCACCAGCCAGGCCACCGTCTGCTGGTCCGCCGTGGACAGGCCGTGGTCGCGGCAGAAGGCGATGGCATCGTCGGCGCCCAGCTCGGAATGGTCGCCGCCACGGCCCTTGGCGATGTCGTGGAACAGCCCGGCCAGCGTCAGCAGCTCGGGCTTGGGCAGCTGCGCGTAGAGCTCGGACAGCTCGGGAAACTCGTGACGGAACTCGGGCACCGCCAGCCGGCGCAAATTGCGCACGACGAACAGCGTGTGCTCGTCCACCGTCAGCTGGTGGAAGAGGTCGTACTGCATGCGGCCGATGACCCGACCGAAGGCGGGCAGGTAACGGCCGAGGATGCCGTAGCGGTTCATGCGCCGCAGGCTGTGCAGCACCCCGCGCTCCAGGCGCAGCAGCTCCATGAACAGCGCGCGGGCGTCGCCGCGGGCGCGAAAGCCGGCGTCGATCAGGTTGCGGTCGCGGCGCAGCAGGCGCAGCGTCTGCGCCGACAGCCCGCGCAGCCCGCTGGGCTCATGCTCGGCCCACAGGCGGAAGATGCGCAGCAGGTTCAGCGAGTTGTCGCGAAAGACGTCGTCGTGGCGGGCCACCAGGAAGGGCCCGGCGATGGCGAAGTCCACGTCGATGACGGCGGGCTCGGCGCTGCTGCCCCGCACCTGTTCATCGAAGAGCTGCAGGAAGGTGTCATTGAGCACCGACAGCATCTTGATGGTGCGGTAGTACAGCTGCATGAACTGCTCGACGGCGAGGTTGGCCGCCTGGTCGGTATAGCCATACAGCTCGGCCACGCGCACCTGGTGGTCGAAGAGCAGCCGGTCCTCGCGGCGGCCGTTCAGCATGTGCAGCACGTAGCGCACCTTCCACAGCTGGTTGCGGCCGTTGCGCAGGTCGCTGACCTCGGTGGCCGTCAGCAGGCCCTCGGTGGCCAGGTCCTCCAGGCGGGTGGTGCCGTGCAGCCGCTGCGCCAGCCACAGGATCATCTGCAGGTCGCGCAGCCCGCCCGGGCCCTCCTTGACGTTGGGCTCAAGCTTGTAGGCCGTGTCGTCAAAACGCCGGTAGCGCTCGCGCTGCTCTTCGAGCTTGGCCTCGAAGAAGTCCGCGGCCGGCCAGCAGGTGCGCGGACCCACGGCGGTGGCCAGCGCATCGGCCAGCGCCGGCTGCCCGGCGAGGTAGCGCGCCTCCATCAGGTTGGTGACGATGGTGATGTCGCCGGCGGCCTCGCTGGCGCATTCGTCCAGCGAGCGCACGCTGTGGCCCAGCTCGAGGCCGCTGTCCCAGCACAGGCCGATGAAGGACTCCAGGCCCTGGCGGGTGGGCTCATCCAGGCTGTCTGGGACCAGCAGCAGCACGTCGATGTCCGAATGCGGGAACAGCTCGCCGCGGCCATAGCCGCCGACGGCCAGCAGCGCGCAGTCCTCACCCGGCACGCTGGCGGCCCAGGCGTAGCGCAGCACGGTGTCGACGACATCGGTGAATTCGGCGATCAGCTCGACCGCCTCCACATGCTCGCGAAAGGCCCGCGCATGCTGCTCGCGCACCCAGCTCAGGGTGTCGCGCCAGACCCGCGCCTGCGGCGGCCCGCCCAGCGGGCCAAGGCGCTCCTCAAGTTCGGCCTGGGTGACGATGCGGGCCGCGCTCAGCGCGTTCAAAGCTCCTCGCCTTCGCGCCGCGTCAGCACTTCGCAACCGTCTTCGGTCACCAGGATCGTGTGCTCCCACTGCGCCGACAGCGAGCGGTCGCGGGTCACCACCGTCCAGTTGTCGCTGAGCAGCTTCACCTCGCGGCGGCCGGCGTTGATCATCGGCTCGATGGTGAAGCACATGCCGGCCTCGATGGGCATGCCTTCGCCGGCGCGGCCGTAATGCAGGATCTGCGGGTCCTCATGAAACTCGCGGCCGATGCCGTGGCCGCAGTATTCGCGCACCACCGAAAAGCGCTCGGCCTCGGCGGCCTGCTGGATGATGGCGCCCAGATCGCCCAGGCGCAGGCCGGGGCGCACGGCGCGAATGCCAGCCAGCATGGACTCGCGCGCCACCTCGCACAGGCGCTGGGCGCGAATGGGCGGCTTGCCCACATAAAACATACGGCTGGTGTCGCCGTGGTAGCCGTCCTTGATGACGGTCACGTCGATATTGAGGATGTCGCCGTCGCGCAGCCGCTTGGGGCCGGGGATGCCGTGGCAGACAACATGGTTGACCGAGGTGCAGATCGATTTGGGAAAGCCGCGGTAGTTCAGCGGCGCCGGCACGGCGTGCAGCTCGTCCACGATGTATTCATGGCAGCGTCGGTCCAGGTCCTCGGTGGTCACGCCGGCCTGCACCTGCGGCGTGATCATTTCCAGGACCTGCGCGGCCAAGCGGCCCGCCTGGCGCATGGCCTGCTGCTCGGCGGGGGTCTTGATCGTTACGGGCATGGGTGTGGCGCAGGCGGCGGGGGCGGAGCCGGCCGCAGCGCTTGGTTTGGGGCAGCCCGCTATGGTATAAAGCGCGCGCCTTCGCTGCAATTCGGGCCCTTCGGGACCGCGCCGCGGCGGGGCGAATCCACGTGTCGACCTTGCCCGCATTCGCGGGCGCTGTGCGTTCGCCGGGGTCTTTGCGCAAGCAAAGCGGTGGCGCCGGTCGGCACAAGACACAACCCCATGGAGTTCACAATGTCACAAGTTACGATGCGCCAGCTGCTGGAAGCCGGCGCGCACTTCGGTCACCGCACCCGTTATTGGAACCCGCAGATGCGGCCCTACATCTTCGGTGCCCGGAACAAGATCCACATCATCAACCTTGAGCACTCGCTGCCGATGCTGCGCGAGGCCTGCAATGCCGCGGGCCGGATCGCCGCCGACGGCGGCAAGATCCTGTTCGTGGGCACCAAGCGTGCCGCGCAGGAGATCGTGTCCACCGAGGCCCAGCGTTGCGAGATGCCCTTTGTCGACCGTCGCTGGCTCGGCGGCATGCTGACCAACTTCAAGACGGTCAAGGGTTCGATCAAGCGCATGCAGGACCTGCGCGAGCAGCTTGACGAGTCGCAGACCAAGCATCGGCTGAACAAGAAAGAGCAGCTGACGATGTCGCGCGAGTACGACAAGCTGCATTCGAGCCTGGGCGGCATCGAGACGATGACCAGCCTGCCCGATGCGCTGTTCGTGATTGATGTGGGCTACGAGGCCATCGCGATCCGCGAGGCCAAGAAGCTGGGCATCCCGGTGATTGGTGTCGTTGATACCAATAACTCGCCCGAAGGCGTGGACGTGATCATCCCGGGCAACGACGACGCGATCCGCGCGATCGCCGTCTATGCGCAGGCGATCGCCGACGCCGTGGTCGATGCCAAGGGCATCAAGACCACCGCGCCGCGTGACGAGGACGCGTCGGCTGCCGCCGCCGCGCCGGCCGCCGACGACACGGCTGCCGAACAGCCCTCCGCCTAAACCCACGAAGAGCAAGGACCGATACCGATCCCATGGCGATCACAGCATCCCTAGTTAAGGAACTCCGCGAGCGCACCGGCGCCGCGATGATGGACTGCAAGCGAGCCCTCGAGGCCACCGACGGTGACATCGACGCCGCCATCGAAAAGATGCGCGCCGATGGCCAGGCCAAGGCCGACAAGAAGGCCAGCCGCGTGGCGGCCGAAGGCGTGGTGCGCACGGCGGTCAGCGCCGATGGCGCCAGCGCCGCGATGGTCGAGCTGAACTGCGAGACCGACTTCGTGGCCAAGAACGAGGACTTCCTCGCGCTGGCCGACGCCGCCGCGCAAGCCGCGCTGGAGCAGGGTACGAGTGACCCCGCCGAGGTGCTGCAGGCGCAAGCCAATGGCCAGAGCCTGGAAGAGACGCGCCGGGCGCTGATCGCCAAGCTGGGCGAGAACATGACGCTGCGCCGCGTGGTGCTGCTCAAGTCCTCCGGCCGTGTCGGCAGCTACATCCACGGCGGCCGCATCGGCGTGCTGGTGGCCTACGAGGGTGGCGACGAGCAGCTGGGTCTGGACCTGGCCCTGCACATTGCCGCCAGCAACCCGGCCTTCCTCGACGAGAGCGCGGTGCCGGCCGAGGTGCTGGAGCAGGAGAAGAAGATCCTGATGGCGCAGGCCGAGGGTTCGGGCAAGCCGGTCGAGATCATCGAGAAGATGGTGGGCGGCCGCATTCGCAAGTACCTGGCCGAGATCACGCTGGTGGGCCAGCCTTTCGTCAAGGACCCCGACCAGACCGTGTCCAAGCTGCTGGCCGCCAACAACGCCAAGGTGCTCGGCTTCGAGCGCCTGGTGGTTGGCGAAGGCATCGAGAAGGAAGAGGCGAACTTTGCCGACGAGGTGGCCGCGCAGGCCGCCGCCGCCGCAAAGAGCTGATTTCCCAAGCGATACGAAGAAGGCCCCGGACTCCGGGGCCTTTTTTTGCCAGCCGCCCGGATCGCGCCCACGCGCGCGCCTCGGCACAATAGCGCCACGCCCGCCCCAACCGCCGCCCGCATGCCAGACTCCGCCACGCCGCCGGCCGCCGCCGGCACCGCCAAATACCGCCGCGTCCTGCTCAAGCTCTCCGGCGAGGCCCTGATGGGCCAGCAGGATTACGGCATCGACCCCGACATGATGAGCTTCATCGCCGGCGAGATCGGCCAGGTCGTCAGCGCGGGCGTGCAGGTCGCCATCGTCGTCGGTGGCGGCAACATCTTTCGCGGCGCGGGCCTGGCCGGCGCCGGCATGGACCGGGTCACCGGCGACCACATGGGCATGCTGGCCACGGTGATGAACGCGCTGGCCATGCAGGACGCGCTGGAGCGCTCCGGCCTGCACTGCCGCGTGCAATCGGCATTGCGCATCAACCAGGTCTGCGAGGACTACATCCGGCGCCGCGCGATGCGCCACCTGGAGAAGGGCCGCGTCGTCATCTTCGCCTCCGGCACCGGCAATCCCTTCTTTACCACCGACAGCGCCGCCGCATTGCGCGCCGTCGAGATCAGCGCCGACCTGATGCTCAAGGCCACCAAGGTCGATGGCGTGTATGACGCCGACCCGGTGCGCGACCCGCAGGCCCAGCGCTACGAGCGCATCGGCTACGATGAGGTGCTGCGCGACAACCTCGCCGTGATGGACCAGACGGCCATCGTGATGCTGCGCGACCACCGGCTGCCGCTGATGGTTTACGACATGACGCGGCGCGGCGACCTGCTACGCATTCTTCAAGGGGACGACAGCGTGGCGACACGCGTCGATGCGGAAACCGAACAATGATCCAAGACATCAAGAAAGACGCGCGCGAGCGCATGCACAAGAGCGTGCAGAACCTGCAAACCGAGCTGTCCAAGCTGCGCACGGGCCGCGCCCATGTGTCCTTGCTGGACCATGTGCAGGTCGAGTACTACGGCTCCGATGTGCCGCTGTCGCAGTGCGCCAACATCGTCGCCGAGGACGCGCGCACGATCAGCATCACGCCCTGGGAACGGGACATGGTCGGCAAGATCGAGAAGGCCATCCTGTCCTCGGATCTGGGCCTGAACCCGAACACGGCCGGCACCAATATCCGCATCAACGTGCCGCCGCTGACCGAGGAGCGCCGCCGCGACCTGGTCAAGGTGATGCGCGCCGAGGGCGAGAACGCCAAGATCGCGATCCGCAACATCCGCCGTGACGCCAACAACGAACTCAAGGAGATGGTCAAGGAAAAGATGATCTCCGAGGACGACGAGCGCCGGGGCAATGCCGAGATTCAGAAGGTCACCGATGACGCGGTGGCCGAGGTCGACAAGCTGCTCGATGCCAAGGAGCAGGAGATGATGTCGGTCTGATGGCGGATCTGGCCGCAGGCGGCCCGCAGCACGTCGCCATCATCATGGACGGCAATGGCCGCTGGGCCCGTGCCCGCGGTCGGCCGCGCGGCTTCGGTCATCGGGCGGGCGGGCGCGCGGCCCGGGCCATCATCGAACATGCCAGCGACATCGGCCTGCCGGCGCTGACGCTGTACGCATTTTCCTCGGAGAACTGGCGGCGGCCGGCCAGCGAGGTCTCGCTGCTGATGGAGCTGCTGCTGGGCACGCTGCGCAAGGAGCTCAACGAATTCCACCGCCGCGGCGCGCGTCTGCGCTTCATCGGCGACCGCAGCCGCTTTTCGCCGGATCTGCGCGAAGAAATGAGCCGTGGCGAGGCACTGACGGCCACCAATGCCGGGCTGTGCCTCAACATCGCGCTGGGTTACGGCGCCCAGCAGGACCTGACCCGGGTGATGCGTGAACTGGCTGCCGAGGTCGCGGCCGGTCGGCTGCGCGCCGAGGACATCAACGAGGCGCGCATTGCCGCGCGGCTGGCCCTGGGCGAGCTGCCGGATGTGGACCTCTTCGTGCGCACCGGTGGCGAGGTGCGGCTGTCGAACTTCCTGCTCTGGGAGCTGGCCTACACCGAGCTGTACTTCAGCCAGACCTACTGGCCCGACTTCGGCCCGGCCGACCTTGATGCCGCGATCGACTGGTACCGTGGCCGGGAACGCCGCTTTGGCATGGTGGAGGCCAGCGCATGCTCCTGACCCGCATTCTGACGGCCCTGGTGCTGATCCCGCTGGTCGTGTGGGCGCTGCTCAAGTTGCCGCCGGGCGGCCTGGCCGTGCTGCTGGGCGTGGTGGTGGCGCTGTCGGCCTGGGAATGGGCGCAGTTCGCCACCCGCTCGCAGCCGCTGCGCGCGGCCTACGCCGTCCTGCTGGGCGTGGCCGTGCTGGCCCTGCCGCTGGCCGGTGCGCCGCTGGCGGTGGCCGGTGTGCTGCTCTGGCTGGCCATGTTTGGCTGGTTGCTGGCCTACCCGCGCGGGCTGCGCCCCGGCATCACGCAGGCGCCGATGCGGCTGGCGCTGGGCGCGGCCATCCTGTGGCTGTTCGCGGCGGCGGCGCTGGCGCTGGCCGCCGTGGACAACGGCCGCGTGCTGGTGCTGCTGACGCTGGTGCTGGTCTGGGCGATGGACGTCGGCGGCTATTTCTTCGGCAAGCGCTTCGGTCGGCGCAAGCTGGCGCCGCAGGTCAGCCCGAACAAGTCCTGGGAAGGTTTTGCCGGCGGGGCGCTGCTGGCCGCCATCGTCAGCCTGGCCGGCATGCCGCTGCTGGGCCTGAGCGGTGCCGGCGCGCTGCAGTTTGCGCTGCTGGGCACGCTGGTGGCGATGGCCTCGGTGGTCGGGGACCTGACCGAGAGCATGTTCAAGCGCCAGTCCGGCATCAAGGATTCCGGGGCCCTGTTGCCCGGCCATGGCGGGCTGCTTGACCGACTGGATAGCACTTATGCCGCCCTGCCGCTGATGCTGGCGGGCTGGCTGCTGGTGCCCACGCCATGAGTGCGCAGCAGGCGACGCGCCGGCTCTGCGTGCTCGGCGCCACGGGCAGCGTTGGCCGCAGCACGCTGGAGGTGGCGGCCGCCGAGCCCGAGCGCGTGCAGGTGGTGGCCCTGGCGGCGCACCGCGACGTCGAGGCGATGGTGGCCCTGATCGCGCAGCACCGCCCGGCGCGCGTGGCCATGGCCGACCCGGCCGCCGCGGCGCGCTTGCGCGAGCGTGTGGGTGCGGGCTGCGAGGTGCTCGAGGGCGCCGAAGGCCTGTGCACGCTGGCGGCGGATGCGGACAGCGACACGGTGATGGCGGCCATCGTCGGCGCCGCCGGCCTGCCGGCCACGCTGGCCGCCGCGGAGGCCGGCAAGCGCGTGCTGCTGGCGACCAAGGAGGCTCTGGTCACGGCCGGCCGCCTGCTGATGCAGGCGGTGGCCGACAGCGGCGCCCAGATTCTGCCGGTGGACAGTGAACACAATGCCATCTTCCAGTGTCTACCCCGTGGCTATACCTGCGGCGCACGGCCGTCCGGGGTGCGTCGGCTGCTGCTGACGGCCTCCGGCGGGCCCTTCCGCTGCTGGTCCGCCGCACAGATGCACGAGGCCACGCCGGCGCAGGCGGTCGCCCACCCGAACTGGGACATGGGCGCCAAGATCTCCGTCGATTCGGCCTCGATGATGAACAAAGGCCTGGAATTGATCGAAGCCGCCTATCTCTACGCGATGCCCGAGTCCGACATCGACGTGCTTGTGCACCCGCAAAGCATCATTCACAGCGCCGTCGAATTCGTCGATGGCAGCCTGCTGGCGCAGATGGGCACGGCGGACATGAAGATTCCCATCGCGCATGCGCTGCTGCACCCGCAGCGCGGCTGTTCCGGCGCCCAGCGCCTGGACCTGCTGGCCTTGGGCCGGCTGGATTTCGAGCCTCCCGACCCCGAGCGTTTTCCCGCCCTGCGGCTGGCCCGCGAGGCACTGCGCAGCGGCGGGCTGCTGCCGGCCGTGCTGAACGCCGCCAACGAGGTGGCGGTCGCGCGCTTCCTGGCCGGCGCCATCGGCTTCACCGCCATCGCCGCGCTGGTCGAGGCGGTACTGGAGCAGGCGGCGGGCTGGGCCGAGAGCTGCGACAGCATTGCCGCCGTGCTCGACGTCGACGCGCGGGCACGGGCGCTGGCCCAGGGCTGGGAGGCGGCGCGTGGCTGAGTTCACGCAGTCGGCGCTCGGCTTCGTCGTCGCGATCGGGCTGCTGGTCACCTTCCACGAGTGGGGGCATTACTACGTGGCCCGGCGCCTGGGCGTGCGGGTGCTGGTCTTCTCGGTGGGTTTTGGCAAGCCGCTGTGGTCGCGCGTGGCGGCCGACGGCACGCGCTGGCAGCTCGCCGCGATCCCGCTGGGCGGCTACGTCAAGATGCTGGACGAGCGCGAGGGCCCGGTGCCGCCCGAGCAACAGGGCGAGGCCTTCAACCGCCAGCCGGTGGGGCGCCGCATCGCCATCGTGGCGGCGGGGCCGCTCGCCAACTTCCTGCTGGCCATCGTGCTCTACGCCGCCGTATACATGATTGGCCAGCCGGCGCTGCGGCCGGTGCTCGGGCCCGTGGCCGCCGAATCGCCGGCGGCGCAGGCCGGCCTGCGCGAAGGGCAGCAGGTGCAGGCCGTGGCCGGCGAGCGGGTGCGCAGCTGGGACGAGCTGCGGCTGGCGCTGATCGACGCCTCGCTGGGCGCGCAGCGGCTGCCGCTGACGGTGGGCGATGGGCTGGATGCGCAGCGCTATGTGCTCGACATCAGTCGTCTCTCGCGCGAGCCGGTCGAGTTCTACGCCGGCCTGGGTCTGGTGCCGCCACAGGTGCAACTGGCGCCGCGGCTGGGCCAGATCGTTGCCGACGCCCCGGCGGCCCGCGCCGGGCTGCAAAGCGGCGACACCGTGCGCCGCTTCGACGACCGCCCGGTGGCCAGCTGGCAGGCCCTGGTCGAAGAGATCCGTGGCGCCCCGGGTTCGACCGTGATTCTGACCGTGGAGCGCGCGGGGCAAAGCCTGAGCCTGCCGGTTGCGCTGGATAGCGTGCCGGGCGAGGGCGGCCCGGTTGGTCGCCTGGGCGCCGGCGTGGCCGCGCAGCCGGAACTGTGGCAGGATTTCGCGTTTGAGTACCGGCTCGGGCCGGTCGAGAGTCTTGTCGCCGGGGCGCAGCAGACGCTGCAGATGTCCTGGCTGACGCTGAAGATGCTCGGCCGGATGGTGGTCGGTGAGGTGTCGGTCAGCAACCTGTCCGGGCCGCTGTCGATCGCGCAGTTCGCCGGGGTCTCCGCCGCGGCGGGGCTGGTGACTTTCCTGGGCTTTCTGGCGCTGATCAGCGTCAGCCTGGGGGTGCTGAACCTGCTGCCGGTTCCGGTACTCGACGGGGGACATCTCCTGTATTACGGCATCGAGGCCCTGCGCGGCTCGCCACTCCCGGACAAGGTCCAGCACCTGGGCCAGAGTGTGGGCTTGGCGTTGTTGCTCGGCCTGATGAGTGTTGCGCTGTTCAATGATCTGAATCGACTGCTGGGCTAGTGCCGTGAGGCGCCCGGCAGTCCCAAACGCCAGGACGACAAACGAGTGATGACATCGCACAAGGTGCGGCGGGGGAATGCGCTGCGGCTGGTCACGTGGGCCTGTACGGCCCTGATGAGCACGGCGGTGCTGGCGCTGGACGCCTTCCGCATCGAGGACATCCGTGCCGAGGGCCTGGTGCGGCTGGACGAGTCGACGATTTATTCCTATCTGCCGCTGACGCCGGGCGATGAGCTGAATGCCGCCACCTCGCGCCAGGCGATCCGGGCGCTGTACCGCACCGGGCTCTTCGACAACGTCGTGCTGCGCCGCGACGGCGGCACGCTGATTGTCGAGGTCGAGGAGCGGCCGCTGATCGCCAGCTTCGCGATCGAGGGCAACGAGAAGGTCAGCGGCGACGAATTCGACGAGGCGCTGCGCCAGGCTGGCCTGGTCGAGGGCGAGGTCTTCCGCCCGCTGCTGCTGGACCAGGTCGAGCAGGAAGTGCGCAACCAGTACTTCGCCAATGGCTATTACTCGGTGGCGGTCGAGTCTTCGGTGACCGTCGAGCCCAATAACCGGGTGACGCTGAAGATCGAGGTCGAGGAGGGGCGCCAGGCGCGCATCCGCGACATCAACATCGTCGGCAACGAGGCCTTCGACGACGCCACGCTGCTCGACGCCTTCGAAATGCAGGCTTCGAAGGCCTATCGCTTCTTCCAGTCCTCGGACAAGTATTCCAAGCAGAAGCTGCTGGGCGACCTGGAGGGGCTGAACTCCTATTACAAGGATCGCGGCTACCTGCGCGCCGACATCGAATCGGTGCAGGTCGCGCTGACCCCCGACCGCCAGGACATCTACGTCACGATCAATGTCGACGAGGGTGAGGTCTACCGGGTGTCCGAAGTGCGCTTCGCCGGCGATCTGGTGGTCGAAGAGGCCTCGCTGCGACGCCTGGCGCCGATCAGCGAAGGCGAGGTCTTCTCGCTGAAAAAGGCCACCGAGGCCGCCGAGCGCATGACGGCGACCTACAGCAATATCGGCTATGCCTTTGCCGAGGTCGAGCCGCTGCCGGAGCCGGTCGAGGGCAGCGACGACGAGGTGATCCTGAACTTCATCGTCAACCCCGGCCCGCGCACCTATGTGCGCCGTATCACCTTCTCCGGCCACCTGCGCACCAACGACGAAACGCTGCGCCGCGAGATGCGCCAGTTCGAGGGTTCGGTCTATTCGCAGGCGCTGGTCGAGCGCTCGCGCACCCGCCTGGCGCGGCTGCCCTTCATCCAGCAGGCCGAGGTCTCGACCGAGCCGGTCCCGGGCAGCGATGACCTCGTGGACGTCAGCTTCAACGTCGAGGAGCGCGCGCCGGGCAGCGTGCAGTTCGGCGTGGGTTACTCGGGCTCGCAGGGCTTTTTGATCAACGGCAGCCTGACCCACACCAACTTCCTGGGCACCGGCAACCGCCTGGCCCTGCAGCTGGAGAACAATCAGATCTCCGACACGGTCAGCGTCAGCTGGACGGATCCCTACGCCACGCCGGACGGCATCAGCCGCACCATCGCCGCCTCCTACCGCAAGTCCGAGGGCGTGATCCGCTTCTCCTCGGGCTTTGACTCGAACACGCTGGCCGGCTCGCTGACCTATGGCCTGCCGATCTCCGAGTACAGCAGCCTGCGGGCAGGCCTGGGCATCGAGGAGATCGCCATCACCACCTTCGCCACGACGACGGCGGACGAGGTGCTGGACTTCGTGGCCCAGAACGGCAGCCGCTTCACCACCGTCGAGGCGCGCACCGGCTTCTCGCGCGACACCCGCAACCGCACCTTCTTCGCCACCCGCGGCGCGCTGCACCGCTTGAACCTGGACTTCGTGGTGCCGGGCAGCGACATCGAGTACTACAAGGCCGCCTATACCTGGCAGCAGTACACGCCGATCTTCGGCCCGGTCTTCGCCGAGCTGAACACCTCGATCGGCCTGGTCGAGGGCTATGGCGACACCGATGTGGTGCCGCCCTATGAGAACTTCTTTGTCGGCGGCACCGGTTCGGTGCGCGGCTTCCGCGCGGGGTCGCTGGGCCCGCGCGACTCCAACGGTTTCGCCTTCGGGGGCACGCTGCGCACGGCGCTGCAGGCCAACCTGATCCTGCCGACGCCGCTGGAGTCCGACAACAAGACGACCCGGCTGGCGTTGTTCTACGACGTTGGCCAGGTCTTCGCCCAGCCGCGCGACTTCGACACGGGCGAGCTGCGCTCCTCGGTCGGCGTCGCCTTCGAGTGGTTCACGCCCTTCCTGGGCCTGCTGGAGCTGTCCTATGCACAGCCTCTGGACAGCCAGCCCAATGATCGCGAGGACCGCTTCCAGATCAACTTCGGTACCGGATTTTAGAGACTGACCTGATGAGCGAGACGATGCGCAAACTGATTCTGACCCTGATGCTGTCGCTGATGACGACGCTGGCCCTGGCGCAGTCCCGGGTGGCCGTGATCAGCTCGCAACGCCTGCTGACCGAGTCGCCGCAATACGCCGAGGCCGGCGAGGCGATGAAGAAGGAGTTCCAGTCGCGCGCCGACGCGCTGGAGAAGGAGGCCCGGGCGCTGGCCGAGGACATGGCCAAGTTCAAGAAGGACGCCGAGATCATGTCCGGCACCGAGCGTGCCGCGCGTGAGAAGGAGCTGAACACCCGCCGGATCGACATCTCCTACTCCGAGCGCAAGCTCAAGGAAGACGTCGCCATCCGCGAGCGCGAGCTGACCCAGCGGCTGATGCAGCAGTTCCAGGAGGTCATCGAGGCCGTGGCCCTCGAGGGCCAGTACGACATGGTGCTGCAGGACCCGGTCTACGCCCGCGAGAAGGCCGACATCACCGACACGGTGCTCGAGCGCCTGCGCCGCAAGCGCTAAGCCACGATGCAACTGGGCGCCTTGCTTGAGGCCGTCGGCGCCGCGCCGCAGGGCGCGGTGCCCGCGGTCGACATCGCGGGCGTCTGCGCGCTGGCGCCCGGCCAGCCCGGCGCGCTGGCCTGGTGCGGCAGTGCCGACTACCTGGAGCAGGCGCGGGCCAGCGCGGCCGGTGCGGTGCTGCTGGCGCCGGGGCTGGACCCGGCCGGCGTGCCCGGCGCCGTCGCCGTCGAGGCGCCGCAGGCGGTGTTTGCCGCCATCGCGGCACGCTTCGCGCCGGATGACCGCCCGCCACCGGGGGTACACCCCAGCGCCGTGATCGACCCCAGCGCCGAACTGGGCGCGGATGTGCGCATTGGGCCTGGCGTGGTGGTCGGCGCCGCCGCGCAGGTCGGCGAGGGCAGCAGCCTGGACGCCGGCTGCGTCATCGGCGCCGACGTGCGCCTGGGCGCGCAGGCCCGGGTCGGTGCGCGCGTCGTCATCGCGCCGCGCTGCCAGATCGGCGCCCGCGTGCTGATCCTGCCCGGCGCCATCATCGGCAGCCGCGGCTTTGGCAATCATCACGACGGGCAGATGTGGCGCGAGATCCCGCAGCTGGGCAGCGTGCGCATCGGCGACGACGTCGAGATCGGCGCCAATACCACCATCGATTGCGGCGCGCTGGGCGATACGGTGATCGGCGACAACGTGCGCATCGACAACCAGTGCCAGATCGCCCACAACGTGCACATCGGCGCGCAAACCGCGTTGGCGGCGCAGGTGGGCATCGCCGGGTCCACGCACATTGGCGCCGGCTGCATGGTCGGCGGCCAGGCCGGCATTTCCGGGCATTTGCGCATCGCCGACCGTGTCATACTCAACGGCGGTTCGGTGGTCTACCAGTCGATCGCCGAAGCGGGCCAGTACGGCAGCGGCAGCCCGCTGCTGCCCGCACCGGCTTTCCGTCGGCTCATCGTGCTGCTGCGGCGGCTGGAGCCCCGTCTGAAGACCCTGGAGAAAGCTCTGCGCCGTGGACACTGAGGTTGCCGTCGATCTGGATGCCATCGCGCGCCTGCTGCCGCACCGCTATCCCTTTTTGCTGATCGATCGTGTGCTCGAATGCCGCGTGGGTGAGCGCGTGGTGGCCCTGAAGAATGTCTCGGTCAACGAGCCCTTCTTCCCGGGCCACTTCCCGGGCCGGCCGGTCATGCCGGGCGTGCTGATCCTCGAAGCCATGGCGCAGGCGGCCGGCCTACTGGCCTCGGTCACCAACGAGACCGGCCCCGAGCAGGGCACGATCATGGTCTTTGCCGGCATCGACAACGCGCGCTTTCGCCGCCAGGTGGTCCCCGGCGACCAGCTGCGGCTGACTTCCACGCTGGTCAAGCGCAAGCGCGACATCTGGAAGTTTGACGCCACGGCCGAGGTCGAGGGCCAGCTGGTCTGCAATGCGCAGATGATGTGCGCCTCGCAGCAGATCGAGGCCATGCGCAAGTGAGCGAGAACCGAATCCACCCGCAGGCCTATGTGGACCCGGCCGCCGAACTGGGCGGCGACGTCGAGGTCGGCCCCTTCTGCCATGTCGGCGCCGGCGTCGAGGTCGGCAGCGGCACGCGCCTGGTCAGCAATGTGGTGCTGCGCGGCCCCTGTCGTGTGGGCCGCAACAACACGATTCACCCCTTCGCCTCGCTCGGTGGGGACCCCCAGGACCTGACCTGGAAGGGCGAAGACGTGCGGCTGGAGATCGGTGATGACAACACCATCTTCGAGTTCGTCACCTTCAACCGCGGCACGCCCAAGGAGCACAGCCTGACCCGGGTCGGCAGCCGCAACTTCATCATGGCCTACGTGCACATCGCGCATGACTGCGATGTGGGCAACGACACCGTGCTGGCCAACAACACCACGCTGGCCGGCCATGTGCGCATCGACGACCATGCGATCTGCGGCGGCTTTACCGCCGTGCACCAGTTCTGCCGGATCGGCTCCTATGCCTACCTGGGCCACGGCGGCGCCGTGGTGCGCGATGTGCCGCCCTATGTGATGGTCTCGGACTACCCGCAGCGGCCGCGCGGCATCAACAAGGTGGGCCTGGAGCGCAAGGGCTTCAGCAGCGAGCGCATCCGCCGCATCCGCGAGGCCTTCCGCGTGCTCTATCGCCAGGACCTGCCGCTGGAGGAGGCGCTGGAGCGCCTGCGGGTGATGCAGTCCGAGGGCGACGCCGAGCACGACATCGGCCGCCTGGTCGACTTTTTGGGCGACTCCAAACGCTCGATCCTGCGCTAGGCCGATGGGCGGGGCAGGGCAGGCATCGACGGGCACCCACGGCGGCCCGGGGCGCGGGCCTACACGGCCGCGGCGGCTGGCCATCGTGGCCGGCGAGTCCTCTGGCGACCAGCTCGCCGCTGGCCTCGTCCGGGCGCTGCGCGCGCGGCTGCCGGGCCTGGAGGTCGAGGCCGTGGCCGGGCCGGCGCTGCAGGCCGAAGGTTGCGAGGTCCTGGCCGAATCCGAAGAACTGGCGGTGATGGGCCTGGCCGAAGTGCTGCCCGAGCTGCGCCGGCTGTGGCAGCTGCGCGGGCGCCTGCTGGCGCATTGGCGTGCGCGGCCGCCCGATGTCTTCATCGGCGTCGATGCGCCCGATTTCAACCTCGGGCTGGCCCGGCGCCTGCGCGCCGAGGGCGTGCCCACGGCGCACTATGTCAGCCCCACGGTCTGGGCCTGGCGGCCGGGCCGGGTGCACAAGATCGCCCGCTGCGTCGACACGCTGCTCTGCCTGTACCCCTTCGAGCCCGAGTGCTACGCCGGCCTGCCGCTGCGGGCCGTGTACGTGGGCCACCCCTTCGCCGCGGCCATGGCGCAGCAGCCCACGCCGGCGCAGGCACGGGCCGCGCTCGGGCTGGACGGCACTGGGCCCTATGTGGCGCTTGTGCCCGGCAGCCGTGCCGGCGAGGTCGCCCGCGTCGCGCCGCTGCTGCTGGCCGCCGCGCAGCGCCTGCATGCCGCCGACCCGCGACGGCGGATTGTGCTGTCGGCCGCCGACGCGCGCCGGCGCACGCAGCTCGAGGCGCTGCTGATGGCGCAAGCGCCGCAGCTGCCGGTGCAGATCGTCCAGGGGCAGATGCGCACCGTGCTGCGCGCCGCCGACGTCGCGCTGGTGACCTCGGGCACGGCGACGCTGGAAACGCTGCTCGCCGGCACGCCCATGGGGGTGACCTATCGCGCCGGTGCCTTCACCAACTGGCTGCTGCGGGACGTCGGGATGCTGCATAGCCGGCATGTGTCGCTGCCCAACATCCTGGCCGGCCGGGCCCTGGTTCCGGAGTTTTTGCAGGAGCAGGCCGAGCCGGCCGCGCTGGCGCGGGCCGCCACCTTGCTGCTGGACAACCCCGGCGCGCGGGCAGCCCAGCGCGAGGCCTTCGCGAGGATCGCCGCGACGCTGCACCAGGACACCGACGCGCAGGCGGCGCAGGCGGTGCTGGACCTATGCGCGCCGGCGTAGACGAGGCGGGTCGCGGCCCTCTGGCCGGCCCCGTCGTGGCCGCCGCGGTGGTGCTGGATGCGCCGATCCCCGGCCTGGATGACTCCAAGCGGCTCAGCCCGGCGCGGCGCGAGGCGCTGGCGGCGCAGATCCAGCAGCAGGCCCGCGCCTGCGCGCTGGGGCTGGCGGCGCCGGCCGAGATCGACGCCCTGAATATCCACCACGCCACGCTGCTGGCGATGTCCCGGGCGCTCGAAGGCCTGGGGCTGGAGCCCAGCGAGGTGCTGGTGGACGGCCGCTTCACGCCGACGCTGCGCGTGCCGGCGCGGGCCATCGTGGGCGGCGATGGCTGCATCGCCGAGATTTCTGCCGCCTCGATCCTGGCCAAGACGGCCCGCGACGCGATGTTGTGCGAGCTGGACGCACGTTACCCGGCCTATGGCTTTGCCCGGCACAAGGGCTATCCCACGCCGCAGCACCTGCAGGCCTTGGCCGAGCACGGGCCTTGCCCGGAGCACCGGCGCAGCTTCGCGCCGGTGGCGCAGCGGGTGCTGGCGCTATGAGTTTCGTCCACCTGCGGGTGCACAGCGAATACTCGCTGCGCGACAGCATGGTGCGCATCAAGCCGCTGCTGGCGGCGGTGCGCGAGCGCGGCCAATGGGCCGTGGGGCTGGCCGACGTCGACAATGTCTTCGCGCTGGTCAAGTTCTATCGCTCGGCGCTGGCCGCCGGCGTCAAGCCGCTGATCGGCAGCGAGCTGCGGTTGCGGCTGGAGGACGGCGCGCAGTTGCGGCTGCTGCTGTACTGCCGCAACCGCGAGGGCTACGGCAGCCTGTCGCGGCTGCTGACCCGGCTGCACCTGGAGGGCCGCGAGGCCGAAGAGCCGCAGATCCAGCCCGCCTGGTTGCAGCAGGACCATGCCGAGCTGGAATGTGTGCTGCTGTGCGCCGAGGACGCGGCCGGCAAGGCGCTGGCCGCCGCCGATGGCGAGCGCTTCGCCGCACTGCTGGCGCCGCTGCAGGCGCTGTTCGCCGGGCGGCTGTGGCTGGGCATCGAACGCCTGGGCCGGCCGCAGGACGAAACCATCATCGCGGGCGCGGTCGAGGCGGCGCTGGCCGCCGAGCTGCCGCTGCTGGCCTGCAATGGCGTCGTGTTCCTGGAGGCGGAAGACTTTGCCGCCCATGAGGCGCGGGTATGCATCTACGAGGGCGAGCGGCTGGACGACCCGCAGCGCCCGCGGCGGCACAGCCCCGAGCAATACCTCAAGAGCGCCGAGGCGATGGCGGCGCTGTACGCCGACCTGCCGGAGGCGGCCAGCAACACGCTGGTGTTCGCCCAGCGCTGCAATCTGGAGCTGGAGTTCGGCAAGAACGTGCTGCCGGATTTCCCCACGCCCTCGGGCGAGCCGGCCGCCGACTATCTGGTCACGCTGTCGCGCGAGGGGCTGGCCGCCCGCCTGGCCGACGGCGTGCTCCACGCCGATCGCGCCGACTACGAGGCGCGGCTGGAGCGCGAGCTCGGCGTCATCAACCAGATGGGCTTTCCCGGCTACTTTTTGATCGTGGCCGACTTCATCCGCTGGTCGCGTGAGAACGGCGTGCCGGTGGGGCCGGGCCGTGGCTCCGGCGCGGGTTCACTGGTGGCTTGGGTGCTCGGCATCACCGACCTTGACCCCTTGCAGTTCGAGCTGCTGTTCGAGCGCTTTTTGAACCCCGAACGGGTGTCGATGCCCGACTTCGACGTCGATTTCTGCATCGAGGGCCGCGACCGCGTCATCGATTATGTGGCGCAGCAATACGGCCGCGACCAGGTCAGCCAGATCATCACCTATGGCTCGATGGCGGCCAAGGCGGTGGTGCGCGACACCGGCCGCGTGCTCGGCCACGGCTATGGCTATGTCGACGGCATCGCCCGGCTGATCCCGCTGACGCTGGGCATCAGCCTGTCCGAGGCGCTGGTGGAGTCGGCCGAGCTCAAGGCCCGCTATGAGAACGAGGAGGAGGTCACCGAGCTGATCGACACCGCGCTCAAGCTCGAGGGCCTGGCGCGCAACGCCGGCAAGCACGCGGGCGGGGTGGTCATCGCGCCCGGGCCGCTGACCGAATTCAGCCCGCTCTACGTCGACCCCGAAGGCCACCCGGTCACCCAGTTCGACAAGGACGATGTCGAGGCTGTCGGCCTGGTCAAGTTCGACTTCCTGGGCCTGAAGACGCTAACCGTCGTCGACCGCGCCGCGCAGCTGGTCAACATCCGGCGCCGCGCCGAAGGCCTGGAGGAGGTCGACATCCGCAAGCTGGCGGTCGACGACCCCAAGGTCTACGAGCTGCTCTGCTCGGGCCGGGTCACGGCCTGCTTCCAGATCGAATCGGCCGGCATGCGCCGGCTGGTGCGCGACCTGAAGCCGGACAACTTCGAGGACATCATCTCGCTGCTGGCGCTGTTCCGCCCCGGGCCGCTGCAGAGCGGCATGGTCGAGGACTTCGTCAAGCGCAAGCACGGCGAGGCCGAGATTTCCTATCCGCACCCCTCGCTGGAGCAGATCCTCAAGCCCACCTACGGCGTGATCCTGTACCAGGAGCAGGTGATGCAGATCGCCCAGGTGCTGTCCGGCTACACGCTGGGCGGCGCCGACCTGCTGCGCCGCGCGATGGGCAAGAAGAAGGCCGAGGTCATGGCCGCCGAGCGCGACAAGTTCGTCGAGGGCGCGCAGGCCAATGGCGTCGACGGCAAGCTGGCCGGCGACATCTTCGATCTGATCGAGAAGTTCGCCGGCTACGGCTTCAATAAGTCGCACAGCGCCGCCTATGCCTATGTGGCCTACCAGACGGCCTGGCTCAAGGCGCATTACCCGGCCGAGTTCCTGTGCGCGACGCTGGGCGCCGACCTCGACAACACCGACAAGCTGGTCCCGCTGATCGCCGACTGCAAGGACTGGGGCCTGACGCTGCTGCCGCCCTGCATCAATGCCTCGGCGCTGAGCTTCACCGTGCCGGAGCCGCTGACCATCCGCTATGGCCTGGGGGCGCTCAAAGGCGTGGGCCGCGGCGTGGTCGAGGAGATCATCGGCGAGCGCGAACGCGGCGGGGCCTACGCCGACCTCTTCGATCTGGTCAACCGCTGCGATGCGCGCAAGCTGAACAAGCGGGTGCTGGAGGCGCTGGCCAAGGCCGGCGCCTTCGACGCGCTGCACCCCAATCGCAAGGCCGTGCTGGCCTCGCTGGACCTGGCCACCGGCTGGGCGGAGCAGCAGCAGCAGCAGCGCGAACACGGCCAGATCGACATCTTTGGTGGCGCCAGCGAGGAGCCGGCCGCGCAGGCCCCCGGGCTGGCCAGCGCCACGCCGATGAGCCCGGCCGAGATCCTGCGCATGGAGCAGGAGGGCCTGGGCCTGTACCTGACCGTGCACCCCATGGACCCCTGGCGTGCCGAGTTCGGTCCGCTGGCCTCGAACAGCATCGGCGGCATGATCGACAACGGCGCGCCCACGATGGAGCGCGGCCGGCGCTCGCGCGGGCGCGAGGTCGTGGCCGCGGGCGTGCTGACCGATTTGCGCATCCTCGACGACCGGCGCGGCTTCGCCACCCTCGACGATGGCACCGGCCAGCTGAACATGGCCTTCTTCGACGAGGCGCTGGCGCGCTTTCGCCACCTGTTGCTGCGCGAGCAGCCGCTGCTGATCCACGGCCGGCTCAGCCTGGACAGCTATGACGACAGCTACCGACTGACGCCGCAGACCATCCTGGATCTGCGCGCGCTGCGCGATGAGCACGCCATCGGGCTGCGCCTGCGCGTGGGCGACACGCTGGACGTGCCGGCCCTGCTGCGGCTGCTGGCACCGCACCGCAGCGACAGCGGCGTGACCGTGACCGTCGATGCGCTGGGCGAGGGCGTGCGCGGCGAGGTGCTGTTGCCCTCGGCCTGGCGCGTGCGGCTGAGCACCGAGCTGCTCGAGGCCCTGGCCACGCACCCTGACGTACAATCGCTGCGGTCGCTGTACCGGCGGCCGGAGTGGAACAGCGACAGCGTCGAGGCCGCCGCGTGAACCTGAAGTACCTGGATTTTGAACAGCCGATCGTCGAGCTCGAGGGCAAGATCGAGCAGCTGCGACAGGTGGCCGACGGCAGCGTGGTCAACCTGTCCGAGGAAATCGCCCGGCTCGAGCGCCGCGTGGAGCAGCTCACCGAGGAGATCTATGCCGACCTGTCGGCTTGGCAGATCACCCAGGTGGCCCGGCATCCGCTGCGCCCCTACATGCTCGATTACATCGAGGCGCTGTTCGAGGACTTCACCGAGCTGCGCGGCGACCGCCATTACCGCGACGACCGCGCGCTGATTGGCGGGCTGGCCCGCTTCGAAGGGCGGCCGGTCATGGTCATCGGTCACCAGAAGGGGCGCGATACCAAGGAGAAGGTGGCGCGCAACTTCGGCATGCCGCGGCCCGAGGGTTATCGCAAGGCGCTGCGCCTGGCCAAGATGGCCGAGAAGTTCTGCCTGCCGATCATCACCTTCATCGACACGCCCGGCGCCTACCCGGGCATCGGCGCCGAGGAACGCAACCAGAGCGAGGCCATCGCCCGCAACCTGCTGGAGCTGTCGCGCCTGCGCACGCCGGTGATCTGCACCGTCATCGGCGAGGGCGGCTCCGGCGGCGCCTTGGCGATCGGCGTGGGCGACCACCTCGCCATGCTGCAGTACAGCGTCTATTCGGTGATCTCGCCGGAGGGCTGTGCGTCGATTCTGTGGAAGGACGCCAAGCACGCCGAGGAGGCCGCCGCGGCCATGGGTATGGCGGCGCCGGCGCTGCACAAGCACGGGCTGATCGACGAGATCGTGCCCGAGCCCCCGGGCGGCGCCCATCGCGACCCCAAGGCCATGGCGGCCACGCTCAAGCGCAGCCTGCAGGCGGCCTTGGCGCGCCTGCTGGAGATGCCCCGTGGCGAACTGCTGAACCGGCGGCGCGAGCGCCTGCTGGCCATCGGCGACTATGCCGAGTCCAGCTGAGGGCGCAGCCGCCGCCCCACACTCCGACGCCGTTGCCGACGTCGGCCCAGCCGCCGGTCAAGCGCCTTCGGCCGCAACGCTCGCTGCCGAGCTGCGCGCCCGCCTGCCGCGCGCGAGCGCCTACCTGCTGGCCCTGTCGGGCGGCGCCGATTCCGCCGCGCTGGCCTGGTTGCTGCGCGAACTGCCCGGCCTGCGCTGCGCGCACATCGATCATGGCCTGGGGCCGCAGGCGGCACCGCTGGCGCAGGCGGCGGCGGCCATCGCGGCGCGCTGCGGGCTACGGCTGACCACGCGTCGACTCAGGCTCGACGCCACGGCGGGCAATCTCGAGGCGCGCGCCCGTGAGGCCCGGTATGCGGCGCTGGGCGCGCTGCTGCGGCCGGGCGAGGTGCTGCTGTGCGCGCAGCATCAGAGCGACCAGGCCGAAACCTTCCTGCTGGCCGCCGCGCGACGCAGCGGCCCGGCCGGGCTGGCCGGCATGCCGCCGCTGCGGCCCTTCGCCCGCGGCTGGCTGGCGCGGCCGGCGCTGGACACGCCGGCGCCGGCGCTGCGCGCCGTCGCACACGCCGCCGGGCTGCCCTATGTCGACGACGAGAGCAATGCCGACCCACGGCACAAGCGCAATGCGCTGCGCCTGCAAGTGGGCCCGGCGCTGCGCGCCTGGCAGGGCGATATCGATGCCGCGCTGGCCGCGGTGGCCCGCCAGCAGGGCGAGGTGCAGGCCGGGCTGGAGGCGGCGCTGGATGCCTTGCTGCCCGCCGCCGCCGGGCCCTGGCCGCAAAGCTGGCGGCTGGCGCCCCTGCTGGGCTGGCCCGAGGCCCTGCTGCAGCCGGCGCTGCGCCGGCTGATTGCCCGGGCCGGCGCGCCGCCGGCGCCGGCGCGCGTGCTTGCGGGTCTGCGCAGCGCGCTGGGCGCCGCGCCCGCGGATGCCCAGCCCCAGCTCAGCTGGCAGGGCTGGAGCCTGCGCCGGCACGCGCAATGGCTGTTCGTTGTGCCGCCGCTGCCGGCGCCACCGCCGGCCGGCCCGGCGCGGGCCGGGGCCTGGCCCTCAGGCGGCCACATCTGGCTCGACCCGGCGCTCGCGGCCACGCTGCCCGCGGGGAGCCGGCTGGAGGCCGGGCCGACACAGGGCAGCCTGCCCCGTGCGGACCGCCCCGGGCTGCGGCTCAAGGCCGAGTTTGCCCGCCGCCAGGTGCCGCCCTGGCTGCGCAGCCACTGGCCGCAGCTGCGCTGCGCGGGGCGCGTGCTGGCGGTGGCCGAGTGGCCGGCCGATGGCCTGCAAAGCCCGCCAGCACTGCGTTGGCAGGCGCCCCCGCCCTGGGCCCAGCCGTGGGTGGAGCAGGCCCGAAGGCAGCCATTCCGCTAGAATTCGCCAAACCCCGAGATTGAGATGCCGTGGAGCCCGTCGCACCAACACGATACGTTTTTGTCACGGGAGGAGTGGTCTCTTCACTCGGCAAGGGGATTGCCGCGGCCTCGCTGGCGGCGCTGCTGGAGTCGCGCGACCTGAAGGTCGCGATGATCAAGCTCGACCCCTACCTGAACGTCGATGCGGGCACGATGAGCCCCTTCCAGCACGGCGAGGTCTACGTCACCCAGGACGGCGCCGAAACCGACCTGGACCTGGGCCACTACGAGCGCTTCCTGCGCAGCAAGACCTCGCGCCATTCCAACTTCACCACCGGCCAGATCTATTCGGCGGTGCTGGAGAAGGAGCGCCGCGGCGATTACCTCGGCGGCACCGTGCAGGTCATCCCGCACATCACCGACGAGATCAAGCGCTGCATCGTGCAGGGCGGCGAAGGCGCCGACATCTGCATGGTGGAGATCGGCGGCACCGTCGGTGACATCGAGTCGTTGCCCTTCCTGGAGTCGATCCGCCAGCTTGGCGTCGAACTGGGCCGCGAACGCGCGCTGTACATGCACCTGACGCTGGTGCCCTACATCCCCTCATCCGGCGAGATCAAGACCAAGCCCACGCAGCACTCGGTCAAGGAGCTGCGCGGTATCGGCATCCAGCCGGACATCCTGGTCTGCCGCTCCGACCGCCCGCTGCCGCCCAACGAGCGGCGCAAGATCGGCCTGTTCTGCAACGTGCCGGACCGCGCGGTGATCAGCGCCCAGGACGTGGGCGACATCTACACCATCCCCACGCACTTCCACGCCCAGGGGCTGGACGAGCTGGTGGTGTCGCACTTCGGCATCCAGGCGCCGGCGGCCGACCTGTCGGAATGGGCGCACGTGATCGAGGCGCCGACCCGCCAGGACGCCGAGGTGACCGTGGCGATGGTGGGCAAGTACGTCGACCTCGCCGACGCCTACAAGTCGGTCAACGAGGCGCTGTACCACGCCGGCATTCACACCAACACCCGGGTCAACATCGAGTATGTGGACTCCGAGCAGCTGGAGCGCCAGGGCCTGGGGCCCTTGCAGAAGGTCGATGCGGTGCTGGTGCCGGGCGGCTTTGGCGAGCGCGGCATCGAGGGCAAGATTTCCGCCGTACGCCACGCCCGCGAGCATGGCATTCCCTACCTGGGCATCTGCCTGGGCATGCAGGTGGCCGCCGTCGAATTCGCCCGCAACGTGGCCGGCCTGGAGGGCGCGCATTCCTCCGAGTTCGCCCCGGACACGCCGCACCCGATCATCGGGCTGATCACCCAGTGGCACGAGGAGGGCGGCCTGCGCGCCGCGGATACCTCGCGCAAGGGCGGCACGATGCGCCTGGGCGCACAGCGCTGCAACCTGAGCGCGGATTCGCGCGCCCGCACGATGTACGGCTCCGACTACATCGTCGAGCGCCACCGCCACCGCTACGAGTTCAACAACCACTACCGCCAGCCGCTGGCCGAGGCCGGCATGCGCTTCGCCGGCGAGGAGCCGGAGGACGAGCTGGTGGAGATCATCGAGCTGCCCGACCACCCCTGGTTTGTGGCCTGCCAGTTCCACCCGGAATTCACCTCGACGCCGCGTGATGGCCACCCGCTGTTCCGCGGCTTCATCGAGGCCGCGCGGGCCCGCGCCGGCGCCGGCAGCAGCACGGAGGCCGCCTCGGCATGAGCACCATCACGCTGGCCGGCAAGCCCGTGGGCCTGCAGCACCCGCTGTTCCTGCTGGCCGGGCCGGACACCCTGGAAGCCCTGGACATGTGCCTGGAGGTCGCCGGCACGGTCAAGGAGATCGCCGACGAACTGGGCATCGCCTATGTGTTCAAGGGCAGCTTCGACAAGGCCAATCGCAGCTCGCACCGCAGCTACCGCGGGCCGGGCATGGACGAGGGCCTGAAGATGCTGGAGGCCGTGCGCGCGCAGATCGGCGTGCCGGTCGTGACCGATGTGCACGAGGACACGCCCATCGAGGAGGTCGCGGCCGTCGTCGACGTGATCCAGACGCCGGCCTTCCTGTGCCGGCAGACCAACTTCATGCAGCGCGTGGCGCGTGCCGGCAAGCCGGTGAACGTGAAGAAGGGCCAGTTCATGTCGCCCTGGGAAATGGGCAACGTGGTCGCCAAGATGCGCGAGGTGGCGCCGGACACGCCGCTGTTCCTGTGCGAGCGCGGCTTTTCCTTTGGCTATAACAACCTGGTCTGCGACATGCGCGGCCTGGCCGCCATGCGCGAGACCGGCTGCCCGGTGGTGTTCGACTGCACGCACTCGGTGCAGCTGCCGGGCGGGCAGGGCACCGCCAGCGGCGGCCAGCGCGAGTTCATCCCGGTGCTGTCGCGCGCCGCGGTGGGCGCCGGCGTGGCCGGGCTGTTCATGGAAACCCACCCCGACCCCGACAAGGCGCTGTGCGACGGGCCCAATTCCTGGCCCCTGGCGCACATCCGCCCGCTGCTCGAATCGCTGGTGGCGCTCGACCGCACCGTGAAGTCGCAGCCGCTGGCGGAGACGCTGCTCTGATGGGGCGGCGCGATGGGTTCGCAGTCAGTCAACCACCGATTGCACAGATTGCACAGATTGCGTCGCATCGACGGAGACCATGGGGCGGCGCTTCCAGAGCCCTGCTGTGCTGCTTCGGCCCAGACGCATCGTACGGCGCAGGGGTCGGGCGCAGCACAATCTGAGAAATCTGCGCAATCTGTGGTTCATTCCGGTGTTCGCTACCGAGCGTAGGCCGATCCCAGCAACACTCACGATTGATGTAAGGAAGGCATTCGAACCTTGAGCAAGATCAAGACGATTCACGGGCGCGAGGTTTTGGACTCGCGGGGCAATCCGACGGTGGAGGCCGAGGTCTGGCTGGAGGATGGCAGCCATGGTCACGCCATCGTCCCTTCGGGCGCATCGACGGGCGCGCGCGAGGCTGTCGAGTTGCGCGACGGCGACGCGGATCGCTACCTGGGCAAGGGCGTGCGCAAGGCCGTGGCCAACGTAAACGGCGAAATCGCCCAGGCGCTGCAAGGCCATGAGGGCACCGACCAGGCCGGCCTGGACCGTAAGATGATCGAGCTCGACGGCAGCGAGAACAAATCGCGGCTGGGCGCCAATGCGCTGCTGGCCGTGTCGCTGGCGGCGGCCAAGGCCGCGGCCGCGCACCGTGGCCTGCCGCTGTACGCCGCGCTGGGGGGCGAGGATGCGGTGACGATGCCGGTGCCGATGATGAACGTCATCAACGGCGGCGCGCATGCCGACAACAACGTCGACATTCAGGAATTCATGCTGCTGCCGGTGGCCGCGCCGAGCTTCTCCGAGGCGCTGCGCGTCGGTACCGAGTGCTTCCATGCGCTCAAAAAACTGCTGGCCAGCCGCGGCCTGGCCACGGCCGTGGGCGACGAGGGCGGCTTTGCGCCCAACCTGCCGTCGAATGCCGCCGCCGTCGAGGTGCTGGCCGAGTCGGTCGAGGCGGCCGGCTACGCGCTGGGCCGGGATGTGCTGCTGGGCCTGGATGTCGCCAGCTCCGAGTTCTACCGTGACGGCCGCTACCACCTGGCCTCCGAAGGGCGCGAGTTCAACAGCGCCGAGTTCGCCGACTACCTGGCAGAGCTGTGCTCCACCTTCCCGATCATCACGATCGAGGACGGCATGGCCGAGGACGACTGGGAGGGCTGGGCCGGCCTGACCCAGCGTTTGGGCGAGCGCGTGCAGCTGGTCGGTGACGATCTCTTCGTCACCAACCCCGCGATCCTGCGCGAGGGCATCGACAAGAACATCGCCAACTCGATCCTGATCAAGGTCAACCAGATCGGCACGCTGACCGAGACCCTGGAGGCCATCCGCATGGCCGCGGACGCCGGCTATTCCTCGGTGGTGTCGCACCGCAGTGGCGAAACCGAGGACGCGACGATTGCCGACCTGGCCGTGGCCACCGCGGCGACGCAGATCAAGACCGGCTCGCTGTGCCGCTCGGACCGCATCGCCAAGTACAACCAGTTGCTACGCATCGAGGAAGCGCTGGGCGCGCGGGCGCGCTACCCCGGCCTGGCCGCCTTCCCGGTGCAGCGCTAGGAGCCCACGCCCATGCCGCGTCTGGGGGTGGCCATCGGCGCACTGGCGCTGATCTACCTGCAGGCGCGGCTGTGGCTGCTGCCGGGCAACCTGCGCGAGCTGGCCGAGCTGGAGGCGCAGGCCACCACCGCCATTGCGGCCAATGCCGCCCAGGCCCGGGCCAATGCCGAGGCCGAGGCCTGGGTGCGGCTGCTCGAGGCGGACCTGCCCAGCATCGAATACCAGGCCCGGCATGAGCTGGGCCTGATCCGCCCCGACGAAACGCTTTACCTGATTCCGCAGTGAACGCATCCCCGACTGCCGCGCGGCTTTGGGCCGTGGTGCCGGCCGCCGGCCACGGCCGGCGCATGCGCAGCGAGCTGCCCAAGCAGTACCTGCGCCTGGCCGGGCGCAGCATGCTCGACTGGACGCTGGCGCGGCTGCTGGCCTGCCCGCGTATCGAGCGTGTCGTCGTCTGTGTCGCCGCGCAGGATCAGCTCTACGCGCAGCAGTCCTGCGCCGGCCACCCCCGCGTGCTGCGCGCCACGGGCGGCGCCGAGCGTGCCGCGTCGGTGCTCGCCGGCCTGCAGGCGCTGGCGCCGCTGGCCGCGCCGCAGGACTGGGTGCTGGTGCACGATGCCGCGCGGCCGCTGCTGCACATCGAGGATCTGCAGGCGCTGCTGGCGGTGCTTGAGGAATCGGCGCAGGGCGCGGCCATCCTCGCGGCGCCGGTCGCGGACACGCTCAAGCGCGGCGACGAGCAAGGCCGGGTGTCCGGCACCGCATCGCGCGAGGGGCTGTGGCAGGCGCAGACGCCACAGGCGGCCCGCTATGCGCCCTTGCACGCCGCGCTGCAGGCCGCCCAGGCGCGGCCCGAGGCGCCCACCGACGAGGCCCAGGCGCTGGAGCAGGCCGGCGAGCCGGTCCGCCTCGTGGCCGCGCAACACCCCAATTTCAAGGTCACCACGCCAGCCGATCGGCGCCTGGCCGAGGCGCTGCTGGCCCAGGAGCTCGCCGCATGCTGAAAATTGGCCAGGGTTTCGATGTGCACCGTTTCGGGCCGGGCGATCACATCATGCTGGGCGGTGTGCGCCTGCCGCACAGCGCCGGCCTCGTCGCGCATTCGGATGGCGACGTACTGCTGCACGCGCTCTGCGATGC
Organism: uncultured Ectothiorhodospiraceae bacterium; assembly: GCA_937141935.1. GTDB lineage: Bacteria > Pseudomonadota > Gammaproteobacteria > Nevskiales > Oceanococcaceae > MS8. Next base: position 71,826 of record CAKZQS010000033.1, read on the forward strand.
GCTGCTGGGCGCCATCGGCGCCGGCGACATCGGCCAGCACTTTCCCGACAGCGAGGCCGAATGGTCGGGCGCCGACAGCGCCGCGCTGACCGAGCACGTGTGGTCCCTGGTGCGCGCGCAGGGCTTGCAGCTGGGCAATGCGGACCTCACCGTCATCGGCGAGCGGCCCCGCGTCGGCCCGCACCGCGAAGCCATCCGCGCGCGCGTGGCCGGGCTGCTGCAGGCCCGCCCCGAGCAGATCAACATCAAGGCCACCACGACCGAAGCGATGGGCTTCACCGGCCGCCGCGAGGGCCTGGCGGCCATGGCCGTGGTGCTGCTGCAGCCGCCGGGCGGGCCTTCCGCGGCTGCGGGCTGAGCGCTTGCCCCGGCCCGTGGCCGGGGGTATAAGGCCTACATCGGCGGCCCGACCGCCGAGCCAAGCAGACGGCCACAGGCCGCGAAGGACTGGAGAACATGAGTACGACCGCGATGCTGGCGCGCCCGCGCCCGCGCGCCCCGCTTATGCGCCTGAGCGCCGCCGTGTTGCGCCTGAGCGCCGCGGTGTTGCGCATCAGCGCGCCTGGGCCGCGCCTGCGCGTCACATGGCCGCGCCTGCGCGTTACATCGCCGCGCCTAAGCGACCCGGGGCCGCGCCAATGCGGCCCGGGGCCGCGCCTGCCGGCGGCTGCGCGGCAAGGGGGCGCCGTAGCGCAGCGCCCTGGCGGCCCCCTGTTGGCAACGCTGGCGCTCGCGGCGCTGCTGGGCCTGAGCGCCTGCCAGGATCCGGCGGGCCGCGCGGCGCCGGGCACGCCGCCGCGCGCCGAGGTGGCCGCCGACATCGCCCCGTCGCCCGCGCCCGCATCGGCGCGCGCTGCCGACGCGGCGGCGCGCGCGCTGCTGCGTTGCCAGGCGATTGCCGATGGCGACTCGCATGTGGAGGTGCACAACGACAGCTGTCCGACCTGCGCGGCCGAGGCCCCGGAGCAGGCCGCCGACGCCGATCTCGAAACCTTCGCCACGCTCGCGGCGACCGGCAGCATTGGCCCCACGGGCATTGCCCTGCGCGCGGTGGCCCAGCCGGGCGTGGTGTTCCCCGCGGGCAGCCAGCCGGGCGTGTTCTTCCGACGCAGCAACGGCAGCCTGGACAACTCCGATGCCACGCTGACGCTGCGGACCTATCTCGAGGGCGCCTTGCAGGAGGCCCCAGAGGATTTCACGCTGGTGCCGGCCGACGAGGTCCGCAACTGGTCATTCAAGTCCTTCGCCGCCACTGCGCCCTTCGATGCCGTCGAGGTGCGCCTCGGCGGCATGCCGGTGGCCCGCTTCGACCTGCACGAGATCTGCGCTGACGGCGAGGCCTGAGACCGACCTGAAGCGGGCGGGAAGCGGGCGGGAAGCGGGCGAGAAGCGGGCCTGGCGGCGGCACCGAGACGCTGCAGGGTCGGAGCATAGTCGGCCCATAGTTGGCTCAAGGTCGGCCCAGGGTCGATACAGAGTCGGCCCAGGGCCAGCGCAGCGTCGCCGCATGGCCGCGTTACGATCGGAGCCGGGCCAGGCCGCGTGCGGGGCCGCTATGCTGCGCGCATGCCCCAGCATCTGTTGCATTACCAGACCCCCGGTCGCGGCTTCACCGAGCTGACGGACGATTTGCGCCGCTGGGTGGCCGCCCAGCGCGTCAGCGCGGGGCTGCTGCATCTGTTTTTGCGTCATACCAGCGCCTCGCTGATCCTGTGCGAGAACGCCGACCCGGACGTGCTGCGGGACCTGGAGGCCTGGATGGCGCGCCTGGTGCGCGACGGCGATGCGCAGTTTCGCCACCGCGCGGAAGGGCCGGACGACATGGCGGCGCATATCCGCAGCGTGCTGACGGCCAACAGCCTGAGCCTGCCGGTCCTCGACGGCGCCCTGGAACTGGGCACCTGGCAGGGCGTATATCTCTGGGAGCATCGCCACCAGCCGCACCGGCGCAGCTTGCGCCTGAGCCTGCTGGCGGCTTAAACGGCGACCAGGATGGTGCCGGCCGTGCGCATGGTCCTGCCCGGTCGAGTCGGGCGGCGTACCGGCCTAGGCTCCCGAATCGACTGCCCATTGGAGTATTTGCATGAGCCTGGAACTGCGCCACGAGGAGCCGCATCAGAAATTTGTGGCCACCGTCGAGGGTGAGCACTGCGTTATCGACTACGCCAAGCCGCTGCCCAAGGTGCTGGATTTCACCAGCACGCGCGTGCCCGACACGTTGGGTGGGCGCGGCATCGGCACGCAGTTCGTCAAGGCGGCGCTGGATTGGGCCCGCGAGCACGACTATCAGGTGATCCCGAGCTGCCCCTTCGTGGCCCATGTGATGGACAAGGATCCCGACTACGCCGCCTTGCGCGCCGAGGCGGGCTAGCGGCCGCGCCTGAGGCGGCGGAGGCGACTCGGGCCGCGACTCAGGCCGCGACTCAGGCGACGACTCAGGCCACGCCGGGCCCGCCGGGGCGCGGCGCCCGCAGCAGCGCCAGGATGGCCCCGCTGCCGCCGGCCCAGGGCGGGGCGGAGGCATAGGCCAGCACGCAATCGCTGCGCTGCAGGGCCAGCTCCACCCGGCTCTTGAGCACCGGCCGCCCCTGCGGCGAGCGCAGGCCCTTGCCGTGGATGATCTTGATGCAACGCCAGCCCTCGACCTCGGCGCGCGCCAGCAGCGCACGCACGCTTTGCGCGGCCTCGATGCGGGTCTGGCCGTGCAGGTCCACGCTGCCCTGAATCGCGAACTCGCCGCGGCGCAGCCGGCGCAGCTGGCGGCGATTGACGCCGCCGGCGCGAAATTCGGTCTCGTCGCCGCTGTCGAAGTCGGCCGGGTCGATGTCGCCGAACAGCGCATCGGGCATCACCTGCGCCTCGTCGGCGGCGGACTGCCGCGCATGGCGCAGCGGGGCCGGTGGCGGGGTGACACGCGGCTTGTCCGGCAACGGCTCGATGCCCGCAATCTCACGGGCCCACAGCTCCTCGTCGTCGGGCTTGGCGCCTGGGTCCATCGGCCTGGATATCGCTCGGGGACCCTGGCACGATAGCGCGTCGCCGGGCGGCCTGCAGGGTAGGCCGCAGGCTGGCGGGGCGCGTTGCTGGCGGCGTCGCGGCCGTGGGGCCGGCGGGGTCGGCGGCCTGGCGCGGTCGCCAAGGTCATTGCGGCTTGGGTCGCTGGCGAGCCTTTTGGCTACCATAGCCGCTTTTTGCGGCCCCCCGGCATGCACATTCTTCTGGCCAATGACGACGGCATCCACGCGCCGGGTATCCAGACCCTGGCCGCCGCGTTGCGGCGTGTGGCGCAGGTCACCGTCATCGCACCCGACCGCAACCGCTCGGGGGCCAGCAATTCGCTGACGCTGGGTCGCCCGCTGCGGGTCACCGCCGCCGGCGAGCGGGCCTATACGGTCGACGGCACCCCTACCGACTGCGTGCACCTGGGCCTGTCCTGCCTGCTGCTGGACGACCCGCCCGATCTGGTCGTGTCCGGCATCAATCACGGCGCCAACATGGGCGACGATGTGCTCTACAGCGGCACGGTCGCGGCGGCGATGGAGGGGCGACACCTCGGCCTGCCGGCCATCGCGGTGTCCTGCGCCGCGCACCAGCCAGACCACCTGGAAACCGCGGCGGAGATGACGCTGCGGCTGATCGCCAAGCTCGATCACCACCCGCTGCCGCCGAAGACGGTGCTGAATCTGAATGTCGCCGATGTGCCGCTGGAGGCCATCGACGGCTTCGCCGTGACCCGGCTGGGCCACCGCCATGTGGCCGAGGGCGTGATCCAGGACCGCGACCCGCGCGGGCGGCCGATCTACTGGATCGGCCCCGCGGGCGCCGAACAGGATGCCGGCGCCGGCACTGATTTCCACGCGCTGGCCAACGGCCGCGCCTCGGTCACGCCGCTGACCACCGACCTGACCCGTCGCGAAAGCCTGCCCGACCTCTGCAGTTGGCTCGACGCGCCGGACGACGGCGCCGCGTCGGCCTGTTAGGACGCATGGCCGGGGAGACAACACGCGGCCTGACGCCCGAGTTCTACCGCGCCCGCATGGCGCGCGGCCTGCGCACGCGCGGCATCGATGCGGCCGTGTGCGAGGTCATGGGCCGCGTCCCCCGGCATGTGTTTGCTGCCGCCGGCTGGGATCTGGAGCAGGCCTATGCCGACATCACGCTCCCCATTGGCCACGGGCAAACGATTTCGCAGCCCTATGTGGTGGCGCGCATGAGCGAGTTGCTGCTGGAGGGCAGCGACCGCCGTTCGGTGCTGGAAGTGGGCACCGGCTGCGGCTACCAGACGGCCGTTCTGGCCGGGCTGTGCGAGCGCGTGTACAGCCTGGAGCGCATCGCGGCGCTGGCCGACAGCGCCCGCGCCCGGCTGCGCGAACTGGGGCTGCTGCGGGTACATACCAAGCATGGCGATGGCTTTGCCGGCTGGCCGCAGCAGGCGCCCTTCGATGGCATCCTGGTCACGGCCGCCGCGGCCCAGGTGCCGCCGGAACTGCTGGCCCAGCTGCGGGTCGGTGGACGACTGGTGATGCCGGTGGGCCCGCCGGGCCACCAGGAATTGCTGACCGTGGACCGTCAGGACGCCGACACGCTGCGTGTGGGACGCTTCGACGCCGTGACATTCGTGCCCTTGCTGCCGGAGCTGGACTGATGGCGATTTTTTCGCGGCTGTATGCCTTTACGCTGGAGCTTTCGCGGCACCGGCATGCGCCGCGCTGGCTGTTTGGCGTGTCGGTGGCCGAATCCTCCTTTTTCCCGGTGCCGGTGGACGTGATGCTGGCGCCGATGGTGCTGGCCCAGCCGCACCGCGCCTGGCCGCTGGCCACGCTGACCACCGTGGGCTCGGTCATCGGCGGCGTGATCGGCTGGTTCATCGGTATGTGGCTGATCGAGGCGGTGCTGCCGCTGATCGAGCGCGTGGGCTACATGGAGGGCTACCTGCAGGCGCAGTCCTGGTTCCTGGACTGGGGCTTCTGGGCGGTGTTTGTCGCCGGTTTCACGCCGATTCCCTACAAGGTCTTCACGATTGCCGCCGGCGCCGCCGGCATGCTGCTGCCGCTGTTCGTCGTCGCCAGCCTGGTCGGGCGCGGCGCGCGCTTCTTCCTGGTGGCGGCGCTGGTGCGCTGGGGCGGGCCGAAAATTGAGCCCCACCTGGCCCGATATGCCGATCGCATCGGCTGGGGGGTGCTAGCGGCATGCGTCATCGGCTTGCTGCTCTGGCAGTTGCTGCAACCCTGAGCGCCTGCGCCGGCCACTGGCTGGTGCAGTTCGAGGAAGTCCCGCAGCAGTACGTGGTCGCCGCCGGCGACACGCTGCACCAGATCGCCTTTCGTTACCGCCTGGATCCGCGCGCGTTGGCGCAGTGGAATGGCGTGGGCCGCGATGCGCGCATCTATGCCGGCCAGGAGCTGCGGCTGCGGCCGCCGCTGCCGGGTCAGTTGCACCCGGTGCACGGCGGCGCGGTGGTCGCCGGCACGCGCGAAGGCCGCACACCCACGCCGCCGCCCACGACGGTGGCCCGCGTGCCGCGACCCACCGCGCCGCCGCCCGGCACCGGGGGCAAGCCGGCCAGCCGGCCCACGCCGCCGCCGGCCATCGCCAAGCCCTTGCCGCCGGCCCCGGCGGCGGGTAACTGGCGCTGGCCGCTGCAGGGCCAGCTGCTGCGCGGCTTTGGCAATGGCAGCGACGGCATCGACATCGCCGCGCCCGCCGGCAGCGAGGTCGTGGCTGCCGCGCCGGGGCGGGTGGTCTATGGCGGCAGCGCGCTCAAGGGCTATGGCCTGCTGCTGATCCTGCAGCACGAGGGCGAGCTGATGAGCGCCTATGCGCATACCTCGGAGCTGCTGGTGGGCGAGGGCGACACCGTGCGCGCCGGGCAGGCCATCGCCCGCTCCGGGCTGGGGCCGGGGCAAAAGCCCTTGCTGCACTTCGAGACACGCCGCTCCGGGCGGCCGGTGGACCCGCTGGGGCTGCTGCCCCGCGGCTGAATCGACGCCCGCGCACAGCGCCGGGGGGCCTGCCATCGCTATACTGCCGGGCTTTCCACCCGCCGCGTCGGCTCTTTCCATCCACCTTCGGGATCGTCCCATGCAGGATGCCTTCCAGCGCATCGAGCGCCTGCCCCCTTACGCCCTGGCTGTCGTCACCGAGATGAAGAAGGCGGCCCGAGCCCGTGGCGAGGACATCATCGACTTCGGCATGGGCAACCCCGATCAGCCGACGCCGCAGCACATCGTCGACAAGCTGACCGAGGCCGCGCAGCGCGGCGACACGCACCGCTATTCGCAAAGCCGCGGCATCCCGCGTCTGCGCCGGGCGATCTGCAACTGGTACAAGACCAAGTTCGACGTGGACCTGGACCCGGATCGCGAGGCCATCGTGACCATCGGCTCCAAGGAAGGTCTGGCGCACCTGGCGCTGGCCACCCTGGGGCCGGGCGACGTCGTGCTGGTGCCCAACCCGGCCTATCCCATCCACCCCTATGGCGTGGTGATTGCCGGGGCCGATGTGCGCCACGTCAAGATGGTGCCGGGCGGCGACTTCTTCCATGAGCTGGAAACCGCGATCCGCGAGTCCTGGCCCAAGCCGAAGATGATGCTGCTGTCCTTCCCGGCGAACCCCACCACCGAGTGCGTGGACCTGGCCTTCTTCGAGCGCTGCGTCGCCATGGCCAAGGAATATGGCCTGTGGATCGTGCAGGACATCGCTTATGCCGAGCTCTGCTTCGACGGCTACGAGGCGCCCTCGATCCTGCAGGTGCCGGGCGCGCGCGACGTGGCCGTGGAAAGCTATTCGCTGTCCAAGAGCTACAACATGCCGGGCTGGCGCGTGGGCTTCATGTGCGGCAATGAAAAGCTGGTCGGCGCGCTGGGCCGGATCAAGGCCTATCTCGACTACGGCACCTTCACGCCGATCCAGGTCGCGGCCATCGCGGCGCTGGAGGGCCCGCAGGACTGCGTGGCCGAGATTCGCGAGATGTACCGCAAGCGCCGCGACGTGCTGTGCGACGGCCTGAACGCCATCGCCTGGCCGGTGGAGACCCCCAAGGCGACGATGTTTGTCTGGGCGCGCATCCCCGAACCCTACGCCCAGATGGGCTCGCTGGAGTTCTCCAAGAAGCTGCTCAGCGAGGCCAAGGTGGCCGTGTCGCCGGGGATTGGCTTTGGCCACCACGGCGATAACTACGTGCGTTTCTCACTGATCGAGAACGAACACCGGACCCGCCAGGCCCTGCGCGGGATCCGCAAAATGTTGGAGAAAGGACTATGAGCCAAAGCCCGCTGCGCATCGGACTGCTCGGCCTGGGCACCGTGGGCACCGGTACGGCCCGCGTGCTGGCCGAAAATGCCGACAGCCTGACCCGCCGCGCCGGCCGGCCGCTGGCCATCGTGGCCGCCGCGGTACGCGACCTCGACGCCGAGCGCGACTGTGACACCAGCGGCATGCGCCTGGAGCGTGATGCGGTGGCGGTGGCCACGGCCGCCGACGTCGATGTCGTCGTCGAGCTGATGGGCGGCACCGGCGCCGCCCGCGAGGCCGTGCTGGCCGCGCTGGAGGCCGGCAAGCCGGTCGTGACCGCGAACAAGGCGCTGATCGCCGAGCACGGCCCGGAGATCTTCGAGCAGGCCCGCGCCCATGAGCAGCCGGTGGCCTTCGAGGCCGCAGTGGCCGGGGGCATCCCGATCATCAAGGCGGTGCGTGAGGGCCTGGCCGGCAACCAGATCACCGAGATCAACGGCCTGATCAACGGCACCAGCAACTTCATCCTGTCGAAGATGGCCAGCGAGGGCCTGGACTTCGCCCCGGTGCTGGCCGAGGCGCAGCAGCTGGGCTACGCCGAGGCCGACCCCACCTATGACGTCGAGGGCATCGACGCGGCGCATAAGCTGGCCATCCTGGCCATGCTGGCCTTCGAGCTGCCGCTGGCGCTGGACCGCATCCGCACGCGCGGCGTGGGCCAGGTCGAGGCCGAGGACCTGGAGGCCGCGGCCGAGCTGGGCTACCGCATCAAGCACCTGGCCGTGGCCCGCCGCTCCGAGCGTGGCGTCGAGCTGTGCGTCGAGCCCACGCTGCTGCCGGAGCAGAGCTACCTGGCCAAGATCGACGGCGTGATGAACGGCGTCATTGTCGCCGGCAGCGCGGTCGGCAGCGCCGGCTTTTACGGCCCGGGCGCCGGCGCGCTGGCCACCGCCTCGGCGGTCGTGGCCGACCTGATCGACGTCGCCCGCGGCCGCGTGCTGCCCGAGCCCGGCCCGGGCAAGACCTTGCCCTTCGTCGACCCGCACACGGTCGTCAGCGGCCACTACCTGCGCGTGCAGGTGCTGGATGAGCCCGGCGTGCTGCAAACGCTGACCGGCCTGCTGGCCGACGCCCAGGTCAGCATCGAGTCGCTGGTGCAAAAGGAGCTGGGCACGCCGGCCGGCTGGGCCCAAATCGTCATGCTGACCCACGAGGTCAGCCTTGGCACCATCGACCAGGTGCTGGTGCGCCTGCGCGACTTGCCCTGCGTGCAGGGCGAGCCGGTGCATTTCCGCGTGTCCGCACGCGAAGACTGAGCGAGCCATGCATTACACCGGACTGATCGAGCGCTATCGCGAGCGCCTGCCGCTGCCCGCCGACGCCCAGGCCGTCGCCCTCGGCGAGGGCCGCACGCCGCTGATCGAACTGCAGAACATCCCGCGCGATATCGGCTTCGACGGGCGCATTTACGTCAAGTTCGAGGGCCTGAACCCCACCGGTTCCTTCAAGGATCGCGGCATGACGGTCGCGGTCAGCGCGGCCAAGCATGCGGGCTCCAAGGCCATCATCTGTGCCTCGACCGGCAACACCTCGGCCGCGGCCGCGGCCTATGCCGCGCGCGCCGGCATGACGGCCTTCGTGCTGATCCCCGAAGGCAAGATCGCGCTGGGCAAGCTGGCCCAGGCGGGCATCTCCGGCTGTGAGGTCATCCAGATCCGCGGCAACTTCGACGACGGCATGCGCATCGTGCGCGGGCTCTCCGACGCCATGCCGATCACCGTCGTCAACTCGATCAACCCCTGGCGCCTGCAGGGCCAGAAGACGGCCGCCTTCGAGATCATCGAGGAGCTGGGCCGCGCGCCGGATTACCACTGCCTGCCCGTGGGCAACGCCGGCAACATCTCCGCCTACTGGATGGGCTATCGTGAGATGGGCCCCAAGGCGCCGGTGGAGCTGCCGATCGCGCCGGAGCACTTCGACTACGCGCGCACGCAGGTCTGCGACAACCGCCCGATCATGTGCGGCTACCAGGCCGCCGGCGCCGCGCCCTTTTTGCGCGGCGAGCCGGTGCTGGCGCCGGAAACGATTGCCACCGCCATCCGCATCGGCGCGCCGCAGAGCTGGGATTACGCCCAGGCCGCCGTGTCCGAATCCGGCGGCTGGTTCGCCGAGTTCGCCGACGAGGACATCCTGGCCGCGCAGAAGCTTCTGGCCAGCCGTGAGGGCGTGTTCTGCGAGCCGGCCTCGGCCACCTCGGTGGCCGGCGCGCTGCGCGACATCCGCCAGGGCCACATCCGCCCGGGCAGCAGCGTGGTCTGCACGCTGACCGGCCATGGCCTGAAGGACCCGGATGTCGCCATCCGCCAGGCCGCGGCCGATCCCACCGTCGTCGACGCGGAGCCCGCAGCGGTCGAAAAGGCGCTGCAAGCCGCGCTGTAGTGACGGCCGGCGCCGACTGGCCCGTAGCGGGTTTTCGCCGCCGCCAGCTGCGCCCGGAGCTGCAGGCCGCCTTGCAGGCGCAGGGTGTGGCGCCGGTGCTGGCGCGGGTGCTGGCCGCGCGCCTGCGCCAGGTGCCCGACTGGGCGGCCGTGTGCGCGGCGCGGCTGGACGCGCTGCCCAACCCCGACGCCATCCCCGACATGACGCTTGCGGTCGCGCGCATCCTGCGCGCCGTGCAGCGGCGCGAGCAGGTCGTTTTTGCCGTGGATCACGACATGGACGGCCAGGCCAGCGCGGCCGTGTTGTGGACGGCCTTCACCGCGCATTTCGGGGTCGACCCGGACCTGCTGCGCGTCGTCAGCAGCCACCGCCTGCGCGAGGGCTACGGGCTGACCGAGGCGGTGGTCGAGCGCATCCTCGAGGCGCCGCCCGGGCTGGTGATTTCGGCCGACAAGGGCTCCACCGACGAGCCGCGCATCGCCAGGCTGGCCGCGGCCGGCGTCGACGTCATCGTCACCGACCATCACGGCATCCCGCCGGAGGGGCCGCCGGCCTCTGCGCTGGCCTGTGTGAACCCGGGCCGCAGCGATTCGGCCTACGACCCCACCATCTGCGGCGCCGCCGTCGCCTTTTTCTGCATGGCCCGCGTGCGCCAGGCGCTGCTGGCCACCGGCGCCGCGGTGCCCTCGCTGGCCCCGCTGCTGGACTATGTGGCCGTGGCCACGATCGCCGACTGCGTGTCCCTGTGCCCGGACCGCGCGCCGATCAACCAGACGCTGGTGCGCCAGGGCCTGCGCCGCATCAACGCCGGGCTGCGGCCCTGCTGGCAGGTCTTCGCCGCCCGTCGCGAGGACCCGGTGGATGCCGAGGCCATCGCCTTCGGCCTCGCGCCGGCCGTGGCCGCGGCGGGGCGGCTGGACTGGGCCGAGCCCGGCTTCGCCTTTCTCACCGCCGCCGACCGCCCGGCGGCCGAGACGGCCTGGGCCCAGCTGCAGAGTGAAAACGAGGCGCGCAAGCAGCTCGAGGCGCGGGTACGCGCGGCCGCCCTGGAGCAGCTGGCGGCCGAGCCGCTGCCGGCCGCGGCCTGCGTGTTCCTGGAGGACGGCCACAGCGGCGTGCACGGCATCACCGCCAGCCGGCTGGTCGAGCGCCTGGGCCGCCCCGCGGCCGTGTTTGCGCCGCGCGGGCAGGGTGCGCGGCCAAGGGACGAGGCCGGCGGGGCGCCGGAGGTGGACGCCCTGGCCGGCGCCGGCGCAGAGCGCGATTGCGGGGACAGCGCAACTCAGCCGGCCGGCGGCGCCGAACTGCTCAGCGCCTCGCTGCGCGGCGTGTCCGGCCTGCACCTGCGCGAGACGCTGGCCGGGATCGCCGCGGCCCAGCCAGGCCTGCTGCGCGCCTGGGGCGGGCATGCGGCGGCGGCGGGCCTGAGCCTGGCGCGGGCGGACTACCCGCGCTTCAAGGCGGCCTTCATCGCCGCCTGCGGGCGGCAGCTTGCCGGGCAGCCGCTGCGCCCGGAGCACTGCAGCGACGGGTCGCTGGCGCCGGAGGAGATCAGCCTGGACACGGTCGATGCGCTGGCGACGGCCGACCCCTGGGGCCGGGAATTCGAGGCGCCGTTGTTTGATGGCGTCTTCACGCTGCGCAGCCAGCGCGCGGTGGGCGATGGCAGCCACCGCCAGCTGGAGTTGGACTGCGGCGGGCGCACGCTGCGCGCGATCTGGTTTCGGGCGACCGAGTCCGGTGGGGGCGAGCTTGCGCCCGGCGAGGCCCTGCACCTGCTCTATGCGCTGGGCGCCAACACCTGGCGGGGTCAGCGCCGCCTGCAACTGCGGGTGGTGGCCCGCATCCCCGAGGGCGTGCTGCCGGCCGACTGAGCGCAAACGCGCGGCGGCCTGAACGCGCGCCGGTGGGCGCGCGATCGCAGCCGCGAGGCGGGCTCAGCGCATGCGGAACTGCTTGTGGCTGAGTTCGGCGGCGGGCTCGTGCACATGCGAGCCCATCAGGAAGTTCACGCCCATCTGCCACAGCCGGGCCATGGCATTGGCGCTGGTCACGCGCTCGGCCACGGTCTGGATGCCGCGCTGCTTGGCGACCTCCATGATCAGCTGGAAGGCCGAGATGTCGCTGCTGGCGTCGGCGATGGCGGCGGTAAAGTCGGCATGCAGCTTGACGTAGTCCACCGGCAGCCGGCGCAGCAGCTCATGCGACTGGCTGGTGATGCCGAAGTGGTCGATGCCGGTGGCCAGGCCCAGCTTCTGCAGGCCGCCGAGCAGCGCCATGCCGCGGCGCATCTGCGTTTGCAGCATCCGCTCACGCAACACGACGACCAGCGACTTCTCCGGTAGCTTGGCCTGCTGCCATTCGCCGGCGAGCCATTGCAGGAAAGCCTCGTGCTGCTGCAGCGTGGCCATGTCCAGGCGCACCAGGAACACGGTCTTGTTGCCCTCGGCGTGCACCTGCTGCAAGCGCTGCAGGGCATGGCGTACCACCCAGCGGTCGATGTCCGCCATCAGGCCGTGGTCCTGGGCGGCGGGCATGAACTCGCGCGCCGGGATGTTCTCGCCCTCGCGGCTGTTCAGGCGCAGCAGCACGTCGGCGTGCTCGCGGGCGTCATTGGTCAGGCAGGCGATGTTCTGGAAGGCCAGCTCGAAGCGGTTCTCGTCCAGCGCCTCGCGCACGATGCCGGCCCACTGCGCGCTGTGCTCGCGGCGTTGCATCTCGGCCGCGGCATCGCCGGTCAGGCGGATCACGCCGGGCTCGTCCTGCTCGCGGATCTCCTTGAGCGAGTTGCCGCACTCGACCAGCACGCTGTCGGCGATGCGCGGCGGCGGCGGCAGCGGGTAGATCACGGCGCTGGCGGTGGCGGTGATCTCGGCATCGCCCACGGCGAAGATCTGGCGGCTGACCTGGCGCAGGCGGGCGCTGACCCATTCCTGCATCTCTTCGAGCGACTTGGTGGCGCAGGCCAGCGCGATGCTGCCGCCCTCCAGCGGGGCCAGGTGGGCATCGGTGAGCGGCGAGGACATCAGCAGCCGGCCGATGCCACGGCAGAGCTCGTCGCGACCGAAGACGCCGACCTGGTCTTCGAGGCCGGGCAGGTTGTCAACGCCGAACAGCAGCAGCACCGGGTGCATGCCCTTGGGCACGCGGGCATTGGCCAGCCACTTGCGCAGCCGGTCGCGGGCGGCCGGCTCGTCGACCTCCTCGCTCTCGTCATTGCCGCGCAGCTCGACGGCCGGCTCGCCGTCGTGCTCGATGGCGGCAATCGTCATGCTCAGCGGGGTGGCCATGCCGCCCTCGACCAGCCACTGCAGGTGCAGTTCGACCGAGGATTCCTTGTTGCGGCGGATGCGGCGCATCGCCTCGCGCAGCGCCGGCACGCTTTCGCCGCCGAGCATGTCCAGCACCGGCATGGCCAGCAGCCGGTCGCTGTGGCCTTCCACGAGCTGCTCGGCCGCGGCGGCGTTGCAGGAGACGATGATGCCCTCCTGCACGATCAGCACCGGCGCATCCAGCGCATCCCATTCCTCGGCATCCTTGCGCGCCTGCTCGCCCAGCCGCTCGCGCAGGCTGTTGAGCTGCAGGCGCATGCGCCCGTGGGCGATCTCGCGTTCCAGCAGGTTGATGCTGAGCTGGGTGTCGCTGCGGCTGAGCATGCCGTCGGCGCCGTCCTCCAGCACATTGCGCAGCCGGGTGGGGTCGAACTGCTCGTCCCAGGTCAGCACCGGCGTCTCCGGCCGGGTCTTGCGGATGCCGCGGACCAGCTCGCGCAGGCGCAGCTTGGGGAAGGCGAGATCGACGATGACGGCCAGGTAGTCCTGGTCGCCGAGCATCTGCTTCAGCGTGTCGGGGCCGGGGGCGGCGATGACGCGCACGGTGTGCCCGCTGAGGCGCAGCGCGTTCTCCAGCAGGCCGGCGTCGGCGGTGGTTGCCGCCAGCAGCAGGCATTCGCCCTGGAGTTGTTCAGCCGCGGTGCGGGTCAAAAGGCCTCCTCAATGCGTCGGTCCGGCGCCAATGCATCCCGGCAATGGGCGACGGGCGCAGCGGCCCCGCGACGCCTCGATGCCCATGTCCTGAATGCCGGTGTCCTGGCGGAGTTATACCCGGCCGCGCGGCTCGCTCGCAACGCGCGGCCCCCAGCCCGGCTCACAGCAGCGTCTTGTGGGCGCGGCCGGGCTCCTCGCGCGCCAGGCGCGGCAGCAGATAGCCCGGCAGGCGCGCCTGCAGCTGCGCGCACAGCGCCCGCGCGCGGGCATCGTCGACGGCAAAGTGCGCCGCGCCGCGGACGCGATCGAGCTGGTGCAAGTAATAGGGCAGCACGCCCTGTGCGAACAGCGCGCGGCTCAGCGCCTCCAGCGCCTCGACGCTGTCGTTGATGCCGGCCAGCAGCACCGCCTGATTCAGCAGCGGGCCCAGCGTGGCCAGCCCGCGCAGGGCCGTGGCCGTGTGCGCGTCGAGTTCCTGGGCGTGGTTGACGTGCACCACGCTGACCACCTGCAGGCGCGATGCGCGCAGGCGCGCCAGCAGCGCCGGCGTGACCCGCTGCGGAATGGCGATGGGAAAGCGCGTGTGCAGCCGCAGCGTATGCAGGTGGGGGATGGCCTCCAGCTCCGTGAGCAGCGCGGCCAGGCGCGTGTCGTCCAGGCTCAGCGGGTCACCGCCGGACAGAATGATCTCGCCGATGTCCGGGGCCTCGCGCAGCGCCTGCAAGGCCTGCTGCAGCCGGCCGCGGGCATGCGCGCCATAGGGGAACTCGCGGCGAAAGCAATAGCGGCAGTGCAGCGCACAGGCGCCGGTGGCGATCAGCAGCGCCCGGCCGTGGTACTTGTGAATCAGCGCCGGCGCCGGGCTGGCCGCGGCCTCGGCCAGCGGGTCCGGGCCGTAGCCGGGCACCTCGAGTGACTCTTCGGGGCTGCTGAGCAGCTGGCGCAGGATCGGATCGGCGGGGTCGCCGGGGCGGATGCGCCGCAGCAGCGGCCAGGGCGCCAGGACCGGGAAATCCGAGTCGGCCCCCAGCGCCGGGTCGACGCCGACCGCCGCGCACAGCTCGTGGGCACGGCGCAGCGCGCCACGCAGCTCCTCCTGCCAGCCCGCCGCCGGCGGGGGCGGGACCGGTACAATGGCGCTCTTACCATTCACCTGATGGCCTGCCACGGCGGCCGGAGTCTGCATGAGTTCGTATTCCACCAATCAGTTCAAGGGCGGCCTGAAGATCCTGCTCGACGGCGAACCCTACAGCATCGTCGAACACGAGATGGTCAAGCCCGGCAAGGGCCAGGCCTTCTCGCGGGTCAAGGTGCGCAACCTCAAGACCGGGCGCGTGGTGGAGCGCACCTTCAAGTCCGGCGACTCGGTCGAGGCAGCCGACGTCATGGAGCTGGAACTGCAGTATCTGTACTACGACGGCGAGTTCTGGACCTTCATGGATGAGTCCAGCTTCGAGCAGTATCAAGCCGACGAGGCCGCGATGGCCGGCGCCAAGCAGTGGATCAAGGAGCAGGACAAGTGCACCGTCATGCTCTACAACGGCTCGCCGCTGACGGTGGAGCCGCCGAATTTCGTCGAGCTGGAAGTCAGCGAAACCGACCCGGGTGTGCGGGGTGATACCTCCGGCGGCGGCGGCAAGCCGGCAACGATGGAAACCGGCGCCGTCGTGCGCGTGCCGCTGTTCATCGAAATCGGCGACAAGCTCAAGATCGACACCCGCAACGGCGAGTACGTCTCCCGCGCTTGATGGACTGGCGGCCGAGCGCGACGCTGGCGATGCTGCGCCGGCGCGCGCAGGTCCTGGCCACCATCCGGGCGCGTTTCGCGCGCCAGGGGGTGCTCGAGGTCGAAACCCCGCTGCTGGCCCGCAGCAGCTGCCTGGACCCGCAGGTGCCCAGCATCGGGGTCCCCCTGGCCGACGGCCAGCGCTGGCTGCAGACCTCGCCGGAAAACCACATGAAGCGGCTGCTGGCCGCGGGCAGCGGGCCGATTTATCGCCTGGGGCCGGTCTTCCGGGCCGGCGAGCGCGGCCGCTGGCACGCGCCGGAGTTCTGCATGCTCGAGTGGTACCGGCCGGGCCTGGATGCGCCGGCCCTGATGGCCGACGTCGCCGCGCTGCTGGCCGAGCTGGGCGCCCCGCGCAGCTGGCGGCGGCGGCGCTATGCCGATCTCTACGCCGAGCAGCTGGGCTGGGATGTGCACGCCACGCCCACCGCGCAGATGCGCGCATGGGCGGCGGGGCAGGGGCTGGCGGACGCCGGCGCGCTGCCGCGTGATGCGCTGCTGGATTTCGCGATGGGCACGGTGATCGGCCCGACGCTGGGCCAGGACGGCCTGGACTTCGTCGAGGGCTATCCGGCCAGCCAGGCGGCGCTGGCCCGGCTGGACCCGGCCGACGCGCGCGAGGCCTGCCGCTTCGAGCTCTATTGGCGGGGGCTGGAGTTGGCCAACGGCTTTCACGAACTGGCCGACGCCGAGGAGCAGCGGCAACGCTTTGCGGCCGAGGCGGCCACGCGCGCCGCCGCGGGCCAGGACGAAATCGCCGTGGATGACCACCTGCTCGACGCGCTCGCCGCCGGCCTGCCCGATTGCAGCGGCGTCGCGCTGGGCCTGGATCGACTTATCGCCCTGCTGGCCGGCGCCGAGCGCCTGGACGCCGTGCAGGCTTTTACCTGGGAACAGGCCTGAATGCTGATACTGATCGCCTCCCTGCTGCCGCTGCTGATCGGCCCGCTGATCGTCGACCGCGCGCTGCGTGAGCGGCGGCTGCGCGACGTCGTCGACGGCTTCATCTTCGTGTCGATTGCCGGGCTGGTCCTGCTCGACATCCTGCCGCACCTGATCGGCCATCTGGGCTGGGCGGCCCTGCTGCTGGTCGCCCTGGGCTATTGGGGGCCCAGCTTCGTCGAGCAGCGCTTCCGCGCCGCCGCGCACAGCACCCACGTGGTGGTGGTCCTGGTGGCGGCGCTGGGGCTGATCGTGCACACGCTGGCCGACGGCGCCGTGCTCAGCGATGCCGAGCAGCCCGGCCTGGCCCTGGCGGTGCTGCTGCACCGGCTGCCGGTGGCGATGACCGTGTGGTGGTTGCTGCGCCCGGCCTGGGGCCCGCGCGGCGCCGGGCTGATGCTGGCGGCGATGGCGCTGGGCACCGCGGCCGGTTGGCTGGCCGGCGTGCAGTGGATCGGCGACGGCCTGCCGCGGGCGACGCTGGAGGCGCTGGTGGCGGGCTCCATCCTGCACGTGGTCTTCAACCGCGTGCACCTGAATCCCGAACTCGACACCGGCCCGCAGGACCCGCGCGCCGAAGGCAGCGGCAACCTGCTGGGCCTGGGCTTTCTGCTGCTGGCCTTTGGCGTCGGGCTGGAGATGCCGGCGCAGATGCGGGCCCTGGGCGAAAGGCTGTACGAGCTGTCGCTGATCGCGGCGCCGGCCTTGCTGCTGGGCTACACGCTGGCCGGCCTGCTGGCCGGCATGGTGCCCGTGCGCTCCTTTGGCTGGATCGGGCGCGGCTCGACGCTGCGCCAGAGCTTCAACGGCATGCTGGTCGGCCTGCCGCTGCCGGTGTGTTCCTGCGGCGTGGTGCCGCTGTACCGCAGCCTGTTGCAGCGTGGCGTGCCGCCGGCCGCCGGGCTGTCCTTCCTGATCGCCACGCCGGAGCTGGGCCTGGATGCGCTGATCGTGTCGCTGCCGCTGCTGGGCCTGGACATGACGCTGGCGCGGCTGGTGGCCGCGGCGCTGATCGCCTGGGGTGTGGGTGCGCTGCTGGGCCGCTGGGTCCAGGTACGGGCCGCGGCGCTGGCCGGCGGCTGCAGCCACGCCGGCCACGACCACGACCACGACCATTCCGGGCACAGCCACAGCCACAGCCACGGCCTGGAGCAGCCCGGGGCCGGGCCGGATGCCCGCGGGGCCTGGGCTGGGCTGCGCTATGGCTATACCGACCTGCTCGACGCCACGATCCCCTGGCTGCTGCTGGGCCTGGTGGTGGCCGCACTGGCGGCGCCGATGCTGGAGCTGGTGCCGGGCTGGGGGCTGCCGATGCTGGCCGAGGTCGCGGTCTTCGCGCTGCTGGGCATGCCGCTGTACGTCTGCGCCACCGGCTCGACGCCCATCGTGGCGGTGATGCTGGTCAGCGGTGTGTCGCCAGGGGCCTGCCTGGCCTTTTTGATTACCGGGCCGGCCACTAACCCGGCGACCTTCGGCGTGCTCAGCCAGCTGCATGGTCGTCGCGCGGCGCTGGCCTTCGCCGCGCTGACCGCCGGCCTGGCCATCAGTGCCGGCCTGCTGGTCGAACTGTGGGGCGGGCTCGACGTCGACCCGCAGGTGCTGGACAAGGCGCACCAGGGCTGGTGGCAGCCGGCCTGCCTGCTGCTGCTGGCGTTGCTGCTCGGCTGGGCCGTGCTGCGCCGCGGCGCACGGGCGCTGGTGGCGGAGCTGCGGCCCAGCCATGGCTGAATGGCGCGACGCGCTGGGCCGGGCCGTGGCGCTGCCCGCACCGCCGCGGCGCGTGGTCAGCCTGTGCCCCTCAATCACCGAGACCGTGGCGCAACTCGCGCCCGGCCGGCTGGTGGGGCGCACCCGCTGGTGCATCCACCCCGCGTCGGCCCAGGCTGAGGTCGCGGCCTGCGGCGGCACCAAGAACCCGGACCTGGATGCGATTCGCGCGCTCCAGCCGGACCTGGTGCTGGCCGAAAAGGAGGAGAACCGGCGCGAGGACGTCGAGGCGCTGGCCGGCAGCCTGCCGGTCTATGTCTTCGACGTGCTCGACGTCGATGGCGCGCTGGACATGCTCGATACCCTGGGCGCGCTGCTGGCGCGCGAGGCGCAGGCCGCCGCGATGCGGGCGCGCATCGCCCGGGCCTGGGCCGCCCTGCCGCGGGCCGCGGGCACGCCGGTGCTGTATCTGATTTGGCGGCGGCCGTGGATGGCGGCCGGCGCGCAGACCTACATCGATGCGGTGCTGCGGCGCCTGGGCCTGTGCAATGTCGCCGCCGCGCTGCCGGGCCGCTATCCGGAGCTGGGTGCCGCGACGCTGGCCACGCTGGAGACACACCGGGTGCTGCTGTCCTCCGAGCCCTATCCCTTCGCGGCCAAGCACGAGGCCGAGGTGCAGGCCCTGTTTCCGCGGGCCCACATCGAGCGGGTCGATGGCGAGGCCTTCTCCTGGTACGGCGCACGCATGCGCCCGGCGGCGGACTACCTGGCCGGCTGGCTAAGCCCCTAGTCGCGCGGGGCGGGGGCGGCTTTGGCCCCCGCAGCGCCGTCCAGACGCCGGCCCAGCGCGGGCAGGCAGGCGCTCAGGCTCAGGCCCCGGGCCAGCACATAGAGCACGAAGGCGGCCCACAGCCCGGCGTAGCCGGCCAGCGGCTGCAGCAGCGCCTGGGCGAGGCCGAAGAGGGCGGCGGACAGCAGCGCCATATTGCGCATGGCCACCGTGGCGCCGGCGCCGATGAACACGCCATCCAGCTGGAAGGCCAGCGTGGACAGCGCGACATAGAGCGCCGGCCACAGCAGGTAGCTGTGTGCGACCTCGCGCACCGGCGTCAGCGTGGTCAGCAGATCGATGACGGTCGGCCCGGCCCAGGCGACCAGCGCCGCCATCGCCAGCCCGGCCGCCACGGCCAGGTGCAGGCCGCGCGCCAGCGTGCGCCGGTACAGGCCGCGGTCGCGCGCGCCCAGGGCGCGGCCGACCAGCGGCTCGGCGGCGTGCGCATAACCATCGAGTACATAGGCCGACAGCGACACGAATTGCAGCAGCAGATGGTTGGCCGCCAGCGTGGCGTCGCCATAGCCGGCGGCGCTGTTCACGAACCAGGCAAAGCTGGCCAGCATCGTCAGCGTGCGCAGCAGGATGTCGCCATTGGCCTTGAGCATGCGCCGCAGCGCGACGAGGTCGCGCAGCCGCGCCCAGTCCGGGCTCGGCCCCGGGGCCTCGACGGCCAACACGCGGTGCAGCCGCCACAGCGCATAACCCAGCGCCAGCCACTCGGCCAGTGCGGTGCCCACCGCGATGCCGGCCAGCCCGAAGCCCAGCACCAGCGCGAAGAGCAGGTCGAAAACGATATTCAGCGCGTTCAGCAGCAGCTGCACGCGCAGCACCTCGCCGGTGCGGGCCAGGCCGATCAGCACACCCATCAGCGCGAAGGTGGCCAGGCTCGCGGGCGCGCCCCACAGGCGCAGCGTCAGGTAACGGCGGGCGCCGTCCTCGACCTCGGCCGAGGCGCCAAACAGCTCCAGCGCGAGCAGCGCCAGCGGGGCACGCAGCAGCCACAGCAGCAGCCCGAAGCCCGCCCCCAGCAGCAGAGCGCGCGCGGCGGCGGCGCGCAGCTCGGCGGCATCGCCGGCGCCATGGGCCGCGGCCACGAAGCCGGTGGTGCCCATGCGCAGAAAGCCAAAGGCCCAGTACAGAAAGTTGAAGATCAGCGCGCCCAGGGCCAGCGCGCCGAGCCCGGCCACGTCGCCACTGCGGCCGATGACGGCCGTGTCGACCAGCCCCAGCAGCGGGGTGGCCGCATTGGCCAGCATGATCGGCCACGCCAGGCTCTGCAGCCGGGTGTAGCCGGGTTCGCCGGCCGCGGGTTTCAGTCCTCGGGCAGCAGCGACAGGCGGATGACCGGGTCGTCATCCTTGCGCTGCTCGGCCTTGACCAGCCGGTAGTTGCGGCCGGGCTCGAGCCAGAACTTGGCCTCGCGGTCATCGGCGTCGATGCGCTCGACTAGCAGGGTGTCGAAGCGGCCGGCCGGGGTTTCCACGCTTTCCGGCCCGGTGATGGCGAAGGTGTAGCTGCCGGTGCCGCGGTGGTCGACATAGGGCAGCTCGATCGGCTCGGCGGCGTCCAGGCGGGCCTGCGACTCCAGCTCGCACAGCCAGCGGCGCACGCGGATTTGCAACATCAGCGTGTCGGCATGCTCGGGGGTGATCTCGGTCTCGCCGAAGCGCCCGCCGCGCACCACCTGCTCGCTCCAGTCGAATTCCAGCGCGTAGTTTTCCTTCTCGGCGCCCACGCCGGTGCGGTGCTGGCTGTAACCATAAGCCCGCAGGCGCCCGTCGGGCAGCCGGCAGAACTCGCTGTTCTGCTCCGCCGGCCCGCTCAGCCAGCGCAGCAGGAAGTGCGGCGTGGCCGTTTGCTGCAGGCGGTAGCAGCTCTCGACGCCGGCACTGGCCAGGCGCACCTCGCCGGTGCCCAGGCGGGTGTCGCCGCGCTCGACCTCGTAACGCAGCTTGAAGGGCTCCAGCGCGTCGCAGCTGCTGGCCAGGGCCGGCAGCGTGACGGCACCGCCCAGGGCGGCGGCGAGGAGGGCGAGCAGGGGGCGGGGGCGGTAGTTCATGCGGGCTCAGACCGATGGCGGAGGCGGGTGTTCCACGGCAAGGGCGGGCGCGGGGCGCGCTCAGGCGGCCGCACGCGACCACTCCTGCAGGAACAGGCGCCGCGTGATGTGCTCGGCCAGGCCCTGCGGCTGGCTCAGTTGCAGGCGTTCCAGCGCCGCCTGTGCCTGCGCGTCGGCAGGTTGGCTGGGGGCGCGCAGGGCGGCCAGCATCAGCTTCCAGCGTGGCGTGGATTCGCTGCGCGCCTTCAGCCGGGTCAGCGCGGCGCCCAGCGCCTGCTCCTGTTCGGTCAGCTCGGTGCCGAAGGGGAAGCGGGCGTAGGCCCCGGCGCTGCGGCCGGGCGCCAGCCACTGCGCGAGCCGTTCGGGGGTGTTGCGGCGCCAGGCATCGGGGATCGTGAAGCTGGCGTCGATCTTGTTGGCGGCCTTGGCCTGCGCCAGCAGGGCGTCCTGGAAGCGGGCGTCGCTGATGCGCAGCGTGCGCCGGATGCACTCGGCATCGGTCTGGCTGCGCAAATCGGCGATGCCGTACTCGGTGATCAGGATGTCGCGCAGGTGGCGCGGAATAGTGCAATGCCCGTAGTTGTGCACGATGTTGGACTGGGCGTCGGCCCCCTGACCGCGGTGGCTGCGCACCATCAGGATCGAGCGTCCGGTGAGCAGGTGGTGGGCCTGGGCCACGAAGTTGTACTGCCCGCCCACGCCGGAGATCAGCCGGCCGTCGTCCAGGGCATCGCTGACCACGGCACCGAGCGTGGTGGCCATGATGCCGGTGTTGATGAAGCGCGCGTGGATGCGTTGCGCCTTGTACAGCGCCGGGTTGGCATCGAGCTGGTTGATCTTCTCCACGCCCTGCATCGAGAACAGATCGCGCTCCGCCTGCGGCATCGCATTGAGCGTCTCGTACATGCTGTTGGGGCCGAGGAAAAAGCCGCCGTGCAGCACCACGCCATCGCGCAGCTTGTCGCCCAGGCAATGCCGCTTCAGCGCCTCGCGCGACTCGGGGATGGCCAGGTTGGCCATGATCCGCTCGCCGTTCGGGGCGATGATGTGGCCCAGCTCGTAGCGGCAGTCATCGCGGAACACGCCGTGGCGCTGCAGGGTTTCGAACTCATGCGTGCGGATGACCCGCTCGCCGAGCGCCTCCAGGCCATCCAGCAGCGCCGGCGTCAGGGCGTCTGGGTCCACGCGGCCCTGGTTGATCAATGTCTGCAGGTGTTCATCGTCATACACCCGCCGCTTCAGGATGCCGCAGGCATAGAGCTCCAGAAAGCCGTCGACAAACATCTCGGTGGCGCCGTAGACACCGGCGCCGAAGGGCTCCAGGCCGCCGTGTTCGGCGAGCAGATCGGCCTGCTCGGCGGGCGTGCCCCAGTCCTGTTGCAGCCGCTGGTAGAGCGCGTTGTCGCGGTGGCGCATGCAGGTGGCGGCGACGATGGCATCGCCCAGGGCGCCGATGCCGATCTGCAGCGTGCCGCCGTCGCGGATCAAGGCCGAGGCATGCATGCCGATGGCGTGCTCGACATCGCCAACCGGCTGCTTGGGCGTGGAGAACAGCCGCTTGTCGAATTCCGGCCCGGCCAGCACCAGGTCGAACTCGCTCTCGGGCACCGCCGCCTCGCGGCCCATGAAGGGCAACCGGGGGTGGACCTGGGCCACGCTGACGAAGCGGCGCCCGGCCTCGCGCAGCATGCGGGTCAGCTCGGGCCCGGTGTCCGGGTTGCAGGACAGCGACAGCTCGACGCCCTGCGGCCCCTCGCGCCGGGCGACGATCTGCGCCACCACGTTGCAGCCCTGGGCAAAGACATCCCGCGCCGCGTGGGTGTAGTTCGAGCAGACATAGTCCTGCTGCGCGCGCGGCACGCGCAGCCGCGAACCGGGCATGAAGAAGAACTCGCGCAGGCGCACGTTGGGCGGCAGCGTGTTGCGACGCAGGTCCTCGAGGTAGCTCAATGCCGGCGCATCGGCGTAGACCCGCTCGAGGAAGGGGGTCAGCAGCGCGGCCTCCAGGCCCGGCGCCGGGCGTGGTTTTTCCAGCGACAGCGCGGTCAGGATCGTCAGCTGCAGGCGGTTGTTCTCGCAGGCGCGGGCATACAGCGCGTTGACCAGCTCCACCGGCTTGCCCAGGCCCAGTGGCAGGCCGATGCGGATGTCATGGCCGACGGCCTCGATGATGGCGTCGACGGCGGCGTTGGCATTGTCGTAATGGTGCGGCACCCAAGGCTCCCTGCGCGTGGCCGGTGGATTTTAGCCCGCGGCGGCGCGAGCCAGGCCTGCGTATTCCTGCGGGTCATGGCTGCAGAACAGGCGCAGCTCCGGGCGGTGGGCGGCCAGCTCGCGCAGCCGCTGCTGGTTGTGCAGCCGCTGGGCGTTGTCCATGGCGATCAGCCGCTCATAGCCGCGCAGGCCCGCCGGCGGTTGACCCTGCGCCGCCAGCGTGGCGTGGTGGAAATAGGCGTCACCGCAATGCAGCAGCCAGCCCGCCTCGCCGCGCACGGCGATGCCGCTGTGACCGTGGGTGTGTCCGTGCAACGGCAGCAGCAGGATGTCCTCGCCCAGCTCGGGGATGGCGCGCGCGGCGGCGAAGCCGTGAAAGGCCTCGCCCTCGGGGGCATGGGTCTGCCAGCGGGGGCCATGCGCCAGCTGCGCCGGCAGGTAGCGCTGGCGCTCCAGAAAGCTGCGCCGGGTGCTGGCCGCCTGCTGCTCGCGCAGGTGCAGGTGCACGGTGGCCTCGGGAAAGTCGCTCAAGCCGCCGGCATGGTCCAGATCCAGATGCGTCAGCAGGATATGGCGCACGTCGCCCGGGTCCAGCCCCAACGCGACAATCTGGGCCCGGGCCGTGTCCTGCGGGCGGCGGCGCAGCCCGGCCTGGGCGCGAAACGCAGCCGGCAGGCGGGTGTCGGCGGCCATGTCCGCCTCGCCAAAGCCGGTGTCGACCAGCACCAGCCCGGCCGGGCTCTCGATCAGCAGCACATGGCAGACCATATGCGCGGGCTCCAGCCAGCCGCCCTCGCCATTGATCAGGCGCCGCGACAGCGGGCACAGCGTGCCGCAGGAGAGGTGGTGCACGCGCAGGCTCATCGCGCCGCCTCCACGTAGCCCTCGGCGGCCAGCGCGCTGCGCAGCAGCTCGATGCGGTCGCGGTTGACGTCGAAGTCATACCAGCCGATGCGCCCCGAGGAGCGGATGGCGATGACACCCTGCGCCGGCCGGTGCTGCAGCTCCAGGTCGTCGACGTACCAGCCCCAGGGGCTGACGATTTCCAGGTGCACATAGTCCGGGCGGCGGTCGACGATCTGGCTGCGGGGCAGCGCGGCGGCGGCGCGCACGGCGGCCGGCCAGGCGCCCTCGGTCTGCGGGCGCAGGCGCAGCGGGGCGATGGCATGGCGCTCGTCCGCGGCGGGCGCATCGGAGCTGCGACAACGTGGCGGGCTGGGGCAGGGCGTGAAGCCGCTCTGCGTGAGGCCGGTCGAGTGCGCCCGAAACCAGCCGGGGCCGGCGCAAGCGCTTACACTCAGGCTCAGGGCCACTATCCACAGTTGTCGCATCCGGTCCGATCCGCGCGGGTGTAGCTGCGCATACTGCCCGGCCTGGCACGGCCCTGCAGCTTGCAGCCCGGCAGCCGCCGCGCAGGCAGGGCGACACGTTACGGGAGCAAACATGAGCAATCAGGCTACGGCCGGCGCGCGCTTTCGCGCCGCGGTGCGCGAGGAGCAGCCGCTGCAGGTCGTCGGGGCGATCAACGCCAACCACGCGCTGTTGGCGCAGCAGGCGGGATTTCGCGCGATCTACCTGTCCGGGGGCGGCGTCGCCGCCGGCTCGCTGGGCCTGCCGGATCTGGGCATCAGCGGCCTGGAGGACGTGCTGGTGGACGTGCGTCGCATCACCGATGTCTGCGAGCTGCCGCTGCTGGTCGACGTGGACACCGGCTTTGGCCCCAGTGCCTTCAACGTGGCGCGCACCGTCAAGAGCCTGATCAAGGCGGGCGCCGGCGCGATGCACATCGAAGACCAGGTCGGCGCCAAGCGCTGCGGCCACCGCCCGAACAAGGAGATCGTCAGCCAGCAGGAGATGGCCGACCGCATCAAGGCGGCGGTTGACGCGCGCACCGACGCCGACTTTGTCGTGATGGCGCGCACCGACGCGCTGGCCGTCGAGGGCCTGGACGCCGCGATCGAGCGGGCGCGTGCCTGCGTTGAGGCCGGCGCCGACATGATCTTCCCCGAGGCGATGACCGACCTGGACATGTACCGCCGCTTTGCCGCGGCCGTCGAGGTGCCGGTGCTGGCCAACATCACCGAATTCGGCTCGACGCCCCTGTACACGGTCGACGAGCTGCGCGACGCCGATGTGGGCCTGGTGCTGTACCCGCTGTCGGCCTTCCGGGCGATGAACAAGGCGGCGCAGACGGTGTACGGCGCGATCCGCGGGCAGGGCACGCAGCAGGGCGTGGTCGAGCTGATGCAGACCCGCGCCGAGCTCTACGAATCCATCGGGTATCACGACTACGAGCACAAGCTGGATGCCGTGTTCGGGCAGACCAAGCAGCGAAGCTGAGGAGCAGACATGAGCGAACAAAAGAGCGGCTTCAAGCCGAAGAAATCCGTTGCGCTGTCCGGCGTGGCCGCGGGCAACACGGCGCTGTGCACGGTGGGGCGGTCGGGCAACGACCTGCACTACCGCGGCTACGACATCCTGGATCTGGCCGAGGCCTGCGAATTCGAGGAGGTCGCCCACCTGCTGGTGCACGGCAAGCTGCCAACGCCGGCCGAGCTGGCGGCCTACAAGACCAAGCTACGGGCGCTGCGCGGGCTGCCGGCTGCGGTGAAGGCCGCGCTGGAGGCCACGCCGGCCTATGCCCACCCCATGGACGTGATGCGCACCGGCGTGTCGGTGCTGGGCACCGTGCTGCCCGAGAAGGACGACCACAACCACCCCGGCGCCCGCGACATCGCCGACCGGCTGATGGCCAGCCTGGGTTCGATGCTGCTGTACTGGTACCACTACAGCCACAACGGCCGGCGCATCGAGGTGGAGACCGATGACGACTCGATCGGCGGCCACTTCCTGCACCTGTTGCACGGCAGGAAGCCGCAGGCCTCCTGGGTGCGCGCCATGCACACCAGCCTGACGCTGTACGCCGAGCACGAATTCAACGCCAGCACCTTTACCAGCCGCGTCGTTGCCGGCACCGGGTCGGATATCTATTCGGCCATCTGCGGCGGCATTGGCGCGCTGCGCGGGCCCAAGCATGGCGGCGCCAACGAGGTGGCCTTCGAGATCCAGAAGCGCTACGACGACGCCGACAGCGCCGAGGCCGACATCCGCGAACGGGTCGAGCGCCGCGAGGTGATCATCGGCTTTGGCCACCCCGTGTACACGATCTCCGACCCGCGCAACGAGGTCATCAAGAAGGTGGCGCGCGAGCTCTCCGAGGAGCAGAGCAACACCAAGATGTATGCGATTGCCGAACGCCTGGAGTCGGTGATGTGGGAGGTCAAGAAGATGTTCCCCAACCTCGACTGGTTCAGCGCCGTGAGCTACCACATGATGGGTGTGCCGACGGCGATGTTCACGCCGCTGTTCGTCATCGCGCGCGCCAGCGGCTGGAGCGCGCACGTGATCGAGCAGCGCATGGACGGCAAGATCATCCGCCCCAGTGCCAACTACACCGGGCCGGAAAACCAAAAATTCGTGCCGATCCACGAGCGCAAATAGCGCCCGGGCCGAAGGCCGCCGGCGCCCCACCCGGGCCGCCGGGCAAAGAAAAGCCCCCGCAACCTCATGGGTTGCGGGGGCTTTTTGTTGGTTTGTGCCTTAAGGAAGGGCGCCGATGAATCAGCGCCGCAGTCCCTAGCGCCGGCGGCGCAGCCCCCACAGGGCCAGTGCCAGCAGCAGCAGCGGTGCCGGGGCGCCGCCGCGAACGATGCCGCCGCCGCGGCTGTCGGTGCGGGCGGTGGCCTCCAGCGGCTCGCCGAAGACCTGCAGCTCGGCGATGCGCACCTCGAAGGGGGTCGTCGGCGTCGGCAGCAGCGTGTCCGGAATCTCCGTCGGCGGCAGCTCCGAGTTTTGCAGCGCCAGCGCCTGCAGCGTCAGGTTCGAGCCGGTGTCGCAGTCCGGGTCATTGGTCGGGTCGCCGGAGGGGTAGGCCTCGCGCTGGAAGTCCGGCCCGCCGGTGCACTGGCTGTCGCGCACGATGATGCGCAGGTGCGTGGCCACCGTGTCCGGCAGGTCGAAGCCCTGCAGCAGCAGGTGTGGCGCGCGCGGGCGCAGCAGGCGGCCATCGAAGGCGTCGTCGGCACTCTGGTAGATCGTCGCGAAGCCGCCATCGCCGCTGCAGTCGGCCGTGGCCGCGTCACAGGTGGCGATGTCAAAGCTGCGCAGGGCCGAGTAACGGCTCTGCCCACCCGGCGCCAGCGCCGCCGACACGTTGATGTCGGTGACGGTGGCCCGGCTGGCCAGCTCCACGGTGACCTGGCGGCCCTCGACGAAGGCGCCTTCTTCCAGGCCCTCGGCGAGCAGCGGGTCGGTGGATTCCCAGTTGGTCGTCTCGGTGTCGTCGATCAGGGCGAGCAGGGCCTCGTCGCTGTCGCCATCCCCGCTTGCCGTCGCGCCCAGGTGGGTCGAGGCGAGGTTGGGGCGCAGCGTGAAGGTCACGGTGCGCTCCTCGCCGGCCTCGAAGCGCTCGGTGAAGCGGGTCAGCCCGTAGCCGTCGGCCTGCACGATGAACTCGTATTCGCCGGGCACGAAGGCGTGGCGGTCGGAGAAGCCACCGGCCGGGTTGGTGTCGGCGATAGGCGTGACGCGCGCTTCGTAGTGGCCCACGTAGATGTCGGCCTGCGGGCTGCTGCCATCGCTGCCCGGGGTTTCGAAGCGAATCTCGGCGTTGTCATCGCGCAGCGGCGAGCTGAAGTCGGCGCGGGCGTTGACGTCGCCGGTGCCGGCCGAGAAGGCCTTCTTGCCCATGCCGCGGCTGGCGAAGGCCTCCCACAGCTCGCGCTGGTTCTTGCCGTCATAGCGCAGCAGGTCCGAGGCCAGGATCGCGTCGCGGGCGTCGATCATGCTCGGCGCCGGCGGTTGCAGCAAGAAGCCATCGAAGAGCATCTGCACCCAGCGGCGGTTGCCCGGGCAGTCGGTGGAGCCGCGGAAGCCCTCGGCGCACTGGATCTGCCGCTTGCGGTCGTCGAAGGGGAAGTCGGCCTCGTACTTGTCGATCATGGCTTGGCGCACGGCGTACTGCACGGCGCTCCAGATCTCGCTGTCCGCATGCGGCGAGGTCAGGCCGCTGGCGTCGTACTGGATGGCCGAGAAGTTCAGCGGGCTGACATCGAAGGCATAGTTGCGTATGCCGGCCTCGGGGTCGCCGGTGACATAGACCGACATCGCGTAGGGGCTCTCGCCGTTGTTGCCGGCCAGGCCAAAGGCCTGCAGGTATTCGATGGCCGCCAGATCCGACCAGGACTCGCCCATGTTGCCGGCCTGACCACCGCCCAGGCTGCCGTCCGGGCCCGCCGTCATGCGGTTGGAGATGGCGTGGGTGTACTCATGCGCAATGATGGCCATGTCGTAGGCGCCATCGACGCAGGGGGCGTAGATGATGCCGGGCAGGGCTTGCCACAGGTACTGGTTGGTGATGCCCGGAATGCCATCGGCCAGCGTGATCTGGTTGGCATTGTCACGGCCGTTGATGGTCAGCCGGCCCGCCTGCGACTGGCCCAGCTCCGGGTCGCCGGCGCGCTGCACCGGCGTGTTGCCGAAGTTGTGCACCTGCAGGTTGGAGTTCACCTCGGTGAAGCCGAGCAGGTAGGACCAGTTGTGCATGCGGTTGTGCATCGCGAACAGGTTCGCGGTGGCCGCCTCGTAGTCGTTCAGGTTCAGCGCCGGGTTGACGTGCGCCGTGGGGTCGCAGACCGAGTTGAACCAGGCGTTGGTCCATTCGAAGTCGTAGACGCGATCCGGGGCCACCGGGCGTTGCACGACGGTGTCCGGCGCGATGAAGACCACCTGCGAAATGGCGGTCGAGGCGTTGTTGCCGTGGGTGGTGAGGGTCGGCACGCCCAGGTGGGTCTCATCCCAGGGGGCGCGGTTCAGCATCTCGCGCAGCTCGGGGCCCTGGCATTCCTCCGGCGAGCGGCCGTCGCCGTCGTCCAGCGGGTCCTCCTCGCCTTCGGCGACGTTCCAGCACCAAAACGCACGGATGTCCTCGTCCGGGTCCTTGTCCGGGTTGCGCACATCGTTGGGCACGTTCTCGAACACGCGCCACGCCGGCTCGCCGACCAGGTGCTGCACGTTGTTGTCGCGTACCCAGATCTGCGCCGTCTGCGCGTCAACGGCCAGCGTGAAGGCCTGCGGGTGGCCGCGGTCGTCGGTGTGCGCGCTGTCCAGCAGGATCACCTCCCACACATGGCGCAGGCCCTGGGCGGTGGGCAGCATGCGCGGGCGCACGCGCTGCACGTCGGCCAGCACCGTGCTGGCAAAGGTGCGGAAGTCGGCATGGGCCTCGGGCAGGAACTCCAGCGCACCCAGATCCAGTTTCACGTTGGCGGCGGCGGCGCGCAGCGCGGCTGTCTCGTCCAGCGTACGGCTGTTGCTGACCTGCGTGTCGCGCGCCAGCGAGGAGCCAACGAAGGCAATGCGGCCGTCGCGGGCCACGCCCAGCGTCACCAGGCCCTCACGGCCATGGGTGGGGATGCCGGCGAAGGTCTGGCGCAGCAGCACCACATGCGGCACGTCGGTGGTGCTGGGCTCCAGGCCCTGCGCCATGCGCTTGTGGTCGGGCGACTCGTGCAGCGGCGACACGCGCAGCGTTTCCATCGCCGTCACGTCGGCGGCGCTCAGGCCGAAGAGCGCGGCGTTGTCGGCCAGCCAGCCGCGGGCCACGCTCTCGGCGCTGCCTGCGCGCGGGCCGCTGATGAAGCCGTTCAGTCGCTTTACAACCTTGGGCGTGCCGTTGCGGCCGTAGCGCACCTCGGCGCCCAGCGCGGCCGCGGCCGCACGCTGTGCGGCGGTGGGCGCGAGGGCGGCGCCGCGGTCGTCAAAGTGGGGCACATAGCCGTGACCCTCGCCCTGGAAGCCATGCAGCTTGAACTGCGGCACCGGGGCGCTGACCGCGGCCTGCACGGCGTCGGTGGCTGAGATCGCGGCCTGGGCCACAAGCAGGGTGGGGCCGGCAGCCAGGGCGGCGGCCAGCAGCGGAATTCTGCGTCGCATCGGGTTCTCCGTTCGTTCTCCTGGGCGGCATCGCCGCCAGCCCCGAATCCAGGGGCCGATTGTTGTTTGCCCTCTTCAGGGGCGCAGCCACTGTAGCGCAGCCCGGCGGCCAGGGCTAGCGCTATGTGCCTGTGACATCAAGGGCTTGGGCGGCGGCGGCCCGGTGGGCTGCCGCCGCCCTGACACCCTTAGTAGCGGTAGTTCAGCTCCAGATAGCCGTACTGACCCGGCAGGTCGTAGTTGGAGGCGTCATAGCCGTTCAGCGAGCAGCTCAAGCAGATCGGCGGGTCCTCGCCGAGCACGTTGTTGATGCCGATGGCCAGATTCAGCCCGGCAATCGAGGCCGGCGTCCAGCCCACGCGGATGTCGTGGTAGATCGTCGCGTCGAGCTCATTCTCGTTGCTCTGGGGCTTGTCGCAAAACGTGGAGTAGTCCTCGGGATCTTCAGTCGGCGAACCGCATACCTCTTCGAGCGCAGAGATGTAGCGCAGCGCATAGCTCGCGCTGTAATCACCGTTGCTCCAGTTGACGCGTAGCGTCGATTTCCATTCTGGAATTCCCGAATCGTTAACTTCTTTGCCAACCCCCCGGGGCTCGCGATTACCATCGCGCGAAACGGCCTCGTAGTCGTCAACCATCGTCGTCAACCAGTTCACGCCGAACAGGCCAAAGTCCGTGCGCAGGGCCAGCCAGTCGATCAGCAGGTCATAGCCGCTGGTGCGGATCTCGCCGAGGTTGCGCAGCGTATTGTCGAAGCCGTCGATGGCGCCCGTGCTGTTGCGGCTGATGCCGTCGCAGAAGGCCGGGTCGTTGGTTTCCACGCAGCGGTTGAGCTTGGTTTGCGCATCCAGCGCCTGCACGGCGCCGTCGACCTCGATGTCGTAGTAGGTCAGTTCAAAGTCCAGACGCTCGGTCAGCGGCAGCTTGCTCGCCCAGCCCGGGCTGTAGACCGTGCCGACGGTGAAGTTCTCGGCCGTCTCGGGCTGCAGGTCGGGGTTGCCGCCGGTGCGCACGCTGATCTGCGGGTTGGCCTGCTCGTAGGTATCGGGCACGCCCTGGGCCGCGCAGTTCTGCTGATTTTCCGGCTTGACGGGCGGCGAGCAGGGGTCATCCAGCGTCGCGTCGAAGCGCGCGGGGCTGCCGAAGAGCTCGCCAATGGACGGGGCGCGGAAGCCCTCGGCCCAGGTCGAACGCAGCAGCCAGTCGTCGAAGACCTGCCAGCGCAGGCCGATCTTGTCCGAGGTGGTCGAGCCGAAGGTCGAGTAGTCGGAATAGCGGCTGGCCAGGCTCAGGTCCAGCGCGGTCACGCCCGGCAGGTCGCGCAGCAGCGGGATCGCCAGTTCCAGGTAGGCCTCGGAAACGTCGTAGCCGCCGCTGGTCGGCAGCGAGGGCACGCCGTTGCCCTCACCGCGCACGACGACCTCATCCGGCGTGTAGCTGCCGGCCAGGTCGCGGTATTCGACGCCGGCGGCGAAGTCCAGGCTGCCGGCGGGCAGCTGGTACAGCGCGCCGGAGACGTTGGCGGTGATCGTGTCCAGCGACTGCTCGCTGCGGTCCACTTCGACGAAGCCGATGTAGTTCAGCATTTCCGGCGTGATCGTGCCGGGGCCGCCAAACAGGTTCAGCGGCACGCAGGGGTCGGTGCAGTCGTCCACCGGGCCCAGCGCGCGGGCGATGTTGGCGATGTTGTAGGTGCCGCGCACGGTCTGCGTGGCCGCGGCGCTGGCCGTGGTGAAGTTCAAATCCCAGTAGAAGGCACTGTCCAGCGCCTCGAATACGCCCTGCAGGCCGGCGGCCATCACCAGCGTCGACACGCGCTGGGTGAAGACCCGCGGCCCGCCCTCGATCGGCCGCCGGCCGGCGAAGACGAAGTTGCCGTCGGCGCTGGGGTCCAGCGTGAAGCCGAAGGGGTTGAAGGGGTTGGTTTCGTCCACGCCGACGGTGTCCGCCAGCCCGCCACTGCCAAAGCCGGGGCCGATGAAGATCGGCTCGGGGGCGGCCTGGTTGGTGGACTCGCGATCATGCGCCAGCACCCGCACGTAGGCGGCCAGATCCGGCGTGAAGTCGTAGGCAACCTGGCCGAAGAGGTTGGTGCGCTGCGACGGCGTCAGCAGCAGGTTGAAGGGCGCGAAGTTGAAGCGGTCGCCCGCGGTAAAGGGCTTGAAGTTGTCCGGGTAGTCCTGCACGAAGTCCGGGCCGGCCGCCGTCTGCGTGGCGACGATGTCGCACAGCGCGCGGCCGTCTTCGGTTTGCGTGCACAGCCCGCCCTCGGTGTCGCCCTCGGGCTGGTTGAAGAAGACGCTGCGGGTGAAGGGCGTGGCCGAACTGCCATTGGCGACGCCGGTGCCCGGCTTGGGCACGGAGGCCGGGCCGTATTCCGCGGACGAGATGGCGTTCTGATCGTAATAGGAGGCGTCGGCGAACCAGCGCAGCTTGCGCGCGTCCTGACCCAGCGAGACGCCGACGGTCGCCGTCTGGCCGTCACCGGTTTCGTAGTCGCCACCGTAGAGCTGCAGCGCCACGCCGGCATCCTGCGACTTCTTGGTGATGATGTTGACGACGCCCGCGATGGCGTCGGAGCCGTACAGCGCCGAGGCGCCGTCGGTCAGGATCTCGACCCGCTCGACGGCCGAGAAGGGGATGGTGTTCAGGTCCACCGCGGCCGAGACGCCGGAGGCCGAGGTCTCGTTGATCCAGCGCAGGCCATCGACCAGCACCAGCACGCGCTGCGCGCCCAGGTGGCGCAGCGAGATCGTGGTCGAGCCCGCGCCCACGCCGCCGCCGTCGGCCGGAAAGCCGAAGTTGCCGGAGGAATTGAACTTGGTGTTCAGCGAAGACCCGGTTACGGGAAGGCGCTGCAGCACCTCGCCGATGGAGGTAATGCCATTTTTCGCCAGCTCTTCGGCGGAAAAGCTGATGACCGGTTTGGCCTCTTCGGTTGCGGTCTTCTTGATCCGTGAGCCGGTCACGGTGATCGCCCCCAGCGCCACACGGTCATCGCCGCCCGCGCTCTGCGTGCCGCCGCCTTGCGCCGTGGCCAGCGACGGTACGAGCCAGGGTGTGCAGGCCAACAGCAAGCCCGACGCTCGCAGGATAGAGCGCTTGTTCATGGTTTCCCCCAAGTAGTCCGGTGATAGTCCTCAGCCGCCAATATTACGGGCTCCGGCGGGCCGGCACCATCGCCGCCTGCCATACTGCGATGACGGGGCCGTGACCCGGGGACTTGAGGACAATCATGACGACGACGATGCGCGCATTGGCGCTGCGGGGGTTGCTGCTGGGCGCCGCCGCCATGGCGGCCCCGGGGGCCGTGGCCACGACCGAAGGCACGCCCGGCCTGGCCGATTTCCCGCCGCCGCTGGACCCCGAATCCTGGGTGCTGCCCGAATGGATGACCTGGGAGGACTACGTGCCCATCCCCGGCGTTGACTGGAACGACCCGGCGCTGCAGCCGCCCAAGAAGCTGCGCGCCGCGATGATTCTGGGCGACTTCGCCGACCGCGACTTCATCGTCACGCTGCCCGAGGGCGGCGACTACGTGGGCATCAACGGCGAGTTCAACCCCATCGGGGTGGGCAGCATCCCGCGCGAGGAAGTGGCCGATTTCTACACCCGCTTTTTGATTACCGAACCCAATGCGCTGAATAACTTCCACACCGTCAACGAATATTGGCTGGAGGACAGCTACGGGCTGATTGGCGTGGACGCGACCGGCTTTGGCCCCTATCGCATGAGCGGCAAGGAGCATGAATACGGCCTGGGTGGCGGCGATGCCGGCGGTGGCGCCGGCGCCTGCCCCGCGGGCGATACCTGCGGCCAGGACTTCGACAGCGAGCTGATCGAGGCCTCGCTGGTGGACGTGACGGCCGGTATCGCGCTGAACGGCGAGGACTACGATTTTCGCTTCCTGCTGCACGCGGGCTATGACGAATCCGGCGTCTGGCAGGAGCTGGGCGAGATGATCTTCCCCAGCCGCAACGACGTCACCGACGTGCTTGGCAACCCCGACGACAGCAAGCCCAACTGGGCGCCCACGCGCTATGTCGAATGGAGCAGCTTCACCGCCAGCGAGGCGATCTGGTCGCATGCACTGCCGGGCGTGACCTCGACGCAGGGCGAGTCGGATGGCCAGTCCACCTACGCGCACGAGCTCTCGCACATCTTCGGCGTGCTCGACAACTACAACAACCCTTTCTCGGACCCGCCGCGTCGCTCCTACACCGGGCTCTGGGCCATGCTCTCACGCGGCACCTTCAACGGCCCGGGCGGCACCCACCAGCGCTGGCGCATCCCCGGCACGCTGGGCGGC
The DNA here is from genome assembly GCA_937141935.1 of uncultured Ectothiorhodospiraceae bacterium. GTDB lineage: Bacteria > Pseudomonadota > Gammaproteobacteria > Nevskiales > Oceanococcaceae > MS8. The sequence continues at coordinate 106,329 of CAKZQS010000033.1, forward strand.
TCGATGGGCAGCCACCACATGCTGCGCAACAAGATGCGCCTGGGCTTTCTGAAGCCCAACGAGGTGCTGGTCGCGCCGCGCGAGTTGCTGGTGGCCACCGGCCCGGTGGTCGCCACCATCTACCCGCGCGCCTACCCGCTGGCGCCGATCACCAGCGATATCGGCCTGCACGGCATCCACGTACTGATGGGCGAAGACCGCTCACCCGACTGCAGCACCGCCGAGCAATTCGACTGCGACGGTGGCGGCTACACCAGCTACACGGTCGAGGTCATCGACCGCATCGGCTTTGATTCCTTCACCCCCGATCACGGCGTGCTGATTGCCAAGAACAAGGACGCCGTCGACCTGGCGCCCTTCATGTGGGCCATCGACGCGCACCCCGAGGACATCAACGCCCGCGTGCCGCCGCCGCCGAACGATCAACGCCTGATCTTCGACTTCATCCGCCCCGTGCAGGTGCCGGAGACACTGAGCTGGCCGACCGAGGGCGAGGCGGAGCCCATCGTGCCCGGCGACGCGCGGCAGCTCGCCGACGCGCTGTTCCACGCCGGCACCGGCCCAGGCGTGGTCAGCGAATATGTCGACGCGCCCAACGGGCTGCATTTCTATGTGCTGGACATGGCCGTCGACGAACGCGGCGTGCGCACCTATGAGGTCGGCGTGCGCGCGGCGGGCAGCGATGCGCTGCCGGCGGCCGATGCCGGCATCGTGCTCGATGCCGTGCCGGCCGAGGTGCTCGCCGCACCCGGGCGCGTTGCCGAGTTGCGCTACACGCTGCGCAACCCCGGCTCGCGGCGCGATTTCTACCGGCTGTCCCTGAGCCACCCGCAGGGCTGGCCGACGCATCTGCGCCACACCGTGGTCGCGCTGGAGCCCGGCGAGAGCCGGGAGCTGCGGGGCTATGTGCGTGTGCCGGCCGGCGCCGAGCCGCTGGCGGCCTCGCAGCTCACCTTGCAGGCGCGGTCCGAGACCGCCCCGGCGCAGCACTCCGAGGCGGCGGCGCCGCTGCGCGTGGCGCAGGTCGTTGCCGCCGCGCCACGTGACCTAGCGGCGGCCACCCGCGGCGGGGCCCTGGCGCCATGGCTGCTGTTGCTCATTGCGGGGCTGCTCGGTGGGCGGCGGCGTCAGGCGTGATCCGGGACATGCGCTGACTCGCTCCGCACTTGGCGATGGGCCCGCCCTTGGGCCCATCATCGACTTCTTGCGCACTGCGAAAACGCTGGCCGGGCCGCCGCTACAATGCCCGCCACGCGCCCGTAGCTCAGTTGGGCCCTGGTTCATGACATGGGCAGCCGCCTTCTAAGCGGGCGGTCGCAGGTAACTCGGCACGTCCTGTGCCTCGCGCTTCGGGCTCGCGCTGCGCGCTCGTTCGAAGGGCCCGTCCTGGGCCCATCGTCGAATCCTTGCGCCCCCGCGAAGTGCTGGCCGGACCGCCGCTACAATGCCTGCCACGCGCCCGTAGCTCAGTTGGATAGAGCAGCCGCCTTCTAAGCGGCCGGTCGCAGGTTCGAATCCTGCCGGGCGCGCCATTAATGAGGCTGGACTCGGCTCCTGCCTCGCCAGCCAACGCCATCGGCCAACAAGTGGGCCGATGGCTCCGCTCGCCGTCGCTCGCGTTGGGCCATCCTGGCCCAAGGGTGCATTCGGGTCGGGCTGGACTCGGCTCCTGCTTCGCCAGCCGACGCCACCGGCCTGCAATTGGCCGGGTGGATCTGCTCGCATCGGGCCGTCCTTGGCCCCTTGGCGATATGCCTAGCGGCGCCGCCGCAGGCCGAGCAGGGCGAGGGTGGCCAGCAGCAGGCCGCCGGCGCTGCCACCGCCGCTCAGGCCCAGCGCGCGGCCTTCGCCGCCGCTTTCGACTTCGACCGGCTCGCCGAGGTCGACGCTGATCGTGGCCTCGTAGCTGTCGCCGAGCGCCAGGAAGGGCACGCCAAGAATCTTGTAGGTCACCGGGCCATCATTGGGCAGGATGATCGTCATCGACTCGGGGTTCGAGGATGAAGTGCCGCCGTTGTTGATGACGTTGCCGTCGACATCGGCCAGGAAGAAATCGAAATCGATGACGCCATTGCCGGTCAGGTCGACCCAGGTGAACAGCATGCGCACGATGGCCTGGGGGTAGATCTCGCCGATGCCCTCGGGGAAATCCAGCGTCAGCGTGAACTCATCGCACTCGAGCACCGGCGACATGCAGGTGGGCTCGGTGCCGTTGTTGCTCTGGTGGATGACGTTGGCGTTGACGAAGGGCCCGCCGGTGTAAACGACTTCGAGGTTGTCGAAGTCCAGTGTGGCTTCCGCCGGCGTGGCGGCGGGTGCCGCGGCCGCAAACAGGGCCAGCCCGATGCCCGCAAGGGGCGCGATTTTCTGCATTGTGTTCTCCAGTCCCCGACGTGTCGTCGCCTGCGCAGCTTAGCCGCGTCACTGGCAAAACGGAACTCGGCGGGGCGGGCAGTCGCTTGCATTGCGCGGCGCACCTGTGGCAACACTGCGGGGGAGCCTTCAGGGAGATAGCGACGTGCAAGACGCGACGCTGGCCGGCCTGGCCATCTACGCGCTCTACGTGCTCGGGCTGTGCGTGGCCTTCGTGGCCATCGCCGCGCTGTTGGGCGAGCGCAGCCGGCACACGGCTGCCACCCGCGAGCCCTATGAGTCGGGCATCCTCGGCGCCGGCAGCACGCATTTCCGCCTGTCTTCCAAGTTCTACCTGGTCGCCGTCTTCTTCGTCATTTTCGACCTGGAGGCGGTGTACATCTTTGCCTGGGCCCTAGTGGCCCGCGAGGCGGGCTGGGCCGGCTACATCGAGCTGATGATCTTCATCGGCGTGTTGCTCGCGGCGCTGGTCTACCTGTGGCGCGATGGGGCCCTGGACTGGGGGCCGAGAACGCAGCGCAAACGCGACGCGCGGCCGGCGCAGCAGCCCTAGGCCATGGAATACACGCTGCAACGCTGGCCCCGCGGGGGTCAGGCGCCAGAGGAGACCGGCCCGCAGGCCGGCGGCGCGCCGGATTCGCCGGAATCGCTGCACAAGCAGGGCATCCTGACCGCGCGGCTGAACGACCTAGTGCAGTGGGGCCGCAAGCATTCGATCTGGCCCTTCAACTTTGGCCTGTCCTGCTGCTATGTGGAGATGGCCACGGCCTTCACCAGCCCGCATGACGTGGCGCGGTTTGGCGCCGAGGTCATCCGCGCCACGCCGCGCCAGGCGGATGTCATCGTCATTTCCGGCACGCCCTTTTTGAAGATGGCTCCGGTGATCCAGCGGCTCTATGAGCAGATGCTGGCTCCCAAGTGGGTGATTTCGATGGGCTCCTGCGCCAACTCCGGGGGGATGTACGACATCTATTCGGTGGTGCAGGGCGTCGACAAGTTCCTGCCGGTGGATGTGTACATCTCCGGCTGCCCGCCGCGACCCGAGGCCTTTCTGGAGGCGTTGATGCTGCTGCAGCAGCAGGTCGGCGCCGAGCAGCGCCCGCTGTCCTGGACCGTCGGCCCGCAGGGCATCCAGCGCGGCCCCAAGCTCTCGCGCCGCGACAGCAAGCGCGCCCACCGCCTCGCCGCGACCACGCTGCGGCCACCGGACGAGGTTTAGGTCGTGTTGGGGGGGAATGGCCGCAGATTGACGCCGATAGACGCAGATTTGGGGCGGGGCGGCGGGAGTGCTCACGTCCCCAGGCTGGCTTCCTGGCGGGACCGCTGCGACTCGCCGTCCCGGCAACACAATCAGGCCCCCGCCGGGCGGCCCGCCGGGGCCAGTCCAATAGGGAAAAATGGCGCGTCGGCGCGGCCTTGCGAATCCGCGAAAATCGGCGGAAATCGGCGGCTCTACTTTTTTCTTCCTACTGCTCAAGCCCCAAGGTGGCAGGCATGACGGCCGCCGTCGCCGCCGCGCCAAGCGCCTCGCTGATTGAGGCGCTGCGGGCGCGCTGTGCGGGCCAGGAGCTGGTGGAGGAGCGCACGGCCGATGGCATGCCCACGCTGTGGGTGCCGGCCGGGGCCTTGCGGGGCCTGATGCGCTGGCTCAAAGCCGAGGCCAGCCCGCGCTTCGAGATGCTGTATGACCTGTACGCGGTCGACGAGCGCCAGCGCAGCCGCCGGGCGCCGGGCCTGCCGGCGGCCGACTTCAGCGTGGTCTACCAGCTGCTGTCGGTGCGCGGGAATGCCGACCTGCGGCTGAAGGTGGCGCTGCGCGGCGAGTACCCGCACTGCCCCAGCCTGTGCGAGGTCTGGGCCAACGCCAGCTGGTACGAGCGCGAGGCCTGGGATCTGTTCGGCGTGGTGTTCGACGACCACCCGCACCTGGTGCGGATCATGATGCCGCGCACCTGGGAGGGCCACCCGCTGCGCAAGGACCACCCGGCACGGGCTACCGAGTTCGAGCGCTTCCAGCTCGACGAGGCACGCGCGCAGCGCGAGCAGGAGGCGCTGCGCATCGACCCCGAGGAATGGGGCATGAGCCCGCAGGGCGAGGATCACGACTACATGATCCTGAACCTGGGCCCCAACCACCCCAGCGTGCACGGCGTGTTTCGCGTGATGCTGCAGCTCGATGGCGAGGAGATCGTCGAGGCGGTGCCGGACATCGGCTACCACCACCGCGGCGCCGAGAAGATGGGCGAGCGCCAGTCCTGGCACAGCTACATCCCCTATACCGACCGCGTCGATTACCTGGGCGGGGTGATGAACAACCTGCCTTATGTGATGGCGCTGGAGCGGCTCGCGGGCATCGAGGTGCCGCCGCGGGCGCAGACCATCCGCGTGATGCTGTGCGAGTTTTTCCGCATCACCTCACACCTGCTGTTCTACGGCACCTTCGTGCAGGACGTCGGGGCGATGAGCCCGATCTTCTACATGTTCGTGGACCGGCAGAAGGCCTATGACGTCATCGAGGCCATCTGCGGCTTTCGCATGCACCCGGCCTGGTTTCGCATCGGCGGCGTGGCCCACGACCTGCCGCGGGGCTGGCAGCAGCTGGTGCGCGACTTCGTCGACTGGATGCCGCGGCGCCTGGACGACTACGAGAAGATGGCGCTGAAGAACCGCATGTTGCAAAAGCGGGCCATCGGCGTGGGCGCCTACGACACCGCCACGGCGCTGGAGTGGGGCGTCACCGGCCCCGGGCTGCGCGCCACCGGCTGCGATTTCGACCTGCGCAAGGCGCGGCCCTACAGCGGCTATCAGCACTTCGACTTCGAGGTGCCCACGGCCACGGGCGGCGATGTCTACGACCGCTGCGTGGTGCGCGTGGAGGAGATGCGCCAGTCGCTGCGCATCATCCGCCAGTGCCTGGAGCACATGCCGGAGGGCGACTACAAGGCGCGCCACCCGCTGACCACGCCGCCGATCAAGGATCACACGATGCGCGACATCGACACGCTGATTCACCATTTTCTGAGCGTGTCCTGGGGCCCGGTGATGCCGGCCGGCGAAAGCAGCGCCATGGTCGAGGCCACCAAGGGCCTGAACAGCTACACGCTGAGCTCGGACGGTGGCACGATGAGCTACCGCACCCGCATCCGCACGCCCAGCTTCCCGCACTTGCAGATGATCCCGGCGATCTCGCGCGGGCTGATGGTGCCGGACCTGATCGCCATCATCGCCTCCATCGATTTCGTCATGGCGGATGTGGACCGATGAGCGCGCGCCATGAGCCGGCCGGGGGAGGGCGCCATGCTGTCTGAGCAGGAGCAGCGCGAGATCGCTGCCGAGCGCGCGCATTACGAGCAGCCGCAGGCCGCGGCCATCGAGGCGCTCAAAATCGTGCAGGCGCACCGCGGCTGGGTCTCCGACGAGGCCGTGGCCGATATCGCCGCGGCGCTGGACACCTCCACCGCCGCCATCGATGCGGTGGCCACCTTCTACAACCTGATTTACCGCCAGCCGGTGGGGCGGCACGTGATCCATGTCTGCGACTCGGTGTCCTGCTGGCTGATGGGCCAGCCGCGGCTGCTGGAGCTGCTGCGCGCCGAGCTGGGCATCGACCTGGGCCAAACCACGCCGGACGGCCGCTTCACGCTGCTGCCCACGGTCTGCCTGGGCACCTGCGACCGCGCGCCGGCCATGCTGGTCGGGCGTGACACCCACCGCGACCTCGAAGGCGTGGACGCGCAGCGCCTGGCCACGCTGCTGGCGGCCTACGAGTAGGGGCGGGCGATGAGTCAGAAGATTTCCCCGCCGGACAAGCCGCTGACCGACCGCATCCGCCCGGAGCATGCGCCCTTCGATGTGGCCGAGTACGAGCGGGCCGGCGGCTATCAGGCGCTGCGTCGCGCGCTGCGCACCATGGCCCCGCAGGAGGTCGTGGCGCTGGTCAAGGATGCGAACCTGCGTGGCCGCGGCGGCGCGGGCTTTCCCACCGGCGTCAAATGGGGCCTGGTGCCGCACGGGCCGGATGCGCCAAAGCATAAATACCTGATCGCCAACGGCGACGAAATGGAGCCCGGCACCTTCAAGGACCGGCTGCTGCTGGAGGGCGACCCGCACCAGTTCATCGAGGCCATGATCGTCGCCGCCTACGCCATCCAGGCCGATGTGGGCTACCTCTTCCTGCGCGGCGAGTACCACCTGGCCGCGCAGCGGGTGCAGCGCGCCATCGAGGAGGCCCGCGGCCGTGGCTACCTGGGCCGCAACATCAAGGGCAGCGGCTTCGACTTCGAGCTGCACTTGCACACCAGCGCCGGCCGCTACATCTGCGGCGAGGAGACGGCGCTGATCTCGGCGCTGGAGGGCAAGCGGGCGGTGCCGCGGGCCAAGCCGCCGTTCCCCACGGTGGCCGGGCTGTTCGGCCGGCCCACGGTCGTCAACAACGTCGAAACGCTGTGCAACGTGCCGCACATCGTCAACTACGGCGCCGACTGGTACCGCGGCCTGTCGCGCACCGAGAACGGCGGCACCAAGCTCTATGGCGTCTCCGGTCGGGTCTGCCACCCCGGCGCCTGGGAGCTGCCGATGGGCAGCAGCGCCCGCGAAATCATCGACGAGCACGCCGGCGGCATGCGCGCCGGCTTGCGGCTGCGCGGTTTCCTGCCCGGGGGCGCCAGCACCGATTTTCTGACCGCCGCGCAGCTCGACGTGGCCATGGATTACGACGCGGTGGCCAAGGCCGGCTCGCGCATGGGCACGGGCACGATCATCGTGCTCGACGACCAGACCAGCGTCGTGGCCATGGTGCGCAACCTGGAGCACTTTTTCGCCCAGGAATCCTGCGGCTGGTGCACGCCCTGCCGCGATGGCATCCCCTGGGCCGAGAAGGTGCTCGACGACCTGGTGTATGGCCGTGGCCGGCCGGGCGACCTGGAGCTGCTGGAGCAGCAGACCCGGCTGCTGGGCCCCGGCCGCACCTTCTGTGCCCACGCGCCGGGCGCGATGGAGCCGCTGCAGTCCGCGCTGCAGCATTGGCGGGGCGACTTCGAGGCCGGTATCGCGCCGGCGGCCGCCGCGCCCGCAATCGCCGGCCCGGCCACCCCGGAGGCGCCGCGTCCGCTGTCCGAAGTGCTGGAGACCACGCCGATGGGCCCGGTCGGGGAGGGCGGTCGATGAGCAGCAAGCGGGCCACGATCCACATCGACGGGCAGGCGCACGAGGTCGCCGCCGGCCGCAACCTGCTGGAGGTCGCGCTGGAGCTGGGCCTGGACCTGCCCTATTTCTGCTGGCACCCGGCGCTGGGCGCCGTGGGCGCCTGCCGCCAGTGCGCCGTGACCCAGTACAAGGACGCGCAGGACCCGAGCGGCCGCGTGGTGATGGCCTGCATGACGCCCTGCGGCGACGGCACCCGTGTGGCCACGCAGGATGCGGCCTCGCGCGAGATGCGCCAGGCCGTCATCGAATGGCTGATGACCAACCACCCGCATGACTGCCCGGTCTGCGCCGAGGGCGGCAACTGCCACCTGCAGGACATGACGGTGATGACCGGCCAGGCCTATCGCCGCTACCGGCACGCCAAGCGCACCCACCGCAACCAGGACCTGGGCCCCTTTGTGGCCCACGAGATGAACCGCTGCATCGCCTGCTACCGCTGCGTGCGCTATTACCGCGACTACGCGGGCGGCGAGGATCTCGATGTGTTCGGCGCGCACAACAATGTCTATTTCGGTCGCGCCGAATCTGGCACGCTGGAATCGCACTTTGCCGGCAACCTGGTCGAGGTCTGCCCGACCGGCGTGTTCACCGACAAGCCCTATGGCGCCGACTACACGCGCAAGTGGGATCTGCAGCAGGCGCCCAGCCTGTGCAACCACTGCGCGGTGGGCTGCAACACCTATCCCGGCGAGCGCTACGGGCGCATCAAGCGCATCGAGAACCGCTACAACGAGGCCGTCAACGGCTATTTTCTTTGCGACCGCGGCCGCTATGGGCTGGCCTACAGCAACGAGGCCGGCCGCCCGCGCCAGGCCCGGGGGCCGCAGGGGCCCCTGCGCCCGGTGGCCGCCATCGAGCGCCTGGCCGGGCTGCTGGATGGCCGCGTCGCCGCGGTCGTGGGCGACCGGGTCAGCTGCGAGTCGCTGTATGCGCTGCGCGCCCTGCTCGGGGCCGAACGCGTCTTTCGCGCGGCCGGGCCGGCGCAGCTCGCGCTGGAGGACGCGCAGCTGCAGCTGCTGCGCGTCGCGCCCCAGGTTGCCGATCTGCCGCGCATCGAAAACGCCGATTGCGCGCTGCTGCTGGGCGAGGATCTGCTGCACAGCGGCGCGCGGCTGGGGCTGGCGCTGCGGCAAATGACGCGCCAGCGGGGCTTCGCGGCCGCGGCGCAGGCCCATGTGCCGACCTGGCAGGACCAGTCCGTGCGCCTGGTCGCGCAGCAGCAGCGCAGCCCGCTGCACATCGCTACCCCGGCGCGCACCGGCCTGGACGAGGTCGCCGCCACCCAGACCCGTGCCACGCCGCGCGAGCTGGCCCGCCTAGGGTGGGCCATCGCCCATGCGCTGGACCCGCAGCAGCCGGCGCCCGCCGCGCTGGAGCCGGCGCTGCAGCAGGTGGCCGAGCGCATCGCCGCCGATTTGCGCGCCGCCCAACGGCCGCTGCTGCTGACCGGCGCCGCCTGCGCCGAGCCGGCGCTGTACGCGGCCACGGCGGCCATTGCACAGGCGCTGGTGGCCTGTGGCGCCGAGGCGCCGGCGGTGGCCGCGGTGCCGGCCGCGGCGAACAGCGTGGGCCGTGCGCTCTTCGGCGGCGCCGGCCTGCAGGACCTGGCCGCGCAGGTCGAGGCCGGCCGGATCGACAGCCTGATCGTGCTCGAGCACGACCTCGCCGCCGACCTGGGCGAGGCCGGGTTGCAGCGCTGGCGCGAGCAGCTGCAGCAGCTGGCGGTGTTCGACGCGCTGCCCGGGCCGACCTGGGAGGCGGCCACGCTGGCGCTGCCGGTGGCCACGATCTTCGAGGCCGAGGGCACGCTGGTGAACTACGCCGGCCGCGCGCAGCGCCACTTCGCCGTGCACCCGCCCGCCGGCGATGCGCGGGCCAGCTGGATCTGGCTCTGCGGCGTGGCCGAGGCGCGGGGGCAAAGCCTGGGGCCGACGCTGGATGCGCTGCTGCAGGGCCTGGCGGAGGCCGAGCCCGCCCTGGCGGGCTTGCGCGACGCGGCGCCCGCGGCCGACGCCGGCGGCCTGAACGCCGTGCCGCGGCAGCCGCACCGCTACAGCGGGCGCACCGCGATGCATGCGCACCAGGACATGCACGAGCCGCGCCCGCCCATCGACCTGGACACCGCGCTGGGCTACACCATGGAGGGCGCCCAGGGTCCCGGCCGCGACACGCCGCCGGCCCTGCGCACCGCGCACTGGGCGCCGGGCTGGAACTCGCCCCAGGCCATCAACAAATTCCAGCAGGAGATCGGCGGCGCCCTGCGCGGCGGGCCGGCCGGCTGCCTGCTGCCGCTGGCGGAGGGTAGCCGCGCGGCCGCGCAGACCCTGGGCGCCGGCCCGCCCGAGGCGGAGGACACGCTGCGCCTGCTGCCCCTGCCGGATCTGTTCGCCGACGATGCGCTGGCGGGCCGCAGCCCGGCGATCCAGGCGCGCCAGCAGGGCGGGGCGGCCCTGCGGCTGCACCCGCGCACGGCCGAGCGCCTGGGCCTGGCGACCGCCAGCCGGGTGCGCATCGAGGTGGACGGCGAGCAGCGGGAGCGGCCGCTGACGTTGTGCGCCGACCTTGCGGCGCAGTGCGTGGGCGCCAACCTGGCGCGCTGCGGGCTGCCGGCGGCGTGGGCGGGCCGCCCGGTGCGGCTGCGCGCGGAGGGGGGCGCATGAGCCTGCTCGAACACAGCCTGATCGCCGGCGGCCTGCTCGGCGCGCTGGCCGGCGGCGCGGCGGCGCTGGTGTGGATCGAGCGGCGGCTGCTGGGCATCTGGCAGGACCGTTACGGCCCCAACCGCGTGTGGCCGCTGGGCGTGGGGCAGATCTTTGCCGACATGATCAAGATCCTGACCAAGGAGGACTGGATTCCGCCCTTCGCCGACCGCGGCGTGTTCGTGCTGGCCCCCTGCATCGCGATGGCGGTGGCGCTGCTGGCCTTCGCGGTCGTGCCGCTGGGGCCGACGCTGCATGTGGCGGCCGACTGGAATGTGGGCCTGCTGTATTTCCTGGCGATCAGCTCGCTGGGCGTCTACGCGGTGCTGCTGGGCGGCTGGGCCTCGCGCAGCAAGTACGCGCTGCTCGGCGCCGTGCGGGCCTCGGCGCAGACCATCACCTATGAGGTCTTCATGGGCCTGTCGCTGATGGGCGTGGTGGCGCTGGCCGGCAGCTTCGCGCTGAGCGACATTGTCGAGGCCCAGCGCGGGCTGTGGTTCGCCGTCCCGCAGGCGCTGGGCCTGGTGATTTTTCTGATCGCCGGCCTGGCCGAAACGCACCGGCTGCCGCTGGACCTGCCGGAGGCCGAGCACGAGCTGACGGGGGGCTATCACACCGAATATTCCGGCGGAAAGTTCGGCATGTTCTTCGTGGGCGAATACGTGGGCGTCATCCTGATCTCGGGGCTGATCACCACGCTCTTCTTCGGCGGCTGGCTGGCGCCCTTCGGTCTGCCCGAGGCGCCGCTGCTGTGGTTTTCGCTGAAGACGGGGCTGTTCATCGGGGTGTTCGTGCTGCTGCGGGCCTCGCTGCCGCGGCCGCGCTACGACCAGCTCATGGGCTTTGGCTGGAAGGTGCTGCTGCCGCTGACGCTGGCCAACGTCGCCGTGACCGGGGCCATCATCGTGGCCGGGGCGGCCTGATGCGCGCCTGGCTGGGCGACATCGTCTGGGGCTTTCTGAGCCAGCTGCGCTCGATGGCGCGGGTGCTGCGGCACAGCTTTGTGCGCCGCGCCACGCTGCAATACCCCGAAGAGCAGCCCGCGCTGCCGCCGCGCTATCGCGGCCGCATCGTGCTGACGCGCGACCCGGACGGCGAGGAGCGCTGCGTGGCCTGCAACCTGTGCGCGGTGGCCTGCCCGGTGGACTGCATCGCGCTGCAAAAGGCCGAGACCGAGGACGGCCGCTGGTACCCCGAGTGGTTCCGCATCAACTTCTCGCGCTGCATCTATTGCGGGCTGTGCGAGGAGGCCTGCCCGACCTATGCCATCCAGCTGACCCCGGACTACGAGATGGCCGAGTACGACCGCCGCAACCTGGTCTACGAGAAGGAGGATTTGCTGATCTCGGGGCCGGGCAAGTACCACGACTACAACTTCTACCGCAAAGCGGGCCTGGCCACCCGTGGCAAGGCCAAGGGCGAGGGCGACGGCGAGGCGCCCCCGGTGGACGTGAAGACGCTGCTGCCATGAGCTGGCTCTTCTACGGCGCCGGCGCGGTGGCGCTGCTGGCCACGGCGCGGGCGGTGAGCTGCGCCCACGCGGTGCACGCGCTGCTGTACCTGATCACCTCGCTGCTGGCGCTGGGCTTGGTGATGCTCAGCCTGGGCGCACCCTTTGCCGCCGCGCTGGAAGTGCTGGTCTACGCCGGCGCCATCATGGTGCTCTTCGTCTTCGTCGTGATGCTGATCGACGTGGGCCCGGAATCGGCGCGCCAGGAACGGGCCTGGATGGCGCCGCGCTACTGGCGCGGCCCGGCCCTGCTGGCGGCCCTGCTGCTGGGTCAGCTGCTCGTGCTGCTGCTGTGGGCGCCGGAGCCGCCAGCGGCCGCAGCGCTGCCGCCGCTGAAGCAGCTGGGCGCCGTGTTCTATGGGCCCTGGCTGCTGGCCGTGGAGCTGGGCTCCTTCCTGCTGCTGGCCGGGCTGGTGGCGGCCTACCACCTGGGGCGGCGCGACTGATGGCCGTGCCGCTGAGCCATGCCCTGGCGCTGGCGCTGGCGCTGTTCGCCATCGGCCTGCTCGGGCTGCTGCTGCGGCGCAACCTGCTGTTCATGCTGCTCAGCCTGGAGGTGATGCTGAATGCCGCCGGGCTGGCCTTCGTGGCCGCCGGCAGCCATTGGGGCCAGGTGGAGGGGCAGCTGATGTTCGTGCTGGTGCTGAGCCTGGCGGCCGCCGAGGTCGCCGTGGGTCTGGCGCTGGCGTTGCTGATCTGGCGCCGGCAGCACACGCTGGACGTCGACAGCCTGCGCAGCCTGCGGGCCGGGGAGGCCGAAGCGTGAGCGCGGCGCTGCTGCTCGTGCAGTTTGCGCCCCTGCTGGGCGCGGCGCTGCTGCTGGGCCTGCGCGGGCTGCCGCGTGCGGCCATCGCGCCGATCGGTGTGGGCAGCGTGGCCATCGCCGCGCTGGCCTGGACCTGGCTGCTGCAGGCCTGGTTGGCGCAGTCCGGCTTCGGGGCCGCCGCCGAGATGGCGCAGGCGCCAAGCCTGCATGTGCCGCTGTGGACCTGGATCGCGGTCGAGGGCTTCACGGTCGGGCTGGCGCTGCAGCTCGACGGCCTGGCGCTGACGATGGTCGGCGTGATCACGGGCATCGGTGCGCTGATCCACCTCTACGCCAGCTGGTACATGCGCGAGGACCCGGCGCTGCGCCGCTTCTTCGCCTACATGAACCTCTTTGTCGCGGCCATGCTGCTGCTGGTTCTGGCCGACGACCTGCTGGGCCTGTACCTGGGTTGGGAGGGGGTGGGGCTGTGCAGCTACCTGCTGATCGGCTTCTGGGCGCAGGAGCCGGCCAATGCCGCGGCCGCGCGCAAGGCCTTCGTGACCACGCGCGTGGGCGACACGCTGTTGGCCATCGGCCTGCTGCTGCTGTGGCGCGAGTTCGGCACGCTGCACATCGACAGCCTGCTCGCCGCCGCCCCGGCGCGCTGGGGCGCCACACCGGCCGACCCCACGCTGCTGCTGGTCTGCCTGCTGCTGCTCGGCGGCGCGGTGGGCAAGTCGGCGCAGCTGCCACTGCAGGCCTGGCTGCCCGACGCCATGGCCGGCCCGACGCCGGTCTCGGCGCTGATCCACGCCGCAACGATGGTCACGGCCGGCGTGTATCTGATCGCCCGGCTGCACCCGCTGTACGCGCTGTCGCCCACGGCGCTGCTGGTGGTCGGCTGGGTCGGCGCGCTGACGCTGCTGCTGGCTGCCGGCGCGGCGCTGGTGCAGCGCGATATCAAGCGCATCCTGGCCTATTCGACCATCAGCCAGATCGGCTACATGTTCCTGGCGCTCGGGGCGGGCGCCTACGCGGCAGCCATCTTCCACATGTACACGCACGCCTTCTTCAAGGCGCTGCTGTTTTTGGCCGCCGGCAGCGTGATCTCGGCGCTGCATCATGAGCAGGACCTGTTCCGCATGGGCGGGCTGGCGCGCAAGCTGCCCTGGGCCTGCGCGGCCTTCGTGGCCGGGGGCGCCGCGCTGGCGGCGGTGCCCTGGATCAGCGCCGGCTTTTATTCCAAGGACGCGATTCTGTTCGCCGCCTGGGCCGGACCCACGCGCGCCTGGTGGGTGCTGGGTGTGGCGGGGGCGCTGCTGACCGGCCTGTGCGCCTTCCGGCTGCTCTTCACCGCCGTCACGCGGCCGGCGCCCGCGGGCGCGCCGCGGGCCC
>CAKZQS010000034.1 GCA_937141935.1 uncultured Ectothiorhodospiraceae bacterium
GAGCTGATTGCCCCGATCGCGATGGACGAAGGCCTGCGCTTCGCCGTGCGCGAGGGTGGCCGCACCGTTGGTGCCGGGGTTGTTGCCAAGATCATCGAATAAGGTCATAATAGGCGGCTAACGCGAGGGGCGCGCATGCGCCCCTCTTTTTGTCTTAAGGAACTCAGATGGCTGCTACCAACCAGACGATCCGCATCCGGCTCAAGGCCTTCGATCACCGACTGATCGACCGGTCTGTGCGCGAGATCGTGGATACGGCCAAGCGGACCGGTGCCATGGTCAAGGGCCCGATCCCGCTGCCGACGCGTCGCGAGCGGTACACGATTCTGGTCTCGCCGCACGTCAACAAGGACGCGCGCGACCAGTACGAAATCCGCACGCACAAGCGTCTGCTCGACATCGTCGAGCCGACCGACAAGACCGTCGACGCGCTGTCGAAGCTCGACCTCGCGGCCGGCGTCGACGTGCAAATTCGCCTGCAGTAACACGCAGGCCCCCGGGTCGGCCTGGCCGGCCCGTTTTGGAACTGTTTGAACTACCGCCGGCATACGGCGGCAAGCAAAGAGGCTTTAGAAAATGTCTACCGCAATGGTCGCGCGCAAGTGCGGCATGACACGTGTCTTCCTGGACACCGGCGAGTCCGTGCCCGTCACGGTGCTCGAGGTGCTGCCCAACCGTGTCACCGCCATCAAGACCGCCGAATCCGACGGCTACGACGCCGTTCAGGTGACGACCGGAACCAAGAAGGCCTCCCGCCTGAACAAGCCCGACGAGGGCCTGTTCCGCAAGACTGGCGTGGCCCCCGGCCGCGGCCTGTGGGAAGTCGGCCCGGCCCCCGAGGGCATCGAGATCGGCGCCGAGCTGACCGTCGAGCAGTTCGAGGAGAACTCGATGGTCGACGTCATCGGCACCTCCATCGGTAAGGGCTTCGCCGGCACCATCAAGCGTCACAACTTCCGCGGGCAACGCCAGACCCACGGCAACTCGCTGTCGCACCGCGTTCCCGGCTCGATCGGTCAGAACCAGACCCCGGGCCGTGTGTTCCCGGGCAAGAAGATGGCCGGCCAGATGGGCAACGCCCGCGTCACCACCCAGAACCTGCGCGTCGTCCGTGTGGACGCCGAGCGCAACCTGCTGCTCGTCAAGGGCGCGGTGCCCGGCGCCAAGGGCGGCGACGTCATCGTTCGTCCGGCGATCAAGGCCTAAGGGGAGCGACCATGGAACTGTCTATGCATATCGGTAACGGCAGCGTGGCGGTCGACGACGCCGTCTTCGGCGCCGACTTCCGCGAGGGCCTGGTGCACCAGCTGGTCACCGCCTACCTGGCGGGCGGCCGCGCCGGCACCAAGACCACCAAGAACCGCAGCGACGTGCGCGGCGGCGGGCGCAAGCCCTGGCGCCAGAAGGGTACCGGCCGCGCCCGTGCGGGCACCATCCGTTCGCCGATCTGGCGCGGTGGCGGCCACACCTTTGCCTTCACCAACCGCGACCACAGCCAAAAGCTCAACAAGAAGATGTACCGCGCCGGCATGCGCAGCATCCTCTCCGAGCTGAACCGCCAGGAGCGGCTGCGTGTCGTTTCCGAGATCGCTATCCCCGAAGCCAAGACCCGCGCCGTCGCGGCCTGGCTCGGTGGCGTCTCCGACGGCGGTCGTGTGCTGGTGGTGGTCGACGAGTCCAGCCGCGAGCTGGAGCTGGGCGGGCGCAACCTGCCGCACCTGGCCATCGTCACCGTTGACCAGCTGGACCCCGTGTCGCTGGTGGGCGCCGACCATGTCGTGCTGACCGCCGCCGCGGCGCAGAAGATCTCGGAGAAGTTCGCATGAGCAAGCTGACCGCCGAAAAGGCCCTGACGATCCTGCGCGCGCCGCTGGTCACGGAGAAGGGCTCGCGTCTGGCCGAGGTCGACAACGTCGTTGCTTTCGAAGTCGACAAGACGGCGAACAAGACGCAAATCCGCCGCGCCGTGGAAAGCCTGTTCAAGGTGGAAGTCACGGGCGTCACCACAGTTCTGGTCAAGGGCAAGACCAAGCGCTTCGGCCGCACGATGGGCCGCCGCAGCGATTGGAAAAAGGCCTATGTGCGCATCGCCGACGGCCAGAGCATTGATTTCACCGCCGGCATCGGCGCTTAAGGCATAGCAGGAGTCGAAGATGGCCACGCAAAAGGCACGTCCCACTTCAGCCGGCCGCCGATTCGTCGTGCGCGTGCTGCGCCCGGATCTGCACAAGGGCGATCCGGTCGCCGCGCTGACCGAATCCAAGAGCCGCTCGGGTGGCCGCAACAACGCCGGCCGCATCACCACGCGGCACCGCGGTGGCGGCCACAAGGCCAAGTACCGCCGGATCGATTTCCGTCGTGACAAGGACGGCGTGCCCGCCGTTGTTGAGCGGCTGGAGTACGACCCGAACCGCACCGCGCACATCGCGCTGCTCAAGTACGCCGATGGCGAGCGCCGCTACATCATCGCGCCCAAGGGCCTGAAGGCCGGCGACCCGGTGCAGTCCGGCGCCACCGCGCCGATCAGCGCCGGTAACGCGATGCCGCTGGCCAACATGCCGGTCGGCAGCACGGTGCACTGCATCGAGCTCAAGCCCGGCAAGGGTGCGCAGATGATGCGCAGCGCCGGCGCCTCGGCTCAGCTGGTGGCCCGCGAGGGCGGTTTCGCCACGCTGCGCCTGCGCAGCGGCGAGATGCGCCGCGTGCACGCCGACTGCCGCGCCACGATCGGCGAGGTAGGCAACGGCGAGCACAGCCTGGAGTCGCTGGGCAAGGCTGGCGCCAAGCGCTGGCGCGGCATTCGCCCGACCGTTCGCGGCGTGGCGATGAACCCGGTGGATCACCCGCACGGTGGTGGCGAAGGCCGCACCTCCGGTGGCCGCCACCCGGTCAGCCCCTGGGCGATGCCGACGAAGGGCTACCGCACTCGTAACAACAAGCGCACGGACAAGATGATCATCCGTGACCGCCGCCGGAAGTAAGGGTTAAGGCATGCCACGTTCCATTAAAAAAGGCCCGTTCATCGACCTGAGCCTGCTCAAGAAGGTCGAGGAAGCGCAGGGTGCCCGCGTCAAGCGCCCGATCAAGACCTGGTCGCGCCGCTCGATGGTCACGCCGGACATGGTCGGCCTGACCATCGCCGTGCACAACGGGCGTCAGCACATGCCGGTCTACGTCACCGAAAACATGGTCGGGCACAAGCTCGGCGAGTTTTCGCCGACCCGGACCTTCAAGGGCCACTCCGGCGACCGTAAGAAGTAAGGGAAATACCGATGTCGACCATTGCCAAACATCGCTACGCCCGCATCTCCGCGCAAAAGGCGCGCCTGGTCGCCGACCAGGTTCGCGGCCTGCCGGTCGAGCGCGCTCTGGACACGCTGGCCTACTCGCCGAAGAAGGGCGCCGTGCTCGTGCGCAAGGTGCTCGAGTCGGCCATTGCCAACGCCGAGAATAACGACGGCGCGGACATCGATGCACTGAAGGTCAGCGAGATTTTCGTTGACGAAGCGCCGTCGATGAAGCGCATCAAGCCGCGCGCCAAGGGCCGCGCCGACCGCATCACGAAGCGGCTGAGTCACATCACCGTTCGCGTGGCGGAGGTTTAATCATGGGTCAGAAAGTCCATCCTGTTGGTTTCCGTCTGGGTATCTCCGCCGAGCACACCTCGCGCTGGTATGCCGAGCGCAAGAAGTACCGCAACAACGTCGACCAGGACTTCCGCATCCGCGAGATGCTCAAGAAGCGCCTGAAGAACGCCTCCGTCAGCCGCATCAAGATCGAGCGCCTGGCCGGCTCCGTCGCGGTCACCATTCACACCGCCCGCCCGGGCATCGTGATTGGCAAGAAGGGCGAGGATATCGATCGTCTGCGCGTCGAGCTGGCCGAGATGGTCGGCATGCCGGTCAAGGTCAACGTCGAAGAAATTCGCAAGCCCGAGCTGGATGCCTACCTGGTCGCCGAGTCGGTGGCCCAGCAGCTGGAGCGCCGGATCATGTTCCGCCGCGCGATGCGCCGCGCCGTGTCCAACGCGATGCGCTTGGGTGCCGGTGGCATCAAGATCCAGGTCAGCGGCCGCCTGAATGGCGCCGAGATCGCGCGCACCGAGTGGTATCGCGAAGGTCGCGTGCCGCTGCACACGCTGCGCGCCGACATCGACTACGGCACGGCTGAAGCCGAAACGACCTACGGGATCATCGGAATCAAGGTGTGGCTGTTCAAGGGTGAAGTCTTCGGCGATGCCGAGGGCGAGACCACCGCAGCGGCCTAAAGGGTAGAACGACATGATGCAGCCGAAGCGGACCAAGTTCCGCAAGCAACAAAAAGGACGCAACCGCGGCCTGGCGCAAAGCGGCAATGCCGTGTCCTTCGGTGAGTACGGCCTGAAGGCCGTCGGCCGGGGTCGGATCACTGCCCGCCAGATCGAGGCGGCCCGTCGTGCCATGACCCGCCACATCAAGCGGGGCGGCAAGATCTGGATCCGCATCTTCCCGGACAAGCCGATCAGCAAGAAGCCGATCGAAGTCCGCATGGGTAAGGGCAAGGGCAACGTGGAGTACTGGGTCAGCCAGATCCAGCCCGGCCGCATGCTTTACGAAATGGAAGGCGTGCCGGAAACGGTGGCGCGCGAGGCCTTCCGCCTTGCCGCGGCCAAGTTGCCGGTGAAGACCGTGTTCGTCAATCGGGAGCTGATGTGATGGATCTGGCGAATCTGCGTGAGCAAGACGCCGCCGGCCTGCGTGCCGAGATCGTGGCCCTGCGCAAGGAGCAGATGAATCTGCGCCTGCAGCTGGCCACCGGCCAGTCGACCAAGACGCACCGCCTGCGGGAAGTGCGCCGTGATATCGCGCGCTGCAAGACGCTGCTGCGTGCCAAGGAAGCCTAGTCATGAGTGACAAGCAAAAGACCGCGCCGCGCCTCGTAGGCCGCGTGTCCAGCGACAAGATGGACAAGACCATCACCGTCCTGGTCGAGCGCCGCGAGAAGCATCCGCTGTACGGCAAGTACATCACCCGCTCGCAGAAGGTGCACGCGCACGACGAGACCAATGATTGCCGCATCGGCGACACCGTCATGGTCGAGCAGTGCCGCCCGCTGTCGCGCAGCAAGAGCTGGCGCCTGGTCGAGGTGGTCGAGCGCGCTCCGGTGATGGGGGGTGCCAAGTGATCCAGACGGAAAGCTACCTCGACGCCGCCGACAACAGCGGCGCGCGCCGGGTCCAGTGCATCAAGGTTCTGGGCGGTTCGCACCGCCGCTACGCCGGCATCGGCGACATCATCAAGGTGTCGGTGAAGGACGCCATCCCGCGCGGCAAGGTCAAGAAGGGCGAGGTCTACAACGCCGTTGTCGTGCGCACCGCGCATGGCGTGCGCCGCCCGGATGGCTCGCTGATCCGCTTCGACGGCAATGCCGCCGTGCTGCTGTCGGGCAAGCTCGAGCCGATCGGCACCCGCATCTTTGGCCCCGTGACGCGCGAGTTGCGGGAGAAGTACATGCGAATCATCTCGCTCGCCCCGGAGGTGCTGTGATGAATCGTCTGCGTAATGGTGACGACGTCATCGTGACGACCGGCCGTGATGCCGGCCGTCGCGGCACGGTCACGGCGATCCGCAAGGATGGCCGCGTGATCGTCGAGGGCGTCAACATGGTCAAGAAACACGAGCGGCCGAATCCCAATGCGGGCATTCAGGGCGGCATCGTCGAAATCGAGGCGCCGATTCATGCCTCGAACGTGATGCTCTACAACCCGAAGACCGAGAAGGGCGACCGCATCAGCTACCGGGAGGTCGACGGCAAGAAGCAGCGCGTCTACCGCTCGACCGGCGAAGTCGTCGGCAGCTAAAGGTTCAACGATGTCGAACTACCAAACCCTGTACAAAGAGACCCTGCGCGGTCAGCTGCAAAAGCAGCTGGAGTGCTCGATCATGGCCGTGCCCCGGATCAGCAAGATCACGCTGAACATGGGCCTGGGCGATGCGGTGACCGATAAGAAGATCATCCAGCACGCCGTCGACGACATGACCAAGATCGCGGGGCAAAAGCCGATCGTGACGCTGTCGCGCAAGTCGGTCGCGGGCTTCAAGATCCGTGACGGCTGGCCGATTGGCGCCAAGGTCACCCTGCGTCGTGAGCGCATGTACGAATTCCTGGAGCGCCTGGTCACCGTCGCGCTGCCGCGGATCCGCGATTTTCGCGGCATCAACCCGCGGTCCTTCGACGGCCAGGGCAACTACAGCTTCGGCGTGACCGAGCAGATCATCTTCCCCGAGATCGACTACGACAAGATCGACAAGATCCGCGGGATGGATATCACGATCACGACGACCGCTCGCAACGACGACGAAGGCCGGGCCCTGCTCGACGCCTTCCAGTTCCCCTTCCGCAAGTAAGGAGCGACACGAATGGCGAAGAAAAGCATGATCGCCCGCGAAAGCAAGCGTGCTCGCCTCGCGGCGAAATACGCGGCCAAGCGCGAGGCGCTGAAGGCCAAGATCAATGATCCCGAGACCTCCTTCGACGAGCGTTTCGAGGCCGTGCAGGAGCTGGCTCAGCTGCCGCGCGACTCGAGCCCGGTGCGCGGCGTGAACCGCTGCTCGATCACCGGTCGTCCGCACGCGGTCTACCGCCGTTTCGGCCTGAGCCGGAACAAACTCCGTGAACTGGCCATGCGTGGCGAGATTCCGGGCCTGACCCTTTCCAGCTGGTAATACGAGGGATATCGGTAACATGAGTATGACTGATCCCGTCGCGGACATGCTGACCCGCATCCGCAACGCCCAGCGCACCAACGCCAAGAGCGTGATGGTGCCGTCCTCCACGCTGAAGCGCTCGATTCTCGACGTGCTCGCCGACGAGGGTTACATCGCCGGTTACACCGAGCAGGCCGAGGGCGGGACGAGGCGACGGCACGTCGGTCAGCGCGACTCCGAAGGGGAGCGAGGCGTCGGAGGGCTAGGGCGCGGGTCGCGGCGGTCGCCGCGTGTGTGAAAGACTTGGAAG
>CAKZQS010000035.1 GCA_937141935.1 uncultured Ectothiorhodospiraceae bacterium
CGCCTCCCTCGGTTGGTTAGACACTTGTGTCCACCAAACCGGGGGAAGTCCGAACGTCACCTGCAGCGATTTGTTAGGCGCGCCCTCAACTTTGCCCATATTTTCGCTCCATAAAGATGTACGAAACTACCCCCAACCACTGCTTTATGTTTGCGTATACAGTAGCTTTCGCACCCTCAATCTCGACGATGGTGCCAACACCAAGTCCAGAGCAAGGCGACCCTACAAAGGTTGCATGACTGCGCCGCGACATTGGACTAAGCGAAACCAGCGAGTCTAATTCACTCAGCGGAATTTTCAGATGAGGCTCGCCCATGGCCATGGCATACCCATCGTTGGGTAGGTATACCTCCAGCGGATCACCCACCGATATTTCGGGATGACGATCCTGAGCTCGTAGCAGCTTGCCGTTTATATCCGGAGCTGACTCAGCACCAGGCCGGATCTCACCGATGGAAAGGATGGGACACGGAAAATCGTGAGAAAGCGCCTCGACACCGTTAGCCGACAAAAAGAAGGACCGGATACTCTCAGGCAATGTGAACCCAAGCCGTTTCTCTGCCGCAATTATTTCTTCCGACGATGCGGGCCCTCTAAGGCGCCCTAACCACTCAATCTGTGGCTTTTCAACAGCGTGAATAAATTGCGCCAACACATTCTCGACGCCATCATTTTCCCAAGAACGAAAAAGGACGGCCAATTCACGCGACTGTTTCCGAATCGCATCGTCCAAGATGTTTTTGAGCTCAGCCATCTAGCACTTAGCGCCTAACACCTAATTCTGCGGCAGCTGCGACGCGTAGCTCTGCCGCGTAGCACGCAGGCGGTGTGGCATAGCAACGGCGTGTCTACGGCCGAAGCCCCCTCCACAGCAACGCCCAACCCCGGCGCGTCGGTTCGTTGGAGTGTTATGCGGCGGTTTATGCGTGGGCTTATGCAGCGCATTGGTGTGCCCTCCTGATCCACGGCCAACAGTGTCGGAAAACCGCCGTCAGGACAAGCCGCTCGCGCTGCGTCGCGGCGGCCATTGCGCGCTGGTGCAATCCATCCCGCTCGCAGGGCAACCCAACCCCTTATCCGGTGGGCAGTTGCAGCCGCTCCTTGCGCCAGGCCCAGGCCAGGGGCAAGTACGCCGCTGCCAACGCCGCGGCAAACCACCACTCAATCACGTTCTCCCAGTAGTCCTTCATCTCGGGGCCGGCCCAGGCGGTGAGCGGGAGGCTGACCAGGCCCAGCGCGAGCTGCAGCAGCACCAGGCTGCCGAAGGCTCGCCGGGCACCGGCGTCGCCTGCTGGGCCTCGCTTGCGGGCATGGCGGACCCAGGCGGCGTAGAGCAGTAGCTGGCTGAGGAAGGCGCAGGCGAAGAAGGTGCTGGCGCCCAGCCGGCGGTACACGGCGAAGTGGGGCCCCTGGCTGCCGAGGTAGGCGCTGTACACGGCCAGTGCGGCGGCGGTGAGCAGGCCCAGCACGAACAGCGCGCCGGCGCTGCGTGGCGCCTGCCACCGCCTGCGTGCCCAGTGGGAGGCGACGGCCGCCCACACCAGGTACAGGCCGGCGGTGGGGCCCAGCGCAATCTTGAACAGGTAGTAGGCGGTGCCCTGGCGCCCGGTGCGGCTGATGGTGGTGCAGCCTTCCACGAAGGGGTTGCAGGCCGGCAGGTGGCCCTCGGCGGTGGCCGCAAGCCAAGCGGCGCCAATGCCCAGGCTGGGCAATAACGCCAGCAGCAGCGGCCAGGGCCAGAGCGGCATCAGCGCCCCCGCATCCTTGGCCGGCGTAGCGGTATGGTGTATGCATGTCGGCGGGCGTGTCGGCAGCCGCCGGCGCGTTTGCCCATCCGCCTTGCGCCTGCCATGACCGAATCCCCCACTCCGCAGCCCGCATCTCGCCACGCCCACAGGCGCCGGCGGGGGTTCACACTGCTGGAGCTGCTTATCGCCATGTTCATCATCGGGCTGCTCGCGGCCATTGCGATACCGGTGTACCTCAGCCACAGCACCCGGACCAAGATCGCCGAGGCCCTGGTGTTGTCCACCTCGGCGCAGCGTACCGTCGAGGAGTACTGGCGGGCCAGCGGTGTGTTCCCGGATAACAACGCCACTGCGGGCGCCGACCCGGGGCCCAACTACCGCGGGGCCTTCGTGAGCCGCATCGACATCGCCTCGGGCATTGTCACGGCCAGTTTCGACGACCCGGCGCTCAGCGACGGCGTCATCGTCTTGACCCCAAGCGAGGCGGGGAGCGGGCTGATCTGGAGCTGCAGCTCCCCCAACATCCCCTCCAACCTGCTCCCGCCAGACTGCCGCTGAGGTTCGCGTCGATGACCTTCCCGAATTCGGCGATGCCCGCCGCCTCCCGCCAGCCCGAGTTCTACCTGCAGGTGCTGTGGGCCGTGTGCCGCGCCAATTGGCTGGCGCTGCTGCTGGTCACCTGCCTGGTGCTGGCCTTCCGTTTCGCCCCCGGCTACTACTGGCCGCAAACGGGGCCGATGAACGCGCTGTACGCCTTTGTGGCGGTGGAGTTCGCGCTGTTCAACCTGGCGCTGTGGGCGCTGCTGCGCTACCGCGGCTGGTACCAGGCCACGCCGCGCAAGAAGGTGAACAAGCTGCAGCACCTCACCTGGGCGGTGCTGGCCTGGGATGCGGTGCATGTCATCGGGGCCTTTGAGCTCTTCGGCGGTTTCCGCGGCCCCTTTGTGGTGCTGCTGCCGCTGCTGGTGCTCAGCGCCTTCTTGATCCTGCCGCGGCGCGCGGCGCTGCTGAGCACGGCGGCCATGGTGCTGGCGCTGCTGGGCCTGGCGGGGCTGCAGTACCAGGGCTGGCTCTACCCCTATGGCGCGCTGGGCGTCAACTTCACGCTGCTGCCGCAAAGCCTGCCGCTGACGGTGGGCGTGGTGGTGGTGGCGCTGCTGATCGGCGTGAAGCTGGGCGATTACCTGGGCGGGCGCCAGCGCATGGAGCCCTGGGGCCTGGCGGTCAGCGAGCTGTATGACCCCCGCTTTGGCTGCTTCTCGCGCGAGACGCTTGCGCACCGCTGCGCCGATGAGGTGGAGCGCGCGCGGCGCTATGGCCAGCCTCCCGCCCTGGCTTTGCTGGCGCTGGAGGGGCTGGACACACTGGTGGCCGAGCGTGGCCCGGATGCCGCCGATGCGGCGCTGGAGGCGCTGTGGCAGCAGATCAGCCTGCACACGCGCCATGACCTGGACACCTGCGCCTACCTGGGCGACGGCGTCTTTGGTCTGCTGCTGCCCACGGCGGATACGCGCCAGGCACAGCAGGTGGCCGACCGGGTCAGCGACCGCATGCACCAGTTCGCGCCGGAGATCGCGGGCCACCTGGTCAGCAATGTGGTGGCGGTGCCCACGCAAATAGGCGAAGGCACGATGACGGCGCTGCGCGCCCGCGCCCTGCGTGCGGTGGAAAGCGCGGAGGCGCCGGCCTAGGGGCTGGAGCCACTGGCTCTGGCCGCTGGCGCTGGTCGCCGGCCCTGGCCGGCGGCCCGCGAGGCCCAGCATCGGTGGCTTATCATCAAGGGCTGGGCGCACGGCATTCAGGCCGCGCGCCGCCTCTGTGAAGATCGTGAGGAGATCGCCATGAGCACGCCGCTGCAACCGGGCAACCCGGTCGACCCCCGCCTGCCCTGGATACGCAAGCTGCACCACATGGATGCGGCCTGGGCCACATCGCTGGCCGGCGAGCGCGCCAGCGCCGTGGAGGCCGCCGGCCGCAAGCTGGGCGATGCGCTGCGCGAGGGGCCCACCGTGCGCAGCGTGCACAGCATCGACGGGCAAATCACGCCCTACCCCATCCGCTTTGCCTACAACGGCGCCATTGGCGGCAACCTGCTGTTCATGCAGAACCGGGCGCTGCTGGTGCAGGTGGAGCACGCGGGCCGGCTGTACAACGTGCTGTTCAACCCCACCGACCCGGTGGCCAGCGCCGAGGCGCCCTACTTCCGCCGCCTGCGCGCCACGTTGCCGGATGCGCTGTACAAGCTGCTGGGCCCCAAGCCCAGCAAGATCCCGGCGGCGCTGGCCCAATGGGGGCTGCGCTGCGAGGACATCGACGTGGTCTGTTTCGACCACTTCCACGTGCAGGACCTGCGGCCCATCATTGGCACCGCCGACACCCCCGGCACCTACCCCAACGCGCTGCTGCTGGCGCCCAAGGTGGAGTGGGAGGACTGGGACCACCTGCACCCGCTGCAACGCGCCTTCTTTATCGACGAGGGCAAGGCCGGGCTGGACCCGCAGCGGGTGGTGCTGACGGAAAACGACCTGCTGCTGGGGCCGGGCGCGGTGCTGCTGCGCACGCCGGGCCACACCTCGGGCAACCAGACGATTTTCCTGCACACCGACACCGGCGTCTGGGGCAGCTCCGAAAACGGCACCAGCGCCGACTGCTGGACGCCGCAGGCCTCGCGGCTGAAGGCGCTGCGCAAAACCGCGCACTACTACGGCGCCGACGTCATCCTGAACACCAACACGCCCGAACTCTTTGGCGAGCAGTACATCTCGATGCTGCTCGAGCGCGCGGTGGTCGACCGCGTGGCCAGCGCGCCGGATTTCGTGCAGATGCTGCCCTCCAGCGAGGTCACCTGGCATGTGGCGGCGCCGCACATCCGGCCGTCCATGGTGCATGGCGGGCTGGCCCATGGCCGCGTTGCGGCGCGCGAGCCGGCCGCGGCCACCGCTGCCGCGGCCTAAGGCGCCGGGCCTGAGGCGCCGGACCTGAGGCGCCGGGCCTGAAGCGCGCCGCCGCCCGCGCGGGCGGTTTGCGCTAGAGTTCTGCACCACCATTACCGGGGAGAATCGGGGCGATGCTGCACACACTGGAAGTCATGTTCCTGCGCGTTTACATGGCGATCTTCAAGCTGGTCACGGCCGTGCTGCCCTTCAAGTGGCCGCAAACCTTCGAGGGCGCCGATTCCTCGTTGAACCTGATCAACCACATGGCCACGCAGGGCCACAAGCGCGTGCTGATCGTGACCGACGAGATGATCGTCAAGCTCGGCCTGCTGGAGAAGATGCTGGCCGAGATGGACAAGGCCGGCCTGGAGCACGCCATTTACGACGGCGTGAAGCCCGACCCCACCGTGGCGCAGATCGAGGCCGGCCACCGCGTGCTGGCCGATAACGACTGCGACGCCGTGCTGGCCGTCGGCGGTGGCTCCTCCATCGACGCCGCCAAGATGATCAGCGCCCGGGCCAAGAACCAAAAGCCCATCATCAAGATGACCGGCCTGTTCCGCGTGTGGCGCGGCATGCTGCCGCTGTACGCGGTGCCCACCACCGCCGGCACCGGCTCCGAGGTCACCATCGCCGCCGTGGTCTCCGACCCCGAGCAGCAGCGCAAGCTGCCGGCCATGGACCTGAAGCTGATGCCCACGGCCGCCGCGCTGGATGGCGCGCTGATGACCGGCCTGCCGCCGCACATCACCGCCGCCACGGGCATGGATGCGCTGACCCACGCCGTTGAGGCCTATGTCTCGCGCAATGCCATGAGCCGCACCGACGAGCGCGCCATCGAGGCCACGCAGCTGATCATGCGCAACCTCGAAACCGCTTTCGACGAGGGCAGCAACATCGAGGCGCGCCAGAACATGGCCCGCGCCTCGCACCTGGCCGGCATCGCCTTCACCCAGGCCGGAGTTGGCTACGTGCACGCCATCGCCCACAACTTCGGCGCCCGCTACCACGTGCCGCACGGCCTGGCCAACGCCATCGTGATGCCGCATGTGCTGGAGTACTCGCTGCCCAATGCCGCCCCGCGGCTGGCCGAGCTGGCCCGCGAATGCGGCATCGGCCCGGCCGACGGCAGCGAGCAGCAGCTGGCCGAGGCCTTTATCCAGAAGATCCGCGACATGAACACCAAGTTCGGCATCCCCAGCACGCTGGAATCGCTGCAGGAGCGCGACATCCCGCCCATCGCCTCCGCCGCGCTGGCCGAGGCCCGCTTCACCTACGCGGTGCCGCGCTACATGGACCAGGGCGCCGCCGAAGGCGTCATCCGGCAGATGCTGCCGGCCTGAGCGCGCGCGATGCCCACAACGCCCCCGGTCGGGGGCGTTTTTTTTGACGCGATGACTCGCCGCAAGCCGCTGCGCAACACGCTGTTGGCCGCCGTACTCGCCGGCTGCTGCTGGGCGGCCGCGCCCCCTGCCGTACTCGCGGCGGGCACGGCCTCGCAGCCGCTCGCCCAACAGCTCGGCGACTTGCCGAGTTCGGCGCTCTATTTTGCCACCGCGCAGGGCGAGCCGCTGCAGGCGCTGCGGGCGGATACCCCGCTGGTGCCCGCCTCCACGCTCAAGCTGCTCACCGCCCATGCGGCGCTGCAGGCCTGGGGCGCGGACCACCGCTTTCACACGGATGTCTTGCTGGGCGCCAACGACGAGCTGATCGTCCAGGGTTATGGCGACCCGATGCTGGTCTCCGAGGAGATCGAGCTCATCGTGCAGGCGCTGCGCGAGCGGGGCCTTGCATCCATCGCCGGCGTGCGCGGCGACGGCGGCTATTTCGCCGCGGATTTGCGCATCAGTGGGCGCTCCACCAGCGACAACCCCTACGATGCGGCGCCCGGGGCCTTGGCCTGCAACTTCAACACGATCTATGTGCGCAAGCGCGCATCCGGGGCCGTCAGCAGCGCCGAAAGCCAGACCCCGCTGACCGCCACGGCACGGCGGCTCGCGCAGGACTTGCCGCCCGGCCGCCACCGCATCAGCCTGGGCTCCGCCGAGACGGGCGCAGGCTATTGCGCCGAGCTGTTCGCGGCCAAGCTGCGTGAGGCCGGCGTACGGGTGGGCGCGCCTGCCGGCGAGAGGGCGCCGCCCGCGGCCGCGGACCAGCCGCGCCTGCTCTACCGCCACCACAACAGCCGCCGCCTGGCCGACGTCGTGGCGGCCATGCTGCTGTATTCGAACAACGTCATGGCCAACCAGCTGTTCCTGCTGCTCGGCGCCGCCAGCCACGGCGCGCCCGCGGATATGGCCAAGGCGCGGCAGGCCATGGCCGCCTTCGTCGAAGAGCAATTCGACTGGCGCGACCATGCCATCGTGGAAGGCTCGGGCCTGGCACGCGACAACCGGCTCTCCGCCCGGCAGTTGGTCGATGTGCTCGAAGGCCTGCGGCCCCATGCGGCGTTGCTGCCCAGGGACGAGGCCGGCCTGCTGGCCAAAACCGGCACGCTGCAGGGCGTCAGCAACTACGCCGGCTTCGTCCCCACGGCGCAGGGCCTCGCCCCCTTCGCCTTGCTCATCAACCACCGCGTAGACCCCAGCCTGCGCTACCGCCTGGCCAAGTCCCTCGGCGAGCACACCCCGCCCTAAGCACCGCGCTCAAACGCGGTTCGCAGCGCTGTGTGCGCCTGCCTTGTGGGGTTTCCCGATGTACGGGCCGGGGAGAATCAGCCACAGATTTCGCAGATTTATGGGATTGGCTTGGCCGGCAGCTCGGAGGTTGGCGGGCTGCGTAAACGCCCCAACGCTAAATTCAATCTGCGTCAATCTGCGTAATCTGCGGATTCTCGTCACCCCGCCCGGCCCGAAGCGGCATCGCGCACACCTGTGCCGGCTTCCCGGCGTTCTGACCAGGAAAAAACCATCCACAGATTTCGCAGATTTTGGGGATTGGGTTGGCCGGCCGAGCCGACGTTGGTGCGCGGAGTGCACGTCCCAACCCGAAATTCAATCTGCGTAATCTGCGAAATCTGCGGTTCCTCTTCCCCCGCTCTACCCGCAACGAAACCGCCGCCCCGCTTAGAGGTGCGAACCCCGCAGCAGGTAGGCCAGTGCCATCCCTTCGCGGCCCACCTTCTGGTCCGGCGTGCGCTGGCCCTTGGCGGCCGAGGACGAGGGGAAGAGCTGGAAGGCCCGGCCCAGGATGTTGTCGTTGACCCGCGGCGCCAGCGCGTAGCTGATCTCGGCCATGCGGCCCACCGCCGTTTTGACCCGCTTGGTGCGGTGCACGGCCGTGTCGATCACCATGTCCGAGGCCGCATCCACCGAATAGGCCGGCACATAGTTGTACAGCTTGGTCGGCGCAATCATCGGCGTGCGCACCAGCGGCATGTAGATCGTGCTGATCTCGATGTTGTACATCTTGACCTCGGCCGCCAGGCAGCGGCAGTAGGCATCCAGCGCCGACTTGCTGCCGATGTAGGCGGCAAAGCGCGGCGCGTTGGACAGCACGCCAATCGAGGAGATGTTGATGATCTGCCCGCGGCGGTTCTCGGCCATGCCCGGCAGCAGCCGGTGGATCAGCCGCACCGCGCCCAGGTAGTTGAGCTGCAGCGTGCGCTCCACGTCGTGGAAGCGGTCCAGCGACTCGATCACCGCGCGGCGGATCGAACGCCCCGCGTTGTTGACCAGCAGGTCCACGCGGCCGTAGTCGGCCAGCACCTTCTCGGCCATCGCGTCGATGGCCTCCATGTCGTTCAGATCGCAGCTGTAGGCCGCGGCCGAGCCGCCCTTGGCGTGGATCAGCTCCACCGTGGCGTCGAGCTTTTCCTGGCTGCGGGCCACCAGGATGACGGTGGCGCCATTGGCGGCGAACTTGCGCGCCGACTCGAAGCCGATGCCGCTGGAGGCGCCGGTGACCATCACGATCTTGCCGGCCAGGCGCGCCGTGGCACGGCGGTCGGGCTCGGGGTAATCGAGCACCGTGGCCCAGTAATCCCACAGCTTGCCGGCGTACTCGCGCAGCGGCGGGCAGCTGATGCCGGTGCCGGCCAGCGCCTCGCGGGTGCGGCGGTCGTCAAAGCAGGTCTTGTTGGTGATGTAGCCCAGCGCCGAGGACGGGATGCCCAGCGCCCGCGCCATCTGCCGCATGGCCAGGTTCAGCGGCAGCAGGCGCTGCGTTTCGCGCAGGCCGGTCTGCACGATGGCCGGCAGCTGCGGCAGCTCGAACTGCTTGGCAAAGCCTGGGCCGTGCGCGGCGTCGAACAGGATCTCCATCATCTGGCCCACGGAGTCCTGCGGCTTCTGGATCAGGTGGAAGGCCTGCCCATCGCGGCCCTGCTGGTGGGCGATTTCGACAATGGCATCGGCCACGTAGTCCACCGGCGCCAGCGGCACCTTGCCGCCCTCCACGCCCAGCAGCGGCAGCCACTTGGGCACGGTGTTGGTGATGCGCTGGATCGTCTTGAAGAAGTAATAAGGGCCGTCGATCTTGTCCATCTCGCCGGTCTGCGAGGAACCGACGACGGCGCCCGGGCGGTACACGCGCCAGGGCTGCTTGCACTCCTGGCGCACGATCTGCTCGGACTCGAACTTGGTGCGGAAATAGGGGTGGCTGACGTCCTGGCCTTCATCGAACATGTCTTCGCTGAAGTTGCCCACCCACTCGCCGCCAGCCACGGCCACCGAGCTCACGTGCTGCAGGCTGGTCTTGCCGCCCAGCTCGTTGACGAAGCCCACGACGTTGCGGGTGCCTTCGTTGTTGACCGCATCGCCGGTGGCGTCGTCCATGTTCAGGTCATAGACGGCGGCCAGGTGGTACACATGGTCCACCTTGCCCTTGAGCGCCTTGCGGGTGGCGGCGTCGGTCAGGCCCGGCTCGGTGATGTCGCCCCACACGGGCTTGAGCTGCGCGTCGCTGGCGCCCAGGCGCGCCTGCAGCGCGGCGAACTTCTCGCGCGAGGCCTCGCGCACCAGCACGTGCACCACGGCGTCTTCGCGCTCGAGCAGGCGGGCAACGACGAAACGGCCGATAAAACCGGTGGCCCCGGTAACGAAGTAGTGCATCCGATCCTCTCTTTGAAGCGCGGCGCATGCCGGCGCGGTGATCCTCCAGCCCGCGCAAAATAACACGCCGGCCCCGGTGCTATCGGGGCAGCGCGGCCGGGTTCAAGCCCGCGCGCAGGCGGCCGTGGCCGCCGCGATGGGGGTGCGCCCGGCGTCGTGTGCCGGCTGTGAGGTCGCCGACCGGCGGCGGGCCTCAGGCCACCAGCGCGCGGCCGATGATCAGCTTCATCACCTCGTTGGTGCCGCCGTAGATGCGCTGCACGCGGGCATCGGCATAGGCGCGCGCCACGGGGTATTCCCACATGAAGCCGTAGCCGCCGTGCAGCTGCACGCATTCATCGCACACCCGGCCCTGCAGGTCGGTGGTCAGCAGCTTGGCCTTGGCGGCCGTCACGGCGTCGAGCTGGCGGTCCAGGTGCAGCTCCAGGCAGCGGTCGACAAAAACCCGCGCCTGCGTGACCTCGGCATCGAGTTCGGCCAGCTTGAACTGGGTGTTCTGGAAGGCCAGGATCGGCTTGCCGAAGGCCTTGCGCTCCTGCACGTATTCCACGGTGGTCTTCAGCACCGCCTCGCAGGCGGCCACGGCGCCAATGGCAATCGCCAGGCGCTCCTGGGCCAGCTCCTCCATCAGGTAGGCAAAGCCCATGCCCTCCCGGCCCAGCAGGTTGCTGGCCGGCACGCGGCAGTTGCGGAAGAACAGCTCGGAGGTGTCCTGCGCCTTCAGGCCCACCTTGTCCAGGTTGCGGCCGCGCTCGAAGCCCGGCGTGCCGCCCTCGACCAGAATCAGGCTGGTGCCCTTGGCGCCGGCGCTGGGGTCGGTCTTGGCCACCACCACCACCAGGTCGGCGTGCTGGCCGTTGGTGATGAAGGTCTTGGAGCCGTTCAGCACGTATTCGTCGCCGTCGCGCACCGCGGTGGTGGCCACGCTTTGCAGGTCGGAGCCGGTGCCGGGCTCGGTCATGGCAATGGCGGTGACCACCTCGCCGGACACGCAGCCGGGGATGAACTTCTGCTTGATCTCCTCGCTGCCGTAGTTCAGCAGGTAGGGCACGGCGATATCGCTGTGCAGGCTCCAGCCGATGCCGGACAGGCCCAGGCGCGAGAGCTCCTCGACCACGATGGCGTTGTAGCGAAAATCCACGCCCACGCCGCCGTATTCCTCCGGCATGGTCGGCGCCAGAAAGCCCTGCTCGCCCGCCTTGCGCCACAGCGCCTTGTCCACCTGGCCCTCTTTCTCCCACTGCGCGTGGTGCGGCACGGCCTCCGCCTCCAGGAATTTGCGCACGCTGTCGCGGAACATCTCGTGCTCGGCTTCGAACAGGGTGCGGGGGATCGGCTGGGCCATGGGGTGTCTCCGGTGCGGGTGCGTGGGTCGGGGTCGCCGCCAGGGCGGCAACAATCCGGTTCAGCCCTCAGGGTGCAGCAATAATTACGCTTGCTGCCCGTCAGGGGCCGCCTAGAATAATGAAAGCGCGCCGGTGTTGGTGCGCCGACGACCGAGGAGACCTTCAGTGCAACGGACCCTGCCTTTGCTGCTCGCCCTGAGCGGCCTGCTGCTGGCCGCCTGTGGCCAGGGTGGCCGCGAGCTTGGCCCCACCGCGCCCGGCCTGGACACGCCCGCCGCGCCCGCGAACCCGCAAACCCCCGCCCCGCCGCGCGCGGAAGGTGGCCTGCGTGCCGGTGCCGCGGCCGTCGATGCCAGCTGGCACTTCGGCGCCTCGGCCGGCCAGTTCGCGGCCACCGGCGCCGGCATCGACAACGCCCGCGGCTTCGACCCCTATGTGCACAGCATCCGCAAGGTGGGCTCGGACATCCTGGGTTCGCGCATCGAGACCCGGGCCATCGTGGTGGAGGGCGACAACGGCCGCCGCGTGGCCGTGGTGGCCAACGACCTCTACCTGCCCAATGACCTGCTCAAGCGCCGCGTCGCCCAGATCCTGGATGCCGACGCGCCCGAGTCGGGTATCAGCGAGGAAAACCTGGCGATGACGGTATCGCACAGCCACACCTCGCCCTTCTATTCCACGCCGGCCTGGGGCACCTGGCTGTTCCAGGATGTGTACGACCTGCGCTTTTACGAATACATGGCCCAGCGCATGGCGCAGGCGGTGCGGGAAGCCGCCGCGGCCCTGCGCCCGGCCACCGTGGGCGGCGCCGCGTTTTATGCCAATGACATCCGCGGCCACACCTACGGCCCCAAGATCAGCCCGCTGGACAACACCCCGGCCGGGCAGCCGCGCAACTACACCACCCGCCAGGCCTATGTGCTGAAGTTCGACGACGCGGCCAGCGGCGAGAACTTCGCCAACTGGGTGGTGCTGGGCGTACACCCGGAATGGGTCTGGGGCGAGGAGATCATCAACGGCGACGTCACCCACGCCATCATGCGCGTGCTCGACCGGGAGACCGGCGCGCTGACGGTGATGAGCCAGTCGGAAACCGGCACCTCGGGCCCGCACAAGGACCAGCGCGCGCACGACGGCATCGCCCGGCGCGAATTCCAGGAGTCCAACTTGGCCGGCGCCGACCGCGCCGCGCGGCTGTTTGCCGACAACGTGCTCGACGCGTTGGCCGGCATCGAATCCGACCGGCCCTGGGATGCCACCCAGTTCGCCGCCGAGACGGCCAGCGCGGCGGTGGATTTTTCCTTCGCGCGCTATGCGCCGCCGGCCGCCCGGCCCTACCCCGGCGTGTCCAACTGCAACACCGACCAGGTGTACATGCGCGGCAACGTGGGCGTGCCCGTGGCCGGCCTGCCGGACTGCGAGCGGCCGCTGGAGGACCCGATCATCGAGCCCTTCGAGGCCATGAGCCCGGTGCAGATCGGCGACGTGACCGGCCCGCTGGTGCGCCAGCTGCTGGAGCTGGGCGTGCCCGTGCCCACCAGCTATTCAGCCACCACGCTGACCGGCGTCGAGGAGCAGGCCACCGTGCCGGTGCAGGCTTTTCGCATCGGCGACATCGCGCTGGCCTTTTGCCCCTGCGAGCAGTTCACCGACCCGGCGCTGAACGTCATCTCGCGCCTGAACCGCGTCGAAGGCGACATCCACACCGGCTGGGACTGGCACGAGGGCTACCCCGACGATGTGCGCCGCCCCACCGAGATCGACATCTCGGCCGACGTGGGCTGCGTGCGCGAGGGTGAGGGCTGGAGCTGCCCGCACCCGGACCGCTTCAACGACAGCCGCCTGCTGGTGAGCGACGAGGCCTTCCGCCGCATGCGCGCGCAGATCCACAACGACGCCACCGGCTACGACGACACCGCCAACATCCTGCACGCCGAATCCGAGCCGGTGGAACCCGAGGCCATCTGGGGCAACTTCATCCACGAGGAATACCCCGAGTTCGGCTATGGGCTGGTGGTACCGGTGGGCATGGCCAATGACTACTGGGGCTACATGCCCGCCTATCGCGAGTACCGCGCGCACGACCATTACCGCAAGGCACTGGCCGGCCTGGGCCCGCATGGCGGCGACTTTCTGGCCACGCGGCTGAGCCGCCAGGCCGCCTCGCTGAACGGCCACCCCGGCCAGCCGCTGGGGCCGCTGGACCAGGCCTATGCGGTGGAATCGGCCCGCGCCGAGGCGCTGGCCCTGGCCCTGGGCACGCTGGCGCAGACCGTGACGCCGGTATACGAGGCCCAGCTGCCCGACGATGGCGGCACGCCCCAGATCCTGGAGCAGCCCGCCGACATCCCGCGCTTTGCGGCCGCCAGCCTGCGCTTCGTGGGCGGCTCCACCTACGAGGGCATGCCCGATGTGCAGGTGCAGCGCCGCGACGGGGGCGCCTGGGTCACCGTGGGCGACATGCTGGGCGAGGTACAGCTGCACGTGCAGTTCTTGGGCGCCACCGAGATCTTCGCGCCGGACGAGGCCGTGGTGGCCCCCGACCCGGCCGACCTCGCCGCCTGGCGCGGCGGCCAGTTTGTCTGGGAATGGACGGCCACCTTCGAGGCCTTCGCCTCCGAACTGCCGCTGGCCGAGGCGCAGCAGCGCGGCGGCGGCACGCCGGGCGCGGCCTATATCACCCCGGCCGGCGATTACCGCTTCGTGGTGCGCGGCCAGCACCGCGGCCAGGGCGACTACGAGCTGATCAGCGACAGCTTTGCCGTGCTGCCCGCCTTCGTGGCCCCGCTCGACGAGCTGGAGCTGGCCGGCAGCACGCTGCGCGCCCGCGTGGGCACCAACATCGTGTCCACCTTCAAGCGCGGCGCCGGCACCGACGACACCATCGACGTGGAGCCGCCGCGCGTGGTCGGCCCGCTGGACTATAACGACGTCGCCGAGTCGCCCATCCCCTGGGCCCGCCCCGGCCGCAACATCCACCTTTATGGGGAAGGGCCGCAGGACGACGAGCAGTACTGCCACCGCTGCAGTTTCCGCCCCTGGCTGGATACCGGCCGCTTCACGCAGGTCTGCGCCACGTTGCGCCGCGATGGGCAGGCGGCCGAGCAGGCCTGCGCCGTCAGCCCGCCGGACGCGCAGGGCTATGTGCGCATCGACTTCGCCACCGCCCCGGTGGCCGGTGACGCCGTGGGCTTTGCCGCGGGCGACTTGCGCGACGCGCTGGGCCAGAGCAACCTCAACGAGGCCTTCATCGACGTGCCCTAAGGGCCCTGCCATGCCTGCCATCTCCCGCAGCCACCGGCGCCCCGCCGCCGGCGCGCCCCCAGCGCGAACCACCGCCGCGCCACCCGCGCTGCCGCCCTACCAGCGGCTGCAGCGGGTGGCGCGGATGATCCCGGCGGGCTGCGTCGCCAGCTACGGCCAGGTGGCGGACCTGGCCGGCCTGCCCGGCCGCGCGCGCATGGTGGGCCGCGCGCTGGGCGCCGACCCCGAGCGCGCCAGCCTGCCCTGGCACCGGGTGCTGTGCGCGGACGGGCGCATCGCCTTTGGCCCCGACGACGAGGCCTTCGCCACCCAGCGCGCGCGGCTGCTGGCCGAGGGCGTCATCGTGCGCGGCGGCCGCGTGGACATGGGCCGCTTTCGCTGGCAGCCCAGCCTGGCCGAGCTGGCCTTCGGCCTGGATTTCTAGCGCCGGCGCCGCGGCTCGCGGGCCACGCGCCGGCCGCAACCGCCCAGCTCTGGCAGAATCCGCGCCACATTCCCGGCGCGCGCCCCGGCGCTAACCGCATGTCCGCCGACGCCCAGGCCGTCCTCGCATTCTGGTTCGACGAACTTGGCCCCAAGCAGTGGTGGGGCAAGGACGACGCCGTGGATGCGGCCATCGCCGAGCGCTTTGGCGCGCTGCACGGTCGCGTGGCCGCCGGCGAGGGCTGGAGCTGGCGCAGCGACGCCCAGGGCCGGCTGGCCGAGGTGCTGGTGCTGGACCAGTTCTCGCGCCACCTGTACCGCGACGACGCGCGGGCCTACGCCTTCGACGGCATGGCGCTGGCGCTGGCGCAGGAGATCGTGCAGCGCGGCCTGGACCACGAACTGGACACCCTGGCCCGCCCCTTCGCCTACATGCCCTATATGCACAGCGAGTCGCTGGCCATCCACGCGGTGGCCGAGTCGCTGTTCGACCAGCCCGGCCTGGAAAACGCGCTGGATTTCGAACGCCGGCACGTGGCCATCCTGCGCCAGTTCGGCCGCTACCCGCACCGCAACGCCGCGCTGGGCCGCGAATCCAGCGCAATTGAACAGGCCTTTCTCGAACAACCCGGCTCGCGCTTCTAGGCGCGCCGCTCACCCCTACCGGACCCGCCCATGCCCCGTTTGCTGCCCGCCCTCTGCCTTGGCCTTGTTTGCGCCCTGCCCCTGCCTACGCTGGCCGAACCGCTGCGCACGCAGCTGCCGGTCACGCTCGGCGCCGGCCTGGACCACCCCCTGAGCCTGACCGCCGTGCGCGCCGGGGCCTCGCTCTACACCGGCGATGCCGAGCTGCTGGCGCTGGAGCTGCAGGGCGAGCAGCCGCTGCGCAAACTGATGCTGGGCGAGCTGCCGGCCATGCTGGGCCTGCAGGGCAGCGCGCTGGCCGCCGATGTCGACCGCGGCGCCGGCAGCGACACGCTGCTGGGCCTGCGCGGCGGCGCCAAGCTGACGCTCCCCATCCCGCAGGTGCGCGGGCTGTGGACGGGCGCCGCGCTGCAGGCGCAGTACCTGCGCGCCGAGGACGACAGCGAAACCGACGTCTTCGCCGTGCTCAGCACCCGCTACCAGGCCAGCGCCGGCGAGCTGGGGCGTGCCGCCGACTTCTACGCCAGCCTGCCCTTCGGCGCCGAAGGCCCGGCCGACACCGGCCTGCTGCTGGGGGCCGCCACGGCGCTGGCCGGCGGCCGCGTGCTGGGCGCCGAAATCGCCACTGAGAACGACCAGCTCACCGGCTACTTCGGCCTGCCGCTGACCGGCGGCATGCGCCTGACGCTGAGCCTGGGCGTGGCCGACAACGTCGACCTGCTGGCCCAGGCCCAGCTGCGCATGGCCATCAACTAAAACCGCGCCCGCCGCGCCGCCGCAAGCGCCGGCCATTGATTAGAATCGGGGCACAACAAGGGGAGAACCATGGAAATCACTGCGCTCTACGCGGGCCTGCTGGGCCTTGTCTACCTGACGCTGACGATGCGCGTCATTCGCCGCCGGCAGACCAACCGCATCGACCTCGGTAGCGGCGATGACGCCGTGATGGAGCGGCGCATCCGCGGCCACGCCAACTTCGGCGAGTACGTGCCCTATGCCCTGCTGCTGATGGCCCTGCTGGAATCCGGCGGCAGCTCGCCGATGCTGCTGCACGGCCTGGGCGGCGTGCTGCTGGTCAGCCGCCTGCTGCACGGCTACGCCTTCTCCTTCACCGCCCACTGGTTCCCCGGCCGCTTCTACGGCGCCCTGCTGACCCTGGTCGTGCTTGCGCTGGCCAGCCTGGCCGCAGTGCATATGGGGCTGACGAGCTAGTTCGCGCTGCGCGAAAGTGCCGGGCCGCACTACAGCGCTAGCGGTCGAAACCCGACGATTTTGGCCGCATGAGTTGTTTCGGCAGGGTATTGCTGCCCTGAAAGGCTATTTTTAGCTTTGCTCTTGACCAGATGTCATTTTCAAGCTGTTTGGCGGCCTAGCAACGCGCGAGCGCAATAACCACGCCTCCCGGAGCCAGCCCGTCCGCAAGCCATCGGCTGGCTGTCGGCATGCAATAGGCAGACGCGCCCTGATGCTGAGTCGTGGATCGCGCTAGGTTATTTTCTTCGAAAATCGAAGCTCGACTTTTCGTTGAAAGGTCGGCCAGCGAACATCTTCCGGCAGCCATTCACGAATCACTTCGGTGATTCGTTCAGCAGCTCCAATAAATTGCAGCGCCCTATCAGAATCTACAACTTTACCACCCACTCTCGCCTCACCCTCATGAACAAACCTATTTCGGGCTGTCTGAAGATTTTTGAAGCATTCCCACAGCTCCTTATCCTCTTTTAGCGAGTGTCCGCAACACATCTTGAGTAGAGCTGAAAACCCCTCCTCGACGGACGGGTTGTTTAGCTTGTTCTTTCTGTTATTTATCCACTGCCACAATTCACCAGGAACCGTGTTTTTCGATTGCAAACTCGCGAGAGTTTCGGAGATAAAAACTTCCAAGCTCGTGAACGTCAGCACTAGCGACGCACCGACGTGGGGAAGCACTCCTTTGGCGTCGGTAAGCAGCGTTCTCCACTGCGGGGGATTGAATTCTTCCGGCAGCGACAGCACATCTGCCCAGACGTGAGCGTCGCACCAAATCCACCTGAGTTCAAAGGCACGTGAACCCCTGAATCGGAGCTTGCCCTCTTCCTCCTTCAGCTCCGAACCATCGTCTTCAAGATATCTCATTTCCCAGCTACATCGCGGCACCTCTACTGACTTGATTGCAGCCGCCTGTGTCACATATTTCAGTCGCTCGAGGTGTCGCTCAATAGCGAAATTAATTACTGAGTACGGCGGATCAATTTCCGAGCCCGCACCCCGCGAGAAACTATCTTTGTAGAACCGGATCGCTAGGACGTCGGCAAAGTAAATCTGCTTCCCATTTATCGTTATTTGCTCGTCTTCCGGTCGGGTCTTAGCGCTATCGCTTCGCTGAGGCACACCAACCTGAATGGCGTACTCATTAACTTGGTACGTTTCCAGCAGAAATTCTTCACCCTCTGGAACAGCCAGCTCGAAAGGAAGCTGCGCATGCAACTGCGCGATCATATGGCGGCCCGCTACCGGGTCAACACCACCCGGTACCGCGCGTTGCCGTCGCGCACGTGCCGGATGGCCTTGTTGACCTGATCCATGGGGTAAACCTGGGTCTGCGGCGCGATGGCGTGGCGGGCGCAGAAGTCCAGCATCATCCGCGTGCTGGTGGGCGTGCCCATCGGGGTGCCCGACACGCTTTTTTCGCCGCCAATCAGCGCGAAGGGCGGCACCGGCACGGGCTCGAGCACCGCACCCACGAAGTGCAGCCGGCCGCGCGGGGCCAGGGCCGCCAGGTAGCGGTTCCAGTCCAGCGGCACGTTTACGGTGACCAGCACGAAGTCATGCCGGCCGGCCTCGGCCTTCAGCGCATCTTTATCGCGGCTGTTCACCACCCGGTGCGCGCCCAGCTCGCGGGCCTCGTCGGCCTTCTCGGGGCTGGAGGAAAAGGCCGTGACCTCGCAGCCCCAGGCGCGGGCGAATTGCAGCGCCAGGTGGCCCAGGCCGCCCACGCCGACCACGGCGACGCGGTCGGTGGGCCGCACGCCGGCGGTCAGCAGCGGGTGAAAAACGGTGATGCCGCCGCAAAACAGCGGCCCGGCCGCGGCGGCGTCGAGCTCCTCGGGCAGAGCGATGGCCCACATCCAGTGCGCACGCACGCGCTCGGCAAAGCCGCCGTGGCGGCCCACGATGGTTTCCTGCGAGTTCGGGCACAGGTTCTGCGCGCCGTCCAGGCAGCTGCCGCAGGCACCGCAGCTATGCGCGAACCAGCCCAGACCCACGCGGGCCCCGACCTGCGGGCCGCGCGCACGCGGGCCCTTGTCGACAATGCGGCCGATAATTTCGTGGCCGGGCACCAGCGGGTACTGGCTGCGGCCCCATTCGTTGTCGATCATCGACAGGTCCGAGTGGCAGATGCCGCAGTGCTCGACCTCGATCTCGACCTCGTCGTCGCCGATCGCGCGCAGCTCGACCTCGATGGCCTCCAGCTCGGCGCCGGCCTGGGGCACGGCCCAGGCCTGGGTGGACTTGCTGCTCATGTCGGCTCCAAAGGGCAATGGGTCGCCGACGCTAGCAAGCCGCTTGCTAGGATGCCAGCGCGCAGCAACGAGCCCGGCGACATGTACAGCAGGATTCTCGGCACCGGCAGCGCGCTGCCGCAGCGGCAGGTGCGCAACGCGGAGCTGGCCACGCAGGTGGAGACCTCGGATGAATGGGTCTTCGAGCGCACGGGCATCCGCGCGCGGCACGTGGCCGCGCCCGAGGAGATGACCTCCGACCTCGCGGCCCAGGCCAGCCGCGCCGCATTGCGCGCCGCGGGGCTGTGCGCCGACGACATCGACCTGATTGTGGTGGCGACCACCACGCCGGACATGGTCTTCCCCTCCACCGCCTGCATCCTGCAACGCAAGCTGGGCGTGCCCGAGGGCGCCGCCGCCTTTGATGTGCAGGCCGTGTGCTCGGGCTTTGTGTATGCGCTGGCCATTGCCGACAAGTTCATCGCCAGCGGCCAGCATCGGCACGCACTGGTGGTGGGCGCCGAGGTCTTCTCACGCCTGCTGGACTGGAGCGACCGCCGCACCTGCGTGCTGTTTGGCGACGGCGGCGGCGCCGTGGTGCTGGGCGCGGCGGCCGAGCCCGGTATCCGCTCCAGCCACCTGCATGCGGCCGGCGGCCAAGGCGACATCCTGCGCGTGCAGGGCGCGCCCACCAGCGGCCACCTGGCCGACGCCGTGTTCGTGGAGATGGACGGCCAGGCCGTGTTCCGCTTTGCGGTGCGCGTGCTGGAGCAGGTCTGCAAGGAAACGCTGCAGGCCAACAACATCAGCGGCGCCGACATCGACTGGCTGGTGCCGCACCAGGCCAACATCCGCATCATCCAGGCCACCGCCCGCAAGCTGGGCCTGCCGCCCGAGCGCGTGGTGACGACGCTGGAGGACCAGGGCAATACCTCGGCCGCCTCGGTGCCGCTGGCGCTGGATGCCGCCGTGCGCGATGGCCGCATCCAGCGCGGCCACACCGTGCTGCTGGAGGCCGTGGGCGGCGGCATGACCTGGGGCAGCGTGCTGCTGACCTACTAGCGCGCAGCCACCGGCGGCCATCTCGGATGCGGCAGCGCCCGCCCCGCAAGCCTCCCCCACACCGTTTTAGGCGACGGCGGCGAGCGCGTATCCTGTGGGCAGGAGACCGATGAGTCGCCACGCCCGGCGACGAGGAGAGCAAGGTGGGCAAAGGCACCAGCTACGAGGCGAAAACGCCCGATGCCGCGGGTCGCATCGCCTATAGCGCGCAGGAAAACGCCACCTGGGCGGCGCTGCATGCGCGGCAAAGCGATGCGGTGGCCGCTGCGGCCTGCCCGGAGTACCTGCATGGGCTGACGCTGCTGGACCTGCCCGCCGAGCGCATCCCGCAAATCCCCGAGATCAACCGCGTGCTGCAACGCGAGACGGGCTGGGCGGTGGAGCCGGTGCCGGCGCTGATCCCCTTTGGCCGCTTTTTCGAACTGCTGGCCAGCCGCCGCTTTCCGGCCGCCACCTTCATCCGCCGCCCGGAGGAGATGGACTACCTGCAGGAGCCGGACATCTTTCACGAGATCTACGGCCACACGCCGATGCTGACGCACCCGGCCTTTGCCGCCTTCACCGAGCACTACGGGAAGCTGGGCCTGGCGGCCGGC
Source organism: uncultured Ectothiorhodospiraceae bacterium (assembly GCA_937141935.1). GTDB lineage: Bacteria > Pseudomonadota > Gammaproteobacteria > Nevskiales > Oceanococcaceae > MS8. The sequence goes on from CAKZQS010000035.1 coordinate 20,554, forward strand.
GACAAGGAGCGGATCACGCTGGCGCGGCTGTACTGGTTCACCGTGGAGTTTGGCCTGGTGCAAGCGCCGGGCGAGGCGCCGAAGATCTACGGCGGCGGCATTTTGTCCTCGATCGGCGAAACGCAGTACGCGCTGCATGACCCGCGCGCCGAGCGGCGGCCCTTTGACTTGCTTGAGGCGCTGCGCACGCCCTACCGCATCGACATCCTGCAGCCGCGCTATTTCGTGCTGGAGACGCTGGAGCAGCTGTACGCACTGACCCAGATGGACCTGATGGCGCAGGTGCGCGAAGCCCGCGCGCAGGGCCTGCTGCCCAAACCCTATGCCGAGGACGCCGCACCCGGCTCCCGCCCGCAGGCCGGCCACATGGGCCAGGCCGACGTTCACTGATTTCAAACTGCCATGACGAGGCCACGATGAGCACCGACAGCAACCCGCTGGGCACCGACGGATTCGATTTCGTCGAATTCACCGCGCCCACCCCCGAGGGCATCCGCCAGTTGCACGAGCTGTTCGAGCTGCTCGGCTTCGTGGCCGTGGCCCGGCACCGCAGCAAGGACGTCACGCTGTTCCGCCAGGGCGACATCCACTTTCTGGTCAACGCCACGCCCTACACGCACTTTCAGCAGTTCGCGCTGGCGCATGGGCCCTCGGCCTGCGCCATGGGCTGGCGGGTCGCCGACGCCCCGGCCGCGCTGCGCCACGCCGTGTCGCGCGGCGGGCATGTGTTCGAGGCGCCCTGTGACTACATGGAGCTGCGCATGCCGGCGATTTACGGCATCGGCTCCTCGGTGCTGTATTTCACCGACCGCTACGGCGAGCAGTCGATTTTCGACGTGGACTTCCAGCCGATCGAGGGCGCCGAGCAGGCCCCCAAGGGCGTGGGCCTGACCTATGTGGACCACCTGACCCACAACGTCGCCCGCGGCAACATGGATGTCTGGGCCGGCTTTTACGAGAACATCGGCAACTTCCGCGAGATCCGCTACTTCGACATCGAGGGCAAGCTGACCGGCCTGTTCTCGCGGGCCATGACCAGCCCCTGCGGCAAGATCCGCATCCCGATCAACGAGTCGGCCGACGAGAACTCGCAGATCGAGGAATTCCTGCGCCAGTACCGCGGCGAGGGCATCCAGCACATCGCGCTGGCCACCGACGACATCTACGCCACCGTGCGCGCGCTGCGCGAGCGCGGCGTGGTGTTCATGGACACGCCCGGCACCTATTACGAGAAGGTCGACGAGCGCCTGCCCGGCCACGGCGAGCCGGTCGACACGCTGCGCGAGCTGAGCATCCTGGTCGACGGCGCGCCCACCGAGGGCGGCGGCATTTTGCTGCAGATCTTCACCAGCACCGTCATCGGCCCGATCTTCTTCGAGATCATCCAGCGCAAGGGCGACGAAGGCTTTGGCGAAGGCAACTTCAAGGCCCTGTTCGAATCCATCGAAGAAGACCAAATCCGCCGCGGCGTGTTGCAGGAGTCCTGAGACGTCGCGTGAAAGTTTCCACAGATGGCCGCAGCTCGGGAAAATGGCTCGGAATGGCGGAAACACGGTGAGGAAGGCCTGTGAGCGCGGGCCGCGACCGGGTGTTGCGTGGAAAGCAACCGCAGATTTCACAGATTGCGCAGATTGAAGAGAAAGCCAGGATGACGCTGGCGGATGCGTCCGGCAGCCACCGTGGGCGCCCCCTTGGCCCGATACGTCTGTACTGAATCGGTGAAATCTGCGAAATCTGTGGTTCTGCTTTTCTCCCGGCCAAGGCCTGTGCCCCGGCGTGATCATCTCGGCATCTGTGGGAAGGGCCGCCCACCGGCCTTATCTTTGGGCCGCTGAAGGAGGAGCTTGCAATGCGTAACTGGATACGGGTGCCGCAGCGGCACGGGGTGCATTCGCGGCAGGCGCATTGCGACCTGCCGGAAGAGGCGCCCTATGAGCGCGAAATGGGCAAGGCGGGCTTTTTTGGGCCTACGGCGCATTTCCACCACCGCCACCCGCCCACGAGCTGGAGCCGCTGGGAGGGGCCCTTGCGGCCGCGCGCCTACACGCTGCCGGGGCTCGATGCGACGCTGCCCATGCCCTGGGAGGCGCCGGAGCTGCTGCACAACGCCGCCTGCCAGATGCGCTGGTGGCGGCTGGAGGCGCCGATGCCCGACCTGGCGCGCAATGCCGATGGCGACCAGCTGCTGTTTGTGCATGCCGGCCGCGGCGCGCTGTTTTGCGACTGGGGTCACTTGGACTACCGCGATGGCGACTACCTGCTGCTGCCGCGCGGCACGCTGTGGCGGCTGGAGCCCGAGGAGCCCACCACGCTGCTGATGATCGAGGCCCGCGGCGACAGCTTCCAGCTGCCCGACAAGGGCCTGGCCGGCCCGCAGGCGATCTTTGACCCGGCGGTGCTCGACATCCCCGAGATGAACGAGCGCTTTCGCGCCCAGCAGGGCGACACGCCGACCACGGTGCAGATCAAGCGCCACGACATCGTCAGCCGCGTGCACTACCCCTACAACCCGCTGGATGCGCTGGGCTGGCATGGCGATTTGGCCGCGGTGCGCCTGAACTGGCGCGACATCCGCCCGCTGGCCAGCCACCGCTACCACCTGCCGCCTTCAGTGCACAGCACCTTCGTGGCCGCGCGCTTCGTCGTCTGTACCTTCGTGCCACGGCCGATCGAAACCGACCCGGGCGCGCTGAAGGTGCCCTTCTTCCACAACAACGACGATTTCGACGAGGTCATCTTCTATCATGCGGGGGACTTCTTCTCCCGCGACAATATCGACGCCGGCATGCTCAGCTTTCACCCGGCCGGCTTCACCCATGGCCCGCACCCGAAGGCCTTCGCGGCCGGCGCGCGTGCGGCCAAGACCCATACCGATGAGGTGGCCGTGATGATCGACACCCGCGATGCCCTGAAGGTCGCCCCCGACCTTGCCGGCGTCGAGAACATCGACTACGTCGACAGCTGGGGCGGCGGCGCATGAGCCTGCAACTGCTGGGCAGCCGCACTTCGCCCTTTGTGCGCCAAGTGCGCGTCACGGCGCTGGAAAAGGGCCTGGGCGAGGCCCTGCCGCTGCGCGAGACCAACCCCTTTGAAAACGACCCGGCGCTGCTGGCCGCCAACCCGCTGGGCAAGGTGCCGGCGCTCGTCGGCACGCCGCTGGGCACGCTGCACGACAGCCGGCTGCTGTGCGAATACATCGACAGCCTGCGCCCCGAGCCGCCGCTGCTGCCGCGCGACGGCGGCGCCCGCTGGGCCGTGCTGCGCCGGCAGGCCACCGCCGTCGGCATCATGGATGCCGCCGCCGCCCATGTGATGGAGGCCCGCCGCGACGACGGCGCCATCTCCGCGCATTGGCAGCAGCGGCGCGAGCAGGCCATGGCCCGCGGCGCCGCGGCCCTGGCCGCCGACTTCGCCCAGGATGGCTTCGCGCTGGACCTGGGCAGCATCGCCACCGCCGTCGCGCTGGCCTATCTCGATTTTCGCCACCCCCAGGTGGAGTGGCGCCGCGCGCACGCCGCGCTGGCCGCCTGGGTCGATGACTTCGCCCAGCGGCCGTCGATGACGGCCAGCGCCCCGCCCGCCTGAACCCCAACGCAGGAGCTCCACGATGATCCTTGCCACGCTGAGCAACCCCGGTTCACGCGACGGCCGCCTCGTCGTCGTCACCCGCGACCACCGCAGCTGCGCGCCCGTGGGCAACATCGCCCCCGACCTGCGCACGGCACTGGAAAACTGGGAGGGCGTCATCGACGCGCTGGCCGAGCGTGCCGAGCGTCTGGAGCGCAGCCCCGCGCTGGGCGAGGAGTTCGACCCCGCCGAATGCCTGTCGCCCCTGCCCCGCAGCTGGGCCTGGGCCGACGGCAGCGCCTATGTGAACCACGTGCAGCTGGTGCGCCAGGCGCGCGGCGCGCAGATGCCCGAGAGCTTCTGGGCCGACCCGCTGATGTACCAGGGCGGCAGCGACACCTTCCTGGCGCCCACGCAGGACATCCCGCTGCGCGACCCCGAGCACGGGCTGGACCTGGAGGCCGAAATCGCCATCGTTACCGGCGACGTGCCCATGGGCGTTGCGGCCGAGGAGGCCGGCCAGTACATCCGCCTGCTGATGCTGTGCAACGACGTCTCGCTGCGTGGCCTGATCCCCGGCGAGCTGGCCAAGGGCTTCGGCTTTTTCCAGTCCAAGCCCAGCTCGGCCTTCTCGCCGCTGGCGCTGACGCCTGACGAACTGGGCGAGCGCTGGCGCGACGGCAAGCTGCACGGCGCGCTGCGCAGCAGCGTCAACGGCGTGCTGCTGGGCCACCCGGACGCCGGCGTGGACATGACCTTCGACTTCCCCACGCTGATCGCCCACGCCGCCCGCACCCGGCCGCTGTCGGCCGGCACCATTATCGGCTCGGGCACGGTCTCCAACCGCGACCCCGACGGCGGCCCCGGCAAGCCGGTCAGCGAGGGCGGGCTGGGCTATTCCTGCCTGGCCGAACAGCGCATGGTCGAAAAGATTCGCCACGGCGAGATGCGCACGCCCTTTTTGAAGCCCGGCGACGAGGTGCGCATCGAGATGCTGGGCGACGACGGCCGGGCGCTGTTTGGCACCATTGCGCAAACGGTGCGCGCGCATGACTGAGCCCGCGCCGCCCCAGCCGCAGCAGGCCCCGGTACAACAGGCGCCGGTACAACGGGCCCAGGCGCCCACACTGCGCCTGTATGGCTATTGGCGCAGCAGTTCCAGCTGGCGCGTGCGCATCGCGCTGGCACTGAAGGGGCTGGATTACGAGGCCCGCCCGGTGCACCTGGTGCGCGAGGGCGGCGAGCAGCATCGGCCCGAATACCGCGCCCGCAACCCGCAGGCGCTGGTGCCGCTGCTGGAGCACGGCGAGTTTCGCCTGCAGCAGTCGCTGGCCATCTGCGAATATCTGGACAGCCTGGCGCCCACGCCGGCCCTGGTGCCCCACGCGCCGCAGGCCGCGGCGCAGGTGCGGGCGCTGGCGCAGCAGATCGCCTGCGAGATCCAGCCGCTGAACAACCTGCGCGTGCTGCAGCAACTGGGCAGCCGCTTTGGCGCCGGGCGCGAGCAGATCGCCGACTGGTACCGCTACTGGCTGACGCTGGGCTTTGACGCGCTGGAGGCGGCGCTGCCGGCCGTCGACGGGCCCTATGCCTGCGGCTCGGACCCCACGTTGGTGGATGTTTGCCTGGTGCCGCAGATGTACAACGCCCGCCGCTACGAGGCCGACCTGTCGCCCTACCCGCGGCTGCGCGCCATCGAGGCCCACTGCCTGCGTCAGCCGGCTTTCGCCGACACGGCGCCCGAGGCCCAGCCGGATGCCGCCGCATGAGCGCCGAGCTGATCTGGGCGCCGCCGGCCGAGCGGCGCGACGCCAGCCTGCTCAGCCGCTTTGCCGCGCAATACCGGCCGCAGGCCAGCAGCTACGCCGAGCTGCATAGCTGGAGCCTGCGCGCGCCTGGCGAGTTCTGGAGCGCGCTGTGGCAGTTCTGCGAGGTGCGCGGCAGCCTGACCGGGCCGGCCACCCAGGGCGAAGGCATTCCGGGCACGCGCTTTTTCCCCGAGGCCAAGCTGAACTTCGCCCGCAACCTGCTCGAGCGCGGCCACCCGGACGATGTGGCGCTGATTTTTCGCAGCGAGGACGGGCGCAAGACGGTCTGGACCCGCGAGGAGCTCAAGCACGCCGCCGCCGGCATCGCCCGCGCGCTGAAGAAGGCCGGCGTCGAGCCCGGCGACCGCGTGGCCGCGATGCTGCCCAACCGCCCCGAAACGGTGGCGGCGATGCTGGCCACGACCGCGCTGGGCGCGGTGTGGAGCTCCTGCTCGCCCGATTTTGGCCAGGCCGCCCTGCTCGACCGCTTTGGCCAGATCGCACCCAAGGTGCTGCTGGTGGTCAGCGACTACCGCTATGCCGGCAAGCCGCACGACTGCCGCAAGCGCATCGGCGGGCTGCTCAAGGCGCTGCCCACGCTGCGCCAGGTCTATTGCCTGACCGACGACGTGGAGCTGCCCAAGCACAAGTTGATCGCGCCCTGGCCGCAGCCCGACGGCATCGCCGGCATCCCCTACCGCGAGCTGCCCTTCGACCACCCGCTGTATGTGCTGTTTTCCTCGGGCACCACCGGCGCGCCCAAGGGCATCGTGCACGGCGCCGGCGGCACGCTGCTGCAGCACCTCAAGGAGCACCAGCTGCAGTGCGACATCCAGCCCGGCGCGCCGGTGTTTTACTACACCACCTGCGGCTGGATGATGTGGAACTGGCTGGTCAGCGCGCTGGCCAGCGAGGCGCCGCTGATGCTCTACGAGGGCTCGCCCTTCTACCCCGACGACAACGCCCTCTTCGATTTCGCGCAAAGCGCGCGCTGCCGCTTTTTTGGCGTGTCGGCACGCTACATCGAGGCCTGCCGCCAGCGCGGCCTGCGCCCCGGCGCCGACCACGACCTGACGAGCCTGCGCACGCTGGCCTCCACCGGTAGCCCCTTGCCGCCCGAGGCCTTCCGTTACGCGCAGGAGGCCATCAAGTCCGACCTGGCGGTGCATTCGATCTCCGGCGGCACCGACATCGTGTCCTGCTTCGTGCTCGGCAACCCCTGGCAGGCGGTGCACGCCGGCGAGATCGTGGGCGCCGGGCTGGGCATGGCGGTCGAGGTCTGGGACGAGGAAGGCCTGCCGGCGCCGCCGGGCGTCAAGGGCGACCTGGTCTGCACCCAGCCCTTCCCCTCGATGCCGCTGGGCTTCTGGAACGACGCCGATGGGCAGCGCTACCGCGCCGCCTATTTCGAGCACTACCCGGGCATCTGGCACCACGGCGACTTTGCCGAGTGGCGCGAGACCGGCGGCTTCGTGATCCACGGCCGCTCGGACGCGACGCTGAACCCGGGCGGCGTGCGCATCGGCACCGCCGAGATCTACCGCGTCGTCGAATCGCTGGAGGAAGTGGCCGAAGCCCTGGCCGTGGCCCAGCAGTGGGAGGGCGACAGCCGCATCGTGCTCTTCGTGGTGCTGGCCGCCGGCGAGGCCTTATCCACCGAGCTGGTGCACAAGATCCAGGCGCGGGTGCGCGAGGGCGCCACGCCGCGGCATGTGCCGGCCAAGGTGATCCAGGTGCGCGCGCTGCCCCACACCCGCTCGGGCAAGCTGGCCGAGCTGGCGGTGCGGGCGGTGATACACGGCGAGCCGGTGCGCAACCGCCACGCGCTGGAAAACCCCGACTGCCTGGCGCAGTTCGAGAACATCCCGGCGCTGCAAACCGCCTAGGGCCCGGCGGCGCGCCGGGTCCGCAGCCCGGGCCGGTGCCCGGGCCACGCCCGCAAGGGCTTGCGGCCTAGCGCTTTTTGGCGAACTCGCTGCCGGACTTCCAGGCCGGGCGCGCCGTCCGGTTGCCCACGACCTGGCCCACGCTGAACATCAGCTCCAGGTCCTCGACGGCGCCGTCCAGGTTCCAGTCCGGCGTGATCTCGTCGTCGACCTTGTGGTAGCGGTGGGCGACGTAATCGGCCCGCAAGGCCTTGCCATCCTCGACCGTGCCGCCGCGCGGGGTGATGCCGGAGTCGGCATACAGCGCCGGCACGCCGACCTTGGCGAACTCGAAGTGGTCGGAGCGGAAGTAATAGCCCTTCTCCGGGCTGCTCTCGGGCCGCAGCTGGCGGCCCTGCGCGCTGGCCACGGTGCCCAGCGTGTCTTCCAGCGTGCTCTGGCCCAGCCCGGTCACCACCACGTCCTCGGTCGGGCCCCAGACGTTGAGGCCGTCGATGTTGATGTTGGCCACCGTGCGCTCCAGCGGGTAGAGCGGGTTCTCGGCGTAATAGCGCGCCCCCAGCAGACCCTGCTCCTCGGCGGTGACGGCCAGGAACAACGCGCTGCGCCGTGCCGGCTTGGCGGCGAAGGCCTCGGCCAGCTCGATCAGCCCGCCGGTGCCGGTGGCGTTGTCCAGCGCGCCGTTGTAGATCTGGTCGCCTTCCAGCGCGGGGTTGCGGCCGAGGTGATCCCAGTGCGCGCTGTACACCACCCACTCCTCGGCCAGCGCCGGGTCGCTGCCGCGCACCGCGGCGGCGACGTTGTGCGAGCGCACGCGGCGGATGTCGTTACGCACCATCACGCTGGCATCGGCCGGCAGGTCAAAGCCACGAAAGCCGGGCGTGGCGGCCTGGCGCCGCAGCAGCTCATAGTCGTAACCGGCGCGGCGGAACAGCTCACGCGCCGCATCCTCGTGCAGCCAGCCCTCGACAGCCACGCGGTCGGCGTTGCCGTCGCCACTGTCCAGCGTGAAGTTCTCGGTGCCCCAGCTGCCGGAGACCACCTCCCAGGGGTAGCCGGCCATCTCGGTGTTGTGGATCACCAGCACGCCGGCCGCGCCCATGCGCGAAGCCTGCTCGTACTTGTAGGTCCAGCGGCCGTAATAGGTCATCGCGCGGCCGCGGAAGGCGCGCGGGTCCAGCCGGCCATCGGCGGCCTCGACCTGCGGGTCGTTGACCAGCACGACGACGATCTTGTCCTTGACGTCCAGCCCGGCGAAATCGTCCCAGCCGTACTCGGGCGCCTGCACGCCATAGCCGGCGAAGACCAGCGGCGCGCGCCGCAGCAGGGTGCGCGGCTGCACGCGCTGCGACACCACCACCACATCGCGCTGCATGCGCAGCGGCAGCGGCTCGCCGCGCACATGCAGGCCCATGTCGGCATCCGAGGTCAGGCCGACCAGCGGCACGGCCTGCAGGTAGCTGCCATCGGGGTTGCCCGGCGCCAGGCCGGCGCCGCGGAAGGCCTCGACCAGGTAATCCACCGTCTTCACACCGCCGGGTGTGCCCGGCAAGCGGCCCTCGAAATCATCGCTGGCCAGGATCTCGACATGCCGGCGCAGCTCGGCCGCCGTGATCGCCGGCTGCGCGGGCGCCGATTCCTCGAACAGCCCGCCCAGGCCGACCCACTCGGCCGTCTTGCGGACGGTGGAACAGCTCGACAGCGCCAGCGTGGCGCCGACCAGCAGGGTCGCGCGCAGCAATGGATGCATCATGGTTCTCTACTCCCCGTGTCCTCCCCGCCCGCCGGCACCGGTCGCAGCGGACCGCTGCAGCGCCGGCACAAATAGCGCACGCCACGCTGGGCGCGACGGTGACGGGTGGTTGTGATGTCGTGTACGGAACAGTCGCAAGCGTACCGGAAGCGCCGCTGGCTGCGTAGCGGCGTGACGGCCGCGTTGTGGCAGCGCTGGGGCACGCAGCCCAGCGCGCGCATCAGGGCCTGCCACTCCGGCCCATGCGGCCGCGCGCGGCGGCCATGCCGCTCCCACACCGCCAGGTGGCACAGCTCGTGGATCAGCGTGTCGCGGGCAAAGTCGGCGCCCTCGCGCTCGAGCAGCGCGGCGTTCAGGCGCAGCCGGTTCTCCCCCAGCCGCGCCTGGCCGGCGCTGGCGCCGCGCAGGTCCAGGCGCAGCTCCGGCTCGCGCCGCAGCGGGTAGCCGGCGGCGGCCAGCGCGGCCAGCACCGCGGGTAACTGGCGGCGCAGCATCGATTCCATGGCGGGGCAGCGGCCAAAGGTCGGGGGCATCTGGCAGGATAACGCCCCTTCGCACACAGGGACCGGGACGTGGCTGAACAGGCACAGGAGCACAAGACGGGCTGGATGATTTACGGCGCCTACGGCTACAGCGGCGAACTGATAGCGCGCGAGGCCGTGCGCCGCGGCCTGCGGCCGGTACTGGCCGGGCGCAACGCCGGCAAGCTCAAGGCGCTGGGCGAGTCGCTGGGGCTGACCTGGCGGGTCTTTGGCCTGGATGCGCCGGACACCGTGTCGCACGCGCTGGCCGACATGCGGCTGGTGATCCACTGCGCCGGGCCCTTCTCGGCCACGGCCAAGCCCATGCTCGAGGGCTGCCTGGAGGCCGGCACGCATTACCTGGACATCACCGGCGAGATTTCGGTCTTCGAGCAGGCCAAGGCGCTGGACGCCCGCGCCCGCGAGGCCGGCGTCACGCTGTGCCCCGGCACCGGCTTCGATGTCATCCCCACCGACTGCCTGGCGCGCCTGCTGGCCGACAAGATGCCGGATGCCACGCACCTGGACCTGGCCTTCGCCGGCGGCGCGGCGCTGTCGCCGGGCACGGCGCAAACCTCGATCGAGGGCATGGCCGAGGGCGTGGCGGTGCGCGAGGCCGGCCAGATCGTGCGCAAGCGCAGCGGCTACACCACGCGCGACATCGATTTTGGCAAGGGCGCCAAGCAGGCCACGCCGATCCCCTGGGGCGACGTGTCCACCGCCTATACCAGCACACAGATCCCCAACATCCGTGTCTTCGTGCCGGCCTCGCCGCGCACGCTGAAGGCCATGAAGCGGGCCAACCTGCTGCGCCCGCTGCTGCGCCTGGGCGTGGTGCAGAACCTGCTGAAGTCCCGCGTGCGCAAGACGGTCAAGGGCCCGGATGCGCAGGCCCGGGCCAAGATGCGCATGTCGGTGTGGGGCGAGGTGCGCAACGCCCAGGGCCAGCGGCTGAGCGCGAGCGTGGAAACCCCGAACGGCTACGACGTGACTACCTGGGGCCCGCTGCTGATCGCCCAGCACCTGCTCGAGGGCGCCGATGCCCCGGGCTACAAGACGCCGAGCCTGCTGATGGGCGGCGACTGGCTGCGCGGCCTGCCCGGCGTGGGCCCGGTGGACTTTCGCGACGAGGCGGCGGCGCGCGACTAGCGGCGCCGCCTCAATCCCAGCTCAGGTGGGTGCGCTCCAGCGCATCCGTGAGCTGGCCGAAGGCGGTGTCGACGTCGTCGGCATGAATCGCCATGTCCAGGTCGGCCTCGGCAATCAGCCCCTGGCGCACCAGCGCCGGCAGGTTGATGACCTCCTTCCAGTAATGCGAACCGAACAGCAGTACCGGCCGGGCCTGGGCCTTGCCGGTCTGCATCAGCGTCAGCACCTCGAACAGTTCGTCCAGCGTGCCAAAGCCGCCGGGGAACACCACCAGCGCCGCCGACAGGTTCAGAAACCAGAACTTGCGGGTAAAGAAGTAATGGAAGTCGAAGACCTGCTCATCGGGGATGTAGCGGTTGGTGCCCTGCTCGAAGGGCAGTGAGATATTCAGGCCGACATTGCGCTGGCGGTCGACCTCGGCCGCGCCGGCGTGGGCGGCTTCCATGATGCCCGGGCCGGCGCCGGTCAGGATGTGGTACTGCTCCTCGGGCGCGTGCTCGGCCAGCGTCCACTCGGCCAGCTTGCGGCCCAGCGCGCGCGCCAGGTCGTAGTAGTCCCGGCCGTCGCCGACGTTGACCTGCTCGGGGCGGATGCGCGCCGAACCCCAGAAGGTCACGGCGCGGTGAATGCCGCGCGCCTTCAGGCGCCGTCGCGGCTCCAGGTACTCGGCCAGGATGCGCAGGGGCCGGGCTTCGGGGGAATCGATGAACGCCGGGTCGTGGTAGGCCTTGGTCATGTTCCGAGACTACCGAATTTTTATGACCCAGGAGTGGCAGTTTTTGCGACTGTTTCCGGCGCGGCGCGGTCCTATATTGAGTCCGCGAGAACTTGGGAGGTACACAAACGATGTCCAAATTTGCACAGGAGATGGCCTTTTACTCGGCCTATCACCAGGAGCCCACCAACGTGTGGATCCACGTCCTGGGCGTGCCGCTGATCACGCTGTCGGCCTTTGCGCCGCTGGCGATGGTCGAACTGGCGCGCATCCAGGGAATGCCACTGACGATGGCCACGCTGGTGCTGGCCGGCAGCCTGCTCTATTACCTGCGGCTCGACCGGGCCATGGGCCTGATTGCCGTGGCCGTGTACGGCAGCCTGTGCTGGCTGGCGCATGAGATCGCGGCGCTGGGCTGGGGCCCGGTGCTGACGGTCTTCGCCGTCGGCCAGATCGTCGGCTGGGGCGCCCAGATCTGGGGCCACCTGCACTTCGAGCGCAACCGGCCCGCCTTTTTCGAAAGCCTGTTCCACAGCCTGGTGTCGGCGCCGCTCTTCGTCATTGCCGACGTGCTCTTCCACCTGGGCTTCAAGCGCGACCTGCAGCAGGAGGTCGCCCAGATCCTGGTGGACAAGGGCCAGTACCGAGAATTCGACCCACGGCAGTCTTCGGCTGCGTAAGGAAGCGAGGATTTAATCCGCGAGCGAAGTGAGGCGGGCCGCCGCCGGAGCGCAGAAACCGCAGCATATGGTCGATATGTGAGGATTTTGAGCACCGCCGGTGGTCCGGATTACGAGCGCAGCGAATAAATCCGCGCTTCCCTGAGCAAGGGCCCCGCCGGGGCGCGCAGGGACGCGCTGCCCCGGCATCAACGGGCTCAGGACTTGGCGCTGGCCTGGTTGGCGACCGCGGCGGCCTTGGCCGCCACCGCGTCGGCATCGCCCAGGTAGCCGTAGTCGCGCACGCGCAGCGTGTCGTCCAGCTCCATGCGCAGCGGCACCGCCGTGGGGATGTTGACCCCCATGATGTCCTCCTCGGACACCTCCAGCAGGTATTTGTACAGCGCCCGCAGGCTGTTGCCGTGCGCGGCGACGATGACGTTTTCGCCACGGCGCAGCTGCGGCGCGATGGCGTCGTGCCAGTACGGCAGCACCCGCTCCAGCGTCAGCGCCAGCGACTCGGCCGCCGGCAGCGCGCGGGCATCCAGGCCGGCATAGCGCGGGTCACGCGCCGGGTGGCCGGGGTCCTCCGCCGGCAGCGGCGGCGGCGGCGTGGCGTAGGAGCGGCGCCAGATGTTGACCTGCTCCTCGCCATGCTTCTTCGCCGTTTCGGCCTTGTCCAGCCCTTGCAGCGCGCCGTAGTGGCGCTCGTTCAAGCGCCAGCTGCGCGCCACCGGCAGCCACATCTGGTCGGTGACATCGAGCACCGTCCACAGCGTGCGGATTGCGCGCTTGAGCACCGAGGTGTGTGCCGCGTCGAAGCGCAGCCCCGCCTCGGCAATCAGCTTGCCGGCCTCCCGGGCTTCCTGCAGGCCGGTCGGCGAGACGTCGACATCGACCCAGCCGGTGAAGCGGTTTTCAAGGTTCCACTGGCTCTGGCCGTGGCGCAGCAAGACGAGTGTGGGCATGGCGGCTTAGGTTGGGAATCCGGCGCGCATTGTAGTCAGCCGCCGGCCTGGCGCGCCGCGAGCTGCTCGCGCAGCGCCTCCAGCCGGGCGCGGTTGACGCCAAAATCGCGGTAGCCGAAGCGCGACACCGAGCGCCACTGCAGCCCCTGCGGCGTGCGCAGCACCTCGACATCGTCGCGAAAGCGCATGCGCGGCGTGCTGAACACCGCGTGCAGATAATCCGGCTGGCGGTCGTCGATCCGCCCGCCGGCGTCCACGATGGCCTGGGCCAGCGCCTCCAGCGTGACGCCGGCCGGCGGCGGCGCGATGTAATGCTCGCCGCCCTCAGGCGCCGCCGAGGACACGCAGCTCGGCCGCGCCGGGCAGCCGGCGAGGCTGCCGGCCTTGACGTAGAGGTGCGCGGGGGGCGTCAGCGTGCGGTACAGGCCGAAGGCGATGACCAGGGCCAGCAGCAGGCCCAACACGATAGCGATGGTTTTCAACATTCAGCCGCGTCTCCAGGCGTGATATTTCTCGACCCAGGCCAGCAGCCGCTCGGGCTTGTTGGCCTTCTTGCGCTCGCCCGCCGCGTATTTGTTGGCCTCGGCCAGCGTCGGGTAGATGTGAATCGTACCCAGCAGCTTGTCCAGGCCCAAGCCATGGCGCATGGCCAGCACGAACTCGGCGAGCAGATCGCCGGCATGGGTGCCAACGATCGTGGCCCCGAGGATGCGGTCCTTGCCCGGCGGCGTCAAAACCTTGACGAAGCCGCGGGCGTCCTCGTCGGCGATCGCGCGGTCCAGGTCGTCGATGCCAAAGCGCGTGACCTCGACCTCGATGCCCTGCTCTTCGGCCTCGGCCTCGGACAGCCCCACACGCGCGACCTCGGGGTCGGTGAAGGTGCACCAGGGGATCACCGAATAGTCGGCGCGGAAGGACTTGAACTGGCCGAACAGCGCGTTCACGGCGGCATACCAGGCCTGGTGGGCCGCGACGTGGGTGAACTGGTACGGCCCGGCCACATCGCCCACCGCGTAGATGTTGGGGTAGTTGGTGCGCAGGAATTCATCGGTTTCGATGGTGCGCTGGGTGCGCACCCCCAGCTCCTCCAGGCCGTAGCCCTCCAGCCTGGGCTGGCGGCCCACGGCGCAGATCAGCGCATCGAAGGGCAGCACCACCGCGCCGGCTTCGCCGCGGCAGTGCAGCTCCCAGCCCCCGTCGCCACGGCGCACGGATTCGGCCTGGGTGCCGGTGAGCACCTCGATGCCCTCGGCGGCGAAGGCGCGCATGACTTCGGCCGCGGCATCGGCGTCCTCGCGGCCCATGATGTGGCTGCCGCGCTCCACCTGCGTGACCTGGCTGCCCAGGCGCGCGAAGGCCTGGGTCAGCTCGCTGCCGATCGGGCCGCCGCCCAGCACGACCAGGCGCTGGGGCTGCTCGCGCAGCTGCCAGATCGTGTCGGAGGTGTAATAGGGGCAGCCCTCCAGGCCCTCTATCGGCGGCACGAAGGCGCGCGCGCCCGTGGCCAGCACGATGCTGCGCGTGGTCAGGCGCTGGCCGTTGACCTCGACCTCCCAGGGCGACACCAGCCGGGCCTCGCCCTGGATGCACTCGACGCCCAGCTCGGTGTAGCGCTCCACCGAATCATGCGGCTCGATGGCGGTGATCACGCGCTGCACGCGCTCCATCACCGCGGCAAAGTCCACATCCACCTCGATGCGGCGCATGCCCAGCGCCTGCGCCTGGTGGGCGTAGTGCGCCACCTTGGCCGACTTGATCAGCGCCTTGGAGGGCACGCAGCCGGTGTTCAGGCAATCGCCGCCCATCTCGGCCTTTTCGATCAGCGTGACCTTGGCCTTGACCGTGGCGGCGATGTAGGAGGTCACCAGCCCGCCGGAGCCGGCGCCGATAACGATCAGGTTGCGGTCAAAGCGCGCCGGCTTGGTCCAGCCCTGGTACACGCGGCGCGCCTTGTAGGCGTCGAGCAGCTTGCGCGCGATCAGCGGGAACAGGCCCAGCAGCACGAAGGAGCCGATCAGCCCGGGCGACAGCAAGCCGCCCAGCGAGTCGATTTGGCCGATCTGCGTGCCGGCGTTTACGTAGACGAAGGTGCCCGGCAGCATGCCCACCTGGCTGACCAGGTAAAAGGTCAGCGTGCGCATGGCCGTCAGGCCCATCACCAGGTTGATGACGAAGAAGGGAAAGGCCGGCACCAGGCGCAGCGCGAAAAGGTAAAAGGCGCCGTCGCGCTCCACCCCGCGGTCGATGGCCTTGAGCCGTTGCGCGAAGCGCGCCTTGATGGCGTCGCGCAACACGAAGCGCGCCACCAAAAAGGCCAGCGTGGCGCCGATGCTGGAGGCAAAGCTGACCAGCAGCAAGCCCCAGCCCAGCCCGAAGAGCGCGCCCGCGGCCAGCGTCATGATCGCCGCGCCGGGCAGGCTCAGCGCCGTGACCGCCACATACAGGGCGAAAAAGGCGCCCGCCGTCAGCCAGGGCTTGGCGTCAAACAGCTCGCGAAACTCGGCCTGGGAGTCCTTCAGATAGGACAGGCTCAGGTACTGGCCCAGGTCGAAGACAAAGAATAGCGTGATCGCAATGGCGATCAACGCCAGGATGGCGAGCTTTTTCATGCAGGACGTCCCCAGTGGCCGCGGGCCATGGTAGCGGGTTTGCGGGCCGCGACTTGCGCCCCGC
This sequence comes from uncultured Ectothiorhodospiraceae bacterium, assembly GCA_937141935.1. Classification (GTDB taxonomy): domain Bacteria; phylum Pseudomonadota; class Gammaproteobacteria; order Nevskiales; family Oceanococcaceae; genus MS8. The sequence goes on from CAKZQS010000035.1 coordinate 36,253, forward strand.
AGGCAGACGTCCGCGCGCCGGGCTTTATTGCGCCGCGAGCAATCGCGCCCAGTTGTCGTCGGCGCGGCGGATCAGCGCGGCGCGGTCGGCCTCCCATTGCGCCTGCACGTCCGCCGAGTAGTTCAGGTAGAGCTTGCCGTCGACAAAGCTGAATACTTCCGGGTCCACCCGCACCAGCTTGTCCTTGGCGCCCAGCGCGTAGGCGCAATGGCCGCCGTACTGCGGCACATAGGCCTCGGGGTCGGCGCGAAAGTCCGCGAGGTTGGCGGCGGAGACGAAGCGCCAGGTGGCGCCGGCATATTCGAGCGTGTGCTCGGCCGAGCCTTCCCGCGCCGCGTTCGCGCGGAAGTAGGCCACGGGGTCATAGCCTTCGATGGCCGGCCCGCCGCCAAACCAGCCGCCGGTATAGATCGGCCCGGCCCAGCTGCCGACGGCGGCCATCAACAACAAACCGGAAAACAAGGCGCGCATCAGTCTCGTCCGCAGCATAAAAAAATGGCGCAGCAAAAGCCGCGCCATCATGGCAGGGCCGGCACGCGCCGGCCAGTGGCCGTGGCCCGTCGCCGTGGCCGGTCGCCGGAGCCGGTCGCCTAGGTCTTGCCGGCGCTGTTGCCTTCCAGGTCGGCAAACTCGCGCCGCAGCCGCGCTTCGGCCGAATGCAGATGCCGCTCGATGGTGTCCAGCCGGGCGCCGATGTCGGCATAGCGCTGGTGCATCGTCGCGTTGCGCCGCTGGGCCTTCTCGGTTTGCGGCGGCGGGCGATCGTCCTGCACCTCGTCCAGCGTCGGCAGCAGGATCACCGCGGCCAGGTAGGCCACCGCGAGCACGCCGAAGAGCCCGAAAAAAACCGCCAGGATGATCAGGATCACCCGCGTCAGCCGCACCCGCCAGCCAAAGGTCTGGCACAGCCCGGCGACGACACCAAAGAGCCAGCCGCGGTCCGGGTCGCGATAGAGCTGGGAGAGTTTGTTCATAAAGGGGGCGGCCATCAGCGTTGCCTCCAGCGGGGGTCTTCGGCATCGAGCAATTGCTCGATCACATCCAGGCGGCGTTCCAGACGGTCGGCCAGCGATTCCAGCTCGGCTTGCGTGCCGGTGATCTTCTGCCGATCCCGCTTCTCCCGGCGCCAGATCGTCACGTAGTGCATCACCACCCACAGGGGCAGGACGACGGCGACGAAGACGACGAGTGGAACGAATATCAGTTCAAGCGGTTCCAAGGCGCGGCCCCCTCCTTAGGACTTGTCCGGGTCATTGTGCCCCGCGTCGCCGGCGGGCGCGCGCATGCGTTGCTTGAGCCGCGCCAGTTCGGCCTCGACGCGGTCGGTTTTTTCCAGGTCGGCGAATTCCTTTTCCAGCACCTCGCCCTGGCCCAGGTCCTGGACCTCGCTTTGCGCCTCCAGGTCGTCCACCTTGCGCTCGAAGGCCTCGAAGCGGGCCACCGCCTCGGCGATCTTCTTGTCGTTGATCTGGTTCTTGGCGCGCAGCTGCACGCTGGCCGTGCTCTGGCGCAGCAGCAGCGCCTTTTGCCGGGCCTTGGCATCGCGCAGCTTGTCGTTGAGCCGGCCAATGTCGCCGTCGAGCTTGTCCAGCGATTCGGCCAGGCTCTCCAGCTCGGTGTCGATCTCGGCCAGCCGGCCACGGTATTCCTCGACCAGCACCAGGGCCTGGCGCGCCAGATCCTCGCGGCTCTTGCCCAGGGCCAGCTCGGCCTTGGCCTGCCATTCGGCGGCCTTGGCCTGCAGGTCCACGCGATCCCGCTCGAGCTGCTTGCGCCGGGAAATGCTGGACACCGCATTCGAGCGCAGCTCGATCAGCGTGTCCTCCATCTCGCCGATGGCCAGACGGATCATTTTCTCCGGGTCTTCGGCGCGATCCAGCATCGCGTGCAGGTTGGAATTGATGATGTCGGAAAGGCGGGTGTAAATGCCCATCTAAGGTTCTCCAGTAAACAGGACGGTCCATCAGATCCGGGGGGCGGGATCGGCCGTCGGGGACAGCGGGGCACGGCTCCACATCGGAGCCGGCGTCAGCAGATTCGGCACCTCCTTGGCGCGGGCATGTTGCTCGCGCTGGATGGCCCGCAGGGCCGCATTGCCCTGCGCCGGAATCGCGGCGTGCCATTCCAGGGCCCGCGGGGGCTCCGGTGCGGCGATGACGCCCTGGGCCAGGCCCAGCGTCGGGGCAATGGCAAGAAAGGTGGCACTGAGCAGCGGCATCGTCGGCATCGTTCGGCTCCGGTGGGGGAAAGGCGGTGACGACTGCTCTATTCCAAGAGGCGTGCCAACTTTTGCCAGCCTCGCAGGGCTCTGTTTTTATTGGGTTTTCTAAATTCTTGCGTGACGCGGGACTCACTGTAGTGGTGTTTTTTACCGCTTTATGGGATATTTTTCGCCATGTTGCAGCGCGAATTGCCCCCGCTGATTGGCGAAGACGACAGCTTCCTGGAAGCCGTCGAGCGCGCCTCGCAGGCGGCCGCCCTGGACCGGCCGGTGCTGGTGATCGGCGAGCGCGGCACCGGCAAGGAGCTGATTGCCGCGCGGCTGCACTATCTGTCCCCGCGCTGGGCCGAGAACTATGTGGCGCTGAACTGCGCCGCGCTGTCCGACGCGCTGCTGGAGGCCGAGCTCTTCGGCCATACCGCCGGGGCCTTCACCGGCGCCGCACGCGCCCGCGTGGGCCGCTTCGAGCAGGCCGCCGGCGGCACGCTGTTCCTCGATGAGCTGGCCTCGATGAGCTCGCCGCTGCAGGAAAAGCTGCTGCGGGTCATCGAATACGGCGAGTTCGAGCGCGTCGGCTCCAGCGAGACGCGCAAGGTGGACGTGCGGCTGGTGGCCGCCGCCAACGTCGACCTGCCCGCCGAGGCGGCTGCGGGGCGCTTTCGCGCCGACCTGCTGGACCGGCTGTCCTTCGAGGTCATCACCCTGCCCCCGCTGCGCGCGCGCGCGGGGGACATTCCCACGCTGGCCCGCCACTTTGCCGAGGCCATGTGCCGCGAACTGGAGCGGCCGCACTTCCCCGGCTTTTCGGCACACGCGCTGCGCAGCCTGTGCGCGCACCACTGGCCGGGCAACGTGCGCGAGCTGCGCAACGTGGTGGAGCGCGCCGTCTGCCGCGAGGCCGACCCCCAGGCCCTGCCCGCCAGCGTGGTTATCGACCCCTTCGCCTCCCCGCACCGCCCCCC
>CAKZQS010000036.1 GCA_937141935.1 uncultured Ectothiorhodospiraceae bacterium
TGGCCGGCGCGCACCGCGGCCAGCGCCTGCGCGGCCAGGCGGCGGCTGGCGCTGCCGCGGTCGCCGCCCGTCGAACTGCCGGGGCTGGAGCCGGGGCCGGCTGCGCGATGGCGCTGGGCACCCTTGCCACGGCCGGGCGGGCCGGCGCGGCCGCGGGGGCGCCCCGGGCCGGAGCCGGGGCCGGAGCCGGAGCCGGGGGTTTTAGGCGCCAAGGCGATCCCCCGGGCCCAGGCCGGGGCCGCGCAAGGCCTCGGCGGCCGGCAGGCGGCGGCGGCCGGCGAACTGCAGCTCGGGCACGCGCAGCCCGCCCTCGCCCGTGGCCAGCAGTACGCCCGCCGCGTCCAGCGCCAATATCGTGCCCGGCGCGGCGCCGGATGCGCCCGCCTCGGCTGCGACCGTTGCGGCTGCGACCGTTTCGGCCTGGGCGGCCCCCAGCAGGCGCAGCGGGGCGCCGGCGTGGCGGACCTGCGCCGCCGGCCAGCTATCGAAAGCGCGCACCTTGCGCGCCAGCGCGGCCGCCGGCTCGCCCAGGTCGAGCTGGGCCTCGGCCTTGTGCAGTTTGTGCGCGTAAGTCACGCCCTGCTCGGGCTGCGGCTGGGGGTGCAGCGCGCCGGCGTGCAGGGCCTGCAGCCAGCCCGGCAGGCGCGCGCAGCAGCGCGCCACCAGCGCGTCGTGCAGCAGGCTGGCCGTCATCAAGGGCTCCAGCGCGAGGCGCTCGGTGGCCAGCACCGGGCCGGTATCCAGGCCGAGCTCCATCTGCATCAGGCACAGGCCGGTCTCGCTGTCCCCAGCCTCGATGGCGCGCTGGATCGGCGCGGCGCCGCGCCAGCGCGGCAGCAGCGAGGCATGCACGTTGACGCAGCCCTGGCGGGGCCAGTCCAGCACCGGCTGCGGCAGCAGCAGGCCGTAGGCAATGACCACCAGCAGATCGGGCTGCCAGTCGGCCAGCGGCGCCAGGGCATCGACGCCCTTGAGCGAGGTTGGCGTGGCCACCGGCAGCCCATGCCGCTGCGCGACCTGGCGCACCGGGCTGGGCTGGGTGTGGCGGCCGCGGCCCGCAGGGCGGTCCGGTTGCGTCAGAACGCCGACGATCTGCGCGCCGATATCCGGCGCGGCGTCCAGCAGGGCCTGCAGCGGCGCGGCGGCGAAATCCGGCGTGCCGGCAAAAACCAGGCGCACGGGCGCCTAGCGGCCGCGGCGCAGCTCGCGCTCGAGCTGCTTGCGGATGCGCTCGCGCTTGAGGCGGCTCAGGTAGTCGACAAAGAGCTTGCCGTCGAGGTGGTCGATTTCGTGCTGGATGCAATGCGCCAGCAAGCCGTCGCATTCGAAGTCCAGCGGCTTGCCGTCCTTATCCAGCGCCTGCACCCGGATGCTCTGGAAGCGGCGCACCGACTCCTGGTGGCCGGGCACCGACAGGCAGCCCTCCTCGAGGTCGCAGGCATCGGTGCCGGAGATGATCTGCGGGTTGATCAACACCAGCGGCTCTTCGCGGCCATCGCTGACGTCAATGACGGTAAAGCGCTCGTCGATGCCCACCTGCACGGCGGCCAGGCCCACGCCCGGGGCGGCGTACATGGTTTCGAACATGTCCTCGAAGGTGCTCCAGTAGCTCTTGTCCACGCGCGCCACCGGCTTGGCCACCTGGCGCAAGCGGGGGTCGGGAAACTTGAGGATTTCGAGCTGGGACATCGCTACGGCTCCGTTCCTGTCGTGGCCCCAAAACTGCTACATTCCCGGCGTTGCTCAACGACCGGCCGATTGGGGGAGTTCATGACGCGAATTCGTCATTTTCGCACGATGCTGTGCCTGCTGTTGGCCCTGGCCGCCGGTTGGGCCCGGGCCGAAGTGATCGCGCTGAACCCCGATGTGCAGGCCGAGTACGTGGTCAAGCGTGGCGACACGCTGTGGGACATCTCGGCCTATTACCTGCAGCACCCCTGGCAGTGGCCGGAGCTGTGGCAGGTCAACCCGCAGATCGAAAACCCCCACCTGATCTACCCCGGCGACGTGCTGGTGCTGACCTGGGTCAACGGCCGCCCGGTGCTGGGCCTGCGCCAGGACAGCCTGAACCGGCGCATGTCGCCGCGGGCCCGCCGCAGCCCGCTGGATGACGCCATCCCGCCGATCCCGCTCGAGGCCATCGCGGCCTTCCTGCAGGGGCCGCGCCTGGTCGAGCGCGACGAATGGGAGGCCGCGCCCTATGTGCTGGCCTTCGCCGACGACCGCCTGCTGGGCTCGCTGAACGACGTGACCTACGCGCGCAACCTCGCCGACGACAGCGAACGCTTCTGGCAGGTGCTGCACCGCGGCCAGACCATCCTCGACCCCGAAACCGACAAGGTGCTGGGCTATGAGGGCATCCCGGTCGGCGCGCTGCGTTTGTTCACCTTCGACGACCCCGCCGAGGGCATGCTGATCGACGTGACCCGCGAGGTGCTCCGCGGCGACCGGCTGTTCCTGGAGGGCGCCCCGCCGCTGCCCGGCACCTTCAGCCCGGCCCCGCCCGAGGGCGACATCGACGCGCGCATCGCCGCGATCTACGACGAGTCGACGCAGGCCGGCCAGTTCCAGATCGTGGCCATCAACCGCGGCTCCGAGCACGGCCTGGTGCCCGGCCATGTGCTGACGCTGGAGAAGAAGGGCGAGAAGGTCACCGACCCCACCAAGTCCATGTTCCGCAGCGTGCGCCTGCCGCCGCTGCAGATCGGCTACATGATGCTGTTCAACGTGGCCGACAAGCTCTCCTACGGGCTGATCCTGCAGGCCACGCACGGCGTCGAATACGGCGACCTGGCGCGCACGCCGCGCTTCTAGGCCGCCCCGCCCAGCCCCCGGCGGCCGTGGACACGGCCACCCACCAGACCTGGCTGGCGCTGCTGACGGCGCCCCGCGCCCTGGCGCCCGGCATCCGTGACGGTCTGGCCGCCGGCGCACCCCCGGCTGACCTGCTGCAGCGCGCGCGCCAGCACGCCCGCGGCGCCCAGGGGGACGGGGCCGCGGCCTGCCGCGCCTGGCTGGCCAGCGATACGGCCGCGGCCACCGCGCAGGCCCAGGGCTGGATCGAGGCCGGCGAACAGCGCGGCCTGCTGACCTGCACCGACCCGCGCTGGCCCGAGCGCTTCGCCGAGCTGCCCGGCCTGCCCATCGCGCTGTACTGGGCCGGCGACCTGGATCTGCTGGCGCACCCGCAACTGGCCATCGTCGGCAGCCGCAACCCCACGCCCGCCGGCGGGCGCATCGCCCGGCGGCTCTCGGCCGCACTGGCCGAGGCCGGCCTGGGCATCACCTCCGGCCTGGCCAGCGGCATCGACACCTGCGCGCACCTGGGCGCGCTGGGCGCCGACGGCATCACCGTCGCCGTCTCCGGCCGCGGGCTGGATGACTGCTACCCGGCCAGCAACCGCAAGCTGGCCGCGCAGATCGCGCAGCGCGGCCTGCTGCTGTCGGCCTATACGCCTGGCACGCCGCCGGCGCGCGGCCACTTCCCCGCCCGCAACCGCATCATCGCGGCGCTGAGCCGCGGCACGCTGGTGGTCGAGGCCACGCTGAACAGCGGCTCGCTGATCACCGCGCGGCAGGCGCGCGAGTTCGGCCGCGAGGTCTTTGCGGTGCCGGGCAGCATCGACAACGCGCTGGCCCGCGGCGGCCACCAGCTGCTGCGCGAGGGCGCGACGCTGGTCGAATCGCCACGCGATGTGCTGGAAGCGCTGGCCGGCGACCTGCTAAACTCGGGCGCGGAAGGCCCTGTGGCCGAGGGCGGCGCCAGCCGCGCCGCGGTCGAACTCGAACCCTCCCAGCAAAGGTTGCTCAAAGCCCTGGATGACGCCCCGACCACTGTCGATGAACTCGTCTCCCGTACCGGGCTGCCGGCTGCCGACGTTTCCTCCATGCTGCTGATCCTGGAACTGCAAGGCATCGTGGCCACTGCACCCGATGGCGGTTACCAAAGGATCGCGCCCCGCACGTGAATCAAACCACCGTACTCGACGCCCTGCGTTACATCTTCGACGTTGTCCTCGACGACACCGCCCCGGAAGACATTGAAAGCGAGCGCATCGAACAGGCGCTCAGCGATGCCGGCTTCCCGCGCAAGCTGATCGCCACCGCGATGGACTGGCTGATGGACCTGGCCGAATGCGAAGGCCTGGCCGAGCCCTCGGCCGCGCTGCGCATGTACGCGCCGGAAGAGGCGCGGCGGCTGGACACGGCCTGCCGCAACCGCCTGCTGAACCTGGAGCAGCAGGGCATCCTGTCGGCGGAGAACCGCGAGCGCGTCATCGCCCGCCTGCTGGCCCTGGATATCGAGAACATCGGCGTCGACGAGGTCGAGTGGGTCACGCTGATGGTGCTGCAGGCCGACCGCGCGGCCGAGAACGAATTCAACGCGATGGAAGGCCTGCTCTTCGATCCCACCGGGACCTGCCTGCACTGAGCCCGCGACCGGCCCCGGCGCGCCGCAGAGCGCGGTCGGAGCCCGCCCGGCGACCCCGCCAGCCGCCCCCTCCCCCTAAGGGGAGAGCCGCCCGCGGCACCCAGGACGGTTGACTTCGCCCCGGGGGTCTGCAACAAACTGCGCCCCCCGCTGCCGCCGCCATGGGCATGAGCCAGAACCTCGTCATCGTCGAATCGCCCGCCAAGGGCAAGACCATCAAGAAGTACCTGGGGCCGGATTACGAAGTGCTGGCCTCCTATGGCCACGTGCGCGATCTGGTGCCCAAGGAAGGCGCCGTGGACCCCGAGGCCAACTTCGCGATGCGCTACGACGTGATCGAGCGCAACGAAAAGCACGTGGCCAAGATCGCCAGCGCGGTGAAAAAGGCCGACAGCCTGCTGCTGGCCACTGACCCCGACCGCGAAGGCGAGGCCATTGCCTGGCACCTGCTGGAGCTGCTGCGCGAGCGCGGCCTGCTCGACGGCCGCGAGGTCAAGCGGGTCGTGTTCCACGAAATCACCAAGTCCGCCGTGCGCTCGGCCGTCGAGCACCCGCGGCAGGTCTCCGATGCGCTGGTCAACGCCCAGCAGGCGCGGCGCGCGCTGGACTACCTGGTGGGCTTCAACCTCTCGCCGCTGCTCTGGCGCAAGGTCGCGCCGGGCCTGTCGGCAGGCCGCGTACAAACGCCGGCGCTGCGGCTGATTGTCGAGCGCGAGGACGCGATCGATGCCTTCACCCCGCGCGAGTACTGGACGGTCGAGGCCGCACTGGCCAAGGACAACACCCCCTTCAGCGCCAAGCTGGTGCAGTTGCATGGGGACAAGGTCGAGCAGTTCACGCTGACCGACGAGTCCGGCGCCATGGCCGCGCGCCAGGCGCTGCTGGATGGCGCCGGTGGCCGGCTGCATGTGGCCAGCGTCGAGCGCAAGCAGCGCCGCCGCTTTGCCGCCCCGCCCTTCACCACCTCGACGCTGCAGCAGGAGGCCGCGCGCAAGCTCGGCTTCGGCGCCACGCGCACGATGCGCACCGCGCAGCAGCTCTACGAGGGCATCAGCGTCGGCGGCGAGACCGTGGGCCTGATCACCTACATGCGGACCGACTCGGTCAACCTGGCGCAGGACGCGCTGGACGAGATCCGCGAGGTCATCGTCGACCGCTATGGCCGCAGCGCGCTGCCGGACGAGGTACGCCGCTACAAGAGCAAGTCCAAGAACGCCCAGGAGGCGCACGAGGCCGTGCGCCCGACCAGCGTGGCCCGCCACCCCGAGCAGGTGCAGTCGGCGCTGACGCCGGACCAGGCCCGGCTGTACACGCTGATCTGGCGGCGCACCGTGGCCTGCCAGATGGAGGCCGCCGTCTTCGACACCGTCAGCGCCAACCTGCGCGCCGGCGACGCCGGCGTGTTCCGCGCCACCGGCTCGACGATGGTCAGCCCCGGCTTCATGGCCGTGTACCTGGAAGGCCGTGACGACGAGGACGACCCGGACGCCGAGCGCAAGCTGCCGCCGCTGACCGAGGGCGAGGACATCGCGCTGGCGGACATCGCCGCCGAGCAGCACTTCACCACCCCGCCGCCGCGCTACACCGAGGCCAGCCTGGTGAAGACGCTGGAGGCCTACGACATCGGCCGGCCCTCCACCTACGCCAGCATCATCTCCACGCTGCAGAACCGCGAATACGTCGAGATGCAGGGCAAGGCCTTCGTGCCCACCGACCGGGGCCGGGTCGTCGCCCACTTTCTGAGCGAGAACTTCGCCGACTACGTCGCCTACGACTACACCGCGCAGCTCGAAGAGGAGCTGGACGCCGTGTCGCGCGGCGAGCAGGACTGGCAGGCCCTGCTGGGCGAGTTCTGGCAGCGCTTTTCGCCGCTGCCCGACCCGCCGCGGCCCGAGTGGCCGCAGATCGGCAGCGACCCCAAGAGCGGCAAGCCGGTGCGGGCCGGCCTGGGCAAATACGGCCCCTTCGTGATGCTGGGCAGCCTGGACGACGAGGAAAAGCCCAAGTTCGCCAGCCTGCGCCCGGGGCAGTCCATCTTCACGATCACGCTGGAACAGGCCCTGCCGCTGTTCGACCTGCCGCGCGCGGTGGGCACGCTGGAGGACGGCCGCAAGATCAGCGCCAACATTGGCCGCTTTGGCCCCTACCTGCGCTACCGCGACCCGGACGAGGGCAAGGACAAATTCGTCTCGCTGAAAGAGGACGACCCCTACACCATCGACGAGGCGCGGGCCCGCGAGGTCATTGCCGAGAAGATCGAGGCCGACCGCAAGAAGTTCATCAAGGACTTCGATGACGGCGCCATCCGCGTGCTGCACGGCCGCTGGGGCCCCTACATCACCGATGGCGAGAAGAACGCCCGCGTGCCCAAGGACGTGGAGGCCGAAGCGCTGACCCGCGACGCGGCGGTGGAGTTGCTGGCCAAGGCCCCGGCGCGCAAGGGTCGCGGCGGGCGCAAGCCGGCGGCGGGCAAATCCAAGGCCGCGGCCAAGCCCAAGGCGGCCGCCGGCAAGGCCAAGGCCAAGGCCAAGAGCCCGGCGAAGAAAACGACGGCCGGCGCCAAGCGCAAGAGCGCCGCCTCCTCCTGACGCGCGCACGACGGTGCTGACCGCCCGGGCCTGGCGCTTTCGCGCGCTGCGTGCCGGCTGCGCGCTGCGCCGCGGCGGCGTGGCGCTGTACCCCACCGAAGGCGTCTGGGGGCTGGGCTGCGACCCGGCCGACGCCCGCGCCCTGGCGCGCCTGCTGGCCATCAAGCGGCGCCCGGCGGCCAAGGGCCTGATTCTGCTGGCGGCGCGCCCCGCGGACCTGCGCCGCTACGTGCGGCTGCCGGCCCGCTGGCCGGCGCCGGGCCCGCGCGCCACCACCTATGTGCTGCCGGCGCGGCGTGCCGCCCCGGCGCTGCTGCGCGGGCGCCATCGCACGCTGGCCGCCCGGGTCACCACCCATGGGCCGGCGGCGGCGCTGTGTCGCGCCGCCGGGGGCGCCATCACCTCCACCAGCGCCAACCGCAGTGGCGCCCGCCCCCCGGCGGGGCGCTGGGCCGTGTTACGCCAGTTCGGACCACAGGTCGATGCCGTGCTCTGCGCGCCGCTGGGCGGGCAGTCTCGGCCCTCGCGCATCTTTGATACCTTGAGCGGCCAATGGATACGCCCCTGAGCCCCCGCGAGCGCGCGGCGAGCCTGCTCGCCGGCCTGCAGGACGACATCTGCACGCAGCTGGTGGCGCAGGAACGCGGCCCCCAGCGCTTCGTGGCCGATGTCTGGCAGCGCGCGGCGGGCGGCGGCGGCGAGAGCCGCGTGCTGGCCGGCGGCGCGACCTACGAGCAGGCCGGCGTCAATTACTCCCAGGTGCACGGCGCGGCCCTGCCGCCCGCGGCCACCGCGCGCCGGCCGGAGCTGGCCGGGCGGCCCTTCGCGGCGATGGGCGTGTCGGTGGTGGTGCACCCGCGCAACCCGCACGTGCCCACCTCGCACTGCATTGTGCGCTACTTCGAGGCCGGCGATGTGTGGTGGGTCGGCGGCGGCTTTGACCTGACGCCCTACTACGGCCGCGTCGAGGACTGCCGCGCCTGGCATGCCGCCGCGGCGCGCGCCGCCGGCCCGCATTACGCCGCGTACAAGGCCGAGTGCGACCGTTATTTCTACCTGCCGCACCGCAACGAGGCGCGCGGCATCGGCGGCATCTTTTTCGACGACGTCAACGCCGAGGGGCTGGACGCGGCCTTCGCGCTGCTCGAGCGCACCGCGCGCGAATACGCCCGTGCCTACGCCGCCATCGTCGCCGCCCGCCAGGACGCCCCCTATGGCGAACGCGAGCGCGACTTCCAGCTGTACCGCCGCGGCCGCTATGTGGAGTTCAACCTGGTGCATGACCGCGGCACGCTGTTCGGCCTGCAGAGCGGCGGGCGCACCGAGTCGATTTTGATGTCGCTGCCGCCGGCGGTGCGCTGGGCCTACAACTGGCAGCCCGAGCCCGGCAGCGCCGAGGCGGCGCTGTATCGCGACTTCTTGCCGCCGCGTGACTGGCTGGCGGAGGCGCCGGCATGACGCTGACCGAACTGCGCTACGCGGTGGCGCTGGAAGAAACCCGGCATTTTGGCCAGGCGGCGGCGCGCTGCTTTGTCAGCCAGCCCACGCTGTCGATCGCGATCCGCAAGCTCGAAGACCGCCTCGGCGTCACGCTGTTCGAGCGCCACCGTGGCCGCGCCGAGCTGACGCCGGTGGGTCAGCGCATCATCGAGCAGGCCCGCCGGGTGCTGGCCGAGGCCGCCTTGCTCGAGGAGATCGCGGCCGGCGCGGTCGATGAACTCAACGGCCCGCTGCGGCTGGGCGCGATCTTCACCGTGGCGCCCTACCTGCTGCCCAACCTGGTGCCGGGGCTGTCGAAGGTCGCGCCGCAGATGCCGCTGATCATCGAGGAAAACTTTACCGACAGCCTGTCCGAGCGGCTGCGCCAGGGCGAGCTGGACGTCATCGTCATCGCCCAGCCCTTCGACCCGCCGGGCGTGCGCATCTGGCCGCTGTACGAAGAGGAATTCGTCGTCGCCATGTCGCCGCGGCATACGCTGGCCGACGAGGAAAGCATCGACCCGCTGGAGCTGGCCGAGGAGCGGCTGCTGATGCTGGGCCCCGGCCACTGCTTCCGCGACCAGGTGCTGGCCGCCGTGCCCTCGGCCAACCAGCAGGCGGAGCTGGGCAACCCGATGCAGGGCAGCAGCCTGGAAACCATCCGCCACATGGTGGCCAGCGGTCTGGGCGTCACCGTGCTGCCGGCCAGCTCGGTGGACCTGCAGTCGCAGACCTCCTCGGGGCTGCTGGTGCGGCCCTTCCGCGAGCCCGCGCCCAAGCGCCGCATTGCGCTGGCCTGGCGCCGCAGCTACCCGCGGATGCGCGCCGTCGAGGCCGTCCGCGAGGCGATTCTGGCCTGCCCCACGCCGGGCGTGGCGCTGCTGCCGGACAGCAGCCCCAGCGAGTGAACCGCCCCGCCGAGCCGGCCCCGCCGGGCCGCTGCTACCTGGTGGGCGGCGCCGTGCGCGACGCGCTGCTGGGCCGCCCGCCCGGCGACCGCGACTGGGTCGTGGTGGGCAGCAGCCAGGGCGAGATGGAGGCGGCCGGCTACCGCGCGGTGGGCCGCGACTTCCCGGTGTTTTTGCACCCGCGCAGCCAGGAGGAGTTCGCGCTGGCGCGCACCGAACGGCGCAGCGGCCGCGGCCACCGCGGCTTCGTCGTCGACGCCGACCCCGGCGTGACGCTGGAGCAGGACCTGCGCCGCCGCGACTTGACCATCAACGCGATGGCCCGCGATGGCGAGGGCGCGCTGGTCGACCCCTGGGGCGGCGAGGCCGACCTGCGGGACCGCTGGCTGCGGCATGTGTCGCCGGCCTTCGCCGAGGACCCGCTGCGCATCCTGCGCGTGGCCCGCTTTGCCGCGCAGCTGGGCGAGCACGACTTTCGATTGCACCCGGATACCGCCACGCTGCTGCGCGAGATGGTGGCCGCCGACATGCTCGCCGAGCTGGCGCCGGAACGGGTCTGGAACGAGCTGAGCCGGGCGCTGATGAGCCCGATGCCTCAGCGCTTTTTCACGCTGCTGCGCGAGGTCGACGCGCTGCCGCGGCTGCTGCCCGAGCTGGAGGCGCAGTTCGGCCAGCCACAGCCGGCCAAGTACCACCCCGAGATCGACGCCGGCCTGCACACGCTGCTCTGCCTGCAGGCCACGGCGCGCGCGCAGGACCCGCTGCCGGTGCGCTTCGCGGTGCTCTGCCACGACTTCGGCAAGGGCATCACCCCGGCCGAGATCCTGCCCAGCCACCGCGGCCACGAGCGCAGCGGGCTGCCGCTGGTCGAGGCCGTGTGCAAGCGCTTTCGCGTGCCGCGCGACTGCCGCGAACTGGCGCTGAAGGTCTGCGAGTGGCACCTGCACGGCCACCGCGCCCGCGAGCTGCGCCCCGGCACGCTGCTGGAGGTGCTGGAGGGCCTGGATGCGCTGCGCCGGCCCGAGCGGCTGGAGGCCTTTTTGGCCGCCTGCACGGCCGACGTGCGCGGGCGCACCGGCTACGAGGACAGCGGCTACCCGCAGGCCGCGGTCTACCGGGCCGCGCTGGCCGCCGTGCAGGCGGTCGATGCCGGCGCCATCGCGCGCGCGTGCCCGACGCCGGCGCAAATCCCGCAGCGGCTGCGCGAGGCCCGTACCGCGGCCATTGCGGACAGCCGGGCCTAGCGCGGCAACCGGGCTGCGCGGCCGCGGCTCACGCAGCGCCGGCGCGCAGCCGCGTCCCGGCCTGCAAAGCCCCCTGCGCTAGCGGCGCCGGCCAGCGCAGCCCGGCCCGCGGTGTCAGACGCCGCCGACACCGGGCCACACAAAAATGCCAATGACCTCGGTCACGGAACCGGCATACTTTTTGTGCAGCGCAAACATCCTTTTGGGGGCACGAAGCCCCAACCCACACATGGAGTGACTCTGATGACGATTGCATGGAAGGCGCCCGCCGCCGCGGTGTTTTGTACCTTCGCCCTGCTCGGCTGCCAGGCCAATAGCGGCCCGGTGGGCGGCGGCGGTGGCGGTGGCCTGGACCCCGACACCGGCATCGACGCCGACGGCAACCCCACGGGCGATGGCAGCAACACCGATACCGGCTTTCCCAACGACGGCAGCGTCGGCGGCAGCATCCTCGACGAGGGCGTCGAGCTGATTGGCGCTGATACCGGCCAGGGCTTTATCTGTACGCAGGCCGCCTCCGCCGACGCGGGCGCGGAGATCGAGGTGGCCGCCAACGGCCTGGTCGGCTCGGTGCTCGGGCCGCTGCTGGACCTGCTGTCGGCCGACAGCGTCAATGCGCTGCTGAACTCGGTGCGCGACCGCAACCTGGCGCTGGATCAGGACTTCAAGACCGCCGCCGCGGTGACGCAGACGGCCGCCGGCCTGCTGGGGCAGCTGAATTCGCTGGACATCGTGGTCAACCTGCCGCAGACCGTGGGCAGCGGCCGCTATGCGGTGTTCGCGCTGTCCTTCCCGCCCTCGCTGCTGGACCTGGGCCTGCTGTCCTCGGTATCGGTCACCACGCTGCTGAACGACGCCGAGGTGGAGACCGGCGCCACCGTCGATGCCACCGGCCTGAGCCTGCTGGGCTTTTCCACCGACCAGCTGGGCAGCGTGTACGCGCTGGTGGGCTACAAGGCCAGCGAGCCCTTCGACGCGGCCCGGCTCAGCATCAGCTCGGATTTCTTGTCCGTGGACCTGGGTGAAAACCTGTTCATCCACGAACTGTGCACCGGCGGCCGCCTGGTCGACGCCCCGGCCAGCTGATCGCGCCCTGGGGCATCGCCGGTGTGGCCGGCGGTGCCCCACTCTCGCGCTAGCGCACCAGCAGCGCGAAGATCAGCCCGCCCAGCAGCAGGCGGTAGATCACGAAGGGCCAAAAGCCCACGCGGGCCACGAAGTGCAGCAGGCCCGCGATGCAGACCCAGCCGCTGACAAAGGCCACACTGACGCCGATGCCCATGGCCTGCCATTCGACCGGCGCCTCGGACTGCAGCAGCTTCAGGAACTCATAGGCCCCGGCGATGGCGATGACGGGGACCGCCATCAGGAACGAAATGCGCGCGGCGCCGACCCGGTCCAGGCCGAGCAGGCGCCCGGCGGTCATTGTCGCCCCCGAGCGCGAGGTGCCCGGAATCAGCGCCAGCGCCTGGGCCACGCCCAGCAGCACATAGCCGGGCCAGCGCACGTCTTCCAGCTTGCGGTTCTGCGGCGCCCAGCGGTCGGCCGCGCCCAGCAGCAGGCCGAACAGGATCAGGTTGGTGGCCACCAGCGCCGGGCTGGAGAACTCCACATCCAGCACCACGCGCAGCAGGGCGCCGAGCACGCAGGCGGGCACGGT
Source organism: uncultured Ectothiorhodospiraceae bacterium (assembly GCA_937141935.1). Lineage (GTDB taxonomy): Bacteria > Pseudomonadota > Gammaproteobacteria > Nevskiales > Oceanococcaceae > MS8. The sequence continues at coordinate 12,312 of CAKZQS010000036.1, forward strand.
GGCGATCAGCAGCCCACGCAGCAGGCGCACGCCCGGATCCTCGCCGTCGTGCAGCAGCCGCGGCACCGCCGGCACCAGGCCCCAGAGGTCGCGCCAGAAGTACACGACCACCGCCAGCAACGTGCCAAGATGCACGGCCACATCGAAGGCCAGCGATTGGTCCGTCCAGCCCAGCAGCCAGGGGGTCAGCACCAGGTGCCCCGAGCTGGAGACCGGCAAAAATTCCGTCAGGCCCTGAATCAGGCCGAGTACGGCCGCTTGCAACGCATCCATCGAAGGAGCCACCACCATGGCGCAACAAAGGTCGCATTCTAGCGACGGCCCCGGCGCGCAACCGGCCCCGGCGGCCGATCTGGGCATGGCCTTGGTCACGGGCGGGGCCAAGCGCATAGGGGCCGCCGTCGCCCGCGCGCTGCATGCGGCCGGCCATCCGGTGCTGATCCATGCCCACCATTCGCTGGACCAGGCCCAGGCGCTGGCCGCGGCGCTGAACGCCCAACGGCCGGACAGCGCGGCCACCGTGCAGGCCGATTTGCGCGCCGCCCAGGCGCCCGCGCAGCTGTTTGCCGCCGCCGCCGCATGGCGCGGGCCGGTGCAGGTGCTGGTCAACAACGCCTCGACCTACTACGCCACGCCGCTGGCGCAGCTCGATGCCCGGGCCTGGGACGATCTGCGCGGCAGCAACCTGGATGCGCCGCTGTGGCTCAGCCAGGCCTTCGCCGCGCAGGCCCCCCATGGCGGCTGCATCATCAACCTGATCGACTCGCAGGTGCCGCGCGGCATCGCCGGGCACGCCGCCTACGCGGCCGCGAAGGCCGGCCAGCTCAACCTGACCCGCAGCCTGGCCAAGGAGCTGGCCCCCGCCCTGCGGGTCAACGCGGTCGCCCCCGGCGCGATCCTGTGGCCCGAGCCGCCACCGCCGCTGGAGAAGCAGCGCGAACTGCTGGCGCAGATTCCGCTGGGCCGGCTGGGCGAGGAGGCCGAGATCGCCGAGGCGGTGTGCTTCCTGGTGCGCGCCCGCTACATCACCGGCCAGGTGCTGGCGGTGGACGGCGGCCGCGGCCTGTAGCGCCGAAGCCGGCGCAGCCGGGCCGCCGGGCCGCCGGGCCGCCGGGCCGCCGAACTGGGGCAACGTTGCAAACCGCAACGTTTGCCGCGGGCCAGGAATGGCCCGCCGCCGAGCAAGAGCTCAAGCTGTCGATCCGGCGAAGATCCGGTGAAGATCCGGCGAACAGGGGCCGTACTGCGCGTGCGCGGAGACGCCCGGGGCGGACGCGTTCAGCGCGCCCCTAGAGCGGCCGCAGCGGGTCGGCCTGGCGGGCGCGCCAGTCGGCCCAGTGCGCGGCCAGGGTCTGCCCGGTTTGCGGGTGCACCCACTCCGGCGCGATCTCGGCGCAGGGGCGCAGCACGAAGGCCTCCCGCAGTAACTCGGCGCGCGGGATGCCCGAGCCCGCCTCGCTGACCAGCGCGCCATAGAGCACGATGTCGATGTCCAGCGTGCGGCTGGCGAAGCGTGGCGCGTTGCGGTCGCGCTCGGCGGCATCCTCGATCGCGTGCACCGCCGCCTGCAGCGCCTCCAGGCTGCCGGACCAGGGCATGCGCAGGGCGGCATTGACGAAGTCCGGGCCGTCGAAGCCCACGGCCGGGCAGCGGTACAAGGCCGAGGCCTGCGCGGCCCCGGCCTGCGGCAGTGCCGGCAACGCGGCCAGGGCCTGCGCCAGGTGCCGCTGCGGCTCCAGGTTCGAGCCCAGGCTCAGCAGCACCTCAGGCATAGTCGGCCGCCCGCCGCTCGATGGCCAGGCCCACGCCGCGGGCCCCGCGCAGCGCGCCGTTCTTGTCCACCCGCAGGCGCACCTGGCTCACGCCGAAGTCGGTGATGATCAGCCGCGCCACGGCCTCCAGCACACTTTCGACCAGCTCGTACTCACAGCCCTCGACGAAGGCGCTGACCGCCTTGGACACGCGCTTGTAGTCCAGCGCGTCGGCGAGGTCGTCACTGGCCGCGGCGGCGCGGATGTCGGTGGCCATCTCGATGTCGAAGGACAGCGTCTGGCGGATTTCGCGCTCCCAGGCAAAGGCGCCGATGCGGGTGGCGACCTTGAGCTCGCGGATATAGACCCAGTCGGTCATGGCGGTGCGGTCCGGGCGGGGGTTTCGGGGGATGGGGTCGCGGGGCGCAGGGCCTCCAGCGACCAGCGCGCATGGACCGGCGCGGCATCGGCCGCCACGGCCAGCGCCGGGCCGCGCAGCGCGGCGAGGTGGGCAATCATCGCACCGTTGTCGGTGCACAGGCGCAGCGGCGGGCAATGCAGGCTGCCGCCGCGGGCCTGCACCGCCGCGGCCAGGCGTTGCTGCAGCCGCCGGTTGGCCGCCACGCCGCCGCCGATCAGCAGCCGCGTGCAGCCGGCGGCCTGCAGGGCCCACAGGCATTTGCGCTCCAGCGTGTCGACCACCGCCTCCTCGAAGGCCCGCGCCAGGCCGGCGCGGACCTCGGGGTCCTGCGCATCCTGCTCACGCAGCGCCAGGGCGAAGGCCGTTTTCAGCCCGGAGAAGGAAAAATCCAGGCTGCGCTGCCGGGTCATCGGCCGCGGCAGCTTCACGCCCGGCAGCGGCGCCGGGGCCTGCGCCGCCAGCGCCGCCAGCGCTGCGCCGCCCGGGTAGGGCAGCCCCAGCAGCGAGGCGCTTTTGTCGAAGGCCTCGCCCACCGCGTCGTCAAGGCTCTGGCCCAGGATCTGGTAGTCGCCCAGCGCCCGCGCGTGCACCAGCAGCGTGTGGCCGCCGGAGACCAGCAGCGCGACGAAGGGGAAGTCGGCCCCCTGCCCCTCCATCAGCGGCGCCAGCAGATGCGCCTCCATGTGATGCACGGCCAGCAGCGGCTTGTCCCAGGCGGTGGCCAGCCCGGCCGCGCAGGCCGCGCCGGCCAGCAGCGCGCCGGCGAGGCCGGGCCCCGCCGTGTAGGCCACGGCATCCAGCGCGCCCGGGGCGATGCCGGCGGCATCCAGCGTCTGCGCCACCAGGGCCGGCAGGCGCCGTGCGTGGTCGCGCGCGGCGAGCTCCGGCACCACGCCGCCATAGGTCGCGTGCAGGTCCACCTGGCTGTACAGCGACTCGGCCAGCAGCCCGCCCTGACGGGCGTAAACGGCCACGCCGGTCTCGTCACAGGAGGACTCGATACCCAGCACGCAAAAGTTCATGGCGCACAGCATGTTGCAAGCGCGCCGGTTTTGCATTCGCGCCGGGCCGCGCGTACAATGCGCGCCCTTTCACGTCCCGGGCGTGCGCGCCCCACCACCGTAGACTCCATGCCCACAGTACGCGTCAAGGAAAACGAACCTTTCGAGGTGGCCCTGCGCCGCTTCAAGCGCTCCTGCGAAAAGGCCGGTGTCGTCACCGATGCCCGCAAGCGCGAATACTTTGAAAAGCCGAGCCAGGAGCGCAAGCGCAAGAAGGTTGCCGCGGTCAAGCGCGCTGCCAAGCGCCTGAGCCGCGACGTGACCCGCCGCCGCCGGATGTACTGAGCATGGCCGACGGCGTCCGCGAGCAACTGAACGCGGACATCAAGGCCGCGATGAAAGCCCGCGACTCCGAGCGCCTGACGGTGCTGCGGGGCGCGTCGGCCGCCATCAAGCAGCGCGAAGTCGACGATCGCATCACGCTGGATGATGCCGCGATAATCGCGCTGATCGACAAGCTGATCAAACAGCGCAAGGACGCCGCCGAGCAATTCCGCGGCGGGGGCCGCGAGGATCTGGCGGCCAACGAGGAGCGCGAGATCGACTGGCTGCAGCCCTACCTGCCGCAACCGCTCAGTGCCGACGAAATCGCCGCGCGCATCGACGCCGCGATTGCCAGCACCGGCGCCAGCGGCATGGCCGACATGGGCAAGGTGATGGGCCAGCTCAAGCCCGAACTGGCCGGTCGCGCCGACCTGGGCCAGGTTTCCAAGGACGTTCGCGCCCGCCTCGCCAGCTAGCGGGGCCGCGCCGGCTCGCGCGTGAGCATCCCGCAGGCCGTCATCGACGACATCCTGGCGCGCATCGACATCGTCGATGTGATTCGCCCGCGCGTGCCGCTCAAGCGCGCCGGCCGGGAGTGGCAGGCCTGCTGCCCCTTCCACAACGAAAAAACCCCCTCCTTCACGGTGTCGCCCAAAAAGCAGTTCTATTACTGCTTTGGCTGCCATGCCAGCGGCAACGCGCTGCGCTTTTTGATGGAGTACGAGCGCCTGGAGTTTCGCCCGGCGCTGGAAACGCTGGCCCAGATGGCCGGCGTGGCCCTGCCGGAGGAAGGCCCCGGCAACGCTCGCGAGGCCGGGCTGCGCAATGCCGAGCGCGACGCGCTGGGCGCCGCGCAAAGCTGGTTTCGCCAGCAGCTGCCGGGCAGCCCCGCCGCCGACTACCTGGCCCAGCGCGGCGTGGATGCGGCGATGGTCGAGCGCTATGCGCTGGGCTATGCGCCGACCCAGGGCGGCCTGGCGCGCACGCTGAACAGCGGCGCCGCGCAGCGCGCGGGGCTGACGCTGGAGCGCGACGACGGCTCGGCCTACGAGCGCTTCCGCAACCGCCTGATGTTCCCCATCCGCGACCCGCGCGGCCGCGTGGTGGGCTTTGGCGGCCGCACGCTGGGCGACGACAAGGCCAAGTACCTGAACTCGCCGGAAACCCCGCTGTTCCACAAGGGGCGGCTGCTGTACGGGCTCTACGAGGCGCGCCAGGCCCGCCGCGAGCCGCCGGGCTATGTGGTGGTCGAGGGCTACATGGACGTGATTGCGCTGGCGCAGCACGGCATCGACTACGCCGTGGCCACGCTGGGCACGGCGGCCACGGCGCAGCACCTGGAGCAGCTGTTGCGCCTGCACCCGCGGCTGACCTTCTGCTTTGACGGCGACCGCGCCGGCCGCCGCGCCGCGGCCCACGCGCTGGAGGTGGCGCTGCCGCAACTGCGCGATGGCCACCAGCTGCATTTTCTGTTTTTGCCCGACGGCCACGACCCGGACACCTGGGTGCGCGAGATTGGCGCGCCGGCCTTCGAGCAGGCGCTGGCCCAGGCCACGCCGCTGTCGCAATACCTGCTGGACAGCCTGGCCGAGGGCCTGGATCTGAGCGTGCTGGAGGACCGCGCGGCGCTGCATGAGCGCGCCCGCGGCATGCTGGCGCCGCTGCGGGCGCCGGCGCTGCGGGCCGGCCTGGTCCAGGCCCTGGAGGCGCGCAGCGCGCTGCCCGCCAGCGGGCTGTCCAGCCCCGAAGCCGACGCCCCGCCCGCGCCGCGACGCCGCGCGCGGCCCGCCGACGAGGGCAAGCCCAGCCGCATCCGCCGCGCCTTTGTGCTGCTGCTGAGCTGGCCGGAGCTGGCCGCCGAGACCGATGCGGTGGAGGCCCTGGCCGAGAGCCCGCAGCCGGGCGCCGAGCTGCTCTCGCGCATGCTGGACACGCTGCACGCCGAGCCCGGGCTGCACTGCGGGGCGCTGCTGGGGCGCTACGCCGACGAGCCGCTGGCCCCGCGCTTGCAGGCGCTGGCCAGCGAAGACCCGGAAATCGGCCTGGACGATGCCCGCCACGAGTTTGCCGGCCTGATCGCCGAGCTGGCCCGCCCCGACCCGCGCACCCGCCTGCGCCAGTTGTCGGCGCGGCCGCCCTCGGACCTCAGCGCCGCCGAGAAGCAGGAACTTCAGGCCCTGCTTGCCGATCTGAGCGCAGCCAAGCACTCGACCTGAGACCCGCCGGGTCGTATACTTGTTTGTTTACTAAAATGCGGCAACTGCGCGCTGCATCTTGCGCGCATCACCAGTTACGCGGAGCGTATGAGCCAAGAAAAGCAGTCGAAACTCAAGCTTCTGATCGCCGAAGGCAAGGAGCGGGGATTTCTCACCTATGCGCAGATCAACGACAACCTCCCGGATGATGTCGTCGATCCCGATCAGATCGAGGAGATCATCTCCCATCTGAACAACCTTGGCATCGCCGTCCACGAAGAAGCGCCGGACGACGAAACGCTGTTGCTATCCGACTCGGTGGCCGTCGAGGTCGAGGACGACGACGACGACACCGAGGAAACCGTGGCCACCCTGGCCGCGCTGGACGACCAGTTTGGCCGCACCACCGACCCCGTGCGCATGTACATGCGCGAGATGGGCAGCGTGGAACTGCTGGACCGCCACGGCGAGGTGCGCATTGCCAAGCGCATCGAAGAGGGCCTGGCCGAGGCCATGACGGCGCTGTGCGCCCACCCCGAAACCGTGGCCATCGTGCTCGAGCAATGGGCCGAGGTACAGGCTGGCAACCGCCGCCTGGCCGACTTCGTCGTGGGCTTTTTGGACCCCGAGTCCGGCGACCCGCTGAGCGCGCCCGGCGCCACGCTGGACGCCAGCGTGGAAGAGGAAGCCGACAGCAGCGACGACGACGCCGAGAGCGACGGCGACGACGACGATGACGAGGACAGCGGCGAGGAAGAACAGCCCGACCGCACCGTGGATATCGCCGATGTGGCGGTGGCCATGGAAAGCCTGCAGGGCGGCTTTGACGCCTTTGTGGCGCAGATGGAAAAGCACGGCCCCCACCACAAGGGCACCAAGGCCGCGGTTGCCACGCTGGTGGGCCAGTTCATGGGCCTGAAGTACCACGCCAAGCTCGTCGACGAGATGATGAGCAACCTGCGCACACACATCGACGGCATCCGCCGCATCGAGCGCGAACTGATGAAGCGCATCGTGCACGACTCGGGCATGCCGCGGAAGGACTTCATCAAGCAGTTCCCCGACAACGCCACCAGCGAAATCTGGCTGGACAAGCTGATTCGTGCCAAGCGCAAGTACTCCTCGTCGATTGCCGGCCAGCGCGACGAAATCGTGGCGCTGATGAGCCGCCTGCGGCAGATCGAGGCCGACACCTTCATGACGATTTCCGACATCAAGGAAATCAACCGGCGCGTGTCGATTGGCGAGGCCAAGGCCCGCCGCGCCAAGAAGGAGATGGTCGAGGCCAACCTGCGCCTGGTGATCTCCATCGCCAAGAAGTACACCAACCGCGGCCTGCAGTTCCTGGACCTGATCCAGGAGGGCAACATCGGCCTGATGAAGGCCGTGGACAAGTTCGAATACCGCCGCGGCTACAAGTTTTCGACCTACGCCACCTGGTGGATTCGCCAGGCCATCACCCGCTCGATTGCCGACCAGGCGCGCACGATCCGCATCCCGGTGCACATGATCGAGACCATCAACAAGCTCAACCGCATCAGCCGGCAGATGCTGCAGGAGATGGGGCGCGAGGCCACGCCGGAAGAGCTGGCGCTGCGCATGGAGATGCCCGAGGACAAGGTGCGCAAGGTGCTCAAGATCGCCAAGGAACCCATCTCGATGGAGACCCCGATCGGCGACGACGAGGATTCGCACCTGGGCGACTTCATCGAGGACACCAACGCCATCGCCCCCGGCGATGACGCCACCTCCGAATCGCTGCGCGAAACCACGCACGAGATCCTGGCCACGCTGACCCCGCGCGAGGCCAAGGTGCTGCGCATGCGCTTTGGCATCGACCTGAACTCCGACCACACCCTCGAAGAGGTCGGCAAGCAGTTCGATGTGACCCGCGAACGCATCCGCCAGATCGAGGCCAAGGCCCTGCGCAAGCTGCGCCACCCCTCGCGCGCCACCCACCTGAAGAGCTTCCTCGACGAGCTCTAGGCGGCGCCGCCCCGCTGAAGCAAAGGCCACCTGCGGGTGGCCTTTGTGTTTGCGGCAGGCGGTGCCGGCTTTGGGGGATACTTGCGGGCTGGCGGGGGTAGCGGTGTGCCGCGCGAAGTATTTGCGGGCCTATAGCTCAATTGGTTAGAGCAGCGGACTCATAATCCGTTGGTTCCAGGTTCAAGTCCTGGTGGGCCCACCACTTTCGTCCTGCAGCGGCTGCCAGCCGTTTCGCGGTGGCGGTTCCAGGTTACTCGGGCCGTCCTGGCCCTCGCCCTTCGGGCTCCCTGCGGTCGTTCGAATCGGCTCTCCTGCCGATTCGGCAAGTCCTGGTGGGCCCACCACTTTCGTCCTGCAGCGGCTGCCAGCCGTTTCGCGGTGGCGGTTCCAGGTTACTCGGGCCGTCCTGGCCCTCGCCCTTCGGGCTCCCTGCGGTCGTTCGAATCGGCTCTCCTGCCGATTCGGCAAGTCCTGGTGGGCCCACCACTTTCGTC
>CAKZQS010000037.1:0-35000 GCA_937141935.1 uncultured Ectothiorhodospiraceae bacterium
CCTTCGGGCTCCCTGCGGTCGTTCGAATCGGCTCTCCTGCCGATTCGGCAAGTCCTGGTGGGCCCACCACTTTCGTCGCGCAGCGGCTGCCATCCGATTCCCGGTGGCGGCTGCAGGTGACTCGGGCCGTCCTGGCCCTCGCCCTTCGCGCCCCTGGGGTCTGTCAAATCGGCCGCCCTGCGTAAAGCCGGTGACGCCGGTGCGCCCAGCATTCCCGGCACCCGGCCGACCTTCTTGGCATCATCCCCCCTCCCCCAACACCGGACGGCCGATGAGCACGCCCACGCTGAATTCCCCCCTGACCCTGCCGCGCGGCGGCACGCTGGCCAACCGCATTGCCAAGTCGGCGATGAGCGAGGCTCTGGGCACGATGGACAACCGGGTCACGCCGGAGCTGGTGCGGCTGTACCAGCGCTGGGGTGCCGGGGGTGCGGGGCTGCTGGTCACCGGCAATGTGATGATCGACCGCAAGGCGCTGGGCGAGCCGGGCAATGTGGTGATTGAGGACGAGCGCGACATGGCGCAGCTGCGCGAGTGGGCGCAGGCGGGCCAGGCCGCGGGCGCACAGCTGTGGGTGCAGCTGAACCACCCGGGGCGGCAGTGCCCCAAGGGACTGAACCGGGAGTCGGTGTCGCCCTCGGCGGTGCCCTTCAACAAGGCGATGCAGCCCTACTTTGATACGCCCCGCGCGCTGACGGGCGCGGAGATCGAGACGCTGATTGCACGCTACGCCCGCGCGGCCGCGATCTGCCGCGAGGCTGGCTTTGCCGGTGTGCAGATCCATGGCGCGCATGGCTACCTGGTCAGCCAATTCCTGTCGCCCAAAACCAACCAGCGCGAGGACGAATGGGGCGGCAGCGCCGAGAACCGCCGCCGCTTCGTGCTGCGGGTGCTGGCGGCGATGCGTGCGGCCACGGCCGCGGACTTCCCCATCGGCATCAAGCTGAACTCGGCGGATTTCCAGCGCGGCGGCTTTAGCGAGGAGGAATCGCTGGATGTGATGTCGGCGCTGGCCGACGCCGGAATCGACCTGATCGAGATCTCCGGCGGCACCTATGAGGCACCGGCGATGACTGGCGTACGCGCCTCCACCCGCGAGCGCGAGGCGTACTTTCTGGACTTTGCCGACAAGGTGCGCGCTCGGCTGCCGAACACGCCGCTGATGGTCACCGGCGGTTTTCGCAGCGCGGCGGGCATGAATGCCGCACTGGCCAGCGGCACCTTGGACCTGTGCGGCGTGGCGCGGCTGCTGGCCATCGAGCCGGAGGCGCCGCGGCGCCTGCTGGCCGGCCAGAACCCGCGCGAGACGGTGCGCCCGATCAAGACCGGCATCGGCCCGGTAGACCGCATGGCGATCATGGAGGTCACCTGGTACACGCGGCAATTGCGGCGCATTGGCCGCGGCGGCGCGCCCAAGCCGCGCGAGTCGGGGCTGAAGGCCTTCGTGTGCAGCCTGGCCGACACGGCCAAGGGCCTGCGGGCCACGCGCCGCCTGCGCGCCAGCGGCGCCTGAGGCGCCTGAGGCGGCCATGCAATACCTGCACACGATGCTGCGTGTCGCCGACCTGGACGCGGCGCGGCATTTTTACTGCGAGTTGCTGGGCCTGGTGGAGGTGCGGCGCGTCGACAACGAGGCCGGCCGCTTCACGCTGGTGTTCCTGGCCGCCCCGGACGATGTGGAGCTGGCCGCACAGCGCATGGCGCCGCTGGTGGAGCTGACCCATAACTGGGACCCGGAGGCCTACACCGGCGGCCGTAACTTTGGCCACCTGGCCTACCGCGTGGCGGATATCTACGCGCTGTGCCAGAAACTGCAGGACGCGGGCGTGACCATCAACCGCCCGCCCCGCGACGGCCACATGGCCTTCGTGCGCTCGCCCGACGGCATTTCCATTGAGCTGCTGCAGGCCGGCGACCCGCTGCCGCCCGCCGAGCCCTGGGCCTCGATGGAGAACAGCGGCAGCTGGTAGGCGCCGGCGTTTGACACCCACCCGGCCGTGGCAGCCTCGGCAGGGGCACCATGACTGGCCCCAGCACGGGCCAGGGCCAGGGTCCGGTCCCAGGTCCGGCATCGGCCGCCGGCGTGGCGCAGAAAAAAGGCCGCACCGAGGTGCGGCCGTCGTTCAGCATGGAATACCCCGGGCTTAGCGGGTCTGCCCCGCGGCGCCGGTGGCCGTGGCGCAACTGATGGGGATACTGAAGCTTTCGCTCGTTCCATCCGCGCTAATCGTGGTGGTCTGCGTCGCAACAGCCCCGTTCAGGTCGCTGAAGCGCGGCGCGATGCTGACGTTGTACGTGGCGCCCTGCACCAGATCGCTGAGCTGGTAGGCACCGGCGCCCAGGTTGACCGCGGTAGTCGCCGACAGGCCGGACAACGCGTAGCGCACGACGCCCGCAACGACGGGCACGCTGACGGTGGTGTCCTGCGTGCAGGTGGCGGTGAGGTTCAGCGTTTCGCTGACGTAGGTCACCGGCTCCTGCAAGGTCAGGTTGACGGTGCCGCACACCGGCACCTCGCTGACCGTGTCGGCCCAGCTGTTGTTGGCAAAGTCGAAGGCCCGCACTCGCGCCGTCGCCTCGGCGCTGACGCCATAGCGCGCGGCCAGGTCGCCCGTAAGCAGCCGCAGGCTGGTGGCACCCCCGGGCACATAGCCGGAGGCGGAGGCGTCGCTGGACGTTTCGGTGACAAGCAGGCCAGCGGCGGGGACGCTGGCCCCGTCGAAGGTCACCACCATGTCCTGCGTACAGGCCGGCGTGCTGCGGGTCAGTGCGAAGAAGGTGAGGTGGTCGGTGTTGAAGGCGGCCGTGTGGCTGCCTGTACCGGCATTCAACGGACCGACGGTGACGGTCTGGTTTTCGTTTTGCCATTGCCCGCTGCGCTCGTCATAGGAGAACAGCGCCAACACGTCGCCCTCGGCGATGTTGCGGCCGGCGTTCGGCAGCGGCGTGTCGGCCGGCAACTCCAGCGCGATGGTGACCGGCTGCGAGAACTGCGTGACCGGGTCGCCATTGGCATCGGTGATCTCGATGTTCGCGCCGGCCAGGGGCTTGCGCACGGTCCCGCCACCAGCCACGGAAAGCCCGTCGGAGAGCGCTCCGATCAAGATTGCGTCGTCCGCATCCGGGGCAGTGCGTTCGACGTGGCTGACGTTGATCTGCACCTGGCCGCCATCGGCCAGGCTGCCGTCGGGGCCACGCAGGTCGGTGCCGGCCGGCAGCGTCAGCACGGCCCAGCCGGCATCGCTGCGCCCGCCGCTGCCATCGGTCCGGGTATCCACCACGGTTGCTGCCGGCAGGTTTCCGCTGGCGATATCTGCCGTCTGGGTGACGTCACCGACGCCATCCGCCTCGCGACTGATCAGCGGGATCAGAGCCACTACCGCATCGGCGCCCTCGGCGAAGGCCGCCAAGGACACCGTTTGGCTGCGCGGCAGGTAGCCAGGCGCCTGCACCGCGATTTGAATGCGGTCGACGGTGGAACTGCGGCGCTGCGCCACCACAAAGTTGCCATCGCTGCTGCTCAGCGTCTGCAGCGCATCGCCGTTGACGTCGACGATGCTGGTCGCCGGCTGGCCGTTACGCAGGAAACTCACAGTGACGTTATCGACCGTGCGGCCGCTGGCGGCATCCACCACCGAGCCGTTGATGGCCTTGCTCAGCGCGCCCGGTTGCGGCGGCGCCACCACCGGCTCGCGGCCACCCCCATTGTTGTCGTCATCACAGCCCCAAAGCCCGAAGGCCGCCACGCACAGCAGCGCGGTTCGCAGTGTGGAATTCCGCATGAATATCGCCTCGTTCTCGTTCGTTATTGCCCTGTGGTGAGGGCCCCCAGCGGCAGGCGGCATGCCACACGCCCCCCGCTACGCACCAGCAAGGCAGCTATTGCCGCCGCGCAAAACCGCCCCGATGAGACGGCCGGCCGGGCTGATGCAAGTGTGTGGCCGCGAGAACCGACGCCCGCTAGGTGCCGCTGGCCGGCAGCTCCTCGGGCAGGATGCGGTTGTGCAGGTGGCGCAAAAAGCCCTCTTCGGACACGGCCGGGCTCTTCAGGAAGCCCTGCATCTCGTGGCAGCCCAGCGCCTGCAACGTTTGCCACTGCGCCTGCGTTTCCACGCCTTCGGCCACCGCGCGCATGCGCAGGCTATTGGCCAGCGCGGCAATGGCGCCGCAGATGCTGGCCTGGTTGTCGTCCTTGTCCACATCCCGCACAAATTCGCGATCGATCTTGACCGTATCGATCGAGAACTCCTTGAGGTGCGTCAGCGAGGAATAGCCCGTACCAAAATCATCCAGCGCCACCGAGAAACCGGCCTGCTTCAGCCGCAGCAGCGAGTCGCGCACCTGCTCGACATCGGCAACCACGGCGGACTCGGTCAGCTCGACCTCCAGCGCCTCGGGCGGCACGTGGTATTCGCGGCAGGTCTCGATCAGCGTCTCCACGATGGCCGGCTGGCCCAGGTTGGCGGCCGACAGGTTGATGGCGATGGGCACCGTTTCCTGGCCGGCATCGAACCACTGCCGCAAGGTGCGGCAGATCCGCCGGATCACCCAGCTGTCCAGCGCGTGGATCAGGTCGCTTTGCTCGGCCAGCGGCACGAATTCGGAGGGGCTGACCCAGCCGCGCTGGTCGTCGTGCCAGCGCAGCAGCGCCTCGGCCCCCGTCACACGGTCGTCGCTGTCGTAGCGCGGCTGGAAATAGAGCTGCAGCTGGTCGTCGTCGATGGCGGCGCTCAGCCGGGATTCCAGCGCCACCCGGTCGGCCGCACGGGCCGTCATGGCGCGGTCGTAGACCGCAACCCGTGACGCCGCCGCGTCGCCCATAGAACGCGCGGCCGTCGCCGCGAAGCGCAGCAGGGTGGCGGCGTCCTTGGCATCCCGCGGCGCGAGGGCAATCCCGAAGTGCAGGCCCAGGGGGACGCGGTGCTCCTGATACTGCAAGTGCTTGGTGCCCTGCGACAGCATGCGGTTGGCCAGCTGCGCGGCCCCTTCCTCGCCGCCCGCTTCCAGCGCATAGACCGCGAGCAGGTCGCCATCCACGCGGGCGATGTCACGCCGACCCACGTGCTCCTCGGTGCCATGCACGACGCGCACCAGGCGCGCCGCAACCGCCCGCATCACCTCATCGTGCACCACATGCCCCAGAGCATCGGACACATTGCGCGGCACGGTGACCCGAACGCAGATCACGGCCACCGTCATGTCGTCGTCCTTCGCCCGCACCAGCGCTTCGGCCAGGCGCTGCGAAAACAGGTGCCGGTTCGGCATGCCGGTCAATCGATCGTAAAAGGCCAGCTGGGTGTAGCGCGCATGGCGCTCCTGGGCGCGCAGCTGGAAGCGCAGATAACCGTAAAGCGCGAGCGCGATGGCCGCGCAGTACAGGGCATAGGCCCACCAGGTTGCCCAGGGCGCGGGGTGCACGGTGATGCCGAGGCGGGCGATGTTTGCGGTCGCGACGCCATCGCTGTTGATGCCGCGCGCCTCCAGCAGGTAGTAACCGGGGTTGAGGTTGGTGTAACTGATCCGCCGCTGCGGCGAGTAGCGGCTCCAGCTGTCGTCGAATCCCACCAGGCGGTAGGAATAGACATTCTTCTCCGGCGCCGTGAAGTCCGTGATCGCAAACTCGAATGTCACGGCGTTGTCGGCGTGACCGAGCTCGAGCTGCTGTCGGGTGTAGACCGAGGCCGAGGCTGGCAGCCGGCGAAACAACTGCTGCACCTCGGTCAACACGATTCGCGGCGGGTTGGTGTTGGTCTCGACCGCAGCAGGGTCAAAGATGTTGAAGCCATTGGGGCCGCCAAACAGCAGCTGGCCGTCCGCGCGCCGGTGGTAAGCGCCAAAATTGAACTCCTCGGAATACAGCCCGTGTTCGCGGTGATAGCTACGCACCTGATGGGTGCGGGTATCGATGCGGGAGATCCCGGAGTTGCTGCTGAGCCAGAGCCCGCCGGAGTCATCCGGCAGTACCGAGTAGATGACATTTCCGGACAAGCCCTGCGCACTTGTCACCCAGCGAAAACGCACCTCGTCGCGCTGCAGGGCCACGGCGCTCATCCGCCCCAGCCCGAAGCCGGCCGTGCCGATCCACACATCGCCGTCCTCGGACACATGCACGGCATAGATCGCATCGGAGCGCAATCCATAGGGCGTCTCGAACACGGCACGAATATGCCGTGCGACCTGGAGGTCCGCACCCACCATCACCAGACCGGCGCCGTCGGTCCCGATCCAGATTTCGCCGTCAGGCGCCTCGGTAATGGCGGTCGGCCGAATGTTTTCGAGCAGGTCGCCGGACTGCAGGCGGTGGACCTGATCCGCGGAGTCGATCCAGGACACGCCACCGTTGAACGTGCCCACCCAAACGCGCCCCTGCGAATCCTCGAACAGCGACATCACGCCGGCGCTGCGCAGTGCGTTGGGGTCCGCACGATCCGCCGGAAAGCTACGCAGCGAGCCGTCGGCCGGGTCGTAGCGCAACAGCCCGCCCGCCAGCGTGCCGATCCAGAGCCTGTCGCGCCGGTCGCGCAGCAAGGCCATTACGCGCGCATCGGGGAGGTCGAACAGGCCCGCGGCCTTCGTCACCGGCCCGACCCGCACACCCTCATGATTCAGGCGCACCATGCCGGCACCGATCGTTCCCATCCAGGTTTCGCCTTGCGGACCATCCGCAAAGGCGGTGACATGCGCGCCGGACAACCACTGCGGCGCGCGCGGGCCAAAAGACCAGCTTCGCGAGTTCCACCATGAGGCGCCGCCGCCACGGGTCCCCAGCCAGACGGCGCCGGCAGAATCCTGGTACACCGTCATCACGTCGTCGCCGCCCACGCTGAAGGGATCCGTGCGGTCATGCCGGATCCAGCGCGGCTCGGTGCCGCTCGCCGAATACACCAGCACGCCGGCGTCGGTGGCCGCCCATACCCGGCCGTCGCGATCCTCAAGCAAATCCTGAACCCGAGCGTCAGCGTCCAGCCCCTCCGGCCTTGGCAGGCGCTCCGCTGACCGCCCCGGCTCCCAGCGGGCGATATCCCCCGTGTTGGTCCCCAGCCACAAATCCCCATTCCGCGCGACCAACAGCGCCGTCAGCGGCGCTTCGAGCATCGGCGCGGCCGCGGTGGCGGCAACGGCGCGGAGGCGCGTATCGCCCACCGCCATGCGATACAGGCCACGCATGGTGGCCACCCAAACATCCCCCGAAGGCGACTCGGCGATCGCGGTCACCCGCAGGTCCGTCGGGCCGCCATCCACGGCGACCGCCTCGGGCTGGAACTGCGGCGCCTTGCTAAGGAATGCGCCAGCCCCGTCAGTGCCATGCCACACGGCACCATCACTCGCGGCGAGCAGCGAGGTCGCGCGCCGCCGAGGCGCACCTTCGGGCGCGCCGCCGGCGGGCAGGAAGGACTGAAAGCGCTCCTCGCTGCGGTCCCAGCGAATGACGCCCGCGTCATTGCTGGCCAGCCACAAATCGCCGCGGCTGTCCTCCGCAACCGCCCAGATGTAATCGCTGCGCAGACCACCGGGGTCGAGATAGTCGCGGTAGTAATGCGTGAACTCGTAGCCGTTGTAGCGGTTCAGGCCGTTCTCGGTGGCCAGCCACAAAAAGCCCTGCGAGTCCTGGTACACGTCCAACACCGTGTTCTGGCTCAGCCCTTCGCGGACCCCCATCGTCTCGAACAAAAAGGGCGCGCCCGCGCTCGCCAGCACCCCCGGCACCCACAGCAGCAGGCCCAGGCGGCAACACACCCCCAGTAGCATCGACAGGCCGGCATCCCTGAATCGCGGCCCGGATGAATTCGTCACGCAGTCCCCTTCGTTGACGCGTAGTGGCACCCAGTGGCGGCACCGCAGTAAGTATGAAGGCAATGTACTGTGCGGGCCCCGGCCTGTCGAAGCGCGTAGGCGTTTTTACGATAGACCCTGTCAAAAAGCCGGCGTAAAGTGCGCCCTGAGAACCTGAGCCTGCGGCTGGGGGAAGCCGCTGTCCCGCCCCGCGCGGGAATTGGAGAACGAAATGCGCACATTGAGTGTGACGATTGGCGCTGTTGCAGCTCTGGCAGCTGCCGCGACCTTGTGGGTAGAAAACGGGGACTTGCCGGCAACGACCACCGGCGCCGACGCGACCGCGACCGCGACCGCCGAGGTGGTCGCCGCGGCACCGCGTGCGCCCTCCGCGCTGCAGCGTTTTATTGTTCAGGGCCCCAGCCACGAGCAGGCCCGTGCCTGGGTCGAGGCCGCAGGCGGCGAGATCATCAGCGTGCTGCCCGTGATTCGCGGCGTCGGCGCGCGCCTGTCGGCGCAGCAGGTTGCGGCGCTGCGCGAGCAACCCGGCCTGCGGCTGCAACGCGACCGCAACCTGCAGCTCAGCGACGATGACGATGACGAGCGCGAAGGCCAGGCCCAGCAGCCCGCCGTGTCGCCCTTCGCCGCCTGGATCGGCGCCGACCGCGTGCACGCCAGCGGCATCGACGGCAGCGGCGTGACCGTCGCCTTCATCGACACCGGCCTTTGGCAGCGCGCCGCGCGCCACGCCCGCCTGCGGGCGCAGGTCGATCTGGTCGGCGATGCGACGGTCGAGCAGCCGGGCCGGCAGCCGCAGGACGGCTATGGCCACGGCACCCACATCATGTCGACGGTGGCCCACCCGGCCTACGAGCGCAATGCGCGCTACACCGGCATTGCGCCCGGCGCCGACCTGGTCAGTGTGCGCGCCTTCGACGACGCGGGCCTGGGCAGCTACATCGACGTCATCGAAGGCATCGAATGGGTGTTGCGGCAGCGCGAGGCGCTCGACATCCGCGTGTTGAACCTCTCCTTTGGCGCGCAACCGCAGTCGCGCTACTGGGACGACCCGCTGAATCAGGCGGTGATGGCCGCCTGGGAGGCGGGCATTGTCGTGGTGGCCTCCGCCGGCAACGAGGGCCCCGACGCCATGACCATCGGCGTGCCGGGCAATGTGCCCTACGTCATCACCGTGGGTGCGGCCAGTGACAACCACACCTGGCGCGATGTCAGCGACGACTTTTTGAGTACCTTCTCCTCCGCCGGCCCCACCACCGAGGCCTTCGTCAAACCGGACCTGCTGGGCCCGGGCGACCGCGTGCTGGGGCTGATGCCGCCGGCCAGCCACCTGGCGCAGACCTATGGCGCCCAGTCGCAGGTCCGCGGCGCGTATCACGCCCTGTCCGGCACATCGCAGGCGGCGGCGATCACCAGCGGCGTGGCCGCGCTGCTGCTGCAGGCCGATCCCGGCCTCGACCCGGATACGGTCAAGTGCCGCCTGATGGCCTCGGCGCAGCTGGCGATGGCCTCCGAAAGCACCTTGCAGTACTCGCTGTTCCAGCAGGGTGCCGGCCTGGTCAACGCCTGGGAGGCGGTGCACAGCGATGCACGCGACTGCGCCAATGTGGGCATGGATGTGGCCGCCGACCTTGCCGGCGAGCAGCACTACATGGGCCCGGCCGCGATGAGCGAAGCCGGCGATTTCTACATAGTCGATGCGGAGGGCTACCCCATTGAGGCCGATGGCTACGTGTGGGGCGGCCGCTACACGCAAAGCCAGGGTTATATCTGGGGTGGGCGCAACCTCTTCAGCCTGGGTTACACCTGGGGCGGCCGTTACCTGCAGAGCCAGGGCTACACCTGGGGCGGGCGGGTCAACCCCGACGGCTACACCTGGGGCGGGCGTGTCGACCCGGACGGTTACACCTGGGGTGGGCGCGTCGAGCCCGATGGTTACACCTGGGGCGGGCGCGTTGAGCCCGACGGCTACACATGGGGCGGGCGCAACACGGCCGTGCTAGGTGTGAACCGCTATGTTGCCCCCGAAGAGGCGCGTTAGCGCCGACCAATTCGGATACTCAAGCACAGCCCGGCCCCGCCGGGCTGTGTGCGTTTTGGGCCCCCGATACCCACGCCCGCGAGAGCAGCCCGGCCCGACCTAGGCCGGCGAGGCGCGCCCGGGGTCGGCGGCCGGCGTGGGCTGCGCAATAAAGCCAAAGGGCTGTTCCAGGCTGCCGCGCACCCATTCCAAGCGCAGGGCGGCATCGCCCCAGGGCAGCGTGACCGGGTGGGCTTCCGGTGCCTGCCAGGCCGCGGCCAGCGTGTCTTCGCTCAGGGGCCGCCCACCGGCTTCCTGCAGCAGCTCCAATAGCAGCGCCTGATCCTGCTCGTGCAGCAGGGCCAGCGCCGGTCGCTCCTCGTTCGCGTCGGGCGCCAGCGGCGCATCGTCGGCGCAAATCGCACCCGCGAAATACAGCGCTTCATCATCGCCGCGCAGCAACCGTCGTGGCTGCAGCCGCGCGCCGGTTTGCACGCGCAGCCAGGGCGTGCCCTGCGCCGGGATTTCCAGCCGCGCGACATAGGGCGCCACCTCCAGGGCCACATGCACCGCCTGCGGTCCGTTCTGAAAGATGTAGCTGCCGCTGGGGTGGCGCAAGTAATTGCGCGCGATGAATTCGCGCAACGCGGGGTTGCTGATGCCCTCGCCGCGCAGCCGCCAGTGGCCGCGCCGGTCCAGGGCCAGCCAGCCGTAGATGTCCGGCACATTCGGCCACTGCTGCAGCGCGCGGCGTACCCGTTCGTCCATGCAAGCGCTCTTCGAGGCGGGCGGTCTTGGCATTATCGGCCGATGCGCCGCCTGCCGCTCGCCACCCTGCTCCTGCTGTGCCTGCTGGCCGTGCTGGGCCTGCGCGGCAGCCACCCGGGTCATGGCACGGCCAGCGGTGACGTGGTGGAGCGGCCCCCGATCGTCTGCGTCAGTGGCCGCCAGTACACCCGCTGCCCCAGCGATTGCGAAGCCGGCCCGCGCGGCGAGGCGCATTGCCGCTGCCAGGACTTCTACCTGCGCCGCAACGGGCAGGCGCTGCAATACAGCCACCAGCTCTGCCGCTGAGCGGCGCCCGCACCGGCGCCGCCGCCGGCCGCTGGGCGCGCGCCGGTAGAATGCGGCCCCGCCCCGCCCCTCCGCCTGCCTGCATGCCCGCCTACCGCATCCTCGCCCTGTACCAGTTCGTCGCCCTGCCCGACCATGCGGCGCTGTGCGAGCGCCTGCGGGGTCTGTGCGAGCAGGCCGGCCTGTGCGGCACGCTGCTGCTCGCGGCCGAGGGCATCAACGGCACCGTGGCCGGCAGCGAGTCCGGCACGCAGGCGCTGCTGGACGCGCTGGCCGCCGACGGCCGCTTCACGGCGCTGAACCTGAAGCAGAGCTGGGCCGACAGCGCACCCTTTCACCGGCTCAAGGTCCGCAGCAAGGCCGAGATCGTCACGATGGGCCGGCCCGAGGTGGACCCCGCGGCCCTCAACGGCACGCGGCTGAACGCCGAGCAGTGGAATGCGCTGCTCGACGAGCCGGACGTCGTGCTGATCGACACCCGCAACGACTACGAGGTGGCCGTGGGCCGCTTCCCCGGGGCCCTGGACCCGGGCACCCGCCGCTTTCGCGACTTCCCCGACTTCGTCGCCCGCGAACTCGACCCGCAGACGCAGCCGCGCATCGCGATGTACTGCACCGGCGGCATCCGCTGCGAAAAAGCCAGCCACTACCTGCTGCGCCAAGGCTTTGAAGAGGTCTACCACCTCGACGGCGGCATCCTGCAATACCTGGAGGATGTGCCGGCCGCGCAGAACCGCTGGCAGGGCGAGTGCTTTGTCTTCGACGGCCGCGTCAGCGTCGATGCACAGCTGCGCCCGGGGGTCTACAGCCAGTGTCATTCCTGCCGCCACCCGCTCGGCCCGCAGGACCGCGAGCACCCCGACTACAGCGCCGGCGAGTGCTGTGCCCATTGCGTCGACCGGGCCACGCCCGAGCGCCGCGCGAGGCTGGCCGAGCGCGAGCGCCAGGTGCGTCTGGCCGCCGAGCGCGGCGAGGCGCACATCGGCCGCAAGGACCGCTGAGCCCCCATGGCGGCCGCCCCGATTCTGTACAGCTTTCGCCGCTGCCCCTACGCGATGCGGGCCCGGCTGGCGCTGGCCGTGGCCGGCCTGCGCGTCGAGCTGCGCGAGGTACGGCTGCGGGACAAGCCCGCCGCCCTGCTCGCGGCCTCGCCCAAGGGCACGGTGCCGGTGCTGCACTGCCCCGACGGCAGGGTGCTCGAGGAGAGCATCGACATCATGCACTGGGCGCTGGACCAGGCCGATCCGCTGCAGTGGCGCAGGGCGGACCGCGCGGCCGACACCGCGGCGCTGATCGCCGCCTGTGACCAGGGCTTCAAGCCCTGGCTGGACCGCTACAAGTATTTTGACCGCCACCCCGACCAACCGCGCGCGGCCTACGCGGCGGCCTGCGCCGAATACCTGGGCGACTGGGACGCGCGCATCGCGGCCCAGGGCGGGGGTCTGCTGGGCGCCCGGCCGACACTGGCCGACCACGCGCTGCTGCCCTTCGTGCGCCAGTATGCGCGCAGCGATGCGGCCGCCTTCGCCGCCCTGCCCTACCCCGCGCTGCAAGCCTGGCTGGCCGCCTATGAGCGCAGCCCGCTGGCCGCGCGCATCATGCCCAAGTGGCCGGTCTGGGCGGGCGACGCCCCCGGCCCCCTGATCGACTGGAGCGAAGCCGATGCCCAACCCCCGCGCTAGCGCCCTGCGCCAATCCCCGATCCGCGCGATGACCCAGCGCTGCCGCGAACTGGGCGGCGTGAACATGGGCCAGGGCATCTGCGACACCCCGCCGCCGCGCCTGCTGCTGGATGCCGTGCCCACGGCGCTGGCGGCCGGCCACAACACCTACAGCCGCTATGACGGCGTGGCCCCGCTGCGCGAGGCGCTGACCGACAAGCTGGCCGCCTACAACGGGCTGCACTACGACCCCGAGACCGAGGTGCTGGTCACGCTGGGCAGCACCGGCGCCTTTGCCGCGGTGCTCGGCGCCCACTTCGAGGCCGGGGATGCGCTGCTGCTGCTCGAGCCCTACTACGGCTACCACCGCAACCTGGCCGAGCTGGCCGGGCTGGAACTGCGCTGCGTGGCCATTGAGGGCGCCGACGGTGCGCTGGACCTAGCCGCGCTGGAGGCGGCGGCGGCCGGTGCGCGCGGCATTGTGGTCAACAGCCCCAACAACCCCAGCGGCCGCATCCTGAGCCCGGCCGAGCTCGACGCCATCGCCGCCGTCTGCGCGCGCCACGACCTGCTGTGCATCGCCGACGAGATCTACGAGTATTTCCTCTACGACGGGCGCGCACACCACAGCATGGCCACGCGGCCGGGCATGCGCGAGCGCACCTTCACGCTGGGCGGTTACTCCAAGACCTACAGCATCACCGGCTGGCGCATCGGCTATTGCGCGGCGCCCGCGGCGCTGGCGGCGCCCGTCGGCCTAGTGGCGGACCTGTACACGGCCTGCGCACCCACCCCCCTGCAACATGCGGTGGCCGCGGCCATTCGCGACCTGCCGCCGGACTACTACGAGGAGCTGGCCCGCAGCCATCAGGCCCAGCGCGACCAGTTCTGTGCGGCGCTCAAGCAGGCCGGTCTGCCACCGCGAGTGCCGCAGGGCGCCTATTACGTGCTGGCGGATGTCGCCGCCCTGGGCTGCACCACGGCGGCCGCGGCGGCACAGACGCTGCTGGAGCAGGCCGGCATCGCCGCCATCCCCGGCAGCGCCTTCTATACCCAGGGCCGCGGCGAGCACCTGCTGCGCTTTTGCTTTGGCAAGACCCAGGCCGACCTGGACCGCGCCTGCGAGCGGCTGGCGCAATGGGCCCGCGCCGGCAGTTAGCGCCGCGGGTCGGCGCCGGCGACTGAGGTCAGCTGCGGGGCCGGCGACGGGATCGGCCCAATGACGTCGGCTGCTGGGGCCCGCGCCGCGCGGTCGCTCAGCCCCGCCCCGAGCGCCGGGCGAAACGGCGCGCGGCGGGCACCGCCGGCGTGGGCCGTGGCTCCTGGATCACCGCCTTTTGCAGGATCAGGCTGTTGGGGTAGCTGACCACGTCGCCACACGGGCGGCGGATCTGCACGTGGAAGGCGCCAATGGCTTCGATGGTGCCGCGGATGTCCTCGTCCTTGTCCACCACCTTGACCACATCGCCGATGCGGTAGGGAAAACCGAAGAAGATGATCAGGCTGGCGCTGAGATTGCTCAGGATCGACCACTGCGCGAACAGCGCCACGCCCAGCACCGCGACCATCGAGGTCAAAAAAATCGTGATCTGCCCGTAGCGCACGTTCAGCGTCAACAGGGCGGCCACGACGACCAGGGCCAGCAAGGCGAGTTGCAGGCTCTGGGTGACATAGAGGATGCGGGCCTCGGCGATGCCGTGCTCGCGGCCCCAGCGGCCCACGAAACGGCGCACCGCGCTGCGGCCAAGCAGGTACACGACGAGCAGCGCCGCCAGCAGCAGCGCCTGGATCCATCCGGGGTTCATGGCCCTATTTTCCGTGGCACGCGGCCGCCAGGGCAAGCGCGGGCGCTGCCGCACCACGCCGCGTACTGCCACTGTGCTGTCATGCAGGCCGCGCACACTGGCCGGCTGGATGAACCGCCCCACTGCTGCCATGCTCAAGCTCCCCCTTCCCGCGCTGCGCCCTGCCGTGCTGCCCGTTCTGTTGCTGGCCCTGCTGGCCGCCTGCGTCGGCGGCCGCGGCGCGCCCACCGATCTGCACCGCGCCGCCGACGGCAGCCTGCTGCCGCTGCCCGTGCCGCTCGTGATCGCCCACCGGGGCTATTCCGGCATCGCGCCCGAAAACACCGAGGTCGCCGTCGCGCTGGGCGCCGACGTGCCCTCCGAGTACGTCGAAATCGATGTGCAGATGAGCGCCGACGGCGGCATCGTCGTGATGCACGACACCACGCTGACGCGCACCACCGATGCGCCGCTGCAATACCCGCTGCGCGCGCCGTGGAACGTGGCTGACTTCACGCTGGAGGAGATGCGGGCCCTGGATGCTGGCACCTGGTATGGCCGCGACAAGGAGCCGGGCAACTTCGCCTACGCCGGCGAGCCGGTGCCGGACCTGCGCACCATCCTCGACACGCTGCGCGACCGCGCCGGCCTGCTGCTGGAGGTCAAGAGCCCCGGCCTGTACCCCGGCATCGAGGCGGCCATCGCCGCCGAGCTGGAAGCAGCCGGCTGGGTCGAGGCCGGCGCCCCGACGCAGCCGCTGATCGTGCAGTCCTTCGACTGGGAGTCGATGGCGCGCTACGCGCAGCTGCACCCGCAGGTGCCCGTGGGCCTGCTGGGCAATCCGCCAACCGACGAGGCGATCTGGACCGCGGTGGCCGAATACGCGGACTGGATGAACCCCAGCCACAGCCGGCTGGACGCCGAGCTGGTCGCCGAGATCCACCGGCGCGGCCTGCGCACCAGCCCCTACACCGTCAACGATGCGGCGCGAATGCGCGAGCTGCTGGACATGGGCGTGGACGGCATCATCACCGACCAGCCCACCCGGCTGCGTCAGGTTCGCGATGCCGCCCTCGCGCCGCAAGGCGAGTTCGCCCTGCAAAACGGCGAGCTCAACGAACTGTCCGGGCTGGCGCGCAGCCTGGCCCACCCGGGCGTGTACTGGGGGCATAACGACTCGGGCGACCGGCCGCGCCTGTTCGCTTTCGCCGGCGACGGCCGCGATCTGGGCACCCTGGAGCTGCCCGGGGCCGGCGCCGTCGACTGGGAGGACATGGCCAGCTTCGTCGAGGACGGCCAGCCCAAGCTGCTGCTGGCGGACGTGGGCGACAACGAGGCCCTGCGCCCCTTCGTGACCCTGTACATCGCGGCCGAGCCGGCGACGGCCCCGCCCTACAGCGGCATGCTGCCGGTCGAGCGCACGCTGACGCTGACCTACCCCGACGGTCCGCGCGACTGCGAGGGCGTAGCGGTGGATGCCCAGGCCGGCGCGATTTATCTGCTGTCCAAACGCGACCCCAGGCCGCGGCTGTACCGCATCCCGCTGGGTGCGCCGGAGGGGCTGCCGCTGACCGCGGAGTTTCTGGGCGAGGTCGACAGCCTGCCGCTGCCCAAGGGCGGTGAACTGGCCGCGCCCGGCGAAATCACCAATGTCTCCCCGACCGCGCTGGCCCTGAACAGCTCCCATGCGCTGATCGTCACGCTGGAGCACAGCTACCGCTACCCGCGGGCGCCGGGCCAGAGCCTGCTGGAGGCCCTGGCCGGCACGCCGCAGCGCATCGTGGTGCCGGAGTACCGGCAGATCGAATCCGGCGACTTCATCGCCGAGGGCGCCGCGCTGCTGATCGGCAGCGAGGGCCGGCCCGCCGCGATGTACGCCAGCGCGGAGGGCCAATGATGCTGCGCACCCTACCCGCCCTGCGCCCGCTCGCCGCGGGCCTGGCCCTTGCGCTGCTGGCGGCCTGTGGCGGCGGTGGCGCCGCCAGCCAGGCGGCTCACAGCGGCGAGGCCTTGGCCGCGCCGCTGAACCAGGCCCATGCGCATAACGACTACGAGCACCCGCGGCCGCTGTACGACGCGCTGAGTCAGGGCTTCATGAGCGTGGAGGCCGACGTGTTCGCGGCACCGCTGCCGGCGGCGCTGGCCGCGCTGCTGCCCGCCGGCGCGCCGCTGTCCGAGCTGTATGTCGCCCACGACCCGCAGGACATCCGCCCCGAGCGCACGCTGCGCAACCTGTACCTGGAGCCCCTGTGGGCCCTGTTCGAGGCGCGGGGCGAAATCCTGCCCGGGCAGCGCCAGCCGCTGCAGCTGCTGATCGACTTCAAGACCGAGGCCGAAACCACCTGGGCCCTGCTGGCGCCGCAGCTTGAGGACTACGCGCCGATGCTGAGCCGCTATGCCGATGGCGTGGTCGAGCCCGGGGCCGTCAGCGTCGTGATCTCCGGCAACCGGCCCACGGCCACGCTGGCCGCTCTGGGCACGCGGCTGGCCTTCATCGACGGCCGCCTGCCCGACCTGGATAACCCGCAGCCGGCGACGCTGGTGCCGCTGATCAGCGACAACTGGGGCAACCACTTTGGCTGGCGCGGCGAGGGGCCGGTGCCGGCCGAGGACGCCGCCAAGCTGGAGCGCGTGCTGCGCGAGGCCCATGGCCTGGGCGCGCGGGTGCGTTTCTGGGCCACGCCGGACGCGCCCGGCCCGGCGCGCGAGGCGCTGTGGGGTGTGCTGGCCGATGCCGGCCTGGATCACATCAATACGGACGACCTGGAGGGCTTGGCGGCCTTCCTGCGCGCCCGCGAAAGCGGCGAGACCCGCGAGCCCTAGCCCCCGCGCCCCCTGCGCCCCCCTTGGCGCGGCCGGCTGGTGGACCGGGGGTGGCCGTGGCCACCGCGCCGGTCCGGTACAGGCGCGGCCAGTGTGCCGCGCGGATGTTGTGGGCAGATGGCCGTCCCGCGTCGCCACTGTGACGCCGCCGTGGCCGCGAGGCCGCGGCCGGGTAACCGGACCGGCCGGGCCGCTATTCATCGACTTCTTCGATGATAATGGCCAGCATTTGGCGCTTTTTTAGCGGCATTTCCGATGATGTAATGGCCGCTCGCTTTCACCGGGACACAGCATGGGTTTGCTGGTCGACGGCCAGTGGCAGGACCGCTGGTATGACACGAAATCACACGGCGGCGCCTTCAAGCGCGACGTCAGCCGCTTTCGCCACTGGGTCACGCCCGATGGCGCCCCCGGCCCCAGCGGCGAGGGCGGCTTTGCCGCCGCGGCCGGGCGCTACCACCTCTATGTGGCGATGGCCTGCCCCTGGGCGCACCGCACGCTGATCTTCCGCCAGCTCAAGGGCCTGCAGGACATGATCGACATCTCGGTGGTGAACCCGCTGATGGGTAGCGAGGGCTGGACCTTCCACCCCGGCCCGACGGTCATTGCCGACCCGATCCACCAGGCCGACAAGCTCTACGAGGTCTACCTCGCCGCTGACCCTCAGGCCACCGGCCGGGTCACGGTGCCGGTGCTTTGGGACCGCGAACGCAACACGATCGTCAGCAACGAATCCAGCGAGATCATCCGCATGTTCAACAGCGCCTTCGACGGCGTGGGTGCGCGGCCCGGCGATTACTACCCCGAGCCGCTGCGGCCCGAGATCGACCGGCTGAACGACTGGATTTACGACAAAGTGAACAACGGCGTCTATCGCGCCGGCTTTGCCACCTCGCAAGCGGCTTATGAGGAGGCGGTGACCGCGCTGTTCGCGGCGCTGGACGAGCTGGAGCAGCGGCTATCCACCCGCCGCTACCTCTGCGGCAGCACGCTGACCGAGGCCGACTGGCGGCTGTTCACCACGCTGCTGCGTTTCGACCCGGTCTACGTCGGCCACTTCAAGTGCAACCTGCGCCGGCTAGTGGACTACCCGCACCTGTACGCTTACCTGCGCGAGCTGTACCAAATGCCGGGCATCGCCCAGACCTTCGATGTCGATGCGACCAAGCTGCACTACTACGGCAGCCACGACACGGTGAACCCCACCGGCATCGTGCCGCTGGGCCCGCAGATCGACTACACCGCCCCGCACGGCCGCGAGGCCCTGGACGGCTGAGAGGGCCGCGCCCGGCGGCTGGCCTGCGCGGGGCCCCGGGCGCACCCCAGCCAAACCGGGCCGGCCTGCCGGGCTCCATGAGCCCGACAGGCCGGCGCCGGTGCCTCTGCCGGCGGCGCGGCTAGAGGCCGGGGCGCAGCCGGTCCGGCGCAATCGGCGCGCCGCGCGGCGCCAGCGGCAGCACCAGGCGGCTGCCATCCAGCCCGGTGTAGACCCGGCTGCTGGCAAAGGTGCTGTCCTGTTCGATCCAGTCGTCGACGTTGCGCAGCGTCAGCCGCAGGCTTGCGCCGCGCGGGACCACGTCGTCCTGCGGGTACATGCGCAGCGTCGCCTCGTAGCGCTCGCCCGGGGTCAGCGCATGCACCTGATCCAGCCCCTGCAGGTGGCGGGTGTTCAGGTAGCCGCGGTTGATCCAGCTGGCGCCGCCGCCCGGCTGTACCACTTCCAGCAGCACCGCCCAGCGCGTGCGCTCGGCATCGGTGGCGGCCGCCAGCTCAACATAGGGCCGGCCGCGCAGCTGCAGCGCCTGCTCCAGCGGCGCCGTCTCGAACACCAGCCGGTCCGGCGTTCCGGCCAGGCCGGACAGCGTGTTGCCGAGGTTGGGGATCTCGGTGCCGGCCACGCTTTGCGGCAAATCGGCCAGCGCCAGCTCGGTGCTGGCACCGGGCGCATCCGCCAGCGTGCCCTCCGGGTTCAGGTGCAGCGTCAGCGTTTCCGGCGCACGCGGCGGGAAGTCCTCGGCCGCCATCCAGATGCCGTCGCTGTTCTGGATCAGCACCGGCGGCAGGTCGGCCAGAATGCCGGTGTCGATGCCGTGCAGGTAGTGGTCGAACCAGCGGTGGCGGATGAAATCCCAGTCGCCACGGTTGGGGAAGGCATGGCCCCACTGGCCAAAGATCGCCCGCTTCTCGCCGCGCAGCGCATTGAACCAGCCATCGATGTGGTTGGGCTTCACGTTCCAGTCCTGCAAGCCGTGGATGTGCAGCACGCTGGCCTGGATCTGTGCCGCACCGGGGCGGTAGTCGCGCTCCTGCCAATAGGCGTTTTCGTCGCCGCTGAAGTCCAGCGCATTGGCAAAGTTCTCCGGCACGCAAGTCAGGCGCTCCGGGTAGGTCGTAACCGCATTCGGGTGCGCGCCCGGCGCCATGCTGATGGCGAGGTAGGCGGCATTGGTCGGGATCGCGCCCTGGGAATAGGCCACGCCGTCATAAAAGCTGTACTCGTACTGATTGCTGACGGTGGCCGTGGGCACGATGGTGACCAGGCTCGGCGGGTTCAGCAGCGCGGCACCGAGCTGGGTCTCGCCGTCGTAGCTGGCGCCATACATGCCGACCTTGCCATTCGACCAGGGCTCGGCCGCCAGGTGCTCGATGATGTTGTAGGCGTCCTGCCACTGCACCGGGCCAGTCTGCTCGATACAGCCACCGGAGTTGTAATTGCCGCGCACGTCGGCAAAGGCCACCGCGTAGCCGCGCGGGGCGAAGTAGTCGACCAGGCCCGGCGAATAGGGCGTCTCGTGGGTCGGGTCCAGGTTCAGGATCTGGTAGGGCGTCTTGACCAGGATCACCGGCACGCCGACCTCGGCATCGGCCGGGCGGTAGACGTTGACCCACAGCTGGGCCCCATCACCGCCCTCGACGATGTATTCATAGCGCTGGATGTCGCTGTAGATCGGCTGGGTCAGCCGGGCTTCGATTGCGGCGCGGTTCAGCGGCGCGGCGCCATCGTCACCGCGCGCCGCCGCGGTGGGCGCATCGACCTGGCCGCCCTGACAGCCGGCCAGCACAAGGCCGCACAGGGCCACGAACGCCGGCAGCCGCCGGCGGGCTTGGGGGGTATCCAACATCAGTGTTCTCCGTGGCGCCGGCGCGGGGCGCGGCGCCATGTCCTCTCGAAGGGTTTATCGTAGCGGGGCTTTTCGCAGGATTCATGCCGGTGTCACCGCCCGGCCATAAACTGCGCGGCTGCCAAGCAGGAGAACCCCACAATGAGCGACTTTCACCGTCGGCGCTTTCGCCGCCTACCCCGGCTGCCGATCAGCCGCCGGACCTTCATGCGTCGTGCCGGTGGTGCCACGGCTGGGGCCTTCGCGCTGGGCAGCATCGCGGGCTGCAATGGCGGCCGCCCACCAGTGGCCAGCAGCGGCCCGCAAACGCCGGGCAACCCGGTCGCGCCGGCCAGCCTGCAATTCCTGCACGGCGTCGCCAGCGGCGACCCGCGCAGCGACCGCGTGATTCTGTGGACCCGGGTCACGCCTGCCGACGAGGTCAGCGGCCCGATCAGCGTGGACTGGCTGCTGGCCCGCGACCCCGAGATGACCGACGTGGTGCAGGCCGGCCGCTTCGTCACCGGCCCCGCGCGCGACTACACCGTGAAGGTGGACCCCACGCGCCTGGACAGCTTCACCAGCTATTACTACCGCTTCGCCGTGACCCAGGCCGACGGCACGGTGGTGCAGTCGCCGCAAGGCCGCACCAAAACCGCCCCCGGGGCCCGCGATGCCGTGGCCCAGGTGCGCATCGCCTCGGCCTCCTGCAACAACTACAGCTTTGGCTTTTTCAATGCCTTTCGGCGCATCGGCGAGCGGGCCGACGTGGATCTGGTCATCCACCTGGGCGATTACATCTACGAGGGCGGCAGCAGCGGCAACGGCCTGCGTGGCCACCTGCCCGACCGCGAGATCATCAGCCTGGCCGACTATCGCGAACGGCACGCGCAGTACAAGACCGACCCGGACCTGCAGGAGGCCCACCGCCAGCACCCCTGGATCACCACCTGGGACGACCACGAAACCACCAACAACAGCTACGCCACCGGCGCCTCGAACCACACCGAGGGCGCCGAGGCCGAGGGCTTCTGGGCCGAGCGCGTGGGCTGGGCGCTGCGCGCCTATTTCGAATGGATGCCGATCCGCGATAACGGCCCGGGCTTCGACGCCCCGGCCGCCGGCGAGCCGCGGCTGGAGGACGGCGCGAGCGGCCTGGATCCGCGAGGCCTGGGCCGCATCTACCGCACGATCCCCTATGGCGAGCTGATCGACATCATCATGCTCGATACCCGCCTGGCCGGCCGCGCGGTGCAAAGCACCGACGATATCGTCTCCGAAGAGCAGACAATCCTCGGCCGCGCCCAGCGCGAATGGTTCCTGCGCGAGCTGCAAAACAGTCGCGCCACCTGGAAAATCATCGGCAACGGCACCACCTTCGCGCCGCTGATCGCGCCGGGTGTGAACCCGCTGACCGGCTGCACCGCGCTGCCCGGCGAGGACCCCTGCTTTGCCAACGAAGACGCCTGGGATGGTTACCGCTTCGACCGCCAGGCCGTGTTCGATGCCATCGAGGAGGGCGCGGTGCAGAACAGCGTCTTCATCTTTGGCGACATCCACGCGGTCATCGCCTGCGACTTGCCGCGGGTGCCCAATGACCCCAGCCAGTACAACCCGCTGACCGGCGAGGGCAGCCTGGGCGTGGAGCTGTGCTGCGGCGGCGTGGCCCAGGTGCCGGTGCCGGTGTGGACCGGCCTGCGGGCCTCGGGCTCCAACCCGCACATGAAGCACGCGCAGGAGGAGCAGCTGGGCTACATGCTGATGGACATCACCCCGGAACGGGTCCAGGGCGAGTGGTACTACAGCACCCCCTTCGTGCCGGGCTCGCCGGTCGAGCTGCTGGACCCGGTGATGCTGCAGACCACCGCCGGCAGCCAGCGGCTGACGCCGGCGCTGCTGCCCTCCCCGGGCAAGGACGCGCCGCCGCTGGCCGACTGAGCGGCGTCGCCGAGCCAGTGAGCGGCGCTGTCGGGGGGCCGGGCGGCGCGGCTGGCCGACGGGGCGACACCGGCATGCACTAGACTCGGCGGCTGCGAGGAGACTTACAGAGCGAACATGTTCGAGTTTTATCTGCGGCACGAGTACGCCTTCGCCGCCGTGCAGTTGCTGCTGGCGATGCTGGGCATGGGGGCCACGCTGACGCTGCGCGACTTCGTCGAAGTCGTGCGCGACCCCAAGGGTTTCGCCACCGGCTTTGGCCTGCAGGTGCTGCTGGTGCCGCTGGCCGCGTTGGGCTTCATTGCCCTGCTGGACCTGTCGCCCGGCGTCGCCGTGGGGCTGGCGCTGTGCGCCGCCATCCCCGGCGGTACGGTGTCGAATATCTTCACCTACCTCGCCCGCGGTCACGTGGCCTTGTCGATCGCCCTGACCGGCGTCACGACGCTGGTCTGCGTGTTTTCCACGCCCATCGTGCTGGGCCTGCTGATCGCGCAATACATGCCGGCCGACTTCGAGATGCCCGCGGGCCGCATCGCGCAGGAGATCGGCCTGTACCTGCTGCTCCCGCTGGTCGTCGGCATGGGGGTGCTGCGTTATGCGCCGCGCATCGCGCCGACGCTGTCGCGCTGGGCCATCCGCGGCTCGCTGTTCGTCATCGCGCTGATCGTCGTTGGCGCGCTGGGCGCCGGCCGGCTGGACCTGGAAACCTTTGGCGGTGGCAATGTGCTGGTCGTCGCCGGCTTCATCGCGGTGTTGACGGCCATGGGGGCCCTGCTGCCGCGGCTGGCCGGGCGGCCCTGGGAGGACGTCGCCGCGATCAACCTCGAGGTCACGGTGCGCAATACCAACCTCGGGCTGCTGATCAAGGCCTCGCTGTTCCCCGCGGTCGTCGGCGTGGCCGACCCCGTAGGCGACAACGTGCTGTTCACCGTGCTGCTCTACGGCGGGCTGCAGCTGGCCTTTGGCGGCGTGATGATCGGTCGATTCCGGCGCCGCGCGGCGGCGCAGGATCGCGCCGCGGGCGCGCCCGAGGCGGGCTAGCGCGGCAAGGCCCACCGCGCGGGGCGATATTGCTGGCGGGGCCGTATCGCTGGCGGGGCGGCTTCGCTATCGGGGTCGTGCTCCTGGCGGGGCGGGCTCCCTAGCGGGGCTGGGTCAGGCCCAGATCCGCCAGCCAGCGGGTTGCGACCCGCTCGGCCTTGCGCGCGGGCTCCGTACCCCAGCGGTTCACGGCCTCGCGCAGGCCCTGCGGCGCGATGCCATGCCGGGCCAGCTCGCAGGTGTGACCCACCAGCCAGGGTTCGACCTCGCCGGAGAACTCCGGGTGGAACTGGCAGGCCAGCACATGCCGCTCGATGGCAAAGGCCTGCTGCGCGCACAGCGCGCTGCGTGCCAGCGCCGTGGCACCGGTCGGCAGCGCGAACTGCTCGCCATGCCAGTGCCAGGCCAGGGGCTCGTCGGCATAGGTCTCCAGGCAGCTCTCGTGGCCCTCCGGCGTCAGCTCGATGGGCGCCACGCCGATCTCGGGCTCGGCAGCCGCCTCCACCACGGCCCCCAGGGCGCGCGCGATCAGCTGCGCGCCCAGGCACAAGCCGAGCAGCGGCTGGCCCGCGTCGATGCGCCGCGCGGTCAGCTCCAGCAGCGCGGGCAGATGGGGATATTGCGCAGCATCGTTGACGCTGATCGGACCGCCCAGCAGCACCAGCACATCGGCCGCGGCGGCGGCCTCGGGGGCCTGCGGGCTCCAGGCATCCAGCGTGTGGATCGCCAGGCCCTGGCGCAAAAAGGGTGCGGCGAAGCCGTCCAGGGTTTCAAAGGCCACGTGGCGCAGCACCAGGGCGTGGGGCATGGGGCTCGGGGGCAGGAATTCGCGCGTTATAGTGCAGCCTGAAGTCCCCGCTGTCAGGCCGCCCGCCCCGATGTCCGAAGAGCTCGACCGCTTGCCCTCCACCAGCGCCGCCGCGACGCGGGCGCTGGAGTTGCTGGCAACGCCGGGCCGGCAGGTCTGGGCCGCCGTGTACGGGCCGCCGCCGCTGCTGTTTCTGGATGCCGGCGCCGTGGCCATGCTGCAGGGCTGGTTGCTGTCGGAGCCGCGCGCACAGCTGCAGGTGCTGACCGACGACGACCGCGAGCTGGCGCGCCAGGCGCCGCAGTTCGTGGCGCTGGCACGCCGCCTGAGCAGCCGCATCGCGGTGCGCCGGCAGCCGCCGCGGGCCGAGCCCCTGCCGGCCGAATGGCTGCTGACCGACCGCGGCGGCATCCTGACCCGCCGCGGCCCGGAGGCGCGGGAGTGGTTCGGCGCCGCCCATGCGCCCTTCGACATGCGCCGGCTGCAGCGCACGCATGCCGCCCTGTGGGAGCCGGCCCTGCCCGCCAGCGAGCTGCGCGAGCTGCGCCTCTAGCGCAGCCTCAGGCGGCCGCCGAGCGCGGCACCAGCCAGTCGGCCGTTTCCTGCCATACGGCACGGAAGGCCTTGCTGCCCAAGATCACGCCCATGTGCCCTCCGGGCGCGACGCGAAAGCTCTTGTCCTGGCTGGCCACCAGATCCACGCTGCGCGAGGCGATGGGCGGCGGCACCAGGGTGTCGCGGTCGCCGGCATAGGCCAGGAAGTTGGCGCGGATGCGGGTCAGGTCGGCCACCTCGCCGCTGGCCAGCTCGATCTGCCCGCTGGCCAGCGTGTTGTCGATGGCCATCTTGCTGGTCATGTCGCGCACCACCCCGCCGGGGTACATCAGCATGTTGTTCAGGTAGGCGGCCGTCGTCGAATGCGACTCCACGAACTCGCGGTCGGCCAGGCGGGTGATCAGGTCCCAATAGGTCGTGACGCTGCCAACGGGGTCGGTCAGCTTGAAGGCCAGCGTCGTCATCCACGGCGGCACGTTGAACATGCGCGGGTCGAGCATCTGCAGCCGCAGGTCGGTGTACTTGGCCACCAGCTGTGCCGGCGCGTTGATCAGCTGGGCCGTTTGCGCCACGAAGCCGCCGCCGCGCAGGTCGATGGGGCTGGCCACGGTGACCAGGTTGCGCACCTCGGGGTCGGCATTCAGGCCCTGGTTCATCAGGCACAACAGGCCCCCCATGCACCAGCCGTACAGCGACAGCTCCCGCGTGCCGGCATGCTCGCGGATGCGCTCCAGCGCCTGGCTGAACATGCGCTCGGCGTAGTCGTACAGCCCGTAGTGCGCATGCGCCTTGCGCGGCCGGCCCCAGTCGATCATGTACACGCGAAAACCGCGCGCCGCCATGTAGCGCACCAGCGAGCGCTGCGGCATCAGATCGAAGGTCTCGGTGGTGACCCCCAGCGGCGGCACCAGCACCAGCGGCACGGGGAACTGGCGGTGCTCGATGGGCAGCACGCTGCCATCCGGCAACCGAACCTCGGCCTCGTCCGGCAGCCCGTAATAGCGCACCGACATCGGGTCGCCGTCATAAACCAGCTCGTACCAGGTCTTGCCGGACTGGATCAGCCGCTCGCGCTGAAACATCCAGTCCAGCCCATTGCCCAGCGCCCGCGCGGCGGCGCGGTTGGCGCCCAGCAGCGGGGCCAGCAACGAGCCGCGGCCGCCGCTCACCGGGGAACTCCGCGGCCGCCCGGGGCGGCCTGAGGCCGCCGTGGCGGCAGGCTGTGGCTAGGCATTGTCCAGGCCCTCCTCTTCCAGCTCGCGCAATGCGCGCTCCATGTACACCGCGATGCGCTGCAAATGCGGCAGGTTGTCACGCGCGCCGCACAGGCCCACGCCCACCGTGTCGCCATAGCCGGCACTGGCCATGGCCAGCGCGGCGCCCTGCAGCAGCATCGGCATGGGGTAGATCTCCTCGATGGGGTGCGGGCCAACGCGCAGCGCCCCGGCCGGCAGTTCGTAGTGCGCCAGGGCCAGGTTGAACATCGGCGCCAACCGGTGGTCGAGGCCGCTGAGCTGGCGCAGCACATAGGGCAGCGCCTCGACACTGGCCTCGACAGCGGCGCTGTGCGCCCCGCGGGCGCGCACCATGACGCGGGCCACGCGCAGCGACTCGCGAATCTCGTCCAGCCGCTTGCGCCGGTGGGCGTGCTGCGTGCCCAGGCTGACGAACAGCGGGCTGAGCTGGCCGTCGCTGCGCGAGCGGTCGCCCACCAGTGCCAGCAGCGGGGCGTCGGGCAAGGCGTTGTACTCGCGAAAGAAGCGCCGCAGCGCGCTGCCGCAAAGATAGATCAGCAGCTCCTCTTCACTGGCCTGGATGCGCGCGCCGACGCGCGCGAGCCGGGCCCGGTCGTAGTGCTGGGTGGCGAAGCGCCGCAGGCTGTTGATGCGCGCGTTCAGCGGCGAGGCCGGCGCGCGGCGCAGGCCGGCCCAGGGCAGGCGCGAGAGCAGCGCCTCGCGCAGCCGCCGCTGCAGCGGGCCGATCAGCGCCAGCGGCCCACGGCCCGGCCGCCTGCGCCCGCGGCGTGGCAGCGCCAGCTCCCAGGGGGCGCGCCCGGACTGGCCATGCGCGCCGCCAAAGGCCCGCGGCAGCAACTCGCGCAGATCGCCGGCGCTGAGCAGCGCCGGGTGCAGCTTGAGATAGATGGCCAGGCAGCCGGCGTGCGGCCCGCTGCGCAGGCCCTCGATCAGGTGGACTTCCCAGGCCGGGCGGTCCAGGTCCAGGCGCTTGCCGTGCAGCCGCGAAACCAGCTCGCCCAGCTCCCGCTCGCCGCCCGGTCGCGGAAGTGCGGAGACTCGAAAGTGGTATTCGATGTCGATGCGGCCGTCGACGGCGTAACGCGGCGTGCGCCCCAGGCGCCGCTCGATGCGCCAGGTCCATGGCGCGACGGGCAGCGCCTGCTGCCATTGCCGCGCCAGGCTCAGCGCGGCCTCGTCGACCTCGCCCACCGGGCGCAAATACAGCAGCACACCCATGTGCAGCGGCGTGTCGCGCCCTTCCAGCGCGAGCCAGCCGCGCTCCAGCGCGCCGAGTGTGTCCTCGTTCATGCGCCCATCCTCGTCCAGGCGGTCCTCCAGCACAGCCCGTTATTGTGACCGATTCGGCGGCGGCCTCAGGCCGCCGGGGCGTTGCTGCCGCCCAGGACCGACCACTCGCCGACATGCTCGCCACCCCGGCTCAGCAGCAGCGGACCGAACTGGCCCAGCACGCGTTCGCTCTGGCGCGGGCGCAGAAAGACATGGTCGCCCTCGGCCAGGGCCGTCGCCGGCGCACCGACGACAAGATCCTGATTGGTGCTGTGGCCGAACAGCGGTTCGGGGCGCAGGCCGGCCGGCGCGACGGGGTCGGCCAGCCAGTGCCCGCCGTAGACGAAGTAGCTGGCGCGGCGATTCGGGTCCCACCAATGCAGCAGGCGGCTGGCACCATCCAGGCCCGGCAGGGTCAGCGGGCCGGCAGCCTTCAACACCGGCGTGGCGATCCACGCGGCGGGCCGATGCCCGGACAGGCTGGGCAGGTCGAAGTCGCCGGGGTGCACAAAGGCCGAGCCCACGGCGATGTCATTGCTCAGGGACTCGGACTCGTGCAGGCGGTAGGTGGGGCTGCCGGCGGTGTTCAGCGTGAGCCCGTCGCCGTTGATGCCGCGGCCCTCGCGCCACAGGGCCGGGTGGGTCTGCGCGATCTGCTCGACAACGTCCTGGTAGGCGCGCATGGCCTTGGCCAGCAACGCGTCCGGGCTGCCCAGCAGCGCCGGCACCTTCACCACATGCGGGTCGTAGCCCATCAGGCCCGCCAGGCGCAGGTGGCGCGGGTTGGCGGCGATGCGCTCGAGCATCGCGGCGAGTTCCGGGCCGGCCGTCACGCCGCCGCGGTGCAGCCCGACGTTGATCTCGATATTGACGGCAAGCGGCCGGCCCTGGGAGCGGGCCCAGTCGTCATAGGCGGCCAGCCGCCGCGGGCTGTCGACCAGCCATTCGAGCTGGCGCTCGGGCACGAAGCTGCCACGGTGCAGGGCATAAAAGGCCTCGACCGCCGCCAGCGGCAGCGGCTTGCCCAGCAGCATGTGGCTGTCGGGCATGGCCTGCGCCAGCGTGTTCAGGTGCGGCTGGTGGAAGACCATCAGCCGCCGGGTGCCGGCGGCCTCGGCCAGATAGGAAAGCAGTTCAACCGAGGGCACGGATTTGGCGACCAGGCGCAGCTGTTTGTCGCCCGCGCCGCGGGCCAGCGACTCGCGCACCAGGGCGATGTTGTGGTCCACGGCGTCGAGGTCCAGCAGCAGGCGCGGGATGCCGCCGCCATGCGCGCCCAGCAAGGCGTTGCGGCGGGCGAATTCGGCACTGTAGGGCGCGCCCTGCGCCCGCGGCCGCGCCCACCAGGCCAGGCCCAGCGGCAGCGCCAGGGCGCCAAGCAAGAGGTGGCGGCGTCGCATGCCGCTAGACCTTCGGCAGCCGTGCAGGGGGCGGCTGTACAGGCCCCCGACCGGAGCCCTGAGCAGAGCCATGACCGGCGCCAGGACCCGGCTCCAGGCCGCCGCAACAACCCCTAGGGCGCCACTCGCCCGGCGTGATCGCACCGGCCCACAGCCGGTCGCGCCGCCCCCGCCTACCCCGAGAGTATTGCCAGGCCATCGTCTCCCCTTAGCGCCGCCGTGTCCTGCGCATTCTAGCCGAGCCCCCCGGCGCGGCCCGCGTCGGGCGGTTTTGCGCCCCGGCGATGGCTCGCCTATGCTGCCCGCGACCATCGTGCCGGCAACAGCGGCTCTCGCGGGGAGGACACCGATGCCATCGACGCCCATGCTCAGGCTGCGCCCGCTGGCGGCCGCCCTGCTGCTGACGCTGTGGGCCCCGGGCCTGCTGGCCGGCCCGCTGTTGCCACCCGGCGTCGCGGATGCGCGGCTGGCCTACGCCGAGGCCCGCGCGATGAGCGAATACCCCTTCCTGAACCCGCAGCACCCGGACGTGAACTGGGACGCGATCGCCGCGGTGAACGATCGCCGCGACATCCTGATACGCAGCGGCCGCGAGCCGCTGGAGGCCCTGCAGCAGGCGGTGCGCGACGTGGCGCCGGCCTTTGCCATGCTGCAGAGGCAATCCTCCCGCGGCGGCCGCGACGCCGCCGCCCCGAACGACCCGCCGCGCCAACGCGGCCATTGGTAAACCCGAGTCCCGAGCAAGCCCCGATGCCCCGCAAGATAATCGTGACGCTGCCCGCTGGCCACCTGGCGGCCAGCTCGACGCAGGCCCTGGAGACCGCGCTGCAAACCGTGTACGCCCGCCACCTGGAGGACGGCCGGCCGCCGCTGGTGCTGTGGTGCGAGCTGCCCGCCGGACAAGGTTTCGTCGCCGGCGCCCCGGCGGCGGTGCATATGCTGTTCGTCGAGGTGGCCAACGGCCTGCCGCAGCCACAGCGCGAAGAGGCCATGCTGGCCTTCGCGCAGGCCTACGCCGCCGGCACCGGCGTGGCGCTCGAGCAGCTGATGGTGACGCTGGCGGACGCCGACACCTTCGCCGCCTACCTGCAGGCCAACCGTGGCCGCCTGCACTGGGCCGCGCGCCTGCGCTTTGCACTGGGCACGCTGTGGCATGCGCTGCGCAGCCGCCGGCGCCTCGGCTATGCGCAGCTGCGCGCCAACCTGTAGCCCGCCGGAGACCCGCCATGCCCGTCTATAACGTCGCCTGTCCCCGCCCGCTGCCGGAGGCCACCCGCGCCGCCGTTGCCGGCGCCATCACGCAGACCCACTGCCGCGAAACCGATGCCCCCGCCGCCTTCGTCAACGTCGTGCTGATGCACAACTACCCGCTGCCCGCCGGCGTGGCACTGAGCGTGCTGGGCGGCGTACGCAGCGGCGGCAACCGCACCCCGGAATCCATCGAAGCGCTGCGCCAGGCGCTGATCATCGCCGTGGCGCAGGCCGCCGGCGTCGAGGCGCAGGCGGTGGCGGTCGAGTTGCTCGGCGCCCCCGCGCAGTGGGCGATGGAGGGCGGCCGGGTGCTGCCCGAGCCCGGCGCCGAGGACGCCTGGTTCGCCGCGCAGCGTTAGAGCGAGCCCCAGCGCGGCGGCTGCCCGGTTGGGCTGCGCCGCGCCAGGCGCCCCCTCGTTACAGTGCGCACGGCACGCGCATGCCGAGCTGGCGAAGGGCGCCATTCGGGCATGCGACACTAGCCGGCCCCGATGCCCCACCCGCTGGCCATGTCCCCGCACCGCTGCGACACCGCCGACCGCGCCTTTGCCGCCGACTTCCACAGCGGCCGACTGCGGCCCAACGACTTCGACCACATCGGGCACCTGCGACTGGCCTATGTACTGCTCTGCGAGCGCCCGCCAGGCGCGGCCACCGCCCGCTACGGCGAGGCCTTGCGGGCGTTTTTGGCGGCGCACGGCATCGCAGCCGACAAGTACCACGCGACCCTGACCGCGGCATGGGTGGGGGCGGTGGCGCATTTCATGCGGCGGGCGACCCCCTGCAGCAGCTTCGCCGAATTCCGGCGGCAGGCGCGGCCGCTGGACGACAGCCGCGTGATGCTGCGCCACTACTCCCCGCGGCGCCTGTACTCGGCCCCGGCCCGCCGCCGATTGCTGCGCCCCGACCGCGCGCCCATCCCTGGGCTGCGCATCCCGCGTCGCGACGCTGCCGCCACGGCAAGCCCGGGGCATGGCTGAGCTGCGCGCGGCGAGCGCCGCCGACGCGGCGGCGCTGGCGGCCATATACAACCCCTACATCCGCGATTCGGTCGCGACCTTTGAGGAGACGCCGCTGGGCGCCACGGCGATGCGTGAGCGGCTGGCGCAGGTGGAGGCGCAGCGCCTGCCCTGGCTGGTCGCCACGGTGGACGACCGCGTGGTGGGTTACAGCTACGCCACGGCCTGGCGGACGCGCAGCGCCTACCGCTACAGCGTGGAGAGCACGGTCTACCTGGCGCCGGATGCGCAGCGCCAGGGCCATGGCCGGGCGCTGATGCAGGCGCTGCTGGACGCGTTGCAGCCTCGGGGCGTGCACTGCGTGATTGCGGGCATCTCGCTGCCCAACCCGGGCAGCGTGGCGCTGCACGAGGCCCTGGGTTTTGCGCCGGTGGCCCGGTTTCCGGAGGTAGGCTACAAGTTCGCGCGCTGGGTCGACGTGGGCTATTGGCAGCGGCTGCTGTCAGGCTGAGACAACCGGATCAGCACCGGGTCCCACTCGGAATCCGGGGCCCGGCTCGCTTAGGGTTCGGCTCTGTCACACCGTTCGCGTGGCCGCGCCGGCCGGGCGCGCTGCGGCGGACGGGCCCGCGACCTTATGCTGTAGGCCGAGGAGTACAACGGGCCGGCAGCGCCCATGGAGACAGCATGCGAGCGACCCGCTCGGCGGCGCGCAAGACGCGCGCCACCCACTCACGCCCCCTACTCGCCACGGGCATCGCCCTGGCCGGCCTGTGTGCGGCCGCGGCGCTGCCTGGATGCGGCGACCGCGCCACCAGCGGCGCCGAGCGTGGCGATGTGGCGGGACCAGCCGATGGCCTGCCGGTGATGCTGATTGCCAATGCCGAGGCCGGGACGGTGTCGGTGATCGACAGCCAGACGCAGCGCCTGCGACATACGCTGAACATCATCCCGGACGGGCCGACGCCGGCGGTGGAGCGCGACCCCGCGCAGGCACTGCTGGGGCAGCGCATCGTTGAGTTCGCCGGCGGGCTGAACTACGCGCAGGACCTCGACGTGGCCCCCGACGCGCGCACGCTCTATGTCTCGCGCGGCCACCGCGGCGACGTGGCGGCCTTTGACCTGGCCAGTGGCGAGCTGCTCTGGGTCAGCCCGCTGGACGGGTTGCGGGCCGACCACATGACGATCAGCCCGGATGGCGGACGCCTGTATGTCTCCGGGCTGGTGGAGGACCAGGTTTACGTGCTGGACGCCGCCACGGGCGCCATCAGCGGCCGTGCCCTGACCGGGCAATGGCCGCATGACAACCACCTGAGCGCGGATGGCGCGGTGCTCTACAACGCCAGCATCGGCAACATTCTGGTGGAGCCCGAAGCGCGAGCGGTGCTGGCCAGCAACCCGCTGACCTCGCCCTACCAGATCAGCAAGATCGACACGCAAAGCCTGCAAGTCCTGCAGCGTTTTCCCTTCACGGCTGGGGTGCGCCCCTTCGCGCTGAATGCGGAGGAGACCCACCTCTACGCGCAGTTGTCGCTCTACAGCGGCGTGATCGAATACGACCTGGAGCAGGCAACCATCAGCCGCCAGCTGGACCTGCCCGTGGCGCCGGACACCGGCGAAGAGGATTACGACTTCGAGGCGCCACACCACGGCCTGGCGCTGAGCCCGGATGGCAACACGCTGTGCCTGGCCGGGCGGATTTCCGACTATGTGGCGCTGGTGGACGTGGCCAGCTTCAGCGCCCGCGCCATTACGCCCGTGGGCGACGCGCCGAGTTGGGCCACCACCAGCGTTGACGGGCGGCACTGCTATGTGCCCAACAATCGCGAGGCCAGCGTCTCCGTCATCGACTATGAAAGCGGCGCCGAGATCGCCCGCGTGCCCGTGGATGCCGGTCCGAAGTTTGGCGTGGCGGCGAGGATCCCCGCCGATGTCGTGGCGGCCTGGACCTCGGCGCCCTAGGCGTGCCGGCGCACGTCGAGGGCCGGCGCCAAAAAAAAACGGCCCGCGCGCCTGGGCACGCGGGCCGTTGATATTGGTGGGCGATGCAAGATTTGAACTTGCGACCCCTGCCGTGTGAAAGCAGTGCTCTACCCCTGAGCTAATCGCCCTGATTGTGCCGGCCCGCAGGCGAGCCGGGCGCGCATTATAGCGCGGCTTTAACCCGCCATCACGTTGCGGATGCCCAACTCGCCGAACTTCTTGTCCTCGAAGTTCTGCACGAACATCGCCTTGAGCTCACGGGCCTTGGCGTTATAGGCCTCCTGGTCATCCCAGGTGGTGCGCGGGTCGAGCATCTCGTCGGGCACGCCGGGGCAATGCGTCGGCATCTTCAGCCCGAAGATGTCGTGCGTCTTGTAGCTCATGTCGGGCGCGTGCAGATCACCGCGCAACGCCGCATTCAGCATCGCCCGGGTCAGCTTGATCGAAATACGCTGGCCAATGCCATAGGGGCCGCCGGTCCAGCCGGTATTCAGCAGGATGCAGCGGGTCTTGGCGCCGCGCACCTTCTGGGCCAGCAACTCGGCATACACCGAGGCCGGCCGCGCCATGAAGGGGGCACCAAAGCAGGCGGAGAAGGCGGCCTTGGGCTCCGTCACACCGACCTCGGTGCCGGCCAGCTTGGCGGTAAAGCCGGAGACGAAGTGGAAGATCACCTCGTCCTCATCCAGCACCGACACCGGCGGCAGCACGCCAAAGGCGTCGGCCGTCAGGAACACCAGCGTGCTGGGATGCGGCCCCTTGGCACCCGCGGCGACGCCGGGGTTGCAGCTCAGCGGGTAGGAGAAACGGGTGTTCTCGGTGATTGACTGATCGGACAGATCGAGGTCCTGCGGGTCGGTCTCGGCGAGGTCGCGACCGGGCACGGGCGGCACGTTCTCGATGACCGTACCCGGCATCGACAGCGCCGCGGCGATCACCGGCTCGGCGTCCTTGTTCAGGTCGATCAGCTTGGCGTAGCAGCCGCCCTCGAAGTTGGACACGCCCGAGGTCGTCCAGGCGTGCTCATCGTCGCCAATCAGGAGCCGATCCGGGTCCGCCGACAGCGTGGTTTTGCCGGTGCCCGACAGGCCAAACAGGATCGCACTCGTGCCGTCCTTGCCGATGTTGGCCGAAGCGTGCATCGGCAGATAGCCCTGCGCCGGCAGCAGGTAGTTGAGTACCGTGAAAATCGACTTCTTGTTGATACCGCAGTAGTCGGCCGCGCCGGTGATCAGCACGCGCCGGTGGCGGATGTCGATGATCACGCAACACTCGCTGCGTGTGCCGTCGCGCTCCGGTTCGCAGAAGAAGGAGGGCACGTTCAGGATCGTCCAGCGCTTGGCTTCGACATCATCGATGCCGACCGACTCGCTGACGAACATATTGCTGGCGAACAGCGCATGCGTGGCGTACTCGCCCACGAAGCGCAGCGGAATCGCGTACTCGGGCAGCCACCCGGCGTTGAGATCCTGCACATACAGGCGCGGACTGTTGGCGTTGACATGCGCGGTGACGCGCTCGTACAGCGCCTCGATCTTGTCCGCCGGGAAGGCCTGCAGGTCGGCCTTCCACCAAATCTCGTCGTGCACCTCCGGCCAATCCACGCAGAAGGTGTCGCGGACCGGGCGGCCGGTGATGTCGGGGTTGGTGTAGAACACCAGCGGCCCCTGCTCGCCGAGCTTCGTGGCATAGGCCTTTTGCTCGTCAGCGGGGCCATCCCGGCGCACGCGACCGCGGTCGTTGGCGATGGCGTTGTGGAAGAGGTCCGTGCTGGACAGGTTGTGGTGAAGGTCGGGGCCGTCAATGCCCAGCGCGCCCTTCAGGTCTTCGCGGATGCACATCGCTCGCTAGCTGCCGAGTAAAAGCAGGCGATTGTAGCGCGTTCCCCCCGGTACCGGGGCAAAAAAAAAGCCCGACCATAAGGTCGGGCTCTTTCTCGAATAAATGCCTGGCGGTGCCCTACTCTCACACGGGGAAACCCCGCACTACCATCGGCGAGGCAGCGTTTCACTTCCGAGTTCGGGATGGGATCGGGTGGTTCCACTGCTCCATTGCCGCCAGGCAAAGCAAAATCGTTACAGCAACATAGCTGACAATGCGCCGCCACCAGGGGGGGGGCACATCTCAAAAGTGCTTGAGCGTTATATGGTCAAGCCTCACGAGCAATTAGTACTGGTTAGCTGCATGCATTGCTGCACTTCCACACCCAGCCTATCAACGTCGTAGTCTTCGACGGCTCTTAAGGGGCCTCAAGGGCCCAGTGAGATCTCATCTCGAGGGGGGCTT
>CAKZQS010000038.1 GCA_937141935.1 uncultured Ectothiorhodospiraceae bacterium
GTCTTGCCGTGGTCCACGTGACCAATCGTCCCCACGTTCACGTGCGGCTTGGTGCGCTCGAATTTTTCCTTGGCCATGTGTTCAGGTCCCCTGAATCAAAAACTCGTTGTCAAAAACAGTGGTGCCCAAAGCCGGAATCGAACCGGCGACCTCTTCCTTACCAAGAAAGTGCTCTACCGACTGAGCTATTTGGGCAGTGTCCGTGGCGTACCGCGGCGCGTGTTCACTGGAGCGGGCGATGGGAATCGAACCCACATCATCAGCTTGGAAGGCTGAGGTTCTACCATTGAACTACGCCCGCGGCGTAAAGACTGGTGGAGGGGGAAGGATTCGAACCTTCGAAGGCATAGCCGGCAGATTTACAGTCTGCTCCCTTTGACCGCTCGGGCACCCCTCCAGGTCAGCCCGCAATTGTCGGGGTGTTTGCGCCCCCTGTCAAACCCACGCGGGGATTTTTTTCCCGGCGCCGGATCGCGGCGATGCCGGGTTATGCTTCGCGGCTTTGGGACTGTCGGGGTTGAGACACCTTATGAAGCGATTCCGCCTGGCGCCGCTGGCCGTCGCCGCCTTCAGCCTGCCGGCCGCCGCCGGCCAGCTGCTCGACCTGCACGCGCGCGCCGTCGACACCGACCCCGGCTTCGCCGCCGACCGCGCCCAGGCCCAGGCCCAGCGCGCCCAGGCCGGGCTGCGCCGCTCCGAAATCCTGCCCCAGCTCGGCGCCCAGGCCTCTTATGGCCGCCAGCGCGACGAGACGGAGGCCTCCTCCACCGTTGTCTTCGAAGGCGACACCGTGACTTATGCCAACACGCTGAGCTGGGCGGTACAGCTGTCGCAGCCGCTGTTCGACGCGACGGCCTTCGCGCGCTACGCCCAGGTCGACGAGCAGCTGGCGCTGGCGCTGGCCACCGAATCCATTGCCGCTCAGGATCTGATCCTGCGGGTCTCCGAGGTCTATTTCGAATGGCTGGCCGCGCATAACGGCCTGCGCCTGGCCAAGGCCGAGCTGGCGGCGATCGAGCGCTCGCTGGAGCAGGCGGAGGTGCGCTTCGAGGTGGGCCTGGCCGCCATCACCGATAAGCAGGAGGCCCAGGCCCGCTACGACCTGGCCCGCTCGCAGGAACTCAGCGCCGCCGCGCAGCTGCGCTCGCGCACCCAGGCGCTACGCACCGTGGCCGGCTACGCCCCCGAGCGCCCGGAACGCATCGGTGACAACGCGCTGGAGAACCCACCGCTGCCTGGTGACCCGGGCCCCTGGGCCGAGCGCGCCGTCGCCAACAACCTGAGCCTGCTCTCGGCGCAGACCCGCGCCGAGATCGCCGATCAGGAACGCCGCGCCGCCCGTGGCGCTTACTGGCCGCGGCTGGAGCTGCAGGCACAGCACCTGTATCAGGACAACACCGAGGCCCAGTTCGGCCGCGAATTCAGTAGCTCGCAGGCCACGCTGCAGCTGGAAGTACCGCTGTTCACCGGTGGCGCCACCCGCGCCCGCCACCAGGAGGCCGTCGCCCAGGCCGAAGCGGCGCAGGCCGAGGCCGAGCGCACCCGGCTGCAGG
Source organism: uncultured Ectothiorhodospiraceae bacterium (assembly GCA_937141935.1). Lineage (GTDB taxonomy): Bacteria > Pseudomonadota > Gammaproteobacteria > Nevskiales > Oceanococcaceae > MS8. The sequence continues at coordinate 1,554 of CAKZQS010000038.1, forward strand.
TCGAGCAGGCCGCGCTGGATGCCTACGACGGCGTGGTCACCGGGCTGGCCCAGGTCCGGGCGCTGACCCAGGCGGTGCGTTCGGCCACGACCGCGCGCGATGCGGTCGAAGCCGGCGTCGAAGTCGGCACCCGCACCAGCGTCGATTTGCTGGACGCCCAGCGCGAGCTGTTCCGCGCCCGTAACGACCTTGCGCAGGCCCGCTATACCTACCTGCTGAACGTGCTGCAGCTCGAGCGCAGCGTTGGCGACCTGGATCGCGAGGACCTGGCCCGCATCGACAAGCTGCTGGTGCCGATCCCGGCCGGCGCCGAGACCGACATCGACGGCTAGAGCCGCATCGCGCCGGCCGCACTCATCGCGGCGGCCGGTCCGACTGCGAAGCCGGCGCTCGATCCGACGCCGCACCGGCCGCGCGGCGAGACGACCGCACCGACACGGTGATCAGTCAGCGGCGCACCCGGGCCCATCGGGGCCCGCCGGGGTCTCCAGCAGCGGCGCGAGTTGCGCCAGCGCCGCCTGCACCGCGCCACCGCCGGCTTCCAGACAGGCCCGCGCGGCGGCGGCACTGGCCGCGGCCTGCGCCGGCTGGCTGAACCATTGCTGCAACAGCGCGGCCAACGCGGCGGCGTCCGCCACCCGCTGCAGGCCACCGGCCTGCTCCAGCGCCGCGGCCACCTCGGCCGCATTGTCGGTATGCGGCCCCACGGCCAGCGCACAGTCCAGCGCCGCCGGCTCGAGCAGGTTGTGCCCGCCCACGGGCACCAGCGAACCGCCCAGAAAAACCCGCGGGCAGGCCGCCATCAGCGCGGTCAGCTCGCCCAGCGTGTCGATCAGCCAGACCTGAGCCGCGTCGGGCGATTCGCCGCGGCTGCGCCGCGCGACGCGCAGCCCCGCCTGCGCGCACAAGGCCGCGACCTCCTCGGCCCGGCGCGGGTGCCGCGGCGCCAACAGCAGCAGGCAGGCGGGGTCTTGCTTGAGCAGGGCCGCATGCGCGGCCAGCAGGATCTCCTCTTCCCCGGGGTGGGTGCTGGCGGCCAGCCAGGCCGATCGCGCCTGCAGCGCCGCGGCAAATTCGGCCTGCAGGGCCGCATCCACCGGGGGGCGCGCATCCCACTTGAGGTTGCCGGCCACGGCGACCCGCGTGGCGCCCAGGCGGGCGAAGCGCGCGGCGTCCGCGGCCGTCTGCGCCCCCAGCCAGCGCACGGGGGCCAGCACCTCGGCCAGCAGCTTCGGCCCGACCCAGCGGCGCCAGCCACGCAGGCTGGATTCGCGCACCCGCGCCGAAACGAACAGCACCGGAATCTGCCGAGCGTGGGCGGCCCGCAGCAGGTTCGGCCACAGCTCGGTTTCGACAATCAGCAGCACCCGGGGCCGCAGCGCATCCAGCGCGCGCGCGACGCTGTCGGGGTGATCCAGCGGCAGCGCGGCGCTGGCGATATCGGGATACAGGGCGCGCCAGCGCGCCAGCCCCGTGGGCGTGAAGGCCGAGAGCTGCACCGGCAGGCCGGGCCAGCGTTCGTGCAGGGCCCGCAGCAGCGGCAGCGCCGCGTGCACCTCGCCCACCGAGGCGGCATGCAGCCACAGCGGGCGATCCCGCCGGGCTGGCAGCGCCCCCTGGCGCTCGGCGACGGTCGCCGCCCAGCCCTCCGCGACGCCCCGGCGGCTGCGCATCCAGGCCAGCGCCAGCGGCCGCAGCAGGCGCACGAGGATCGGGTACAGTCGCATCCTTCGCAGTATGCCCAAGCCCCCGTCAATGCGCGCCCCGACCTCGCTCCGGCACCCCCGTCACTGGCCCAGCTGGATGCTGGTCGGCCTGTTGCGCCTGCTGGCCCTGCTGCCCTTGCGCGTGGCGCTGGCGCTAGGCGCCGGCGTCGGCCGCTCGACCTGGTGGCTGCTGCCGGGGCGCCGCCACATCACCCGGGTCAACCTGGCCATCGCCTTTCCCGAACGGAGCGAAGCCGAGCGCGAGGCCCTGGGGCGGGCCCATTTCGCCGCCGTCGGCATGGGCATGATCGAGTTGATCAGCTGCTGGTGGGCGCCCGAGCGCCGGCTGCGCGGCCGCTACGAAATCGAGGGTGGCGAGCACCTGGAGCAGGCGCTGGCCGCCGGCCAGGGCGTGATCCTGCTGTCGGCGCACTTCACCTCGCTGGAGCTGGCCACGCGGCTGCTGTGCCAGCGCTTTCCCGTCACCGCGATGTACAAGCCGCATCGCAACCCGGTGTTCCGCCATGTGATGCAGGCCGGCCGCGACACCCACGCCGACGTGCAGACGATCCCCTTCAACGACGTGCGCGGCATGCTGCGCGCCATCAAGGCCGGCAAGATCGTCTGGTATGCGCCGGACCAGAGCCGGCGGATCAAGTTTTCGGCGGTGCTGCCCTTCTTCGGCCACCCCGCGGTGACCAACATCGCCACCAGCCGCATCGCGCGCATGACCAAGGCGCCGGTGGTGCCCTTTTTCATGTATCGGGAGACGCACCCCGAGGGTGGGCCCTACTGGCGGCTGGTGATCGCGCCGCCGCTGCCGGAGATCCCCAGCGGCGACGACGAGGCCGACGCCGTGCGCATCAATGCGCTGTTCGAGGGCGCGGCGCGGCGGGCGCCGGAGCAGTACCTGTGGATGCACCGCAAGTTCAAGGGCCTGCCCGGCCGCGACGTCTACGCGCGCAGCTCCTGATCCAGCGCGGTCAGCAGCGCGCTGGTCGGCCCGGGCGCCCAGCCTTCGGCGGCGGCGATCTTGCGCAGGCTGCGCTCCAGCCGCCGCAAGCGTGATCGGCAGCGCGCCGGCGCCACGCCGGCCCGGCCGCGATCCCAGTCGATGACCCACCAGCCGCCGTGGGCGTCGCGCAGCAGGTTGCGCGCGTTCAGGTCGGCGTGGAAGTAACCGGCATCGAAGACTCGGCGCAACACCTCGCGCAGGCCGGGCCAGTCCTCGCGCAGCGCGAAGGCGCCGGTGGCCAGGCGGTCGGCCAGGGATTGCGCGCCGGGCACGGCCTGCATCAGCAAGGCGCCGCGGTAGCTCAGGGACCCGCGAAAGGCGGCGGCGGCCACCGGCCGCGGCGCGGGCAGCCCATCGCTGCGCAGCGCCTGCAGCAGGCGAAATTCGCGCCAGCTGCGGCTGCGCTCGCGCCCCAGCCAGGCGTACTGGCGCTTGAGCAACTTGGCCGGCAAGCCGCCGCGCAGGTATTCGCGCAACACCCAGTCGCCCGCGCCGGCCGCCAGCGGCGGCGGGGGCCGAAACACGATGGCGCTGCCACGGCCGCGGGCCTCGCCCCGCTGCGCGTCGCGCCAGTGGGCGGGGTCGAAATGGGCCGCCTGCGGCGCCGCCAGCAGCGCCGGGTCGTGCAGGATGAGGCAGTCGCCGTCGCGCAGGCTGCGCGCGCCCGGCCGTGGCGCCGAAGGCGAGCCGGCAGCCGGCGCGGCGCCCGCGTCCATCAGGCGTAGTCCGAGTAGGACTTCTCCTCGACGATCTGCGAGCCCATCTTGGTGTTGATCACCTTCTTCAGCCGGGCGCGTTCGTCGTTGGTGAAATAGACGCTGCGGGCCAGCTCGACAAAGCGCTCGCCAAAGCGCTTGGCTCGCTCCTCGTCGCGAATGTCGTCCTCGATCTCCCACAGCTTTTCGTTGACGGCCTTCAGCGCGGCGCGCTCCTCGGCGACGTCCACATCGGGCACGTCGCTGGCCCAGATCGCATTGAGCAGGTTCAGCTCGACCCGCACGTTGGCGTTCTTCTGCGCGTCCTCGATGCGCTCGGCCTTGATCTCCAGGATGGTGATCTTGTCCAGCAGCTCGCCGGGGGAGACCGGCGCCATCACGTTATCCATTGCTTGCTCCGCTTGCGCTAGCCCGCCACCAGCGTGCGCCAGTGGGCATAGTCCTGCGTGTCGCCTTGCACCACGGCGAAATACCGCTGCTGCAGGCGCTCGGTGATCGGCCCGCGGCTGCCGCTGCCGATCTGGCGGCCGTCGACCTCGCGGATCGGCGTGACTTCGGCCGCGGTGCCGGTGAAGAAGGCCTCGTCGGCCACATACAGTTCGTCGCGGGTGATGCGCTTCTCGACGATCTTGATGCCGGCCTCCTCGGCCAGCGTGAAGATCGTGCGCCGGGTAATGCCATCCAGCGCCGACAGCAGCGTCGGCGTGTACAGCACGCCGTCGTGCACCATGAAGATGTTCTCGCCCGAGCCCTCGGCGACATAGCCATCCACGTCGAGCAGCAGGGCCTCGTCATAGCCGTCGCGCAGCGCCTCGTTCAGCGCCAGCATCGAGTTGATGTAATTGCCGTTGGCCTTGGCCCGGCACATCGTCACGTTCGGGTGGTGGCGGGTGTAGGAGCTGGTGCGGATGCGAATGCCACGCTCCATGCTCTCCTGGCCGAGATAAGCCCCCCAGGTCCAGGCCGCCACGATCAGGTGCACCTTCAGGCCGTCGGCGCGCAGGCCCATGCCCTCGGCGCCGAAAAAGGCCATCGGCCGGATGTAGGCCGAATCCAGCCCGTTCTCGCGCACCGCGGCGCGCTGGGCCTCGTCGATATCGGCCGCGGTATAGGGGATCTGCATGCCCAGGATCTTGGCCGAGTTGAACAGCCGCCGCGTGTGGTCCGCCAGGCGAAAGATCGCCGGGCCCTGCGGGGTCTGGTAGGCGCGGACACCCTCGAAGACGCCCATGCCGTAGTGCAGCGTGTGCGTCAGCACGTGGGTGGTGGCCTCGCGCCAGGGCACCATCTTGCCGTCGTACCAGATCAGGCCATCGCGGTCGGCCATCGTTGTCAGCATCGATCACTCCGTGTCTAGAAGGGCGCCGCGGGACCCGGCCGCGCGCCAGCGCGCATTCTACGCTGCCGCCGCGCCCCATCGCTGCCGCGGCCGCGGCTCGGCTTGCCGCCAGGGCAGCCCCCGGGTCCCACTCGGGTTTGCACTCGGGGTCTGCTCTGGGGTCATCGTGGCGCTCCGGACCCGCGCGCCCGCCGGGCCCGCCCGGCCGGGGTGCTGGCGTACACTGCGCGCTGACCCGTGACCCGCGCAGACAAGGCCCCGGTGCAGCTCTCCGTCATCTTCACCACCTACAACTCGCCGCGCTGGCTGGAAAAGGTCCTGTGGGGTTTCGCCGCGCAGGACTACCGCGACTTCGAGGTGCTGGTCGCCGACGACGGCTCCGGCCCCGAGACCCGGGCGCTGGTCGAGCGCATCAGCGCCGAAGGCCGGCTGAACCTGCGCCACGTCTGGCACGAGGATCAGGGCTTTCGCAAATGCGCGATCCTGAACAAGGCCATCGTCGCGGCGCAGGGCGATTACCTGGTCTTCACCGATGGCGACTGCATCCCGCGGGCCGACTTCCTGGCCGTGCACGCGGCCCAGGCCGAGCGCGGGCGCTTTTTGTCCGGCGGCTATTACAAGCTGCCGATGGCGACCAGCGAGGCCATTGCCCGCGAGGATGTCGAATCCGGCCGCGCCTTCGACAAGGCCTGGCTGCGCCAGCACGGCATGCCCGCCTCGCTGAAGACGCTGAAGCTCACGGCGCAGGGTCGCCGGGCGCGGCTGCTGAATGCCGTCACCACGACCAACCCCACCTTCAACGGCCACAACGCCTCGGCCTGGCGTGAAGACGTCATGGCCGCCAACGGTTTCGACGAGCGCCTGAACTGGGGCGGGCTGGACCGCGAATTTGGCGAGCGGCTGGAGAACGCCGGCATCCGCGGCAAGCAGATCCGCTACAGCGCCATCTGCCTGCACCTGGACCATGCCCGCGGCTACAAGAAGCCCGAGCTGGTGGCCTACAACCGCTGCGTGCGCGACCTGGTGGCGCGGCACGCCGTGCAGCGCACGCCCTTTGGCATCGAGCACTTCGCCGACCCGCACGCGCAGGATTTCGCCGACATGCTGGCGCGCGCCGGCCTCGACGCCGGCCACGCCGCCGGATGAGCGCCCAGACCACGGGCCAGCCGGCACGCCGCATCTGCCACCTGAACCTGGCGCGCAACTTCCGCGGCGGGCAACGCCAGACCGAACTGCTGATCCGCGCCCTGGCCGAGCGGGGCGTGCCGCAACGCGCGCTGGTGGCCGCCGATGGCGCGCTGCGGGCGCGGCTGGACGATGTGCCGGATCTGGAGCTGCGGCCGGTCGGCAAGCCGCACTGGCGCCACCTCCGGCACACCCGGGGCTGCCTGGTGCACAGCAACGGCGGCTCGGCCCTGACGCTGGCCTGGCTGTCCTGGAAACTGCAGGGCACGCCCTACATCTTCACCCGGCGCATCAACAAGCCGATCAAGGGCAACCCGGTGTCGCGGGCCAAGTATCGCGGCGCCCGGCACATCGCCAATGTCTGCCGGTTGGCGCAGACCACGCTGCTCGAGGCGCTGCCCGGCGTGCCGTCGAGCGTGGTCTACAGCGTGACGGCCGGCTTCAGCCCGGACCCGGCGCGGGTCGCCGCGCTGCGGGCGCAATGGGGCGAGCGCTATGTGCTGGTCAACGTCGCGGCCCTGAATGCCGCGCAGAAGGGCCAGCCCTATCTGATCGAGGCCGCGCGGCAACTGGCCGACAGCGACCCGCGGCTGCACTTCGTGCTCTGCGGCGGCGGGCCGGACGAGGCGGCGCTGCGCGCGCAGGCCGAGGGGCTGACCAACGTCGAGTTCCACGGCCACGTGGAGAACGTGGGCGACTACCTGGCCGCCGCCGACGCCTTCATCTTCCCCTCGCTCAGCGAGGGCCTGGGCACCACGCTGCTCGACGCGATGAAGTTCGACCTGCCGGTCATCAGCACCGGCTGCGACGGCATCCCCGAGATCGTGCGCCACGAGGACAACGGCCTGCTGGTGCCCACCCGCGATGCGCAGGCCCTGGCCAGCGCGGCGCAGCGGCTGGCCGGCGACCCCGCGCTGGCGCAGCGCCTGGCCGCGGCGGGCGCCCGCTTCGCGGCCGACTTCGTGCCCGCGCGCATGGCGGCGCAGTACCTGGCGATATACGACGCGGTGCTGGCCGACGTCGACGCCGGCTGAGCCGCGCGATGGCCCAGGCCCCCACCCTGCTCGCCGTGCACTGCCGCGTGGCCGACAACGTCGGCGACTGGCATGCCTCGCCGGTGGATTACTTCCCCTTCCCGCTGGAGGTGCGCCGGATGCACCTGCGCCAGCTGCGCCCCTGGCACTTCGGTCAGCCCATGCTGGTGGGCGGCGGCGGCCTGCTGTTCTTCGCCAAGCGGCTGCGCCGGATGCTGGCGCGCAAGCGCGCGCCGATGGTGGCCTGGGGCATCGGCCACAACGCCCACGGCGAGAGCCGGGTCGACTACAGCGGCCATGAATACCTCGCCGGCTTCGACGCCGTCGGCGTGCGCGACGTCGGCGCCCCGTGGCCGCTGGTGCCCTGCGTCAGCTGCATGAGCCCGCTCTTCGACGATGACTACACCGAGCAGCACGAGCTGGTCGTGTACGCCCACGAGCGCTTCCCGGTGGGCGGCGACACCACCGGCCTGCCCACCTTGGGCAATGCCGCCGACTGGCCGCGGGTGATCCGCTTTCTGGCCAGCGCGCGCACGGTGGTCACCAGCTCCTACCACGGCGCTTACTGGGCGACCCTGCTCGGCAAGCGTGTCGTGGCGGTGCCCTTCTCCTCCAAATTCCACGCGATGCCGCACCCGCCGGCGCTGGCCGCGCCGGGGCAGTGGGCGCAGGCGCTGACGCAGGCGCGCAGCCACGCCGGTGCGCTGGCCGCCTGCCGCGCGGCCAATCGCGACTACTACCGCAAGGCCTATGCGGCTTTGCTGGGCGGATAGACTGCCCGCCTTCCTGGATACGCGAGCCTGCCGTGGCTGACTTCGCCTCCCATAACCGCCCGCCCATCGTCATGCGCTTTGGCGCCTTTGGCGACATGCTGCTGTTGCTGCCGATGCTGAACTGGCTGGCCGCGCGCGCGCAGGCGCAGGTCGATGTGGTCAGCTCCGGCGGCTGGACCCGGCCGCTGCTGGGGCTGGTCCCGGCGGTGGGCGCGGAGCAACTGCTCAGCAGCCGCAAGGCCCCCTATGTCTTCAACCGCAGCCAGCAGGAGCTTGTCGGCTGGTTGCGCAGCCAGCGCGGGCGCCCGCTGCTGATCTGCGAGACCGATGACAAGTCGCGCTGGCTCGCCCGCCGCGCCGGCTGGGCGGAGTCCGACATGCTCTGGGCCGGCGACGACGCCGAGCGCCCGGATGAGCCCTGGGTAGAGCGCTGGCTGCGGCTGGCGCACGCGGCCTATGGCGCCCCCTTTGACCGCGGCCAGGTGCCGGGGCTGATCCGTGAGCTGGGCTGGATCGACCCCGGCGCGGCGGCACATGCCGACTGCGCGCAGTGGCTGGCCGCGCAGGGCTGGGCCGACGACCCCCTGATCCTGCTGCAGCCGGGCAACAAGCGCACGATGGGCCGGCGCGCCGAAGCCCGCGCCAGCAACCCCAAGTTCTGGCCGGACGCGCACTGGGCCGAGCTCTGCCGCCAGCTGCTCGCGCGCCAGCCACAGGCCCGCGTGCTGATTTGCGGCTCGCCGGCCGAGCAGGACTATTGCGCCCGGCTCGCCGCGCTGTCCGGCCAGCCCCGCGTGCACGCGGTGGCGGACGCGCTGCCGATCCCGCGCCTGCTGGCGCTGCTGGCGCGCGCCGCCGGCATGCTCAGCGTCGATACCGGGCCGGCCCACGCGGCCGCGGCGATGAACTGCCCGCTGGTGGTGCTGTTCTCCAACAAGGACCCGGCGCTGTGGCAGCCCTACGCCGTCGATGCCCCCGTGCACAGCCTGCGCGCGCCCGGCGGCCGCATGGATGCGCTGGGCGTCGATGCCGTGCTCGCGGCCTGGGCGCAGCTGCCGGCCGGGCCGGCCGCCTAGCGGCGGAGCGCCGGCGCGCGGTCGGCGCGGGCAGGCGTTTAGCCCCTACACTGGGATCGACTCGGGCTGGCGCAGCCCGCCCTGCTGGAGGGACCGCGATGAGCGTTTATGACAACGTGCTGGCCGCCATCGGCAACACGCCGATAGTCGAGCTGACCCGCTTCGACACCGGCCCCTGCCGCCTGTACGTCAAGCTGGAAAACCAGAACCCCACCGGCTCGATCAAGGACCGCATCGCCCTGTCGCTGATCGAGGCGGCGGAGCGCGAGGGCAAGATCAAGCCCGGCGGCACGCTGATCGAGGCCACCGCCGGCAACACCGGCCTGGGCCTGGCGCTGGTGGCGGCGCAAAAAGGCTACAAGCTGATCATCGTGCTGCCGGACAAGATGAGCCAGGAAAAGGTGCTGCACCTCAAGGCCCTGGGCGCGCAGACGCACATGACCCGCTCGGATGTGGGCAAGGGCCACCCCGATTACTACCAGGATGTGGCGGCCCGCCTGGCCAGCGAGATCCCCAACAGCTTTTACGTCAACCAGTTCGAGAACCCGGCCAACCCGCTGGCGCACGAAACCACCACCGGGCCGGAGATCTGGTCGCAAATGGGCCACCAGCTCGATGCCGTGGTCTGCGGCGTGGGCTCGGGCGGCACCGTCACCGGCCTGTCGCGCTTTTTTGCCCGCGTGGCCCCGCATGTGGACATGGTGCTGGCCGACCCCGCCGGTTCGATCCTGGCCGACCTGGTGGCCGGCCGCGAGCCCGGCCCGGTGGGCAGCTGGCTGGTCGAGGGCATCGGCGAGGATTTCGTGCCGCCGAACTGCGACCTGGACGCCGTGGACCAGGCCATCACCATCGACGACCGCGAGGCGCTGCACACGGCGCGCGCCCTGCTGGCCGAGGAGGGGCTGCTGGGCGGCTCTTCCACCGGCACGCTGCTGGCCGCCGCGCTGCGCTATTGCCGCGCGCAAAGCGAGCCCAAGCGCGTCGTCACTTTCGTCTGCGACAGCGGCAACAAATATCTGTCGAAGATGTACAACGACCACTGGATGTACGACCAGGGACTGCTCGAAAGGCCGAAGCAGAACAACCTCGTCGACCTGATCGCCCGGCGCTACGCCGAGGGCTCGATGGTCACCGTGCGGCCGCAGGACACGCTGCTGCAGGCCTATCGCAACATGCGCCTGCACGATGTCTCGCAGCTGCCGGTCATGGACGGCGAGCGCCTGGTCGGCGTCATCGACGAGTCTGACCTGGTCTTCGCCGTGCATGGCGATGCCGACAGCTTCGGCCAGCCGGTGTCGACGGCGATGGTGACGGCGCTGGAGACCCTGGCACCGGATGCCTCGCTGGACGCCCTGCGCGCCGTGTTCGCGCGTGACCGTGTCGCCATCGTCGAGGACGCCGGCCGCTTTGTCGGCCTGATCACCCGTATCGACCTTTTGAACCACCTGCGCAAGCGCCTCGAAGAATGACCCGCGAAACCCGCCCCGCCCTCGCCACCCGCGCGATCCACGCCGGCCAGCAACCCGACCCCGCCACCGGCGCGGTGATGCCGCCGATCAGCACCAGCTCGACCTATGTGCAGCAAAGCCCGGGCGTCCACCAGGGCTATGAATACTCGCGCTCGCAAAATCCGACGCGCATGGCCTTCGAACGCTGCATCGCCGACCTCGAGGAGGGCGTGGCCGGCTTCGCCTTCGCCTCCGGCATGGCCGCCAGCGCCACGGTGCTGGAGTTGCTGCCAGCCGGCAGCCACGTGCTGGCCGGCGATGACCTCTACGGCGGCAGCTACCGGCTGCTGAGCCAGGTGCGGGCGCCCAATGGCGTGCTCGAGGTCAGCTATGTGGACCTCTCCGACATCGAGGCGGTGCGCGCGGCCTGGCAGCCGAATACGCGCATGCTCTGGGTCGAGAGCCCCTCAAACCCTATGCTCAAGCTTTGCGACCTGGCCGCGCTGGCGGCGCTGGCCGCCGAGCGCGACGCGCTCAGCGTCTGCGACAACACCTTCGCCACGCCCTGCCTGCAGCAGCCGCTGACGCTGGGCTTCGACATCGTGCTGCACTCGGCCACCAAGTACCTCAATGGCCATTCGGACATGGTCGGCGGGGTGGCCGTGCTGCGCGACAAGGCCCTGGCCGAGCGCGTGGGCTATTTGCAGAACGCCGTCGGCGCCGTACTCGGGCCCTTCGACAGCTACCTGGCCCTGCGCGGGTTGAAAACGCTGCCGCTGCGCATGCGCCAGCATTGCGCCAGCGCGCGGCAACTGGCCACCTGGCTGGCCGCGCAGCCGCAGGTCGCGGCCGTGCACTACCCGGGCCTGGAGGCGCACCCGCAACACGCGCTGGCGCGCAGCCAGATGCGCGACTACGGCGGCATGATCTCGCTGGAACTGCACGGCGGCCTTGCGGCCTCGCGGCAGTTCCTGGAGGCCTGCCGGATCTTCGCGCTGGCCGAGAGCCTGGGCGGCGTCGAGAGCCTGATCGAGCACCCGGCCATCATGACCCACGCCACCGTGCCGGCCGCGACGCGGGCCGCGCTGGGCATCAGCGACGGGCTCTGCCGGCTGTCGGTGGGCATCGAGGACGTCGACGATTTGCAGCAGGACCTGGCGCAGGCGCTAGCCGCCATCGGCTAGGCACGAAGCTCCGCGAGAAGCAGGCAAAAAAAAGGCCGCAGCCCGGACCGGCTGCGGCCAAATACCGTGCCCGTGGGGGCGCGGTTGAGAACGCGCCTAGCGCAGGGTCGCGCGCAGCGTGTCGCCGGCGGCCTGCACGGCCTGCTTCGCCGGGACCTGAGCCGTTGCAGCGAGCGGCGCCTCGAGCCGACGGATCGTCTCCAGCAGCGCGGCATCCTGGTGCGGCTGGGCCGTCAGCTCCGTCAGCGCCGGGGCCGGGAACTGCGCGACCGCCGTCAGCACCGGGCCCAGCGCATTGGGCATGCCCTGGGTCGTGGTCAGCGTCAGGCTGGCCAGCTGCAGCGTCCCCGCCAGGCCCAGGCTGTGGAAGATGCGCCCGTGGTAGCGCAGCGGCAACCACTGCCTGCCCGGCTCCAGCACCTGCGCGGCCTGCGCACTGGCCACCGGCAGGCCGCCGGCGTCGGCCAGCGTGCCGCGCAGGTGGTAGCGGCCGCGCTCGGCCACGTCCACCTCGGCCAGCAGGGCCAGGTGCCCGTCGACGACCTGCGGCTTGACCTGGCCGGTCAGCGCCGCGCCCGGGTGGCTGTACAGAAAGCCGTTGACGTTCTTGCGCACCTCGCCCTTGGCGTTCTCGGCGTGGATGCGCACCATCACGTTATCGGCCTGCCCCGCCGGCGGCTGGTGCGCCTCGGGCAGCGTCACCGCGGCGCTGTAGATGCCGTCGCCGGCCAGCGCGTCGGCGCCCTGGCCGTCGTCGCGCAGCGGCGTGCGGGCCAGCGTGCCCAGGCTGCTGTCCCAGGTGGCACTCAATGCCCAGTCATCCGCTGCGGCATCCACCAGGCGGGCCTGGATCAGCGCCGCCTCGCCGCGCTGGTACTGCTGCGCGCCGAACCAGCTTTCCAGCGCCGGGGCGGCGCCGTCCGGGCCCTGCATGCGCACCACCGAGGGCGTGCGCTCGGCCAGCAGGGGGTCGACCCCGTCGAGCACCGGCTGTGACCAGGCGGGGAAGCCGAGCTGGTCGCGGTAGTGCGCGGCCGCGATGTCGGCGAGTTTGGGGGCGCCGGCCAGGGCCGGCAGGCTGAAGGCCAGCAGCGAGCCGGCCAGCATCATGCGTGTGCGTGTCATAGCGCTCTCCGGCTCAGTACAGAATGGCAACGAATTCGGCCGAGCTCATCGAGCTCTGCACCTGCGAACCCGGCGAGCAGGGGCTGCCGCCGCAGGTCCAGATGCCGTCGGGGATCATGCGCCGGGTGTCCTCGTCGCTGTGATCCTTGATGTCGCCGTGGTTTTCGTGCGCGGTATCGAGGTTGAAAAAGCCCGAGCTCTCCTGCTTGAAGCCGTTGTTGCAGACGTTGTCGTTGTTGTAGCTGGCCGTCGCGCTGCCGCCGCAGGCGTACTGCGAGGCATGCTGCACCACGCCGTCATCCTCGCCGGACAGGCAGGCGCTGGCGCCGAAGATCGCCTCGTAGCCGCCGGTCAGGTAGATGTTGCGCGCCGGCGCACTGGCAAAGGTGCGCACCTGCACATCGTCGCTGCTGCGCAGCCAGCTGGTCGCCGAATCGCAATCCTGGATCCAGGAGGCGGCCCAGTTGCAGCCGCCGCTGGACTGACCACAGACGGCATCGGCGCCCTCCGAGCCGCGGTGCGCGCCGGACAGCGAGACCACCAGGCTCAGCCGCGAGGCCACGGTCTCGTAGCTGCCGTTGTAGTTGTAGTTCGGGTCCGAGGCGTCATCGTTGCCCAGGATGAAGTCCATCACCGTGTTGCCCATCGAATGGGCGATGACCCAGAAGCTGCCGCCTTGCGCGTGGCTTTGCGCGCAGCTGTTGCCGCCGGCGTCGCTGGCGCCGTTGGTCGCGGCGATGATTTCGCTGGCCACTTCGCCGGCCGCCTGCGAATGCCAATAGGGCTGCGTGCCGTTGTAGCCCACCACGTAGTAGGAGGTCGCGAAGTTCTTGCTCGCCACCTTGATGAAGTCATCCGACCCGTTCTGCCAGTAGCTGCGGGCGTTGCTGTAGCTGGTGTAGGTGCCGGTGTCGGTTTGCTTGCCGTGTACGAATATCAGGCAGGGGGCCGCCTGCGCGGCCAGGCTGGCACCCGCCAGCAGCAGGCCGGTGGCCCAGCTCATCCATCGTCTGTTCATCGTCTCCCTCTGGTGTAGATGTGCGTCGCATGGCTGCGACCCCGGCATCGTCCTCCGCGGGCGGCATCGCTGGCTTGCGCACCGCGCGATGCTGGGCTCGGGTCTGTATCGCCCCACTGTCAGATTCGTCTGACATTGGCGTGCGGGCGCCACCACGAGCCGGCCGTCATCAAACTGGCATATCGGCCCGTCATATTGGCGCCCGCCTGCGCCCTTGCGCGGCGCGCTGGCGCCCTCGGCCGCGGCGGCCAAGCCGCCGCCGGACGCGGGCGCCCATCACCACGGACTGGAGTACCGCAATGAGCCATATTCACCGGCGTCGCAGCGCCCCGCTGCGCCCGCTGCGGCAGCACTTTGCCGCCGCCACCCACCGTCGCACCCTGCTCAAGGGCCTGGCCGTCGCCCCGGCGCTGGGCGCGCTGAGCGCCTGCGAAGGCGGCCGGGCGGACAGCCAGGCCGCCCGCGCGCAGCCCCCCGTCGCCCCGCGCGCCGAGCAGCCCAGCTTCCTGCACGGCGTCGCCTCCGGCGACCCGCTGGCCGACCGTGTCGTGCTGTGGACCCGGGTCACGCCGGCCGCGGACAGCAGCGCCGCGCTGGACGTGCTGTGGGAAATCGCCACTGATGCCGACTTCAGCGCCGTGGTCGCCGAAGGCGTGTACACCACCAGCGCCGAGCGGGACTACACGGTGAAGGTGGACCCCACCGGCCTGGCGCCGGCGACCACCTATTACTACCGCTTCGCCTGTAACGGTGTGCAGTCGGTGGTCGGGCGCACCCGCACCGCCCCGCGCGAGGCCACTGAGCGCCTGCGTTTCGCCGTCTGCGCCTGCAACAACTACACATTCGGCTATTTCAACGGCTTTGGCGCCATCGCCCGGCGCCGCGACCTGGATGCCGTGATCCACCTCGGTGACTACATCTACGAATACGGCGATGCCGACGATGTGACCGGCCGCACCCACGCCCCGGCGCGCGAGATCGTGACGCTGGCCGATTACCGCGAGCGCCACGCCCAGTACAAGCAGGATCCGGACTTGGCCGAGGCGCACCGGCAGCATCCCTTCATCACGATCTGGGATGACCACGAGACCACCAACAACTCCTACCGCGACGGGGCCCAGAACCACCAGCCCGACGCGGAGGGCGACTGGATCGTGCGCAAGGGCCAGGCGGTGCGGGCCTATTTCGAGTGGATGCCGATCCGCGACAACGCCGACAGCCGCTTCGATGGCCCCGAACAGGGCCTGCTGCCCGAGGGCAATGGCCGCACCTACCGCCGCCTGGCCTATGGCGACCTGGTCGACCTGATCCTGCTCGACACCCGCCTGGCCGGCCGCGTGGAGCAGAACGGCACCACGACGGTGACGCCGGAGCAGACGATCCTGGGCGAGGAACAGCGCGCCTGGCTGATCGATGCGCTGAGCGAGGCGCCGCGTGCCCAATGGACGGTGCTGGCGCAGCAGATGACCTTCGCGCCGATCAAGGTCGTGCCGCTGCCGGCCGAGAACGGCGGCACCTTCCTGAACTCCGACGCCTGGGATGGCTACCGCTTCGATCGCCAGCTGCTGCTCGACACCATCGAGCAGGCCGGTCGCGACAACGTGGTGATCCTGTCCGGCGACACCCACGTCGTCACGGCCTTCGACGTGCCCAAGGAGCCCAGCGACCCGACCCGCTATAACCCGGTGACCGGCGAGGGCTCGCTGGCGGTCGAGTTCTCCAGCAACGGCATCGCCAACGTGGGGATCATTGGCGAGTTCTTCATGGCCAACAACCCGCACCTGAAGTATTCCAACCTGGTGGCACAGGGCTACCTCCTGCTCGATATCGACCGCGAGCGGGCCCAAGGCGAGTACTACTTCACCGGCCTGCCCTTCGTGCGCGACGCCAGCGAAGTGTTTGCCCGGGCGCTGGCCGCCCGCAGCGGCAGCAACCGCCTGGACGCCACCACGCTGCTGCCCGCCGCCGCCCGCGAGGACGCCGCGGCGCTGGCCCCGGACGCCACCAGCCACCGCGCCTAGCGCGCCGCCATGACCGCCGCCGGCCCGGGGCGCAAAGACCCGGGCCGGTTGGCTTTGCCCGCGCGGTTCGTGCGGGCGCTCGCCGCGGGACCCGAGCCGTCGGCGGGCGGGCTCAGCTCGCCTCGCGCAAGCGGTCGCCGCCGGCCAGCAGCGCCTGCAAGCGTGCGCAGACCTCGTCAGCCTGGATCAGCGCCATCGCCGCAGGGGATTCCACCCGCGTACCCCAGGGCAGGCTGTCCGCGCGGCGGAGCAGGATCTGCTCGCAGGCCCGCGGGTAGGCGTCGACGCAATGCATCAGGCTCTTGTAAGGCCCGCATCGCTGCGGGTTGCTGACGGCATACAGGCCGATCACCGGCGTATCGGTGATCGCGGCCAGGTGCGCCGGGCCCGAGTCGGGGCTTAACAGCACCGTCGCCCGGTCCAGCAGCGCCAGCAGCCGCGGCAGCGTGTCGCGGCCGATCAGATCGAGCAGCGGCGTATCCCCGGCGGCCGCGCGGATCTGCGCGCCCAGGGCCCTCTCGGCGGCGCTGGGCCCGCCCACCAGCGCCACCCGCATGCCCAGCTCGTGCACCGCATAGCGCGCGACGGCGGCGTACCCCGGCGCGTGCCAGTTGCGCAGCGCCACGCTGGAGGCGGGCGAGATCAGCAGGGTCGGCTGCGCACCGGGCAGCTGCGCCACGGCCCAGTCGCGCGCCGGCGCCTGGATCGGCAGATCCCAGCATCGCGGTGCATCGGGCACGCCCAGCGCGTCGAGAAAGGACCATTGCGCGTCAAGCACATGCTGGCGATCGACGGGCGCGATCCGTGCGTTGACGAACAGCCCATGGGCGTCACGGCCGCGCACGCGGTCGTAGCCCAGGCGGTAATCGGCGCGCAGGCACCGGCTGGCCAGGTGCGCGCGCATGGAGACCTGCATCAGCAGCAGGGCCTCGAAGTGGCGGCCGCGCAGCTGCCGCGCCAGCGCCCGGTAGCCGCGCCAGCCCGCGGCCTTGTCCAGCAGCGCGAAGTCCACGCCGGGCAAGGCTCCCAGCAGCGCATGCTCGCGCCGCCCCAGCACCCAGGTCAGCGCAGTCTGCGGCCACGCCCGGCGCAGGCGGTGCACCACCGGCAGCACATGGCTCACATCGCCCAGCGCCGACAGACGCAACAGCGCCAGCCGCGCGGGCGCGCCCTCAGATGGCTGCCAGGCCATGCACGGCGCCCGGCGGCTGTGCCCACAGCGACTGGCCGCGGTCGGCCGGGTGGCTGGCCAGCCGCTGGGCCAGGGCCGCGTAGTGGGCCGGCCCTGGGCTCTTGTGATGGCCGGGGATGCAGTATTCGTTGGCCAGGTAGTGCAAAAAGGCCTGCCGATGGTGCGCCGCCGGCAAGGTCCCCTGGGCCAGCCCGCGCAGCCAGGCGGCAACCTCACCGACGCTGTGGGCACTGGCGGCGACGCCGTCGATGGCATAGCAGGCCCGGCCCAGCGTCAACACCGGTCGCTCGAGCAGCAGGGCCTCGATGCCCACCGTCGAGTTGATCGTGGCCACCCCCAGCGCGTTGTCGATCAGCGCCTGCGTCGGGTTGCCATTGGCAAACTGCACCCCCGGCATGGCCGCGGCCAGGCGCTCGAGGTCGGCATAGTCGGCGCGACAGGACGGGTGGCGCTTGAACACCAGCGCCACATCGTCCAGTCCGGCCTCGCGCCAGGCCTCGGTCAGCACCGCGAACAAATGGCGCATGTCGCGGATCCACGGCGAGTACAGCAGCACCTGGCTGTCCAGGCGCACCTGCAGCGGCACGAAGACGTAGCGTCGCGGCAGCGCGACGGCCGCCTGCGGCCGGCGCGCGGCGCGCGGCAGCAGCGTCCGCGGCAGCTCGGCCGGCACGTCGTAGCGGGCGTAAAAGCCGGGGCTGCGTGGCAGCGCGTTGTCGGCGTTCACGCCACGCGGGTCGCAGGTGGTCGTGCGCGGCAACAGCCCACACTCGAAGGTGTAGGCCGGCACGCCCAGCGCGGCCGCGGCCCGCAGCGCGGCACGCGCGTCGACCGACTGCCCGCCCCAGACGCCGATGGCCTCGGGGCGCTGCGCCAGGATCTGCGCGCGGGCGCTGTGATAATGCCAGCGGGCCACACGCTCGTGGACGGCCTGCAGGCGGCGCAGCCGCCAGTTGGGAATGCGGCCGCGGGCGTGCTTGCGGGCCATCGTATAGCCGGCGATCTGCGCGGCCTCCCCCGGCGCCAGCGCCGGGCCGCCCCGCAGCCCGATGCCGCGGACGCGGATGTCGAGGTTGTGGATATGGGCGGCGAGCGCCTGGAAGTAGCGGCGGGCCTTGGGCGTGTTGTGCAGCAGCAGGATGC
The DNA here is from genome assembly GCA_937141935.1 of uncultured Ectothiorhodospiraceae bacterium. Classification (GTDB taxonomy): domain Bacteria; phylum Pseudomonadota; class Gammaproteobacteria; order Nevskiales; family Oceanococcaceae; genus MS8. The sequence continues at coordinate 19,529 of CAKZQS010000038.1, forward strand.
GGCGCATGGCGGCAGGATCTGGCAAGCGGTTGGGGCCAGCTTGCCGCCCGCGTGTTACCGGCAGATAACGCCGCCCCGCCGGGCCCGGGGGCGCTCAGTCGCGGCCGAAGAAGCGGTCCAGCTCGGCCGTCGCCGCACCGGCCGCCGGCGGCTCCGGCGGCGGCATCTGCAGCGCCTGGGCGTGGTTGTACTCGCGCAGCGCGCGGTAGCGCTGGCCCAGCGCGCGGGAAAGCTCCGGCGTGATCAGCTCGACGTCGGCCGCCGCCTCGACGATGCGCAGCAGGTCGGAATAGCGCACCAGCGCCGGGTGCTCACTCGCATGCGCCAGCACCAGCCACTGCGCATAAAACTCGATATCCACCAACCCGCCGGGGGCGTGCTTGGGGTCGTAATCCGGCCCCTGGCTGAGCTCGCGGGCCATCTTGGCGCGCATCTCCACGATCTCGCCGCGCAGCGCCTCCGGCTCGCGACGGCGCTGCAAGACTTCGGCGCGCTGCGCGGCGAATTCGGCCTGCACGGTTTCGCTGCCCCAGATCGGCCGCGCCCGCACCAGCGCCTGCTGCTCCCAGGTCCACGCCGATTCGCGCTGATAGCGGGCAAAGGCGGCCAGCGAGGTCACCAGCAGCCCCGCGTTGCCGTTGGGCCGCAGGCGGGTGTCCACCTCGTAGCAGCGGCCGGCCCCGGTGCGCGTGGCCAGCGCATTGATCAGCTTTTGCACCAGGCGGGTGTAGAACTCCTGCGGCTCGCGGTCAACGCCCTCGATCTGCGCATCCTTGTAGACGAAGACCAGGTCCAGATCGGAGCTGTAGGAGAGCTCCAGCCCGCCGAGCTTGCCGTAGGCCACGACCGCGAAGTTCATCGCGCCCAGCTGCGGCCAGCGTTCGCGCATCTGCGCCACGGCAATGGCCAGCGCGCCGCCGACGATCTCCTCGGCCAGCTCGCTCAAGTGGTCCGAAACCCGCATCAGCGGCAGCGCGTGGGCCGCATCCGCCGCCGCGATGCGCAACGCGGTGGCGTGCTTGATGCGGCGCAGCTGCTCCAGGCTGTCCTCGATGTCGCCATCGTCGCAGGCGGCCAGCTGGCGGGCGATATGCCGGCGCAGGCTGCTCCGGCTGGGCGGCGCGTACAGGCTTTCCGGCTGGCACAGCTCGACCAGCAGCGCCGGGTGCCGGGTCAGCTCGGCGGCGATGAAGCCGCTGCGGGCGCAGAGCTGCACCAGCTCGCGGCGGGCCTCACCATGCTCGCGCAACATCGTGACGTAGTTCGGGCGCCCGGCGATCTCGGCGCTCAGCACCAGCAGCCGCTGCAGCGCCAAGGCATCCGGCGCGGCGTCCAGCAGACGCACGGCCAGTGTCAGCAGCGCCTCGCGGTCGGCCGGCGCGCGCAGCATGCGCTGGGCGCTGCGCGCCAGGTCGGTTAGCGCCTCGGCGTGCTCGGCAAAGGGTGCGGGCCACTGCGGCGACTCGGACTGCAGCGCGGCCAGCAAGGCCTGCGCCGGCGGTGGCAGTGCCGCATCCTCGGTTGGCGTGAACAGCTCGAGGAAATGCGCGCGCACGCGCCGGCGCACCTCGCTCAGCGCCTCCTCAAAGCTGGCCCAGTCGGCGATACGCAGGCCCACCAGCAGCCGCTGGCGGGGCTCTTCGTCGCTGGGCAGTACATGGCTCTGCGCATCGTCCAGCGCCTGCCAGGTGTTCTCGACCTGGCGCAAGAACCAGTAATGCTCGCGCCAGCGCGCGGCGAAGTCCGGCTCCACCAGCCCTTCCGTGCGCAGGGCCTCCAGCGCGCGGATGAAGCTGCGCTGCTGCAGGCTGGGCCGGGCGCCGCCATGGATCAACTGCAGGGCCTGCACGGCGAATTCCATCTCGCGGATGCCGCCCCAGCCCCGCTTGATGTCCTGCTCGCGGCCGCGCGCGCGCACATCGGCATCGATCTCGTCCTTCATGCGGCGCAGGCCGGCCAGCTGGCCAAAATCGATGTAACGGCGGTAAATGAAGGGCCGCAGTGTTTCCAGCCAGGCCTCGCCCAGGCGCTTGGCGCCGGCGATGCAGCGCGCCTTTTGCCAGGCATAGCGCTCCCAGTCGCGGGCATGGGCCTCAAAGTAGGCATCCAGCGCCGACAGCGACAGGCTCGGGGCGCCCTGCGAGCCGAAGGGGCGCAGGCGCAGGTCGACGCGAAAGACGAAGCCTTCGGACTGCGCCTCGGACAGCGAGCGCGTCAGCCGCTGCACCAGCCGCGCCATGAACTCCTCGATGCTGGTCTGCTCGGTACCGCCCGGCGCGCTATGGGCGATGACCAGGTCGATGTCCGAGGAAAAATTCAGCTCCCGCCCGCCAAGCTTGCCCAGCGCGAAGACCAGCGGCCGGATGCGCTTGCCGGAGGCGGCCTTGGGCGTGCCCTTTTGCGCACACAGCCGCGCCCAATGCGCATCCAGCGCGATGCCCACCAGGTGGTCCGCCATCGCGCTGAGGCCGTGCACCGTCTGCTCGGGGCTGTCCCAGCCCAGCGCCTGACGGGCGGCCAGGCGCACCATCTCGGCGTTACGCGCGCGGCGCAGCCAGGGGTCCAGGGCCGTGGGCTCGTCCGCCGGGGGCTGCGCCGGCGGCGGTGGCGCGAACTGCGCCGCCAGCAGCGCGGCGAAGGCCGCGGGCTCGCGCCGCGCCCAGGCGGCAATGAAGCGGCTGGCGGCCAGCAGCTGTGCGGCGCACTCCCGCTCGGCCCCGGGGGCCAGCTCCAGCGCATCGAGCTGCTCGATGATGCGGCGCTGCGCCGTATCCGGCAGCCGCTCCAGCACAAAGCGATAATCGCCGCTGATTTCGCGGTCCTGGGTTGCAGTGGCGTCCATCTCCCTACTCTATCTGCACGGGCTGGGTTCCAGCGGCCACAGCGACACCGGCCAGTACCTGCGCCGGCACTATGCCGGGCGCTGCGCGCTGCAATGCCCGAGCTACCGCCCGCAGTTCTTCCACGAATCGGTGACCCGGATAGACGCCTGGCTGCGCGCCGCGCTGGCCGCGGGGCCGGTGGCGGTGCTGGGCAGCTCGATGGGCGGCTGGCATGCGCTGCATGCGCTGGCGCGCCACCCGCGGCTGCATGTGCTGGCCCTGAACCCGGTGCTCGACCCCAGCGTGCTGGGCCAGGGCCAGCCGCGCGACGATGTGGACCAGCGCAGCGGCGAAGCCCTGCCCTGGCCCGAGCTGATCGCCGCCAACTTCCCCCCGGCGCCCATCGACACGCTGCCGGTCGAGCGCCTGCGGGTCATGATCGGCGCCGCCGACGATGTCGTGCCCCCGGGCCCAACGCTGGAGCACTGCCAGGCGCGCGGCATCAGCCACCGCCTCTACGACTGGGGCCACCGCGCCGAACTCGGCGCCGACTTCGCCGCGGAAATCGACGGGCTGCTGGAGCGGGCCGCGGGCTGACCCGCAGCGCGCTGCGCCGCCGCTCTCCGGGCGGCTGGACGCCCCCGCAGTCGCAACTTCGCCTCGGCGCCAGGGCTCCGCGGCCTGTCCCTGCGGACGGGCCGCCGATCCCCTCAACAGAAAGTTCTTAGAAGGTGGCGCTCGTGACGGCACGCAGTTCCACCGCGATCGTCGGCATGCCTGGCGCGCGGCGGGGATGGCCGGCGGCGACAGGCCGGCGAGCCCCTGCGCCGACGCCGATAGCCGCGCTTGGGTTGCCGGCAAACCGAAGGCCCGGCACAGCGCTGCGGATCGGCGGCCCGTTCGCCACAGGTCAGCGCCCCTGGCGTCCCTATAACCCAAAGTGCGGCGGAACTCGCTGAGAAAAAAAGGGCGGCGGGTCTTGCGACCCGCCGCAATGCCCTCTTGCAAGGGCCAGGGTATGTTTACCCTCCGCTCACATCGCCGTGTGGACCACGGCTGTGATATCCGCTTGCATACCGACGCAAGACACGGTCTGATTGGGGAATACGCAATCGCGCGACCAAAGCGGACACGGGCGGCAAAAAAAAAATCGCGCTGGTCAGGGAGGGCACAGCATGAGCAGGGCTGAGGAGCCTGGAGCGGAGCCTGGGGAGGCTCTGGACCGCATCCTGGATGCGGTGATTGATCTACCGCCGGCGCAACGCCTGGAGCGGGCACGCGCGCTGTGTGCCGACCGCCCCGCCTTGTGGGCGGAGGTGGCCCGGGTGCTCAAGCTGGACGCCCAGGCCGGGGCGGACTTCCTGCAACGGGAGGCGCCGGCCGCGGATGCCCCACCTCAGGCGGCGCAGGCCGCCGACCCGGTGACGCCGCCGGGGACGCGCATCGGCAGCTGGGAGGTCGTGGGCCTGATCGGCCGCGGTGGCATGGGCGAGGTACTGGAGGTGCGTCGCGCCGACGGCCAGTACGACATGCGCGCCGCCCTCAAACGCCTGCGCGACACCAGCGCCGAGCACGCCGAAAGGCTGCAGCGCGAACGCCAGATCCTGGCGGCGCTGCGCCACCCGCACATCGCCCAGCTGCTCGACGGTGGCGTGGATGCCGCCGGTCATCCCTGGATGGTGATGGAGTATGTCGAGGGCGAGCCGCTGGATCGCTGGGCCCAGGGCCAGAGCCTGGCCGCCCGCATGGCGGTCTTCGAGCAGATCGTGGCCGCCGTCGGCCACGCCCATGCGCACCTGGTCGTGCATCGCGACATCAAACCCGCCAATGTGCTGGTCGATGCGCAGGGCCGGGCCAAGCTGCTCGACTTCGGCATTGCCAAGCTGATGACCGCGCTGCGCAGCGGCGAGCAGACCCAGGCGCTGGCCACCCCCAATTACGCCGCACCCGAGCAGCTGCTGGGCGAGGCGGTCACCGTGCACACCGATGTCTACGGGCTGGGCGCCACGCTGTACAGCCTGCTTTGCGGCCAGGCGCCGCTGGCGCTGGAGGGTCTGTCGCTGCCGCAGCTGGTCGACCGCGTGCGCCATGCGCAGCCCGCCCCGCCCAGCCTCCGCGGCCCGGCGCCCGATGTGCCGGCCGATCTCGATGCGGTGTGCCTGCATTGTCTGGCCAAGGAGCGCCAGCATCGTTATGCCAGCGTCGCCGACCTGGCGGCCGACCTGAAGAACCTGCGCGAAGGCTTTCCCGTGGCCGCCAAGCCGCCCACGCGGCTCGGCGCCCTGTGGCGGCTGGTGCAACGGCATCGCGTGGCCAGCCTGGCCGCCACGGCCATCAGCCTCAGCGTGCTGCTGGGGCTGGCTGGCTTCGCCTGGCAGGCCACCATTGCGCTGCAGGAGCGCGACATCGCCGGGCGCGAGGCGCAGCGCCTGCATGGCCTGCGCAATGCCGTGCTGAACCTGTTTCGCAGCACGGCCGAGGCCGACGCGGCCCTGGACTCCCGCGAGATCTTCGCCCGCACCGCGCAGGCCGCGGAATCGCTGCAGGACACCGAACCCGCCACCGCCGCCACGCTGTGGCAGATCCTGGGCCAGCTGCACCTGTTGAACGAGGACTACACCGCCGGCCGCGCGCTGCTGGAAAAGGTCATTGCGATGCCGCCGCAGCAAATCGCGCCGGGGGTGCGCGCCGATGCGCTGCTGAACCTCGCGCACATCGCCTTTCGCGACCGCGACTTCGCGCAGACACGGGCCTTGCTGGCCCAGGCGCAGGCCATCTGGGACCAGGCGCCGGCGCTGTACCGCAACGAAAGCCTGCCGGCGCTGACGCTGCGCTCGCAGCTGGCGCGCGCCGAGGGCCAGGACGCGCGCGCCATCGCCATCCTGCGGGAGGCCCACCGCCAGGCGGTGGCGATCTGGGGCCCCGACCACTCCGAATCGGCCGTACTGCTGATCAACCTGGCCGCCACGCAGTACTACGCCGGCGAGCTGGATGCTGCGGTTGCCACCTCGGCGCAGGCCTATGCCGCCTACCAACGCATGGGCAAGGCCGACTCGCCCGACGCGCTGAACCTGCTGGCCAACTGGGGCGTGTATGCGCTGCGCGCCGGCCGGCCACTGGAGGCCGAGCGGCGGCTGAGCGAGGCCCTGGAGCTGCGCACGCGGCTGTATGGCGCCTCCGCCGCGCAGGCGGTGCTGATGAAGAACCTGGGCCTGGCCCACCTGGTCAACGGCCGCGAGCAGGACGGCATGGACCTGCTGGAGCAGAGCCAGTGGATGGCCGAGCGCTATGCCGGGGCCGAGTCGCATCTGCATATCGCCGCCTGTTGCCGGCTGGCCGGCATTCAGCTGCGTCGCGGCGACCTGGCCGGGGCCCGCGCCGCGCTGGCGCCGCTGCCCGCCGGTGCGCTGCAACGCGATACCCACTGGGGCGATTACTGCCGCGGGCTGGCCGGCTTGCTGGCCAGCCCGGCCCGCCCGGTCGAGGCGGAGGTGCAGGCCCTGCTGGACCGCGGCGCGCGCGGCCGCAACTACGCCGCCGACCTGCTCGACAGCGTGGGCGCGCGCGCCTGGCAGCAACAGCAGGCGGCAACGGCGGCGGCGGCCTGGGAACGCGCCGCGGCGCTCAAGGGCGAGGTCCGCGGCGCGCAGCATTACGAAACGCTGCAAATCGCGTTGCGCCACGCCCAGGCGCTGCTCGCCCAGGGCCAGCGCGAACAGGGCCAGGCGCAATGGCGCCAGGCGCTGGCGGCACTGGAGCGATCGCTGGGCCCGGACCACCCGCTGGTGGCGCGCGAGCGCGCGCTCAGTCCGGCTCGTTCAGCGCCTCGTACAGCGCCGCCCGCGCTTTTAGCCAGTCCCGACGCAGAGTCCGCGTCGTAACGCCCAGGGCCGCCGCGGTCTCCTCGTCGCTGTAGCCGGCGAAATAGCGGCATTCGACCAGCGCCACCAGCCGCGGCTCGCTGCCGCGCAGCTTTTCCAGGGCCCGGTCCAGCGCCATCAGCGTCTCGGCATCCTCGCCCTCGTCCGCGGCCACCTGGTGCGGGAAATCGGTGGCGTCCAGCGACAACGGCCGCGCGCCGCTGCCGCGCTTGTGCGCCAGGCTGGCGCGCGCGGCATCCACCAACACCTGGCGCATGGCCTGGGCGGCCGTCATCAAAAAGTGCTGGCGGCTCTCGTAGGCATGATGGTTGGCCAGCTTCAGAAAGGCCTCGTTGACCAGTGCCGTTGTGGCCAGCGTCTGCCCGGCCACCAGCTTGCGCCGCTCGCGGCGCGCGTGGACCTTGAGTTCGTCGTAAAGCGCGGCGTACAGCGCCCCCGCCCCCTGCTCGGTGAGCCTCTCGGTCATCGCATCCCTCCGCTCTTATGGCTTTTCGTCCCCGGGACCATGGTGCGCCGCCGCGCAGGGCAACTCAAGACTCCCGGCGGGCGGCTCACCCACGCCGCCCGCCGCCCGCCGTCCAGGGACGCGTTGCTATCATCCGCCGCCCTGCCCCGCCGAATGTCGCCTGCCGATGTGGTTCAAGAATCTGTGCCTGTTCCAGTTCCCCGAAAGCTTCACGCTGGCCCCGGCCGCGCTGGAGGAGGCGCTGGGGGCGCACCCGCTGGGTGACTGCCCCGGCGGCAGCGCGCAGACCCAGGGCTGGGTGCCGGTCCTGACCGACGGCGGGCTGGTGGAGGGCGTGGATCGCCACCTGTTCATCGCCTACGGCGAAAAGCAGCGGCTGCTGCCCGGCAGCGTGGTGACCCAGGCCCTGGCCGAAAAGGTCGAGCACTTCACCGCCAGCCGCGGCTACAAGCCCGGGCGCAAGCAGCGCATGGAAATGCGCGAAGAACTGACGGCGCAGCTGCTGCCGCAGGCCTTCGTCGTGCAAAAGAGCTGCCGCGCCTGGATCGACAGCGAGCGGGGCTGGCTGGTGGTCGACGCGGCCTCGCTGAACCAGGCCGAAAAGCTGGTCGAGCTGCTGCGCGAGCACGCCCCGGAGCTGCCGCGCATCATCCTGCCGGACACCAGCGTGGGCACGCAGACGCTGATGACCGAGTGGCTGGGCCGGGGCGAGGCGCCGGGCCGCTTCAGCCTCGATGACGAGGCCGAGGTACAGGGCACCGATGCGACCAAGTCGCTGATCCGTTACAGCCGCATGCCGGTGGGCTCGGCCACCGAGCTGCGCCGGCACCTGGAATCGGGCAAGCGCGCAGTCAAGCTGGGCTTGAGCTGGGACGACCGGCTGAACTTCGTGCTGACGGAAATGCTGCAGCTCAAGCGCTTGAAGCTGCTGGAAACCCAGGCCGAGGACGACGCCGTGCGCGAGGACGACCCGCGCCTGGCCTTCGAGACCGACATGCGCCTGATGACCGGGCTGCTGCGCGAAGTGCTGGCCGACCTGGGCCGCGAGCTGGGCATGCGCGGCCCGGCCATCAGCGTGGCCGCATGAGCCCGCGCGTCGCCTTCTGGGGTTGGCATGGCCTGTACGCGCTGATCTGCGCGGTGGCCCTGCTGGGCTGGCCGCAGGCCGACCGCGGCCTGCTGCTGGGCGCTCTGGTGCTGGCCTACCACCTCGGCCTGTTGGCCAGCCTGGCCGCCTCCGGCGACCACAGCGGGCTGCGCCTGTGGCTGTTCCTGCTGCCGCTGTCGATCTTCATGGTGCTGCCCGACTGGTGGCTGGTGGCCCAAGCCGATGTGCTGCGCTTTATCGACCATGGCCTGCCGCGCATCGGCCCGGTGCCGCTGTACATGGCCGGCATGTGGGTCATCCCGCTCTATGTCTGCCTGCGCCTGGCGGAAGGCCGGCCGGCGGGCGCCTGGTGGGCGGCGGGCTTCGCGCTGCTGATCTTTGGCGCGGCCGAGGCGCTGGCACCCACGCTGGGCCTGTGGGCGCCGCAGAACGTCGCCGGCCTGGGCGGCACCGCGCTGTACATCCTGCCGGTGGAGACCTGGCTCGGCGGCGCCAGCTATGCCGCCTGGCAACTGGTGGATGGCCGCGGCCGCGCGCTGGCCATCGGCACGGCCGCCGGGCTGATGCTCAGCTATGTGGGCCTGGCGGCACTGAGCCTGATGCTGCTCGACCCGCTGCTGCGCGCACTGCTCTAGCGCCGCGCACGGCCTGTGGCCGGCGCCGCGGCCTCAGGTCGCGGCGGCCTCAGGCGGCACTGTCCCGGGCGGCCCCAGAAGCCGGCGCAAACGCCCCCAGTCGAAGCCGGGGCCGGGGTCCGTCTTGCGCCCCGGCGCGATGTCCGAATGGGCGACGATGCGCTCGGCGCCGATGCCCGGGTAGGCGCGCTGGATCTGCCGCGTCAGCCGCGCCAGCTGGCGGTACTGGGCGGCCGTGTAGGGGCCGTCGTCGCGGCCCTCCAGCTCGATGCCGATGCTGTAGTCATTGCAGCGCTCGCGGCCCTGCCATTGCGAAACGCCGGCATGCCAGGCCCGCTGCTCAAGGCCGACGAACTGCACCACCGCGCCGCTGCGGCGCAGCCACAGGTGGGCCGACACGCGCAGCTCGGCGATCTGCGCGTAATAGGGGTGGGCCCGCGGGTCCAGTGTGTTGGCAAAGAGCTGATACACCCCGGGCCCGCCGTAGTGGCGCGGCGGCAGGGCGATGCAATGCAGCACCAGCAGATCGACGGCGACCCCCTCGGGGCGCGCATCCTGGTTGGGCGAGGGGCGGCGGTGTACGCCGCTGAACCAGCCGTCGGCGCACAGCCGCATCAGGCGCCGGCGAAGTCGCGGCAGGTCTGCGCGGCGGCGCTATCCGCCTCCAGCGGCGCACACACGGCCGCCCATTCGCGGCGCCAGTCGCGCAGCGCCGCGGCCCGCTGCTCATCGTCGGCGGCCCAGGCCTGCAGTTCCGGCTGCAGCTGCGCCAGGCGCACGCGGCTGCGCTGGTACAGCGCGCCGGGGTGCTCGCGCGCGATCGCCCGCAGTGCCTCCAGCGTTGCGCCTATGTCCGCCACGCGCTGCGGGCTCAGTTCGAGCTGGCTGCGCAGGTGCGCAATGCCCCACTGCAGCCGCGTCGCCGGGCCGCGGGCGCTGGCGAAGGCCTTGGCGCTCCACTCCAGCGCGGCCTCGGTCTCGCCCCGCGCGGCCGCGATGTCGGCCAGATAGGACATGTAGTAATGCGGCGCGATGGCGGTCTCCAGCTCGGCCTGCAGCATGGCCACCGCGGCCTCGCTGTCGCCGAGCTGGTGCAGGTACCAGGCCGCGTTGTACACCAGCGACTGGCGCAGGTAGGGCGTATCGGCCGCCTTGGTGATCTGCAGGATGCGCTGGCGCAGCGTGTCGCGCAGCGCCGCCGGCAGCGGCCCGCCGGCGTGTTGCAGCTCGTGCGCGGCGATGCGGGCACGCACCGTGAGCAGGCGCGGCTTCAGGCCCAGCGTCTGGTCGCGCCAGGCCGCCTCCATGACCGACAGGTAAGCCGCCAGCAGCGACTCGCGCAGCGAGGCGTCGCCGGTGCTGACGCGGGCGATCCAGTCCACCCCACCGTATTGCAGCTCGCTCAGGTTGGCGCGCCATTCCTCCGGCCGCTGCAGGATCGTGCGCAGCACCTCGCGGCCGCCCTTGCGCTGCTCCGGTGTCAGCCGGTCGTCGGCGGGCGGGTCGGCCGTCCACCACAGCAGCGCGAAGCGGCGCCGCAGCCGGTCGCTGGGCAGCACCTCGGCATGGCGCAGGCGCGCAAACAACATGCGCCGCTGCTCGGCATCGAGCAACCGATCGCCGTCCGCATCCCAGGGGTAAAAGGCCAGCTGCTCCCATTCGGCCGGGCTCAGCGTGGCGCCCGCCCCGCCCTGCAGCTGTGCCACCAGCTCGGCCACCGGGCGGCCGCTGTCGGCCCAGCTCAAGGCCTGCGCGTAGCGGCCCAGGTCGCGGCCGCTGGACAAGCGTGTGACCTCGCGACCCAGCGCATCAAACACGATCAGCGTCGGGTAACCCATCGCGCCGAAGTGCTCGGCCCAGCGCTGCGCATCGGCATCGTCGCCATCGATCTGCACGGCGACATAGCGGCGCGTGCTGGCGATGAATTCCGGCTGCGTGAAGACCGTGGACTTGAGCTGGTTGCAGGGCGGGCACCAGGTCGCGCCCCAATACACGAACAGCGGCCGCTCCTGCTCGCGGGCCTGGGCGAAGGCCTGCTCGACGCTGCCGTCGAACCAGTCGATGCTGGCTGTCTTGGCCGCGATCGGCGGGGTCGGCGCGCTGCCGCGGGCGGAGTCACGCTCGCAGCCGGCCAGCGCGAGCAGGCCGCAAAGCGCGGCGGCCGTGACGATACGCATGTGCAGTGTGCGGGTAGCGGGCATGCGCCCGATTATGCCTGCGCACCGGCGCCAGCGAGGACGCCGCGGCGGTGGGCCCTGACGCCCGCCGGCAAAGCCTCTACCCTCGCCTGTGTCATCCCCACTGCCTGCCACCGATGCCCCGCTGCCTGTCGCTACTGACCCTGCTGCTGCTGACCGCCTGTGCCCTGGGCCCGGAGCCCCGAAACGGGTCGGCGTCCGGGAACGTCCCGGACTGGCCGGAGCTGTCGATCCCCTATGAAGAGTTCCGGCTGGACAACGGCTTGCGCCTGATCGTGCACGAGGACCGGCGTGCCCCGCTGGTCGCCGTCAACGTCTGGTACCACGTCGGCTCCAAGAACGAGCCCGCGGGCCGCACCGGCTTCGCGCACCTGTTCGAGCACCTGATGTTCAACGGCTCGGAGCATTACGACGACGAGTTCTTCCGCCCGCTGGAAGAGGTCGGCGCGACGGGCATGAACGGCACCACCAACCCCGACCGCACCAACTATTTCGCCACCGTGCCGCGGCCGGCGCTGGACCGGCTGTTGTGGCTGGAGTCCGACCGCATGGGCCACCTGCTCGGCGCCGTCACCCAGGACAAGCTCGACGAGCAGCGCGGCGTGGTGCAAAACGAAAAGCGCCAGCGCGAGAACGAGCCCTACGGCGAGGTCTGGAATATTCTGCCGGGCTTCACCTACCCCGCCGGCCACCCCTATTCCTGGACGACGATCGGCTCGATGGCCGACCTGGATGCCGCCGAGCTGGCCGATGTCGAGGACTGGTTCCGGACCTGGTACGGCGCCGCCAACGCCACCATCGTCATCGCCGGCGATGTAAGCGCCGAGCACGCGCTGGAGCGGGTGCGGCACTACTTCGGCCATATCCCCGCCGGGCCCGACCTGCAGCGCCCGCAGCGCTGGATCGCGCCGATCCCCGACCAGCGCCGGGCGACGCTGCACGACGACGTGCCGCAGGCCCGCGTGTACCGCGTTTACAACGTGGCCGAGAACTACACGGCCGACGCAATCCACCTGCAGCTCGCGGCCGAGATTCTTGGCGGCGGCAAGGGCAGCCGGCTGTACGAGCGCCTGGTGCACGGCGAGCAGCTCGCCACGGGCGTGCAGGCCGCGCTGGCCCCGGGTGAGATCGGCTCGCAGCTGTACCTGATCGCCACGGTGCGCGAGGGCGTGGAGCCGGCGCGGGTCGAGGCCATACTGGATGCCGAGCTGGACCGGCTGCGTCGCGAGGGCCCGACCGCCGCCGAGCTGAACCGCGTCCGCTCGGGGCTGTACGCCGCCGTGGCCCGCGGGCTGGAGCGCATTGGCGGCTTCGGCGGCAAGTCCGACCAGCTGGCCGCCGCGGCCGTGCTCGCCGGCGACCCCGGCATGTGGGACACCGACCTGCGCTGGCTGCGCGAGGCGGGCACCGAGGACCTGCGCGCCGCGCTGCGGCAGTGGACGAGCGGTGGCCATGCCACGCTGACGGTCTTGCCGGACACGCCCAAAAGCGTGCAGGCCGACGCCGTGGATCGCAGCGGCCTGCCGGCCGTGGACAGCGCGCCGGAACTCGATTTCCCCGACTGGCAGAGCACCACGCTCGACAACGGCCTGCGGGTGGTCGTGGCCCAGCGCCCGGATTCGCCGGTCAGCGAATACCGCTGGTTCCGCCGCGGCGGCTTTGCCCGCGACCCGCAGGGCCAGGAGGGCCTGGGCGTGCTGACGATGGACTTGCTCGACGAGTCCGCCGGCGGGCGCGACCCGCTGGAGCTGGCGAGGGCGCTGGAAAGCCAGGGCGCGCGCCTGTCCAGCGGCGCCGGGCTGGACTGGTTCGGCGTGGCCCTGTCGGCCATTCGGGGGCTGGAAGCGCAGGCGCTGGACATCTTTGCCGATGTGCTCACCGACCCGCGTTTCAAGGCCGAAGACTTTGAGCGGCGCAAGGCGCTGATGCGGGCGCGCATCCAGCAGGAACAGGCCAGCCCCTTCTCGCTGGGCCTGCGCGCGCTGCCCCCGCTGCTGTACGGCGCCGAGCACCCCTACGGCAAGCCGCTGACCGGCAGCGGCACGCTGGCCAGCCTGGACCCGCTGCAACTCGACGACGTGCAGGCCCATGCCGCGCGCCACCTGCAGCCGCAGGGCGCCACGCTGCTGATCGTCGGTGCGCTGAGCCTGGACGAGGCCATCGCCCAGCTGCCGCCGGCGCTGCGGGGCTGGCAGGGCGATGGCGGCCTGCCCCTGGCCGAGCTGCCGCCGGCCGAGCGCAGCCCGGGCGGGCGCATCTTCTTGATCGACCGGCCCGACGCCCCGCAGTCGGTGATCCTGGCCGGGCAGCTTGTGGCCACGGATGCGATGCCCGAGAACCTGGCGCTGGAGACGGCAAACGCGCTCTTCGGCGGCCTGTTCACCTCGCGGCTGAACATGAACCTGCGCGAGGACAAGGGCTGGGCCTATGGCGCCGGCAGCGCGCTGGTGGACACGCGCGCGCAGCGGCCCTGGCTGGTCTACAGCCGGGTCGAGAGCGCGCGCACGGCCGACGCGATGCGCGAGGTGCGCCGCGAGCTGCGGGCGCTGCGTGAGCCCGGCGCCATCAGCGCCGAGGAGCTGCGCCATGCCACCCGCAACCGCGCGCTGAAGCTGCCCGGCCAGCATGAGACCGCCGGCCAGCTGGTGGGCTCGATCAGCACGCTGCTCAAGCGCGACTGGCCCGCCGACCACTACGAAACCCTGCCCGGCCGCCTGCTGGCGCTGCAGCCCGAGCAGGTAGCCGACGCGGCCCGGGCCCACCTGGAGCCGCAGGCGCTGGACTGGGTGATCGTGGGCGACGTCGCGCGCATCCGCGCACAGATCGAGGCGCTGGGCTGGGCGGCGCCGCAACAGCTTGATCGCACCCCATGAGCGTCACCGGGCTGTGGCTGGCGCTGCTGGCCCTGACCGCGCTCAGCGGGCTTTGGCTGCTGCCGGGCTGGTGGCGGGGCCGCCTCGCGCCGCCACCGGCGGCCATCGGCCTGCATGCCGGCCTGGCGGTCCTGACGCTAACCGGCGGCCTGCTGCTCTTCGAGCGCCAGGGCTGGCTGGCCGCCGGCGAGTTTGGCTGGCTGGCGGCGGCCGTGGGCAGCGGGGCGATGCTGTTCAACGCCCGGCGCAAGCAGGCGGCATTCCCGCGCTGGGTCATCGCCGTGCACCTGCTGGCGACGGCCGCCCTGGCCTACAGCCTGACCCAGCCGGGGGCCTAGCGCGACGTGGCCTGGCTGCATCTGGTTCTGGTGGCCCCGGAGATTCCGGGCAACACCGGCAACATCATCCGCCTGTGTGCCAATACCGGCGCGCAGCTGCATCTGGTCGAGCCGCTGGGCTTTGCGCTGGACGACAAGCGCCTGCGCCGCGCCGGGCTGGACTACCACGAGTACGCCACGCTGGCGGTACACCGCGACTGGTCGGCGCTGCGCGCCGCCCTGCCTACGCCGGAATCGCGCATCTTCCTGTGCTCGCGGCATGCCACCCAGGACGTCTATGCCCAGCGCTTCGCACCCGGCGACGCGCTGGTGATGGGCGCCGAAACCTCCGGCCTGCCCCCCGCGCTGCGCGACAGCCTGCCGGCACAGCAGCAGTTGCGCCTGCCCATGGTGCCCGGCAGCCGCAGCCTGAACCTGGCCAATGCCAGCGCCGTGCTCTGCTACGAGGCTTGGCGCCAGTGTGGTTTTCCCGGCGCGATGCAATAAGCTTGCCAAATATGATCAGGACGATCCCCACCCCCCACCCCGGCGGCACGCGATGAAAAACGTGTTGTCCCTCAAGCTCGGCCAGAGCCTGTCGATGACGCCGGCGCTGCAGCAGGCCATTCGCCTGCTGCAGATGGCCTCGATCGACCTGCAGCAGGAGATTCAGGACGCCCTGGACGGCAACCTGATGCTGGAGCCCGACGAGCCGGAGGCCGAGGCCGCCCCGGCCGACAACGGCGACGCCGATACCGATCTGGCCAGCGAGCGCGGCGCCGACGCCGGCGACGCCGTTGCCGAGTCGATACCGGACGAGCCCGCCGAGGACTTCAGCTGGAACGATGTCTACGTCGGCTCCAGCGACAACAGCGAGGCGCAGCAGGCGCTGCACGACTACCGCCAGGCCTCGATGACGGCCAGCCCGGACCTGCAGGACCACCTGCTGGGCCAGGCCCGGCTGCTGGGGCTGGACGAGCTCGGCCAGCACGCCTGCGCCTTCCTGATCGACGCCATCGACGAGCGTGGCTACCTGACGGACTACCCCACCCTGCGCCGCGATATCTGCGTGCAAACGGGCCTGGCGGCCGAGGCCGTCGACGCCGTGCTGACCCGCCTGCAGGCCTGCGACCCGCCCGGCGTCGGCGCCCGCGACCTGGCCGAATGCCTGGAGCTGCAACTGCGCGGCGCGCCGGAGGAGCCGGTGCGCGAGCTGGCGCTGCTGCTGGTGCGCGAACACCTGACCGCGCTGGCGGCCAGCAGCCCCGAGGACCTGGCGCGCAAGCTGCAACGCCGCCTGGAGGACGTGCAGCAGGCCATTGCCCGCATCCGCACGCTGCAGCCGCACCCGGGCGACCCCTTCATCGCGCACGAGGACAACTACGTCTCGCCCGACCTCTTCGTGCGCAAGCGCGAGGGCCGCTGGGAGGTGCACCTGAACCCCGAGATCGCGCCGCGCATCCGCATCAACAGCGCCTATCAGGCGCATTTGCGCCGCGGTGATGCCAGCCCCGAACAACAAACGCTGAAGCAGCATCTGGCGGAGGCGCGGCACTTTTTGCACGCGCTGCGCAGCCGGAACGACACGCTGCTGCGGGTCGGTCAGGAGATCGTTGACCTGCAGCGGGGATTTCTGGAATATGGACCCGAGGCGATGAAACCGCTGGTGCTGCGTGACATCGCTGACCGTCTCGGTCTGCACGAATCCACCGTGTCCCGGGCGACGGCCAGCAAGTACATGCACACGCCGCGTGGTCTCTTCGAGCTCAAGTATTTCTTTTCCAGCTCCGTCGGTACGGCGGAAGGAGGGAGCTGCTCAGCCACTGCTATCCAGGCCATGATCAAGCGCTTCGTGGCGGCCGAGAATCCCGCCAAGCCCTTGAGCGACGCCCGCCTAGCCAAGATGCTCAACGATGAGGGCATCTCCGTGGCCCGGCGTACGGTCGCCAAGTACCGCGAGACTCTGAATATCCCGCCGACTCACGAACGCCGCGTCCGGGCCTGATTCCGGTACGCGCTCCTGCGTACCGGGCCTGCGCTGCGTCAGCGCGGCCGAGTCTGCCTAGGACCCGACTGCTCTGGCGCGCAACGAATGCCGATGAGGAGTCATTGCATGAATCTAAACATCACGGGCCATCACGTGGATCTGACCGAACCGCTGCGCAACTTTGTTGTGGAGAAGCTGGGACGGATCGAGCGCCACTCCGATGACATGATCGATGCCAACGTCGTTCTGACGGTCGAAAAGCAGCACCACAAGGCCGAGGCCACGCTGCACGCCCGCGGCGCCAATCTGCACGCCGCCGCCACCGCCGAGAACATGTATACGGCCATCGACAAGCTCGTGGACCGGCTGGATCGGCAGACCTCCAAATACAAGGAGCGCCACAAGGACCACCACGCCCGCGAAGGGCTCAAGGTCGCCGCGGAGCAGCTAGTACAATAGCCGCGCTTAGCGCATCGCTTTCACTACCGGCGGCGGGCTACAGGCCCGCCGTCGTCGTTTCTACCGGGAGAGAAGTGGCAATGACTTTGGCAGACATCGTGGCGCCGGCGGCCGTCGAGATCGCGACGGACGTCAGCAGCAAAAAGCGCGCTCTCGAGGAGATGGCCCGGCTGCTCGCCGAGCAGTCCAACATCGACCAGCGGGTCATCTTTACCGCCCTGATAAACCGGGAAAAACTCGGCAGCACCGGCCTGGGCAGCGGCGTCGGCATTCCGCATGGCCGCATCCCCGGTCTGGAACAGGCCGTGGGCGCCGTGCTGCGGCTGCCGGCCGCCATCGACTTTGAATCCGTCGACCGCACCGGCGTCGACCTGCTCTTTGGGCTGATCGTGCCCAAGGACGCTACCGCCGAGCACCTGCAGATCCTGGCCGGCATCGCCAGCGTCTGCCAGGACGAGGCCACGGTCAGCGCCATGCGCGAGGCCGATGACCCCGCGGCCATCCACGCGCTGCTGGGCAAGGCCGGCGTCGAGGACTGACCACGCCGGCGCCGGCGGTGCATGCCGACCTGCACGCGACGCTGCTGCGGGTCGCCGACCGCGGCGTGCTGCTGCGCGGCCCGGCCGGCAGCGGCAAGAGCCTGCAGGCGCTGCAACTGCTGGAGGCCGGCGCGGCGCTCGTCGCCGATGACCTGGTCCAGCTCACGGCCGGCGCCGAGGGCCTCAGCGGCGCCGCCCCGCCCGGCTGGGATGGCCGGCTGGCGCTCCGCGGCGCCGGTATCGTCGATGTCCAGCAGGCCTTTGGCGGCGCGGCGGCCTGGCCGCGGCCACAGCGGCTAGACTGGGTCGTGGACCTCACGGCCGAGGCCCCCGCCACCCTTCCGGAGCACGATCAGGTGACTTTGCTCGACGCCACCCTGCCCCGCCTGCGCCTGGCCCCGCGCCAGGATCACGGCGCCTTGATCCGCCTGTGCTGCCGCGTGGGCAGCGCCGCGCTGCTCACCTGGCGCGAGGCCCGCTAGGCATGGCCCGCGTTCCCGATCTGGTCTTCGTTTCCGGGCTGTCCGGCGCCGGCAAGTCCGTCGCCCTGGACATGCTCGAAGACCTCGACTACTTCTGCATCGACAACCTGCCGCTGGCGCTGGCCGCGAGCCTGAACCCCGAGGAGCTGGGCCGGCGCGACAAGCGCTACCGGCGCATCGCGGTGGGCATCGACGCGCGCGCCAGCCTGGAGGACGTGCGCGCCTTCCCCGCCTATGTGGAGCGCGTGCGCGCCGAGAACCCCAGCTACGAGCTCCGGGTGATCTTCCTGACCGCCGATGTCGAGGTGCTGACCCGGCGGTTTTCGGAGACCCGGCGGCGCCACCCGCTGACCAGCAGCGAACGCATCCTGCGCGAAGCCATCGTGGCCGAGCAGGAGCTGCTGGCGCCGGTGGCCGAGCTGGCCGACATCACGCTGGACACCTCCAACACCAACCTGCACGAGCTGCGCGAGCTGATCCGCTCGACGCTGCGCCCCGCCGGCAACGAAGGCGACCTGGCCATCGTGCTGCGCTCCTTTGGCTTCAAGCACGGCACGCCCAGCGGGCTGGACCTGATGTTCGACGTGCGCTGCCTGCCCAACCCGCACTGGGCGCCCGAGCTGCGCGCGCTGACCGGCCGCGACGAGCGCATCGGCGAGTGGCTGCAAACCCACGAGGAGGTGCGCGAGATGGAAGCCGACATCCTCGATTTTCTGCGCCGCTGGATCCCGCGCTATGCGGCCCAGGCGCGCCATTACCTGACCATCGGCATCGGCTGCACCGGCGGCAAGCACCGCTCGGTGCATCTGGCCGAGCGCATCGGCCAGATCCTCAAGGAGGAACACCCGATGGTCAGCATCCGCCACACCGAGTTGCCCTGAAGATGAGCGTATCCGTACTGCTGGTGAGCCACGGCCGGCTGAGCCAGATCCTGCTGGAGACCGTTGAGGATGTCCTTGGCGAGCTGACCCTGCCGACCGAGGTGCTGGAGGTGCGGCGGGTCAACGACACCGACCCGCTGGTGCGCATGGGCGAACGGGTGATCGAAAAGCTGGACCAGGGCGATGGCGTGCTGGTGCTGACCGATGCCTTCGGCTCGACCCCCAGCAATATCGCCAACCGCATCGCCCGCTCGGTGCAGGCCCGCGTGGTGGCCGGCCTGAACCTGCCGATGCTGTTCAAGGTTTACAACTACCCCCAGCTGAGCCTGGCCGAACTTGCCGCCGCCGCCGTCGAGGGCGGCCGGCGCGGCATCCTGGAATGCGAAGCGCACTGATGAGCACGACCCAGACCCGCGAAATCACCATCTGCAACAAGCTCGGCCTGCACGCCCGTGCCGCCGCCCGGCTGGTACAGACCGCCTCCGGCTACAGCAGCGAAATCACGCTGCGCACGGCCAAGCGCAGCGTCAATGCCAAAAGCATCATGGGCATCCTGATGCTGGCCGCCGCCCAGGGCACGACGCTGACCGTCGAAGCCCAGGGCGAGGATGCGCCGGCCGCGCTGGATGCCATCGAAACGCTGATCAACGAGCGCTTCGGCGAAGAGGCATGAGCACCATCATCTCGGGCATTGGCGTCGCCCGCGGCATCGTTATCGGCCCGGTGCACAAGCTGCACGGGCGGGCCATGCCGGTGGAGCGCAAGAGCGTCGCGCCGGCCGCCATCGAGGACGAATGCACCCGCTACACCGCGGCGCGGGAAACCGCGCGCGAGCAGCTCGAGGCGATTCGCGACGACATCCCCGATGACACGCCCAAGGAGATCGCCTCCTTCATCGACACCCACCTGCTGATGCTCGATGACCGGGCCTTTTCCAGCGCGGTCACCGACACCATCCGCGCCGAGTCAGTCAATGCCGAATGGGCCCTGCAGCAGCAGTGCGAGCAGCTGGTGGCCGTGTTCGATGCGATGGACGACGCCTACCTGCGCAGCCGCCAGGATGACGTGGAGCACGTGGTGGCGCGCATCCAGCGGCTGCTGGTGCGCGGCGATTCGAACCTCTCGGCGCAGGCCGCGGCCGACGCGGACGGCCCGCCGGTGGTCGTTGCCGACGACATCACCCCGGCCGATGTGATCCTGCTGCACCAGCAGGGCATCGGTGGCTTTATCACCGAGTTTGGCGGCCCGCTGTCGCACACGGCGATCCTGGCGCGCAGCCTGGACATCCCCGCCATCGTCGGCGCCCACGGCGCCGCGGCGCAGGTGCAGGAAGGCGAGTTGATCCTGGTCGACGGCCAGGCCGGTGAGGCCATTGCCGCGCCCAGTGCGGCCGAGCGCGCCGAGTTCGAGCGCCGCGCGCAGGCGCATGAGCGCTTCCGCGCCATGCTCGAGTCGCTGCGCGACGTGCCCGCCGTCACTCGCGACGGCGCCCAGGTCACGCTGCTGTGCAATATCGAGCTGCCCGCCGACACCGCGCATGCCCACGGCGTGGGCGCGGCCGGCGTGGGCCTGTACCGGACGGAATTCCTGTACATGAACCGCGCCGAACTGCCCAGCGAGGCCGAGCAGTACGCCGCCTACGTCAATGTCATTCAGGCCGTCAGCGGGCCGGTCACCATCCGCACGCTGGACCTGGGCGCCGACAAGCAGGTCGACTCCGGCCGGCTCGGTGGCCCTACCCCGAACAACCCCGCGCTGGGCCTGCGTGCGATCCGGCTGTGCCTGAAGGAAGAGGACCTGTTCCGCGTGCAGCTGCGCGCGCTGCTGCGCGCCTCGGCGCATGGCCCGATCCGGATTATGCTGCCGATGATCTCCAACCTCGACGAGCTGCTGCGCGCCCGCGCGCTGATCCGCGGGGTCATGGAGGAGCTGGAGGAAGAGGGCCTGGCCTACGACAAGCAGGTGCCGGTGGGGGCAATGATCGAAGTGCCCGCCGCGGCGCTGGCCGCGGGGCTGCTGGCGCCGCATTGCGACTTCTTCTCCATCGGCACCAACGACCTGATCCAGTACACGCTGGCCATTGACCGCGTGGACGACGAGGTCAACTACCTTTATGACCCGCTGCACCCCGCCGTGCTGCGGCTGATCCGCCTGACCATCGAGGCGGGCCAGGCCGCCGGCATCCCGGTGTCGATGTGCGGCGAGATGGCCGGCGATGCGCGCTACACCCGCCTGCTGCTGGCCCTGGGCCTGCGCGAGTTCTCGATGCACCCCTCCAGCGTGCTCGAGATCAAGCGCATCGTTCGCGACGCCGAGCTGGCGGCACTGGAGCCGCTGGGCCAGGAACTGGTCGGCGTGGCCGATGCCGCCCGCCTGCAGGACATCCTGCGCGAGCTGGAACCGCCGGCGGATTGAGCGGCGCGGCCATACGCGTTAGTCGACGCTAGCGGCCCTGGCGCCCAGGTTCTGCGGCCGGCGCGCTCCCTCCGCCCAGCCCGAGCCCAGCCGCTGCCCGCGCCGACGTCCGGCCGCTTCCAACCCGCCTGTGCGTCTTGGACCGACTGGGTTCTGAGGCGCGCCTTCACGTCGCGCGCCCACAAAAAAGCCCCGCCGAGGCGGGGCTTCTGCGTCGCGGTGCGCGCCCTCAGCCCTTGGGGAAGAGGTGCTCCACCGCCGCGCGCTCTTCGCGCAGCTCGGCCTCGGTGGCCTGCATGCGCTCGCGCGAGAAGTCGTTGATCTCCAGGCCCTGCACGACCTCGTAGTCGCCGCCCTTGCAGATCACCGGGTAGCTGTAGACCACGCCTTCGGCGATGCCGTAGGAGCCGTCGGAGGCCACGGCCATGCTGACCCAGCCGCCGTTGCTGCCCAGCGCCCAGTCGCGCATATGGTCGACGGCCGCCGAGGCCGCCGAGGCCGCCGAGCTGGCGCCACGGGCCTTGATGATCGCCGCGCCGCGCTGCTGCACAGTGGGGATGAAGTCGTTGGCGTACCAGTCCTGGTCCACCAGCTCCAGCGCGGCCTTGCCGGCCACCGTCGTCTGGTGCAGGTCCGGGTACTGCGTCGAGCTGTGGTTGCCCCAGATCAGCATCTTCTCGATGTTGTTGATGCTCTCGCCGGTCTTGTCGGCCAGCTGGGCCAGTGCGCGGTTGTGGTCCAGGCGGGTCATCGCGGTGAACTGGCGCGGGTCCAGATCGGGCGCGTTCTCGCGGGCGATCAGCGCGTTGGTGTTGGCCGGGTTGCCCACCACCAACACCTTCACGTCACGGCTGGCGTTGTCGTTCAGCGCCTTGCCCTGGACCGAGAAGATGGCGGCATTGGCTTCGAGCAGGTCCTTGCGCTCCATGCCGGCGCCGCGCGGGCGGGCGCCGACCAGCAGCGCATAGTCGGCGTCCTTGAAGGCGACGTTCGGGTCATCGGTGGCGACCACGTCGGCCAGCAGCGGGAAGGCGCAGTCCTTGAGCTCCATCACCACACCCTCGAGCGCGCCCATGGCCGGCGGGATCTCGAGCAGTTGCAGGATCACGGGCTGGTCGTCGCCGAGCATGCTGCCGGAGGCGATGCGGAAGGCGAGCGAATAGGCGATCTGGCCGGCGCCGCCGGTAACGGCAACGCGAACGGGGGTTTTCATCGGTGCGGGACTCCCTTGCTAAGTCGAACCATGGCCGGCCCGGAACCACTCCGCCCGGCGTCCGCGCGGCCATGGGCCACGCGCTCAGAACCGCCTATTATCGTCGATTGGCGGCGCCGCCGCTGCCCCTGCGCGAGTGCGCGCTCCCGGCCGGCGCCGGCGCGCGGCTAGCGCGGCTGCAGCGCGATGTGCAGCTTCAGCGCGTCGCCCAGGGCCTCGGCGCGCAGCTCCGCGCCCTGCTCGGCCAGCCGGCTGCGGGCCGGGAACAGCGCCCCACCCGCCTCCAGCAGGCTCGGCCCGGCGGCCAGCGGCGGCGCGCTCAGCCGCAGCTGCCAGCGGCCCTGCGACCAGCCGCCCTCCAGGTGCAGGCGTGGTGCCAGGCCCTCGCGCTCCAGCGCCGCCAGCAGCGCATCGAGCAGCATCGGCAGCGCCTCACCCAGCCCGGCATCGGTGCGCAGGCTGGGCAGCTCGCCCAGCTCCAGCCCGCCACTGGCCAGTGCGGCCGCGCGCCCGGCGGCCCACTCGCGGGCGATGGCGGCCGGGTCCAGCGACTGTTGCGCGGCGTCCTCGCGCATCTGGCCCACGCGGGCCTCCAGCGCATCGAGCTTGCCGCGCAGGGCCTTGGCCTGGGCCACGGCCTGCTCGGCGGTCTGCCGCTCGCTGTCGGCCAGTGCATCGCCATGTCGGCGCAGGATCAGCTGCAGGCTGCCCACCAACCCCCGCAGCGGCTCCTTGAGGTCATGGCTGGCCATCCAGGCCAGCTCGCCCAGTTGCGCATGGCTGTCGCGCAGCTGGACCAGGTTGCGCTCCAGCGCCTGCTCGGCCTCGACCCGCGAGCTCAGATCCAGCACCTGCAGCAGCGCATCGGCCTCGCCATCGCTGCCCACGCTGGCCAGGGTCAGTTGCAGGTGCGCCGGGCGGCCACGGCGCTCCAGCCGCAAGGCCAGCTCGCGACGCGGCGCGTCGGCATGCCGCTGCGCCCAGGCCTGCTGCAGCGCGTCCATGCCCTCGGCGCCGGCGAAGAGGTCGGCGTAGTGCACGCCCTCGAGCTCGCTGGACCAGCGATCCAGCAGCGCCGCCAGCGCGCGGTTGGCGTCCAGGATGCGGCCCTGCTTGTCGAGCAGGGCCTTGCCGATGGGCGCGTCGTGAAAGGCACTGCGAAAGCGTGCCTCGCGCTCCTCCAGCAGCGCCAGCGCGGCCGCCTCCTCGGTCGCGTCGCGGGCGGAGAAGACCACCCGCGCCAGGTGCGCCTCCTCCTGCACCCGAATCCCGGCCAGCGCCAAGGTGCGCCATTGCCCGGGGCGGCCCGCGCGCAGGGTGACCGTGCGGTGCGCATCCTCGTCCTGGCAGGCGGCCAGCCAGCGCCGCGCGCTGGCGCGGTCATCGGGGTGGATCTGGTCGATCCAGTGGCGCCCCTGCAGGCGCTCGGGGGCCAGCCCGAGTACGCGGCGCACCGCGGGGCTGACGGTCACGACCACCCCGGCCGGCGTCAGCACCCCAAGGATGTCCTGCGCGTTCTCAACCAGGGCGCGATAGAGGGGCTGGACGTCGAATCGTTCCATGGGCCGATTATCGGTGCCTACACGATCTGTCACAATTCGGCCGCATCATTTCGCCGCTTTATGACGCGATGTCGACAAAACGATGAAAGTCACAGTCATTGGAACCGGATACGTCGGGCTCACCACCGGCCTGACGCTGGCGGCGGTGGGCCACCACGTCGTGGGCGTGGACAAGGACCCGCGCAAGCTGGAACTGCTGCGCTCGGGCCGCAGCCCCATCCACGAAGAGGGCATGGATGAGCTGCTGGCGCTGGTGGCGCCGCGGGTCAGCTTCACCGACGACACGGCCGCCGCGGTGGCCGATTCGGAGGTGGTGATGATCGCCGTCGGCACGCCGCCCAAACCCAACGGCGAGGCCGACACCAGCTATGTCGAAGCCGCGGCGCGCGAGGTGGCCGAGGCCCTGCCCGGCGGCCGCGCCACCGTCATCGTGGTCAAGTCCACGGTGCCCATCGGCACCAACAAGCGCGTGGCCCACCTGATGAACAAGGTGCTGCGCGAGCGCGAGGCGCAGGCCACGGTGCACGTCACCTCCAACCCCGAGTTCCTGCGCGAGGGCCGCGCGCTGGCCGACAGCTTCTACCCCGACCGCATCGTGCTCGGCACGCTGGCGCCGGATGCCGAAGACCGGCTGTACCGCCTGTACAAGCCGCTGCTGGAACAAAGCTTTACCCCGCCGCATTTTTTGCCGCGCCCGGAAAAGCTGCCGCCGCCAAACCTGGTGACCACCAACCCGACCTCGGCCGAGATCTCCAAGTACGCCAGCAATGCCTTCCTGGCGACCAAGATCAGCTTCATCAACGAGATGGCCGGGCTGTGCGAGCGCGTCGGCGCCGACGTGGTGCAGGTCTCGCGGGTGATGGGCCTGGATCACCGCATCGGGCCGCATTTTCTCGCCGCCGGCATCGGCTGGGGCGGTTCCTGCTTCCCCAAGGACACCACCGCCCTGCAGGCCGTCGCGGCCGAATACGGCTATGAGCTGCCGATCATCGAGGCGGCGCGCCAGGTCAACATCCGCCAGCGTCAGGCGATGCTGGACAAGCTGCACAATGAGCTGAAGGTGCTGCGCGGCCAGGTCATCGGCGTGCTCGGCCTGGCCTTCAAGCCCGGCACCGACGATGTGCGCGACTCGGCGGCGCTGGCGCTGTGCGAGATGCTGCTGGAGCGCGGCGCCAGCCTGCACCTGACCGACCCCATCGCGCTGGACAACGCGCGCCGGGCGCTCGAAGGCCGCGAGGGCGTGGAGTTCTTCGACAGCCCCTATGCCGCGGCCGAGAACTGCGATGCGCTGCTGCTGGCCACCGAGTGGCCGGAGTACGCCGAGCTGGACCTGCAGCGGCTGGCTGGCCTGTGCGCGCAGCCGATCCTGGTCGATGGCCGCAACGCACTGGATGCCGAGCTGGCCGGCGCCGCCGGCTTTCGCTATTGCGGGGTGGGGCGCTGAGCGCGGCGCAGCTACGCCCCGCCGGCCCGGAGGACTGCGGCCGCCTGCTGGAGCTGATCCGCGAGCTGGCCCAGTACGAGCGGCTGGCCGCGGCCGTGCGCGCCGACGAGGACAGCCTGCGCGCCACGCTGTTCGGGCCACGGCCCGCCGCGCAGGTGCTGCTGGCCGAGCTGGACGGCGTCGTGGTCGGCTTCGCCTTGTATTTCGCCAACTACTCCACATTCCTGGCTCAGCCCGGGCTGTGGCTGGAAGACCTGTACGTGCAGGCTGAGCACCGCGGTCGCGGCATCGGCGGGATGCTGTTCCAGGCGGTGGCCGAGCAGGCCCGCGCCGCCGACTGCGGCCGCATGGAGTGGAGCGTGCTGGACTGGAACAGCCCGGCCATCGCCTTCTACAAGCGCATGGGCGCACGGCCGCAGCAGGACTGGACCACCTGGCGGCTGACCGGCACCGGCCTGCGCGCGCTGGCCGAGCGCGGGCGCTGAACAGCCCCCGCGCGGGCGCCCTGGCCTGCGCCGGCGCCTTCACGCTGTGGGGTCTGACGCCGCTGTACTGGCGCCTGCTGCAGGCGGTGCCGGCCATGGAGATCATGGCGCTGCGCATCGTCTGGTGCGCACTCTTCGTCTGGCTCTATCTGCTGCTGCGCGAGGGCTGGCGCTGGTGGCAGCCGATCCTGCGCCAGCCGCGCCAGGCGCTGGCGCTGGGCGCCGCGGGGGTCGTCATCGGCGCCAACTGGTGGCTGTATATCTGGGCGGTGAACAACGACCATGTCGTCGAGGCCAGCCTGGGATATTTCATCAACCCGCTGGTCAACGTGGCGCTGGGCGTGCTGCTGCTGGGCGAGACACTGAACCGGCGCCAGGCGCTGGCCATCGTGCTGGCCGCCGCCGGCGTCATCTGGCTGACCTATGACCACGGCCGCCTGCCCTGGATCGGCCTGGGCCTGGCGCTGGCCTTTGCCGCCTACGGCCTGCTGCGCAAGCTGACCCCGGTGGGCGCGATCAGCGGCCTGGGCATCGAGACCACGCTGCTGGCGCCGCTGGCCCTGGCCCTGCTGGCGCTCAGCGCCAGCCGTGGCGAGCTGGCCTTCGGCGCCCAGCTGTGGCCGCAGGACACGCTGCTGGCGCTGGGCGGGCTGGTCACCGCGGTGCCGCTGATCCTGTTTGCCTATGGCGCCCGGCGCATCCCGCTGACCCAGGTGGGCCTGCTGCAGTACCTGGCGCCCACGATCCAGTTGCTGCTGGGCGTGTTCTGGCTGGGCGAGCCCTTCGGGCCCTCGCGCGCACTGGGCTTCGCGCTGATCTGGGCGGCGCTGGCCGTGTACGCGCTGGACAGCCTGCTGCGGGCGCGGCGCCCCCTGCCGGTGGCCGCACCGGCGGAATAAGACGCCGGCCGCCGCAGCCGCGCACGGTGCCGCGCCCGTTACCACGCGGGCGCGGCTAAAAGGCCAGCGTCATCGTCACCGTGTCGGTGTACACGCCGGCGCCGGCCGGCTGGCCGGCGAAGACGCGCCCGTAGGCCGTGTGGTTGCGCGTGCGGGTGCCGCCGATCAGCGCCGGGAAGGTGATCGTGCCGCCGACCCGCGTGGTGCCGGCGGTGCCGTCGCCCCAGACCAGGCTGCGGGCGCCGTCGGCGTAGATGTTGTAATCCAGCCCCGCCGGGCCGCTGCTCAGCCGTCGCGGCGCATAGGTGCCGGCCGCGCCCGGGTCCAGGCTGATGGCATAGGACACGCTGCACAGCACCAGCAACGCGACCTGCGTGCAGCTGACCGTCAGCGTCGTGTTCGCATCCAGCACCGTGCCGGCGAAGGGGTCATAGGCGCTGCCAAAGGCCAGCGCGGGGCTGCTGATGCTGCAGCTCGGCGGGCCGCAGATCAGCTGCGCGCGGGCAGGGCCGGCGGTGGCCAGCGCACCCAGCGCCAGGACCCACAGCGCAAACGGCGCCCAGGGTCCGGGGCCCGCGCGACGGCTCGAAGGCGGCCGGCCGCCGCGCCGTTTCGTCAATGACATGCCACCCTCCGTTCCGGCGCCGCCGCCTCGGCGGAGGCCGCCGGGGCAGCGATTTCGCCGGGCTGCAGCTGGATCACGCAGGGCTCGCCCGCCGCGGCCTGCACGCGCAGCGGCAGCGTCTGGCCGGCCAGGTCCACATAGGCCCAACCGTCACTGCCCACGAAGCCCAGCAGCGCGTGATCGGGCTGCGCGTAGAGGCGCGTGCCGGGCGTGAGGGGTCGGCCGCCGGGGCGCAGCGGCCGCAGCCACAGGCCGCGCTCGCGCCGCAGGCCAAAGTCGATCAGCGCGCCAGATTGCCGCCCGGGCACCAGGCGCTGTTCGCTTTGCGCATAGCGCCAGCCCAGCGGCACCTCGGCCGGCTGCAGGCTGATGCGGTTTTCCTCATAGGGGCGCAGGTTGGGAATCAGCAGCGCGCCATTGCCGCG
Source organism: uncultured Ectothiorhodospiraceae bacterium (assembly GCA_937141935.1). Classification (GTDB taxonomy): domain Bacteria; phylum Pseudomonadota; class Gammaproteobacteria; order Nevskiales; family Oceanococcaceae; genus MS8. The sequence goes on from CAKZQS010000038.1 coordinate 47,245, forward strand.
GGTGCGCGCCACCGGCTGGCGGTTGCGCAGCACGGTCAGCCCGGCCAGCCCGCCGTCGGCCACCAGCGCGAAGGCCTCGCCGGTTTCGCGGCCCAGGAAGCGGTGGCCGTCCACCTGCCCCAGGCTGCCCTGCAGGCCGGCGCTGAGCGCGGTGCCCGCCTGCGCCTCGTCCAGGCGCAAGCGCCCGGCGGCGCGGCTGCCGCGGTGCGTGTATTCGGCCGCATAGCGCGCCTCTCCGGCGGCGTCGCGGGCCACTGAGGCCACCACGCCGGCGCCCAGTTCCCCCTCGGGCTGGCGCCGCAGCAGCGCGCCGAAGCGGCCGGCGTCATCGGCATTGAGCTGGTACTGCCAACGCGTGCGCGGCACCCAGATCCAGTTCAGCTGGGCGCCGTTGTGGGCCTGCCCGTCCAGTTCTTCGCGAAACCACTCCAGCGCCACCTGCCCCGGCAGGCGCTGCCAGCGGTGGGTCAGCCGCAGCGCCCGGCGGCGGAAGGGCTCCTCCTCGGGCGCGCTGCGCCGCGTGTGCAGCAGGCTCAGGCTGCTGCGCCCGAAGCGCGCCCCCAGCTGCCCCCATTGCTGCACGCGGTAGGGCAGATCGGCGTCGCCGCGGCTGCCGCCGTGGGCGTGCCGGTGGCGAAACTCAGCGAAGGCGTGGCGCGAGCGCCAGCCCAGTTCGGCGCGCCACAAACCGCCGCTGCCGGACTGCGGCAAGCCATACACCCCGACCCCGCCGGCGAAGCGCAGCCCGGTCTGGCCCAGCGCGCTCGCAAATCCCAGGTCCACGGTACGGCCGCTGGCGGCCAGGTAGGCGCCGCCCTCCAGCGTCAGCCGGTCCGACCAGCCGTGGCGCCAGCGCAGGTCGGCCTGCCACTCGTCATAACGGGCATTGGCCCGCCCAAAATCACGGCGCGTGGCGCCCAGCCCCAGGCTGTAATCCCACAGCCCGCCGCGCAGCAGGCTGGGAAAGACATAGAAGGGCTGACGCAGGCGGCTGACCTCGCCCTGGATGTCGGTGACGACGAGCTCGGCCAGCCCGCCGGCGGTGGCCGGGGGCAAATCCTGCACCAGGAAGGGCCCGGCGCCGACCTGGTAGCGCCCCTGGCGCACGCCATCGATGTACAGGTCCAGCGTGGAGGGCAGCTGCGCGCTGCCGGCAATGGCGGGCAGCGGGTAGGTCGGCGTCAGCGGCTGCTGCTCGAAGGCGCGGCGCAGCGCCAGACCGCCGCTGCGGAAACGGCGGCCGAAGGCGTCGGCGGCGGTGCTGCGGTCCCCCACGGTCAGCAGGCTCTGGCGGGCGAGCCAGGGTTGCTCCCAGCGCCAGTCCAGCCGCAGCCAGTCGGCCTCCGGCTCGACCCGCAGCAGCTGATCCAGGCGCAGGGTCCCACGCCGGTCGAAGGCCTTGACCGTGGTCAGCGCCGAGGCCTGGCGCTGCGCCTCGCCGCGCAAGTCCTGACGCGCGAAGAGGTCGTAATCCAGCAGCAGCCCGCGACCGCGGGTGGGGGCCGGCAGCGCCGCGCTCGGGCGGGCCCGCAGCGCCTGGGCTGCCAGCCGCTGCCCGGGCACGCGCAGGTCGAGCGTTCCGGCACGCGCGTCGCAGCCGGCTACGCGCAAGCCCGCCATCGAAGCCAGCGCGACATAGCGGCCCTCGTCGCCCTCGCGGCTCAGCCGCACCGCCTCAGCCAGCACCGGGTGTGCCTCGACCACGGCGGCCTCCAGCCACAAGCCCGGGCGATCGGCATAGCGCCGCAGCAGCCCATCGCCCAGGCGCTGGCCGTTGAGCCAGACCGTGACCCAGCCGGGCGTTGCGCTGGCGCAATGGGCGGTGCCGGCCGGGGTTTGGGCCAGGGATTCGGCCGGCGTTTCGGCATCGGCCTCGACCGCGTCGGTGCGGCTCGGCGCAAGCCCGCACAACGCCGCAGCCAGCAGCAGGCCGGCCAGCGGCGGCGCGGCCCGGATCGGCGTGCGACTCCACATCAGTCATCGGCGGCCAGCAGGGGCACCGGACCCTCGGCGTCGCGCGCCTGCGGGGCCAGCGGCGCGGCCGCAAGACCGGCAGGCAGGCTGAGCTGCCAGCGCGTGCCGGGCAGCAGGTAGCCCAGGGCCGGCAGGGCCAGCGGCGTGGCGGCGTCGCCGCGCCCCAGCGTCAGGCTCTGCAGCTGCACGGTGCCGTCGCCGGCGTTGTGCAGCTCCAGCAGCTCTCCCCGCCGCCGCCAGCGCAGCTGCGCCGCGCAGGGCTCGGGACCACGCCGAAAGACCGGCAGGCTGATGCGCGTGCGCATGCGCAGCGGGGCGCTGGCCTGGGCGTCGGGCAGCTCGGTGATCCACAAGCGGTAGGCCTGCTCACAGCCGGCCGTCGCGGCAAAGGGCTCGCGAAAGCCTACCCGCACGGTGCGCGAAGCGCCGGCCGGAACTTCCACGATGGGCGGGCTGGGCAGCAGGGCGTGGCTGGGCGCAAGCGCGCGCTCGGTGTCCGGCTGCTGCCAACTCCAGGCCTGCAGTTCCAGCAGCACCGGGCTGGCGCCGGCGTTGCTCAGCACCAGCTCCTGCACCCGCTCGCCGGCCGCGAAGCTCAGCCGCACGGGGGCCACACGCAACTCGGCGGCGGGCGCGGCCTGCGCCGCCGCCAGCAAGGCCAGCGCCCAGGCCCCGCGGGCGGGTCCGGGGCGGGCCATGTCAGTAGGTGATCTGGACGGTGACGGTGTCGCTGTAGGCGCCGGCCTGCGGGTACTGGCTGGCCGGCACGCGGCCGTAGACCGTGACCGTCTGCGCGACACCGCTGCCCGTATTGCTGATCGTGCTGCCGGTCACGCCATCGCCGAACACGGTGCTGCGCGAGGCGTCGGTATACAGCTGATAGCTCAGCGCGTCGGTGGTGCCGGACATCTCGCGGCTGGCGATGTCGCCACTGCCGCCGGCGTTGATGTCCATGACCCAGCCGGTGCTGCCGGTGCAGGTGACGCTGACATCGGCCTGGGCATCCAGCTCGGTGCCGCTGTAGTTGCCAAAGGGCAGCACGGGGACCGTGACCACGCAGGTGTCGAGGACGGTCGCGCTGACGACCATGGCGCCGGTGACGGACGCGGCCTGGGCCACGCCAACACTACCGGCGGTCAGAGCTGCCGCGGCAGCCAGGGTGCGGGGGAACAGGGCCAAGACGGCGCTCCTCTATCTCAGGGAGCCCGACTATTCGCTGCCGCGCGTCAAGGCGCCGTCAACGCGGGCGCGGCGCGTGCGCGACGGTTTTAGCCCTCGCGGCAGGCACTTAGCGGCGTCCGTCAGCGCGCCGCCGCCCCGTTCGGGGCCGCGCCGCGCTCAGGCCAGCTCGTCCTCCGGCACGACACCCAGCCCGCCCAGCTGGCGCTGCAGCGCCAACGCCAGGCCCAGCAGCACGAGCACGGTCAGCAAGGCCACCGCGGAAATCAGCTGCGGGATGCTGGCGCCACTGCCGAGCAGGGCCCCCGCCAGCACGGCCGAGCCGACCATGAAGGCGGCGTTGAGGATGTTGACGCCGGCGATGACGCGGGCGCGGTGATTGGCCACCGCGCGCCGCTGAATCAGCGCGAACAGGGGCACGATGTACAGCCCACCGGAGACGCCGAGGAGCACGACCGCGGCCAGCACCCCGCCACCACCGGCGCGCAGGAACTCGGCCGCGCCGCGCAGTTCGGTGCCGACCGGCAGCAGCCCGACCAGCGCCGGCAGCGCCAGCCCAAAGCCGACCATGCCCGCGCCGCCCAGCAGCGTGACCCAGAGCACGATGCGCCGCCGGGACAGGCTTTCGACGGCGAGCGAGCCGGCGCCAATGCCCAGCGAGAAGGCCGTCAGCAGCAGCGTCACCACCTGCTCATTGCCACCCAGCGACAGGCGGGTGAAATTCGGAATCTGGGTCAGCAGCGTGGCGCCGTAAAACCAGAACCAGCTGATGCCGAGCGCGGTGGCCAGCTGCACGCGGTCGGCGCCGAGGTGGCGCAAATTGGCCCAGGTCGCCGCGGCGATGTTGAAGCGCAGGCGCAGCTCGGGCGCGGCCGCCGGCGCCGGCGGGATGCCGCGGCTGCTCAGCCAGCCCAGCGTGGCCAGCGCGACCACCGCCGCGGCCACGGCCTGCGTGCCCCAGCCGGGGATGGCGATCAGCAGGCCGCCGAGCAGCGTGCCGAGCAGGATGGCCAGAAAGGTGCCCATCTCGACCAGGCCGTTCCCACCCACCAGCTCTTCGCGGCGCAACTGCTGCGGCAGGATGGCGTACTTCACCGGCCCGAACACGCTGGATTGCGCGCCCATCAGGAACAGCAGCCCGATCAGCGCGGCCGTGTGCTTGGCCAGCAACGCCGCGGCGGCGGCCAGCATGATCAGGATCTCGGCCAGCTTGATCCGCCGGATCAGCGCGCTTTTCTCGGCGCGGTCGCAGAGCTGCCCGGCCGTGGCCGAGAACAGGAAGAAGGGCAGGATGAACAGGCCGGCCGCCGCGTTGATCAGCAGGTGGCCCTCGCCGCCCTGGGCCAGCTCGAAGGCGATCAGGATGATCAGCGCGTTCTTGTAGACGTTGTCGTTGAAGGCGCCGAGGAACTGCGTCCAGAAAAAGGGCGCGAAGCGCCGCTGCCGCAGCAGACCGAACTGGTTCATTCGCCCGCCGCGCGCAGCCGCCAGATGCGGTCGCCATGGTCATCGGAGATCAGCAGGCTGCCATCGGGGAGTGTCAGCAGGTCCACCGGCCGCCCGCTGACCTCCTGGCCGTCCAGCCACACGTCCACCACCGGCCGGTAGTCGCGGACCTGGCCCTGCTCGATCTGCGCATACATCACCCGGTAGCCGGCCTTCTCGCTGCGGTTCCAGGAGCCATGCTCGGCCACGAAGGCGCCGCCGCGGTAGTCGCGCAACATGTCGCCGCTGTAGAAGTGGATGCCCAGCGCCGCCACGTGCGCGCCCAGCCGCTGCGCGGGGGGCACGAAATCCGCGCAGGCGCGCTCGTCGAAGTCGGGGTCGGGCACATCGCCACCGTGGCACCAGGGAAAGCCGTAGTGCGCGCCCTCGCGGTCCATGCGGTTGATCTCGTCCGGCGGCGAGTCGTCGCCCAGCCAGTCGCGGCCGTTATCCGTAAACCACAGGCGGCCCTGCGCATCCCAGTCAAAGCCCACCGAGTTGCGCACGCCATGGGCAATGACCTCGACGTTGCCGCCCTGGGCGTCGAAGCGCTCCAGCGTGGCGAAATCCGGGCGGTCGCAGACGTTGCAGGGCGCCCCGATCGCCACCACCAGCCGGCCCTGGGGGTCCACGTCCAGATAGCGCCAGCCATGGTGGCGCTCCGTGGGCAGGCTGCGGATGCGCTGTGGTGCCCCCTCCCCTGCCGGGTCGGCGGCGCGCCCCGGGAAACGCAGCACCGCGCCGTTGGTGGCCACATACAGGTCGTCGCCGCGCACCGCGATGCCGTTGGGCATCGTGAGCTTCTCGGCAATCGTGATGCGCTGGTCGGCACGGCCGTCGCCATTGCTGTCGCGCAGCGCGCGCACGGCATCGCCGCGCCGGCTGCCGACGAAGACATGGCCCTGTGGGCCCAGCGCCAGCGAGCGCGCATCGCGCACATCCTCGGCCCAGACCTCGAGCACCAGACCCGGCGCCAGGCCCGGCTGCGTGGCGGCCGGCGGCGCGGCAGCCGGCGGCGTGCTGGCGGACGGCGGCGTGCTCGCAGCCGCCACCGGGTCGGCCCCATCCGAACAGGCCGGCAGGCTCAGGCCCAGCAGCAGCGCGCCCAGCAGCGGCGACCGCGCGGCGCGTGGCGAAATTCGAGGTGCGGGCATGGTGGGCCTGCGAGCGAAGGAACCTGGGCCGATAATGCCAGCCTCGACCCGCGACGCGAATGCCTGCGATGAGCCAGACCCTGACGATCTACCACATCGATGCCTTCACGCCCCGGCTGCATGGCGGCAACCCGGCCGCGGTCATGCCGCTGCGCGGCTGGCTGCCGGATGCGCAGCTGCTGGCGCTCGCCGCCGAGAACAACCTCAGCGAGACCGCCTTTTTGGTCGCCGCCGGCGACAGCGAGCCGGGCGCGGACTTTCTGCTGCGCTGGTTCACGCCGGCGGCCGAGGTGGACCTGTGCGGGCATGCCACGCTGGCCAGCGCCTGGGTGCTGTTTGAGCACGGCGGCTGGGCCACGCCGCAGATTCGCTTTGCCACACGCAGCGGCATCCTCATCGCCGAGCGGGCCAGCGAGGGCGGCATCGCGCTGGACTTCCCCGAGCGCCCCTCGCAGGCGGCCGAGCCGCCGGCCGCGCTGCTGGAAGGCCTGGGCCGGCCGCCGGCGCTGACCCGCGTGGGCGTGAACTGGATCGCCATCTACGACAGCCAGGCCGAGGTCGCGGCGCTGCAGCCGGATTTTCGCCGCCTGGCCGAGCTTGGCGAGCATGGGGTGATCGCCACGGCGCCCGGCGACGAAGTCGACGTCGTCAGCCGTTACTTCGTGCCCTCCTATGGCATCGACGAGGACCCGGTGACCGGCTCGGCGCATTGCGACCTGGCGCCCTACTGGTGCGAACGCCTGGGGCGGGAGGCCTTCAGCGCGCGGCAGATCTCGGCCCGCGGCGGCGAGCTGGACGTACGGCGGGATGCCGCGAGCGGCCGGGTGCGCCTGCGCGGCGACTGCGTGCTTTACATGCAGGGGCAGGTCATGCCGCTCGGAACAGCTGCAGGCTGAACAGCGCGTCGGGGTCGGTCCAGGCGCAGATGGGCCCCCAGCCGGCCCGCCCGGCGAGCTGCTCGAACTCCTCGATGGCGTACTTGCAGGAGTATTCGGTGCGGATGCGCTGCCCGGCCCGGAAGTCCAGCGGCGCGTCCGGCGGCAGCTGCACACGCTGGTCGCGCAACGCCTGCAGCCACATCTCCACCCGCCCGCTGCGCTCGTCGTAGGTGGCCTCGTGCTGCCACTGTTCGGGCACGAAGTCGGCCCCCAGCGCCCGATTGATATGGCGCAGGATGTTGCGATTGAACTCGGCCGTCACGCCCGCGGCGTCGTTGTAGGCGGCGCGCAACGTCTCCGGGTCCTTGCGCAGGTCCACGCCGATCAGCAGCCGGCCCTGGGTGCCGGCCACGGCGTGCCACTGGCGCAGCAGGCCGATGGCCTCCTCGGGCAGGAAATTGCCGATGGTGGAACCGGGGAAAAAGAACACCCGCCGCCCCTGGGCCGGCGGCAGGTCCAGCGGCCGGGTGAAGTCGGCGTGCACCGGCGTCACGGTCAGCCGCGGGTATTCCGCGCGCAGCGTGGCCGCCGCCTCATCGAGCTGGGCGCCGGCCACATCGATGGGCCGGTAGACGCTGGGGCGATCCAGCGCGCTGAGCAGGCGGCGGATCTTGACGCCTTCGCCACTGCCGGGCTCCACGATCTCGCAGCCCGGCCCCAGCTCGGCGGCGATGTCGGCGGCGTAGGCCTCCAGGATCGCCAGTTCGGCCCGGGTCGGGTAGTACTCGGGCAGCGTGCAGATACGCTCGAACAGCCGCGCGCCCCGGTCGTCGTAGAAGTACTTGCTGGGCAGCTCAGGCTGGGGCTGCCGCAGCGCCGCGAGAATTTCGTCGCGCATGTCCTGGTGCACCTGTTCCGCCTTGCCGTCGGCGGCCTCGACCGCGACCTCAGTCATCGCGGGCCAACCGCAGGCCGCTGAACTGCCACTGCTGCGGCGGGTAAAAGAAGTTGCGATAGCTGGCGCGCAGGTGCTCGCGCGGGCTGGCGCAGGAGCCGCCGCGCAGCACCAGCTGGCTGGCCATGAACTTGGCGTTGTATTCGCCCAGCGCGCCCGCGGGCGGCTGAAAGCCCGGATAGGGCGCATAGGAGGAGGCCGTCCATTCCCAGACCCCGCCGTAGAAGTAATCGCTGCCCTGCCCCGGGTGCGCCGCGCCCAGCGCCGCCGGGTGGTAGGCACCGGCCTGCTGGAAATCGCCGGCGATGGGCCGCGTGGCGGCCAGCACCTCCCATTCGGCCTCGCTGGGCAGGCGCGCACCGGCCCAGGCCGCATAGGCCGTGGCCTCGTAAAAGTTGATGTGGCACACCGGCCGCGCCGGGTCGATGGGCGCCGGGCCGGCCAGCGTGTAGCGCTGCCAGCCGGCATGCTCGTCGGCAAACCAGTACAGCGGCGCCCGGGCCTGGTGTTGCTGCACCCAGGCCCAGCCATCCGAGAGCCACAGGCCGGCGGTCTCGTAGCCGCCGTCGGCGATGAAATCGGCCCATTCGCCCTCGGTCACCGGCCGGCTGGCCAGCGCGTAGGCCTGCAGCCACTGGCGGTGGCGCGGGCCTTCGTTGTCGAAGGCAAAGCCGTCATCGTCGTGGCCGATCTCGTACAGCCCTTCGGGCTGGCTCAGCCAGTGCTGCTGCGGCGCCTCGCCCACGCCCGGCGGCGTCGGCCGCGGGTGGTAGGAAGGCCGCAGGGGGTTGCTGCCCAGCACGTGCTTGATGTCGGTCAGGATCAGCTCCTGATGCTGCTGCTCGTGCTCCAGGCCCAGACGGATCAGCCGGCACAGCTCGGCACTGGGCTCGCTGCACAGCAGCGTCTGCATCCCGCCGTCCACACGTTCGCGGTAGCTGTGCACCTCCTCCAGCGTGGGCCGCGACAGCTGGCCACGCTGCGGCCGGGGGTGGCGCTCGCCGACCGCCTCGTAATAGGAATTGAACAGATACTCGTATTGCGGATGCGCCGGCTCGTAGCCGGCCAGGTGCGGACGCAGCAGAAAGGTTTCGAAGAACCAGGTGGTGTGGGCCAGGTGCCATTTGGCCGGCGACACGTCGGGCATCGTCTGCACGTTGCAGTCATCGACGCTCAGCGGCGCCACCAGTGCCTGCGTTTGCCTGCGCACCCGCCAGTAATCCTGCTGCAGTGCGGCGGCCTCCGGCGCCAGCGCCTGCCGAGGAGCTTGCCCCATCGATCGCATCCGTCGAGACCAGAGTCCGACGATAGCAGAAGCCCCGGAGCAGACCGGTGACAGCCGTGACCATTGCCCATGACCCTGCCCGCAAGGCCGCAGGGGTTTACCATCTGCGCCCATTGCCGCGCCGCGCGTCGCCGCGCCACACAGGGGAGCACCGCATGCAGATCGATACCAACCATCCCGTCCTCGTTACTGGCGCCAATGGCTATGTGGCCTCCTGGCTGGTCCAGCGCCTGCTCGAAGAGGGGCTTACCGTCCATGTCACGGTGCGCGACCCGGCCAACGACGCCAAGGTGGCGCACCTCAAAGCGCTGGACGAGCAGCTGCCCGGCACGCTGAAGCTGTTCGCGGCCGACCTGCTGACCGAGGGCAGTTTTGCCGCGGCGATGGAGGGCTGCCGGGTCGTCTTCCACACCGCCTCGCCCTTCGTCGTGCGCGGCATCAGCGATGGCGAGAAGGACCTGATCGAGCCGGCCGTCCGCGGCACCCGCAACGTGCTGGGCAGCGCGGACGCCACGCCCAGCGTGCACCGCGTGGTGCTGACCTCTTCGGTCGTCGCGATCTACGGCGACAACGCCGACGCCCGCGGCCGGCGGCTGACCGAGGAGGACTGGAACACCACCTCCACCGCCAACCATCAGCCCTACCCCTGCTCCAAGACCCGCGCCGAACACGCGGCCTGGGAAATGGCCCGCGCGCAGTCGCGCTGGGACCTGGTCGTGGTCAACCCCGGCCTGGTGCTGGGCCCCTCGCTGAGCCAGTCCTCGAACTCCGAATCGCTGGCGATCCTGGGCGACCTGGTCAAGGGCAAGCTGCGCACCGGCGTGCCCAAGCTGGACATGGGCGTCGTCGACGTGCGCGACGTTGCCGAAGCCCACCTGCGGGCCGGCTTTCTGCCGCAGGCCGAGGGCCGCCACATCCTGGTCAGCGAGACCGTCAGCATGCTGGACCTCGCCAACATCATCCGCGCCGAGCACGGCGGCCGCTTCAAGCTGCCGCGCAACACGGTGCCCAAGCCGCTGGTGTGGCTGGTGGGGCCCTTCCAGGGCATCTCGCGCCGCTTCGTGGCGCGCAACGTCGGCCACCCGCTGGCCTTCGACAACCGCAAGAGCCGCGAATCGCTGGGGCTGGTCTACCGCCCGGCCCAGCAGACGGTGCTGGAGCACCTGCAGCAGATGCTCGACGACGGCGTGGTGCGCGGCTGACCGATGCAGGCCCCGCCGGCCGCCGACCTGCGCCATTACATCCGCGTCTACGACGGCGCGCTGGCCCCCGAACTGTGCCGGCAGCTGCTGGCGCTGTGGCAATCCAATGCCGCGGCCCAGCAGGCCAACGGCGCCAGCGTGCGCCAGGCCCTGGCCGACAGCGCCTGGACCGAGCTCGACCTGGCTGCGGCGGGCGACCCCGTGCTGCCCGAGCTGCTGGCCCGCCAGATCGAACCGGCCTACCGCCGCTACGTCGCCGACATCGGCCTGCGCCTGCCGCCCTCGCCGCCGCAGCGCACCGAGGCCTGGATCGTCAAGCGCTATCGCCCCGGCGGCGCCGAGCGCTTCCAGCCGCACTACGACGCGGTCGGCCCCGTGGCCGGGCGCTACCTGGTGCTGCTGTGGTACCTCAATGACGTCGCCGAGGGCGGCGCTACCCGTTTCACCGAGCTGGACCTGGAGGTCGAGCCGCGCTGCGGCCGCCTGCTGATGTTCCCGCCCTACTGGATGTACGCCCATGCCGGCCTGGCGCCGCGCAGCGCCGACAAATACATCCTGTCCACATACCTGAGCTACTGACGCGATGTTGCAACTGCACCCCGCCTGCACGCTGCGCTTTGCCGGCCCGCTGCCCACTTTGCACAACGCGCAGATCGCCGGGTCGGCCGTCGAGCTGCCCGACGCCGGCACCGTCGCGCTGCTGGCCAGTTTCGCCCGGCCGCAGGCGCCGGCCGACGTGCTCGCGCGCATGCCCGAGGCCGCCCGGCCACGGCTGCAGGCGCTGCTGGACACGCTGCGCGAGCGCGGCCTGCTGGTCGCGCCGCAGACGCTGCGCGAGGGGCCGCTGCAGGCGGCGCCCGAAGGCTATGCGCAGATGGCGCAGGCGCTGCATGGGCTGGCGCTGGAGAGCGCCTGCCTGCCGCAGGCCGAGCGCGAGGCCTGCGCCGCGCCGGCCCAGGCGGCGCTGGCGGCTTTCGACGGCCTGCGCCGCGGCTTGCGCGCCGCGCATGACCGGCAGGCGCAGCAGCGGCTCGCCGCGCTCACGCCGCCCGCGGGGGGCTGGCGGCTGCACCTGGGCGCCGGCGGCCTGCGCCTGGAGGGCTGGCTGGGCATCGACGCCGACCCCGAGGCCGAACTGCCGCTGAACCTGGCCGGCGGCCTGCCCTTCGCCGACGCCAGCGTGCGCTACATCTACGCCGCGCACGTGCTCGAACACCTCTATTACCCCGGCGAGGTGCAGCGGCTGCTGGCCGAATGCCGCCGCGTGCTGCAGCCCGAGGGGCGGCTGCGCCTGGTCGTGCCGGATATCGGCCAATGCCTCGAGGCCTATGCCGCCGGCGACAGCCAGTTCTTCGCCGCGCGCCGCGCGCACTGGCCGCACTGGCCCGCCGGGCGCACACCGCTGGAGGATTTTCTGGCCTATGCGGGGGCCGGCAGCGACCCCGGACAGGCGCTGCACGCACACAAATACGGCTACGACGCGCAGACGCTGCAGGCCGCGCTGCAGCGCGCCGGCTTCGGCCAGACCGAGCGCTGCGCCTACACCCAGGGGCCGGAGCCGGAGCTGCTGCTGGACGCGCACAGCTTTGCCGCGCAGGCGACGCACGAACAGGGCCACTACTCGCTGTTCGTCGAGGCCCGACCATGAGCCTGACCGCCGCCCGCGAGGCGCTGCAGGCCGGCGACGCAACCACGGCCGGCGCACGCCTGGACGCCGTCGCGCTGCACCAGCGCGACCGCCACTGGATGGAGCTGCGCGGCATCGCGCATGCGCTGGCGGGCGAGCCGCGCGCCGCCATCGACTGCTTCGAGGCGCTGTTGCGGCTGGACCCGCAACGGGCCGACTGGCGCATCAACCTGGGCTGCGCCCAACTGGATGCCGGCGAGGTCGAGGCGGCCCGGGCGACGCTGGCCCAGGCCTGCGCCAGCGCCCCCGAACAAGGCCAGGGCTGGCACAACCTCGGCCTGGCGCAGATGCGCCTGGGGCAGTGGGCGCAGGCGGCGGCCAGCCTGCAGCAGGCCGCGCAGCGCCTGCCGCGCGTCGCCGAGATCCGCATCCTGGCCGCGCAATGCCTGGCCCGCAGCGGTGCACCCGGGCCGGCGCGCGAGTCGCTGGCCAGCCTGGGCGAGCAACCCGAGCTGAGCGCCGAGGACTGGCAGCAACTGGGCTTGGCGCTGACCGCGCTGCGCGAGACCGACGCCGCGCTGCACGCCTACGCGCAGGTGCTGGCGCAACGCCCGGGCGACCCGGCGGCCCTGATCGCCGCCGCCACGCTCAAGGAGCAGGCCAACCAGCCCGAGGACGCGCACACGCTGCTGGCACAGCTGGAGCCGGCGGCCGCGGCGCGGCCGGCGGCGGCGCTGGTGCGGGCGCGCCTGCTGGCGCGCGCGGGCGAAACCCAGGCCGCGCTGGAGGCGCTGCCGCCGGGCGAGATCCACGACGCCGAGCTGGCCGTCGAGTGCGCCTTCGAGCGCGCCCGCCTGCTGGACCGCCACGGCGACTATGCCGGCGCCCATGCGCAGGCCAGCGCGGCCAAGGCCGGCGCGCGCCTGCTGCGGCCGGGGCCGGAGGATGTCTTCGATCATCTGCTGGCGCAGGGCCTCAAGGCCACGCCGGACTGGGCCCGGCCGGCGCACGGCGACCCGGATGCCGACGCGGCCGACACGCCCATCTTCCTGATCGGCCTGCCGCGCAGCGGCACCACGCTGCTGGACCTGATGCTCGACGGCCACCCACGGCTGCAGGTGCTCAGCGAACAACCGCTGCTGGACGAGCTGCTCGCCGAGCTGCCGCAACGCGGCGGCGACAGCCCCTACCCCGCCGCGCTGGACGGCCTGGACGCGGCGGCGCTGCGCCGGCTGCAGCTGTTGTACTTCGACGCCGCCAACCGGCGCCTGAACGGGCGACGGCCGGGCACGCGGCTGGTCGACAAGAACCCACTGAACCTGCTGCGCCTGGCGCTGATCGCGCGGCTGTTCCCGGGCGCGCCGATCCTCTATGCCACGCGCGAGCATCGCGACACCGCGCTGAGCTGCCTGCTCAACGACCTGGGCGGCCGTGGCCGGCAGGGTTTTTGGTCGCTGGAGGAATCCCTCGCCCTGCTCGACAGGCTCGAGGGCTTTGCCGCCGAGCAGGCCGACCTACTGGGCCTGCGGATGCACCGCGTGCGCTATGAGAGCCTGGTGCGTGAGCCCGAGGCCACGCTGGACGCGGTCTGCGCCTACCTGGGCCTGGCGCCGGACGCGGCCATGCGGGACACCGCGGCCACCGCCCGCCGCCGCGGCGCGCTGCACACGCCGAGCTATGTGGCCGTGACGCGGGCGCCCACGGTCGCCCGCATCGGCCACTGGCGCCACTACGCCGACTTCTTCCCCGCCGACTTGCGCGACTGAGAGCGCACGGCGCGGGTGACCAGCCGCTGGTAGGCGGTGGGCAGCAGGCGCTGGCAGATGTCGATGACCTTGGCATCCGGCCCGACCAGCACGCGGCGGTCGTTGCGGCGCACGGCCTTGAGGATGATGCCGGCGGCCTCGTCGGCCGTCGTGCGGAAGAGCTTCTCGAAGTCCTTCTGCGAGCTGACCGGGTCCTTGCCGGTCATTTTCGCCACCGAGCCATTGGTGCGGGCATTGGCGGCGATGTTGGTCTTGATGCCACCGGGGTGCACGCAGGTGGCCGACACGGCCCCGCCGGCCAGGTCCAGCTCCTGGCGCAGCGATTCGGTAAAGCCGCGCACGGCGAACTTGGTCGCGTTGTAGCCGCTTTGCGTGGGCTGGGAGAACAGGCCGAAGATCGAGCTGATGTTGATCACATGGCCCTCACCCGCCGCGCGCAGATGCGGCAGGAAGGCCTTGGTGCCATAGACCACGCCCCAGAAATTGATACCGACGATCCACTCGTATTCCTCGATCGTCGTGCCTTCCACCGTGCCGCCCAGGGCGACGCCGGCGTTGTTGAAGATCATGTGCACGCGCTCGTGGTCGGCCACGGTTTGCGTGGCCCAGGCCTCGACCTGGGCGCGGTCGGCCACATCGACGGTGGCGGTCGTCACCTTGACCCGCGGCGCGCCCAGCTGACGCACGGTTTCGGCCAGCCCTTCGGCGTCCACGTCAGACAGGCTCAGGTGGCAGCCATCCGCGGCCAGTTGCAGCGCCAGTGCCCGGCCGATGCCCGAGCCGGCCCCGGTGATCGCGGCGACGCGATCGCGAAAATCCTTCATCGATGTCTCTCCCTGTCCGGTGAGGTGCCGGCTTCAGCCGGCGTCGTCGGCGCGGTAGGCCTCCAGCGTCTCGGCGGCCTCCAGCCAGTCGGCTTCGGCCTGCTCAAGCTGCTTGCGGCATTCCCCCTGTGCCCGCGCCAGCTCCTGGGCGCGTTCTGGCTGGGCACTATACAGCGCCGGATCGGACATTTCCTTTTCGTAATGTTCCAGTTGTTGCTGTAACTGTTCCATCGCCCGCTCGGCCCGCTGCAAGGCGGCGCGCAGCGGCCGCTCCTGCTCGCGGCGCGCGGCCGCGGCGCGGCGCCGGTCGGCCGCGCTACCCGCCGCGGGCGCCGCGCCGGGGGCGCCTACGGGCTGGTCACCACCGCGCGCCAGCCAGGCGGCGTAGTCCTCCAGGTCGCCATCGAAGTCGCGCAGGCGGCCCTCGGCCACCAGCCAGAAGCGGTCGCTGCAGGCCGACAGCAGGTGCCGGTCGTGGGCCACGATGATCGTCGCGCCGGCGTAGTCCAGCAGCGCCAGCTCCAGCGCGTGGCGCATCTCCAGATCCAGGTGGTTAGTGGGCTCGTCCAGCAGCAGCAGGTTGGGCCGCTGCCAGACCAGCAGGGCCAGCGCCAGACGGGCCTTCTCGCCGCCGGAGAAGCCGCCCACCGGCTCGAACACGCGGTCGCCGCGAAAGTCGAAGCGGCCCAGGTAGTCGCGCAGCTCCTGCTCGCGCACCTCCGGCGCCAACGCGGCCAGGTGCTGCACACAGCTGCGGCCCGGGTTCAGCGCATCGACCTGATGCTGGTGGAAGTAGCCCACCACCAGGCGCTCGTCGCGCATCAGCTTGCCGCCCACGGCGCCCAGTTCGCCGGCGATGGTGCGGATCAGCGTGGACTTGCCGGCGCCGTTGCGGCCCAGCACGCCGATGCGGTCGCCCGGCTCCAGCGAAAAACGCGCGTCGTCGACGATGATCGCCTCCGGCCCGTAACCGCAGCGCAGGGCCTCGGCCTTGAGCAGGGGCGAGGGCAGCCGCGCCGGCGTGCCGAAGTCAAAGGAAAAGGGCGAGGCCCAATGCGCCGGCTCCACCAGCTGGATGCGCTCAATCTGCTTGACCCGGCTCTGCGCCTGACGCGCCTTGCTGGCCTTGGCCTTGAAGCGGTCGACGAACTTTTGCAGGTGCGCGAGGCGCTTTTTCTGTGCCGCGTATTCGCGCTCGCGCTGGCGCATATGCTCGGCGCGCTGCTGCTCGCAGGAGGAATAGTTGCCGTTGTACAGCGTGGCCGACTGCCGCTCCAGATGCAGCGTGTGCGTCGTGAAGGCATCGAGAAAATCGCGGTCGTGCGAGATCACCAACAGCGTGCCGGGGTAGCGCTGCAGCTCGGTGGCCAGCCACAGCACCGTGTCCAGATCGAGGTGGTTGGTCGGCTCGTCCAGCAGCAGCAGGTCCGAGCGCGCCATCAGGCACTGCGCCAGGTTCAGGCGCATGCGCCAACCGCCGGAAAAATCGCTGACCGGGCGGGCGCCGTCGCTGGCCGCAAAGCCCAGGCCGACCAGCAACCGGGCGGCGCGGGCGGTGGCGGTGTAGCCGTCGATGGCGTGGAGCTGCTCATGGGCGCGCGCCTGCCCGGCCGCATCCTGGCTGGCCTCGGCGGCCGCCAGGCGGACCTCGGTGGCGCGCAGTTCGGCGTCGCCGTCCATGACGAAGTCCAGCGCGGCGCGCGCGAGCGCGGGCGTTTCCTGCGCGAGATGGGCGATCTCCATGCGCGCGGGGCGCTGGAACTCGCCGGCATCGGCGCCCACCTCGCCGCGAATCAACGCGAACAGGCTGGACTTGCCGGTGCCGTTGCGGCCGGTGACGCCGACCTTGTAGCCGGCGTGGATCGCCGCCGAGAAGTTCTGCAGCAGCAGGCGCTGGCCGCGGCGCAGGGCCAGCTCGGAAAAAACCAGCATCGGCGGGGGCTCAATGAATGGCGAGGCGCCGGGGCGAGCCGGCGGCTTGCGGCCCTGCCCGCAGGCAGCGGGCCGCGCAAGGCCGGGTCGCGGCGCCTGCGTGCTGCGGGCGCCGCGACCGCGGGCTCAGCCCTTCTGCGCCTCGTAGGCGGCGATGGACTTGCGGATCTCCTCGCGGGCGGCGTCGGCGCCGTGCCAGCCGGTCACCTTGACCCACTTGCCCTTCTCGTTGTCCTTGTAGCGCTCGAAGAAGTGCGTGATCTCGTCCTGCAGGCGCTGCGGCACGTCGGCCAGGTCCTGCACGTCGGCGTAGTAGTGGTTGCTGACCTTGTCGGTCGGCACCGCCAGCACCTTGGCATCCAGGCCGGACTCGTCCTCGGTCATCAGCACCGCCACCGGGCGGGCCTTGATGACGCAGCCCGGCACCACCGGATAGGGCGTCAGCACCAGCACGTCGACCGGGTCGCCATCGTCGTACAGCGTCTGGTTCACGAAGCCGTAGTTGGCCGGGTAGTGCATCGCGACGTTCATGAAGCGGTCGACGTACAGGCAGTTGCTGTCCTTGTCGACTTCGTACTTCACCGGCGGCCCGGCGGCCGGGATCTCGATGACAACGTGAATCTCGTCCGGGGCCTTGTCGCCCGGCCCGATCAGTTCATAACCCATGGGTGGTCCTCTGCGGGGGTGTGGCGCTTATCGCAGCGCGAACTCGCGGCCGGTCTTTTTCTCGACCGGCACATTCTTCAGCCGCACATAGGCCGGCAGGCCGTCCGGCCCGTAGGGCGGCGCGTCCTCGCCGGCGATCAGCGGCAGCATGTAGTCGCGGCAGGCCTGCGTGATGTGAAAGCCGTCCTCGCTGATGAACTCGGGCGGCATGGTCTTCTCGACGTTGGCCACCTGGTCCAGCGGCGCCTCGCCGATGTGCCAGCGGTAGGGACTGTCGGATTCGCGCACGATGCTCATCATGATGCCGCTCTTTCCGGCCACCGCGGCCTCGACGGCGGCGCGGCCCACGGCATAGGCCTGCTCCAGGTCGGTCTTGGCGGCGATGTGGCGGGCGGCGCGCATCAGGTAGTCGGCCACCGCGTAGTGATACTTCAGGCCCAGTTCGGCCTTGATGATCTGCGCCAGCGTCGAGGCCACGCCGCCGAGCTGGGTGTGGCCAAAGGCGTCCTTGCTGCCGGCATCGGCGACGAACTCGCCGGCCGCGTTGCGCAGGCCCTCGGAGGCGACGATGGTGCAGTAGCCGTGGGTGTCCACGCACTGCTGCACGCGCGCCAGGAAGCGCGCCTGATCGAAGGCCACCTCCGGGAACAGCAGGATGTGCGGGTCCTGGCCGTCGACGCTGGCCAGCCCGCCGGCGGCGGCCGTCCAGCCGGCGTGGCGGCCCATGACCTCCAGGATGAAGACCTTGGTCGAGCTGGCGCACATCGAGGCCAGGTCGAAGCTGGCCTCGCGGATCGACACCGCGGTGTACTTGGCCACCGAGCCAAAGCCCGGGCAGCAGTCGGTCAGCGGCAGGTCGTTGTCCATCGTCTTGGGCACGTGGATCGCCTGCAGCGGGTAGCCCATCTGCGCGCCCAGCTGGCTAACCTTCAGGCAGGTGTCGGCCGAATCGCCGCCGCCGTTGTAAAAGAAGTAGCCGATGTCGTGCGCGCGGAAAACCTCGATCAGCCGCTCGTACTCGGCGCGATTCTGCTCGAAGCCCTTGAGCTTGTAGCGGCAGGAGCCGAAGGCCCCGGCCGGAGTGTGCTTGAGCGCGGCGATGGCCGCCGGGCTCTCCTGACTGGTGTCGATCAGGTTCTCGGTCAGCGCGCCGATGATGCCGTCGCGCCCGGCATAGACCTTGCCGATGGCGTCCGGGTGCTGGCGGGCCGTTTCGATGACCCCCGCGGCGGAGGCGTTGATAACGGCGGTAACACCGCCGGACTGGGCATAGAAGGCGTTTTTCGGCATGACGCGCGGGCTTGGTTTGGGGGGCAAGGCGGGCCGCGGCGCGGCCCGGCGACAAGCGCGCAAGGATAGCGGATCGGGCGCCCAGCGCCCATTGTCGGCGGCCACGCGCGCGTTGACGGCACCCCTCGGACGCGGCTAGCCTCCCGCCTCTTTTGTATCAGCAGACGGACACTACCGATGCGAATCGTGTTGCTCGGCGCGCCCGGCTCGGGGAAGGGCACCCAGGCGAAGAAAATCATGGACGCGCGCGGCATCCCGCAGATTTCCACCGGAGACCTGCTGCGCGCCGCCGTCGCCGAGGGCACGCCGCTGGGCCAGAAGGCCAAGGCCGCGATGGACGCGGGCGAGCTGGTGGCCGACGAGGTCGTCATCGGCATGATCCGCGAGCGGCTGCAGCATGCTGATACGCAGGCGGGCTTCATCCTCGACGGCTTTCCGCGCTCCACGGTGCAGGCGGAAGCGCTGGACCGCATGCTCGACGAGGCCGGCCAGCCCATCGATGCCGCCCTGCTGATCAGCGTGCCCTTCGAGAACCTGGTCAAGCGCCTGACCGGCCGGCGCACCTGTGCCGACTGCGGGCAGATGTACAACGTCTATTTCAGCCCGCCTGCGGCGGACGGCGTCTGCGACCGCTGCGGCGGCACCGAGCTGGTGCACCGCGCCGACGACAACGAAGAGACGATCGTCAACCGCCTCGAGGTCTACCGCACGCAGACCGAGCCGGTCGTCGACTTTTACGGCCAGCAGGACAAGCTGCACCGCGTCGACGGCGAAGGCGGCCTGGACGAGGTTTACCAGCGCATTACGGACACGCTCGGCCTGTGACCGCGTCGGCGGGATGCTGAGCTACCGCCACAGCTACCACGCCGGCAACCATGCCGACGTCCTCAAGCACAGCGTCCTGACGCTGTGCCTGGAGGCCTTGCAGCGCAAACCCGGCCCGCTGCTGCTGCTGGACACGCATGCCGGCCGCGGCCTCTACGACCTGGATTCCGCCCCGGCCCGCCAGACCGGCGAGGCGCAGGCGGGCATCGGCCGGCTGTGGCCGCAGCACGCGGCGCTGCTGCCGGCCAGCTACCGCGAGGCGCTGCGCGAATATAACGGCGATGGGCCGCTGCGGCGCTACCCCGGCTCCTGCGCGCTGCTGGCCCGCGCCCGGCGCAAGCAGGACCATGCGCTGTTCTGCGAGCGCCACCGCGAGGAATACGCCGCGCTGGAGGCCCGCTACGGCGAGCGCCGCGGCCTGCGCCTGCACGCCGGTGATGGCTATGCCCAGCTCAAGGCCGCCCTGCCACCCGCTTCCGGGCGCGGGCTGGTGCTGATCGACCCCAGCTACGAAACCGAGGCCGACTGGCGCGCCGTGGCCAGTGCCGGGCAGCTGCTGCGCAAGCGCTTTCGCGCCGGCGTGCTGCTGGTCTGGTACCCGCTGCTGCCACCGGCACGCACGCTGCTCGGCGCGCTGCGCGCGCTGTGCACGCAAGGGGTCTCGGGCTGGCAGGCCGAACTGACGATACGCCTGCCGGGTGGGCCCGGGCTGGCCGGCAGCGGCATGTTCGTGTTGAACCCGCCCTGGCAGGTCGACACCCTATTGCAGGCGGAAATGCCTAAGATCGCAGCGCAACTTGCGCTCGCGCCCGGCGCGGGCTTTCGCCTGCAGCAGCACGGCTAGCTGCGGGCGCACAGCGGCCAAAGGGAGGCCCATGGCTAGTTTGGAGAATCGCCGCATCGTGCTGACCGGGGCCTCTTCCGGCATTGGCGAGGCCAGCGCCAAGGCGCTGGCGGCGGCGGGGGCGCATGTGATCTTGCTGGCCCGGCGCGAGGAGGAACTGGCGCGGGTGGCCGCCGACATTCGCGCCGCGGAGGGCCAGGCCGACTGGCTGGCCGTGGATCTCAGCGACCTGGAGGCGGCGGACGAGGCCGGCGCGCGCCTGGCGGCCGAGCACGGGCCCATCGACACGCTGGTCAACAACGCCGCGCGCTCGATCCGCAGGCCGATTACCGAATCCTTCGACCGCGCCCACGACTTCGAGCGCACGATGCGGCTGAACTACCACGCCGCGGTGCGCCTGACGCTGCAGCTGCTGCCCGGCATGCTGGAGCGCGGCCAGGGCCAGATCGTCAACGTGTCCAGCCAGTCGGTGCAGATGCCCACGCCCCGCTTCGCCGCCTATGTGGCCAGCAAGTCGGCGCTGGAGGGCTTTACCCGCTCGCTGGCCTGCGAGCTGGAGGGCCGCGGCATCGCCTTCACGGTGGTCAATTACCCGCTGGTGCGCACGCCGATGTCCGGCGCCACGGCGATTTACCAGAAGCTGCCGATGATGGATGTCGACGAGGCGGCGCGCTGGATGCTGCGCGCGGTGAGCGAACAGCCGGCGCGGGTCTGCGCGCTCAGCGGGCATGCCTGGCAGGTGTCCACTGCGGCTGCGCCGGGGCTGACCACGCGCTACACGGCGCGCTTCTTGCGGCGCATGCTGCGCCGCCTGCAAAAGCAGCAGGGCAACGGCCACGGCGGCGGGAACGGCAGCGGCGGGCACGACGACGGCCGCGCGGGCCGCGACGACGGCGCTGCGCGGGACTAGTCGACGACGAAGGCGATGGCGTGCGGCTCGCCCTTGGCGGCCGGCTCGCCCAGGCAGATCAGCCCCTGCCCCACCAGCACGAATTCCTCGCGCTTGATAAAGCTCTCGCGGCGGCCGCCGGCCTCGTCGATCAGGCTGATGTAGCTGCCGTTGGTGCTCTGGTCGATGTAGATGAACTTGCCGCGGCGGTATTCGATACGGCCGTGCGTGCGCGAGGAATACGGCGAGGCGACCAGCAGCTCGCAGCGCGGCTCCCGGCCGATGCTGATCGGGGCGGCCGAGGAGTCGATGGACAGCCGGCTGTCCTGGTAGCGCAACTTGAGCAGCACGCTGACCGAACTGAGGGCGGTGGCCGCCGTGGTCACCATCTGGGTGACGTTCTCGCTGATGCCGCTGGTCTCGCCGCCGCTGGCCTGGTGCCAGAGCAGGTCGAACAGCCCCATCTCGCCGGTCTTGCCCTTGATCGGCGCCTTGTCGAACTGGCGGGCGATGGCCACGATGTCCTCGCCGCAGCAGGCGATGCTGGTTTCGGTGGTGACGATCTGCTGGGCCTTGGCCTGGCCGGCCATGCGCGCCGCGACGTTGACCGCGTCGCCGAAGACGTCGCCGTCCTCCGCCGCGATCATCTCGCCGGCATGAAAGCCTACCCGGATCGACAGCGGCACGGCGCCGCCGGACAGTCCGGACTCCACCTGTTGCTGCATCGTGACCGCCGCTTGCGCCGCCGCCGCGGCATCGGGCAGCACGCACATCAGCTCATCGCCGATGGTCTTGACGATGCGGCCGCCGTTGGCCTCAACGGCGTCGCGGCACACGGCCAGGCAGGCGTCGATGGCCTGCTTGGCCACCGCGTCGCCATAGCGCTCGTACAGCCGCGTGCTGCCGCAGACGTCGGCGAACAGTACGGCCGCTTCCATCGTCTTGCCAGTGCTCATAATCGCAGGCCCCCGTGGGGGGCGACTATAGCGCGCCGGCGGCCGCGCCGACCACCACGGGCGACCACTGCGGCCCAGCACACCGGCCGCCGCCGCGAGGCACCGGCGCGGCCCTCCGGCCTGGCCGCCGACGCGCATCGCGGACGGGCGCTAGAGCCCGGCGAGCGGCCCCGGCAGCAGCAGGCGCAGGCGCGGGTGGGTCCGCAGCCAGTGGCGCAGGGGCGGCCGCCACAGCGGCGCGCTGTGCTCCAGGGCCAGGCACACGGCGGCCAGCAGCAAAAACACCGCCTGCACCCGCTGCTGGCCGTCGGCGCCGGACATCAGGAACAGCGCGCCGAAGACGGCGGCGGCCACACGCAGGGCCGGTGCCACGTCGGCGGCCTCGCCGGCCGGGCCGCCGGCCAGGCCAGTGCCAGTACCGGGGCCGGGGCCGGAGATGGGGTAGGAATTGCGCATGTCTGGACTCCGTTCGGGCAGGTGCAACCCAGCCTGCGGGGGCCCTGGCTCAAAAGCTGAGCCTGTGTTGTAAAGTGGCCCAAACAGCGGTCCGGGCCGCCAAGGCCCTCCAAATTCACAACGAGCAACCGCGAGCTTTGGGGAGTAGCACCACGATGGGTGGACGCGAGCATTGGACGGGCCGGTTTGGCTTCATCATGGCCACGGCCGGCTCGGCCGTGGGTCTGGGCAATGTGTGGAAATTCCCCTATGAGGCCGGGCAGAACGGCGGCGGCGCCTTCCTGCTGCTGTATCTCTTCTTCATCGCGCTGTTCGGCCTGAGCCTGGTCATCGCCGAGCTGCTGCTGGGCCGCACCACGCAGCGCAACCCGGTCGGCGCCTTCCGCGCCCTGGGCGGCGGCGCCTGGCCGCTGGTCGGCGGCGTCGGCGTGCTGGCGGGCTTCGTGATCCTGTCCTTTTACATCGTCGTGGCGGGCTGGACGCTGGCCTACCTGGGTTTCATGATCAGCGGCGACCTGGGCGCCGACCCGGCCGTGCTCGGCGAGCGCTTCGGCGCCTTCGTGGGCAGCCCGTTGGCGCCGATTGGCTGGGCCGCCTTGTTCATGCTGCTGTCGGTCGCCGTGGTCATCGGCGGCGTCAAGGGCGGCATCGAGAAGGCCTCGCGCATCCTGATGCCGGCGCTGTTCGTGCTGCTGTTGCTGCTGGTGCTGCGCTCGATTTCGCTGCCCGGCGCCGAGGCCGGTCTGGCCTATTACCTGCAGCCGGACTGGAGCCGGGTGACGATGGAGACGGTCAGCAGCGCCATCGGCCAGGCCTTCTTCTCGCTGTCGCTGGGCATGGGCGCGCTGATCACCTATGGCTCCTACCTGCAGCGCGACGCCAACATTGCCGGCTCGGCCACGATCATCGTCGGCCTGGACACGCTGGTGGCGCTGCTGGCGGGCCTGATGATCCTGCCCGCCGTGTTCGCCTTCGGCTTCGACCCCAGCGCCGGCCCGGGGCTGACCTTCATCACGCTCCCCGCGGTCTTCGCGCAGATGCCGGCCGGGCAATGGTTCGGCATCGCCTTCTTCGCGCTGCTGGCCGTGGCCGCGCTGACCTCGGCGATCTCGCTGCTGGAGACGGTGGTCTGCTATTTCACCGACGAAACCCGGCTCGGGCGCAAGGGCGCAACCGCCGTCGTGGCCGCCATCGCCTTCGCGATGGGCGTGCCGGCCTCGCTGTCGCTGGGCGTCTGGAGCGGCATCACCGTGCCGGGCACCAGCCTGGGCATCTTTGATTTTCTCGATTTCACGGCCTCGAATCTGATGCTGCCGCTGGGCGGCCTGCTGACCGCCGTCTTCGTCGGCTGGCGCTGGTCGCAGCCGGCGGCCGAGGCCCTGCGCGGCGCCGGCATGCCGGCCGCGCTGCTGCCGGTGTGGATCGCCGTGCTGCGCTACATCGCCCCGCTGGGCATCGCCGTCATCCTGTTCGGCGCCCTGCGCTAAACCCCCTGCCCCCGGCGCCCGCGGCCCGGGCGTCGCTCACGACCCCGGAGTAGTCGATGGACGCCTTTTTCCGTTTCCTGGACGGCGTGAACGCCGTGATGCTGTCGGTGCCGATGCTGCTGGCGCTGCTGTTCACCGGCGTGCTGTTCACCGTGTGGAGCGGCTTTTGCCAATACCGCTCGCTGACCCACGGCGCCGGCCTGATCACCGGCCGCTGGCAGTCGGGCAAGGGGCCCGGGGCCATCTCGCACTTCCAGGCGCTGTCGGCCGCGCTGTCGGCCACGGTGGGCCTGGGCAACATCGCCGGCGTCGCCATCGCGGTGGAGCTGGGCGGGCCGGGCGCGGTGTTCTGGATGTGGATGGTTGGCATCGCCGGCATGGCGATCAAGACCTTCGAGGTCACGCTGTCGATGCTGTACCGGAATACGCAGGACCCGGACAACCCGCATGGCGGCACGATGTGGGTGGCCAAGCGCGGCCTGCCGGAGCTGCTGCCCAGCCTGGCACGCGCCGGCGGCTGGGTCGGCGGCCTGTTCTGCCTGCCGCTGATCCTGTTCGCGGTGACCGGCGGCAACATGTTCCAGTCCTGGAGCGTGGCCACCAACGCCGAGATCTATTTCGGCGTGCCCATGTGGCTGACCGGTGTGGTGCTGGCTGTCGTCGTGGGCCTGGTCATCATCGGCGGCATCCGCCGCATCGGCCAGATTGCCGGGATGATCGTGCCCTTCATGTGCGGGCTTTACGTGATCTGCGGTCTGGGCGTCATCGTCGCCAACATCGAGGCGATGCCCGCCGTGTTCGGGCTGATCTTCCACAGCGCCTTCAACCCGGCCGAGGCCAGCGGCGCCTTCATCGGCGCCGGCGTCGGCACGGCCTTCATCTTTGGCATGAAGCGGGCGCTGTTCTCCTCCGAGGCCGGCCTGGGCAGCGCGCCCATCGCGCACTCGGCGGTGCGCACCAAGGAGCCGGTGACCGAGGGCGTCGTCGCCGGCCTGGAGCCCTTCGTCGACACGCTGGTCGTGTGCACGATCACGGCGCTGGTCATCCTGTCCTCGGGCGCGTGGAACCGCGCCCCCAGCGCCGAGTTCGACACCCGCCCGCGCATGAGCATCGAGGCCGACGGCAGCTATGTGCCGGCGCGCGCCGAGCTGCCGGCCGGCCGCCTGCAGGCCGGCGACACGGTCTTCGCCCACGCCCGCATCACCGTCAGCGACAGCGAGGAGCGCATGGGCCGCCTGTATGGCGACGTGCAGAGCGTGACGGCGGGCCGTGCCCGCATCGACTGGCGCCCACTCTATGCCGAGGACGCGATGACCGTGTCGATGGTCGACGGCGGGCTGTATCGCAACCTGCCCGGCGCCGCGCTGACGGCCTATGCCTTCGACAGCGCACAGCCCGGCCTGGGCCGCTGGATGGTGACGCTGACGATCTTCATGTTTGCGATCAGCACGATCATCACCTGGAGCTATTACGGCGAGCAGGGCTGGCTGTATCTGTCCAAGGGCCGCGGCGTGCTGGTCTATCGCGGGCTGTGGTGCGCGCTGATCGTGGTGCCCTGCCTGGGCTTCGTGCGCACCGTGACCGAGATCGACACGCTGAGCACCGTGGCGCTGGGCTTTATGCTGGCGATCAACCTGCCGCTGATGTGGCTGCTTGGCAGCCGCGGCATGGCAGCCTGGAAGGATTACTTCCGCCGGCTCGATGCCGGCAAGATCACCGAGGTATGAGTCTATGGCCGTGACCCCGGCCGCGCCGCGCTGCGGCATCTTGCTGGTCAACCTGGGCACGCCGGACGCGCCCACGCCGGCCGCCGTGCGCCGTTACCTGGCCGAGTTTCTGGCCGACGGCCGCGTGGTCGAGGTGCCGCGCCCGCTGTGGCTGGCCCTGCTGTACCTGGTGATCCTGCCGCTGCGCAGCCCGCGGGTGGCCCGCAACTACGCCAAGATCTGGACCGAGCGCGGCTCGCCGCTGCGCTTTCACACCGAGGATCAGGCCCGTGCGCTGGGCCAGGCTACCGGCCTGCCGGTGGTGCCGGCCTTCCGCTATGGCCAGCCTTCGATGGCCGACGGGCTGGCCGCGCTGCGCGAGGCCGGGGCCGAAAAAATCATCGTGCTGCCGATGTACCCGCAGAACTCGGCGACGACCACGGCCACCATCGTCGACAAGCTGGCGGCCATCACCCGGCGCGAGCGGGCCATGCCCTCCTTGCAGTTCGTGGCCGAATACCCGACCCACCCGCTGTACATCAATGCGCTGGCGGCGCGGGTGCGGGCCTATTGGCAGGAGCACGGCCGCGGCGAGCGGCTGCTGCTGAGCTTTCACGGCCTGCCGCAGCGCAACGTCGATCTGGGCGACCCCTACCAGCGCCAGTGCGAGGCCACCGCGCAGGCGCTGGCGCAGGCGCTGGAGCTGGAGCCGGGCGAGTGGCAGCTGTGCTACCAGTCGCGCTTTGGGCCGGCCCAGTGGCTGCAGCCCTACACCGAGCCCACGCTGGAGCAGTGGGCACGCGAGGGCCTGCGCCGGGTCGATGTGCTGTGCCCGGGTTTTCTGGCCGATTGCCTGGAGACCCTTGAAGAAATCGCGATCGGCGCCAAAGAGACCTTTTGCGAGGCTGGCGGCGAAACGCTGCGCTACATCCCGGCCCTGAACGACGACCCCCAGCTCACCGCCCTGTTCGCGGCGCTGGCGGGCTGCGGCCAGGGTCGTTGTGGCGGGGCCTGCACCCGCTGCTAGCCCCCACCCCGGGCCGCATACTTCGGGTCTTGCGGCCCCCACGGACACACCATGGACTACCTCTACGAGTACGGACTGTTTCTGGCCAAGGCGATCACCTGGGTCGTCGCCATCGTCTTTGTCGTGGGCAGCCTGGCGCAGATGCTGCGTCAGGCCCGCGAGCAGCTCTCCGAGCAACTCGATGTGCGCAACATCAACGAGCGCCTGGAGCGCATGGCCGACATCCTGCGCAGCGAGGTGCTCGACGACACGGCCTGGAAGAGCCACCGCAAGCAGAAGAAAAAAGACGAAAAGGCCGAGGCCAAGCAGGCCAAGAAGCAAAAGAAGGTGCGCAAGCCGCGCCTGTTCGTGCTCGACTTCGACGGCGACATCGCGGCCAGTGCGGTCGACGGCCTGCGCGAGGAAATCAACGCGGTGCTGCAGATCGCCGAGAGCGACGACGAGGTGCTGCTGCGCCTGGAGTCCGGCGGCGGCTACGTGCACAGCTACGGCCTGGCCGCCTCGCAGCTGCGCCGCCTGCGCGACCGCGAGCTGCACCTGACCGTAGCGGTCGACAAGGTCGCGGCCTCGGGCGGCTACCTGATGGCCGGCGTGGCCGACCGCATCATCGCTGCCCCCTTCGCCATCGTCGGGTCGATAGGCGTGGTGGCGCAGCTGCCCAATGTGCACCGGCTGCTGAAGAAGAACGACGTCGACATCGAGCTGCACACGGCCGGCCAGTACAAGCGCACGCTGACCGTCTTTGGCGAGAACACCGAGGAGGGCCGCGAGAAGTTTCGCGCCGAGCTCGAAGACACCCATGCGCTGTTCAAGGAATACCTGGCCGAACACCGCGCCGCGCTGGACCTGGATCGCGTGGCCACCGGCGAGCACTGGTACGGCCGTCGCGCGCTGGAGCTCAAGCTGATCGACGAGATTTCGACCTCGGATGACTACCTGCTGAAAAACCTGCAGAGCCACGAGATCTACAGCGTGGAATACAAGCAGCGGCGTTCGCTGGGCGACCGCCTGTCCGACTCGATGCGCCTGGGGCTGCGCGCCGTGAGCGGCTGGCGGGCACCCTGGCAGCGTGAACCGGCCATCCAAGCCCGTGGAGGAGAGACCCATGCGCGTTACCAGTCCGAACTTTGAGCACGAGGGCACGATCCCCGGTGAATTCGCCTTTGCCGTGCCGGACCCGGATCAGCACGTCGCGCTGAGCCAGAACCGCAACCCCCAGCTGAACTGGGAGGATGCGCCCGAGGGCACGCAGAGCTTTGTGGTCTGCTGCATCGACGACGACGCGCCGACCAAGCCCGACGACGTCAATCAGGAGGGCCGCGAAGTGCCGGCCGACCTGGCCCGCGCCGAATTCGTGCACTGGCTGCTGGCCAACCTGCCCGCCGCCACCCGCCAGCTCGATGCCGGCGCCTGGTCCGAGGGCGTGACCGCCGGCGGCAAGGCCAACCCGCCCAGCCCGCTGCCCGGCGTGCAGGGCGAGAACGACTACACCGGCTGGTTCGCGGGCGACGCCGACATGGCCGGCAGCTACCAGGGCTATGACGGCCCCTGCCCGCCGTGGAACGATGCCCGCGTGCACCGCTACCACTTCAGTGTCTTCGCGCTGGATTGCGCGACGCTGGACCTGGCGCCCGGCTTTGGCCTGGGCGAGCTGCGCGCGGCGATGGAAGGCCACGTGCTGGCCATGGCCACGCTAACCGGCCACTACACGCTGAACCCGCGCCTGCGCGAGGCCTGACCAAAGGCCGCGCGCCGGTGAACTCGGGCCAGGGCCATGGGTCCTAAGCCCGTTCCCCCTTCCCGCAAGAGACGAGCGTTTCATGACCCTGATGCTGCGTACCGGGCTGCTGGCCCTGCTGCTGACCGCCGCACCGCTGGCCTCCGCCGCGATTCCGCTGCCGACCAAGGCCGATGGCACCCCGAGCCTGGCGCCGATGCTCAAGAACGTGACCCCGGCCGTGGTCAACGTGCTGACCCGCGGCACGCAACAGGCCCGGCACCCCTTCTTCAACGACCCCAACTTCCGCGAGTTTTTCGGTGACCGCGTGCCGGATCGCGAAGTGCGCGGCCTGGGCTCGGGCGTCATCGTCGATGCCAAGGAAGGCCTGGTGCTGACCAACGCCCACGTCATCGCCAACGCCGACGAGATCCGCGTGCGCCTGGCCGATGATCGCGAGCTGGACGCCGAGCTGGTCGGCAGCGACCCGGACAGCGATGTCGCCGTGCTGCGCATCCCGGCCGAAAACCTCAGCGCCGTGCAAATCGGCGACTCCGAGCAGCTGGAAGTCGGCGACTTCGTCGTGGCCATCGGCAACCCCTTCGGCCTGCGCCAGACGGTCACCTCCGGCATCGTCAGCGCGCTGGGCCGCTCGGGCCTGGGCAACCGCTACGAGAACTTCATCCAGACCGATGCCTCGATCAACCGCGGCAACTCCGGCGGCGCGCTGGTGGACCTGGCGGGCAAGCTGGTCGGCATCAACACCGCCATCATCTCGACCTCCGGCGGCAGCGTGGGCATCGGCTTCGCGATTCCGATGCAGCTGGCGCTGTCGGTGATGGAGCAGCTGGTCGAGCACGGCAGCGTCAAGCGCGGCATGCTCGGCGTCATCGGTCAGGACCTGACCCCCGAGCTGGCCGAGGCCTTCGGGCTGGAAGCCGGCCGTGGCGCCGTGGTGGCGGAGGTGCTGGAGGATTCGGCGGCCGAGGCCGCCGGCCTGCAGCCGGGCGACGTGATCATCAGCGTCGAGAAGCGCGACATCCGCAACTTCGACGCGCTGCGCAATGCCATCGGCCTGCACCGCGAAGGCGACACACTGAAGCTGCGCTACCTGCGCAACGGCAAGGAGCGCAGCACAAAGGTCAAGCTCGGTGCCGACCAGCGCAATGCCAACGGCGGCAGCGGCCTGCACACCAAGCTCGAGGGCGTGCGCTTCGAGAATGCCGACGACGACGAGGGTGTCGAGGTGGCGCAGATCCAGCCGGGCTCGGTGGCCGCGGAAGCCGGGCTGCGCCGCGGCGACATCATCGATGCCGTCAACCGCAAGGAGGTGCGCAACCTCAGCGACCTGCGCAACCACCTGCGCAACGAGGAAGACGATGCCCGCCTGCTGCTGCGCGTGCGCCGCGGCGAAGGCGCGCTGTTCCTGCTGATTCGCTGACGCCGCGAAGCC
>CAKZQS010000039.1 GCA_937141935.1 uncultured Ectothiorhodospiraceae bacterium
CCCGCCGCCCGGCTCGGGCACCGGCACCCAATCGGCCAGCTTCGTCTACCCGGTGCGCAACGGGGTCCAGCCTTAGGGCAGCGGCGCATCGCAGCCGCCGGCAAGGCTGCGGCACGGCGAGCGCGGTGCAGCCCGCGCTCGCCCCAGCCGATGCGACGGCTTGGGCCCCGGCTCCGCGGCGGGCCGCGCATAGCGCGAAAGGACGCGCGGATTCGCCCGACCTATTCGGGCGAGCGGTGGACGGAGGGCGGGCGCCCTAGCCGCGCGCCATCAGCACCGCGCCCGCAATCAGCAGGCCGGCGCCGGCCACGCGCTGCAGGTTGGCCGCCTTCTCCGGCAGCCCGAGCAGGCCGAAGTGGTCGAAGACCAGGGAGGTGCACAGCTGCGCCGCCACCAGGGTCGAAAACAGCACGCCCGCGCCGATCTTGGGCGCCGCCCACAGGGCCGTCACCACAAAGGTGGCGCCCAGCGTGCCGCCAATGAACCACAGGTGCGCGGGGACGGCCGCCAGCTCGCGCAGCGGCGGCCAGGGCGCACTGCGCGGCGTCAGCGCCAGCACCACCAGGCCCAGCACCGTCGCGCCCGCCAGGAAGTTGCACAGGGCGGCGCGCACCGGCGAGTTGAGGTACTCGGCGAGCTGGGCGTTGAAGGCGGGCTGGGCCGACACGGCGGCACCGGCCAGCGCAATCAACAGGGTGGGCAGCAGCAGGGAGCTAGACACGGCATCGGCGGGCGCGGGTGTGCCGCCAATGTAGCCGCCAGGCGCCGCGCATGCCGCTGCGCGTGACCTTCGGCGCGGCCGCGCAGGTCGCGCGCGGCGAGATTGGTGCCCGCTGAGGGATTCGAACCCCCGACCCCCTGATTACAAATCAGGTGCACTACCAGCTGTGCTAAGCGGGCACGCCGTGGGCCGGCATTCTAGCAGGCGGCCTCCGGCCGCTCGTCCCGTCGCTTGCCCGCCGTCGCCGCCGCGCAGGCAGGCAAGGGCCGTTGCCTCAAGGGGCTGCAGCGTCCGGCGCGCTACCGCCGGGGGACGGCTGCGCGGAAGGGCGCAGGCCCCTACGGCGTGGCCCCGCGAGCGGCAGGCTCAGGGAAGCGACAATGGCTTCCGTGCCGGGATTGATGCGACCGACGCCGCCGTTGGACAGGTGGTATCCCGCAATACCCACGCGGTAGTGGTCCCAGAAGCGCCAGGCCAGTTCCAGACCTGAGCGGAATTCCAGCTCATGGCCCAGACGCAGTTCATCACCCTCGCTGAACACCCCGGCCGCGAAACTCGGCGCCAGGACCCAGCGCGGCGCCAGCCACCATTCGTAGCGCAGCTCGGCATAGCTGTAGCGCGCGCCGCCACCGGCCCCGGCCACGCCGATGGCGGGCCGGAAGCGCGAGCCGCGGATCGGCGCGAAGCGGTAGGCGACGCCGAGACGGGTGGGCTTGCGCAGGCTGTCCTGAATGCCGACCTGACCGGCGCTGAGCTGCAACAGCGCGGGCTCGGCCTGGGCGGCTCGCGGCCAGCACAGTGCGAGCAGCGCCAGGGGCACGACGCAGGCCCAGGTGCGCAGAGCGCGGGGGTGGGTAGCTGGAGCGTTCATGCCCCGAATTACGTTCGAGACCTTGTCGCGGTTGCCGGCCGTGACCAAGGTCCCGGCGAAGCCCGCTGGGGTGCCCTCCGCCGCGCACGGCCGGCAATAGCAGCCCCTCCCCTCTCGGCTACGAGCCCTCGGCCGCGGCCAGGAGGCGCAGGCCCTCGAGCACCAGGTGCTCGGCCAGGCGGAAGCGCGTGGCGTCCAGATAGGGCGCCAGCAGCGGCGCCCCGCCGCCGGTCAGCCACAGCGGGCCGATGCCCTCGGCCGCGGCTGCCGTCGCCGCGCGTTCCAGGCCGCCCACGGCCGACTGCAGTGCGCCGAGCAGGATGGCCTCCTCGGTATCGCAGGCCAGGTGCAGCCGCGCGGGCAATTCGGCGGCCGCCGCCGGTAGCGCGGTGTGCCCGCCCAAGGCTTCAATCAGCGCGCGCGGGCCGGGCGCGATCCAGCCGCCGAGGTGGCGCCCGTCGGCCGCGCAGGCGTCGAAGGTGGTGGCGGTGCCGATGTCGAGCACGCCGGCCGCGCCCGTCTGCGCAGCGCCCGCGCCACCGCCATCGGCGGCCGCGCGGCGGTGCGCGGCGGCCAGCGCCAGCCAGCGGTCCACGCCCCATTTGCGATGGTCGGCATAGGCGCAGCGGATGCCCAGGCCGAGGGCCGGCGTCTGCGCCCAGTGGCTGTGCGCCGGCAGCAGCGCCGCCAGCGCCGCGCGGCGCTCGGGTCGGGCCACGCAGGCCACGTGCACCCGCGCCGGCGGCGCTTCGGCCAGCAGCGATTCCAGGCCGTCGTAATCCAGCTCGCGCACGGGCCCCAGGCCGGCTGCGCCCGTCTGCGTGCACAGCTTGACCCGGGTGTTGCCGGCGTCAATCAGCCAGCAACCGGCATCGGCCCGGGGATGGGCCTGGGCCTGCTCGTTCATGCGCGCGGCGGGCGGGCGTAAGTGCCGGTGGCGTGGGCCACCAGCGTCTCGCCCTGCGTGATGTCGACACGCAGCACCACCAGCTTCTGCCCAAACTTGAGCACCCGCGCCGTCGCGCACATCGCGCCGGGCCGCGGCCGGCGCAGGAAGTGCATTTGCAGATCGGTGGTGACGGCCAGCAGCTCCGGCTCGGGCCGTTCGCGCAGCGCCCGCTGCAGCACCGCCGCGTACATCGCGGTATCCGCCAGCGCCATCATCGTGGGGCCGCTCACCGTGCCGCCGGGGCGCAGGTGGCGGGCCTCGGGCTGCAGGCAGACGCGCGCCTCGTCGGCGTCGAGGGCATCGATGCGCATGCCGCTGGCGGCCACGCTGGGCATGTGCTCGGCCAGCAGGGCGCTCAGCGCCGCGGCGGTGGGTGCGGCCGGGGTGGATTCGGCCGGGGTGGATTCGGCCCGGGTGGATTCGACCGGAGTGGATGCGGGTACAGACATTCGCGGATTATGCCGCCGCCGGCGCTGTGGCAGCATGGGCCCAGCCACACGGAGTCCCCATGCGCGCCCCCCAAATCTGGATCAGCGGCCACCGCCGCATGCGTATCGCCCGCCGCGTGCTGTACACGGCCATGGTGTGCAGCGTGTCGATCATCGTCTTCGTCTCCAGCGAGGATCGCGGCAGCACGCTGGCGCTGGCCGGCGAGCTGGTGCTGGCCCTGCTGGTGGCCAACCTGGCGCTGGTGGTCTGGGAGGTGCGCATGCTCTCGGCGGGCCTGGAAGAGGCGGGGCTGGAACGCAGCCAGCCGGCGCAGGCCGCGTTGGCGCGGGCCATCCGCCGCATGGTGGGCGTGCTGGTGGTGATGCTGGCGGCCGGCAGCGCGCTGATGCTGTGGGCCGCGCGCCTGCTGCCGCAGGACACCACCGGCGAATACGCGCTGCTGTTCTGGGTGCTGCTGGCCAGTGGCTTTGCGCTGTCGGTCTATGTCGCCGAGCTGATCACCCACCTGATCCATGCCTTCGAAAGCGCGCTGCTGCACCTCTCCGACAACAACGGCGGCGGGGAAGAGGACGAAGACGCGGACCCGGTCGGTAACGCGGCGCAGGCCGCAGGCCCGGATTCGCACCTGACGCCGCCCAGCGGGGCGGAGGCGGACGCGCGTTCAGGCCAGGGCGTCAAAGACCAGCTTGGCTCCTAGCAGGCCCATCACCAGCTGGAAGATCTGGGCGAAGCGCTGCTGCGAGACCCGGTGCATGATGCGCCGGCCCAGCACGGTGCCCAGCACCACGGCCAGGGCCAGCACCGGGAACCAGCCGGCGTAGCCCCCCAGCGCGACCCCGGCCCAGAGGTAGGCAGCGATCTTGACGATGTGGCCGATGGTCTGCACCAGCGCCAGCGTCGCCACCGTCTGCTCCTTGCGCCATTGCGGCGCGAAGAAAAACGGCGCCAGAATCAGCCCCGAGGCCCCCACCACCGGGCCGATCAAACCCTTCAGCACCCCGGCCACGATCATCCGCCAGCGCAGCGGCAGCGCCTCGACGCGAGCCGGCTTGGGCAGCAGGTTGGCCAGCACGAACAGCCCCAGCAGCAGGCGCAACGCATCGGCATCGGCGCGCACCAGCCAGTGCGCCACCAAAAAGGGCCAGGGCAAGGCCACGGCGGCGCAGAGCAGGCCGTTGCGCCAGTCCACATCCCGCCAGTAGGCCACGGCCCGCGCGCCGTTGGAGACGCACTGCACGCCCGCATGCAGCAGCAGCGCCACCATCGGCCCCAGGCCCACGGCGTACATCGCGGCAATCAGGATGGTGCCGCCGCCAATGCCGGCCACCGCCGACAGCGTCGCGGCCAGGGCCGACACCACGGCGAGCAGGATGAGGGCGCCGCTCAGCACGGCGGCACAGGGCTGGGGGCAATCATGCGGCGGCAGTCTGCCCGTCGCTGCCGGCAGCGGCAATCGGCGCGCGGACTGTTGACCGCGGCGGCGCGCTCAGGCACCGGACGCAGGACCGGGATCAGGCCTGGATCGGGCCTGGCACCGGGCCTGGAATCCGCCCCCTGGATTCAATCCTCTTGCAGGCGCGCGCGCAGGGCCAGCCAGGCCGCGTGCGCGCTCGCTTCCAGCGGGGCCTGCAGCTCCAGCTCCGGCAGCAGGAGCTGATCCTGCGCCACCACGCCCGCATAGCGCCGCCGGCGCACGACCCGCCAGCCGCGGCGATACTCGCGGAAGCGGTCGCGGCTCAGGATGGCGCCGCCGGAACTCTTCGCCAGCGCGAGCAGATGCCCATCGGCGCTCTCGCCGCCCGGCACCTGCAGCACCTGCTGCGGCGCGTCCGCCAGCATCTGCGCATAGACCACCTGCTCGGCCTCGGGGAGCTGATAAGGCGTGCTGGCGTCGAAGACCAACCGGGCCGTCGCGCCCCGCGAGAGCACTGCCGACCAGGCCGCCAGCGGCACCCGCAAGGTGGGCGGCGCCCCGCACCAATAGGCGAGATTCAGCCCATCGATGACGAAGGGGGCCTCTGCCATGGGATTCGGGTCCGGATCTTGCGGCGCATCGCGCGCGGGGCGCGGGGCGGATGGGAGCGGCATCACAGCAGGCGAGAACTGTGCAGGGCGCAACAGCATAGGCAATCCCGCCGCGCAGCTTCGATGGCCCCGCCGCGCGGGATGGCGCAGCACGGCCGCCGGGCCGCTGCGCCCCCTGCGCTGAGCTGAGCTGAGCTGGGCTGGGGCGGGCTGGCGGGGCTGGGTTCGCGGGGCTGGGTTCGCGGGCCGGATGCGCGGGCCGGATGCGCGGGCCGGATTCGCGGGGCTGGGCACTTGACGTCGCGCGAAAAGCATACATACTGGTCGGTATGTTCTCGCTCAGGAGAGCGTAGCGTGCCTGCCCTACCCCGCCGCGAGGCGGCCGACCAGACCCGTCAACACCTGCTGGAGGCGGCCTTTGCGGAGTTTCACCGCAACGGCTTTCGCGCGGCCAGCATCGACGCGATCCTCAAGGCCACCGGCGTCACCAAGGGGGCGTTGTACTACCACTTCCGCAACAAGGCGGAGCTGGGCTACGCGGTGGTCGAGGAGATCATCCGCCCCTTCGTCGAAGAGAACTGGAAGCCGGTCTGCCAGGCCGACAACATCATTGATGGCGCCATCGCCGTGCTGCATGCGCGCATGGCCGAGCGTTCGGACATTGCGCTGACGCTGGGCTGCCCCTTCAACAACCTGATCCAGGAAATGAGCCCGGTGGATGCCGGCTTTCGCGCCCGCCTGCAGGCCATCCTGGAGGACTGGCGCCAGGGCGTGGCCGCGGCCATTGCCCGCGGGCAGGCCGAAGGCGACATCCGTGCCGATGTGGACCCCCAAGGCACTGCCGATTTCATCATCGCCGGCATCGAGGGCTGCATAGGCATGGCCAAGGGCGCCCAGAGCCAGACCTTTTACCAGGGCGGCATGCGCGGCCTGGAGCAGTACCTGAACAACCTGCGGGCCCCCGCCCGCAAGCCGCTGTAGAGCCCGGAGAACCCCGATGGCCGAATCCTTCAACCGTTTTCTGGAGCGCTACGGGCGCTTCGTCATCCGCTTCCGCTGGCTGGTGCTGGCGGCCACCGTGGCCGCCATCGCGGGCATGGGCTACGGCGCGCAGTTCCTGACCTTCTCGACCGACTACCGCGTGTTCTTCGGCAAGGAGAACCCGCAGCTGGTCGCCTTCGACAAGGTGCAGAACGTCTACAACAAGAATGACAGCGTGCTCTATGTCGTGGCGCCCGAGGGCGATAACGCCTTCAATGCGCGCACGCTGGCGCTGGTCGAGGAGATGACCGAGCGGGCCTGGGCGCTGCCCTTCACCCGCCGGGTGGACTCGATCACCAACTACCAGCACACCCAGGCCCAGGGCGATGACCTGCTGGTGGGCGACCTGGTGGACGGCGCCGCGCAGATGGATGCGCAGCAGCTGGCGGCCATCCGCGAGATCGCCGTCAACGAGCCGTTGCTGCTGAACCGGCTGACCTCGCCCAGTGGCCATGTGGTGGCGCTGAACGTGGTCTCCGAGTTCCCGGAAGAGGACATCAGCGAGCTACCGATCACCGTGCAGGCGGCCCGCGACCTGCGCGACGAGATGCTGGAGATGTACCCCGGCCACAGCATCTACATGACCGGCTCCAACATGATGAGCAATGCCTTCTCGGAGGCCAGTCAGGCGGACATCCAGACGCTGTACCCGCTGATGTACCTGACGCTGATCGTCATCATGTACCTGCTGCTGCGCTCGATTGCCGGCACGCTGGCCAGCCTGGTGGTGATCATCCTGTCGGCGGCCGGCGCCATGGGCCTGGCCGGCTGGATCGGCATCGGGCTGACCTCGCCCTCGGTGGCCGCGCCGGTGATCATCACCACGCTGGCCATAGCCGACTCGGTGCACATCCTGGTCACCTATTTCGCCGACCGGCGCCAGGGCATGAGCAAGGACGATGCGCTGGTCGACGCGCTGAAGATCAACTTCATGCCGGTGTTCATGACCTCGGTGACCACGGCGATGGGCTTTCTGGCCATCAACATCACCGACTCGCCGCCGCTGCGCGACCTGGGCAACATCACGGCGATGGGCGTGATCCTGGCCTGGGCGGTGTCGGTCACGGCGCTGCCGGCGCTGATGTCGATCTTCCCGCACCGGGTGCCCGCGGCCAGCAAGGACCGCCTGGCCAGCGCGCTGGAAGCCTATGGCCGCTTTGCCGTGCGCCGGCGCACGCCGCTGCTGATCGTGGCCAGCATCGTCTGCCTGGGCATCCTGGCCCTGCTGCCCAAGAACGAGACCAACGACCTCTTCGCGCACTATTTCGACCCGCGCATCGAGTTCCGCACCGACACCGACTTCGCCGTCGACAACATCTCCGGCCTGTACACCTTCGAGTTCGACCTGGCTGCCCCCAACGGCGTGGCCGACCCCGAGTACCTGGCCAAGCTGGAGGCCTTCAAGCAGTGGTGGCTGGAAGACCCGCGCACCATGCATGTGGCCTCGCTGTCGGACATCTTCAAGCGCCTGAACAAGAACATGCACGGCGACGACGAGAGCTGGTATCGGCTGCCCGAGCAGCAGGATCTGGCCGCGCAGTACCTGTTGCTGTACGAGTTCAGCCTGCCCTTCGGCCTGGACCTGGCCAACACCATCAACATCGACAAGGACGGCTCGCGCTTCTTCGTCGTGACCGAGCACCTGACCAGCAAGCAGACCCGCGAGCTGTCGCGCCAGTCCAACGAATGGCTGCAGGAAAACGCGCCGGAGATGGCCACGCTGGGCGTGTCGCCGGCGGTGATGTTCGCCTACATCGCCGAGCGCAACATCACCGCAATGATGTGGTCGATTCCCATCGCGCTGGCGGCCATCTCGGTGCTGCTGATCTTCGCACTGCGCAGCCTGCGCTTTGGCCTGCTGAGCCTGATCCCCAACCTGCTGCCGCTGGGCATGGCCTTCGGCATCTGGGGCATATACAACGGCACGATCAACTTCACGATGTCGATTTGCCTGGGGATGGTCATGGGCATCATCGTCGATGACACCATCCACTTCTTTGCCAAGTACCTGCGGGCCCGGCGCGAGCTGGGCATGAGCCCCGAGGACGCTATCCCCTATGCCTTCCGTACGGTGGGCACGGCGCTGGTGGTGACCTCGATCATCCTGATCTGCGGCTTTTTGATCCTGGCCACCAGCGCCTTCACGCCGAACAACGGCATGAGCCAGCTGACGGCCATCGCCATCGCCACGGCCCTGATTGCCGACTTTGCCCTGCTGCCGCCGCTGATCCTGCTGATCGAGCGCCGCCGCCAGGGCAAGACCGACACCGACACCCCTGCCAACCCCGACATGGAGACCACCCATGCCCCTGCATAACATCCTGCTCGCCGCCGCCCTGGGCCTTGGCCTGGCGGCCCCCGCCCTGGCCGACGAGGCCGCCGCCCGCGGCCTGGAAATCGCCGAGGAAGCCGACCGCCGTGACGAAGGCTGGGGCGACTCGACGACCACGCTGACGATGACGCTGCGCAACAAGCAGGGTCAGGAGTCCACCCGCGAGATGCGCAACCGCTCGCTGGAAGTGGCCGACGATGGCGACAAGAGCC
Source organism: uncultured Ectothiorhodospiraceae bacterium (assembly GCA_937141935.1). Classification (GTDB taxonomy): domain Bacteria; phylum Pseudomonadota; class Gammaproteobacteria; order Nevskiales; family Oceanococcaceae; genus MS8. The sequence goes on from CAKZQS010000039.1 coordinate 8,602, forward strand.
TGATCATCTTCGACCACCCCAAGGACGTGCGCGGCACCGCGCTGCTGACCTTCAGCCACAAGACCGGCAATGACGACCAGTGGCTGTACCTGCCCGCGCTCAAGCGCACCAAGCGCATCGCCTCGAACAACAAGTCCGGCCCCTTCATGGGCAGCGAGTTCGCCTACGAGGACATCAGCTCGCAGGAAGTCGAGGAATACACCTATAAGTACCTGCGCGACGAGAGCTACGAGGGCACGCCGGTCTACGTCATCGAGCGCTACCCCACCGATGACAACTCCGGCTACACCAAGCAGATCGTGTGGATGGACGCCGAGCGCTACATCCCGCTCAAGGTCGATTACTACGACCGCAAGCAGAGCCACCTGAAGACGCTGACCTTCCACGACTACGAGCAGTACAAGGGCAAGCACTGGCGCCCGCTGCGCATGGAGATGCAGAACCTGCAGACCGGCAAGTCCACCACGCTGGCTTTCGCCGAGTACGAATTCGACCAGGGTCTGTCGGAGCGCGACTTCGACCAGGCCGCCCTGGCGCGCGCGCGCTAAAGCCCGCAGCTGACGGCCGCCGGCGCGCGGGGCCCTGCACGGGTCCCGCGTGCCGCCCCCGGCCAAGGTTGCCGCGCCGGCCTGCCGGCCGGTGCCGCCCGGCCCCATCAAATCCGCCCCACCCGGCCCGACCCGGCGCCACCGGGGAGACACCGCGGGCCCCGCGCCCCCGCACCGAGACACGCCCATGAGCCCACTCGCTCCTGCTCGCAACACCGCCACCGGCCTGCCACCGCGGCATAGCGCTGGCTCCCCAGCTGCCGCCACGCGCACGGAAGCTGCCAAACCCGCCCGCGCCGCCTTTCTCGCCGCGGCGCTGCTGGCGCCCCTGGCCCCGGCGATGGCCTACCAGTCCTTCGAGGCCGAGGCCGCGGCGCAGCTGCGCTGGCACCCGCAGGTGGTGTCGCGCGCCGAGCAGGAATCCACCGATGCCTCGCTGTCGCTGCAGGCCGAGTGGTACTGGGAGTCCGAGGATCGCAACCATAGCCTGACCATCACGCCCTTCGGCCGCTACGCGCCGCAGGCCGATTCGCGCACCCATGCCGACCTGCGCGAGCTGTACTGGAACGGCATCTTCGGCGACCTCGAACTGCGCCTGGGCATCAGCAAGGTCTTCTGGGGCAAGACCGAGATCCTGCACCTAGTCGACATCATCAACCAGGACGACACGCTGGAAAACCTGGACGGCGAGGACAAGCTGGGCCAGCCGATGCTGCGCGCCAGCTACCGCGTGCCCAATGGCTCGCTGATCGGTTTCGTGCTGCCCTACTTCCGCGAACGCGAGTTCCTGGGCCCCGAGGCGCGGCTGTCGACGCCACTGCCGGTGGACGAGGACAACCCGCTTTATGAGTCGGAGGACGAGGAGACCCACGTCGACTGGGCGCTGCGCTGGCAGGGCTACTTTGGCGGGCTGGATTTCGGCCTGGCGCACTTCTCCGGCACGGCCCGCGACCCGCTGCTGCTGCCCGCCGGCTTCACCCAGGAAGGCCGGCCCACGCAGCTCGTCCCGGCCTACCCCCTGCTTGAGCAAAGCAGCCTGGACGCGCAGTACACCGCCGGCGGCTGGCTGTTCAAGCTGGAGGCGCTATATGCCGACACGGCCGTCGTGGCGCTGCAGCCCGGCACGCCGCCGCGCTTCGTCGACACCACCTACGCGGCGGCCACCGGGGGCTTCGAGTACACGCTGTACGGCATCCGCGGCAGCGCCGCCGACCTGGGGCTGCTGGCCGAATATCTCTGGGACGAACGCGGCGCGCAGGCGAACACGCCCTTCCAGGATGACCTCTTCATAGGCGGCCGCCTGGCGCTGAACGACGTGGCCGGCAGCACGCTGCTCGGCGGCGCGGTGCTCGACCTGGACCACGGCGGCGCCTTCATCAACGTCGAGGCCAGCCGGCGGCTGTCCGGCGAGCTGGCGCTGGCGCTGGAGGCCCGGCTGTTCACCGATGTCGACCCGCGCGACACCACCCTCTTCCCGGTGCGCAATGACGACTACCTGCAGCTGGAGCTGACCCGCTACTTCTAGCCGCCAGCGCCCCGACTTGCGGGCCGCGCCGGACGGGGCGCGCGGCGCGGGCCAGCCTCCCTGCACGGGCCAGGCGCCCTGCGCGGGTCAGGCGCGCGGCGCGCCGGGGCCCCACCCACAAAAAAGCCGCCCGCGGGCGGCTTTTTTCCGTCGGCGCGGCGCCTAGAAACTCGCGGCGCAGTATTCGAAGGGGTCGTTGTCGGCGGTGGCCACGCCGGCGCTCTCCGAGCCGGGCGCGAACTCATCCCAGTACTGCTTGCGGGTGCGGATCCAGGCCGTCTGGAAATCGCAGAAGGCCTGCGGCTTGCTGCGCGTGGGCTCGCCAAAGCCCAGTTGCGCCAGGGCCTCGGCCACCACGCCCTTGTCCAGGTTGGCCGTCAGCTCGCCCCAACCCAGCTGCAGCCATTCGGCGCCGGGCACGAAGGGCAGCCCGCCGATATCCAGCACGCCCTCGACCGGGTCATAGTCGCCGGTGGGCGGAATCCAGGCGGCCTCTTCCAGCGCGCGGCGCAGCTGCCAGTTGGTGATGAACACGCCGTTGGCGGCCACCATGAAGGGCGTGCCGTCGATCGTTTGCACGGCGCCGCGGTGGTCGGCGGCGCGGCGCGCCTCCAGCAGCACGCGCGAAGCCACGCCGGCGGCGCGCGGGGTCGAGAAGCTGGTGCCACCCACCTGACGCAGGCCGTCCTGGCACACCGCGCAATAGGGCAGGTCCTGGGTGTAGTCGGCCACGAAGTCCGGGAACACGCCGGACAGCGCGGTGCGGCCATTGGAGGTGTCCTCCTCGCTGCCGGAAATTCCCAGGCTCCACCAGGGGCCGGCGCCGGCGCGCAGCGGCGAGAGCCCGGGGCCGTTGCCCGAAGACGAGAAGTGCAGCTTGCCCTGCCCCACGACGCCCTCGTAGCTGAACTCGAAGTTCTCGGTCTCCGGGATCGGCAGCAGGCCCAGCGCCAGCGAGGCGCCGTAGCTGGTCGAGACCATGTCGATCTCGGGGTGGGTAAAGGCCAGGCGGTGCGATTCGATCGAGCCGTAGCTGTTGGGCTCGATGAAAACCAGGATCGCGTCCGGGTTGGCCGTCAGCACGGCGGCGCTGGTGCCCACGCCGTGGGTGTCGTCGTCGTTGTCCGGCAGGATCGGGTAGATGCCGGCGGCGATGTCGCCCACCTGGTCGGTGCTGGCGATGATGTTGGTGCCTTCGAACCAATAGAACTGGAAGGGGCGGATGTTCTCCCAGATCTCGCGGTCGGCCTCGAAATCGATCAGGAAGTTGCCCGTGCGGGTCAGGCGGATCGTGTTGCGCTCGCCGATGCCAAAGGCCTCCAGCACCTCGGGGGTCACGCTCGACGGCGCGCTGTCCGGGTAGATCGGCGAGCCGGCGTGGAAATAGGCGTGGTAGACATTGATGCCCGAATCCAGCACCGCAACGCTGACGCGGGGGGCGCCGGCCGCACGGGTGGCCTGCGTGTCGGCCGCGGCGCGGCTGTTGACGGCGGCGGCGGCATCACGGCCGCCATCGCTGCAGGCGGACAGCAGCAGGCCGGCGCCCAGCGCCAGCCCGGTGATCAGGGGCTTGTTCATGGTTCTCTCGCTCCCGCAGTTCCCTCTGCGGCTGGTTTTTGGTCCTCGCGCCGCCGGGGCCCGTTGCGGGCGCCCTGGCGACTAACGCCCCGTCAGACGCTGCCAGCGCGTCTCCGAGGCCGTGCGCGGCCATTCTAGCCCGGTGTGATAGCCGGCGAAAAGCAGCAGGTCCCGCGCCTCGGCGATGCGCGCCGCCGTGGGTTTGCCGGCCCCATGCCCGCCGCGGCTTTCGATCCGCAGCAGCTTCGGCGCCGCGCCGGTGTCGGCGTGTTGCAGGGCCGCCATGTACTTGTAGCTGTGCCCGGGCACCACGCGGTCGTCGTGGTCGGCCGTGTAGGCCAGCAGCGGCGGGTAGTCCCGGCCGCGACGCACGTTGTGGTAGGGCGAATAGGCCCGCAGCGCGCGGAACTGCGCCGGGTCCTCGCTGCTGCCGTAGTCACCGGTCCAGGCCCAGCCGATGGTGAAGCGGTGAAAGCGCAGCATGTCCATCACGCCCACGCCGGCCAACGCGGCGCCGTAAAGCTCGGGACGCTGGTTCACCACCGCGCCGACCAGCAGGCCGCCATTGCTGCGGCCATGAATCGCCAGCGTGTCCGGGCTGGCCCAGCCGCGCGCGATCAGGTCCTCGGCCACCGCGATGAAGTCGTCAAAGACCCTCTGCTTGTTCTGCTTGGTGCCCGCCTCATGCCAGGCCTTGCCAAACTCGCCGCCGCCACGCAGGTTGGCCAGCACGTAGATGCCGCCGGCGCGCAGCCACAGCGGCGCCGTGACCCGGAATTCGGGCGTAATCGGAATATTGAAACCGCCATAGCCATAGAGCCAGGTCGGCCGCGGCTGGTCGGGCTGGGCCGTGCGTGCCCGGGCCAGGAAATAGGGCACCGGCGTGCCGTCGGCCGAGGTGGCCTGCAGACGCTCGGTGACAAAATCCGCAACCGGGAAGTCGAAGGTGGCCTGCTGCCAGGCGCCGCTGTCGCCGGTGGCCAGGTCCGCGCGCCAGACCGCGTCGGGCTCGACCAGCGCCGAGCGCCGGTAAAAGACCTCGCGGCGCCCGGCCTCGGCGGCCAGCCCGTCGATGACCGCGAGGCCCGGCGGGGTCAGGTCGAAGCGCGGCTCGCCGATCGGCGTGTAGGCCGCGAGCTGCGAGGCCGCATCGCGCAGCGTGTGCACGATCAGCAGCCCCCCGGCCAGCACGGCGTTCTGCAGCGTGTCCTGCGACTGCGGCACGACCTCCACCCACTGCGCCTGCGGGTCGGTCAGCAGCAGCGCGCGCACCCGCCCGCGCGGCGCATCCGCCGTGGTGATGACATAGAGCTCGTCATCGAGCACGCCGATCGGCTCCTGGCGGTGCGCGAAGCTGCCCACCAGGGTGCGCGTCGGGCCGAAGAGTTCGGGGTCCTGGCCATCGCGCAAATCGCGCAGCAGCAACCGGTTGGCGTCGGAGGCGCCCTCGCGCACGCTGATCAGCAGCCAGCGGCCCGAGGCGTCGACCTCGGCCCAATAGCCGTGCTGCGGCTGCTTGGGGTTGGCGTAGACGCGCACGTCGGCCGACTGCGGCGAGCCGACGCGGTGATACCAGACGGCCTGATCGGCCAGCGCGTCAAAGGTGCCCTCGCGCGCCGGGTAGCGCGAATAGAAAAAGCCCTCGCCGTCGGCCGTCCAGGCGATGTTCGAGAACTTGACGTGGCGCAGCTCCTCGCCCAGGTCGCGGCCGCTGGCCAGGTCGCGGATGCGGATGCGGGTCCAGTCCTCGCCGGCCTCGGTTAGCCCATAGGCCAGGTAGCGCCCGCGCGGGTCCACCCGCCAGCGCTTCAGCGCCACCCCGCCGTCGGCCGACTTGCGGTTGATGTCCAGCACCACCTCGCGCGCGCCGCCGCCGACCGGCTCGACCAACAGCAGCGGCTGCGGCAACAGGCCGTCGTTGAACAGGAAATAGCGCCGCTCAGCAACGGTTTGCGGCAGGCCCTGGCGCGGCCGATCCCAGATCTGGCGCAGCTGCGACTCGACCGCGGCGCGGCCGGGCAGCTCTTCGAGATAGTCCGCGGCCAGCGCCTGCTGCGCCTGCACCCAGGCCCGCGTTTGCGCGCTGTCCGTGTCCTCCAGCCAGCGGTAGGGGTCGGCGACGGCGGTGCCGTGATAGTCGTCGACCACATCGCCGCGCGGGGCCTCCGGGTAGTCCAGCGCCAAGGCCGGCGTTGCCCACAGCGGCAGCGCCAGCAGCCCCGCCGCAAGCGGGCGCACGCGCCACGCGGCGCCGCGCCGGGCGGGTTGCACGCAGGGCCGCATCAGAACAGGCGCGGCAGCTTGCCGCCCTTCTCGTCGTCCTCGGGCACCGGGTCCGGCCGCACGGTGATCGTGATCTTCTCGGAGAGCACCGGCGGCGCATGCGGCGTGTGGGTGTGGTCGCCCAGCAGCAGTTGCAGCGTGTGCTGCCCCGGCTCCAGGCGCAGCGTGGTCTGCGTCTGCCCGCCACCGAAATGCTGCACCTGATCGTTGGCCGGCAGCGGCCGGTCCATCCGCGGCGGCTCCTCGAGGTTGATCAGCAGATGATGGTGGCCGGTATTGGCGCGCTCGACCCCGGCCGGGGCGACGCCCATGCCCTCCAGGCCGAAACGCACCGTGAAGCTCTGCGCCACGGTCTCGCCGTGCGCCGGCGAGATGAAATAGGCATAGGCCCCCTCGGGCGCCGGGCTGCGCTCGGGCTGCGCGGCCAGCGGGCCGGCACACAGGACCATCGACGCAGCCATGGCCGCGGCCCGCGCCGGCGCCGGCAGGCGGAACACGGCCCAGGGCCGGGGCAACGCGGTGCGGGCCGTGGCGGCCGGGGCCAGGGCCGTGGCCGGGGCCGAGACGGGGGCAAGAGTCGGGCAGGAGCGGAGGTGGCGCATGCGGCGAGGCGGGGCAAGTGAGGCCGACATCATTGGCGCTTGGCGCCGCCCTTGCAAGCCGGCGCGGCATGCGCCGCCCGGCATGGGCGCTGGCCGGCCCGCCGGCGGCTCCGCCTGACGGGGCCGGCGCTGGCGGGCTATGCTTGCGGGCTTGCCCGCAGTGCCCGGACCGGATTCGCCCCGACCATGCAACGTCTCGACAATACCCGCATCGCCTCGATCCGCCCGGTGGCCACACCGGCGGCCATCGAGCAGGCCGTCCCGCTGACCGAAGCGGCCGCGGCCACCGTCGTGCGCACGCGCGAAGAAATCGGCCGCGTGCTCAGCGGCGAGGATTCGCGGATGCTGCTGATCGTCGGCCCCTGCTCGGTGCACGACCCCAAGGCCGCGCTGGACTACGCCCAGCGCCTCAAGACGCTGCGCGAAGAGGTGCAGGACACGCTGCTGATTGTCATGCGCGTGTATTTCGAAAAGCCGCGCACGACCGTGGGCTGGAAGGGCCTGATCAACGACCCGCACATCGACGACAGCTTCGATATCGACCACGGCCTGCGCACGGCGCGCCAGCTCTTGTCCGACCTGAACACGATGGGCATGCCGGCCGGGGTCGAATACCTGGACATCCTGACGCCGCAGTACCTGGCCGACCTCGTGTCCTGGGGCGCCATCGGCGCGCGCACCACCGAGTCGCAGCTGCACCGCGAAATGGCCTCCGGCCTCTCCTGCCCGGTCGGCTTCAAGAACGGCACCGCGGGCAGCATCCGCGTGGCGGTGGACGCCATCACCTCGGCGCGCAACCCGCACCGCTTCCTGTCGCTGACCAAGACCGGCGTCGTGTCGATTTTCGAGACCACCGGCAATGAGCACACCCACGTGATCCTGCGCGGCGGCGCCGACGGCCCGAACTACGACGCGGCCGCGGTCGACGAGACCTGCGCCCTGCTGGCCAAGGCCGACCTGCCCGAGCAGGTCATGATCGACTGCAGCCATGCCAACTCCGGCAAGAAGCCCGAGATGCAGCCGCAGGTGGCCCGTGATTGCGTGGCCCGCCGCGTGGGCGGCGACGACCGCATCGTCGGTCTGATGCTGGAGAGCCACCTGGTGGGCGGCCGGCAGAACGCGCCCGAGACCTACGGCCAGAGCATCACCGATGCCTGCCTGGGCTGGGAGGACACCGAATCCCTGCTGCGCGAACTGGCCACCTCGCTGCGCCGCGCCGACTCCAAAGTCCTGGCCTAAGCGCCGGCGCCAACCCGGCCCGGCCCAGCCCGGCCCAGCCCAGCGCACCCCGCCTGGCCCAACCCGGCCCAGCCCAACACGGCCCAGCGCAGCCCGGCCTGGCCCAACCCGGCCCAGCTCGGCTGGGCTCGGCCCGAGCACGGGCCCTTTTTTTTCCCCGCGCAGCCGCTGTGCGATGATCAGCGACGTCGTGCGTGGAGGAGACCGGGGCATGACGACGTCCATCGACGCGGAACTGCTGCGCAATATCTACCCGCTGAACAAGCTCGGCGCGAGCGAGCTGGCGGAGTTGCAACCCGGCCTGCGCCGTACCGCGCTGCGCCAGGGTCGGGGGCTCTACAGCATTGGCGATGCGCCGGCCGAGTACTTCTATGTCCTCGACGGCTCGATGCAACTGGTCAATGCCGAGGAAAGCGAGTTCACCACGGTCGCGCCGGCCTCGGGCGGCGAATCGATCCCCCTGCCCTTCGTGATTCCGGCGCTGGAGCGGGCCTTCGCGCTGAGCGACTGCGAGCTGCTGGCGGTGGACCGCGAGCGACTCAATGCCCTGATGCAGCGCGGCCACGGCACGCCGCCGCGGGCACCCGCGCACCACGGCAGCAGCCGCCGGCCGCACGACGAACGCAGCCGGGCGGCGCCACAGCGACCCGTTTCACGACCCGGCGCCGAGCCCCCGCCCGACCTGGGCTTTGCCATCAACAACTGGCAGCAGGCCTTCCTGGCCACGCCGGGCTATGGGCGCCTGCCCGCGGGCGTGTTGCAGGCGGTCTTTGCGCGCATGTCGCCGCGGCGGGTCAGCGCGGGCGACATCCTGGTCGAACAGGGCGAGCCGGCCGAGGACTTTCTGGTGATCGCCGAGGGCGAGGCCGAGGTGGTCAAGCTGGACACGCGGCACGGGCGCTGGGTGCGGGTCAACGCCTACGGCATCGGCGGCGCCGTCGGCGAGGACGCGCTGATCTCCAACCTGCCGCGCAATGCGACCGTGCGCATGCTCAGCGACGGGCTGGTCATGGCGCTGGACGGCGACGACTTTCGCACCTTAATCAAGCCGGAGCTGGCTCGGCCCCTGGGCCTGAAGGCGGCGTTGAACAAGGTCGCGATCAATGGGCAATGGCTGGATGTGCGCATGCCCAACGAATTCCCGGCGCGGCAACTGCGCGACGCGGTGCGCATCCCGCACCCGGTGATTCGCGCCAAGTTGCTGCGCTTTGACGAGCCCGAGCGTCCGATCGTCGTCGTGTGCGCCACGCGCCACGATTCGCCGGTCATCGCGGCCCTGCTGCGCAAGCAGGGCCTGGACGCCTACTACCTGAAGGGCGGCATCGAAAGCCTGCCGCAGGAGGTGCTGGCGAGCTAGCTCGGCGTCTGCTGCCGGCGCAGCGGCGTGACCTTGTCGGGCAGCTCGCTGGGCAGGTAGGACTCTTCGATCCAGATGCGGTTGCGGTTGCAGCGCTTGAGGTGGTTCAGGTCCGCGCGGACCTGCTCGAAGGCCGCATCGGCGCCGTGACCCTCCGCCGGCTGCAGCACGCGGCCGGCGATGGTGACGGTCAGCTCGGAGGCAATCGGCGAATCGGGGTGCTGCACATGCAGCCGGCCCACGGCCTCGCGAATCTCCTCGGCCAGCTGTTGCAGCGCGTCGCCGCTGGCGTCGCGCATGATGACGCCAAAGCCGTCGTCGTCCATGCGCGCCAGGAAGCACTCGCGGGTGCTGCGCAGGCCCTGAATCGACTGGGCGATGGCCCGCAAGGCGCGCTCGGCGGCAAAGTGGCCGCAGCTCTGGTCAAAGCGGCGGAAGTAATCGATATCGACCAGCATCAGGCCCACGCGTGTGCCGCGTTGCTGGCCCTTGCGCCACCAGCGCTCCAGGCGGCGCTCGAAGCTGGTCGCGCTGCGCAGGCTGGTCACGCGGTCGATGTCGGCCATCTCCGAGGCGCTGCCGGCGTGCAGGTAATCCAGCCGGCTGACCCGTTCCAGCATGTAGCTGCCGACCATGCCGATCAGGTTGACCGCCACGAGGTGCAGACCGTGGTAGGTCAGCTGCGCGCCCTCCAGGCCCACCGCGACATCACTGGCCATCGCCGCCAGCGTGACCAGCAGGGCCGCGATGACGCAGGCCGGCCACAGTAGCGAAGAGAGAAAGTAGGCAAAGACGACCAGCAGCAGCAGCGAGTCATAAGGCAGCGTGTGCCCGGCCAGCCCGGCGCGGATGTGCACGGCCGCAAAGACGAAACCCGAGGTCGCGATGGCCGCGAACATCGCCCAGTTCACATGGTGATAAAAGCGCGGGTGGTAGCTGATCCACAGCGTGGCCAGCGGCAGCGGCAGCAGCAGCGTGAGCTTTTCGACAAACACCGACATGCGCACCGGCGCCGGCGCGGTCAGCAGGTCCAGGGCCGACACCATCAGCACCAGCAGCACGGCCAGGACAATGGCCGCGCGGATGCGGCCGATGTGCAGGTCGATGTAGCGGCGCCGGAACTCGGCCTCCAGGGCCGGGTCGTCAAAACGCAGCCGTTTGAGGCCGCGCTGTAGCTGGCGGGTGCAGGGGGCCTGCTCGGCACCGCGCTCGAAGGCTCTGTCCATGGCGCGCACTCTACGCCCGCCGCGACGGCCTTGCAGCCAGTGCTGTAGCCAAAGGGGACTGGAAAGGCTCAATGTTGCACACTCCGTGCGATCTCACGGCCAGTGATACGCCCGCCCATGTCAAAAAACCGTCTGCTTATCGGCGCCACCGGCCTGGTCGGACGCGCCCTGCGTCAGCAATTCGACGCCTGTGGGGCCCCTTTGCGGGTGCTCGCACGGCGAACTGACAATCCGCTGCCGCAGGAGAGCTGGACCTGCGTCGACAATCTGGCGCAGGCCCCCGATGCGCTTTTCGATGACCTTGACAGTGTCATTTGCGCCTTGGGCACCACCCGCAAGCAGGCCGGCTCGCGCGAGGCCTTTGCCGCGGTGGACCGCGACCTGGTGCTGACGCTGGCGCGGCGGGCCCGTGCGGCCGGGGCCACACAATGGCTGCAGGTGTCGGCACTGGGTGCCCGGCCGGAGGCCTTCGCGGCCTATTCGCGCGTCAAGGGCGAGGCCGATGCCGGCCTGGAAGCGCTGCGCTTCCCCCGCCTGGACATCGTGCAGCCCTCGCTGCTGTTGGGTCCGCGCGATGAGCGGCGGCCCGGCGAGGCGCTGGCGCAGAGGTTGATGCCCCTGCTGCACCCGCTGCTGCGCGGGCCGCTGCGGCCCTACCGCGCGGTGCGCGCCGAGGAGGTGGCCGCGCGCCTGCTGGCGCTGAGCGAGGCCGAGGCGCCCGGCACCTACCGGCACCTGCTGCGGCCCTAGTCGGCGCCGGCGCCGGCCGGCCCGTGCTCGCCGGCCCGCGATTCCTGGTCCGCGCGCCCCGGTGCGCGATCCCTGCTCCGCGAGTGTGAGCCCGCGGCGCCCTAGTCGGCGACGGGGAAAATCTTGCCCGGGTTCAACACCTGGTCGGGGTCAAAGGCGGCCTTGATGCCCCGCATCAGTTCCACCTCATGCGCGCTGCGGCTGTGGCCCAGCTGCTCGCGCTTGAGCAGGCCGATGCCGTGCTCGGCGGAGACGCTGCCGGCGTAATCCTCCAGCCGCCGCGCCACCAGCGCGCCGGCCTGCGCGCTCTGCGCGGCCCAGTCCTGCGGCGCGAGCGCCGCGCGGGGCAGCAGGTTCAGATGCAGGTTGCCGTCGCCCAGGTGGCCAAAGCAGACCAGCTCCAGCGCCGGGAAGTCGGCGGCCAGGTCCTGCTCGATGCGGGCAACGAACTCGGGCAGCCGCGCGGCGCGCACCGAGACATCGTTCTTGTAGGGCGCCTCGGGCGCCAGCGCCTCTGAGATGTCCTCGCGGTAACGCCACAGCGCCTGCGCCTGCGCCCCGGACTGTGCCAGCGCGCCATCCACCGCCGTGCCCGCCTCGAAGCAGTCGGCGAACAGCGCCTCGGCCGCATCGGTGTGGGCCTCGGCCTGGGTCCACTCCAGCAGCAAATACGCGGGCGCCGCCTCGGCAAAGGGCGGGGGCAACTGCATGCGCTGCTGCACCCGGGCCAGCGCGCTGGCGGTGAAGAATTCGCAGGCGCTCAGCGGCAGCCCTTCGCGGGCGCGTTCGTAGACCCGCAGCGCGGCCGGCAGGTCGGGCAGCGCTAGCAACGCCACGCCCGGGTCCTGTGGCGGCGCGGTCAGCGCGAGCGTGGCCTCGACAATGATGCCCAGCGTCCCCTCCGAGCCGATCATCAGGTGGCGCAGGTCGTAGCCGCTGTTGTTCTTGATCAGGTCGCGCTGGCAGTCGATCAGTTCGCCGTGGCCGGTCACCACGCGCAGGCCGCGCACCCAGTCGCGGGTCATGCCGTAGCGGATCACGTGCACGCCGCCGGCGTTGGTGGCCAGGCTGCCGCCCACCTGGGCCGAGCCGGCCGCCGCCCAGTCCACCGGGTAATACAGGCCGGCCTCCGCCGCGGCCTGCTGCACCTGGCCAATGGCCGCGCCGGCCTCGACGCGGATGCAGCGCTCGACCCGGTCCACCGGGTGCAGCTTGCGCATGCGCTCCAGCGACAGCAGCACCTCGCGGCGCGCGGCCACGGCGCCGCCGGCCAGGCCGGTACGGCCGCCGGAGGGCACGATGGCAAAGCGCAGCCGCCGCGCCAGGCGCACGATGCTCTGCACCTGCGCGACCGATTGCGGCCGCAGCACGCACAGCGGGTCGGCCTGCCAGCGGGTGCTGCGGTCGAGGCCATAGGCCGCGCAGGTGTCCGCATCGGTGGCCACGGCCGCCTCGCCCAGCGCCTCGCGCAAGGCGGCCAGAATGGCCGCCTCGTCCGCCAACGGCTGCGCGGGCGTGCTCAAGCGCGGGCCCTCAGGGCCGCCATTCGCCGGCGGCGAGGCGTAGCAGCAGCAGGGCCGAGAGCTGGCCGCGCTCGGTCAGGCTGGACACCCGCATCCACTCCTTGGCGGAATGGATCGCGCCGCCATGCACGCCCAGCGTGTCGATGTTGGGCACGCCGGCGGCGGCCAGGTTGTTGCCATCGCAGCAGCCGCCGGTGGGCAGGTGCTCCAGCGCCAGGCCCAGTTCGCGGCCGCAGTCCTGCGCCAGCGCGAACAGGCGCTCATTGGCCGGCGACAGGATCTTGGGCATGCGGGTAAAGCCGCCATGCAGCTCCAGCGCATAGCCCTCGCGGGCGTCGAAGCCGGCCACGATGCGCTCCAGCTCGCCCTGCACCCAGTCGGCATCCTCCGGCCGCGGCAGGCGCACGTTGAAGCGCATCATCGCCGTGTCCGGCACGATGTTGGTGGCCCCGCCGCCGTGCACGAAGCCGGGGTTGAAGGTCACACCCTCGCGCTGGCCGTTGAGGTCGTCGATGGCCGCCGTCGCCTCGGCCAGCAGGCGGATGGCATTGCGCCCCAGGTGGTGCTCGCGCCCGGCATGCGCCGCGCGGCCGCGCGCCAGCAGCGCGAAGTTGCCCGAGCCCTTGCGCGCCCCGGCCAGGTGGCCATCGGGGAAGCTGGGCTCGTAGATCAGGCCCACGTGGCAGCGCTCGGCGGCCTCCGCAATCAGCGGCGCCGAGGACTGCGAGCCGATCTCCTCGTCCGGGTTCAGCAATACCTCCCAGCCAATGTGTTCGGCCAGCGGGCTGGCCTCCAGCGCGGCCAGCGCCGTTTGCATCAGCACCAGCCCGCCCTTGAGGTCGGCGACGCCGGGGCCGTTGAGCGTGTCGGCGTCGAGCTCGCGCACCTGCTGGAAGGGGTGGTCGGCGGCGAAGACCGTGTCCATGTGCCCGCACAAAAAGACCTGCAAGGGCGCCTCGGGCCGCTTGCGCAGGCGCAGCGCGTCGCCCAGCGGGCGGGTCTGCATCTGGCCGTCGTCGCCCAGCGCCTGCCAGGGCTCGACCGGCAGCACCTCGGCCTGCGCGCCCAGCTCGGCAAACATCTCGGCCAGCGCCTCGCGCACGCGGTTGACGCCCTCGGCGTTGAAGCTGCCGGAGTTGATCTGCGCCAGCGCAATGGTGCGCTCGCGCATCTGCGCCTGGCGCCGGGCGACGAAGTCGCGGGCCGCGCGGGCGATGGCCGGATCCAGCGCCATCAGCGCGCGTCCGTGCTTTCGAAAATCTTGTCCGCCGAGGCCTCGACGAAGCCCTGGTAGAGCTGCCCGTCCGCCTGCGGGTAGCGATAGGCGAACTCATAAAAGCAGCCGGGGATCGTTTGCACGCCGTCGGCGAAGTCCACCGGCACGCGGTCGGCCAGCGTGGCCGACTGCTCCAGCATCACCTCCGGCGAGCCCTTGATCAGGCCGCCGGACGCGTTCAGCGCAAAGCCCTCGGCCTGCAGCTTGGCGTTGACCTGGGCCACCGAGTCATAGCCAGGCAGCTGGTTCACGCTGACGGTGAAGTGGTTGGCGCGAAAGCCGATGGCGGCCAGCCAGGCGGCGTATTCGCTCTCGGCCAGCAACGCCTCGTAGGTGGCCTGCGGCACCGACCAGTGGCGGCCCGAGCTGACGAACAAGGGGTCGGCGGGGGCCGCGTCCGGGATCGCGTCGATCAGCGGCGCCACGGTCGCGCGCAGCGCGTCCGAGCACTCGTCCAGCAAAAGCTCGCTGATGAAGATCTTCGGCACCGTGGGGTCGGGGTGGCGGTAGTAGCGCGCGCGCAGCTTCTTGGCCTGGAAGCGGTAGTGGTCGCCGACGGCGAAACCCATGGCCAGAAAGTGCGGCTCGAGCGCCTCCAGGCCGATGCGCGGGTCGGCGAAGGTGCGCAGCGCGATGTGGTCGTTGATGATCGGCGCGCCGCCGCCCAGCACGGCATGCACCCGCTCGGCCGAGGGCGCCAGCGGCAGGTAGTCGCGCCACAGCGCGGCGAAGAAGGCCTCGGGCGTCATCGCGGCGCTCACAGCGTCAGCCCCGGGCTCAGCGATTCGGGGCGGCGCAGCGTGGGCGTTTCGACCGAGGCCACCGGGTAGGCGCAGTAGTCGGCGGCGTACCAGGCGCTGGGGCGCAAATTGCCCGAATCGCCCACGCCGCCGAAGGGCGCGGTGCCGGCGGCGCCGGTGGTGGGGCCGTTCCAGTTGACGATGCCGGCGCGGATGCGCGCCAGGAAATGCTGCCAGCGGCCCTCGTCCTCGCCCAGGTAGCCGGCGGCCAGACCAAAGCGGGTGGCGTTGGCGGCCTCGATGGCAGCGTCGAAGTCGCTGTAGCGGATGACCTTGAGCAGGGGGCCGAAGTCCTCCTCATCCGGCAGCTGCGTGCCCAGCGCGCTGACGTCGATGATGCCGGGGCGCACAAAACCGCTGTCGGCATCCAGACGGCGCAGCTCCAGCAGCGGCGTGGCACCGGCCTCGCGCAGCGCGTTCTGCGCCGCCAGCATGTGCTGCGCGGCCCGCGCCGAGATCACCGGGCCCATGTAGGGCTGTGGCTCGGCGTCCCAGGCGCCGATCTGCAGCGCCTCGGTCACGCCGACCAGGCGCTCGAGCAGCGCATCGCCCTGCGCGCCCTGCGGCAGGAACAGCCGGCGCGCGCAGGTGCAGCGCTGGCCGGAGGTGATGAAGGCCGACTGCACGATGGCGTGCAGCGCGCCGTCCACATCGTCAACGGCGTCGACAATCAGCGGGTTGTTGCCGCCCATTTCCAGCGCCAGCAGCTTGCCCGGCTGGCCGCCGAACTGGGCGTGCAGCAGCTTGCCGGTGGTCGAGCTGCCGGTGAACAGCAGGCCGTCGATCTGCGCATGGCCGGCCAGCAGGCGGCCGGTCTCGGCCCCGCCCTGCAGCATGTTCAGCACGCCGGCGGGCAGACCCGCGGCCTCCCACAGCCGCAGCATGGCCTCGGCCACGGCCGGGGTCAGCTCGCTGGGCTTGAACACGACGGTGTTGCCGGCCAGCAGCGCCGGCACGATGTGGCCGTTGGGCAGGTGGCCGGGGAAGTTGTAGGGGCCGAACACGGCCAGCACGCCGTGCGGGCGGTGGCGCAGCACGGCGCGGCCGCTGGCCGTGTCGGTGCTGCGGCTGCCGGCGCGCTCGTCCAGCGCCTGCGCGGACAGGCCGATCTTGGCGCGCATCGCGGCGACCTCGGTACGGGCCTCCCACAGCGGCTTGCCGACCTCCTCGGCCAGCGTCGCCGTCAGCTGCTCCGCCGCGGCCTCCAGCTGCGCGCCGAAGGCCTCGACGCAGGCGCGGCGCTCGGCCAGCGGCCGGGCCGCCCAGGCCGGGAAGGCGGCGCGGGCGGCACGCAGCGCGGCCTCGACCTGCGCCGGGCCGGCACCATGTCCGCTCCACAGCGTGCGGCCGCGGGCCGGGTCGGTGGAATCAAAGCGCGGGCCGTCGCCTTCGCGCCATTCGCCGTCGATGTAATGACTCATGTCTTGATCTCCTAGACCGCGACCGCCCGCACCGCGTCGCCCGATTGCAGCTCGAGCGCGCGCAGCACGGCCGCGTCGACGGCCAGCGTGTCGGTGTCCGCGTTGAGGCGGGCCGGGGCCACGGTGGCGCGGAAGGTGCCCACCGCGGTGTTGGCAATCAGATAACTGGGGCTGTCGGCGGCCACGCCGTTGTCGGCGGCCAGCGCATAGCGGCGGGCGTTGCGCACGCTGCGGATGTTCTGGCGGTAGGCCTCGACGCTGGGGCCGGCATCGAAGGGGTCGACATAGCCGCGGAACATGAAGCCCTCCTTTTCCAGCAGGCGCCGCGCCGGCGCCGTTTGCGGGTGTACCTCGCCGATCACCGCCTGGGCGGCCTCATCGAGCAGGCTGACGTAAATCGGGTAATGCGGCATCAGCTCGGCGATGAAGGACTTCTGCCCCAGGCCCACGCGGTGGATCGCATCGGCCAGATCCATCGAGAAGAAGTGCTTTTGCAGCCAGGTCCAGAAGGGCGAGCGGCCGGAGGGGTCGCTGACGCCGCGCAGCTCGGCGATGACCTGCTGGGCAAAGCGCTGCGGGTGCTCGGCCATGAACAGAAAGCGACAGCGCGACAGCAGGTGGCCGTTCTGCCGCGCCCGCGCCGCCTCGGTCAGGAACAGCGTGCACAGCTCCGAGGCGCCGGTGTAGTCATTGCACAGCGTCAGCACGTCGACCGTGTTGTAAATGCCCAGCTCGCGCGAGGTGTGCACCACCTTCGACAGGTGGTAGTGGTAAAAGGCGTCGTCCAGCCCCACCCGGGCCTCGATGCCGGTGGTGCCCACCACCTGGCGGCTGGCCACGTCCTCCATGACAAAGAGATAGCCGGCCGCGCCGCCGTGTTCGCCGGGCTGGGCGAAGGCCTCCTCCGAGCGGGCGATGCGTCGGCGCAGGTAGTCCTCGTTCTTGGGCAGCGAGGTGAAGCCATGCCCCGACTCCAGCGCGAAGCGGTGCAGCGAGGGGTAATCCGAGGCCCGGATCGGCCGGATGCGCATCAGGTCCATGGGGGGCTCCGCGGCGCTATGCGCCTCAGGCCGCGTCGGCCGCGGCCACCCAGGCCGCCACCGCGCGCTCCAGGCGCTCCAGGCCCTGGCGGGCCTCGTCCTGGCTGATGTTCAGGGCCGGGGCGAAGCGCAGCACGTCCGGGCCCGCCACCAGCGTCATCACGCCGTGCTCGACGCCGGCATTGAGCAGCTCGCGTGCCCGCCCGGCCAGCCGCGGCGCCATCTGCGCGCCAAGCAGCAGGCCCTGGCCGCGGATTTCGGCGAAGACCTCGTAGCGGGCGTTGATCGCCTCCAGGCCCTCGCGGAACCAGCCCTCGCGCTCGCGCACGCCGGCCAGGAACTCCGGCTGCTTGATGATCGACAGCACACGCCCGGCCACGGCGCAGGCCAGCGGGTTGCCGCCGTAGGTGCTGCCGTGGGTGCCCACCTTCAGGCTGGGCGCGATGCGGTCGGTGGTCAGCATGGCGCCGATGGGGAAGCCGCCGCCCAGGGCCTTGGCGGTGGTCAGGATGTCCGGGTCGATGCCGGCATGCTCATGCGCGTACAGCTTGCCGGTGCGGCCCACGCCGCTTTGCACCTCGTCCAGGATCAGCAGCGCGTCGTGCTCGTCGCACAGCTTGCGCACGCCTTCCAGGTAACCGGGCGCGGCCGGCTTGACGCCGCCCTCGCCCTGCAGCGGCTCGAGCATCACCGCGCAGGTGCGCGACGAGATCTTGGCCGCCAGCGCGTCCAGGTCGTTGAAGGGCACATGGCTAACCGCGCCCGGCTTGGGGCCGAAGCCCTCGGAATAGGCCGGCTGGCCGCCCACGGTGACGGTGAAGAAGGTGCGGCCGTGAAAGCTTTTCTCGCAGGAGATGATCTCGGCCTTGTCCTCGCCGTGGTGCTCGACCGCCCAGCGCCGCGCCAGCTTCAGCGCGGCCTCGTTGGCCTCGGCGCCGGAGTTGGCGAAATAGACCTTGTCGGCGAAGCTGGCCGCCACCAGGTCCGCGGCCAGCTGCAGCGCCGGCTCGTTGGTGTACACATTGGACAGGTGCCACAGCTTGCGGCCCTGCTCTTCCAGCGCGGCCACCAGCTCGGGGTGGGCATGGCCCAGCGCATTGACGGCGATGCCGCCGGCAAAGTCGATGTACTCGCGGCCCTGCTGGTCCCACAGGCGCGAGCCCTCCCCGCGCACGGGCAGCACGGCGGCCGGGTTGTAATTCGGGCACATGACCTCGTCAAAGAGGTCGCGGGTGATCGCAGTCATCGGCGTCTTCGCTTGGATATAGGAGTGGGCCGGCGCCTGCACGACGCCGGGACAGGCAGTGTAAGGCGCCCAGGCCGCCGATTTGTAGGGGCAGATTTGGCGAATTCGCCCGGTTATGCTGTCAATCTGACAGGAACGCCTTGCAAAGTGATGAACAGCCTCGACCAACGCCTGCTCAATGCCCTGCGCGCCGATGCCCGCACCAGCGTCAGCGAGCTGGCCCGCCTGCTGGATGTATCGCGCTCGACGGTGCAAAGCCGCATGGCCCGGCTGCGCGCCGAGGGCATCATCCGCGGCTATACGGTGGTGCTGGCCGAGCGCTACCGCCGCGGGCGCATGCGCGCGCATGTGCTGATCACCACCCGGCAGCGGCTGACGGCGCGGCTGAACCGGCAGCTGGAGGCCATCCCCGAGATCATCGCGCTGCATGCCATCAGCGGCGAATTCGACCTGATCATCGAAGTGGCCGCCGAAAGCCCGGAGGGGCTGAACCATGTGCTGGACCAGGTGGGCGCGCTGGAGGGCATTGAACGCACGCAGACCTCGGTGATCCTGGAGACCCGCTTCTCGCGCTAGCGCGCGGCCGGCCCGGCGCCGGGCCGGGCGGTGACTTGGGTCATGCGGAGCCGCATGGCCGAAAGGGGCTTTCTAGGCTGGGGGACCATTTCGCGGCCCCTCGCGGCCGCACACACCGGAGCCATTCATGGATTTTGTCGCGCACGACACGCAATCGGCGCCGCAGGAGGCGGCCGAACTGCTGAGCCAGTCGCAGGAAGAGATGGGGTTCATCCCCAATATGTACCGGCACATGGCCGATGCGCCGCCGCTGCTGAAGGCCTACAAGCAGATGTCCCAGCTGTTCTCGCAGACCAGCTTGTCGGAGGCCGAGCAGCAGGTGGTGCTGCTGGCCGCCAGCGTCGAGAACCGCTGCGACTTTTGCACCAAGGCGCACAGCAAGATGGCGGCCGGCGCCGGCGTGTCCGAGGACGATGTCAGCGCCATCCGCGAGGGCGGCCAACCCGGCGACAGCAAGCTGGCGGCCCTTGCGCAGTTCACCAAGAAGATGGTGGCCGAGCGCGCCTGGCTGGCCGAGGCCGACATGCAGGCCCTGCTGCAGGCCGGCTACGAGCGCCCGCAGATCCTGGAAGTGGTGCTGGGCGTGGGCATGAAGACCCTGTCCAACTACACCAACCACATCGCCCAGACCGATGTGAACCCGGAGCTGGATTCCTGAATCCCGGCCGGGCCGGAGCCGCGGCCGGGGTCGGGCGGATCGGCTCGGGGCCGTGGCGGGGGTGGGGCCACCCCCGCCCCGGCGGCCGCGCTCAGGCGGCCTGTTCGGCAGCCAGTTGCTTGACCCGCAGCACCATCGCCGACAGGCCGTTGCGCCGGTTGGGGCTGACATGCTGGGCCAGATCCAGCCGGTCCATTTCGGCGGCGATATCCAGCTGCGCGACTTCGGCCGGCGTCTTGCCGTCGATGATCAGCAGCAGCACGCCGA
Source organism: uncultured Ectothiorhodospiraceae bacterium (assembly GCA_937141935.1). GTDB lineage: Bacteria > Pseudomonadota > Gammaproteobacteria > Nevskiales > Oceanococcaceae > MS8. Next base: position 28,517 of record CAKZQS010000039.1, read on the forward strand.
TCAGCCCGCGCACGATCAGCGCATCCGAATCGGCGGCCACGCGCAGGCGCCCCGCGTCATCGACGGCCGCCACCATCCACACCTGGCTCATGCAGCCGCGCACGATGTTGGCCTCGACCTGTTCGCTCTCCGGCAAGCCGGCGCGTTTGCGGCCCACGTCGATCAGGATCGCGTAGCGCTCCTCCCAGTCGTCGGCCAGCTCGAAGGCGGCGTGCAGGTCGTCCAGCGTCATGCCGAGCGCCCGTAGTCGTCCTCGAAGCGGACGATGTCGTCCTCGCCCAGGTAGCTGCCGGTCTGCACCTCGATCAGCTCGAGCGGGATCTTGCCGGGGTTCTCCAGCCGATGGGTGGTGCCCAGCGGGATGTAGGTCGATTGGTCTTCGGTCAGCATCAGCGTCTTGTCGCCACAGGTCACCTTGGCGGTGCCCTTGACGACGATCCAGTGTTCGGCGCGGTGGTGGTGCATCTGCAGCGAAAGCTTCTCACCGGGTTTGACCACGATGCGCTTGACCTGGTGCCGCGGCCCGGCGTCCACGCCTTCATAAGAGCCCCAGGGGCGGAAGACCTCCGGGTGGTGCACGGCCTCGCTGCGGCCCTGCCCGTCGAGCTGCTTGGCCACCGCCTTGACCTGCTGCAGCCGGTCCTTGTGGCAGACCAGCACGGCGTCGTCGGTTTCGACCACCACCAGGTCGTCCAGCCCGATGCCGGCCACCAGCCGCGAGCGGGCCTGCACCGAGGTGTTGCGGCAGTCGGCCAGCCGCACGTCGCCGCGGTGCACATTGCCCTGCGCATCCGGCTGGCCCAGTTCGGCCAGGTAGGCGAAGGAGCCCACGTCGTTCCAGCCGCAGTCCAGCGGCAGCACGACGGCGCGGCGGGTTTTTTCCATCACCGCGTAATCGATGGAATCCTCGGGGCAGTCGGCGAAGGCCTGTGCGTCCAGGCGCATGAAGCGGCCATCCTGCCGGGCGCCGGCCAGCGCGGCCTCGCAGGCCTCCAGGATCCGCGGCGCGTGCGCGCGCAACTCCTCGAGAAAAGTGCCGGCGGTAAACACGAACACGCCGGCATTCCAGCTGTATTCGCCGCTGGCCAGATATTGCTCGGCGGTGGCCTGGTCGGGCTTTTCCACGAAGCGGGCGATCTCGAAGGCGCCATCGCCACGCGCGGCGCCGGCCTGGATGTAGCCATAGCCGGTCTCGGCGCGATCGGGGCGGATGCCAAAGGTGACCAGCACGCCCTCGGCGGCAATGGCCGCCGCGCGGCGGGCCGCCTCGCGAAAAGCCTGCGCGTCGCGCACCACGTGATCGGCCGGGCTGACCAGCAGCACCGTGTCCGGCCCGCTTTGTGCCTGCGCGGCCAGCGCGGCCAGCGCCACGGCCGGCGCGGTGTTGCGCGCCACCGGCTCCAGGATCACGGGAGCCGTTGCGGCGCCGGCGCGGTCCAAGTGCTCGCGCACGATAAAGCGGTGCGCCTCACCGCCCACGGCCAGCAGGCCCTGATCGGCGTCGATGCCCGCCAGCCGGGCCACCGTGTCTTCCAGCAGGCTGCGCGGCCCGTCCAGGGCCAGGAACTGCTTGGGAAAGTCGCGCCGCGACAACGGCCACAGCCGCGTTCCCGAACCGCCCGTCAGCAACACACAGGTCAACATCGATATGTCCTAAAGGTCTAAGCAGGGCGATGGTACAACCCCGCGCCAACAAACCGCGTCAGCAGGCGCTGTGTGGCATTTATCCACAGCTTTTGCACCCCCTGTACCCCCGCCGGACCACCGGCTATGAACACCATATGTAGGGTTGACACCGGGGATCAGACACAAGATATAGTAAGCCCACGCCGCAAGGCGATAGGAAGAGACACGCCGCCCACCCCCACTTCGAGTACCGCGCCATGGACCCGACTGCCCAGCCGGCCGCCCGCCCGACGGCCACGCCCCCGACGACCCCCGCCCCGAGCGCCGACGTGCAAGCCACGGCGCCGGGTGGCTACCGTGTGATCCGCCGCAACGGCAAGGTCACGCCCTTTGATGCCAGCAAGATCAAGCTGGCGCTGACCAAGGCCTTTCTGGCCGTCGAAGGCAGCAGTGCCGCCGAATCCAAGCGCGTGCACGACACCGTCGCCAAGCTGACCGAGCAGGTCGCCCAGGGCCTGACCCGCAACCTGGCCGGTGGCGGCACCGTGCACATCGAGGACATCCAGGACCAGGTCGAACTGGCCCTGATGCGCGGCGGCGAGCACAAGGTCGCGCGCTCCTATGTGCTGTACCGCGAGCAGCAGGCGCAGAAGCGCGCCGCCAAGGCCGAGGACGCCAGCGCCGTGCAGGAGGCGCCGACGCTCAGCGTGCGCTGCGACGACGGCACGCTGCGGCCGCTGGATGCCGCGCGTATTCACCAGCTGGCCATCGAGGCCTGCGAGGGCGTGGCCGATGTCGACCCGGAGCGGGTGACCCAGGACACGCTGCGCAACCTCTACGACCAGATCTCGGAGTCGGACCTGGCGCAGGCGCCGACGCTGGCGGCCCGGGCGCTGATCGAAAGCGAGCCCAACTACAGCACCGTGGCGGCGCGCCTGCTGCTGGACAAGCTGCGCCACGAGGCGCTGACCAAGCTGGGCATGGCCACGCACTACGCCACCCACAGCGAGATGCGCGAGCTGTACCCGAGCTACTTCGGGGCCTACGTCAAGCAGGCCATCGAATGGGAGCTGCTGGACCCGACGCTGGCCCAGTACGACATTGAAAAGCTGGGCGCCGCGCTGGATGCCGACCGCGACAACCAGTTCAACTTCCTGGGCCTGCAGACGCTGTACGACCGCTACTTCCTGCACAACGACGGCGTGCGTTTCGAGCTGCCGCAGGCCTTCTTCATGCGCGTGGCGATGGGCCTGGCGATCAACGAGGTGGACCGGGAGGACCGCGCCATCGAGTTCTACCGCCTGCTCTCCTCCTTCGACTTCATGAGCAGCACGCCGACGCTGTTCAACTCGGGCACGCCGCGGCCGCAGCTCTCCTCCTGCTACCTGACGACGGTGCCGGACGACCTGCATGGCATCTTTGGCGCCGTGCACGACAACGCGATGCTGTCGAAGTTTGCCGGCGGCCTGGGCAATGACTGGACGCCGGTGCGCGGCATGGGCGCCTACATCAAGGGCACCAACGGCAAGAGCCAGGGCGTCGTGCCCTTTTTGAAGGTGGCCAACGACACGGCCGTGGCCGTGAACCAGGGCGGCAAGCGCAAGGGCGCCGTCTGCGCCTACCTGGAGACCTGGCACCGCGACATCGAGGAGTTCGTCGAGCTGCGCAAGAACACCGGCGACGAGCGCCGCCGTACGCACGACATGAACACGGCCAACTGGGTGCCGGACCTGTTCATGCAGCGGGTGCTGGACGAGGGCCAGTGGACGCTGTTCTCGCCCGACGACGTGCCCGACCTGCACGACCTGACCGGCGAGGCCTTCGCCGAGCGCTACGCCTATTACGAGGACAAGGCCGACCGCGGCGAGATCCGCAACTACAAGCGCCTGCCGGCCGTGCAGCTGTGGCGCAAGATGCTCGGGCAGCTGTTCGAGACGGGCCACCCGTGGATCACCTTCAAGGACCCCTGCAACCTGCGCAGCCCGCAGCAGCACGTGGGCGTGGTGCACAGCTCCAACCTGTGCACCGAGATCACGCTGAACACCTCGGCCGGCAAGGAAATCGCCGTGTGCAACCTGGGTTCGGTGAACCTGGCCCAGCACGTCGTCGTCGGCGAGGACGGCGAGCCGCGGCTGGACCGCGAGAAGCTGGCCAAGACCGTGTCCACCGCGATGCGCATGCTCGACAACGTCATCGAGTACAACTACTACTCGGTGGGCACCGCGCGCGCCTCCAACCTGCGCCACCGCCCGGTGGGCCTGGGTGTCATGGGCTTCCAGGACGCGCTGTACAAGCTGAACCTGGCCTACGAGAGCGAGCAGGCGGTCGAGTTTGCCGATGCCTCGATGGAGCTGATCAGCTACCACGCCATTCAGGCCTCGACCGACCTGGCCGCCGAGCGTGGCGCCTACAAGAGCTTCGCCGGTTCGCTGTGGAGCCAGGGCATCCTGCCGATCGACTCGATCGAAAACCTGGCCGCCACGCGCAAGCCCGAGCACCTGGAGCAGGACCGCACGCAGCGCCTGGACTGGGACAGCCTGCGCATCCGGGTCAAGACCGTCGGCATGCGCAATTCCAACTGCATGGCCATCGCCCCGACGGCGACCATCGCCAACATCACCGGCGTGTCGCAGTCGATCGAGCCGACCTACCAGAACCTCTACGTCAAATCGAACCTGTCGGGCGACTTCACCGTCATCAACCCCTACCTCGTCGACGAGCTCAAGGCCCGTGGCATCTGGGATGCGGTGATGGTGCACGACCTGAAGTTCTACGACGGCTCGGTGCAGGAAATCGACCGCATCCCCGAGGACCTGAAGGCCGTGTTCAAGTGCGCCTTCGAGGTCGACCCGGCCTGGCTGGTGCGCGCGGCCAGCCGCCGGCAGAAGTGGATCGACCAGGCTCAGAGCCTGAACCTGTACATGCGCGAACCCTCGGGCCGCAAGCTCGACGAGCTGTACAAGTTCGCCTGGCTCTCCGGCCTGAAGACCACCTACTACCTGCGCAGCCAGGGCGCCACCCACGCCGAGAAGACCACCATCGAGGACGGCCGCCTGAACAAGGTCGGCAGCAGCAGCCAGGGCGTTGCCGCCGCGCCGGCCCCCAGCGCCGCCCCGACCCCCAGCCCCAGCGCCGAACCCAAGGCCTGCTCCATCCTCGATCCCGACTGCGAGGCGTGTCAGTAGTGCAGTCGACACGGTGCTTTGCACGAGCCGGGGGCCACAGCCCCCGGCCCGTGCAAACGGGTGCGGGAGACGGCACGACCCCAGCGCAGCTGGGGGGAGGGAGAGCTTCTACGAACCCAGCAAAGCTGGGGAGTCGCCGCTTGAACCCCCACCCCCACCCGCATCTCCAGCACCGTACGACCACCTAAACGCCCCAACGAACGCCAGAGACAAGGAAGACGAACATGCTCAACTGGGACGACGAACCCCAAGCCGCCGCGCAGCCCAAGCCCGCCCAGCCGCAGGTCGCCCCGCAGGCGCAGGCCGGCCTGCAAGCCGTGGCCGCCAGCCAGCCCGCTGCCAGCAACCCCACCGCCGGCCACCTGGGCGCCGTGGCGCACCCGCCGACCAACCCCGGGGCCGCCGGCGCCACCGGGCTGGACGAGGTGGAAATGGGCGCCTCGCGCATCCAGGTCGACGACAAGAAGATCATCAACTGCAAGGCCGACCTGAACCAGCTGGTGCCCTTCAAGTACAAGTGGGCCTGGGAGAAGTATCTCGACGGCTGCGCCAACCACTGGATGCCCAACGAGATCTCGATGGCGGCCGACCTGGCCACCTGGCAGGACCCGAACGGGCTGACCGAGGACGAGCGGCTGATCATCAAGCGCTCGCTGGGCTTTTTCTCCTCGGCCGACTCGCTGGTGGCCAACAACCTGGTGCTGGCCGTCTACCGCCACATCACCAACCCCGAGTGCCGCCAGTACCTGCTGCGCCAGGCCTTCGAGGAGGCGCTGCACACGCATGCCTACCAGTACTGCGTGGAGTCGCTGGGCCTGGATGAGGCCGAAGTCTTCAATATGTACCGCGAGGTGCCGTCGATCCACGACAAGGCGGCCTGGTCGTTGCGCTTCACCCAGGACATCTGCGACCCCGACTTCCACACCGGCACGGCCGAAACCGACCAGAAGCTGCTGCGCGACTTGATCGCCTTCTACGTGGTCTTCGAGGGCATCTTCTTCTACGTGGGCTTCGTGCAGCTGCTCAGCTTTGGCCGCCGCAACAAGATGATGGGGGTCACGGAGCAGATCCAGTACATCATGCGCGACGAGTCCATGCACATGAACTTCGGCATCGACGTGATCAACCAGATCAAGGTCGAGAACCCGCACCTGTGGACCGAAGAGTTCAAGGAAGACGTGGCGCAGATGCTGCGTGAGGCCACCGAGCTGGAGATCCGCTACGCGCACGACACGATGCCGCGCGGCGTGCTGGGCCTGAACGCCAACATGTTCAACGAGTACATGAAGTTCATCTGCAACCGCCGCTGCCAGCAGATCGGCATCAACCCGCTCTACCCCGGGGCCACCAATCCCTTCCCCTGGATGAGCGAGATGATGGACCTCAAAAAGGAGAAGAACTTCTTCGAGACCCGGGTCACCGAGTACCAGACCGGCGGCGCGCTGTCCTGGGACTGATCCGGCTTTCGCAATAGTCACTCCTTCAGCATTCTATGGGTTTCAACATGACTTACCGCTGGGCGCGGTGATTTATACGTTCGCGCCAGACACGTTCGTGTTCATTTTGGAGCGACAACCATTAGTTTAAGGAGGATTGCCTGAGTGCTCACAAGCTGGGGACAGCAAATCGCGAACCATGAACACGGACAAACCTAGCGCGAAGCGAAAGTCGCGGAGCACTTGCATTTCGCCTTGCCCGAGCATTGCTGGCCGCTATCTAAGGAGCACCTCACTAGCGATTTCTTAGGGCCTAAGAGCAACCTCAACCTGGCAATACAACGTCACAGCGCCCAGCAGTTCGTTCTATGAAAATAAACGCGGAGAGCCATTTCTATGCCTGCCGAAAGCTTAGAAGACCTTATCGCGGATGTCAGCGGCCTTAGGATCAACGCGGATGTCCCAATAAGCGCGTCGTTCATAGAAAACAAAACGACCAAGACAGCAAAGCTAGTCAATAGCGTTGATGAAAACGAAAAGCTCAAGACGCGCCACAAATGGACGTCGATCCGCTTCAGAGAGCCCCTGCTTGTCTTTCAGATCAGAATATCTGGGGAGAACTTGCCCCGACTGAGCGCCTTCGATTTCGAGTTTGACTCGATTACGCAGAGCACGACCAAGCTTGGATCGGTAAAGAATTCGGACGGCACAATAGTTTATCCGGTAAACGATGTCGTCAAAGAAATAAGATTCCGCCCCCCCACGAAGCTTGTCGGAGAGGCATATCTAACGAGCATCCAGTTTCGCGGAATAACTCTACGAAAGCTGCAGTCCGCGCTGCCTCAGCTCGCAACCCTGTCTGAATTTCAGGACAAGATCGCAAGGGCCGCAACCGTTGAGAAAGATGAGCTCGCACAGCGAGAGGAAAAACTCTCAGCTCGTGAGCACAAGATCCCCGAACTGAATCAACAGATCGATGAACTTACGAATCAGGCGATAGAAAGATCCGATGAGCTGGAGGACCTAAAGGCAGAACTATCCAGTGCACAAACGAAGCTAGAAGAATTGAAGCAAGGAGCCGACGCCGCTGAAAAAAGACAATCCCGCAGCGAGAGCACGATCGAAGAGCATCGTGGCACGCTGTCTGAGTTAAGCAGCTCGATAATTCAAGCGAGAACCACACTTAAAGAATTAAATGACGACATCAACCTGTTTCCAACGGAATTCCGAGAGTACGTAAATGAGGGCGCTGCCGCAATCGAAAAATATTCGATTCTTGCGATGGTACCAGTGCTGATTCTTGTTGTGATGATAATCGACCTCTTTTCCAACGCATCCGGATTCGTGGATCGCGCAGTATCGCTTGAAAAACCAGCGTGGGAGCTCCTGCTACTCCGGCTTCCATATGTCGTGGTAGCCTTAGCCATCATAACCGCAAGCTGGAAGATTTCCGTTCGGTTTATTGAGGAAATGGTTAAGGTTTATCGCCAACGTCTGGACCTTAGCAAGGTCAGCATCATAGCCAAGGACATATCCGACGCCGCTTCTTCGGCGCACGATTTGTCGCCTGAGGAGACCGCGGACAACTACATGTGGGTCAAAATGACCGCATTACGTGCATCGATCGTCTCCAACTGGGATGGAACGCGCACACGAAGAAAAAAGAGTGCACCCGCAAGCACTGACGATATCGAAAATGTCGTTGAGACGGATGATGCGAAGTAATTTTAGGCTCTGGCATCCAATGTCGTGGGTTCCAATGTCACTTCTCGACGAACGAGAGCACAAAGTAACAATGTCTGCCGTTGCAGCCGCGGCAAAGGAAATCTATTACCATTTTCACGCGGGACATCGCATACGATGGAGAGCCCGTTTCAATGACATTCGTGAATCGCGCAACGATCAACCGTCGAGGAGAATTCACGAATGTGCGATCGTTGGTCAGCTGTTATTTGGACCGTCACCCATTCGCCTTCATGAGTGATGCGGCCCGCCCAGCGGGCCGCCTCCTGGGCGTGCGATATACCGCACGATGATGAACCGCCCCGGCGCCAGCGCCCGGGCGGTTTTTTTATGTGCCGGCCCTGCGGCCCCGGTGGCGCACGCCGGGTCCTGGCCGGCCGCGCGGGGCCGGCGCGCTCGGCTATGCTGCGGGCCCGCGCCGCGACACCGCCTGCCCGATGCCCGACGCCTCCCGGCCTGCTCCGTCTGACCCCGGCCCGCCAGCGCCCCCCGCGGGGACGCCGGGCGAGGTGCTGCGGGTCTTCACCCGCCTGGGCCTGACCTCCTTCGGCGGCCCCGTCGCGCACCTGGGTTATTTCCACCGCGAACTGGTACAGCGGCGCCGCTGGCTCGACGAGGCGCAATACGCCCAGCTGTTGGCGCTGTGCCAGTTCCTGCCCGGCCCGGCCAGCAGCCAGCTCGGCTTTGCACTGGGCCTGCTGCGCGCGGGCTGGGCCGGCGCGCTGGCCGCCTTCGTCGCCTTCACGCTGCCCTCGGTGCTGCTGCTGCTGGCCTTTGCGCTGCTGCTGCCGCAGCTGCAGGGCGACATGGGCACGGCCGCGCTGCAGGGCCTGAAGATCCTGGCGCTGGCGGTGGTCGCCCACGGGCTCTACGGCATGGCGCGCAAGCTCTGCCCCGACCCGCCGCGCATCGCCATTGCCGCGCTGACGGCCGCGCCGCTGCTGGCGGGCGGCGGCGCGCTGCTGCAGCTAACGCTGGTGGCCGCCGCGGCGCTTGCCGGGCTGTGGCTGTGCCGGGGGCTGGCGCTGCCGGCGCAGGCGCCGCTGCGGCTGCCGCATGGGCCGCGCCTGGGCGGGCTGCTGCTCGGCGCCTTCTTCGCGCTGCTGCTAGTGCTGCCCCTCGTGCCCGGCGCGGCGGCCGCCACCTTGGCGGCCGTGTATCGCGCCGGCGCGCTGGTCTTTGGCGGCGGCCACGTGGTGCTGCCGCTGTTGGAGGAATCGATGGTCGGCCCGGCCGGACTGTCGGCCGAGACTTTTCTCGCCGGTTACGGCGCGGCCCAGGCCGTGCCCGGCCCGCTGTTCTCGATTGCGGCCTACCTGGGCGCGCTGCACCCCGCGCTGGGGGGCGTGGGCGGCGCGCTGCTGGCCACGCTGGCCATCTTCCTGCCGGGTTTTCTGCTGCTCGCCGCGGCCCTGCCGCTGTGGGGCCGGCTGGCGCAGCGGCCCGTGGCCGCCGGCGCCGTGGCCGGCGTCAACGCGGCGGTGGTGGGGCTGCTTGGGGCCGCGCTGTATGACCCGGTTTTTGTCGAGGCCGTCGGCGGGGGTGGCGACCTGGCGCTGGCCGTGCTGGCCTATGCGGCGCTGGCCAGCGGCCGCGTGCCGGTGCTGCTGGTCGTCGCCGGCTGCGTGCTCGGCCGGGTGCTGCTGGCACTTTGATTGCCGGGACGCCCCGGGGCATAACGGCCCGTGTACGATAACGATTCCCATTTCGCTTAGAGTTGCCCGCGATGCCCGCCCTGCGCCCCGGCCTGCTGCTTCCTTCCGGCCTGCTGCTCCTGGCCGCCCTGCTGCTCGCCGCCTGCGGCGACCGTGACGCGGCCGGCGAAGAGCAGGCCGCCGCCACGCCGCCGACGGTGGTCGTGTATTCGGCCCGCAACGAGCAGCTGATCGGCCCGATGCTGCAGCGCTACACCGAGCTGACGGGCACGCCGACGGAGCTGGTCACCGCCAGCGCCGGGCCGCTGCTGGAGCGGCTCAAGGCCGAGGGCGAGAACACGCCGGCGGACCTGCTGGTCACGGTGGATGCGGGCAATCTGTGGCAGGCGGCCGAGGCCGGGCTGCTGCAGCCGCTGAATTCGCAGGCGCTCAACGCCGCCATTCCCGAATACCTGCGCGACCCGCAGGGCCGCTGGTACGGCCTGTCGGTGCGCGCCCGCACGCTGGTGCACCACACGCAGCGCGCCCCGGCCGCCAGCCTGAGCGGCTATGCGGCGCTGGCCGAGCCGGCCTGGGCGGGGCGCCTGTGCCTGCGCACCAGCCGCAAGGTCTACAACCAGTCGCTGGTGGCCATGCTGATCGCCGAGCGCGGCGAGGGCCCGACCGAGAGCATCGTGCGCGGCTGGGTCGAGAACCTGGCCGCCCCGCCCTTCCCCAACGACACGGCCGTGATGGAGGCCATCCAGGCGGGGCTGTGTGACGTGGGCATCGTCAACAGCTATTACTTCGGCCGCCTGCAGCGCGATGCGCAGGATGCGACCCTGGCGCTGCACTGGCCCTCCGAGGCCGTCGGCGGCGTACACGTCAACGTGTCCGGCGCGGGCGTGGTCAAGCACGCCGACCAGGCCGTGGCCGCGCGCAACCTGCTCGAGTGGCTGGCCTCGCCGCAGGCCCAGCGCAAGTTCGCCGGCGACAACCTGGAATACCCGGCCAACCCCGCCGTGGAGGCGGTGCCGCAGGTGGCCGCCTGGGGCGCCTATACGCCGAATTTGATCAACGTCTCCGAGGCCGGGCGCCTGCAGGCCGATGCGGTCAAGCTGATGGACCGCGCCGGCTATCGCTAAGCGCGCCCGCGCCGGCGCCGGCGCCGTTGCCGGCGGAGTTGCCGGCGGCGCGCTGGCGCCGGGGCTGATGGCCCTGCTGGCGCTGCCGACCCTGCTGCCGCTGGCCGCCTGCCTGGCCGCGCTTGGCGCGCCCTGGTCCGAGCACTGGGGCCACCTCTTCGGCGTGGTGCTGCCGGGCGTGGCCGGCAACACCGCGCTGCTGATGCTGCTGGTGGTGCTGCAGGCGGGGCTGCTGGGCAGCGGCTGGGCCTGGCTCACGGCCCGCTACGACTTCCCGGGCCGCGGCCTGCTGCATGCCGCGTTGCTGCTGCCGCTGGCCCTGCCCGGCTACGTGCTGGGCTTTGTCGCCATCCACCTGCTCGATTACGCCGGGCCGGTGCAAAGCGCCTGGCGCGAGGCCGGCGGCGGCCCGCAGCCGCTGTGGCAGATCCGCAGCCTGTATGGTGCGGCGCTGATTCTGGGGCTGACGCTCTACCCCTATGTCTACCTGATGGCCTACAACGCCTACCGCAGCATCGGCCGCAACACGCTGGACATGGCCGCCACGCTGGGGCAGACGGCCGTGTTCCGGCGCATCGCCCTGCCGCTGGCCGCGCCGTGGATCGCCGGCGGCCTGCTGCTGGTGGCGATGGAGGTGCTGGCCGATTTCGGCACGGTGGCCCTGTTCAACGTGCAGACCTTCACCACCGCCATCTACAAGAGCTGGTTTGGCCTGTTTGCGCTGGATGCCGCCTTGCAGCTGGCCTCGGTGCTGGTGCTGCTGGCGCTGGCGCTGATGGCGGTGCAGCGCGCGGTGCAGCGCCGCGGGCGCATGGTGCAGCGCGGGCCGGGCCTGCCGCGGCGGCGCCTGCGCGGCGGCGCGGCGCTGGCCGCCAGCGGCGGCGCCGCCGGCTTTGTGCTGCTGGTGGTCGGCCTGCCGCTGGGGCTGCTGCTGCGCTGGTCGCTGGCCCACCTGAGCGTGGAGCTGGACCCGCGCTACCTCGAATGGCTGGGCCGCTCGCTGCTGCTCGCCGGCAGCGCGGCCGCGTTGCTGACGGCAAGCGCGCTGCTCGCCGCCTACCTCGAACGCCGCCAGCCCGGCCGGCGCACGCTGCAGCTCGGCGCGCGCGCGGCAACGCTGGGCTATGCGCTGCCCGGCACGCTGCTGGCCGTGGGTCTGTACGCGCCCCTGGCGGCGCTGGAAAACGCGCTGGCGGACTGGGTCGCGCCGGGCTGGGTCACGCAGAGCCTGGTCTTGCTGCTGCTGGGCTACTGGGCGCGCTTCATGGCCGTGGCCCACACGCCGATCAGCCAGCAGCTGGCGCGGGTGACGCCCAGCATCGACGAGGCCGCCCGCACGCTGGGCGTGCGCGGCTGGCGGCTGCTGCACCGGGTGCACCGGCCGCTGATATCCGGCGCGCTGGCCAGCGCCGCCGCGCTGCTGGTCATCGATGTCATCAAGGAGATGCCGATCACGCTGATGCTGCGCCCCAGCGGCTTCGACACGCTGGCCACCCGCATCTTCGAGCTGACCGCCGAGGGCGAATACGAGCGCGCGGCGCTGCCGGCGCTGACCATCGTGTTGGCCGGGCTGGTGCCGGTGGCGCTGCTGCTGCGCAGTGGCCACGGCCGCGAGGATCGCGCCGAGCCCACACCCGTACCACTGGCGGGCCGGCCCGGCACGGAGGCGCTGCATGCAGCTTGAGCTCGACGGCGTCGCAGTGCACTACGGCGGCCGGCCGGTGGTCAGCGATGTCACGCTGACGCTGCCCGATGGCGATTTTGGCTGCCTGCTGGGCCCCTCGGGCAGCGGCAAGACCAGCCTGCTGCGGGCGATTGCCGGCTTTGTCGACATCGCCGCCGGGTCGATCCGCGTGGGTGGCGAAACGCTGAGCCGGCCCGGCTACAGCCGCGAGCCGGCGCAGCGCGGCATCGGCATGGTCTTTCAGGATCTGGCCCTGCTGCCGCACCTGAGCGTGGCCGACAACATCGCCTTCGGACTGAACCGCTGGCCGCGCGCACAGCGCCGCGAGCGGGTGGCGCAGATGCTGGCGCTGACCGGCCTGCAGGCGCATGCCGACCACCACCCCGATGCGCTCTCCGGCGGCCAGCAGCAACGCGTGGCCCTGGCCCGCGCGCTGGCCCCGCAGCCGCGGCTGCTGCTGCTGGACGAGCCGTTTTCCAGCCTGGACACTGCCCTGCGCCTGAGCCTGGCCGAGCAGATCCGCGCCATCGTGGCCGAGACCGCCACCACCGCGCTGCTGGTCACGCACGACCAGCAGGAGGCCTTCGCGCTGGGCCGCCATGTGGGCGTGGTCGACCAGGGCACGCTGCGGCAGTGGGCCAGCCCCTATGACATTTACCACCGCCCGCGGGCGCGCAGCGTGGCCGAATTCATCGGCGACGGCGTCTGGCTGCCCGGCCGGGTCGATGCCGAGGGCCGCGTGCACACCGAGCTGGGCATGCTGGGCCCGCTGGCACAGGCGCCGGGCAGCGCCGAGGTGGATGTGCTGATCCGGCCGGATGACATCCTGCACGACGACGCCAGCCCGCTGTCCGCCACCATCTGCGCCAAGGCCTTTCGCGGCGCGCAGATCCTGTACCGGCTGGAGCTGCCCTCCGGGCAGGCGCTCAAAACGCTGGTGCCCAGCCACCACAACCATGCGCTGGGCCAGCCGCTGGGCATCCGCCTGGAGATGGAGCACGTGATCGTGTTCCCGCGCAGCGCGCCGCCGGCCTGAGCCGGGCACGCCCCGCCCCGTGATCCTGCCGCGCCCCGCCTCGTGAGCCTGCCGCTGCTGCTGATGCTGGGCATTGCGCTGGCGGCCGCCGCGCCACTGCTAGCACTGCCGCTGTGGCGGCTGGGCGCTAAGGTGCTGCGCGGCGGCATCTACCCGCCGCCGGGCACGCGCCTGCTGCGGCCGGTCGCACAGGTGCATGGCCGCGCCGCGCGCTGGCGCGGCCACCTGCTGCGCCTGCTGGCCTTGCTGGTGCTGCTGGCGGGCCTGCTGCCGGTGCTCGCGCTGCTGGCGCTGCTGCGGCTCAGCGGCTAGCTGGCGGCCTCCGGGCGCCGCTGGTCGGCAAGACTGGTCCGTGCCTGTGCCCCGTGCTCGTGGCCGGCGCTCGTGAGCCGGCACTTGTTGCCGGCACGAGTGGGCCGGTGTCGCCGGCCCCCGGCCGGCCTCAGTAGCGGTATTCGACGCCCAGCGGCAGGCTGCGCGGCTTGCCAGGGCGCGCGCCGAAGGGGCGGCGGGCGCTGACGTATTCGCGGTGACCATGCCGGAGGGACTGGCGCTTGTGCCGTGCGACGCTGACGGACTGACGGTCAAGCGCATGCGGATGCATGATGGAACCTTTCGGGAAGACCTGCACTTCGATGCAATCCCCTGCGAGATCCATGAATGCGAGACGATGCAAGATTGCCTCTACGAGGCCATGCTTTTGCACGCGGGCTTCTTGCAGGGTACGGCCGAGCGCGCATTCGATATGACGCTGGAGTATTTGCGCCTGCGCAAACAATTCGATGCGCCGATCGGGAGTTTCCAAGCACTTCAGCACCGGGCAACCGAGATCAAGGTGCAACTTGAACTTTCGCGGGCCGCGATCGACGCGGCCGCTTCGGCGCTTGACGGTGGACTAACCGAGCGCTTGTCGATGGCGATCCTGCGGGCACGCAGCCGGGCGGGCGGATTGGCGCGATTGGTGGCGCGCGAGGCGGTGCAGATGCACGGCGCGATCGGCTTTACCGACGAGGCGGACATCGGCCTCTTCGTTCGCAAGCTGATGGTCGAGGCAGGTCAGTTCGCGCCGGAGTATCAATTGCGCGCGGAATTCATGTCTCTGCGGGAAGCCGCCGCATGACCAATCCTCCGTTCATCGCGGACCATCCCCCGCATCCCGATTTCAATGCCATGTCGGATGACGCGTTCCGAGCTGTCGTTCGAGACTTAGTGGAAAACCACTATCCGGATATTCCCCGGTTTGCTCAACGACGGTTGCGTTGGCCCGAAGTGCGGCCATGGTACGGTGTGCTCGCCCGAAAGGGCTGGATCGCGCCAACCTGGCCCCGGGACCTGGGCGGGATGGGCCTTGGCGCTGGAAAGCACCTTGTCCTGATCGAAGAGTTTGAGCGCTTCGGCTGCGCCCGTGTGCATGATATCGGCACGGTCATGCTTGGGCCTCTGCTCATGGAATACGGCACGCAGGCGCAAAGGGACCACTACCTGCCGCGCATCTTGCGAGGGGAAGACATCTGGGCGCAGGGCTACAGCGAGCCGGGCGCAGGATCGGATCTCGCCGCGCTGAGAACCACGGCTGAGCTGGACGGCGATCACTGGGTCATCAGCGGTCAGAAAACATGGGTCACCCTCGGCGCGGATGCCAACATGGCCTTCGTGCTGGCGCGGACCGACAAGGCCGCGAAGAAGCAGGCCGGAATCAGTTTTCTCCTTGTCCCGATGGATGCGACCGGGGTCACCGTGCGCCCCATCGAGAACCTCGAAGGGCACGCGGAATTCTGCGAGATCTTCTTTGATGCGGTGCGCATCCCGAAAGCCAACATCGTTGGCGAGGTCAACCAGGGCTGGACCATGGCCAAGGCGCTTTTGGGTCACGAGCGGGTCTTTATCGGCGCGCCGCGCCTGTCGGCCAATGCGCTATCGCGGCTTGAGACCCTTGCGCGGGGCAACGGTGCTTGGGAAGACCCGGCATTCCGCGATCGTTTCGCCGGGCTCGCGATGGATCTGGCCGACCTCGGCGACCTCTTCGAGACCTATGTTCAACGGCTGCGCACCGGCGCTTCGATCGGCGCCGATGTGGGCATCCTGAAGATATTCCAAAGTGAATTGTATCAACGGATTTCCGAGGAGCTGATGCAGGTGGCGGGCAGCCATGCCGGCATAAAGCTGGAGGAGGGGGGCGACAGCCGGTTCGATGCGGCGGGCACGTACCTGGCCGCGCGGCCGACCACCATCTTCGGCGGCTCGACCGAAGTGATGCGCAACGTGCTGGCACGGGCCAGCCTCAACCTGCCGAAGTGAAACAGATGCAGAAGATACATGATGCGGGCGTTGTGCGCCTTGAGGTTCAGGACGCCGTTGCGATCCTCACCATCGACAATCCGCCGGTGAACACGGGCTCCACGGCGGTTCGGGCGGGTATACTGGCCTGTTTGGCCAAAGCGGAGGACTTGGACCTGGCTGGGGTCGTCATTCTCGGCAACGGGCGCACATTCATCGCGGGCTCCGACATCCGGGAATTCGGTGCACCGCTTGCGGCTCCTGAATTGCCTCAGGTCATCGCCGCGATCGAAGATAGCCCGCATCCCGTGTGTGCGGCGATCCATGGCGCGGCACTCGGGGGCGGTTTCGAACTGGCCCTCGGATGCGATCTGCGGATTGCTGCGGCGGATGCCGTGATGGGCTTGCCCGAAGTGACGCTTGGCATGGTGCCCGGTGCGGGCGGTACGCAA
The DNA here is from genome assembly GCA_937141935.1 of uncultured Ectothiorhodospiraceae bacterium. Lineage (GTDB taxonomy): Bacteria > Pseudomonadota > Gammaproteobacteria > Nevskiales > Oceanococcaceae > MS8. The sequence continues at coordinate 44,735 of CAKZQS010000039.1, forward strand.
CGCCTTCCGCGACTGACCGGGATCGCAGATGCCATCGACCTGGTCTGTTCGGGGCGGCGGGTGAAGGCGCCCGAGGCGCTGAGGCTTGGCATGATTGACGCGCTGGCGCAAAGCAGTGAGGTGCAGGATCTGATTGTCGCTGCCATCTCGGCGATCCGGGAAGCGCCCCACAAGCGGCGTCTACGGCAGGAGGCCGTGCCCGCCATCGATACCGCGGCTCTTCGGGCGGTCGAGGAGAAGGCCCTCCGTCGCGGCAAAGGGCGGCCCAATGTGGCGGAGGCAATCGCGCTGGTGAAGCTTTCAGCCGAAGTGCCTTCCGAAGAGGCATTGGCGAAGGAACGCGCGTCCTTCCAAAGCTTCCGTATGCAGGAAGAAGCTTTCGCGCTCCGCCACCTGTTTTTTGCCGAGCGCGGAGCAACTCGGATTGATGGCCTGAACGCAGAGTCGGCGGCGATTTCACGGGTCGGTTTGGTGGGCGGTGGCACGATGGGGCAGGGCATCTGCCGTGCGGTGCTGGCGGCGGGGCTCCCTGTTACGCTGGTCGAGCGCGATGCACAGGCGCGCGACAAGGCGCAGGACGCCATCGGGCAGGCACTGGATGCCGCCGTCGCCAAGGGCCGTCTGGATGCAAATTCCGCCGCACACAGAAAGGCTCTGCTGACAGCCAGCGACGACATGGCCGATCTGGCCGATTGCGACCTGGTGATCGAGGCGGTTTTCGAGGATATGGCCGTCAAGAAGGAGCTTTTCACCACGCTCGACGGCATCCTGAAGCCCGGCGCGATCCTTGCCACCAATACATCCTATCTCGACATCGACGACATGGCCGACGGGATTGCCCGTGCGGCTGAAGTCGTGGGTCTGCATTTCTTCAGCCCGGCGGACATCATGAAACTGCTGGAAGTGGTGCGCGCCAAAAAAAGTTCGGACCGGGCGCTGGCCACCGCCCTGGCGTTCGCGAAAACCCTTGGAAAACAACCCGTCGTGGCGCGCGTGGCCGAGGGGTTCATCGGCAACCGCATCTATGCCGCCTACCGGCGCCACGCCGAATATCTCGTCGAGGAGGGCGCCAGCCCGGAGCAGGTGGATCGCGCCGCGACGGATTTCGGTTTTGCCATGGGTCCCTTTGCCGTGGGGGACATGTCAGGTCTCGATATCGCGTGGCAGATGCGCAAACGACAGGCCGAAACGCGTGATCCCGCCACGCGCTACGTCGATATCCCCGACCGCCTGTGTGAGGCGGGTCGCTTCGGCCGCAAGACCGGAGGCGGGTACTACGATTATGACACTGGCAAGCCGCTACCTTCCGAAACCGCGACACGGATCATTCACGAGGCACGGGCCGCAAAGGGGATCACGCCCCGGGCCTTCACGACGCAGGAGGTACAGGACAGGCTTCTTGGCGCGATCCTGAACGAGGCCGCGCTGGTCCTGTCAGAAGGCGTCGCCGCGCGGCCCGGTGATATCGACGTCACTTTGGTCCACGGCTACGGCTTTCCGCGTTGGCGGGGTGGCCCGCATTGGTGGGCGTCGGGCCAGCCAGTGGAGCGTGTCGCCGCCATGACGGATGCTACGGCATCCGCGGCAGGTGCCGGGTTTGCGACTGCGGAAGTCGAGACGGTGCTCGCCCCCATGCGGGCAGACCGCCAAGAGATCGAACAAAGGAAATCAGGCCATGCGTGACGTCTTCATCTGCGACTACATCCGAACGCCAATAGGGCGGTATGCCGGCGTGTTGTCCACCGTGCGTCCCGATGATCTGGGTGCCGTGCCGCTCCGCGCCCTGATGGCGCGGAATGATGGCGTGGATTGGGCCGACGTCGACGAGGTGATCTTCGGATGCGCCAATCAGGCTGGCGAGGACAACCGCAACGTTGCCCGCATGTCGCTCCTGTTGGCCGGACTGCCCGAGACCGTGCCGGGCACGACGATGAACCGTCTTTGCGGATCGGGCATGGACGCGGTGATCACAGCCGCGCGCGCCATCCGCGCTGGCGAGGCCGATCTGATCATTGCGGGCGGAGTCGAAAGCATGTCGCGTGCCCCCTTCGTGATGCCAAAGGCCGAGACCGCGTTTTCCCGCACCTCTTCGGTTGAGGACACGACCATCGGGTGGCGTTTCGTCAACCCGCTGATGAAGGCACAATATGGTGTCGACAGCATGCCCGAAACGGCCGAGAACGTGGCCGAGGACTTCGATATTTCCCGCACGGATCAGGATGCCTTCGCCCTGCGTTCCCAGCAAAAGGCCGCGACCGCGATGGCCAGTGGCAGGCTCGCGGCAGAGATCACGCAAGTCTCCATTCCCCAACGCAAGGGCGATCCCCGAGTGGTCGATACCGACGAGCACCCGCGACCTGACACCACGCTCGAGATGCTGGCCAAGCTGCGCGCGCCGTTCCGTGAGGGCGGCTCGGTCACGGCGGGCAATGCGTCCGGCGTGAATGATGGGGCGGCGGCCCTCATCCTGGCGTCCGAGGCAGCGGTGAAGGCCCATGGTTTGTCGCCGATCGCACGGGTGTCCGGCGGGGCGACCGCCGGTGTCGCGCCCCGGATCATGGGGTTCGGACCGGCTCCGGCGACAAAGAAACTCATGGCGCGGCAGGGTCTGTCGGAAGCGGATTTCGACGTGATCGAGTTGAACGAGGCTTTTGCCAGCCAGGCACTGGCCACCTTGCGCGACCTTGGTATCGCGGATGATGACCCACGGGTAAACCCCAACGGCGGCGCGATCGCGTTGGGCCATCCCCTGGGCATGTCGGGCGCACGCATCGTTGGCACCGCTGCACTGGAGCTGCAGGCCACTGGCGGCAAGAGGGCGCTGTCGACCATGTGTATTGGCGTCGGTCAGGGCATCGCAGTCGCTATCGAGGCAGTATGACGGCCGCCGTCGCGTCAATCCCCGGACTGTCTGCGTTCGCACCTGATCCCGGCGCGAACGCTGCGCGTCTGGCTCGGCTGGCGGCGACCCAGGCAATCCTTTCCGGACCGGATCACCGAAGTCTTGGTGTTTGTGTAAGGTGCATTACGTTGCACCAAGACCAAAGACATGGTGCCGGGCGGTGCATGATTACCCTGGCTCATTTACCGGTGAACGTCCCGTCGCGGCGCTCCAGGAGGGCGGCCACGGCCTCGGCGTGATCCTCCGTCTGGTGCACGGCGCCCTGATACGCCGCGGACAGTTCGAGAACTTGGTCGAGCGACGCGACGGTCCCTTCCCGCATCAGGCGTTTGGTCAGCCGCAATTGCCGCGGCGGGTTTCGGGCGATGCGCCTTGCGAGGGTCAGCGCGGCGTCCATCAAGCCTTCGGGCGGTGTAACCTGTGAGACCAGCCCCCAGGACAGCGCAGTCTGCGCATCAATCGGGTCGGCCGTGAAGGCCATTTCAGCTGCGCGCGACAGGCCCACCTGGCGCGGCAGGATCCACGCGCCTCCGTCACCGGAGATGATGCCGACATTCACGAAGTTCTCGGCAAACACGGCGGTCTCGGACGCGATGCGGATGTCGCAAAAGAGCGTCAGGTCACAGCCCGCGCCGTAGGCCGGGCCGTTGACCGCGGCGATCATCGGGACCTCGACATTCCAGACCGCCTTCGCGACCTTTTGTATACCCGCGCGATAGGCGTTCCGCACCTCAATGGCGTCGCCGCCGAAGATGCCCTCCTTGTCGCGCATGTGCTTGAGATTTCCACCTGACGAGAACGCCTTGCCCGCACCCGTCAGTATGGCGCAGCGGATTGATTGATCGGCGTTCAGCCAATCCATCGCCGCGCAGATTTCGGCCACCACGTCTGCATCCGTGATCGGGTTGCGCAACTCCGGCATGTTCAATGTCAGCGTCGCGATTCCGTCTGATTGGGCGATGAGGAGCTTGTCGGTCATGGTGTCCCGTCGCGAAGGGTGAATATGACGCCGTTCTTTACCAGCGCATCAAGGTCGTGATTGTCGGGATCAAGGTGTTTCGACAAGACGGACCACGTGTCTGCCCCCAGTTCCGGCGCGGCACGAGGCTCAATCGGCGGAGTGCCCGACAACTTCAGCGGCGAGGCCACACCGTGCAGCGGCTCGCCTTCCGGTGTCACTGGACGGGTGTGCATCCCGCGCGCCTGAACATGGGGGTCCGCAAACACCCGTTCGATGTCGTTGATTGGACCGACAGGCACGCGGGCCGCGTTCAGGGCCGTGATCCAGTCGTCCATCGTGCGGCCCGAGATCAACCCCTTGAGGATCGGGATCAGCGTTTCGCGGTGGCGCACCCGCTCGGGGTTGGTGGCAAAACGGGGGTCATCGGCCAGCCCCGGCGCGCCCGCCACATCGCAGAAGCGCGAAAACTGGCCGTCGTTGCCGATCGCGAGGATGACATGCCCGTCGCTGGCTGCGAAGGCCTGATAGGGCACGATGCTGGGATGGGCGTTGCCAAGCCGTCCCGGGGATTTTCCCGTGGCGAGGTAGTTCAGCGCCTGGTTGGCAAGCGTTGCGACCTGAACATCTAGAAGCGCCATGTCGATGTGCTGACCATCTCCCGTGGCGTCGCGGTGGCGCAGGGCCGCGAGGATTCCGATCACGGAATAGAGCCCGGTCAGAACGTCCGTCAGGGCTACGCCCACCTTCAACGGCTCGGCGCCGGGCGTGCCGTCAGGCTGGCCCGTGACGCTCATCAGCCCACCCATGGCCTGGATCAGGAAGTCGTAGCCGGCCCGGTCCGCATAGGGACCCGTCTGGCCGAAGCCGGTGATCGAGCAATAGACGAGGTCGGGTTTGAGCGCTCGCAGACTGGCATGGTCCATCCCGTATCGCGCCAGGCCGCCGACCTTGAAATTCTCGATCACCACATCGGACTGCAACGCCAATTCGCGAATGATCTGCGCACCCTCGGGTTGGGATATATCGACGGATACCGATTTCTTCCCCCGGTTGGCAGAATGAAAATACGCGGCGCCGCGGTCGCGACCCTCCGAATCCTTTATGTCGGGCGGTCCCCATTGCCGCGTGTCGTCACCCGTGCCGGGGCGTTCGATTTTGATGACTTCCGCGCCGAGATCCGCAAGGATCTGAGTGGCCCAGGGACCCGCAAGAATGCGCGTCAGATCCAGAACGCGCACACCGGACAGCGCGCTTTTGGTTACGCCTGCCATGGCTATCGCAGCGTGGAGAAGGCGGTAGGCGAAAGAAAGCTGGACGCGATATTGGCCACGACTTCGCCATGGACGCGCTGATGCTCCGCCCGGGCCGCGACCCATTCGGGATCGCTGGCGAAGGTGTTCCAGAGCCGCTCGCGTTCCGCAAGACTTTCCCAGGCCAGTAGATAGGTCAGGTCGTGGTTGGACGGACCCACCAACGTGGTGAAGAACCCGGACGGACGCAGGCCGATCCGCTCCCATATCCGCAAGGTCGTGTCCTCGAAACGCTGCAACAGGGCGGGCATGCCGCCGGGCACGCAGGAATAGACGCGCATCTCGTATATCATCAGGTATCCTTTCAGACCCGCCTCAGGCGGCGGTATAGGCGGTCTTGACCGTTGTGAAGAATTCGGCGGCATAGCGCCCTTGTTCGCGCGGGCCGTAGCTCGAGGCCTTGCGCCCCCCGAACGGCACATGGAAATCGACGCCCGCTGTAGGCAGGTTGACCATGACCATGCCGGCCTCGGCATTGCGTTTGAAATGCGTGGCGTATTTGAGGCTGGTGGTTGCGATGCCTGCCGACAGGCCGAACTCGGTGTCATTGGCGACAGCAAGCGCGGTGTCATAGTCCCTGACAGGTATTACACTGGCGACGGGGCCGAAGATCTCCTCGCGCGCGATGCGCATGTCGTTGGTGCAATCGGCAAAGAGCGCAGGCATCTGGAAGAACCCTTTGGTGTCGCGCTCCACACGATATCCGCCGCCGACCAGCCGTGCACCCTCGGACTTGCCGATCTCTATATATGTCTCGTTCTGCGCCAATTGGTTTTCGTCGACCACGGGGCCAATCTGCGTGTCCTCGGAAAGGGCGTGGCCAACACGAAGGGTGGACATCTGATCAGCCAACTTGGCGACGAACTGGTCATGGATCGCCTCCTCGACGATGATCCGGGACGAGGCCGTACAGCGTTGTCCGGTGGAAAAGAACGCGCCATTGATGACGCAATCTGCGGCCACGTCCAGATTGGCATCGGCCAAGACGACGAAGGGGTTCTTGCCTCCCATCTCCATCTGCGCCTTGCGCATCAAGTGCGCGGATTGCACCGCCAAGGCGGCGCCCGTGGGTTGTGAGCCGGTGAAAGTCAGCGCCGCCACATCCGGGCTTTCGACAATGGCTTTTCCGACGACAGAGCCGCGCCCCATGACAAGGTTCAGAACACCGTCTGGCAGGCCGGCGCGGTGCAGGATATCGACCAGCGCCCAGGCGCAGCCCGGTACCAGGTCGGCGGGTTTGAACACGATTGTGTTGCCATGGCAAAGCGCCGGGGCGATCTTCCATGCCGGGATTGCTATTGGGAAATTCCATGGGGTGATGATGCCGACAACCCCGACGGCCTCACGCGTGATCTCGACCCCGACGCCGGGGCGAACTGACGGCAAAAGCTCGCCTTCGGGCCGAAGGCATTCGCCCGCGAAGTAATCGAAGATCTGCGCGGCGCGTACCGTCTCGCCGATGCCCTCGGCCAATGTCTTTCCCTCTTCCCGCGAAAGCAGACGCCCCAGCTCTTCCTTGCGGGCCAGAATCTCGTCCGAGGCGCGACGCAGGATGGCATGACGCTCCAGCGGCGTGGTCCGGGACCATGCGGGAAAAGCCGCCTTGGCAGCCGCGATGGCATCGCGGGCCTGGTCGGCGGTGGCGCGCGCGTAATGCCCTACGATGTCGGATGTGTCGGACGGGTTGATGTTGGGTGTGGCATCACCAGCGACCCATTGGCCGCCCACAAGGTTCAGTTTCGGCTCGGTCATGCGAGGCCTCCGGAAGGGGAAGTTGGATTATCGCACCACGGCGCTTTGATCGGAATAGCGCACCGTGAAAGTCATGGCTCCTTCGTTCAGCAGCCAACGGTGAATGCTATAATGGCGCAATCCGGCCTCGTGGAACGGATCGGCATCGGCCAGCTTGCGGGCGGCCTCTTCATCTTCTGCACGCACAATGATCATCCCGGCGGTCGGTGTTGTGCCGCCATCTTCGAAGATCGGTCCCGCGCCGAACAGGTGACCCGCGCGCTCCAGACTGACCTGGTAGTCCAGATGAGCGGGCAGCACTTCTTGCATGCCCGGAGCGCGCGCCGGTCGCGTGGTTATCACGAAGAGCGATTGGCGCAAAAAAGTGGCGTAGAGGTCTTCGGGCGTTTTCGCGGCCATGTCATCGCTCCGACTTAGAAGGCAGGGGATCGGCCCGCGGCAAATGCGCGGGCCGATTGATCAGTTCAGCGCCGCTCGATCTCGGCGGAGTCGATCACTTCTGTCCAAACGGCGATTTGACGCTCGACCAATGCCTGAAGCTCTTCCCCGGTGGAGCCCTGCGGGTTGGCGCCGAGGGCCTCGATCTGGCCCCGCACGTCCTCCAGCTCCAGGACCCGGGCAATCTCTTCCGAGAGGGTCGCTTCCACGTCTTCCGGCAAGCCCGCCGGCGCGCCCAGGCCAGCCCAGGCAATCGCGTCGAA
>CAKZQS010000040.1 GCA_937141935.1 uncultured Ectothiorhodospiraceae bacterium
CGCACCTGAGCCGCGCCCGGCCGCGGCTGCGCCACCGCCGCATGCGGCCACGCGCGCCGCGGCTTCGGCGCCCGCGGCCGGCACGTCCGCCGCGGCGGCCGAGGACGCCGATGCCGAGCTCGCCGCACGGATCGCGCACATGGACTGGGACACGCTTGCGGCCGAGTTGGCCCGGCGCAGCCGCCCGCCGGCGACCCAGGGCGTCTTTGGGGTTGGCGACCGCGGCGCGCGGCTGTTCGTGATCGGCGAGGCACCGGGCGCCGAAGAAGACCGGCGCGGCGAGCCCTTTGTCGGCCGTGCCGGCAAGTTGCTCGATGCGATGCTGGGGGCCATTGGCCACAGTCGCGCCGACAACACCTACATCGCCAATATCTGCAAGTTTCGCCCGCCGGACAACCGCGACCCGCGGCCCGAGGAGATCGCGCAGGACCTGCCATTGCTGCTGCGGCAGATCGCGCTGGTGCAGCCCACCCTGCTGCTCGCCGTGGGCCGCATCGCGGCGCAAACACTGCTGGGCAGCACCCAGCCCATCGGCCGGCTGCGCGGGCAGGTGCACACGCACCCGGACAGCGGCCTGCCACTGGTCGTGACCTACCACCCGGCTTATCTGTTGCGCAGCCCGCTGCAGAAGGCCAAGGCCTGGGATGACCTGAAGCGGGTGCGCGCGGTGCTGGCCAGCGGCGGATGATCCGCCCGGCCACTGCGGCCGACCTCGACGCGCTGCTGGATCTGGAGCAGGCCGCGCAACGCCGGCCCTGGAGTCGGACGCAACTCTCGTCGTTGCTGGATTCGCCGGCCCTGTGCTGGGTCGATGCCCCGGTGCAGGCTGCCGGGGCGCGGGCGGCCGCGCTGCAGGGCTGGCTGGCCGTGCACGCCGCCGCCGATGAAGCGGAAATCCTGAATCTGGCCGTGCATCCGGCGGCGCGCCGCCAGGGCCACGCGCAGGCGCTGCTGGCGGCGGCCCGCGCCGCACTGCCGCAGGCACGGCACTGGTTCCTGGAGGTGCGTGCCAGCAACCATGCGGCCCAGGCCCTGTACGGGCGGCTGGGCTTTGCGCCGCAGGGCCGCCGGCCGGCCTATTACCGCAATGGCGAGGGCGGCCGGGAAGACGCGCTGTGCCTGCGCTGGCAGGCGCCCTAGCGTCCTTCGACGCGGTGGGCGATCCACCAGGAAAAGCCGGGCAGCCAGCGGCGTAGCCAGAGGCTGATCCGCGTCAGCGGGCCGGGGAAGACCCACAGCCGACGTTTCGCGATGGCGCGATCCACAGCGTCCAGCACCTTGGCCGGCTCCAGCGGCGGCCACAGGTCGAAGAGCTTGGGCCACACCGTGTCGCGCGCCTGATCCAGCAGCGGTGTCGCCACCATCGGCGGGCATACGCAGACCACGTGCACGCCGCTGTCACGCAGCTCGTGGGCCAGCACTTCGGTGTAGGCCACGCAGGCGAACTTGGAGGCGTTGTAGGCGCTGATGTAGATGGCCGGAATCCAGCCCGCCAGCGAGGCGAAGCTGACCAGCGTGCCGCGGTCGCGGGCCTGCATGCGCCGGCCCACGGTCTGCGCCAGGTTGACCAGCCCGCCGTAGTTGATGTCCATGATGCGCCGCTGCAACTCGGCCGACTGCTCCAGCGCCAGCCCCAGCGGCATGATGGCCGCCGCATGCCAGGCCTCGTCGATGGGGCCGAGTTCGGCTTCGGCCTGCTCAACGGCCGCGGCCACGGCCGCGTGGTCGCGCACGTCGACGCGCGCCCGGTGCAGGCCGGGCGCCTGCGGCAGGCTGGCCAGGGCGGTCTCGTCCACATCCCAGGCCAGCACCCGCTGGCCGCGCGCCAAGGCGCGCTCGGTCGCCAGCCGGCCCATGCCGCTGGCCGCTCCGGTGATCAACACCGTGGTCGTCTTGGTATCCATGTCTCCCCCTGAACGGGCGCGATCCTGCGCCCCCGGCAGTCTATGTCAGCCGCCGGGCGCGCGGGGCGGCCGCCGGCGCGCCGGCCAGGCGCGCAGCGCCCGCCGCAGCCCGCGCAGCAGCTCGGGGTCGGCGGGCTCGCGGCGGGCGTAGCGCAGCCGCGTGTAATGCGCCAGCAAGCGCTCGCTGTCGGCGTCCCACAGCCCGGCCTCGCGCAGCGCGGCCTCGATTTGCCGCGGCCCGCGCTGCGCCGGTGGCAGCTCGATTCCCGCCCGGCGCAGCAGGCGCTCGCGGATGGCGCGCAGGGGGTCGGCCTCGGGCTTGCGCCGGTGCGCCCAGGTGACCTGGGCCGCCAGCAACAGCCCCACCAGCGCGATGGCCGCGACCAGCGCATACAGCATGTCGCGCAGCTCGTTGACGCCGAAGCGGCGCAGGAAGTCCCGCTGCAGGCTGGGCCCGAAGGCCAGCACGGTGCGGTTCCAGGCGGCGTCGAGCCGGTCCCACTGCAGCAGCAGGCGCGCCGCCAGATCGCGCCGCCGCTCGTAGCCACGCGCCAGGCCCGGCAACAGCGCGGAGTCGCCCAGTGCGGCGCCCAGGCCATACTCGATGCGCTCCGGCGCAATGGCCGCGGTCGGATCGACGCGCATCCAGCCGCGGCCCTCGATCCAGACCTCCGCCCAGGCGTGGGCATCCGACTGCCGCACGATGTGGTAATCGCCATTCGGCTCGGAGCCCTGGTAGCCGGTGACCACACGTGCCGGCAGGCCGACGAAGCGCATCAGCACGACGAAGGCCGCCGCGTAGTGCTCACAAAAGCCGGCCCGGGTCTCGAAGAGAAACTGGTCGATGCGGTGCCGGCCAGTCAGGCGGGGGGGCTCGAGCGTGTAGCGGTAGGGCTGCTGGCGAAAATGCCGCAGCACCCTGTCGACAAAGGCTTCGCTGTCGGCGCTTTCTGCCGCCCAGGTGGCCGCCAGGGCCTGCGTTTGCGGGTTGATGCCGCTGGGCATGCGCCGATAGTTGCCCAACTGCCAGCGCGGCGCGTCGGCGGCCAGCTCCCAGCGCGTGCTGGCGCGTAGCGGCAGCAGGCGCGCGTCCATCACCGGCTGCCGGCTCTTGAGCACGTAGTCGGCGTTGAGATAGGTCTGCGCGGGCAGGGGCGCCAGCGGCATGTCCAGGGCCAGCAGGTATTTGCGGCCGTGGGCCTCGAGCTGAATCTCGTAGTCGATCAGCGGGCCGGAGGTTTGCAGCGCCGGGACCGGCAGGCCGCCCTCATCGGGCAGCGGGTCCCAGCGGATGCCGTCGAAGCGCGACAGCACCGGGCCGCGCCAATACAGCTCCCGGTTGGGCGGCGCCGGGCCATCAAAGCGCACGCGGAAGGCGACGGCATCCGATTGCGCCAGCTGCGACACATTGCCCGGCTCCATCGAATCGCTCAGGCCCGTGCGCCCCGACCCTTCCTGTGGCAGGCCCCAGAGCGGGCCCGGGATACGCGGGAACAGCACGAAAAAGACCAGCGCCAGCGGGATCGCCTTCAGCGCCAGCAACCCGGCGCGGCGCAAATTGCCCCGCATCGGCAGCAGGGCCTGCGGATGCTGCAGGTCGATCAGCACCGCGAGGTTGAGCACGACGCCGAGCAGCATCCAGACCAGCCAGGGCATGTCCTGCGAGCGCAGCACCTGCCCCAGCAGGAGCAGAAAGCCCAGATAGATCAGCAGGCGACAATCACGCCGCGAGCGGGTTTCCAGCGCCTTCATCGCGGTCATCGCCACCAGCAGGGCCATGCCGGCTTCCAGGCCATTGAAGCTGCCGTAGTGCAGCGCCAGCGCCGTGGCCAGCGCGCCGGCCAGCAGCAGGCGCAGCAGCAGCGGCGGCAGCCGCAGGCCGCGGCGTGCGATCCACAGTCGCCAGGCGCCGATCAGCAGCACCGCCGCGCTGGCCCAGGGCGGCATCTGCAGCATATGCGGCAGCGACAGCAGCCCCAGCAGCGCCAGGATGCGGCCGATGCGCGGCGCGGCCAGCCACTCGGTGGCGTTATCCCTGGCCATGTCGCGCCAGCGCCTCCAGACATTGGTCGCGGTGGCCGTCGCCCAGCCCGGGGGGGATGCGGGTGGCGCCCAGGGCCAGGCCGAAGGGCTGGCGCCGGCCATGCAGGGCCATCACCCAGCGGCACAGCAGGGAGAGCCGCTCCTCGAGGTCATGGCCGGGCGTGGCCGCAAGGTCCAGCCACACGACCTCGCTGCGCGGGTCGGCGAAATTCTTGCTGGCCAGCTGGTCGTGCGCGGCCAGGCTGCGCCAATGGATATGCCGTGGGTTGTCGCCCTGGACGTACTCGCGCAGCCCGGCGAGCTCCTCCTGCCCGCGCTCCAGCCCTATCTCCCCGGCGGGGTCGTGGCTGCTGTGCGGCGGCTCGCCCCCGCCGGCGGCGGGCTTGGGATACACGACCTGATCCTGGGCCAGATGCACCCAGCTCCAGGCGCGAAACAGCCCCAGCGGCCAGTCGCTGGACAGGGCGAAGCGCGGCGGGCGGTGCACGCCGCGGGCTTGCGGGGTCCAGCGCAGGTACAGATGCGCCTCGCTGTCGCAGTCGCTGATCTCCGCCGCCACCTCGGCGAGGCGGTCCTGCGAGATGGTCAGCGCCGTGCGGGCCTTGCGGCTGCTATTGCGCAGGTGCACCGGCTGGTGGGCGGCCTCGCCGGCGAAGACCGGCTCGGGCGGGCCCAGGCGGACCTCGATGCCGAGCAGGTTGGCATGGGTCTCGTGCATGGCCACGAAGCCCACGGCCGCCATCCAGAAGGCCAGCATGAAGCCCAGCGAATTGGAATAGTTCATGGCCGCCAGCAGCACGATCAAGGCGCCGGCGCCATAGCCCCAGCCGGCCCGGCTGGGCAGGATGTAAATGCGCCGGCGGTTGATGCGGTAGGGGCCGGCGCGCCGCGGGTGGTGGCGGCGCATCCAGTCATCGACCTTGCGCTGCCAGGCGCGGCGCAGCGGCCCGAGCATCCTGACCGGCCTCAGGGAACCGCGACGGTGGACAGCAACACGCGCGCCAGGTGCTCACCGCCATGGCTCTCGTGATGGGCCTGGCGTGGTTGCAGCCGGTGGGCAGCGCAGGCCACGAACACGGCCTGCACATCCTCGGGCAGCACATGCTCGCGGTCATCCAGCCAGGCCCAGGCCTGTGCCGCGGCCCTTATGGCCAGGCCGGCGCGGGGCGACAGGCCCAGGCGAATGTCGGCGTGCTCGCGCGAGGCGGCCAGCAGCGCATGGATGTAGCTGACCAGCGCGGGGCTGGTCAGCACGGCGGCGCAGGCCTGCTGCATCGCTTCGAGCTGCGGGGCATCGAGCAGCGGCTGCAGCCGCGCCAGCACCGCGCGACGGTCCTCGCCGGCCAGCAGGGCCTGTTCGTCGCGGGCCTCCGGGTAGCCCATCGAGACCCGCAGCAGGAAGCGGTCGAGCTGCGACTCCGGCAGGGCGAAGGTGCCCACCTGATCCAGCGGGTTCTGCGTGGCAATGACGAAGAAGGGCTCGGGCAGGGGGCGGGTGTCGCCGTCGGCGGTCACCGCGCGCTCCTCCATCGCCTCCAGCAGCGCGCTCTGCGTTTTGGGGCTGGCGCGGTTCAGCTCGTCGGCGAGCAGCACCTGGGTGAACACCGGCCCCGGCTGCCAGCGAAAGGCGCCGGCGTTGCGGTCGTAGATCGACAAGCCGACGATGTCGGCCGGCAGCAGGTCCGAGGTGAACTGCACCCGGCCGTAGTCGAGACCACAGAGCCGGGCCAGGGTTTGCGCCAGCGTGGTCTTGCCGACCCCGGGCACGTCCTCGATGAGCAGGTGGCCGCGGGCGAGCAGGGCGGCGAAGGCCAGGCGCAGCGGCACCGGCTTGCCCAGGATGATCTCGCCGGCCGCGTCGAGCGCCCGGCGGGCGCGGTCGTGGGTGCTATCCATGGGCCGGCATTGTCGGTGCACCTTGGGCGTCTGTCCATGACACAATCGAAGACCGCACGCCAGCCGGCGTAATAAACCCGGGAGTCCGCCCTTGATTGCACGCGCGAAGACCCGCCAGCTCCGCCGGGAGCTCAGCGAAGCCCAGACCTATGAGCAGTGGCGGGAAGTCGCCGAAGACGTCGACCGGCACACCGGCGCCTGGGAATGGCGGGCCATCGACCGCAGCGAGGATTACGACTACAAGCTGGTGCGTGCGCGCACCGCCGAACTGCGCCGGCTGCGCGCCGAGAATCGCGCCGATGCGCTGCTGCATGAGCTGCGCCAGGGCCTGCACTGGAATCTGGGCAACATGGGCAATGCCGCCCTGTACCAGCCCAGCCTGGTCGGCACCAAGCACCTGATCGAGCAATACCTCGACGAGGTGACAACGGCGATGGACTGGCTCTGCGACAGCCACTTCAACAGCGTGACGCGGGCGGACAAGCTGGAGCTATTCGAGTCCATCGGCCGCAGCTACGGCCGCAGCGCCCTGATGCTGTCGGGCGGGGCCACGCTGGGGCTGTTCCACGTGGGGGTGGTGCGCTCGCTCTACCTGCAGGATTTGCTGCCGGATGTGCTCTCGGGCTCCAGTGCCGGCTCGGTCGTGGGCATGGCGCTGGGTTCGCGCTCGCGCAGCGAGGCCGAAGCGCTGCTCGACCCCGAGAACATTTACGTCGACAACTGGGGCCTGCTGCCGCTGTTTGAGGCCTGGCGGCGCGGCGGCCTGATGGACCAGAACAAGCTGCGCCGCGGCATTGCCGCCAACATCCCGGACGTGACCTTCGAGGAGGGGCACGCGGTGTCGGGCTTGTCGATGAACATCACCGTCAGCCCGGTGGCCGCCAACCAGCCCGCGCGGCTGCTGAACTATCTGACCTTCCCCTATCTGTATGCGCGCGAGGCGGTGCTGGCCTCCTGCGCCGTGCCGCTGCTGTTCCCGCCGGTGCAGATGGCCACACGCAACATGCAGGGGCGCCGCGAGGCCTACATGCCCAGCCTGCGCTGGGCCGACGGCTCGTTGAAGAGCGATTTGCCGCGCATGCGCCTGCGCCGCCTGTTCAACGTCAACCATTTCATCGTCAGCCAGACCAACCCGCACGTGCTGCCCTTCATCCACAGTGGTGACCCGCACGCGCGTGGCATCAGCAATGCGCTGCGCCATGTGGTCTACGACACGGTGCGGGTCGGCGCACGCAATGCCCTGCACGCCGTGCGGGCCAATCTGCCGCGGCCGCTGGATCGCACCCGGCAAAGCCTGGATGACATCCACGGCATTCTCGAACAGGACTATCGCGGCAACGTCACGATCATGCCGCGCCTGGATCTGCGCAATTACGCGCGGGTCATCCGCAACCCCACCGACGGCGACGTGATGCGCATGATCCGCCAGGGCGAGCTGGCGGCCTGGCCGAAGATCGCCATGGTGCGTGACCAAACGATCATCAATCGCACGATCAGCGCCTGCCTGGAGCGGCTGCGCAAGCAACCCGGCGCCGGTGCCGAGCGGCCCAAGAGCATCGCGGAATCCGCCTAGCGTGCGCCGCGCGCTGCTCGCCTCGGCGCTGGGGCTACTGCTGGCGGCCTGCGCCGTTGGGCCCCGCTGGGACGGGCCGGAAACGGCGCACTTCGATGGCGAGCGCTTTGTGCCGCAGGAGCGCTTCGACAAGTCCATTGCCGACCTGTGGCGCTACTGGCGCGAAAAACCGCCCAGTCAGTGGCGCCGCGACCTGTCCCTGCCGCCGGGCCCGCCGCCGCCGCGACGCGTGCCGGCCGGCGCGTTGCGCGTCACCTATGTCAACCACGCCACGCTGCTGGTGCAGGCCGATGGGCTGAATCTGCTGACCGACCCCATCTGGTCGGAGCACGCCGGTCCGGGTGGCTGGCTGGGTCCGCGCCGCTTCCGCCCGCCCGGCCTGGATTTCGCCAGCTTGCCGCCCATCGATGTGGTGCTGGTCAGCCACAATCACTACGACCACCTCGACTGGCCCACGCTGGCGCGGTTGCAGGCGGCGCATCGGCCGGTGTTTGTCGTGCCGCCCGGCGACGGAGGCTGGCTGCGCGAGCGCGGCCTGCAGCGCGTGGTCGAGCGCGACTGGGGCCAGCATTGGGAGCTGCCCAATGGCTGCCGCCTGTACGCGCTGGAGGCCCGCCACTGGTCGCAGCGCCAGTTCCTGCCCTCGGATCGCAACCGCAGCCTGTGGCTGGCCTTTGGCTGGGAGACCACCCAGGGCTGGGTGTATTTCGCCGGCGATACCGGCTACGGCCCGCACTTCGCCGCGACCGCCGCGCGCCTCGGCCCGCCGCGCCTCGCGCTGTTGCCCATCGGCGCCTACGAGCCGCGCTGGCTCACCGGCTACCAGCATCTCGATCCGGCCCAGGCCGTGCGCGCGCACGTCGAGCTGGGCGCGCTGGCCAGCCTGGGGATGCACTGGGGCAGCTTTGAGCTCTCCGCCGAGGGGCCCTACGAGCCGCTGGCCGACCTCGGCGCCGCGC
This sequence comes from uncultured Ectothiorhodospiraceae bacterium, assembly GCA_937141935.1. Classification (GTDB taxonomy): domain Bacteria; phylum Pseudomonadota; class Gammaproteobacteria; order Nevskiales; family Oceanococcaceae; genus MS8. Next base: position 8,376 of record CAKZQS010000040.1, read on the forward strand.
TGCACGCCGCGGGCCCGGACTTGGCGCCCTTTGCCGTGCCGGCACATGGGCAGGGGATCGACTATGCTGCGCCGCCGCCCAAGGCGCGCCCGCAGCCGGCGGGTCGCTGCCGGCCCCAGGCCGGCTCCCCGCGCGGCCCGCGCAGCTGACGCCGCGCGCCTTCCCCTGCCGCAACGCCCAGACCGCCATGCCCGCAGAAACGCAGCCCGACCGCCAGACGGTTCCCGCCCACCAAATGGTTGAAGTCCTCACCACCGGCGGCACCATCGACAAGGTCTATTTCGATGCCTTGTCCGAATTCCAGATCGGCAATCCGCAGGTCGGCCGCGTGCTGCAGCAGGCGGGCGTGGCCGGCGAGTACACGATCACGCCGCTGCTGCGCAAAGACAGCCTGGAGCTTAATGACGCCGATCGCGCCGCGCTGCGCCACGCGGTTGCGCAATCCCCCGCGGCGCGGCTGATCATCACCCACGGCACCGACACCATGGTCGAGTCGGCCCGCGCGCTGGCCGGCATCGCCGGCAAGACCGTCGTGCTGGTCGGCGCCATGCAGCCCGCCGGGCTGCGGGTCAGCGACGCCGAATTCAACATCGGCTTTGCCTGGGCCTGTGTGCAAACGCTGCCGGCGGGCGTATACATCGCAATGAACGGCCAGGTCTTCGACCCCGCCCACGCGCGCAAGAACCGGGCGGCCCATCGCTTTGAGCCGCTGCCCTAGGCGCGCGGACTGGGGCATCATGGCCGGGCACGTAGGTGGCCGCGCGGGCGGCCGGGGGAGACAGTCATGACGAGCGCGACACACAAGGTGGCCGAGGGTAATGGGCCGGCCGGGGCCACACCGGATCGGGCGGCAGCCGCACCGGCCTGGGCGCAGCGCATGCGAGCCATCAACGACCGCCTGCTCTACAACCTGGGCGGCGGGCCAAGGCCGCTGAAGTTCGCCTGGATCATCAACGCGCAAAAGGCGGGCACCTTCGCCTTCCTGGGTCTGTTGATGTGGCTGTACGCGCCGCATACGCCGGCCGCCACCAGCACGGCGGCCTGGGTCTACCTGGCGCTGCACGGCAGCTATGGCCTGGCCTGGCTGATCAAGGACGTGGCCTTTCCGGACCCCAGCTGGCAGGTGCGCATCACGCTGCCGTCGGCGCTGGTGGGCCTGACCGGCCTGGGCCTGTACTGGAGCTTTGGCTGGCTGCTGATCTCCGGCACGGCGCAGCCCAGCTACCCGCTGCCCGACCCGGCCTGGTTCTGCCTGTGCATTTCGCTGGTCGTCGTGGGCACCACCATCATGATCGCGGCCGACGCGCAAAAGACCTTCACGCTGCGCCAGCGCCCCGGCCTGATCACGGACGGCATGCTGCGCTATGTGCGCCACCCGAACTACCTGGGGGAGATGCTGCTGTACCTGGGCTTCGCGCTGATGGTCTGGCACCCCTGGCCCTTCCTGGTGCTGGCGCTGTTCTGGGGCGGGCTGTTCGCCACCAATATGGCGATGAAGGAGGCCCGCATGAGCCGCCACCCCGGCTGGGCGGAATACAAGCGCCGCAGCTGGTGGCTGCTGCCGTGGGTGTTTTAGGCGGGGCGCCGCGCCTGTGGCCGGCAAGCGGTGCATGCGGCCGGCGAGCCAGACCTCGCGGCAAACGGGCGGCGCTTGGGGGCCGCGCTACAGGGCGGGCAGGGCGGCGAATTAAAGGTGGCCCATCCTTGGGCCGGCCCGGCGACTACCGTCCGTGGGGGTCGCGCGGGTTTTCGCAGTCCACTGCGGTCCAACTTTCGAGCAGCAGCCACAGCATCGGCAGGCCGGTCAGGGCCAGCAGCGCCAGGCCGACGGCGTGCTCGGGGCGGGCGAAGAGCAGCGCGCCTGCGGCCAGCACCCAGGACGCGGACAGAATCGCGTAGGGGTGCAGGCGGTGTTCGGCCAGCAGCTGCGGCGGGCCGTCGTCGAGTCGTGCCATTAGCGGTGCGCGACCGAGCGCGGGCTCGGCGCCTGTGCCGGGGCGCCATTGCCCAGCTCCCAGGCCAGCCACAGGGCGGGCAGGCCGAACAGGGCCAGGGCCGAAAGCAGGGCGGCCATCGCCCCGTCAAAGCCCTGAACGGCGGCGGCCGTCAGCAGCCAGGAGGCCGCTATCACCAGCGCCGGGCGCAGGGCCGGGCTACCGGGGAACATCGCATCGGACATCGAAACGCTCGCATGCAGTCTTGAGCGCAAGGCTGCACGCGGCGGCGTCAAGGGCGCGTCAAGACTTCGGCGCCACCTGCAGGGCCTGGGCGCAGGCCGCCGAGCTGTAAAAGCCCGCCAGCTGCGCGCGCACCAGCGGCTCCAGCAACTTGCGCCGCTGCAAGGCCTTGATGACCGGCGGCGCGAAGCGCAGCGCGTCCTCCAGCATCATCTCCCGGCTCAGGCCGATCCGTTCCAGGATCTCGGCCAGCGTCAGTGGGGCGAGCTGGGCGTAGACCTCGTCCACGCCACGGCCGAGCAGCTCTGCGAACAGCGGGTTCTGGCGCAGGTCCTGCCAGTACTCGTAGCCGATGACGAAGAGTTCCTCGATGTCCAGGCCGCTGGCGAAACGGCCGATGGAGGCCAGGCTGCGGTGCTTGTGCTCATCCCACAGCTCGCGCAGCGCGCGGCGCAGTTCCTCGCCCTCGATGGCCTCGAGCAGGAAGCGCTCGCTGACCCGCAGGCTGGCCTGGGTCTGCTTTTGCACGAAGGTGCGCAGGCCCTCGTCCAGCACCTGCCCCAGGTCGGGCCGGGCCCGCTCGACCACGCGCCGGCCCAGCTTCAGCGCGCTACGCGCCCCCGGCACGCGGGCGGAGGCCTCCTCGCCGCGGCGCAGGTAGTCCCGGATGCCGGTGTGCAGCAGCTCGGCGACCAGGCCGGCGAAGATCGGGTTGGAGACCGACTGCCGCGCCAGCGTCTCGCGCAGGGTGCGCAGCTCCAGCAGCTTGTCGAGCAGCTCCTCGAACTGGGCGTCGCTGCACAGCTCCTCCAGCCGCGTCTGGCTGCGCATGCCGTAGTTGTACAGCTCGCGGGCGACCTGGCCGGAGAGTTCCGGGATCAGGCCGCCGATGCGGATGTCCGCGGTGTATTTCAGCGCGACCGCACGCACATCGCCGGCGCGGACTACGTCCTTGAGCTTGAGCTGGGTAAACACCGCCAGGGCGCGGTCGAGCTGCGCGCCCAGCGCTTGCTCCAGCGCCGCGCCCTGCAGCTGCTCGAGCTGCCAGGCCACGTGCGCGTCGAGCAGCGCTTGCGCCCGTGGGTCGGTGGGTGGGCTGGGCTCGGCGATCAGCGGGGCTTTGCGACGCGGCATATACGCTGTGTGATGGGTGGCGGAAGGCGGCAGCCTAGCACCCGCTCAGGCGGCCTCGGGCAGGGCGGTGGTCGCGGGGGTCGCCGCGGCCGGTGCGGGCAGGCCACGCACGCGGCGTTCGCCACGGCCGGGCAGGGCCAACGCGAAGATCCGCCGCACCACGCTGCCGAACTGCCGCGACAGCGGGCCGCTGTTGTAGCGCAGCCCGTGCGCCTCGCAGACGGCGCGCACCTCGGGGCCAATCTGCGCGTAGCGCCAGGCCGGCAGCATCGGGAACAGGTGGTGCTCGATTTGGTGGCTCAGGTGGCCGCTGAAGATGTGAAACAGCCGGCCGCCCTCGATGTTGGCCGAGCCGAGCAGCTGGCGGTAATACCAGTGGCCGCGGCTCTCGTCCTCCAGCACCGACTTGTGGAATTGCTCGGTGCCGTCGGGGAAGTGGCCGCAGAAGATGATGGTGTAAGCCCACAGGTTGCGCGCCAGGTTGGCCGTGGCGTTGCCCAGCAGCACCGGCAGGAAGAAGGGGCCGGCCAGCAGCGGGAACAGCAGGTAGTCCTTCAGCGTCTGCCGGCGGGTCTTGCGCCACACGCCGCGCAACACGGCCAGTGCCTCGCGCGGGCTCTTGCGCCCATCGCGCACGCGCTCGACTTCGACGTCATGCAGCGCCACGCCGTACTGGAAGAACACGGCCAGCAGCGTCGCCCACAGCGGGTTGCCCAGGTCCTTCACGCGCCAGGGCTGCTCCTCGCTCATGCGCAGTACGCCATAGCCGATGTCGCGGTCGACCTCCTGCACGTTGGTAAAGGTGTGGTGCATGTAGTTGTGCGAGTGCTGCCACTGGCGGCCCGGGCAGGCGGTGTCCCAGTCGAAATGCCGCGAAGACAGCGCCGGATCATTCATCCAGTCGTACTGCCCGTGCATCACGTTGTGGCCGACCTCCATGTTGTCGAGGATCTTGGCGGCCGCCAGCGCGGCGGTGCCGGCCAGCCAGGCGGGCGGGAAGATGCCGGCGAAGAGCAGGGCACGGCCGCCCAGCTCCAGGCGCCGCTGACGACGCAGCAGGCGGCGGATGTAGCGCGCGTCCGTGGGGCCCAGGTCGGCCAGCACGCGGTCACGGATCGCATCGAGTTCACGGCCCAGCGATTCCAGCGTGGCTTCGCTGGGGCGGGTGTCGGTTGTGGGGAGGCTCATGGCTCGACTCCTTCGCAAGAATGGATTACAGATCCAGCGTCACCGGGCCTACCGGTGCGCTGACGCAAATACGGATGTCTTCGGCACCGGCGCCGGAGAGACGGCCGGTCTGCAGGTCACGCACCTGGCCGTCGAGCTTGCGGCAGCGGCAGCTCGCGCAGATGCCCATGCGGCAGCCGTGCGCCGGCTGCAGCCCGGCGCTTTCGGCCTGCTCCAGGATCGGGCGGCCGTCGCTGGGCAGGTCCAGGGCGCTGCGTGCCAGCCGCAGCTGGCCGGCCTCGTCGCTGCGCGCGGGCGCGGGCGCGCTGAAGGCCTCGACGGCCAGCCGCTCCTGCGCTCCGGCCGCCTGCCACAGCGCCTGGGCCTGCTGCTGCAGGGCGGCCGGGCCGCAGACATAGGTTTGCGCCGCGTAGGCCTCGGGCACCAGGCCCTGCAGCTGCGCAGCATCCAGGTGGCCCCGGGCCGCGCCGCCGCTGCCGCGGGTGTACACGGGGTACAGGCTCAGGTTGCTGTGTTGCGCGGCCAGCGCATCCAGCTCGCGGGCGTAGAGCCGCTCGCGGGCTTGCGGGGCGTACTGCAGCAGGTCGATGCGGCCGCGATGGCCCTGGGCCAGCAGCGTGCGCAGCATCGACAGCAGCGGGGTAATCCCGCTGCCGCCGGCGATCAGCAGCAGATGCTCCGGGGGCGTCGCGCCCAGAACAAATTCGCCCTGCGCGGGTTCAAGCGCCAGGATGCGCCCCACCTGCGCCTCGCGGGACAGGGTGTCGGTAAAGCCGCCTTCGGCGCCCAGCCGCAGGGTCAGCTCGATGCGATCACGTTCGCTCGCCGCATTGGCGGGCGAGAAGCAGCGCTGCTGGCGCACGCCGTTCACGTCCAGCGCAATTTGCAGATGCTGGCCGGCGCAGAAGCCCGGCCAGGCGGCGTTGGGGCGCAGCTCCAGCGTCAGCGTGCCCGGCGTCTGGTTGCGCCGCGCCAGCACCTGGGCGTGGATACGACGGCGGGTCCACATGGGCGACAGCGCCTCGAGGTAGTCATCCGGCGCATGCGGGTGGGCCAAGGCGCGGGTCAGCGCCGAATCGAGAACCCGGTCCAGCGCGCGGCTCAGGCGCCGCTTGCTCACAGGGGGCGCGATCGGCGCGGTGGACGCAGGGGCACTCAAGCGGGAAACGGGAGCAGGGATCGGGGGCATCGGGCTGCACAAAGTGAACGTGTGTACACACTGTCACGCAGTTCCGCTTCAATGTCAACACATGTTCACAGAAATATCGCGCGGCCGCATGGCAGCGACGATTGCGCCGGTCAGCGCGTGGCCCGCGGCGGCGCCGGTGATGCCCGTGCGGCTACACTGTTCGCATGAGCGAAGCCCGTAGCCGCCCCCGTCGCAGCAGCCGCCGCGGCGATACCCGCAAGGCGCTGATCAACGGCGCCTTCACGCTGCTCGATGGGCAAAAGAGCTTCGACGGCCTGTCGCAACGGGAACTGACGCGCTATGTGGGCATCGTGCCCACCGCCTTTTACCGGCATTTCGCCTCGATGGACGAGCTGGGCCAGGCCCTGGTCGACGAGGCCTTTCGCGCGCTGCGACAGATCCTGGAAGACGTGCGCACGGATGTGCGCGGGAGCAAGCGGCCCGTCAGTACGCTGGTGCGCTCGCTGTTGCAGCATGTGCGCGCCCACCGCTCGGCCTTTCGCTTTATTGCCGCCGAGCGCTTCGGCGGGGCCGGGGGCATCCGCGGCGCGATTCGCCGCGAAATGCGGCTGGTGCAAGCCGAGCTCGCCGTCGAACTGGCCCGCTTCCCCTACCTGAAGGACTGGTCTTCGACCGACCTGCACATGATTGCCGCTCTGATGGTCAACGCGATGGTGGCCATCGTCGAGGAAGTGCTGGACCGCTCGGCCGCCGACAAGGCCGCCGAGGCCGAGCTGATGGCCCTGGCCGAAAAGCATTTGCGCCTGATCGTGCTCGGCATCCCGCACTGGCGGAGTCAGGCTTAGCCAATCCGCGACGTTCAGCCGAGCAGCCAGGCTTAGCGGGCGCGTGCGGAAAAGTGGGCGACCGGCTCGGCTCGCGGCTCAGCCGGCAATCGCCAGTCGCGGCGCTGCTATATTGAGCCGGGACCCGCGCAGGGCGGGGCAGAGGAGACAGCATGGACGGCCAGCCGCGCGCAGATTCGCGCCGTGGGGCGCGGGGCGCCCGGGGCCACGCATGGCTGCTGGGCGGCCTGATATGGCTGGGGGGCTGTGGCGGCGACTATGACGGTCGTGCCGGCGACGACCTCGCGGCGCCGGGCGGTGATCCTGGCACGCCGCCGAGTGGCGAGGCCTTCTTTGCCCAGCGCGTCCAGCCGCGCCTGAATTTCTGCCGCAACTGCCACGTGCCCGAGGGCGTGGCCGATGAGCCCGAGGGCGAGCGCTTCATGCTCAGCACCGACAGCTCCCAGGACGAGACGCGCCTACGCGAGAGTTGGGAACGCCTGGGCGGCAATGACCCGGTCTCGCCGATATTGACCCACGCCTCCGGCGCGGAGGAACACAGCGGCGGCGCGCCCTGGCCGGAGGGTTCGCAGGCCTATCGGGACGTCGAGGCGCAGCTGCGCTGCTATGAAAGCCCGGAGCGCTGCGAGGAGTTCTATGCCGAGGCGGACGCGGACAGCGCGAAGGCGGACCGCACAGCGGCTGGAAAAGCGGGTCCCGATGCCGCGGCCGCGGCTTATGCACGGCTCGCCGGCGTCTGGGCGACGGCGGAATGCGGCGCCTGTCACCAGCCGGCCTCCTGGCGGCTCAATCCCGACGATGCCGCTGCGTGGCATGCGGGCCCGCCGGTGGCCTGCCTTGCGGCCCACCCAGCGCTGGCACTGGCGGTGCGGTTGCCCACGGCGCGGTGCGGGGCACTGGGCGGCTGGGCGGGGCCGATGCTGGGCCGCCCCCTGGCGGGGTCGACGAGATGATGGGGCAGCGGGCAGAGCGGAGGCGGCAGCGGCCAGGGCGTATGAGCAAATCGCGCAACCGGTTGCTGCGAGCCGCTACCGCCGCGCTGCTGGGGCTGGTCGTGTCCGGCTGCGCCCACGTGCAGCCCTGGGAGCGCGAGCGTCTGGCCGCGCCGGAGATGGCGCCCGAGGGACCGGCGCTGATTGCCGACTACCGGCGGCACATCGCCCAGAGCAAGGAGGCCGCCCGCATTGCCGGTGGCAGCAGTGGGAGCGGCTGTGGCTGCAACTAAGCGGCCGGCATCCTCGGCCGCGCAGGCGCTGCGAGCGCTGCGCGGCGCCGCCGCGGGCCTGGGGGCGGCCTGCACGCTGCCGGGGCCGGCCGCGGCGGTCGAGGCCGATTTCGCCTGGCTGCGCTACGACGAGGGCCCGGTGGCGGCCGCCGACGCGGCCAGTGGCGAGAGCGAATCGCGTTTCGCCATCGACTCGCAGCGGTTGCGCCTGGCCGGCGAGGGCGCGCGCACGCGCTGGCAGGCCGGGTTGACGCTGGAAAGCCTGAGCGGCGCCTCGCCCTGGTATGCGATCCCCGATGCGCAGGACGGCCGCCCGCTGCAGGTTCTGAGCGGCGCCAGCATCCGGGAGCAACGCACCGCGCTGGATGTGTCGCTGGAGCACGGCCGCGCCGGCGAGCGCCGCTGGCAGTGGCAGGCCGGCTATTCGCAGGAGGACGACTATCGCTCCGCCGGCCTGGGGCTGGGCCTGGCCTGGGACAGCGCCGACCGCCTGTGGACGCACGCGCTGGCGGTGCACGCGCGCGACGACCAATTGCGGCCCACCGAGGGCGGCAGCGAGCGCTACCCCGAGCGGGTCCGGGCGGCCGACAAGCGCGTACTGGCGGTGGACGCCAGCAGCGAGGCGGTCCTGTCACGGCGGGCCGTGGCGCAGCTGGCGCTGACGCTGTCGCGCGAGCAGGGATTCTTGTCCGACCCCTACAAACTGGTCTGGGTCGCCAGCGAGGCCAACACGGCGCCGGACCGGCGCCCGCGCGAGCGGGATGCGCTGGCGCTGGCCCTGCGGGCGCGCTACCACCTGGGCGGCGGCCAGGCGCTGCACCTGGAGTGGGCGCACAGCCGGGACGACTGGAAGCTGCGCAGCCACACGCTCTCGCTGCGGCTACAGGCGCTGGCCGGCGAGCGCGGCCGGGTGGCCTTCGGCCTGCGCTGGTACAGCCAGAGCCAGGCGGCGTTCTACGCGCCCTTCTTCACCACGCGCCCCGATTCCGGCGAGCAGAGCAGCGACCCGCGCCTGGCGCCCTTTGGCGCGCTCGCGGTGCAGCTGGACCTGCAGCGCCCGCTGGGCGACTGGCGCCTAGGCGGCGGGGTGGAGGCCTACGCGGCCGATGCGGACTACGCGCTGCGTGAGGTCGCGGTCGAGGCGCCGGGCCTGACCCGCTATTGGAGTGCCTACCTCAGTCTGGGGCGCCGCTGGTGAGCGCGACGCAGCGGCATGACTTCGTGGCGCTCGGCGGGCCTTGCCGTCTGTGGCTGCGCGATGTGCCCGCCGCGCGTGCCGCCCAGGCCTTCGCGGTGGCCGAGGCGGAGGTCCGCCGCATCGAGGCCAAATACAGCCGCTACCGTGCGGATAGCGTGCTCAGCCGGCTCAACGCCGCTGCGGGGCAAGGGCCGCAGGCGGTCGATGCCGAGACCCGCGGCTTGCTCGAATTCGGCCTGCAGTTGCAGCGGCAATCCGCCGGGGCCTTCGCGCTGAATGCGGGCGCTTTTCGCCGCCTGTGGAACTGGCAGCGGCCGCGCCCACCGGCCGCGACTGCGGTGGCCGAGCTGGCCCGGGCCCTCCGCGCCGAGGGGCCTGCGCTTGACGCGCAGGGGGGCTTGTTGTTGCCGGCCGGCCAGGAAATCGACTTCGGCGGCTTTGGCAAGGAATACGCCGTAGATCGTGCCCATGCGCTGCTGCGCGCCCACGGGGGCGAGAGTGCGTTGGTCGACCTGGGCGGCGACCTGCGCGCCAGCCTGGCGCCCGAGGCGCCGGCGCAGCAGGCCTGGCGGGTGGGCATCGCCGACCCGCGTGCGCCGGATCGGGCTTGCCTGCGGCTGGCGCTGCGCAGCGGCGCGCTGTGCACCAGCGGCGACTACCAGCGCGGTTACTGGCATCGCGGGCGGCGCTATCACCACCTGCTTGACGCCCGCAGCGGCTGGCCGGTACAGGGCGGACCGCGTGGCATCAGTGTGCTGGGCGATGACGCCATGAGCTGCGGCGGGGTGGCCACGCTGGCCATGCTGCGCGGGTCCCAGGCTCTGAGCTGGTTGCAGGACCTGCCCTGGCCCTGGCTCGCGGTGCAGGAGCATGGGCAGCTTGATGGCCCGCTTGCGCAGGGGGCAGACCTTGGGCCGCGGCGGGTAATGCCGGCCCAGGCCCAAGCCCAAGCCCAAGCCCAAGCCCAAGCCCAAGCCCAAGCCCAAGCCCAAGCATGGACGGTGCCCGCATGAGCGCCTGGCACTGGCGTCGGCGGCTTGCGCTACTGCTACTGCTCGGAGGCGGGCTGGGAACGCCGGCGCTGGCCGCCGAGCTGCGCCCCGTGCCCGAGGACCAATCGGCGGTGCTGCCGGCCGATGCCAAGCTGGTGCTGCTGGATTTCTGGGCCTCCTGGTGCGCACCCTGCCGGCAGTCCTTTCCCTTCATGCAGTCGCTGCAGCAGCGCTATGGCGCGCAGGGGCTGCGTGTTGTGGCGGTCAGCCTGGATGCCCGGGCCGAAGACGCACAGCGCTTCCTGGATCAGCGCCAGCCGGACTTTGCGCTGTGGCATGACCCCCAGGCCCGCCTGGTCGTGGACTACCCCGTGCAGGTCATGCCAACATCATTTTTGCTCGACGCTCAGGGCCGGGTGCTGCATCGCCATAGCGGTTTTCGCGCCGCCGACGCGGCTCCGCTGGAGGCGCGCATCCGCTATTACCTGGCGACCGGAACGGCGCCGGCGGCAGCGGGCGCGCAGGCTTCGGCCCCGGTTCCCGCACAGGCGTCGGAGGAGAGGAGACGATGACAAAGAGCAGCAGGCCGCGCACGCGCAAGCGAATTCGCGTGGCCATACCCCGCGTGCGGCACCTTGGCGCGTGCCATGCGGCACTGGCGGACCGACGGTCCGCGCGCCCTCCGTCCCTCCTGCCGGGCCTGCTCACCGTGCTGGCTTTGGGCCTGGTCGCCTGCGAGGGCGGGCGCACGCCCGCCGGCGCCGCGCTGCCGGCGGTGGCCGATGCCCGCAGCGATGCCCCCTTGCTGGGCAGCAAGCGCGGCCGCCACCTGTGGGCGCAGTACTGCGCCAGCCGGGGCGACGCGGCCGTGCTGCCCGCGGACCCGCGCAGCCGCATCCTGCCGGGCGCCAATGCAGGGCGGCATGTGCATTTCAACGGCTGGTGGGAGGACTGCCACCAGAATCTGCCCGCGGCCGAGCAGGCGCCGCAGACCTGCGGCGAATGGCGGGCCCGGCGTGATCGCGGCGCGCACTTTTTGCTTGATGAGCTGCCCGTGGCGGCCATGTCGGCCGCGGACTACGACAACAGCTGGCAGGCCTGGGGGCTGGAGAGCCGGCCGGACAATTTCGATGCGCTGTACACGCTGCGCTATGGCTTGAACCACGCGCCTTTCCACAACCCCTATCCGCGTCCGGGCGAGGACCCCAACGAGACCGATGGGGGCAGCGGGCAGTTGCCGCTCGGCCTGCGCCAATTGCGCGACGCCGAGGGCCGCTGGACGGGGCAGATCGGCTCGGCCGCCTGCTTCCAGTGCCACGGCGGGCAGATCGGCGACCCGCGCGCGGGCGAGCCGGATTATGTCGGCGTGGCCAGCCTCGGCCTGGGCAACAATAACTTCGACGTGGTGGCCAGTGCACGCGACGGCTCACCCTTCGCCGGCAGCCCGCTCGCCGAGTACTTCCCCGGCGTCGACGAGAACACCATCTTCAACATCGGCATCCGCCAGCGTGGGCAGAACAACGCCGTCGGCGCCTTCGAGTTCCTGAATACCCTGCTGGACCTGGACTCGCTGGGGGTGAACCCCAACCCGCTCAAGCTGATTACGCCGGGCGGCGCACAGGGCGTGCAGGACATCGCCCATCCGCTGGCCCATACGCAGGACACGCCGCCCTGGTGGAACATGGGTTCACGGCCGCGCAAGTTCTTTGATGCCGGCGTGTCCAACGATTCCACCCGCATCATCATGGCGGCCGGCCCCGGCGAGTTTGGCGAGCTGTTCTCGGCCGACGGCGCCTATTACCGCGCGCGCATCGAGGAGTGGGATCAGGACCTTGAGGCCTTCTTCCTGTCGCTGGAATCGCCGGCCTACCCCGGGGAGATCGACAGCGGCCTGGCCCAGGCCGGCGCGATTCTGTTCCACAGCAAGGACCTGTGGGCGGAAGAGGGCAACGCCGACCGGCCACGCCCGCCGGGCGGTAACGGCAGCTGCGCCAGTTGCCATGGCGCCTACAGCCCGCGCTATGTGCAGGATCCGGCCTGGCTGGAGGATCCGGTCTTCGAGGGCATCGCCTCGCATATCTCGACACTGGAGCTGATCGGCACCGACAGCGCCCGCAGCGACATGCTGACGCCCACGCTGCGCGATGGCTGGGGCACCACCTTCTGGGGCTACCCCGAAGGGGCGCCGGGCTGGGTGCCGCCGGAGAGCAAGAACTATCTGGTGGAAACGGCCGACGACCTGGCGCCGGACCGCCCCGAGGGGCTATGCGGCTGGCAGCGCGAGATCATCGGCTACCAGGCGCCGCCGCTGTATGGCGTGTGGGCCACCGCCCCCTATCTGCACAATGGCTCGGTGCCCACGCTGCAGGCGTTGCTCGACTCCACGCAGCGGCCGGTACTGTGGCAGCGCTTGCTGCAGGAGGAGCAGGGGATCCGTGGCTACGACCAGCGCCTGGAGGTCGCCTATGACCACGCGGCCGTGGGCTGGAAGCATACGGTGCTGAGCTGCTCCGACCTGCCCGGCGAGCCGCTGCTGAACTGCAGCCCGATGCAGGACGAGGGGCCCTCGCTGCTGCAGATCGTGCGCAACTTCCTCAACGACACGGTGAGCTACACGGGCATGGTGTCGGCCGTGGATCCGACGCCGGGCGCCTATGAGCGGCGGCTGGTCTATGACAGCCGCATCCTCGGCAATGGCAACCAGGGGCATAGCTTCAGCGATGTGCTCAGCGCGGCCGAGCGGCGCGCCATCATCGAGTACCTGAAGACTTTGTAGCGAGTGGCGCCCTAGCGTGTGGCGGCGCCCTCGAGTCGCGTGCTCAGACGCAGCGCCGGGGCGCGCTGCTGCTGCGCCGCCGCCTCGGCCTGGACCCGCAGCGCGCGCCGCGTGGTGGGCTGGACGGTGGCGCTGGCGACCGCGGCCTGCAGCGTGCCCAGCGCGGAGCGCTGGCGCAGGCTGGCCGGCAGCGCCTGCACCGCTTTCACACAGGCCGCGCCGGCGTCCAGCAGCGGCCCCACATCGGCGCGCAGCAGGATGCCATAGCGGGCCTCCAGCCGTTCGGCCACGGCCGGCGCCAGTTCCGGGCACTGGGCGACGCGCGCGGTCAGCGCGCGCAGCAGCTCGGCCTCCGCGGGCGCATCGCCGGCGCGTTGCCAGGGAGCCGTGGTTGCGGACAGAAGCAGCATGGCCAGCAGGGTGGCCAGGCCGGTGAGCAGCAGGCGGGGGGAGGGCGGCATGGGAGGGGCGTGTCCAAGTCTCGCGGCCATGCTCGCGAGTTGGCTGTCAAGAAAACGTCAGTTCCCCCGCCGGCGCCGTCGGACACGCGTCAACACGGGCCATTCCCGGCGCAGGCAGCGCGGCGCGTCAAGCGCCCGACGCGGCCCCCGCGCCGCGGCGGGCCGGTCGGGCGCGGCGCCCCAGCGGCCACGGCCGGAAACTTGCAACAGCCATGCCCCGCCGCGGGCGGCCGGTCTTTTGTCATGGTCGCCGCCCCGCCGACAGATGCCTGATTTACCATGAGACTGTTTACGCCGAATCGCCGCCTCCGCCGCATGGACATTGTGACCCCGCGTCGGCCCGCCTGTAATCCGTCACGCTGAGCCCGCCGGTGAGCCGCCACGAGAATCTGACCATCGTGTTGACCGACATCGTCGGTTACACACGCATGACCTCCGAGAGCAGCCGCGCGGCCATGCGCCAGCTGCTCGCGCAGCACGACGCCACGGTGTTGCCGCTGGTGCGTGCCTATGGCGGGCGGCACGTCAAATCCATCGGTGATGCCCTGCTGCTCAGTTTCCGCTCGGCCACCGACGCGGTGCTGTGCGCGATGGCGATTCAGGACGCTATTGCCGAACTGCGCGAGCGGGATGCGGCCTGCACCGAACTGCACCTGCGCATCGGCATTGCGCTGGGCGAGGTGCGGGTCGAGCGCCGCGATGTCTTTGGCGAGGCCGTCAACATCGCCGCAAGACTCGAAGCGCTGACGCCCGCGGACGAGATCTACCTCAGCGATACCGTCTACCTCGCCATGAGCAAGGGGGACGTCGACGCGCGGGAGATCGGCCAGCAGACGCTGCGCGGCGTGCACCGCCCGGTGCAGGTCTATGCCGCCGTCGCGCCGGTCGGCATGGCCGGTGAGCCCGACCCGCGGCGACCCTTCGGGGGGCTGCACCGCGAGCAGGTGCGGGCCCGCCCGATGGTCGCCCGCACACGCTCGGCGTTGACCCTGGCCGCCACGACGGCCCGCGGGGTCTGGGTCCAGCAGTCGGCGCGCCTGAGCCGTGGCGCGGCCCGGGGCCTGGGCGCCGCGGTGGGGGCCGGTGTGGCCTCGATTGCGCTGACGGTCGCGATCACCTCGCTGGTCGAGCGCCAGCTCTCCGCGCCCATTCCAGGCGCCACCGCCACCAGCGTGGTGGAGCCGCCCGACGCGGCCATCGCCCCCCCGCAGGCGCAAGGCGAGCCCGCGGCCGCCGCGGACCCGCTGCAGCTGGCTCGCCTGGACCTGCCGGCCCCGACGCCCGTGCCGGTGTCGCCGGAGCAGCGCGTCGCCGACTGGTACCGGGGCAGTTTGCGGGCGCTGGAAGCCCAGGATTACCCGGCGCTGGAGCAGCGCCTGCAGCAGGCGCAGGGCGATGGCGAACTGGACGGCGCCGCGGATCTGATCGCCGGCCACCTCGCCTATGCCCAGGGCCGCGCGAGCACGGCGCTGGACGCCTACGAGGCCGCCGTGCCGGTGGTGGGCGACCTGGCTCTGGACCCGCGCCTCGGGCGCAACCTCGTGGGCATGCTGGCCAAGCACACGGCGCGCGCCGAGTCGCTGCTGCGCCAGGTGGCCAGCCCGGCCATGGTCGAGGCGCTATCGCAGCGCAGCGGCGAGGCCGGCTTCTATGGCCGCCATCACGCCGTGCGCATCCTCAGCGACCTGGGCCTGCAGGCGCGCGTGCGCTGGTACGACTACGCCATCGAAGAACTCAACGGCCGCAGCGAGTGCGAAGACCGGCGCGCCGCCGTGCACCTGCTGCATGAGCTGGGGGACCCGCGCGCCATCCCGCACCTGGAGCAGGCCCGCGGTGAGGGTTTTGGTGGGTGGATGCGCAATCGCTGCCTGCGCCGCTCGGCCGATCGCGCCATCGCGGCCCTGAAGGCCGCCGGCTGATCGGCGCGCAGGCTTTCCGCCCAGCTCGATCAGCCCCGGCCCAGCCGGGCCGCCGCTCCTGACGCCCTAGGCGTCCTCGCCGGGAAGCAATTCGGCCAGGGCGCGGCGCAGCTGCGTGGCATTGAGCGGCTTGACCAGGTGGCGATCAAAGCCCGCGCGGGCGCTGCGCTCGCGATCCTGCGGCAGGCCGTAGCCCGTCAGCGCAATCAGCGGCAACTCGCTGTGATCCTGCTCGCCGTCGCCACGCAGGCGCAGCGCGAAGTCATAGCCGCTCATGTCCGGCAGGCCCACATCGCAAAGCACGGCCTCGAAGCGCTCGCGGGCGATCAGGCCCAGGGCCTCGCGGGCGCTCGCGGCCACCCGCACCGTGTGGCCCTCGCCCTGCAGCAGGTGCCGCAGGACGAGCCTTTCGTCGGCGTTGTCCTCGACCAGCAGCAGGTGGTGGCTGTTGCTGTGGGGGCCGCTGGGCAGATCCTCAACCGACTCCTGCGGTGGTTCGCTCAGCGGCAGGTGCATCTCGAACATGCTGCCCTGGCCGAGCCCCGCGCTGCTGGCGCGGATGCGGCCCCCGTGCAGCGTCACGATGCCCTCGCACAGCGCCAGGCCCAGCCCCAAGCCCCCGCTGCTGCGGGCCAGGTCCTGCGGGCCCTGCTGGAAGGGCTGGAAAATTCTCTCCAGCAGCTCGGGCGCGATGCCGATGCCGCTATCGCGCACTTGTATACAGGCCTCACCCGCGGCGCTGCTGAGTTCCACGTGGATGTCACCCGGCGGCGGCGTGAATTTCAGCGCATTGCCGAGCAGGTTGTCGAAGACCTGCGTCAGCCGGACCGGGTCGCCACGCACCCATACCGGCTCGGCGCCCAGCTGCGCGTGCAGGCGCACGGGGGCCTTGCTGTCTTCGATGCCGCGGTCGCGCAGCACCGCGTCGAGCGTGTGCCGCAGATCCAGCGTCTCTTCGCTCAAAAAGATCTTGCCGCGGGCCACACGCGAGACTTCCAGCAAGCCGTCGATCAGCCGCGTCATCTGGTTGACCTGGCGGTCGAGGACCTGGCTGATCTGGTCGAAGATGCGCGGGTCCTTGCGCGCCTGCGGCATCAACTGGGCGACGCCGGAGATCGCGGCCAGCGGGTTGCGCAGCTCATGGCCCAGCATGGCCAGGAACTCGTCCTTGCGCCGGTCGGCCTCGCGCAGGCGCTCCTCGGTTTCCAGCCGCTCGGTAATGTCGGTGTTGGTGCCGAACCAGCGCAGGATCGCGCCGTCGGCGTTGCGCACCGGCACGGCGCGCGACAGGAACCAGCGGTACTCGCCTTGCGCGCTGCGCAAGGGGAAGGTGTCTTCCCAGATCTCGCCGGCCGCGAAGCAGCGGGCGATCTTCTCGGTGACCCGCTCGACGTGCTCGGGGTGGTGGCAGCGCTTCCAGCCCCAGCCTTCGGCATCGGCGAGCGTGGTGCCGGTGTATTCGTACCAGCGCCGGTTGTACCAAAAGATGTGCCCATCGCTGTCGGCCATCCAGGCCAGTTGCGCGATGTTGTCGGCGAGCGAGCGAAAGCGTTCCTCGCTCTGCTCGGCCAGGCGCTGCAGCTCGCCCTCAATGGCGGCGAGTACCGATTGCTGGCTCAAGGCTGCCTCGGCCGCCTGCGGCTGCGGCGCCCCGGGAAGCATGGGAAGCCTGCTGGGATCAGCTGAAGGTAATGTCGAAGAGGCCGATGACGCCAACCAGGATCAGGTAGCCAGCCACGATGTAATTGAGAAGGCGCGGGACGATCAGGATGGCGATGCCGGCGGCCAGCGACAGCAGCGGGGCCAGTTCAAGGTGCAGGGTCATGGGGGGCTCCAGGCAGGGCAGGGGCGCCGCGGTGCGGCAAGGGATGCACGCACTGTCGCGCGCCTCCGGGGTGGGCGTCAAGACGTTGACGTCCGCCGGGCCGGCTAGAATCGGCAACATTCGACGCGGGATACCGCGACCCTAGGCCTGGAGGATACGTGAGCCTGAAGTTCAACCGCCGCGAGCTCGATTTTCTGCTCTATGAGTTTCTCGATACCGAGGCGCTGTGCGCGCAGCCGCGCTATGCCGCGCACGACCGCGAAACCTTCGATGCCATCGTCGACAGCGCGCTGGCCGTGGCCGGCGAGACCTTCGCCAACCACGCCGCCGAGATCGACGCGCAGGAGCCGGAATTTGTCGACGGCCGCGTGCGGATGCTGCCTGCCGTCAAGCAGGGGCTGGATGCCTTCGTCGACAACGGCTTCATGGGCGTGGGTTTCGCCGAAGCCGATGGCGGCCTGCAACTGCCCTACACGATCTCGCAGGCGCTGAACTGGGTCTTCACCGCCGCCAACACCGGCACCTCCGGCTATGCCTTCTTGACGATGGCCGCCGCCAACCTGCTCAGTGCCCATGGCAGCGAGGAACAAAAGGCGCGCTACATGCGGCCGATGATTGCCGGCCGCTACTTCGGCACGATGTGCTTGTCGGAGCCGCACGCGGGCTCGTCCCTGGGCGATATTCGCACCCGCGCCGAGCCGTGCGCGGACGGCAGCTATGCGCTGTCCGGCACCAAGATGTGGATCTCCGGCGGTGAGCACGAGCTGGCCGACAACATCGTGCACCTGGTGCTGGCCAAGATTCCCGGCAGCCCGCCGGGCACCAAGGGCATCTCGCTGTTCCTGGTGCCCAAGTACCGGCTGGATGCGCAGGGCGAGCCGGCCGACTTCAACCATGTCGTGCTGGCCGGGCTGAACCACAAGATGGGCTACCGCGGCACCGTGAACACGCTGCTGAACTTCGGCGAGGGCGGCGAATGCCGCGGCTGGCTGGTGGGCGAGGTCAACCAGGGCCTGGCCTGCATGTTCCACATGATGAACGAGGCCCGCATCGGCGTCGGGCTGAATGCGGCGATCCACGGCTATGCCGGCTACCTGCACTCGCTGGACTATGCCCGCGAGCGCCCGCAGGGGCGGCCCACCGGCCAGCGCGACCCCGCATCGCCGCAGGTGCCGATCATCGAGCATGCCGACGTCAAGCGTATGCTGCTGCTGCAAAAGGTTTACAGCGAGGGCGCGCTGGCGCTGGGGCTGTACGGTGCGGCGCTGGTCGACCAGCAGCACACCTCGGATGAGGCCGATGTCCGCGCCGAGATCGGGCTGGAGCTGGAAATTCTGACGCCGATCATCAAGGCCTGGTCGGCGCACTTCGCCTTGCAGGCCAATTACTGGGGCCAGCAGATACTCGGCGGCTATGGCTACACCCGCGACTACCCGCTGGAGAGGATTTACCGCGACAACCGCCTGAACCCCATCCACGAGGGCACCAATGGCATCCAGTCGCTGGACCTGCTGGGCCGCAAGGTCGTGGCGCAGCGCGGTGCCGCCTTCCAGCTCCTGATCCGCCGCATGCAGGCCAGCGTGGAGGCGGCCAGCGCGGACGCCGAATTGGCGCCCCATGCGCAGGCGCTGGCCGCGGCCATCGAGGTGGTCACCGGCACCACGACCAAGCTCGGCATGGCCGCGGCGCAGGGCGAGGTCGAGCGCTTCTTGGCGAATTCCTGGGAATACCTGGAGATGCTGGGCCACACCGTCATCGCCTGGGTATGGCTGCGCCAGGCCCAGACGGCCCAGCGCGGCCTGGCGCGCAGCGATTGCTCCGCCGAAGCCCGGGCCCACTATGCCGGCAAGCTCGCCGCCTGCCGCTATTTCTACCGCTGGGAGCTGCCCAAGATCCGCCGTCAGGCCGAGCTGCTGAGCGCGCTGGACGACAGCGTGCTGCAAATGCCCGCCGAGGGCTTCTAAGGGCCGCCTACGCGCGGCAGGGAAATCGGCAGGGGGCCCAAGGCCCCCCGCCGCGGCGCCCCGGCCGGATTGGCGGCGGCCGGGGCGCCCAATGCGCTCCGTGCCCGGAGCCATTGAGGACCCACGAATATCGAAAAGCGGCTCCAGCCTGCGCGTGCGCCGGCCGGATGTCTGTGCCAACGCGCACAGGGCGGGGCCGCGCAGGTGCGCCGCCGTCATCGCGATGTCATTGCCGCCGAATAGTCTGCGGCCGGATCGAAGGCGGGCGCAGCACGAGGGCGCGCGCGCCGCACCCTCGCTGGAGCTTCAATGACCCCGCCACGCCTCGCCAGGCCACTGCTGGCCGCGCCCGCCTTGCCGCAGGCGCCGACTGATTGCCCTTCCGTCCACGCCCTGGCGTGCCACCGCGCGGCAGGGCCCGCGCCCGGTCGCGCGGGGCCTGCGACGGGCGGTGGCCCAGTCCGCCGAAGCCGGTCGGCGCTGTCCAGGGCGACCCGGATGCGCGCCCTGGCCGCCTTGTTGCCCCTGTTGGCGTTGGCCCCGCCCCTGGGCGCCCAGGTCCCGGAGATTCCGCCCGCGGAGGCGCCCTGCGCCGAATCGCCGGAGCCGGCGCGCTGGCTCGATGGCGGCACGCCGGATGTCGGGCGCGCGGTACCGCTGGTCTCCTCGCACCGGGGCGCGCTGACCCTGGCGCCGGAGAACACCATCTATGCCTACCGCTACGCCTTCGCCTACGAGGTTGCGCTGATCGAAGTCGACGTGCGGCAGACCCTGGACGGGCGCTTCGTCGGCTTTCACGACCAGAGCATCGATGCCAAGACGGACGGCGAGGGCACCATCGAGGAGCGCAGCTACGCGGAGGTGCGGGCGCTGAACGCAGCGGACTACGAGCCCTGGATCGGCAGCGTGTACGACCCCGCGCAGATCGTGTCGCTGGAGGAGGTGCTGGAGCTGGCCGCCGAACTGGGCCATGGCATCGAGTTCGACAACAAGTCGGTGACCGACTACGTCGGTTTCGCCGCGCTGGTCAATCAGTACCCCGAGGTGCTCAAGCGTTCGATCATCAACCTGCCGCCGCCGCTGTCGCTGCTGGTCCGGGCACTGATTCCCGAGGCACGCTTCATCTACAACACGCGCGGCGACGAGACGCCGGCCGAACTCTTTCTGGAGTCGGAAGTGGCCAGCGTCTTCGGTTCGCGGCTCGATGAATACTCGGCCGAAAAGATCGCGGCGATCCACGACGGGTGCGGTCTGGTGATGCCGCATTCCTATGACGAGGGCGGGGAGGGCGAGGCCGCCGAAATCCTGCGCGCCCGCGACATGGGCGCCGATGGGGTGCAGACCAACCAGCCGGCGCTGGCCCGGGCGCTGCTCGCGGGGCCGGTGCCCACGCGGCTGCTGGCCGAGGCCCCCAACCGCATTTGCCTGGTGAATGCGAATAACGGCATGGGGCTCAGTGAAAAGCCGTTGCGCCTGCTTAGCCATCAGGGCGAGTTCACGCTGCGCACGGCGCTGGCCGGTTGCGCGCAGTGGCCGGCGGACGGTGCGCCGGATCAGGTCATCTTCGACGGCGATGCCTCCGCCGCGGCGGCTCAGTGGGGGCCGGACGGGAGCCGGGCCGCGCCCATCGGCCGCGGCGGCAGCCCGGGCTTGCTGAGCCTGACGATTCTGCTGCTGTGGGGCTCGGCGCGGTTGCGCCTAGTCCGCGTCTTGCGCCGGGTTTGATACGGCGTCGGTCAGCGGCGCGTCTGGCTGCGTGTAACCCTGCAGGCGCTTGGTCTGCTCGCCGTACTGCCCGGTGAGGTCGTCCTGGATGGTGCGATCCCACAGCGGCACGCCGGCCAGGTAGCCCGCGCGGCCGAGCAAGTGGGCGGCCAGTGGGGCGGTGAAAAACAGAAAGACCAGCCCGGTCACCGCGCGCACGGCGATTTCCAGCCGGCCGGCTTCGAGCATGATGGCCAACAGGACCAGGCCGGCGCCCAGCGTGCCGGCCTTGGTGGCCGCATGCATGCGCAGGTACAGATCCGGCAGCCGCACCAGGCCGATGCCGGCAATCAGCGAAAAGCCGGCGCCAATCAAAATCAGCACGCCCCCGATCAAATCAATCATTGCGCGAGCCTCCGGGCTCATTGGGCTCATCGTCGGTCCGGGTCAGCAGCGGCTCCGGGCCGCCGGGCGCCGGAGGCCCGGCCGGGGCGCTCGCGACGCCTTCGCGGCCCTGCGCGCCGCGGTAGATGTAGCGGGCGAAGGCGGCGGTGGCCAGAAAACCGACCAGCGCCAGGGCGATGGCCACATCCAGGTAGGCGTATTCCTCGGTGGCCACGGCCACGATGCCGATGAAGCCGATGCCCAGCAACGCCAGCATGTCCAGCGCCACGACGCGATCGGCCAGGCTGGGCCCGCGCATCAGCCGGTACACGGTGAGCCCGGCGCTGATCAGCATCGCCACCAGGGCAATGGAGACGGCCACGTCCAGAAACTGCGCGCCGAATTCCTGCATCAGGCAAAGGCCTCCCGAATCGCGCGCTCGAAACCGGACTTGATCTCGTCGCGAAGGTGCTGCGGGTCGTCCACGTGCATGGCGTGCACATAGAGCGTCGTGCGGTCGGCGGACACGTCCACGCTGAGCGTGCCCGGCGTCAGGCTGATCAGGTTGGCCAGCAGCAGGATCTCCACGTCACTTTGCAGGTCCAGCGGCACGGCGATGATGGCCGGACGGAAGATCATGCGCGGCCGCAAGGTGTCACGGGCCACGCGAAAGGCCGACAGGCACAGCTCCACCAGGAACAGCCCGGCCAGCATCAGCAGCTTGCGCGGGCGGTTGAAATCGCGGCGCTTGAAGCGGTGCCGTACCAGCCACAGCGACACGAAACCCAGCACAAAACCGAACAGCAGGTTGCCGGGGGAGAAGCTCGCGGTGACCGCCGCCCAGACCAGCGCCAGCACCAGGTTGGTGAACAGCAGATTCACGGTCGCAGCTCCGCGGTGCCGAGCACCGCATCGAAATAGGGCCCAGGCGCCCGCAGCTCCGACGCCGCACGCAGCGCCACCTCGACCACCGGCGCCGCATACAGGCCCAGCAGCAGTGTCAGCAGCACCAGCGCGCCCAGGGCGTAGCGCAGATGCCGCCCGCCGCCGGCCAGGGCGGCCGAAGCGCCCGGCGCCGGACTGGCGGGCGTGGCCGCGGATTCGGCCTCACGCCAGAACACCAGCGCGAAGCTGCGCCCCACGGTCAGCAGCAGCAGAAAGCCCGACAGCAGCACGGCCACCACCAGCATGTGCGCGCCGGCGTCCAGGCCGGCCTGCACCAGGTAGACCTTGGGCCAGAAGCCGGCCAGCGGCGGCACCCCGGCCAGCGACAGGCCGGCGAGCAGGAAGGCCACGGCCAGCCAGGGCACGCCCTTGTACAGCCCGGACAACTGCTCGATGTCGGCGCTGCCGGCGCTGCGCACCACCAGGCCGGCGGCCATGAACAGCGCCGCCGAGATGATGATCGAGTGCACGATGTAGAAGATGGCCGCGAGCAGGGCCGCCTCGCTGCCGATGGCCAGCCCGGCCACCATCACGCCGACGCCGCTGACCACGGTATAGGACACCAGCCGGCGCAGGTCCACCTCGGCCAGCGCGCCCAGCGCGCCGAGCAGCATCGTCGCCGCGGCCGCCCAGGCCATCGCCTCGCGGGTCAGGGCGAAGCCCTCGGGGAAGACCGTCGTGAACACGCGGATCAGCGCATAGACGCCGACCTTGGTCAGCAGCGCGGCGAACAGGGCCGATACCGCCGGCAGGGGCGTGTGGTAGGCCGCCGGCAGCCAGAAATACAGCGGGAACAAGGCCGCCTTCATGCCCAGCGAAACCAGGAACAGCAGCGCGATGGATTCCAGCGCCGCGCCCGGCGGCAGCTGCGCCACCTTGGCGGCCAGGTCGGCCATGTTCAGCGTGCCGGTCAGGCCGTAGAGCAGGCCGATGGCGATCAGCAGCAGCGTGGTCGCCAACAGGTTCAACACCGCGTACTTGACGGCGCCATCGATCTGCTCGCGCCGTCCGCCGAGCACGATCAGCCCGAAGGAGGAGATCAGCGTGACCTCGAACCACACGTAGAGGTTGAAGATGTCGCTGGTCAAGAAGGCCCCGGCCACGCCGGTCATCAGCGCCAGCACCAGCGGGAACAGGCCGCCGCTGCGTTGTTCCGGTGTGCTGTCGGCCCAGGCATAGACCGCGATGGCCAACGCGACCAGCGTGGCGATGAGCGTCAGGCCCGCGCCCAGCGTGTCGGCCGCCAGCGCGATGCCAAAAGGCGCCGCCCAGCCGCCCATCGACATCGCCAGCGGCCCCTGCGCCCAGACCTGCACGAACAGCGCCAGGGCGGCCACGAACTGCGCCAGCAGGCCGGCAAAGCCGATCAGCGTCTGGGTGCGCTCGCGGCCCCAGGCCACGACGGCCAGCGCCGAGGCGAGCACCGGCAGCAGGATCGGCCAGACCAGCAGCCAGCCCGTCATCTCAGACATCCCGGCCTCGCAGTCGCGCGGCGCGCGGCGCGGGCTCGGCCACACGCATGGCCTCGGTGTCCACGGTGTGCAGGCTGCGGTGGGCGCGGTAGGTCAGCACCAGCACGAAGGCAAACAGCGAAAAGCTGATGACGATCGCGGTCAGGATCAAGGCCTGCGGCAGCGGGTTGGCGATGCCGGCCTCGGCCACCTTCATGCCCTCGGCGATCAGCGGCGGGTTTTCGCGGGTCAGCCGGCCGGCCACGAAGATCAGCAGGTGGGTGGCGTTGCTCAGCACGAACAGGCCCATCACCAGCCGGATCAGCGAGCCCGACAGCAGCAGGAACACGCTGATGGCGAACAGTGCGCCCACGACGATGGCGATCAGCGGTTCCATCAGGTCTCGTCCTCCAGGCCGATGATGATCGCCAGGATGGCGCCGACCACGACCAGGTAGACGCCGATATCGAACAGCACCACCGTCGACAGGTACTTCAGCTCCGGGTTGAAGGCGGGGAACCACCACTGGCCCGTGAGGAAGGCGTCGCCGAAGAGCAGCGAGGCTAGGCCGGAGGCGCCGGCAATCAGCAGGCCGATGCCGGCCAGCGCGATGGGTGAGAGCACCAGCGCGCGCCGGGTCGCCGCAGCGCCCTCGGCCAGCGTGTAGGTGGCGAAGGCCGAGGCCCCGATCAGCCCGCCAATGAAGCCGCCGCCGGGTTCGTTATGCCCGCGCAGCAGCACATAGATCGAAAACAGTACCGTCAGGCCCACCAGGAAGGGACTGGCCGTGCGCAGGATGATCGAATTCACGAGGATGACTCCGGTGCGGCCTTGTCTTCGGCGCGCGGCCCCAGCAGGCCCAGCACGGCCACGGCGGCAATCAGCACGACGGCGATCTCGCCAAAGGTGTCCAGCGCGCGAAAATCCACCAGGATCACGTTGACGATGTTGCGGCCATAGGCCTCGGTGTAACTCTTGGCCGCGAAGTACTCACTCAGGCTCATGTCCAGCGGCACGCCGGTCACCGCCAGCAGGATCAGCGTGATCGAGGCGCCGATGACGATGGCCAGCGTGGCATCGCCCACGGCCCGGCCCCAGCCGCGGGTGTCGTTCTCGGAGACTGGCACGCGCGCGATGATCAGGGCCAGGATCACCACCGACAGCGTTTCCACCATCAGCTGGGTAAACACCAGATCCGGCGCGCCGAACATCAGGAACACGAAGGCCACGGCCAGGCCCAGCACGCCCATGGCCAGGATGGCCACCAGCCGCGATTGCGTGAAGGCGATGGCCAGGCCGCCGGCCACCGTCAGCAGGGCCACGCCCCAGACGTACAGGTCGCCCATGGGCATCGCAAAGCTGGCCGCGCCCAGGCCGTGCCGCAGCAAGGGGCTCACGAGGGCCAGCGCCAGCACCGCAAAGCCCAGCAGCAGGTAGCGGCGCAGCGAGCCGGTCTGCACGCGCGCACTCACCGCGCGGGCAAAGCCCATCAGGCCATCCAGAAACTGATCGTAGCCCTGATCCGGGCCCCAGAGCCGACCCAGGCGGCGGGCCAGCGCCGCCTGCAGCGGCCGTGCCCGCCACAGCAGCAGCGCGCCCAGCGCGACGGTGGCCAGGCTCAGCCACAGCGGCGCCTTGAAGCCGCCCCAGAGGTACAGGTCCACCGGCACCGGCGCGCCGGCCACGGCGGCCACGGCGGGCGCAATCAGCAGGCGCTCGGTGGCGTTGAACAGCAGGCCCGTCAGCAGGCCCAGCGTGGCCAGCACCAGCGGCCCCAGCCACAGACCCGGCCCGCCCTCGTGCGGTGCATGCGGTGTGGCCGTCCGCGCGCCGAGGAAGGGCTTGAAGCCGACCAGGCACGCCACCGCGAACATCAGCGCGTTGCCGATGACGGCGCAGGCGGTCACCGCCAGCGCGGCGGGGCCGTCCAGCGTGCCCTTGTAGACAAACTCCTTGGCGATAAAGCCAAACAGCGGCGGCAGGCCGGCCATCGATACGGCCGCCAGCGCGCCCGCGGCGAAGGTCAGCGGCATCGCCCGGCGCAGGCCGCCCAGGGCCGTCAGCTCGCGCGTTCCACTGCCGTGGTCGATGCTGCCGGCCACCATGAACAGCGCGCCCTTGAACAGCGCGTGGGCCAGCAGATAAGCCATGGCGCCCTGCAGCGCCAGCTCCGTGCCCACGCCGATCAGCAACACCAGCAGGCCGAGGCTGGCGACCGTGGTCTGCGCCAGCATCAGCTTCAGGTCGGTGTTGCGCAGCGCCAGCACCGCGCCCACCAGGAAGGTGAGGCCGCCGAAGATCACCAAGGTGGTCTGCCAGGCCTCGGTGCCGCCCAGGCCGGGGTTCATGCGCGCCAGCAGATACACGCCGGCCTTCACCATCGTGGCCGAGTGCAGGTAGGCGCTGACCGGGGTCGGCGCCTCCATCGCATTGGGCAGCCAGAAGTGGAAGGGCAGCTGCGCCGACTTGGTAAAGGCCCCCAGCAGCACCAAGGTCAGCATCGCGGCGTAGGCTGGGTGCGCGCGCAGCAGTTCGCCCTGCGTCAGCAGCACCGACAGCTCCAGCGAGCCGCCGACCTGCGCCATCAGCAGCAGGCCGGCCAGCAGGGCCAGCCCGCCGCCGCCGGTCACCACCAGCGCCTGCACCGCCGCGCGGCGCGAGCGCGCCTCGCGGTGGTTGAAGCCGATCAGCAAGAAGGAGGTGATCGAGGTCAGCTCCCAGAACACAAACAGCGTGATGACGTTGTCCGCCAGCACCAGGCCGAGCATCGAGCCCATGAAGAGCAGGATGAACAGCAAGAAGCGCCCGAGGTCGGCGTGGCCGTGCAGGTAGGCCGCGGCATAGGCCACGATGAAGCTGCCAATGCCGCAGATCAGCAGCGCAAACAGCAGGCTCAGCCCGTCGATGTAGAAGGACAGCATGACGCCGCTGCCCGGCACCCAGGGCGTGCTGAAGCTCAGCGCTTCGCCGGCGGCCACCGGGCCGAGCAGGGTGGCGAAATACAGCGTCAGGGCCGCGGGCCCGGCCGCCAGCAACCAGCCGGCAGCGGGACCGGCCCAGCGCCGGACCGCGGGCGCGGCCAGGGCCAGGACGAAGGGCGTGAGCACGGCCGCAAGCATTCTGTGTCGTGTCCTGAATCCGGGTAACGGGGGCTGGGCGCGTGGCCCGGTCTTCCCGCCAGCGAGGGGCACGCCACCTCGCCGGCAGGGCTGAGCTTACGCGATGGGCGGGTAGCGGGCGAGGGTCCGCCGCGGCCGCTGCCGCCGGTCGCGCTCGAAGGTTGGCGCTGGCCGCGCCTGACGTTGTCGGTGGATTGCGGCGGCCGCGCCCGCAGGCGCGGCCGCCCACATGGTTTAAGGCAGCAGCGCCTGCGCCTTGACCGCCATCTCGGCGAACTCGGCGCGGCTCAGCTCCCGCTGTGGCCGCAGGTAGTAGCGCAGCCCCTCGCGCTCGGCCTGGATAATCCCCAGCATCGCCGCGTCGGCCAGGTGGCCGCGGCGCTCCGGTGCGATCTCATCGGCATCGGACACCGGGTACATCTCGCCGTCTTCGCCCGTGATCATGATCTGCCCGGAGTGCGAGGAGGCCTCGGTTTCCCGGCCCAGGCCCTGCACCAGCGCGTAGGCCGCATCGGCGCGGGTCACGCTGGCCTGCGGCTGGAACTGGTTGCCGTCCAGCTCGATCAGCGCGCGCGAGCGGTCGGTGTCGTCCAGGATCAGCTGACCGCGCGTGGTCACCGCCTCGGCCGCGGCCGTCTGCCGCGCCGACACGGTGTCGACGAAGCGCGTGGCGCCACTGTGGTCGCGGGTCTGGCGCACGCCCCAGGCCATCAGGTACTCGGCAAATTCGCCGCGCGCCAGCAGCGCATCGGGGGCAAAGCCGCCCTCGCGGGCATCGACGAGCTGCTCAAACACGGCCTTTTCGATGAAGGCCTGCCGCGGGTGGCCCACGATGTCATCGAGCCCCACCGGCGCGCCGGCCAGGTATTGCTCCACCACCACGTCGGCGCTGCCCGGCGGCGAGGGGCCGTTGGTCAGGCCGAGCGGGTCGACGGCCACGCCGGACAGCGTGCTCAGGCCGCGCACCGACACCGTCCAGGTGCCGGCCTTGGCCGGCGCCGCGGCGGCGACGCGCGGCGACAGCACGGGCAGCGCGACGCCGGAGGCGTAGACCACGCCATCGGGGTTGGTCAGCGTGACCGCGCAGGTGCAGGTGGCGGTGTCCGGCCGCTCCCAGTAGGCAATCACGATGGCCACATCCGGGCCCACTTCGAATTGCTCGGCGCCCGTCGGGCCGGCCGGCAGGAAGTCGATGGTGTAGCCCTCCTCACGCACGCCGTCGATGGGCAGGAAGGCCTTGCGGGCGTAGTTCAGGTTGTTGGTGCTGCCGTAGTCGCTGCGCAGCTCCAGCGCCATGGCCAGGGCGGCCTCGACGTTGGCATAGCCGGCGCCGACCTCCCAGGCGTCATAGCCGGGCATGTTGGTCGCGGTGGTCTTCAGGATGTCCTTCACGCTGCGCCAGGTCAGCGCCGGGTTGGCCTCCAGCAGCAGCGCCACCAGGCCCGCCAGATGCGGCGCCGCCATCGAGGTGCCGCTCTTGTAGGTGTAGAAGGGCAGGTGCTGCGGCGCGATTTCGCCGGAGCCCACGTCGCCCACGAGATCGGTTGGCAGGAAGGGGTCCACGGCCACCGCGCGCGGGGCGATGTAGTCGGTGCCCGGCGTCACCACGGTGGGCCGGTCCTCGACGGTGAAGATTTCCCCCTCGACCTGGGTGGGGTACACGCCATCGGCAATGGCGCCGCGCGAGGAGGAGCGGGCCAGGTGGCCATCCTTGGTGCCATTGGCGGCCATCAGGATCCACGGCGCCTTTTTGAAGTTGCCGGTAATGCTGTCCGGCCCCGAGCCGGAGTTGCCGGCCGAGAAGACCACGATCAGGCCGCGGTCCGACAGGATCTTGGTGGCGATATTGGTCGGGTCGTCCGGGTCAAACACGGTGCCCTGATCGCTGGTCTGGCCAAAGGAGTTGGTGACGATGCGTAGGTTGAGCTCCGGGCGCGTGTCCAGCAGCTGCAGCGCGTAGTCGAAGCCGCCGGTGCTGTCGAGCACCAGCAGCGTCGCGCCCGAGCCATAGCCCGCCAGCGTCGCGCCCTTGGCGGCGCCTTCGTAGCGGCCATTGGAGTGCGCCCCGCTGCCGGCGGCGATGCCGGCCACATGGGTGCCGTGCGAGCCGCCAACGTCGGTATTCGGCAGGCCCTCCAGCGGGGTGAAGGGCTGGCTGGCGACATAGGAGCGCAGGTTGGTATGGCCCAGCGCATTGGCGCGCACCTTCTCGCCGAAGAGCAGGTCGAGGTGGGTGCCGTCGATGCCCGAGTCATTGACCAGGATCGTCACGCCCTCGCCGGTGACCGGCAGCCCGTCGTTGGCGGCGATCAGCGCCGGGTCTTCCTCGGCCATCGTCACCGAGGTCATGTACAGCGCGCGCTGGTCCTCATACTGCAGCTCCGCGTTGTGCCACAGCGAGCGCACCTCGGGCTTGTCCATCAGCGCATGGATCTGCACGGGCGTGGCCAGCACGCCGGCGATGGGCAGGTGGCGCATGTACAGGGCCACCAGGCCCAGTTCTTCCAGCAGCGCGAGCTGCTCGGGCTGCACGCCGCTCTGGCCGGGGAAGCTGACCACGACCTCGAGCTGGTCTTCGGGGTTGGCGGCCTCCAGCAGGCGCAGCAGGTCGCGGTCGACGGCCACACCGGCGGCGGTTTCGACCGAGCGGTCCACCGGCCGCAGGGTGTCCAGGAGTTCGGCGGCGCGTTGGGTGGGCGCATCCAGGCTGCGGCCGCCGCTGCAGGCGCTCAGCGCCAGCACGGCACCCGCGACAAGCGCGAGGGGCAGGGTTCTCATCGTGGTTCTCCAACCAGTCTTTATCGTTGAGCCGGCTGGTCTGGGCCTCGTGCCTCTTGTGCCGCCGGTGCAGAAATGGTAGCGCAGCCACGCGCGGGCCTCAATG
Organism: uncultured Ectothiorhodospiraceae bacterium; assembly: GCA_937141935.1. GTDB lineage: Bacteria > Pseudomonadota > Gammaproteobacteria > Nevskiales > Oceanococcaceae > MS8. Next base: position 37,717 of record CAKZQS010000040.1, read on the forward strand.
CCCCGTCGCGCCGCTCGCGGCAGGCGGGCCGCCGGCTGCCATGGGCCGTTCGGGATGCTGTGTCCATGCGGCGCCCGCGTGCTGCCACCGCGGGACAGGCCCGGCCCCGGGGCGCCCGCGAGCTGCCAGAATCGCGCTCAGGTTTGGCAACCGGATCCGCCCTGGACAACCGCATGAGCGACCCACGCCCTACACGCCGCAGGACCCAGCTCGCGGCCGACCTCGGCCCCCCGGGCGACTTAAGCCTGGAGGGCTTTCTCGCCAGCATGCTGCTGCTGTTGATCGCCTGGACGCTGGTGATCAAGTATCTCTTCCCGATGGCCTGGAGCCTGGCCCATGGCTTGCCGCTGACGCAGCGCATCTATTGGGACCTGTGGCCGCTGGCGCATGGCCTGCTGGCCTGGGCCCTGCTGGCCCGGCCGCCCTGGCTGCGGGCGTTGGCGCTGGGCATGGCGCTGGTCGAGATCGGCATCATCGTCACCAAGTTCGCGCTGTTTCTGCCTGACCCCGAGTGGTCGATCTGGCGCACGAACTGGTTCATCAACAAGCTATTCGTGCTGGCCTGCTTCCTCCTGGTGCTGGTCGTGGCGCTGCCGCGCGAACGCTGGCGGCCGCGGCCGGTCGAAGACGCTTTGCCGCCGGGAGAGGGCCGATGACACGAGGCTGGACGCGACGCGAACTGCTGCAGCTGGCCGCCGCCGCACCGGCGCTGGCCGCCTGGCCAGCCTTGGCTGGCGCGCAGGCGGATCATCCCCGGCCGCAACGCAAGGCCCTGCCCAAGCCCACACCCGGACGCGAAGACACGCTGCCGGTCATTGGCATGGGCACCTCGCAGACCTTCAATGTGGGCAGCGACCCCAAGCTGCGCGCCGAGCGGACCGAGGTGCTGCGTGCCTTTTTCGCGCACGGCGGCGGCATGGTCGATTGCTCGCCGATGTATGGCTCCTCGGCGGCCGTGCTCGGCCATGCGCTGCAGCAGCTCGATAAGCCGGCGGGCCTGTACAGCGCCGAGAAGGTCTGGACCGACGACGGCGACGCCACCCGCGCGCAGGTCGCCGAGCAGGCCCGGCTCTGGGGCCTGCCACGCTTTGACCTGATGCAGGTGCACAACCTGCGTGCCACCCAGCCCCACCTGCGGACCTTGCGGGCGATGCAGGAGGCCGGCGAGCTGCGCCACATCGGCGTGACCACCTCCCACGGCCGGCGGCATGAGGACCTCGCCGCGCTGCTGCGCCGCGAGCCGCTGGATTTCGTGCAGCTCAGCTACAGCATTGCCGAGCGCGAGGTCGAATCGCGCCTGCTGCCGCTGGCGCAGGATCGCGGCATCGCGGTGATTGCCAACCGGCCCTACGCGCGGGGCCATCTGATCAAAGGGCTGCAGCGCAAGGGCGCCGCGGTTCCCGAATGGGCGCGGGTCGAGCTCGAATGCCGCAACTGGGCCGATCTCTTGCTGCGCTTCATCGTCTCGCACCCGGCGGTGACCGTGACCATTCCGGCGACGACCAAGGTGGCGCACATGCACGAGAACATGGCGGCCGGCGCCGGGCCCATGCCGGACGCCAAGCAGCGCCAGCGCATGATCCGCGACGTCGAGGCGCTGTGAGCGGCCGCGAGCGGCCGCGGGCCGCAGGGCACGGCGGGTGCAGGCCCTTGGCCGGACGGCGCTGATGGAAGACTGGAGCAGCTACCGTCCGGCGCACTTCGTGCTCTACGGGCCCGAGGTGTGGTTTCGCCTGGTCGAGCGCGCGCATGAGTTCGTCGGCTACTGGGGCCTGCTGGGCCCGCTGGCGGGCCTGCTCGCGGCCGCGCTAGTCGTCGCCGGGCGCTGGCGCGGCGCGCTGCCGCTGCTGGCCCTGGGCTGGCTGTTCTGCGCCTATGGCTTCTTTGGGCGCCTGTATGCCGAACTGAGCTGGGTCGGCCCCTGGCTGGCCGGCGTGTTCCTGGCGCAGGCGCTGCTGTTGCTGCTGGCACTGCTGCGCCGCCCCGCGCCCGCGTCGACGGTTGCGCGCTGGGGCCTGCGCGGGGCCGCGGTGGGCGCGGGCGGGCTGCTGGCGACGCTCGGCTTCGCGCTGCTGGGGCCCGCGTCCGGCGCGGGCTGGCCGCGGGCCGAGGTCTTTGGCCTGCACCCCGATCCCACGGCCCTGATCACGCTCGCGCTGTTGCCGGGGCTGCCCGGCGGCTGGCGACGGGGCCTGCTGGCGCTGATCCCGCTGCTGTGGCTCGCGCTGTCGGCCCTCCACCTGCAGGTTCTGCAGGCGGCCTGGTGGCCGCTGTTGTTGCTTGCTGCTGGCGCCAGCCTGCTGGGGCTGCTGCTCGTTGGCCTACGCGACCGCGGGGCCGCGCCGCGCTAGCCTCGCGGCGCCGGGGGCAGGACGGCCTAGACCACGTCGATGCGGGCCGTGCCCGAGGGCACGCTGAGCGTGGCGTCCAGCGTCTGCTCATCGCTGGGCGCCGTGACGGTGGGTACCAGCCAGTATTCGGCCTGCAAGCGATCGCGATTGATGTCGACGATGAGGTAGCCATTGCGGCTGTCGAAATACTGCCCGTGCGGGTTGACCACCCGCAGCAAATCCCCGTTGGCGGCAATCAGATCCTCAAGGATGTTGTCCGGGTCGTCGCCGGGGTTGGGGATGCTGCTGACATCGCCGCCGGAGCTGATCGACGGCGTCACGAACTCCACCGCATGCGTGCCGATGCCGGTGCGCGGCAGGTAGACGGCGGGGTTGTTCGGGTCGCGGGTCACCTCGAAGGCCAGCGCGGCATGCACGTCGCCGGTCAAAAACACCACGTTGTCGACGCCGCCGGCCTCAATGGCATCCAGGATGCGCTCGCGCGCCGGCTCGTAGCCATCCCACTGGTCGGGGTTGGCGTAGATGCTCAGGCCGGTGGCATTCGGTGCGCCAAAGATCTTGATCTGCGCGAAGACCACCTGGTTGCCCACCAGCCGCCAGGTGGCCGGACTGGACCGCAGCGCATTGATGAACCAGGCCTCCTGCTCGGCCCCGAGGATGTGCCGCTCGGGGTCGGTGAATTCGCCGCTCTGGGTAAAAAAGCCGCCCTCGGCGTTGGGCTCGCCCTGGCGGTCGCGGCCGATGCGGCGCGTGTCCAGCATTATCAGGTCCACCAGGTCGCCGAACTGGAAGCGCCGGTAGATGCGCTCGGGGTTGGCCTCGGGTTCGGGCAGGCGGATCGGCAGCCACTCAAAGGCCGCGGTGCGCGCCGCCAGCTTGCGCGCGCCGAAGTCGCCGTCCTCGGCCGGGTCATGGTCGTTGGGGTCGGCGCCGTTCATCCAGGTGCCGTCGACCGTCTCGTGGTCATCCCAGACCCAGATCATCGGGTGCGCCGCGTGCACCGCCTGCAGCTCCGGCTCGGCGCGGTAGCTGGCGTAGCGCGCGCGGTATTCGTCCAGGCTGCGGATCTCGACCGGCGGCTGGTGCGCGCGCACGCGGTCGCGGTCGGTCTCGTAGATGTAATCGCCCAGGTGCAGCACGGCGTCGATGTCCTCGCGCTCGGCCAGGCGGGCATAGGCATTCCACAAGCCGCGCGAATAATCGCCGCAGGTGGCCACGCCCAGGCGCAACTGCTCCAGCGCGCCGCTGGGCGCGGTGCGCGTGCGGCCCACGGGCGAGCGCTGGCCCAGGGCCTCGAAGCGGTAGTAGTAGCGGGTGCCCGGGCGCAGGCCGCTGACGTCCAGCTTGAGGGTGTAGTCGCGCTCCGGGCCGGTGACATTGGCGTCGGCGGCGCCGGAACTGTCGTCAACGCCATCGCCAGCACGGCGCACGATGTTGGTGAAGTCCGGATCGGTGGCCACCTCCCAGCCCACCCGCACCGCGCTGCCGGCCGGCGCGCCGCTGATGCGCGTCCACAGAATCACCGCCCCGGGCAGCGGGTCGCCCGAGGCCACGCCGTGGCGGAAAACGCGGCCGTCGTCGTCCGGGGCGGGCGATGTCGGGCCGGGCGCGGGGGTGGGGGCGTCCACCGCCCCGGCGCCCGGGCGGCCACCCTGACAGGCGGGCAGGGCGGCCAGCGCGGCCAGCGAGGCGCCACCCTTGAGCAGCGTGCGGCGGTTCGGCGGCGCCACGCTAGTTCTCCGCGGCCGTGCGGAAGCTCCAGACGAAGGGCTCGCCCAGCGCCTTGCCGCGTTCGTCGCGCGCCCGGGTGGTCAGCACGGCGGTGTATTCGTGGTCGGGCAGCAGGGTCTCGCGGATACGCACGCCCAGGCCGTGCGAGCCGCCGCCCTGGTACAGGCGGGCCTGCATGTCTACGGTGTCGGTCGGCACCACGTTGCCAGCCTCGTCAAAGAGCACCAGCACCCCGGCGCGCTCGGTCTCGGGCACCGCGGCCCAGTGCACCGCGCTGGACAGGTAGGCGCGCAGGTAGCGATCCGCCGAGCGGCCTACCGGCACATCGCGCTCGCCGTTCTCCGGGTGCAGCCCGGCCAGCCGCGGCGGGCGGGACTCCGCCACGCCCTGCTGCAGCTTGTCCCAGAGCTGCTCGTAAAGCGCGGCAATCATGTGCCCCGTGTCGATGACGCCGCCGGAGCCGGTGAAGTAGTGGCCGGCGCCGAAGGGCATCTGCTGGCGCACACGGTCGAACTCGACGGCGGCGCCGGCGCGTTCGGCCAGCACCAGCGTGCGCGTGCCCAGCGCGGCGGCCTCGATGCGCTCGGCGCTGGCGCCCTCGGTGCCGATCTGCTCGTAGACGCTGAGCAGGGTCTGTGTGGGCGGGAAGGTCAGGTAGGGCACATCCGCCCAGATGTCCTGCTCGCGGATCGCGATGACATCCATGGAATATTCCATGCTGTTCAGCGAGGCCGAGCCGAAGCCGGAGGCAAGCAGGTCAAAGGGCTCGTCGCCAACCACGGCGCGCAGCGCATCGCCAACGCTGCTGTCGGCGCCGGGCGGGAAGGCATCCGCCGTGTAGGCCGGCGAGGATTCCAGGTCCTCGCCGCGCTCCTGCAGCTGCGGCTCGAACAGCGAATCCCAAACCTGATCCCCCAGGCCGTGCGCGGCCATGCCCATCGCGAAGGCGATCTTGGTGCCGCAGCTATCGTCGATGCGCACCTCGGCCAGCGGCAGCACCTCCTCCAGCACCCGGTCGTAATAGTCCAGCGTGCCGTTGAACACCGGAATCTCCAGCCCGTTGCCCTGCGTGCAGCCCTCGGCGCGCAGCTGCTCCATCAGGGGGTTGTGGAAGTACTCCCAATGCGCGTGTTCGGCGATGTCGCGCCCCGCGGGGTCGACGATGCCGGTGAAATAGCCGCCGTCCGGGTAGATCGCGCCGGCCAGCAGCGCCGGGCGGTGGGCCGTCAGGATCGCCTTCAGCGGATGGCTGTCCGCCAGGTAGGTGCGGCCGTACTCGGCCATCAGCGCGTGGGTGGCCATGCCGGCGGCATGCAGCGGCAGGCTGGCGAAGCCGAGCAGCAGGCTGCCGACGGTGGCGGGGAGCAGGGAAGGCTTCATCGATGGGCGCTCCGGTGGGGCACGCAGGATCTAGGGTTGGCTGGGCGCCGCCTCGCGCAGGGCGCGGCGGCGGGCAAAGGCCTCGCGGGCCTCCACCAGCGCCGCTTCGGGCACGGGCGTCGGCGTGGGCGTGACAGTCGCGGTGGGCGTCGCCGTGGGGGCGGCGCTGGGCGAGGTCGTGGGCGCCGCGGTCGTGACCGGTGTGGCCGGGGGCGTCACGGCGGGCGTCGGCGAAGGCTCGCTCGTCGGGCGCGGGGTGGGCGTGGTGGCCGGCGTCGGCGATGCCGAGCCCAGCGGCGCACCGCGATTGCCGTCATCGCCATCGCCGCCACAGGCCGCCAGCAGCAGCGCCAGCAGCAACAGGGGCACGGAGAGTCGGCTCATGCGCAGACCATGGCAGGAAAAAAGCAGCCTGACATCGTCGCCGAAAAAGATGACGACGCGGCGACAGGGCTCGCGCAGGCGCTGCGGGCGCCAGCCTGGGCCCAGGCCCAGGACCAGCCCCGGGCTCGGCGCCGGGCCGACAAGGGCCGGCTGCGGGTCGGGAGTACGGGTGCCGCGCTCATCGTGGCTTCGCCGGGCGGTGCAACAGATCCTCGCGGCGCGAGCGCAGCTTGGGCTTCTGCGCCAGGGCCTCCAGGCGGCTGTCCGCCGGGGCGGCCGCGGGCGCCGCGGCACCGCTTGCTCGCGCGGCCCCGGTCGCCCGCGCGCCCCCGCTCGCCCGCGGTCGTTCCTCGGGCGCTGCCAGGTCGGGGTCCTGGCGGCCGCGCAGCATGCGGCTCAGTTCCCAGAAGCACCACAGCAGCGCGGCGTAGACGATGGCGGTCTTCAACAGCAGCGCCGGCCCCAGCCACGCCGGAGCACGCGTCTCCAGGTAGGCCGCGATGTCCGCATAGACCCAGGCGCTGGTCAGCGCGAAGGCCACCGCAAACAGCATCCGCAGCAGCCGCGCCCGATAGCGCCGCAGCAGCGTGAGCAGCGCGGCGGTGCGGGCAAAGCGGTACAGCGACATGGCCCGCTAGAAGAGGTTGATGCCCAGCAGGGCCAGCGCACCCAGCAGCCCGGTTTGCTTGATGTCGGCGAGCACATCCTTCTCGGCATCGGCCAGCAGGTATTCCAGGTCCTGCGTGGACAGCTCGCTCTCGCTTTTGCCGGCCAGGATCAAATCCTTACGCACCCGCCGCACAGCGGCCTCACGCACGCGGCGGCGGATGACCTTGTGCGGCAGGTAGCGGCCGAGCGTTTCCAGGTCCATGGCGGGCGGGCAGGGGGCGAGCCCCGATTGTATCGCCGCGCCCGGCCGCTGCAGCGCGTCCCCCTGCTGCGGCAACGCCTCGCCGCGTCAGGCGGCGGCTGCTCCGTGCAGGGCCTGTGGGCCGGCAGCCAGCATCGCGCGCAGCTCGCCGCCCAGCGCCAGGCTCAGGTCATGCGGGTGCAGCGCGATTCGCAGGCTCGCGCCGGAACGCCGGGCCAGGGCGAGCTGGGCGTGGTTCCAGCGCCGCAGCAAGGCGGCGCGCCAGGCCGTGTCGGCCTCGAAGCCGAGCAGCGGAAGGGCTTGCGAGCGGCCGCTGGCGCAATCGAGCAAGCCGGCCGCGGTTTCCACCTGGCGGTAGGGCAGCCGCCGCAGGTCGCCGCGCCGCAGCGGCCCCAGCGCCCAGGCTGGCGGCACGTAGAGCGCGGGCGGGGGCAGGCCCTGCGTGGCGAACCACTGCGCCGCCCGGCGCATCAGGCTCAGGGCCTGGCCGCGCGACAGGGCCAGATGCTCGCCGGCGTCCCGCGAGATCAGCGCCGCGTGCAGGCGCGAGCGCAGCCCGCGCACATGCCCCAGGCGATGGGTCCAGCCGTGCGCGGCCAGGGGGTGGCCCTGTGCGGACCAGGCCCGGAGCTGCGCCACTTCGGCCGGCCGCCACGCTCGCCCCGGCACGACCAGCAAGGTGGCCGGGGGCCAGCCGGCCGCGCGCAGCAAGGCCAGCAGTTCGCGACAATCGTCCAGCGTCTCCGGCATGACGTCGTGCACGGAGACCGTGGGTGGCGGCAGCGGCGGCGAGGACGGCGCCGTGGCTGAGGCGGGCTCTGCCGGCCCGGCCGGCAACAGGCGCGCGGCCATCAACGGGGCCCGCGCCTGGGCCGGGCGTGCTGCTCGATCAGGGCCAGCCATTGCCTGAGGGTCTGCGCGTTCAGCGCCTCGGCGGCCTGGCGGGCCTGGCGGCCCACGCGCCGCCAGCGCGCGGCGGGCAGGCCGCGCAGCGTCTCCAGCCCTTCCAGCACGCTTTGCCCCGGCTCCAGCCGGAACAACCCGCCGCGCAGTTGCGGCCAGTCGTGGATGCCGGCGCCGGCGGCGACCAGGGCAGGGCGCCCGCGGGCCATCGCCTCCAGCGCGATGGTGCCAAAGGTTTCCAGCGCCGATGGCAGCAGCAGCAAGTCGGCGGCGTCCAGCTCGTGGCGCAAGGCCGCGCGGCTGAGCCAGCCGTGAAAGCGCACGTTGTCCAGGCCGCGGGCCTGCCGGCGCAGGGCCTGGCGCAGGGGGCCGTCGCCGCAGATCGAAAAGTCCACCTGTGGCAGTTCGGCCGCGGCCGCGATGATGGCGTCGACGTTCTTCTCCGGCGCCAGGCGGCCGGCGAACAGCACCCGGTGCAGCGCGCCGCTGAGCGGACGCGGCGGCGCCTGCAGGAAGGCCGGCGCCAGCGGGGTGCCCATGACATCGGTCTGCGCCGCCCCCAGCGCGCGCACGGTTTCGATCAGCCGCGGGTTGTGCACCATGACCGTGGCGCTGTGCCGGCAGATCAGCCCGTTCGTGGCGCTCAGGTAGGTATTGGCCAGGCGCCGCGACACGGGGTTCCAATACAGCCGCGACAGCTCCTCGAACTGGGTGTGAAAGCCGGAGATGAAGCCGCAGCCCTGCTGGCGTGCCAGCGCCAGCCCCAGCAGCCCGAAGGGGCCGGGCGTGATCGCCACCACGACATCGGGCCGCAAGGCGGCAAAGCGGGCCCAGATCTTGGGCACATTGGGCGTCAGCAGCTTTTGCGTGGCATCGCCGGGCAGCGGCAGGGCCACCCGCGGCAGCCGGGCGCGCGCCGCCGGCTGGAACATCGCCACCGCCTCGATCCGCGTTTCCAGATGGCCCATCAGGTCGTGGTAGTAGCTTCCGGCCCCGTTGCGCTCGGGCAGGGCATCGGAGAAGAAAGCCACGCGCAGCGGCCGCAGGCCGCCGCGGGCCGTTTGCGCCGGCGCCCGCGCCAGGCGTGCCGGGGCCGCCTCCGCGACCGCGAGTTCAGGATGCCTCACGCAATCTCTCTCCTTCCTGGGCGAGCAAACATTCGTAATCGGCCTGCATCGGCGGGCTGTCGAGGTGTTCGGGCCGATGCCGATGCGCGCTGCGGTAGCGGCGGCTGGCGCTCTCGGCGGCGGCCAGCGCGGCCTGCAGCTCGGGCCCCGCGGGCAGGGCAAGCTCGGCGAGCAGGCGCTCCAGCGTGCTGCCGGCGTGCTGCTTCAGCGTGGCCATGTCGAGCACCCGCACGCGCTCGGGGTAGCGCCGCTGCGCCTGGCGCAGGTGCGCATAGCCCTGCTCGTAGGCGCGGCGAAATTGTTCGGGGTAGAGCCGGTCCGGGCGCGTGCCGAGCAGGCTGTGGCCCGGCGCGACGGCGCTGAGCTGGGAACTCAGGGCCGCCTCCGGCTCCCGGATGCACAGGAGGAAACGGGCATCCGGGAAGGCCTCGGCCAGGGCCTCGACCCAGGTCGCAAAGGCGGCGTTCTTGCTCAGCAGGCGGCGCTGGCCGCCGTCGGCGTAGAGCTGCTTTTGCAGCATGCGCCGGTAGAACCCGACGATGAGTTCGCGCTCGGGCGCGCCCATGCGGTCCAGCGCCGCCAGCCGCCACAGGGCGGCGCTGTGCGGGAAGGCCAGTGCCAGGATGAAGCAGGCGCCGGCGGGCAGCAGCGCGAGGTAGTCCTCCTCGGCGGCCTCCAGCGCGGTCTCGTGGATGGCGTCCAGTTGCCCGAGCAAGCGCCGACTCAGGGCGTCGACGCCGCGGCGGCCCCAGCCGCCGAGCCGCGCGTCGGCGGCGATCAGCGCCCGCCAGGCCTTGCGTTCGCTGACGGAGGGGGCGAGCAGCGCCTCCCAGGTGCGCATGGTGCAGCGATCCGGGTCGGCGGCCAGCGTGCGGTGCACAAAGGTGGTGCCGCTGCGCGGCACCCCCAGGATGAACAGCGGGGCCTCGATGCGCTGGCGGCGGTAGCCGGGGTAGAGCACTTCGTCCAGCGCAAAGCCCAGCCAGTGCAGCGACTGCAGCGTCAGGTAGGGCGGCAGGCCCAGCGCCAGCGTCGCCACACGCCGTGGCGTCAGGGGCGCCGCGCTCTGTCCGGGGCGCAGCGCCTGGCCGATCCAGGTGCCGTGCAGGCGCAGGCTGCGGGTCAGGGCGGCAAACATGGGCGCATTGTCAAAGCCGCCGATGACGCTTTGGTTGCCGCAGTGTTGCGGCTTTGCGTCAGTGCCGGCCCGTGGCGGGGCGCGCGGCCCCGCCCCGCAAACCAAGCGGGCTGCGCCGGGAGCATTCGGCGACAATGCGGGTCTGAGTGTTTGGGTTGTCCGTCGGGGGCGAGATGTCGTCTGTGCGAAATCGCATCGTTTTGAATGCCCGGCCCTTAGCGGCTGCGGGGGCGGCTGTGGGGTCAGCTCTGGCGCGCGGGCGCGGGGCCGTGCGGCAGGGGCGCCGTGTGGCGGCGGGGCTGCTGCTGTGGCCGCTCGCTGCGTTGCTCGGCGGCTGCGCCACCTTGAGTGCCGACGAATGCCACAACGCCAACTGGCGCGACCTGGGCCACACCGAGGGTGCGCAGGGTTACCGCATGACGCGCTTTCGCGAGCACATCAAGGCCTGCAGCGCGCATGGGGTGTCGCCGGTGCTGGATGATTACCTCAAGGGCCACCGCGCCGGCCTGGCGCAGTGGTGCGAGCGCCCCAGCGCCGGCTTCGAGCGGGGCCGCAGCGGCGGCGACCGCCCGGAAGGGCTGTGTGAACCCACGCAGGCCCGGGCGATCCTCGCGGCCTGGGAGCACGGCCATGGCGTGCGTCAGGCCGAACTCGATTACGAGCGCGCCGAGCGCGACTACGAGCAGGCCCGCCACGACCTCTACCGCATCGAGGGCGAGGTCGACCGCCTGCGCCTGGCGCTGATCCACGACGAGGGCAACCCCGAGCACCGCCGCGAGCAGCTCAATCGGCTCGATTATCTGCGCGCCCGGGCGGTGGAGGAGTCCTTCCGCCTGCAGCGGGCCCGCCGCGATGCGCTGCGCGCGCAGGCCGAGTACGACCGCCGCCTGGCCGACTGGCGGGCCGAACAGCGGCGCCAGGAGGCGCGCGCTAGCGCGGGTTGAGCTCGCCCTCGGGGGCCAGCGGCGCGGCGCGGCTGCCCTGCGTCGGGCTGACCATCATCCCGTGCACCGTCACGGCATCGATCTGGTCGCGGTAGCGCGGGCTGGGCAGCGCCGCGGGGTCGTCGCTGGCGTAGCTGATCATCTGCTGGCCCAGCACGTCGGGCGAATCCGGCGTCAGCTTGTCCTGCCACCAGTATTCGAAGGTGGCGGCCTCGGCGGTCAGGTGCAGCAGGCCGTAGCCGTGGTCCACCCACTCGATGTACTGGCAATTGCGGTCGGCGTTGATGACCAGCTGCTCGATGGCCCGGCTGCCCAGCACCTGGTCGGCGCGGGTGCTCAGCGGGTTGGCATTGGCGATCAGCTCGTCGGCGCCGCCGCGGCCCATGGAGGTGGGCGCGAACTCCACGCCCACCGATTGCGCGCGGTTGTTCAGCAGCGCCGTGTTGCCGGAGGTGGCGCGCATGAAGCCGGCGAGCTGGTTTTCGAGGGTCGAGCCGCTGCGCGGGTTCAGGATCGGCAGCCCGCTCAGGTAGCTGCTGGCGACGCTGAGGCTTTCGACCAGGTCCGAGGCCCAGTTGCCATGGGTGTCGCCGGAGAGCACGACATTGTTGGCGATGCGGCTGCCGGCCGGGTTGTCGCCGCGCAGGTAGGCAAACAGGCGGTCGCGCTCCTGCGTGTAGCTGGCCCAGCGTGACAGGCCCAGGAGCTGGCTGTCGTCGCCGGGGATCAGCTGCGGCTCAATCGGCGCCAGCCAGTGCTGGTTCACCAGCAGGCGCCAGGTCTTGCCGGCGGCGGCCGACTCCGACAGGCCGGCCGTCAGCCACTCGAACTGGGGCCGGCCCAACTTGCTCGGGGCGCCGTCGAGGTGGCTGCTGTCGGTCTCCACCTCGCCCGTGGTCCGCGACCAGGTGTCCAGGCAGAAAATGTCGGCCAGCGGGCCGTAATCGAGCTTGCGGTACAGCAGCGGCTGGCGCGGCGCCTCCGGGTAGGAGCCATCCTCGACCAGCAGGAACTCGCCGGAGCCGTCGGGGCGCGGTGGGCGCGAGGGCGTCCACTCCCAAAACGCCTGCACCACGTCCTCCAGCGTGGTGGTCGATTCCAGATCCGGCGCGGCCAGCTCGTTGCCGTAGCCCACCGAGATGTCGTGGTTGTCCCAGATGATGCTCCAGGGGTGCTGCTGGTGGGCCCGCAGGTGGTTGGGGTCCGAGCGCCACAGCGCATAACGGCGGCGCACCTCGTCCAGGTTGGTCCAGTCGCGATAGTCGACGTCGTTGGTGTCGAAGCGGTCCAGTCGGGCGCGCACTTCCTCGTCGTTGTCGACGAAGTCGTAGATGTAGTCGCCGCAGTGCACGACGAGGTCCAGGTCCTCGCGGTTGGCAATGTGCCCATAGCCGGACCACCAGCTGGACCAATAGCTGGAGCAGGCCACCACGGCGATGCGCAAGGATTCCACCATGCTGTCCGGCGCCGTGCGGGTGCGGCCGATGATCGAGTCGGCCCCCAGCGCGCTGAACTGGTAGTAATAGCTTCGCCCGGCGGCCAGGCCCGTGGCATCCACCTTCACCGTGTAATCGCGGGCGGCGATGGCATCCTGGCTGCCCGCGGCCACGACGCCGGTGACCTGCGGCTGCGCGCCGCTGTCGTCAAAGCCGGTGCCGATGCGCCACTGCACCGGCACGGGCTCGCCATCCGGCTGCGGGCGGGTCACGCGGGTCCACAGGATCACGCGGTCGGCGAGCGGGTCGCCACTGGCCACGCCGTGGGCAAAGGGCAGGGGCGTGACCTGCGGAAAGTCGAAATCCAGTGCGCCGGGGTCGGTACCGGGGTCGGCACCGGGGTTGTTGCCCGGGTCCGGGGCCGGCGCAGCCGGCCCGCCGCCCGGCGTCGAATTGGCGCCATCGCAGGCGCCAAGCAGTGGCAGGCTGCCCGCGGCGGGCAGGGCGCTCAGGCCTTTCAGCAGGGTACGGCGGGTCGTGCTCATGGGGCGGTTCGGCGGCGGTCAGGCGCCCACGATAGCGCCGCGATGTAACGAAGGTGCGACAGTGTTGCAGCCCCCGACCCCGTGGCCGTGCGGTGGCCGCGCGGCGGCTGCGGGAAACCTAAGCCGGCGCACCGGGTCGGAGAGCAACGCGCCTGCCGGGCTGGCGGAGGACCCTCTGCCCGCGCAGTGCCGACAACAACGCCCAACAAGGTTCTTTCATGCAGAACCGCACGAGGACGCCATGCGACACATAGACCCAAGCGCCGTGACCGCGGCCCCACGCCTGCCCACAAGTCTTGCCGCGCGCCTGTTGCCGCTGGGGCTGCTGGCCGCCGCGCTGCTGCTGGCCGCGCCCGCCGGCGCGCAGCTGCTGCCCCGGCTGGGCGATACGCTGAACAAAGCCCCCGACTCCGAGCCGGCCACCGGCACGGTGATTCGTCCGGCCCAGGCGTTGCCCGGGCGCTACATCGTGGTGCTGGAGCCGGGCCGCCAGGCGGTCGGCACGCTGGCCAGCACGCTGCTGCGGCCGCTGGGCCTGCAGCCGGCCCTGGTCTACGAGCGCGCGCTGCGCGGCTTCGTGGTGCAGTCCAGCGCGGCGCAGGCCGCGCGCATTGCGGCGCTGCCTGGCGTGCGCTTCGTCGAGCAGGACAGCCGCGTGCGCACGGTGAAGGCGCCCTGGGGCCTGGATCGCATCGACCAGCCGGCGCTGCCGCTGGATGGCGAATACCGCGCGAGCGCCAGCGGCGAGACCGTGCACGCCTACATCATCGACACCGGCGTGCGCAGCAGCCATGACGAGTTTTCCGGCCGCATGGGGCGCGGCTACAACGTCGCGGCCGCCGGTGGGGGGCTGCCCGGCCTGCTGGGGCCCATCGGCAGCGTGCTCGGCGGCCTGCTTGGCGGTGGCGGCGGGGGCGACACCGACCCCGACAACACCGAGGACTGCAACGGCCACGGCACCCACGTGGCCGGCAGCGTCGGTGGCAGCCGCTATGGCGTGGCCGACAAGGTCACCATCCACCCGATTCGCGTGCTCGACTGCCAGGGCTCGGGCGCCGTCTCCGGCGTGATTGAGGGCGTGGACTGGGTGACCAAGAACCACGAGGCCCCGGCCGTGGCCAACATGAGCCTGGGCGGCGGCGCTTCGCAGGCGCTGGACGAGGCGGTGCGCAATTCCATTCGTGCCGGCATCGTCTACGTCGTGGCCGCCGGCAATGAGGATGCGGATGCTTGCGGCAGCTCGCCGGCCCGCGTCGACGAGGCGCTGACCGTGGGCGCCACCGACCGCCGCGACCGCCGCGCCGACTTCTCCAACCATGGCCGCTGCGTGGACCTGTTCGCGCCCGGGGCCGAGATCACCTCGGCCTGGCATACCGGCGATGGGGCAACCAACACCATCAGCGGCACCTCGATGGCCGCGCCGCATGTGGCCGGCGTCGTGGCGCAGCTGCTGCAGCGCCAGCCGCAGGCTGGGCCCGCCGACATCGCCAAGGCCGTCCAGGCCGCCACCGTCAGCGGCCGGGTCGGCGACCCCAAGAGCGGCTCGCCCAACCGCCTGCTGCAGCAGGCGCCGGGCGGCGGCGGCACGGCTCCGCCGCCGCCACCCGCTGAGCCGCAGCCCCAACCTCAACCCGACCCCGACCCCGACCCCGGCACCAGCCCGCAGCCGCAGCCCACGCCGCCCCCGGCCGAGGGCGACGAGCCGCCGGCCAATGCGCTGCTGAGCTTTGTGGTGCGCTGCGCCGGGCTGCAGTGTCGCTTTGAGGCCCCGAACCTGCCCGCCGACGTGGAGCGGCAATGGGACTTTGGCGATGGCAACAGCAGCCGCGCCGCCCAGCCGCAGCACCTGTACGCCGAGCCGCGCGATTACCGCGTGACGCTGACGGCCCGGCAGGGCCAGGCGCAGGACCGCACGCGGATGACGCTGAATGTGGGCAGCGCCAACGCCCCCTGCAGCGATTGCGAGGCCGCGCAGGGTTTTCTGGCCGTCGGCGACCAGCTGGCCTTGCCCTCGCTGGCCGGCTGGCGCACCGAGCGCGAACGCGACCTGGCGGCCTGGCTGCGCTCGCAGGACGAGGCCGGTTTCACGATCTGGCTGGATCGGCGCGAGGGCGACTCCTGGCGCACGGTGATGCGCTCCTTCGGCGACGAGGATGATCAGGCCCTGGTCTGGAACGATGCCCGCCCGGCCGAATACCGCTACCGGCTGACGGCCGGCGAGGGCGGCCCCTTTCGCTTCTGGTCGCGCGCCAACTAGCGCGACGAAAACGGACTAACAGCCCCGGACTGACCGGGTCGGCCGGCCTGCAATGCCGGCCGGCCCAGCGTGGCGCGCGGCGAGGGCTGGCCGTACGCGCCCTTGGCCTCGGGTTGCCCGCTCGCGGCTCTAGGTGTTGGCCTGCTCGCGCTTTTGCTTGCGCAGCTGCTCCTGCATCGCGAAGTCGCGCCAGCTGGCCGCCTTGGCCGCGGCACGGTAGGCCGGCCAGGGCGAGTCCTGCGCCCGCTCGGGCTGGTCGCCCATCACGGTAACGCGCTGAATCACGCGCTCGCCCTCGAAGTCGTCCAGCACGTAGTGTTGGGTGCAGCGGTTGTCCCACATCGCCACGGTGCCGGCCTGCCAGCGGTAGCGCACGGTAAAGCGGTGGCTCGCGGCCCAGCGGCTCAGGTAGCCCAGCAGCATGTCGCTTTCGGCGTCGCTGAGTTCAACGATGCGGCGGGTGAAGTGGTGGTTGACGAACAGGCTGCGCCGGCCGGTCTCCGGGTGCACCCGCACCACCGGGTGGATCGCCCGCTGCTCGGGCTTGAAGTGGGGCGAGGCGTCGTGCAGCGCCGTCAGCCCGTCGCAGAGCGCGCGCATCGGCGCCGACAGCTCCGCGTAGGCCTTGTACATATTCGACCACAGCGTGTCGCCGCCGACCTCCGGGCACTTTTTCATGTGCAGGATGGCCAGCAGCGAGGGCTCGTGCTGGCAGCTCAGGTCGCTATGCCACTCGTCGGCCACCGCGCCGGCGCCGCCCATGGCCCGCAGCTCGAAGAACTCCGGCCGCTCTCCGCCCAGCTTCAGGTTGGGGTGCGATTCCAGCTCGCCGAACAGCCTGCCAAAGGCGATGTGCTCGTCGGGTGTGGGGGCCTGATCGGGGAAGAACAGTACCAGGTGTTCGGCCAGCAGCGCGCGGATGGCGGCGGCCTGTTCGGGCCCCGCCTCGGCCAGCCGCAGGCCGCGCACCTCGGCGCCCAGCGAGCCGGACAAGCGCTGGACTGACCAGCCCTCGGGAAGGGGTGCCTTTGCGGACTCGCTCATGCCTGTCTGTCTCCTGCCGGGGCGGTGGCGAAATGCTAGCAGGCCTATCGGGCCTGGCCCGGAAAAAACCCGGGTCGTAAAAATTCGCTACGTACGTATTTCGTGACTTTGGTCATGCTAGCTTTCACGCGCTTTTGACGCCCTTGGGGGGAGTCTTCCTCGCGCCGTCTCGGCACCCGGATCAACACGGGTTCCACCCGTGCGGGCGCCGTCGGGTCGGTACGGACCAGCACCTGGTCCCGCTACACATTCGCTGCACGACTGGCTGCCGAGGATCCGGCGGGGTTGGTACGCGTAGCGCCCAACGGAGTGCTCATTGATGAGTCCGCTGCGCGCGCGCGCCTGTTCGCTGCTGTTGTCCTGTGCCGCCCTGGGGGTCACGGCGGCTCAGGCGCAAACAACCTACTACGTCGACCAGAACCACCCAGCTGCGAGGGATACCAACCCGGGGAGTGCCTCGGCCCCCTGGCGCAGCATCCAGCAAGCCGCTCAGGTGCTGGAGCCTGGCGATACCGTGCTGGTCGCCAGCGGGGTGTATACCGAGCTGTACACCGGCTACCCCAACAGTGCGCTTGGCGCCATCAAGCCGCAGCGCTCCGGCACCGTCGAAGCGCCCATCACCTATGCCGCCGCACCGGGCGCGAGCGTGGTGATTGACCAGCAGGGCGCGGGCCCCGGCTTCTACATCTTCAAGAAGGACCACTTGGTCATTCGCGGCTTCGAGATCCGCAACGCGCGCATGGGCGGCGTGTGGGTCGCGGTGGATGGCGCGCGGGGGATCCAGGTGCTGGACAACGACATTCACCACGTCGACGGTCAGGCCGGCGCCAATGTGGGCGCCGTCAAGCTCGACGGTTGCTCGCAATGTGTCGTCCAGGGCAATCGCCTGCATGACGTGACGGTGGGCGGGCAGCGCAAGCTCAACAGCGCCGGCCTGCACAGCTTCGACATGGAAGACACGCTGATCGAGGACAACGTGGTCTTCGACGTGCACACCGGCGTGTATCACAAGCGCTCGACCGGCGGCCCCGGCGTGCAGGTGCGCAACAACCGCATTTGCCGCGTGACGAACGGGGTGCTGTATTCCGTGGCCGGCGGCGGCGACCCGGCCCACCGCAACCAGGCGGTGGTGGGCAATGACATCGTGGGTTGCGAAATCGGCGTCAAGGCCACGGTGTGGGAAACCGGCTCGCAAAGCCGCGGGCTGGTGGTGCACCACAACGCGATACGCGAATGCGCCGAAGGCCTGTTCATGCAGGGCTACAGCGAGCTGGATATTGCCGGCAACCTGTTCGCGACCCATCGCTATGCGTTGTCGACCTTGCACACCGGGGGGCGCGAGGTCGCGCTGACCCATTCCGACGGCAACCTCTATGCTCCGGACGGCGACTTTCTGCTGGATCGGTGGGGCGCGAACCGGCGCTATTCCGGCCTGAGCGCCTGGCAGAACGCGACCGGTTGGGACCGGCTCAGCCAGGCGGCCGACTACGCCGCCCAGGGCCCGCACGCGGCCGCGGATCCGGACTGCGATGCCGATGGCGACAATGACGGTGTGCGGGATTCGGTCGAACTCGCCCACGGCGGCAACCCGCTGGACGCCAGCGACGGCGGCGGCCCCGATGCGCCCAGCCAGGCCGCGCCGGCGGCGCCGCGGCCCACAAACCCGACGCCGACACCCACACCGGCGCCGACCCGGGCCCCGACGCCCACACCCGCGCCGTCCTCGGCTCCGGCGCCAACCGGGCAGGCGCAGCCGGCCCCAGCTGAGCCGGCCCCGGCCGAGCCGACCCCGGCCGAGCCGACGCCTGCGCCGGAATACATTCTGCGTGTCAGCACCGAGGCCGCTCGTACACCCGCCCGCGCATTGGCCGGCGCCCAGGTGCGTGGCGATCTGTATGTTTTTCTTGAGGCCCCGGCGAGTTTGGAGCGGGTCGAGTTTCTGCTCAACGGCCGCCTGCTGAAAACCGAGCGCACGGCGCCTTATGACCTGGCGGGCGGTTCGGTGGAGCGGGCCCGCGCCTTCGACAGCACCACGCTCGCCGACGGCCGGCATCGGCTGCGCGCGCGGGTGTGGGCCGGCGACGGCAGTCAAAGCACGGTCGAGGCCAGCTTCGTCGTCGCGAATAACCAGGCGCCGGCCGATACCGTGCGCCCCACGGTACGGCTGACCGCGCCGGCCGCGGATCAGGCCCTGAGCGGCGTCGTGACGCTGGCCGCGGTGGCTGAGGATGCCGGGGGCATTGCGCATGTCAGCTTCCGCGCCAACGGCGCCTTCGTCGGCCGCGTGCACCAGGCGCCGTACACGCTGCGCTGGGATACGCGCGAGGCCGCCGACGGCCCCGTGGAAATCATCGCCATCGCCCGTGATCTGGCCGGCAACGGCCGTCGGCAGCTGCGCAGCGTGCACCTGCGCAACGCCCCGGTGTCGACGCCGGCGCCGGCGCCGGCGCCGATGCCGGCACTGGTGCTGCAGCTGAGCCCCCGGTCCGACCGCAAGGCGCCGGTGGCGCTGGCGGGTCGCCGCGTCCGCGATGACATCTATGTATTCCTCGCCGCCGAGAGCGCCGTTGAGCAGGTGGACTTCCTGCTGAACGGCGAGCGCGTCAAGACCGAGCGCCAGGCGCCCTTTGATCTGGCCGGGGGCTCCGTCAGCCAGGCCCGCGCGCTGGATACGCGCACCCTGGCGGACGGCCGCTACACCCTTGAGGCGCGGGTCCTGCGGGCGGACGGGCAGCGGCAACGCGTGCAGGCGCAGTTCGACATCGCCAACGCGACGCCCCCGCCGGACACGACGCGTCCTACGCTGCGCTTTCGCGCCCCGCCCGCCGGCGAGCCCCTGAGCGGCTCCCA
Organism: uncultured Ectothiorhodospiraceae bacterium; assembly: GCA_937141935.1. Classification (GTDB taxonomy): domain Bacteria; phylum Pseudomonadota; class Gammaproteobacteria; order Nevskiales; family Oceanococcaceae; genus MS8. The sequence goes on from CAKZQS010000040.1 coordinate 56,678, forward strand.
TCTGCTGGTCGCCCGTGCCGAGGATGATCGCGGCGTCGTGCGCGTGCAGTTCCTGCTGAACGGCGCCGTGCTGGCGGAACGCACGCAGGCCCCCTATCGCCTGCAGTGGGACAGCCGCGGCGTGGCCGATGGCGAGCATGTGCTGGCGGTGCGCGCCTTCGACGCCGCGGGCAACAGCATGCGCCGTGCCCGGCGTGTGACCGTGGCCAACAACACCGCGTCTGCGAGTGACCCTGGCCGCGAATGCGCCGAACGCGCGAACAATCCGGCGCTGATTTTCTGTGACGACTTCGAAGACCCGAATCTGGAGAGCCGCTATTTCGACGTGGATCGAGCCGGCGGCGATCTGACGGTCAGCAGCGCCGAGGCCCTTGGCGGCCGGCGCTCGCTACGCAGCCAGTACCGCCAGGGCCGCGTGAACAATGGCAATGTCAAGCTCAGCTTCGGTCGCAGCCCCCTCGGCGTGTCGCGGATCGCCGCCGACGAGAACATCGACGAGGTGTATTGGCGCTTCTACGTGAAGTTGGACGCCGACTGGGAGGGCCAGGCCCGCAAGCTCACGCGCGCCACGATGTTCACCTCCTCCAACTGGGGGCAGGGGATGATCACGCACCTCTGGGAAGGCGAGGGCGACACGCTGGGCCTGGACCCCGTCTCGCTGATCAATGCGCAGGATCGGGCGCAAGCCGATCGCTACAACGACTGGGGCGAAATGCGCTGGCTCGGCAAAACCAATGGGCACAGCCCGGTGTACGCCGCCGCGGAGGTCGGCCAGTGGCGCTGTGTGGAGGTGCACACCAGGCTCAACAGCCTCGGTCGGGCCGACGGTGAGGTCGCCTTCTGGGTGGATGGCGCGCTGGAGTCGCGCAGCAGCGGCTTGGACCTGCGCGGTCGCTACGAGGACTACGGCATCAACGCCATCTTCCTGGAGAACTACTGGAATGGCGGTGCCGCCAGGGACCAGGCGCGCTACATCGACAACTTCGTCGTCAGTCGCGAGCGGGTGGGCTGCTTGTCCGGGGCGGGCCACTAGCCAGGCCTAGAGAATCGGTTGACGACCGGGCCGGGGTCGGGCCATCGCTTCAAGGCGGTGGTCCGGCCCCGTTTTCGTTCAGGGGTCGTCTGCAGCTCGGGGTTGATTGCTCGGGAAGGCCGAGCGTGCGTCCTAAGCCTCGTTCTTCGCCTTTGTGGCGTAAGCGCTTGTCGGGCGAGTGTCCCCTGGTCGATGGCGGCGTGACGCTGAGTCCAGCAAGCGCACAACCATGCTCCTGAGGGGCCTCATGAGAATCTACGACTGTAATTCTCGTCAGCAGCGCTACACTGCGAGCGTGGTTGTGAACAGCCGCTCACAAAAAAACGAACGACAGACTGTAGAACACACAACGTACGGTTTTTAGTGGAGACATCTGTACCCGCGGGCGCCATGCCCGGTTGGGTCCGTTGTGCTGCCGCGTGCCCGAATCGTACCGACCAGGACTCGCCATGCGCACAATTCGACATCTCCTCCTGCTTTGCCTCACTTTGGCTGGCACAACCGTGGCTGGCGCTACGGTTGCTGGCGCTTCGGGCACCACAGTCAAGGCGCAAGCGGACGCGGGCGCCCCGCAGGTTCGGGTGCTCTCCACCCGCTCCGACCTGATCAGCGGCGGGAACGTCCTGATCGCAGTGACGCCCGCGAGCCACCAGACGCTGGCGGATCTGAGCCTTGAACTGAACGGCGCGGATGTCTCCGCGGCCTTTTCCCCCCTGGGCGATGGCCGGCTCCTGGGGCTGGTCTCGGGCCTGGATTTGGGCGAGAACACCTTTGTCGCCCGTGCCGGCGCAGCTGCGCGCACAGTGACGCTGACCAACCACCCCGCTGGCGGGCCCGTGGTCAGTGGTCCGCAACTCGAGCCGTGGACCTGTCAGGCCGGCGCTGTGGATGCCGATTGCAACCAGCCGGCACAGTTCCGCTTTCACTACCTGCCGGAAGAGGGGACGGAGCTGCAGGCCTACGACCCGGCCAACCCCGCCGATGACGTGGCGATGGTCACCACGGAAACCGGCCAGACCGTGCCCTTCATCGTGCGCGAGGAAACGGGGTACATCGACCGTGATCAGTATCGGATCGCCGTGTTGTTCGACCCGGCGCAGGATTGGTCGGCCATCGCGCCGCAACCGCAGTTCAACGGCAAACTGATGATCACCCACGGCGCCTCTTGCGGCGTGGACTACCGGCCGCAAGGCGCGCCCAGCGTGCTGCGCTACAACCCCCTGGAGTTTGCCGGGGATTTCCCGGTATCGCCTGGCGACGACAACGTGGTCTACGCCCTGGGCCGGGGGTTCGCGGTGATGTCGAACGCCCTGAACAACTCGGGGCATAACTGCAACCTGCCCCTGCAGGCCGAGTCCATGATCATGACCAAGGAGCACGTGGTTGAGCAGTACGGCGAGCTGCGTTACACCATCGGCGTGGGCTGCTCCGGCGGCGCACTGGCCATGCAGTGGATGGCCAACGCCTACCCCGGCATCTACCAGGGCATTTTGCCCACCTGTTCCTTCCCCGATGCCTGGGGCACCGCCACGCAGTTTGCGGACTACCACCTCCTGCTGGATTACTTCTTTGAAAAGCAGGGCGGCTTTCACGTGGAGCCCAAACACCCGGATTGGACCCTGCCGCAGATTGCCGAGGTTATGGGGCACCTGACCTTCGTCAACGCCGAAATCAGTGAAACCGCTCAGTTTCACGTGGCTGTTGCCGCTGATGACAACGGCTGCGGCGGGGTCAGTGGCGACCAGCTGTACCACCCGGAAACCAACCCGGATGGCGTGCGCTGTGCGATCCAGGATGCCGCCATCAACATCTTCGGCCCCCGTGATGCCTCGCTGTGGACCGCGCCGGAACAGGCCATCGGTCGCGGTTTCGCCGGCTTCCCGATCGACAATGTGGGCGTGCAATTTGGCCTTTCCGCCCTGCAGCGCGGCATCATCACGCCCGAGCAGTTCATCGAGCTGAACCGGGATATCGGCGGGCTGGATATCGACGCCAACCCCACGGCCGAGCGCTTTGCCGCCGACGAATCCACGCTGGTCAATGCCTACCGCAGCGGCATGATCAATAGTGCAAACAACCTCAACCAGACCGCCATCATTGATTGCCGTGGCCCCGACCCGGGCCTGTTCCACGATGCCTACCGCACCTTTGCCCTGCGTGCGCGCCTCGATCGAGAACACGGAAACCACGACAACCACGTGATCTGGGGTGGGCCGGTTCCCCTCATCGCCGACAGCAACTGCCACCACAACAGTCTGCTGGCCATGGATGAATGGCTGGCTGAGGTGGAGCAGGATGATTCCCCCATCCCGCTGGCCGACAAGCTCACCGCCAACCGCCCCGCCGACCTGACCGACATGTGTTGGGATGGAACTGGCACCGCGGCCGCACCGGTGCTGTGCCCGGAAACCGTGCTCACGGTGTACGGCACGCCCCGAATGGTGGCGGGCGATGCCATTACCACCGACACCAACAAGTGCCAGCTCAAGCCCATAAGCGCGGATGACTATCTGCCGCACGTGGGGCTGCCCTATGCGGCCGGCACCCCGGCGCCCGATGTGGCCTTGCCGCTGGTCCCCCTGCTGAGCGATGCGCAGCTTGCCGAACTGGAAACGATCTTCCCGGAGGGCACCTGCGATTTCTCGGTGCCCGGCGTCGGCCAGCAAGGCACGGTGCCCTGGCAGACCTATCAGGATCAGCTGGGAGATGTGATCTACGGCGGCGTCGGCCTTGCGCGCACCACCGACGGCAGTGGCGCCGGCTGGATGCACCCCAATTTTGGCGGGGTCCACGCAGGGGCCGCGGCGGATACGGACGGTGACGGCGTGGCAGACAGCGTCGACGCCTGCCCCGCGACTCCGGCCGCGGAAATTGACAGCGTGGATGCCAACGGCTGTGGGCCGTCCGAGCGCGACAGCGATGATGACGGGGTTTCCGACAGCGCGGACCAGTGTCCCAACACCGCGGCCGGCCAGGCGGTGGACGCGCGCGGTTGCGCGTCCGCATCCGGCGAACTGTCGGTCGAGTTGACCGCCACGCCGGCGCAGGGCGATGTGACCAACGGCCCGGTGACAGTGACCCTGAGCGCCCAGGCCAGCGTTGGTGATCCCAGCCTGTCTGGTGAACTGACCTACGTCTACTACTTTGGCGATGGCAGCAACTCAGGCGAAACCAGCGCGGCGGAAATGAGCCACGACTATGACCGCGCAGGCCGATACCAGCCCACCGTCGTGGTGAGGGATGAGAACAGCAATAGCGCCTCCGACAGCACCGAAGTGCGGATGACCACCACCGTGACCGTGGAAGGCGACGGGGGAACCATGACGGCCAAGCTGACGATCGTCACCGATGGCAGCGCAGCCCCGGTCACCGCAACCTTCGATGCCTCGGGCACGCAAAACGCACCCGAGGGCGCGATCTACAGCTTCGACTTTGGCGATGGCAGTACGCGCAGCAGCACCAACCCCATTGTGGTCCACGTGTACACGCTGCCCGGCAGCTACCCCGTCAGCATGACGGTCAGCGACCCCGCAGACGCGCAGAACACCGCAACCGCGACGGGCAGCGTGACCGTGACGGCCGCCGAGCAGACCACCGCGATCTTTACGGTCAGCCCCGCAACGGCCACGGTGGATGTCACGCCGGTGCGCTTCGATGCCAGCGCTTCCATCGCGGCTCCCGGGTCGCAAATCCAGAGCTACCGCTTCGATTTTTATGGGGATGGCAGCGAAGTACGCGAGCAGGCGGAGCCCGAGACCACCTTCGTCTACGCCCGCACGGGCGCTTTCGAGCCGACGGTCACCGTGACCGATAGCGAAAATCGCCAGGCGACATCCAAGGCGGCGGTCCAGGTCGAGGCTCCCGCAGTCGCCCCGCCCACCGCGGGGGATGACCCCCAGGCCCGCGACAACGGCGGCAGCGGCGCTCTGGGCTGGATGGCCCTGCTGCTGGGCTTGGCGGGGCTGCGGCGGCGCGCGGTCTAGGCGGACTTAGGCCCTCCTCGGCGCAGGCTGGGGAGGGCGTTGTTTGGCGCACGCGGCGCCAAGCGGCGGCGCCATGCCGTAAAGCCGATAGAGGCCAGGGTTGTAGTAAGGCCCGCTGAACCGGCCGTCGATGCCCTGCGCCCCCGACCCAGCCACGGCGGCCGTTCATGACCAATGGGTTCAGGGCAAGGCGCGGCATCAACGGCGTCCCGGTGATCGCATGCCGTTTTTGCGGTGGGTGGGTCACCAGCCCTGCCGCTCTGTAGCGCGAATGACCGCCATGGAGCAAGCCCGCCAAGCGCGCCCGCATCTGCGGGTGTTCCGCTTTGGGCCTGAGCCGCCGTCGAATGCGGCAGCGGCAAAGCTCCGCCATGCGCCCGGTGCCGACCTTCGGGCCAGGCTAAGCCGCCGCCGCTGCGTGATCACCTCATGCAGGCGCCGACTCGGTTTCATTGACACCGACGCGGTGCTGCCGAGGCGACAGTGAGCACGGGGGTTCGGCATTCGCGGACGCGGCTACGCCCGCCCCGGCGATGGGCGCCGGGGCGGGGTGGTTTGTGCCGGCCCGGGCTCCAGCCCCGGCCAATTTCCAGGCGCCGGCCGAGCTCTTGGCCAGGGCCGAAGCCTCAGCCGCGCCGGCGAGCGGCGGCGAGCAGCAAGGCCACCAGCAGCAATAGCGGACCCAGCGGGCCGCCACGGCTGCCCAGCTCGCTGGCTCGCGCGGGGGCGCCGGTGTCGCTGCCGCGGCTGCTGCCGGCGGCGAGCTGGACCGTTGCGGTAGCGCGGTTGTTGCGCCAGGCGCGGGCGTAGATGGTGGCGGCGGTGGTGTCGCGCAGGGTGGCGGCGAACACGCCTTCGCGCGCGCCCACCTGGGCCCAGACGGCGTCGCTGAAGTCCGGCGTGGTCGCCACCTGTACCGCGACGTGGAAGGGCGCGAAGCCGGCATTGCCGAGCACCTCGTCGGGGCCGCGGTCGGGCATGCCCACGCGGCCGGAGACGACGGTATCGCCGCCCACCTGCGTGACGGTGTCGATCGCCGCACCCATCGCCAGCGCCGGCCCGTCGGCCGGGCGGATGGTGACGGTGGAGGCGTTGGCCTCGGCGAAGCCATAGGCCCACTCGGTGGTGCCGGTCAGCGTGAAATGCACGCCCAGGCGCTCGCCCGGCAGGGCCACGCGGTCGGTGGTCAGCACGAAGTCGTAGCGGGTGTAGGCCTGCGTGGCGGTGACGTTGGTGATCGGCAGCGAGCGGCCGATTTCGCGGTCATCGGCGGTGACAAAGGCCTCCATCTGCACCGGGCCGCCTTGCAGGCTTTGCAGGTACAGCGTGATCTCGACCTCGGAGCCGGCGTGGAGCACGCCCTCCAGCTCGTCATCGGCGGCAAAGATGCCCTTGGGCCGGAAGCCGCCCACGGTGCCGGTCACGCGCGAGTCGAAGCAGGGCTCCAGGCTGTCGCCCAGGTCGCTGCGCTGGCTCATGAACTGCTGGTGGTCTTCCTCGTTGGCCGTCTGCGGCAGGCCGCAGGCCGCCGGCTCGCGGTAGGGCTCGACGGCCAGCGTGCGATACAGGCGGTATTCCAGCGGCGCGTTGAGCCGCGGCGCGCGCGGCAGGTCGGCGTCGTCGCGGGCGAAGGGCACAAAGGGCGCGGCATTGCTGACCTCGGCGCTGCCGCTGAACTCGGCCGCACTGGCCACGTCGGCGGCGCAGCTGTCGGCATTGCCGTCGCCGTCGCGGTCATAGCTGCCGTACAGCCCATCGCGGATCTCGCAGTCCACGGCGAAGAAACTGTCCTCCTCGCTGCGGTTGGGCAGCTCGGCCTGGCCCAGCAGCACCGCCAGCGCGCGCTCGGCGGCATTCGGCGCGGCCACGCCATAGCCCTCGAAGACGGTGCGGCCGTCGGCATTGGTGTTTGCGGGGTAGGGGAAGACCGAGGTGCGCGCATCCAGCGGCGCCGCGGTTTTCAGCATCACCCCGCGCAGCTCGCGCCGGGTCAGCTGGCCATCGGCGAGGTAGGGGCTGGCCACGATGGGCTGGCCCTCGGCAATGACCTGGCCGGGGCGCACGCCGGTGCGGTAGTCGCCCAGGGCCTCGCGCACGCCGCGCAGCACATGGCCGAAGGTGCCGGCCGTGTAGGGCGCTGCGGCCGAGGTGCCGCTGTGGGCGCAGGTGGCATCCACGCCGGTGCGGCAGGCGCTGGGCAGCCAGCCATCGCCCCAGGAGGAGATGTAGGCGGGCGTGCCTTCGCCCACGATGGCGCCGGAGGTGTCGCGGCGCAGCGCGCCCACGATCACCGTCCAGGCCGGGCCGTTCTGATCCGAGCCATAGGTTTCGTTGGTCACCGTGAACGCGTTGCCCACGCCGTTGCCGGCCGAGAAGATCACGCTGACGCCGCGCTCGACCGCATCCTTCGACGGGGAGTCGATCAGCAGGTCCAGCGGGTCGTTCAGCGTGGTGACGCCCAGCGGCGCGTTGCCGACATAGCCGTGGCTGTGCGAGGTGATCTCGGCAAAGTCGAAGCCGTAGACGATGTCGTCGTCCAGGCCATCCACCATGTAGAACAGGCAGCTCGGGCAATAACCGTAGCGGTTGCCCAGCGCCACGCCGGCCGAGCCGGTGCCGTGGCCGTTGTTGTCCAGAATCAGGTCGGCCGGCGGGTCGTCATAGCCGCCGGTGGAATAGGCGCCAATGATCTTGGTGCCGGGGATCCAGTACAGCAGGCTGGGCAGCACGAAGGGCTCCACCCCCACGTCGATATGCCACAGCGCCTGGTCCTGCTCGGGGTAGTAGCCCTCGCCCTGGGTCATCGGGATCGCGATGGAGGTGCAGGGGTAGTTGCTGATGTATTCGCAGGGGTGGCGGGTGAAGTTGCGGGTCAGCTCCAGCACGCGGGGGTCGGGGTAGGTCTCGGCCGAGAATTCCGAGTGGTAGGGGTTGATGCCCGAATCGGAGATGCCAATGATCGTCAGCGGCACGGCCAGGTCGCGGATCTCGTCCGCGCGGCCGACGTAGACCGAGGTCATCTGCCGGGCCTCCAGGCCCTGCGCATCGCGCACCAGCAGGCGCAGCAGGTGGTGGCCGCTGGCGAAGTCGCCCTGCACGGCGGGCCCTTCGGCGTCGGCGCGCCCGTCGAGGTCAAAGTCCCACTGCACCGCATAGGGCGGCGTGCCGCCGTGGATGCGCGCCTGCAGCCGCTGCGGGCTGCCCTGCACGAATTCATAGGTGCCGCCGGCGTCGGCCTGCAGCGGATTGCTGGCCTGTAGCGGCCCGGGCAGCACAAAGCGCACGCTGTCCTGACTGCGCTGGCCGCGGGCGTCGATCACCGTCAGCGCGGCCTCGTGGGGCCCCGCCGGCAGTGAGGCACTTTTGGCGGCCACGATCGGGCCCTGGCCCAGCAGCGTGGCGCCGGGCAGGCGCCATTCATAGCGATATGGGGCCACGCCGCCATAGGCACTGCCCTGCAGCACCAGGCGCCCGGCCTGAACCTGCGGGCTGGCGCCGGCGTCGGCAACGAGTGGGGTGGTGGCGGCTGCGGCCGGGGTGCCGAGCACAAGCAGGGTGGCGCAGGCGCCCGCAAGGGCGACAAGACGTCTATGCACGATTGTTCTCCAGTCCATGGCGCCCGTCGTCATCGCAGCGGGCTTTTAGCTATGGCCGCCGTCGTAACGCCTACAGGCGTTGCGCAGGGCCAGTTATGTAAGGGACTGAAAATAAACGCTGGGCAAGCCCCGCGCAAGCGCGGCGGGTCGACGTGGCGGCCGGCCCGCCCGTGGGGAAGGGCGCGCCGGCGTGGGGCCGATGGGCTTGATGGCCGCGCAGGCGCGCCTGCCTGCGCGCGCCTGCGCGTGGTCGGCTAGGCGGGCTCGCCGGCAGCGGCCAGCGCTGCGTCGCCCGGGACAGCCTCACGGCGCGCGGTGAACTCCATCACGCCGTCGTCCACCGCGCCCTTCAGCAGCGCCCGCTTGTCGCGGCCGTAATGCATCTCCACCGCCCAGGGGGCCTTGCGACCTTGACGCGGCAGGCGGTGCCGCGCGCGCTGCACGTAGCCGGCCTGCAGGCTGTCCAGGATGCCCTCGCTGGAGCCGGCGTTCTCGCGGTCGCGTGGCGTGGCCGCGGCCAGACCGCGGGCATCCATGTGCCGCAGCAGGCGGCAGACATAGCGGCCAGCAATGTCGGACTTCAGCGTCCAGGGCGCGTTGGTGTAACCAAAGATCCAGGCGAAGTTCGGCACGTCCTGCACCAGGATGCTGCGGTAGATCATCTGCTCGCGCAGCGGCGTCTTGCGCCCATCCACGGACAGCTCCAGCCCGCCCAGCATCTGCACATCCAGCCCGGTGGCCGTGACGATGATGTCGGCCGGCAGCGTGGCGCCGGAGCGCAGCCGGATGCCCTCGGCCGTGAAGCGCTCGATCTCGTCCGTGCACATCTGCGCCCGGCCTTCGCGCAGCGCGTTGAACAGGTCGCCATCGGGCACGGCGCACAGGCGCTGATCCCAGGGCATGTACTTCGGCGTGAAGTGGCGCATGTCGGCATCCGGCCCCAGCGCCTTGCGGGTGCGCGAGAGCAGGAAGCGGCGCATCAGCTGCGGCCAGCGCCGGCAGGCCAGGTACAGCCCGCGCTGGAAGGCGATGTTGCGGGCGCGGATGATGCGGTAGGCCCAGCTGGCGGGCAGCACGCGGCCCAGCGCAACGGCCATGGCGTCGCGGTTGGGCAGCGACAGCACATAGGTGGCTGAGCGTTGCAGCATCGTGACGCGCGCGGCCTTGTCGGCCATCGCCGGCACCAGCGTCATGGCCGTGGCGCCGCTGCCAATCACCACCACGCGCTTGCCGGCGTAGTCCAGGTCCTGGGGCCAGTGCTGCGGGTGCACGATGCGGCCGCCAAAGTCCGCCTCGCCGGCAAACTGTGGCCGGTAGCCGGCGTCGTAGTTGTAATAGCCGGTGCAGTTCAGCAGAAAGTTGCAGCGGTAGTGGCGCTGCGTGCCGCTGGCTTCCTCGGTGGCGGTCAGCTGCCATTGCTGCTCGGCGCTGCACCAGTTGGCGGCGGTGATCTGCAGCCCGTAATGGATGCGCTCATCCAGGCCGTATTCCTGCGCCGTTTCGGTGATGTACTGGCGGATGGAGGGGCCGTCGGCCAGCACCTTGTCCGAGGTCCAGGGCTTGAAGCGAAAGCCGAAGCTGGCCATGTCCGAGTCGGAGCGGATGCCGGGGTAGCGGAACAGATCCCAGGTGCCGCCCAGGCGCGCGCGCCGTTCGATGATGGCCAGCGAGCGCTGCGGGTGCTCCTTGCGGATATGGCAGGCCGTGCCGATGCCTGACAGGCCGGCGCCAATAATCAGAACGTCGTAGTGCGTGGTGTGCGCCATGGGTCACCTCCATCGTGGCTGAGCCGCAGCTTAAGCGCGCGCCGTCATTGAGGCGTTATCCTGACGCGACAAAGTCTTGGCTTCAGGCGACAGGCGTTGCCGGGTCCGGCGAGGAGTCTTTGCCCATGGACAGCCTGCTACGCGCCACCAACCTGCGGGGTTTCGTGGAATTGGTGGCCGAACTGGGCGCGGATGGCCTGGCCTACCTGCGCCGCTATCACATCGACCCGGCGGTGCTGGCCGACCCCGAGGCCTATGTGCGCCACCGCGACGTGCTGCAGATGGTCGAGGCCTGCGCCGTGGAACGGGATTGCCCGGACTTCGGCCTGCGGCTGTCGCAGTGGCAGGGGCTGGACATCCTGGGGCCCATCGCGGTGATTGCCCGCAACGCCGCCACCGTGCTCGACGGTTTTGCCGCGATCGCCCGCTATCTGCACATTCACGGCCCCGCGCTGCGGTTGACGAGCCAGGGCCGCAACGCCCGCGGCGACTATGTATTCGCCTACCGCATCGCCGGTTTCGAGGGCCGTGCGATCCCGCAATCCTACGAGCTGAGCCTGGCCAACGGCGTGCGCATCCTGCGCCTGCTGGGGGGCGCCGACGCCTGCATGCGCCGCGTGCGCCTGGCGCATGCGCGCATCGCCCCGGCGGCCACCTATGCGCGGCTGCTGGGCTGCCCCGTGGATTTCGCGGCGGCGAGCTACGGCTTTGAACTGGAGGCGGCGCTGGCACAGCGGCCCGTGCAGGCGGCCGACGCGCAGACCCGCGAGCTGGCCGCGCGCTACCTGGAGTCGCGCCACGCGCCCGGTGCCGCCACCTTGCCCGACCGCGTGTGCGAGCTAATCCGCCGCCTGCTGCCCACCGGCCAATGCAGCGAGGTGCTGGTCGCCCGCGAACTGGCCATGCACCCCCGCCGGCTGCAGCGGCACCTGGCCGCCGCTGGGCTGCGTTACGAAACCATGCTCGATGGCGAGCGCCGCGAACTGGCGCGGCAGTACCTGGCGCAGACCGGGCTGAGCCTGGGCCAGATCACCGGCCTGCTGGGCTATGCCGACCCGCCCAGCCTGAGCCGCGCCTGCCGGCGCTGGTTTGGTGCGCCGCCCGGCGCGCTGCGTGCCGCGCTGGCCCAAGGGCAGCGCGTCTTCTAAGTCTTCCTCGTCCGCGCCCGGTCGTGGCCGGCCGCCGCGTCAGGCGGGTGGCAGGCGGCGGCGCCAGAAGGTCAGCGTTTTGTGGCTGGGCGCGCCGTCGCCCAGGTCCGTCCATTCAAAGCGGCACACGCGGCCCGGGTCCTGCTGGTAGCCCCGGTGCGCCCAGAAGCGGGCGTTGCCGGCGTGGTCCGCGGGGCGCCGCGGGTCGTCGGCCGCCCGGTCCACGGCGCAAAACACGCACTCACCCAGGCCCAGCCTGCGTGCGTGGGCCTCGCGCGCGGCGAAGAAGGCGCGGCCCAGGCCGCGCCCGCGCCATTCCGGCAGCACCACCGACTCGCCGAAGTAGAGGATGGACTCCACCGGCTCGCCGGCGGCGTGGAAGGGCGCCTGAAATTCCGCGTGCGCATGGGCCAGGGGCAGGGCGGTCGAGGCGCCCACCACCGTGTCGCCGGCCCAGGCCAGCAAGGCCAGGCCGCCCGCCGAGCCGATGTAGGGCGCAAGGTACTCGCGCTCTTCGTCGACGCTGCCGTCGTAGAGGTAGGGCCACTCGCGAAACACGGCCAGGCGCAGCGTGGCCAGCGGGCCGAATTGCGTCGCGATATCGCCCGCCCGCAGGCTTTGTATCCGCCAGCCGGCCGAGTTGTTGGCCGAGTTGGTGGCCGGGTTGGTGGCGGCGGCAGGGCGGTTGGGGGGCGTGGTCGGCGGTGTGGACATCGGATCAGGGCCTGCGGCGAAGGCGGTGGAGGCGACGGTGGTGCAAGGGGCGCGATCACGCGTGCACGGCGCGTGCCCGGGTGTGGCGGGCGCCAACGCTAGCACTGCGGGGCGGGTTACCAAAGCCACGGGCGCTGGCCAGGGGCGACCGGCCTCGCCAATCTGCAGGCAAGCTCGACCGGAGTGGCCCCATGCGCCATCACCACGACGCCCGCAGCGAGGGTCCCGCCCGTCGCCGCGCCCTGACCCGCAGCGCCAAGCTGCCCGCGCTGCCGCGCCCTGCGCCCCGGGAGCCGGGGCTGCCCAGTTCGCTGCTGCTGGCCGCCCTGGTGGCCACACTGCTGCTCGGGGCCTGCCGCGACAGCGACAGCGAGGGCGCCGATCCGGCAGCGCTGACGCGCGACGGCGCACCCGGCGGCGCCGAGCAGCCGCGCGATTTTGGCGAGCCCAACGACTTGCAGATCCGCCCTGGCGTGCTGGTGCAAAGCGACAACGGCTCCTGTACTTCGAATTTTTTGTATTACACCAGCGCGGAGCGCTTCTTTATCGGCGCCGCCGCGCATTGCTTCAGCCCGGATACCAACTCGGGCATCGACCCCTGCGAAGGGGCGAACGCCCCCCTGGGCAGCAGCGTCGAAATCGAGAACGCGCGCCAGCCGGGCACGCTGGCTTATTCCAGCTGGATCGCGATGCAGGAGCGCGGCGAAACGCCCGGCTCCAATGCCTGCACCTATAACGACTTCGCCCTGGTCGAAATCGACCCGCGCGATCTCGACAATGTGCACCCGGCGGCCATCTTCTACGGCGGGCCGACCGGCCGACTCGGCGGCCTCGCCGAGGTCGGCGACGCGGTGTACACCTATGGCCAGTCGCCCTTCCACGTGGGCGTGCAAACGCTGCAAACCAAGGAAGGCGAGATCAGCGCCATCGTGGGCGAGGGCTGGAGCTATTCGGTGGTGACCGACAACCCGGGGCTGTCGGGCGACAGCGGCAGCTCGGTGTTGCACGAGTCCGGCCAGGCGCTGGGAATCCTGGCCACCGTGGGCCTCGGACTCGGCCCCATCGGCCAGTCGCCCGTGGTCAACGGCGTGACCAACTTCGAGCGGGCCGTGGATTACGCCCAGCCCTATTTCGGCGGCCGGCTGCGCCTGGCCACCTGGCCCGTCACCTCCTTCTAGCCGCCGTTGCGGCGCTGCGCCCCGCCGCCACACACGGGGCGAAAAACCCGTATATAATGCGCCGCTCGCTGGCCAGCACGGCCAGTTGCGCGGGCCCGTAGCTCAGTTGGATAGAGTGTCTGGCTACGAACCAGAAGGTCGGGAGTTCGAATCTCTCCGGGCCCGCCATTTACTACGCTGGATTCGGCTCCTGCCTCACCAGCGACGCCATCGGCCAACAAGTGGCCCGATGGCTCCGCGAGCTGGGCTCGCGTTGGCCCGTCCGTGGGCCGAAACCCTCGATACGACCTTTCGGTGCTTCGGCGTCCTGCCTGCGGTCCTTCGGACTCGCTGCGCTCGCTCAGATCGGCGTCCTGCCGATCTGTCGAATCTCTCCGGGCCCGCCACCACTACGCTGGATTCGGCTCCTGCCTCACCAGCGACGCCTGAGGGCTACAAGTGGCCCGATGGCTCCGCGAGCTGGGCTCGCGTTGGCCCGTCCATGGGCCAAAACCCTCGATACGATCTTGCGGTGCTTCGGCATCCTGCCTGCGGTCCTGCGGACTCGCTGGGCGATCGCCATTCGGGGTCGCCTACGGCGGGAGTCGCTTGCTGGTGCCTTGGGGGTGGCAAATCGGGGTGCTGCGGTCGCGTCTGAGGGGCAAAACGCCGCTCTGGCGGGCGATTTCAGAAATCTTTCAGAAATTCTTCGCGAATCTCTCAAGTGTCCGCGGGGCCGTGGGGGCAATCTGGCCCCGCAGCAACGAGGGCTCGCCGGCCCAGTCTTCCCGGCGGAGCGAGATCCGGCAGGAGCGCCGGTTAAGGAGAGATGAGATGCGTACGACCCTGAAAATCTTCGCCGCCGCCAGCGCGCTGGCCCTGTCCACGATCGGCCATGCCGGCGATGCGGTCGGTGGCCCGTCCATCGTCAGCCAGCCCACGGATGCGGGCGTGGACCTGGACTACATCATTGCCCTGCAAGGCGATCTGGCCCTGCTCGACATCCGCGCCGCCATGCTGGCCGCGCTGCCGCAAAGCCTGCAGCAGGATCTGCAGCGTTCGCTGCCGGCCACGCTGCTTGAGCAGCCCGTCGGGCTGCGCGGCCCGGCCGGTGACGAGACGGGCGTGGCCCTGGCGACGCTCGACTGAGACGGGTGGGTGGGCACCCCCCGCGGGCCCATGCGTCCGTCCACGCTTCGGGCCTTGCGCCTGCCCATGTGTCGGCCCCTGCGCCGGCCCGGGACGCGGTCGCAGTGAACGGCTCGGCTACACTGACGGTCTTAGCCAGTGACGAGGTGGCACAGGGCGAGACGGGCATGGGACTCCACGATGGCGAGGCGGCGCCGGTCCGCTGGCGTTTTGCGAACGCCGAATATCACGAGCGCAGCCACGAGCTGATGGTCGCCGGCGAGCCGGTGGCGCTGGAGCCCAAGCCGCTGGAGGTCCTGCTCTGCCTGCTGCGCGCGGAGGGCGAGCTGGTCACCAAGCAGGAGCTTTTTGACACGGTCTGGGCCGGGCGCGTGGTCACCGATGGCGTGCTGTCGCAAGCCATTCGCCGCATCCGCGAGGTGCTGGGCGACAGCGAGCGCACGATGCTGCGCACGGTGCACGGCTATGGCTACCGCCTGGATGTGCCCATCGAGATCGAAGGGCGCGATGACCTGGGCACGCGGCTGGAGCTGCAGGCCGGGCAAACGCTGCCCGCGCTGCCCGACTGGGTCTTCGAGGAGCGGCTGCAGACGCGGCCGGCCAATGAGTTGTGGCGGATTCGCCACTCGGCGAGTGGCCAGCTTCGGGTGCTCAAGCTGGCGCTGGACGAGCGCGCGCGCCGCGCCCTCAAGCGCGAAGTGACGCTGAACAAGGTGCTGCGCAAGGAGCTGGGCGACAGCGCCGCGCTGGTGCCGCTGATCGCCTGGCAATTCGATGCCACGCCGGCCTGGATTCAGATGCCCTGGTACCCGCAGGGCAGCCTGGCCGACTGGCTGGAGGCGCAGGGCGGCCCGGCCCGGCTGCCGATGCGCCGGCGGCTGGCCATCGTGGCCGAAGCGGCCGAGGCCCTGGCGCAGGCCCACGCGTTGGGCGTGATGCACAAGGACCTCAAGCCCGGCAATCTGCTGGTGGAGGAGGGCGGCCGCGAGCCGCGCCTGCTGCTCTGCGATTTTGGCAGTGGCACGGTCAAGAGCCGCGAGCGCCTGGCCCAGACCGGCGTAACGGTGATGGGCTTTACCAAGACGCTGCACCAGGATTCCTCGACCAGTGGCACGCCGGCCTACATGGCGCCGGAGGTGCTCAAGGGCGGCGTGTTCTCCGAGCAATCGGATGTGTACGCGGTGGGCGTGCTGCTGTACCAGCTGGTGATCGGCGAGCTGAACGAGCCGCTGGCGCCGGGCTGGGAGGAGGACGTGGCCGACCCCGGCCTGCGCGCCATCATTGCCGATGCCTGCGCCGGCAAGCCGGCGCGGCGGCTGGCCAGCATGCAGGCCCTGGCCACGCGCCTGCGGGCTTGGCAGCCGCAGCCCAAGGGCGATCCGGCCAAGGTGGCGGGCGCGGCAAACCCCGCGGCTGCCGGCACCCCCGCGGCTGCCGGCACCCCCGCGGCGGCCGGCAGCCCGACGCCCGCTGCCGCGAAGTCCAGCCCCGCTCCGGCCGTGGCGCATGCGCCTTCGCCGCGCCGCCGCAGCCCCGGCCGCTGGGCCGTGGCTGCCGCCCTCATCCTGGCCGTCACCGCGGCCCTGCTGTGGTGGCCGACGGAGGAGGCCCCCGACGCGGGCGCGCTCGCGGTGGCCGATGGCGAGGGGCTGGGCCCGCGGGTGGCCATCCTGGCCTTCGAGCTGCTGGGGCTGGATGCGCAGACACAAACGGTCATGGGCGGGCTGCAGGATGCGCTGGTCTCGGATCTGGCCAGCCTGGCCGGCATCCGCCTGGTGCAGGGGCAAAACCTCGCGGCACTGGGGCTCGCGGACGCGCCGGCCCGCGACATCGGCCAGGCGCTGAATGCCGACCAGCTGATCCGCGGCTCGGTGCAGCAACATGGCGAGCAGTTGCGCGTGAACCTGCAGCTGGTCGATGCCGACGGCGGCGACACGCTGTGGGGGCAGGGCATTGAGGGCACCCGCGCCGACCTGTTCTCGATGCAAAGCGACATCGCGCGCACGCTGGCCTCGGCGCTGGGCACGCGCCTGGCGATGGCGGACAGCCCCACGGTGGATAACGCGGCCTATGAGGCTTACCTGGCCGCGTTGGCCATGTGGAAGCAGGGCCACGAGAAGGATGCCGAGATCACGGCCGAGCTGGAGCGCGCACTGGAGCTCTCGCCCAACTTCATCGACGCCCACCTGCTGGCGCTGCTGATTGCCGCGCGGGGTTATTGGTTCTCCACAACCACCCGCGATGAGTCACTGCAGCGCATCAGCACCCACCTGCAGGCGCTGGAGCGGCAGGACACGCCCCCGGTCAAGCTGGCCACGGCCCGCGCCGTGCGCCGCTATTACCTGGAACACGATCCGCGCGGGGGCGTGGAGATCCTGGCGCCCTTCCGCCGCCACCTGGTCCGCAACACCGAGTCGGCGCTGTTTTACGCCTACATGCTGCGGCGCATCGGGCGCACGGAGGAGTCCTTCGCCATCCTCGACGAGGTGATCGACCGCGACCCCTCGGCCGTGGTCCCGCTGCAAACCAAGGCCGAGCTGCTGGCCTTTCTGGGCCGCGGCGGCGAGGCCATGGCGATCCTCCAGCAGATCCGCGAGCGTTTCGGTGGGGACTACTCGCCGGAGTGGAAGATGGCGGCCATCGGTTACCAGCTCACCGGCGATGTGCGCTTCGTGCAGGTTGGCCGCCAGGCGCTGCCCGAGGAGGAGCGCGAGAAGAAGGACTACTACGCCGGCATGGAACTGGCCCGACGCGACGGCGATTACGCCGCGATGCGGGAGCTGACCCGCACGCACAGTGGCGAGGACATGACCAACTCCGGTCATGGCCGCATACCTTTCGAGCTGGGTCAGGCGCTGGCCCTGCGCGCCGGCCAGGCGCCGCGGGTCCAGGTGCTGGAGCAGGCCGAGCTGGCCCTGGACAAGCTGGAGCAATGGCGCGAGGCCTCCGACAGCGACGCGCTGCGCGGCGTCATGGCCGTGACGCTGGCCATGCTGGGACGGGTCGAGGATGCGCAGTCGCTCAGCAGCGCGGTCGAGGAGTCCTTCCCCATGGAGCGCGACTGGCTGGAGGGGGCGAACCGGCTGCTGGAATCGGCCATGGTCTACGCCCTGCTCAGCGACGAGCCGGCCGTGCTGGAGCGGCTGCAGGCCCTCGCCAGCTCGCCCTTTTTCAGCATGAGCCTGTGCACGATCCCCTTCGGCTACGAGAGTCAGGCCATCTGGGAGCTGCCCGCCGCGCAGGCCTATATCCAGGCGCAGTGCGAGGACTCCTGGGCTCGCAATCGCGCCGAGATGCTGCCGGCGCTGGACGCCATGGCCCTGGCGGTCTGAGACCGGCGGCAGCCGCGGCCAGGTCGCAAGCCGGGCGCTAAGGCCCGGTCCGGCGGCCGCGGTCGGCAGGCCAGCACCGCCACTCCGTCGTATTTACGACCGACAGCGCGCGGGCGCTCTGCGAGAATTGCGCCCGATCGCACTGAGAACCTCGGAGACAACTCATGAACCCATGGATGTGGGGCCGTGCCCTGGGCGCGGCGCTGATGGCGCTGGCGCTGGTGGCCTGTGATGCCACCATCGACGACCCGCAGGCCGGCGCGCGCCAGGCTGCGGCCACCAACGACGACCCGCCCGACGAGGGCGTGATCCTGCTGGAAGAGACGGTGCATATCGTCGAGCGCAGCGGGATGTATTCGATTCCCACCGACCCGCTCGAGGCCATGGCGGCCATCGCCACGCTGCCGGACGGCCTGGGCGATGTGATCGCCATGCACCTGGGGCGCTATTACCCCACGCCGCACGAATTCGCGCCGGCCGTTGCGCCGCTGACGGACCTGCTCCAGGCCCGCGCCAACCTGCTGCTGGGGGGCGGCCAGCTCACCCGCATGGCCGAGGACACGATGGATGGCGAGTTCTCGGTGCTGCTGCTGCCGGTGGACGCCACCTCGGTCATCGTTATCCTGCCCACGCAGGTGGTGCAGGCCGACCCGGCCGCGCCCGACCTGCCGGCCACGCCCATCGACCTGAGCCAGCTCACCTATGAGGTCAACGGCCGCACCCGCACCATCGAGCAGTACATGCAAAGCGGGCAGACCAATGCCATTGCCTTCATGCACAACGGCCAGTTCATCTACGAGGCCTACCAAAACGGCTACAACCCCAAGACCCGGGCGCATATGTGGTCGGTCACCAAGTCGGTGACCACCGCGCTGGTGGGCATCGCCGTGGCCGAAGGGCTGGTCGATTCGATCTACGACCCCATCAAGAAGTACATCCCGGATGCCGCCGATACCGTCTGGGAGGGCGTCAGCGTCGAGGACCTGCTGCAGATGGAGTCGGGCACCTATTGGGTGGACGTGCCCGTGCACCAGCCCGAACAGCTGGTGCTGATGGGCGCGGATTTCCATTCCAACGGCCTCTACGGCATGACGCGCGATGAGTACCTGCTGCGCCTGACGCGGGTCTCGCCGACCGGCGAGTACTACCGCTACAACAGCGGCGACGCGCAGATGCTGGCCTGGCTGCTGGAGAATGTGTACGAGCGCCCCTATGCCGAGATCCTGTCGGAGAAGATCTGGCAGCCCGCCGGCATGCAGGACGAGGCGATGGTGATGATCGACCGTCTGGGCAACACCTTCGCATCGATGGGCCTGTACGCCACGCCGCGCGACATGATTCGCTTTGGCGAGCTGTTCCGCAGCGGCGGCCGCAGCCGCGATGGCCGGCAGATCGTGCCCGAAGCCTGGGTCAAGGCCTCGCACAATTACGACAAGGAGAACGGGGGCGGCCCGCGCGGTTACATGTGGCCGCACTGGGGCGGTGAGGAGTCCGGCAACTACACCGCCGCGGGTTATGGCCACCAGCGTGTCAGCGTGGCCCCCTCGCTGAACATGGTCGGCGTGCGCTTTGGCAATGACCCGGTGGACTCGGTGGCGCCCAAGGAATGGGAGGCCGTGCTGACCGCCGTGGGCAACTACCTGGAAAGCGGCGCCACGCAGTAACACGACCGGAAACCGGCCGCTCGCGGGCCGGCACTATCGGCAACCCCGGCGGGCCCGCTACGGCGGCGCCCCCGGGGTTTTTTGGTGGGCCGTGTTAGCCCGGCAGGGCGATGTCGGCGACCACCGGCAGGTGGTCGCTGGGGTACTGGCCCTGCGGCCGGTAGGTCTCGATATAGCTCTGCAGCACGCGCAGCTCGGGGCTGACCAGCACCCAGTCAATGATGCCTTCGCGCAGCTCGGCGAAGCCGTTGAAGGTGCCGATGGGCAGCGGGTATGCGCGCTCGGCGACCTCCAGGGCATCGACGAAGGGGCCGTCGAGCACCAGACGGGTGTAGGGCGACAGGTTGCCGGCCATTGGCACCAGGCCGGGGTCGTACTGTGTCAGCGCGGTGGGCAGCGGCGCGTACAGCGCCGGCATGCGGGTCGTCTTCAGGGGGTCGACGGTGGGCCCGCTGTACCCCGGCGGCGCCCAGTCCTCGCGCACGCTGCGGGCCACGTTGAAGTCGCCGATCAGCACCATCGGCAGTTGCGGGTCCAGCTCCACCCCGTCGTTGGCATAGGCCGGGTCGCCGCTGCGGTAGCCGGCGATCTGGTCCGCCGCGCGGTATCGCGCTTCGCGGCTGCGGTGATCGAAATGCGTATTCACCAGCGTGAAGCGGGCCTTGCTGCGCCGGTCGCGAAATTCGACCCAGGTCGCCATGCGCGGGTTGCCCTGGTTGCCATAGCCGAAGGAGCCCGGCGTTGTCGGCGCCGGGCTGAGCCAGAAATAGCCTTCTCGCAGCGCCTCCAGTCGCGCGCTGCGGTAGTACACGCCGCTGTGCTCGTCGTTCGGGTCCGCGGAGCGCGAGCGGCCGATGTAGGCGAAGCCCGGCAGCATGGCCTGCACATCCTCAAGCTGCTGGTGCCCATCGCGCTCGGGCACCAGTTCCTGCACGCCCAGCACGTCGACCTGCGACAGGGCCAACAGCGCCGCCAGGTCTGGCCGGCGGGTCGGCCAGTCCTCATAGCCCTCGCGCGTGCTCGCAAAGCGCAGGTTCCAGGTCATCACCCGCAGCGTATCGACGCCGGCGGGCCGCGGCGGCGCCAAGAGCGCGTCTTCGCTGCGCGCCGAGCGCAAGTCCACCGCGAGCGTGCCGGTGTCGCCGCAGGCGCTCAGAAAGGTCAGGGCGGCCAGCAACACGCCGGCCGCGCGGACTGCGTCGGTCAACAGGAACAGGGGCACGCAAGCCTCCCGGTTCGGAATCGACGGGCAGCTTAGAGCGGCATTGTTACGCTGCGATGAGTGCGGCGCGAGGCAGGCCGGAGCCGCCCGCCTATTGATTTGCCGCCGATTCCCCCCCACTTTGTGGGGTCTTCCAGGAGGGTTTGCCGGTGCACGAGAAAGCGTTGCAGGACGCGCTGATCCTGTGGGCGACGATTGATCCCATCGGAACGCTCGCGATCTTTTCCGGACTCACCGCTGGCATGACTGCGGCGCGGCGCCGGCGGACGGCCCTGCGCGCGATCGCCTACGCGATGGCGGTGCTGCTCGGCGCCATTCTCGCCGGCCAGCTGCTGCTGGATGCGATGGGCATCCGGCTCAGCGCCTTCCAGCTCGCCGGCGGCATCATCCTGTTCCTTTTTGGTCTGCAGATGATCTTCGGCTCGCTGGAGGTCGACGCCGAGCGCGAGTCGGACCACGACTTGGCCGTGTTCCCGCTCGCCATTCCGGCAACGGCATCGCCTGGGGCGATCCTGGCGGTGATTCTGCTGACCGACAATCAGATCTACCCGGTGCCGACGCAGTTGACGACGGCGGCGATCACGGTCGTGATCCTGCTTGTGACCTTGCTGCTGTTATTGCTGTCCGCCCCCATCATGCGGCTGCTCGGCCGTGGGGGAGCCTCGATCCTGACGCGGATCATGGGCATGGTGCTGGCCGCCCTGTCGGTCGAGCTGATTCTCGAAGCCCTGGCAACCCGCCCCTGGGTCTGAGCGCGGGTTGATGCCGGGTAAGGGTTGGGGCCCGGGGCCGGAGCCGGTGCGTCGCGGCGTCCATCATTGGCGTCGTTGCGCATCGCTTGACGCGATCTTCACGGGCGCCGGGCAAGGATCACGGCGTCGTTCATGACCCCGGGGACAGGCCCTGCCAATGGAACTCGCGAACCTTCTCGATGCCACGGAGGATCTCGAGGAGTGCTTTCCGCTGGTCGTGCGTGCGGTCGGGCGGGGGGCGGACTTCAAGCGCCTGTTGCCTTATCTGATGCGGGC
The DNA here is from genome assembly GCA_937141935.1 of uncultured Ectothiorhodospiraceae bacterium. Classification (GTDB taxonomy): domain Bacteria; phylum Pseudomonadota; class Gammaproteobacteria; order Nevskiales; family Oceanococcaceae; genus MS8. The sequence continues at coordinate 78,470 of CAKZQS010000040.1, forward strand.
GATGCGCTCGGACCAGGATACGGCGCTGAACTCGCTGCGCGCCTTGCCCTTTCCGCTGCGCAACTTTGCCAGCCGGGAGGAGGCGCGCAAGCACCAGTTGGCGCTGGGCAGCCTGGAGTGCGTGGCCACCATTGAAAGCGGCTGGAAACTGGGCGATTGGGTCTTGCCCGAGACCGCCCCGCGGGCGGTCGCCCGGCTGATCGCGCGCGCGGTCGACAGCAATCGCAGCGTGGTTTACGCGCTGCTGCGGGCCAGCCATCCGGTTCCCGAATGGATTCTCGCGGCGGCCTGTCGCGCCGGCGATGGCATCGAGGCCACGGTGCTCAGCAATACCGATGTGCTGGTGGCCTGCCCACCGGCCAATGCCAAAGGCTCGCTGCCCTGGCTGCAGCGCGTCCGCCGTGCGCTGCGCGATCGGCTGCCCTCGGCGCCGGACCTGTACAGCGCCGTCGCCGTGTGCCCCGAGGACGGCGAGAGCCTGCCCGACCTGCTGACCGTGCTCGATGAGCGCGTCAGCCGCGTGGGCGCCGAGGTGGCCGAGCGGGCCGACCGCTTCGATGCCCCGCAGCCGCACTGGCCGCTGGGCGGCGCGGCTTGGCGTCAGGTGATCGAAACCGGGCTGCCCGAGGGCGAGCCCGACCGCGACCTGGTCGGCGCCAGCGCTTGGTGCGCGCAACACTGGCCCGGCCTGTATGAGGGCGAGGGCCAGGCCGAGGAGGAGCGCCGCGAGCGGCTGCGTAGCGCGGTGCTGAACTACACGCTCAAGCGCGAGCAGCGCGCCCGTGTGCGCGAGGACCTGCTGGCCGGCATCCGCACCCTCAAGCAACTGCCCTCGCTGCCCGCCAGTGCCATGCAGGCCCACCAGCTCGCCCAGTCGCCGGACAGCAATGCCAATGCCCTGGCCGACTTCATCAGCCGCGACCCGGGGTTGAGCACGCGCATCCTGTCGGTGGTCAACTCCCCCTATTTCGGCCTGCGCGCGCAGATCGATTCGATTCGCCACGCGCTGGTGCTGCTGGGCTGGCAGGAGATTGCCCACCTGGCCATTCTGGTCAGCTCGGAGTCGGTCTTTCGCGAGCTGAACCCGCGCCAGGGCCAGGTGTTGTGGCAGCACTCGGCCCGCTGCGCCGACATCGCCCGGCTGCTGGCCGAGCGCGTGCCCCAGGTTTCGGTGGCCCGCCTGTACACGGCGGCGCTGCTGCATGACGTGGGCAAGGTCTGCCTACTGGGGCTGGCGGCCGAGGACGTGGCGGACTGCGCCCGCTGGGCCGAGCAGCATGACCTGCCGGCGCACCAGGCCGAGCGCGAGCTGCTGGGCCTGGACCACGCCGAAATCGGCGGCATGCTGCTGCGCCACTGGGGCCTGCCAGAATCGGTGAGCCAGATCGTGGAGTTGCACCACGGCCCGCTGCCGGGCCAGAACACGCTGCCGCTGGAGGCGGCGCTGGTGGCGCTGGCCGATGAGCTCGCGCACCGCCTCGGTCCCCAGCCGGCCCCGGGGTCGAGCCTGCGCCTGAGCGCCTGCCAGCTGGCTGCGCTGGAGCCTGCCCTTGGCCCGATGTCGGTGGAGGCCGTGGAACTGATCGCCGCCGATCTCAAGCAGGCCCTGCGCAACGTACCCACGGGCTAGCGCGGCGGTAGCATAGGGCGCTTGCCCGCCGCCGAGTTCCCGCATGCCGCACAGCGCCGACCGCGCCCTTGCCGAAGGTTTCGCCCGCGCCATTCCGCATAGCGCGGCCATCGGCCAGGAGGTGCTGTCGGTTTGCGATGGCGAGGCCCGCATGCGCCAGCCCTATCGGGTGGAGCTGCTCGGCGACGCCGAGCGGGGACTGATTCACACGGCGGTGCAGATCACGCTGGTGGATTCGGCCTTCGGTGTGGCCGTGTTCAGCGCGCTGGGCGCGCAGGAGTCCATCGCCACGCTGGATTTGCGCGTGGATTACCACCGCCCGGCCGTGGCCGGCGCCGACCTTTTTGCCCTGGCGCAGGTCGAGCGCGTGACCCGGCAGGTGGTCTTCGTCAGCGGCCGCGTCTGGCAGGGCGAGGACCCGGACAAGGCGACCGCCGTGGCCCGCGCCAGCTTCATGCGGGCGGCCAATGCCCAGCGCCCCGTGGCCCGCGAGGCGGGGGAATGAGCGCCGAGTTTCGCCAGGCGCTGGAGCAGGTGCCTTATGCGCGCTTTCTGGGCATCGACTACGACGCCACGCTGCGCCTGTTCCTGTTGCCCTTTGCCGAGCCGCTGGTGGGTAACGCCCGGCTGCCGGCGCTGCACGGCGGGGTGGTCGGCGGCTTCATGGAAACCGCGGCCATCATCTGGCTGCTGCTGCACGAAGACCAGCGGCGCGTGCCCAAGCCCATCGATTTCTCGATTGACTACCTGCGCTCCGCCCGGGCCCGCGACAGCTACGCCGCCTGCGAGGTGCTGCGCCAGGGCCGGCGCATCGCCCAGGTTTCGGTGCGCTGCTGGCAGGGCGACGCGGCCCGCCCGGTGGCCGTCGCCCGTGCGCACTTCATGCTGGACGCGCCGGCCGCTGCCGGCGCCGGCGATGGCGCCGGTGTTAGCGACGGGGCCGCGGGGGCGGGAGCCTGAACCGCCGCCGAGTCGGGATGAGTTCCTTGTTGTTGCAAATGGGAACGAGTCGCATTAGCATGCGCCCCGAGGTCACAACAGGACAGCCACCATGCCGCTAGCCCGCCGCCCGGCGCCGCCCGTACAGCCCGCCGTTGCCCCCAGCCCCCGTGCCCTGCGTGCCCGGGACCTGCTGGCCGGCGAGCGCGCCGTGTGTATCGAGCACGCCGGGGAGCGCTACGTGTTGCGGCTGACCCGCCAGAACAAGCTGCTGCTGACCAAATAGGGCGGCCGCACCACGCCGGGGCCGCCAGGCCCTGACCATATGACGGGGGCGCCGAACGCGCCCCGGGGAACTCGCCAGCCAGCCTTGCGGCCAGCCAGCCATGCCCGCCTTGGAAGAAGGAGAGGGGATGAGGACGCAGACCGGCCTGACCGGGCTCACGGGGGGCGCGCTGCTGCTGCTCGCCCTGCCAGCGATGGCGGCGACACCCACGCCAGCGCCCACGCCAACGACGACGCAGGCCACGCCCGCGGCCGAAGCCGAGCCCTACCCGCAGACACTGGCCTTGGCCGCGCAGCCGCCGCCCAGCGCGGTGGGCGCGCCGGCCGAACTCGAGCCGCTGACGGTGGTGGGCAGCCGCGTGGCCCGGCCGCAGAGCCAGACAGCGGCCTCCATCGACCTGGTGTCCGCGCGGGAGCTGGAATATCGACAGGCCTCGACCCTGGGCGAGGCGCTGGGCGCCTTGCCCGGCGTGTCCGTGGAGGGCGGGCCGCGGGCGAACGCCCAGTTTCTGAATGTGCGTGGCCTCTCCGGCCCGCGCGTGCTGCTGCTGGTCGACGGCGCCCGGCAGAACTTTCTGGGCGGCCACCGCTCCAGCCTGCTCGTCGACCCGGAACTGCTGCAGCAGGTTGAACTGCTGCGCGGCCCCGCCTCGGCGATCTGGGGCTCGGACGCCCTCGGCGGTGTGGTCGCCCTGCGTACCAAGGATGCCGCGGACTTCCTGCAGCCAGGCGAGCGCCTGGCCGGTCGCGTGCGCCTGGGCTACGAGAGCGTCAGTGGCGAGCGCCTGAGCAGCGGCATCGGCGCGCTGCGGCTTGGGCCTGTGGACGGCCTGCTGAGCCTGGTGCGGCGCAGTGCGCAGGACTATGAGCGCGCCGATGGCAGCGCCCAGCCCAATAGCGGCTTGGGGGTCAACGGGCAGTTGGCCAAGTTGTCCTGGTTGCCGGAGGCCAGCGGCCACAGCCTGGGCCTGGTGCACCACGGTTTTTTGCAGTCCAGCGTGTCGCCCAGCAACCCGGCCACCACCGTCAGCGACACCAACCCGCTGATCGATCGCGAGAACGACACGTTGTACAGCGTGGCCCGCTATGGCTTTGAGGGGGCCGAGGGCGGCTGGCTGCGCGCGGCCGATCTCAGCGTGTACCGCGACGATCTGCGCATCCGCGAGGACCGTGTCGACGAGCCCCGGCACGACATCACCCGATTCCGGACCCACGGCGCGAGCGGCCACGTCAGCCTGCCGCTCCCAGGGCCGGCGTCCCCCTTCCGGCAGAGCCAGCCGCTGCTGACGCTGGGCGGGGATTTCTACGCCGACCGCGCCCGCGCCACCCGTGATGGCGAGCCGCGGCCGCAATACCCGGATGCCGAGCGCCGGGTGGAGGGCGTATTCGCCCAGGTGGAATGGCCGTGGGGGCCGTTGACGTTGCTGCCCGGGCTGCGCTACGACCGCTACCAGGCGCGCTCGCTGCAGGATGACTCGGCGGAGGTGCGCGAAGAGGCCCTGTCGCCCAAGCTGGGCCTGGTTTGGGACGTGTTCGGCAATGCGCGCCTGCAGGCGCGGGCCTCGGTCAACAGCGCCTTTCGCGCGCCGGGCCTGATCGAGATCTACGCCGCCGGCCAGCACTTTCTGGGCAACAACTTCGTGCCCAACCCGCAGCTGCGGCCCGAGCAGGCGCGCAACGTGGAGGTCGGCCTGGAGGCGCGCTGGCCCGGCCTGCGCTTTGCCGATGCGCTGCGCGCCCGGGGCTCGCTGTACCGCAACGAGGTGGATGACTACATCGAACTCTTCGTGACCGTCGAAGAGGAGGTGCCGGCCCCGCGCTGCCTGGCGCCCACGCCGCCGGTGGGCTGCGTCAACCGCAGCGACGACGGCAGCCTGAACCCGCTGGTGCCACCCATCTATGTGGGCGGCAGCACCAGCAGCCGCAACCTGCCGCAGGCCACCATCCACGGCGGCGAGCTGGAGCTGGGTTGGGAGCTGGGCATCTGGCAGTTGGGCACGAGCTACAGCCACACCCGCGGCAGTGACGACGACAGCGGCGCGCCGTTGCTCAGCATCCCCGCCGACCGGTTGCGTACGACGCTGGACCTGCACCCCTGGGCCGGGCTGCGGGCCACGCTGGGCCACAGCCACCACTTTGCTCAGGACCGGGTGCCGACCTTCACCGACGAGAACGGCGACACCCAGAACCTCATTCCGACCACCCCCGGCTATGGCGTGTGGGACCTGGCCCTGTCCTGGGAGCCGCGCGGCCGCAAGGGCCGGCTGTGGGGTTTGCGCGCGCCGCGTCTGGTCGCCGGCATCGACAACCTCAGCAACACCGCTTACCGCAATCACTTGAACGTGCTCGAAAGCCCCGGCCGCAACCTGCGGCTCAGCCTGTCGGCTGGCTTTTGACCCCCAACTTCGCAACAGGACCCGCCATGTCGACTTCACCTTTCGTTGTTTTGCTGCCCCTGAGCCTGCTGCTTGGCGGCTGCGCCAGTCTGGACCGGCAGTCTGCGCCCGAGCCCACAATGCCTGCCGCAACAAGCGCCCCGGCAGAGGCGCGGGCTGCGGCTGCAGACGGGGATCAAGCCCCGAGTTCGGCCCCGGAATCGGCCCCGGGTTCGGTACCGGGGCAGGCGGCCACCAATTCCGCGCCGGATCCGCGCAACATCGCCGCGCTGCAACCCCTAGACAGCGCCAGCCGCACCGCCGATATCGTCGCGCAGCCCAGCGCCTACGCGCGCGACCGGGCGGCGATTCTGGCGATGCTGGGCGAATACGCGGTGAGCTTTGACTTCCAGGAAACGGTGCCGCTGAGCAGTGGCTATGCGCGGCACAAGGACAAGACCACCGGCGCCTTCGAGGCGGTGGTGCTGGTCGAGGACAGCGGTCCGCGCATCTCGCTGCAGCACCTGCTGGTGGTGGGCGACCAGGTCATCAAGCACTGGCGCCAGGACTGGGAATACCAGGCGGCCACGCGCTGGGAGTTCAGTGCCGACCAGACCTGGCGGGTGCGATCGCTACCGGCGGAGCAGACCCGGGGCGCGTGGACGCAGTGCGTGTATGAGGTGTCCGATGCCCCGCGCTACTGCGGCACCGGGCGCTGGCGGCATGAATACGGCGCGCCGACCTGGACCTCCGACCGCAGCTGGCGCCCGCTGCCGCGACGCGAATACACCCAGCGCCAGGACTACAACGCGCTGAATGTCGAAAACCGGCACACCATCACGCCGGGCGGCTGGACCCACGAGCAGGACAACACCAAGGTTCTGCGCGAAGGCGAGCGCACCGCGCACACGCTCGTGCGCGAGTTTGGCTTTAACGACTATCGCCGCATCGACGGCTTCGATTTCTCGCCGGCCTATGCCTACTGGCAGCGCACCGCCGACTACTGGGCCGCCGTGCGGTCGGGCTGGCAGCGGCGCATCGCGCAGGGCGACGGCATCGCGCTGAATACCCCGGTGGATGGCATGCCCATCATCGCCGCCTTTTTTGCTCAGGCGGCGAGCTTCCAGGGCGATCAAGCGCCGCCCCAGGCCGACATCGACGCCATATTCGCGCGCTACACGCAGGCCCCGGGCACGCCCGCCGCGGCGGCGCCGGCGCCTCCCAACGGCTCCACCCCGGTCGCGCAAGCGCATGAGGGCTGACCCCCGATCATCGCGCGGCCGTTTGGCCCGGCGTGCCGCCTGGCTCGCCGTGGCCCTTTTTACGCTCAAAGGTTTGGCCTGGCTGCTCGTGGCCGCCGGCTTCTACATCTACGCCTGACTTCTATATCGGTCCCGGCTGATGCCAACGGCTCCCCGGTCCAGTTGCGGCGCCCGCCCCGCCCCCGGCAATAGCGCCGGGGCCGCGTGCCGGTGCCGGGGCGGGCGCAGGCGCTAGATCGAGATGCCGAGCAGCGCGTAGACCACCGCGAAGGCCAGCGCATAGGCAAAGAAGCCCAGCACGACCACCACCACGGCGCGCAGCGTGGAGTCGTAGTCCAGCGCCTGGCGCACGGCGACCACCATGGCGCACAGCAGCCAGATGCGCACCACCAGCCCCACCAGCGGGCCCAGCAGGGGCAGGGCGCCCAGAATCAGCAGTAGGCCGGGCGCCTGGGCGAAACCCAGCGTGCGTAGCAGCTGGCCCATGTCCGTCTTGGTATGCCGGGAGGCGAGCATCTTGTAGCCCACCAGGTAAATCACCGCCGCCCACATCAGCCAGCCCAGCAGGCCGGCCAGGGCCAGCCCGATCAGCCCGCCGACGCCGCCGGCGGAGCTGCCGCCAATGCCGGCGCAGATCGCCGACAGCAACACCACGCCCATGGCCTGGCCATTGGCACTGCTGTCGTGCTCCACCTCTTCGTAGATGCGGCTGTTGAGTTTGGCGGCGCCGGTCAGGCGCTGGGTAAAGCTGCTCATCGTTGTCGCCCGTGTGTCCCTGATGCGCGCAGACTAGCGCGCCGGCGTCACGAGGCAAGCCCCCGTGACTGTTCGCAGGGCTGGCATCGCCATCGGTGCCGCAGCTTCACAGCGTGTTCACCCCAGCAGCACGTCGAAGGTAGACTGCGTCACGACTGGAGAAACAAAAGCAATAAGGGCTTGGAGCTGTCGGCCACGTCCGACACGGGGGGTATCGATGTCATTGCATGAAAGCCGCGTATTTCTGGTGGTTGCCGTCCTCGCGCTCAGCGCATGTGGTAGCAGTGGGGGTCGTGCGGATACACCAGCGGAATTCGGTCCCGCGGCTGCGGACACGGACGGGGAGGTGAGGCTGCGAATCCTGGCCAATCGGCCGTGGAAGGCCCCTAGGTCGGACTTCGAGGTGTTGCTGCACGGTCCGGACGACCGCTCAATCGTTGCGCGCCTGCGTACGGATCGGAACGGGGAACTGACGGTGCCGGTCCATGCGGGTGGCACGGTCACCTTGAGCTACATCCGCGTAACGACGGTACTCAGCAGCAATCATGGCTACGACGGCCAGAACTGGCGGGAAGAAACGCAGGTCGTCGTTCTCAGTCGTCTGCGTCCCGGGTTGGTCGAAGTCATGCATGGCCCCTATTACGAAGAGGGCTGTCAGGCCACACCGGCGGTAGACTTGCTAGTGCGAAATCTCCCGCCGCGATCATTTGAGCAGCGTGAAGCGGGGATCCGGCCGGACTGGATGGCCTCCGCTTTCGAGACGATTGAGGATTCTCAGAACTCGATTATCTTTGGATACCGAGATGAGTGCGGCGGTCACTTGGACCGCAATGGCCAATTGACGCTCTTGGTGCGCGAGCGATTGGAGTACCACGAGTCCCAGTCGCGTGATGACGCCGCGGGTGATTGGAACTACGCCCTGTTTGCCGGCGAAGCGGTCACTGCCAGGCAAACGATCTCGCGCAGCGTGGAGCGCTCGGTGCAGGTGCCGGCCTCAAGCATCGGGACCCGCCGTGCAAACGCTGCTTGGTCCTATATGTACGCCAATGGCGAAGCGATGGCATTGGGCAGTCGCCGAGGGTCGCACCTTGAAACCCCGGCAACTTGGCCTCGCGGTTTTTCGCTGGTTTTTGCTGCAGGCGATTACGCGCAGGACTTCAACGACAATATCAACGCCGATACCCGGCGCGAGTTCCTTGAGCGGCCGCAGAGCTGGTCTTACGCCCTCCCCGAATTCTTCCTCGGCCGGCTGGCGCTTGAGCCGACATCTCCGGGAGTGCTGTGGCAGACGCAGGGCGGTTTCCCTGACCTCGTCAAGTTTGACGTTTACTACTTTGACCACCGACAGGACATCTATGCCGGCGAGGAGGAGGCTGTGTCGTGGACGATCCACGCGCAGGCATCAGAAACCAGTGTGCCAATTCCTGACCTGCCAGAAGAACACGCTCACAAGTACGATGTCGACCGCTATCCCCAAGACACCTCGGTCGTCGGCACGCTGTACGATTTTCCGGACGTTAGCAGCTACCCCACAGCGCTTACGCACCTGCTTGGTCCGGAAGAGCGTGCGCGGCGCAGTGTTGACACCGTGTATCGCCAGTTCGAAACGGAATAGCGGTCGCGCTGGTTGCGCCGTATAGAACACACGGTTCGCTAGGCCGGTGGGTAACTGGTAGAGCGGCACGCTCTGCGTCCTAGCACTCCGCCAGGCCGACGGGGATGTTGACCGCCAGCCCGCCCTGGCTGGTCTCCTTGTATTTGGCGCTCATGTCGCGCGCGGTCTGGTCCATGGTGCGGATCACGTCGTCCAGGCTGACGCGCGCGGTCGCGGGGTCTCCGACGAGGGCGAGTTGCGCGGCGTTGACGGCCTTCACCGCGCCCATGGTGTTGCGCTCGATGCAGGGGATCTGCACCAGCCCGCCCACGGGGTCGCAAGTCATGCCCAGGTGGTGCTCCATCGCGATTTCGGCGGCCTGCAGGCACTGCCGCGGGCTGCCGCCGAGCACGCTGGCCAGCGCGCCGGCCGCCATGGCGCTGGACACGCCAATTTCGGCCTGACAGCCGCCCAGCGCGGCCGAAATCGTGGCGCCCTTCTTGAAATGCGTGCCGATTTCGCCGGCCACGAGCAGGAAGTTGGGGATGTCGGCCCCGGTGGCGCCGGCGTTGAAGCAGTGATGCCACAGCAGCACCGCGGGGATCACGCCTGCCGCCCCGTTGGTGGGCGCGGTGACGATACGCCCCAGGCTCGCGTTTTCCTCATTCACCGCCAGCGCAAAGCAGGACAGCCAGCGCAGCATCTGGCTGAAATCGGGCTTGAGCTCGCGCAGCTGTGCCAACCACGCTGCGGCATCCGCGGCCCCGCCGTAGTCGGCGCCGAGCAGGCCGCGGCACAGTTTTGGCGCGCGGCGCTGCACCCGCAAACCGCCGGGCAGCGTGCCCTCGCGGTGGCAGCCGCGGTAGGCCGCCTCGACCATCACCGTCCAGATCGCCTGCAGGCCCACATCAATTTGCGCCTCGTTGCGCCAGGCCCGCTCGTTCTCACGCACCAGGGCGGCGATGGGCAAGCCGGTGGCATCGCAGTGGGCCAGCAGCTCGCTAGGTTTTTGCGCGGGGTAGGGCAGTTGCACCGCGGGGCCGCTGCCGCCGCTCTCGCCACGGCGCAGCACAAAGCCGCCGCCTACCGAGAAAAAGGCCGCCTCACGCCGCTGCTCGCCGGGGCCGATGGCCCGGCAGATCAGGCCGTTGGGGTGCTCCTCAAGCGCCTCATCGCCGTGGAAATGGATGTCCTGCGCGGGGTCGAAGGCCACGGCCTGGTCGTGCAGCCGAATCTGGCGCGCCTCGCGCAGGGCCTGGACGCGCGGCGCGATGCTGTCGACGTCCACGGTGACCGGGTCCTCGCCGAGCAGGGCCAGGCACAGGGCCACATCGGTGGCATGCCCGCGCCCGGTCAGCGCCAGCGAGCCATACAGATGCAGCTCTATGCGCTGCGGCGCCACCTCGCCCAGGTCCTCGGCCAACCAGCGCTGCACGGCACGCCAGGGCCCCAGCGTGTGCGAGCTGGAGGGCCCGACGCCGATCTTGAGCATGTCGAAGACGCTGATGGCTTCCATGGCGGGTGGGACGAAGACCTGCTTGCCATGGTGCCACCGCGCGCCGCGCGAGGGCAGGGGCCGCGCCGCCTGGCCGCTGCGGATCAGCCGGCGCCTAATTCGGCGGGCACGACGAAGGGTTGCGTGCCACAGCGAAAGTAGTAGGGCAGAAAGCCCACGGGGGCATCGACATCCGCATAACCCGGGCCCTGGTGCTCGGCACCGGTTTCGGGATGGCGCCAGCAGCCGGCGGGAAAATACACGCTGTGCGTGCGGACCCCGGGCTCATGCACCGGCGCGGCCAGCACGTCGGGCCCGAGCATCCATTGCTGCTCCTGTACGACGGCCTGCGCGTCATCCGGATACATCAGCCACAGGGGCCGGGCGATTGGCATGCCGGTGGCCAGGGCCTCGCGCCACAAGTCCATGATCAGCGGCTGCGCGGCGATATGGCGCAGCGCACTGCGGCGCCATTCCGCGACCGTTTCTTCGTCATAGCGCCAGGGCATGTGGGTGCGGTTGACCGGCCCGCCGTGCAGGCGGTGCACCGGCATCAGCGAGGCATGGTGCGACCAGCGGATCAGCAGCTCCTTCTCCGGCCGGCCGAAGGTATCCAGATAGCCGCCAATCTCGGAGACGAAGCCATAGGCACCGCCGATGCCCCGATTGAGCATATCCGGGACGACCGACCCGAGCCCGGAGCTGCGGCTCCAGTCCGCCGTGTTGTCGCCGGGCCAGCTGGCCGACTCATAGGCCGCCGAGCCGGGCCGGCCGGTCTCGCCACTGGTGTAGCCACTGCGCACGAAGAACCAGGGTTCGAGGTCGCTGCCGGGGTTTTCCGCCAGATATTCGTCGAAGGCTTCGCGCGTGGCGCGGTGGAACAGCACGGCATAGCGGTTGTGCATGTCGATGCCGGTGCTGCCGTCGTGGAACACCATATCGACAAAGGTCTGCTCGCCGAAGTCCTGCATGAATCCCTGGCTGCCCTCATCCAGGCCGCGCTTGATGCGGCCCTTCCACCAGGCCACGGCCTCGGGGTTGGTGAAATCCACCAGCGCCGCGACGCCCCGGGCCAGTGGCGAGCCGAAGAGGTAAGGCAGGCCCAGCGCATTGGTCGCGACGTAGCCATTCGCAATCGCTTCGTCGAAGGCCTCGGGCCGCTCCAGCGGGTCGTCGGTCTCGCCCAGAAACGCGCGGTAGTAAGTGAGCGGGCGGATGCCCAGATCGGCCAGATCCTCGAGCACGCCGGCGTAGCTGCCCAGGCGCTGCAGGCCGGCCCAGCCTTCGAAGATGAAGGCGCTGACCGGCAGGTCCAGCTCACGCATCTTGCGCACCGACTCGAGTACCTTGGCCTCGTAGTCGGCGTCGAGCTCGGTCGATTGCACGGCCTCGCTGAGCATCGGCCCCAGCGCCCAGCGCGGCGGCATCCGGTGCCGGCCGGTGATCTGCGTCAGCGTGTCGATAGCCTGCGGGGCGGTGCCGGGCGCCAATACGAAGTCCAGCGCGGCGCCGGCCACCTCCACCATCCAGGCATCGTCGCGGTCACTGCCCATGCGCCAGTTCGACAGCGCGTCGCGCTCAAGCAAAAACCCGTAGTCCGCCGACGAGATGAAGGAGGACTGCACGTAATACGCGCCCTGTGGCCCCGTCGGGAACTGGTAGGCGGGCTGAAACAGCGGGTTGGGGTCCGCCTCCGTCTGCGTTGGGCGTTGCTGGAATTCCTCGGTCCAGTTGACGAAGTCCTGGCCGCGCTGGTCGATCGCGTTACGGCGGCCGCCAAAACCGTGGAATCGCTCGTTGGCGGAACTCGCAAAGGCCGCGCCGATCCAGGCCATCTCTTCATTCACCGGGGCGAGACGGACGCGCACCTGGAAGCTGCCAGCGACATCCCGGCGCAGTTGTACCCGCGCCGTCCGGCCGCTGGGGTCTGAGGTGGCCACGTCCAGCTCCACGCCGCCGTCGATGCTGCGGGCATCGGTCACCTCGGTCAGCCGGAACTCCAGCCCGGTGCTGGCGGAGGTCAGCAGGTTGCCGACCCAGAATGTGGCCGGGTACTGCAGCTGTGCGCTGCCGCCGACGACAAAGGAAATCGGCGCGTACAGGGGCGGCAGATCGGGTGTATCCACGCCCACCGGCGCACGTTGCAGGTCCAGTGCACGCAGCGTCTGCTCCGCGGCGGCGGCCGTGCTGCGCAACACGCTGCGACCCGCGGCATCCTGCAGATCGAAGGCGAGAGGGGCGCGCTGGACGACCAGCCGGCCGGCCGTGGAGCCCAGCACGATCTCGTCCTCGCCGATCTGCAGCCCCTCCGCCGACGGCGGCGTGGTGGCTGCCGGCGCAGCGGGCTCGACGCGGCTTTCGACATCGCGGCCGCCCTGGCAGCCGCCGAGCAGGGCCGTCAGCGCGAGAACCAGTATCCAGCGCGGCCGAAAGCCGGGGCCGTGGGGAGCGAGGCGACACTTCATCGGGATCGATCTCATGCGGAAGATGGTTCGGAGGCCCGCGACAGCGATTCGGACACCGTTCCGGGACCGCGGGGTTGGCGCGCCGCGAAACGCTCGGCGAGCGCGGCGATGGTGAGACTGGGGTTGACGCCAAGGTTGGCGGGAACGGCCGCTGCGTCGACCACGAACAGGCCCGGGTGGCCATGCACCTCATGGTCGGCGTTGATCACGCCTGTGGCGGCACTGCCGCCCATCGGGCAGCCGCCCAGGATGTGGGCCGTGACGGCTTTGCCCCCGAGTGCCTCCTGCAAACTGCTCAGCGCAATGCCATCCGCGGCCTGCGCGTAGGCGCGCGTCGCCGCATTGGCGACGGGCAGGTAGCTCGGGGCAAGCGCCCCATCGGCGGGCGGCGTGGAGACGAGCACCCGCCGCCATGGCCGCAGCCGGGAGCGTGCCAAGCGCAGGCCGATACCGGAGTCGTCATCCTGCATCACGGTCAGCGTGGTGATGCGCTTCGTCCAGCGGCGTGCGAACAGGGCCTGCCAGTGAGCCGGCCGCAGCAGCATGCCCAGCGTCGCCAGCACCCGCCGCCAGCGCACCGCGCCATCGGTCATCGGCGCATACATCAGCCGCAACACGCCCAGCGCATCGGCGATGCGGTTCTGGGTGATGTGGGTATGGCCATCGACATAGAAGTCGCTGGAGATCGCGGCGCCGTCGCTTTGCAGGTCCACGTGGGGATCGCGGGTCAGCACCGCGGTGAGCGCCTCGCTGTTGGTGCGCACCATCGCGCCGCACTGGGTCGAGATATGCGGCAGCGTGCGGTCGACATCGCGCGCACGCAGCAGCAGCTCCAGCGTGCCTAGCACCCCGGCGGCCACGATCAGCCGGGTCGCGCTGACACGGCCCCTGCCGCCGGCACCGACAGTATCGGTCTCGACGGCATAGCCGCCGTCGGACAGGGGCGTGATTCGACAGGCCCGGGTCTGCGTGTGAATCCGCACCCCGCGGCGCTCGGCCAGCCACAGGTAGTTGTAGTCCAGCGAATTCTTGGAGCCGTATTCACAGCCGGCCAGACAGCCGCCGCAATAGCGGCAGCTGGTGCGTGCCGGGCCCTCGCCCTCGAAGTAGGGGTCAGCGACCGGTGTGGCCGGCGTCGCACCGAAATGGATGGCCTGCGGCACCTTGCCCCAGCTCGCGCCGGCGCCCATGGCAGCGGCGGTTTCGCGCAGCCAGTCGTCCTGGCGCCCGTGGCCCGGGTTTTCGCGCACGCCGAGCATGCGCCGCGCGGTGTCGAGGTGTGGCGCCAGCTCGGCCTGCATGTCGATGCCCAGCTCCTGCCACACCGGCGCCGCATAAAAACGCGGCTTGGGCGGCAACATCACCGCACCCCAGACCAGCGAGCCACCACCAACGCCAACGCCGCCAATGACGCCGACGTGGCCAAACATGCGTTGCCAGAAATAGCCCTGGGCACCCAGGGCCGGCTGCCAGTGAAAGTTTCGCAGCGGCGCCTGTTTGGCCTTGCGGATCTCGGCCGGGCCGATGCGGCGACCTTGCTCCAGGACCCCAACGCGCCAGCCCTTCTCGGCCAGGCGCAGCGCGCTGACGGCACCCCCGAAGCCGGAGCCTATGATCAGGTAGTCGTAATCGTGGGCGGTGGACGTCATGCGGCGCTTTGGGCGGGTGCCCGTGGACGCAGCGCGAGCAGCCCGGCGAAGTGGCTTTGCACGAAACGCTCGGTACTCTGGCGAATGCGGCGACGGTCGGCGGCATCGGCCTCCACATAGTCCAGCATGCGGATATTGACGTGCTCCACGACATCAAGCGCCGCGGCCTCAAGCTCCGCCAGCGGCAGGGGGGCCAGGGCCGGGGTATGCGCCAGAACGCGCGCCAGATCACGAGCCAGGCCCTGCTGCAGATTGCGCATTGCGGCACGCAAGGAGCGGGACGCCCCATAGCGCTCGCGCGCGCACACGATGAACGCATCCTGGTGCGTTTGAACGAGCTGAAAATAGGCGCGCAGCGACAGCCGGCTGAGCTGCTCGGCGTCCTGGAGCCCCGCCCACACCTCGGCCAGTGCCTCGTGCAAGGCCGCGTCCACGGCGCGGATGACCTCCTGCCCCAAGGCCTCCAGGTCCGCGAAATGGCGGTAAAAAGCGCCCGGGCTCAACTCGGCCGCACGGGTCAGCTCGCGCACGCCGATGTCGGCGAAGCTGCGCTTGGCGGCCGCCAGCTGCAGCGCCGCGGCAATCAGTCGATCGCGGCCCGGCCGGTCTTCGGTCGCAGGGGGGTTGAGGGTGCCCATGCCCGCAGTGTAAACAGACGTATACACGAAAGTAAACGAACGTATACCGGCGCTCGGTAACGAAGGCCACGACGCGTCGCGTTCCCACCGCGGGGCTGCATCGCGGCCCGAGCGCGGACCTGGGCCCCGGCTGTGGGGCACCGCAGGCACAGGCCGCCCGCGCTAATCTTCGCTTTCGATTCCACTGCGCAAGGCCCGACGATGACCGACCCCCTTGTCCGCGATCTCGAGCAGAAGTCCTGCGCGGAACTGCTCGCCCTGTTCCAGACGCTCAAGGCACCGCAGCTCAGCGAGTTGCACGGGGAATACCGTGCGCGCCTGCTGACCCAGGTGAACCCGCTGATGCAGCGTGTGGGGCTGGGCACGCTGAACAACCCCATTCTCGGCCGCTGGCAGTGCAAGGCCTTTCGCCCGGTCGATGCCGAGAGTGGCCGCGGCTACAACGGCTTTAGCCGCGGCGGGCGTTTTGTACAGCGCTACCCGATGGCGACGCTGGTCGCCCCCTCGCGCTACGACGGCCAACCGGCCTACATGCTGGTGTACCGCGCTTTCCACTCGGCCTGCGGCAGCATCCACATGGTCGACGAGATTCGACGCCTCGACGACACGCACTACCTCGGCATCGGCACCTGCGGCTTCACCGAGCGCCAGCGACGCCGGCCTTTGCCCTTCATGCTGAGCGGGCCGGTGGGCGAATACCGGGGCGATATCGGCCGCGAGCGCTCGCACTTCGCCCCCCAGCAAGAGATTCCGGCGCTGGCGGGCACGAGCTGAACGCAGCGCTTTCCGCGCGCAGCGGCGCGCGGCGGGTCAGCGACAGAGGCGCGGCGACCGAGGGCGGCGGCTGCCGGTTGGCATCGGCGTTCAGGGCGCCAGCGGCGGCGGATTGGGCTTGGCGCTGGTGGGCCCCGCGGCCTCGCGCATCTGGTGGGCGCCGTCGCCGGTGTACCAGCTCGCACCCCATTGCAGGCTGTCCGGGTCGGGTTGCTCGAGCGTCGTGGTGAAGTACCAGTCGCCCTGCAGCCGGTCGGGGCTCAGGTCCAGCAGCAGAAAGCCGCGCTCTTCGCCGCCCTGGGCATAGCGGATGTGCGGGCTGAGCTCGCGCGCGACGGGAATCAAATCGCCCAGCGTGCTGCCGGCGCCGCTGCCCACGCCGGGGGTCACGAACTCCACGGCGACCGGGCGCAGCAGCTCCGGCGCCGGCGTGTCGCCCAGCGCGGGCAGGTAGGCGGCGGGGTTGTGCGGGTCGGGGCTGAGGTCGATGGCCCAAGCGCTGTGGATGTCGCCGGTCAGCACGGTGACGCCCTCGATGCCGGCATCGGCAATGAAGTCGAGCACGCCGTTCTGCTCGGCCCGGTAGCCATCCCACTGGTCGGTGTTGAGCACCGTGCCGCCGCCCAGGGCGCGCAGCCCCGGCGCCAGGTGGAGCTGACCAAACATCACCGCATTGCCCACCAGCTTCCAGCGGGCCTCCGAGCTGGCCAGCTGCTCCTCGAACCAGGCCCGCTGCGTGCCGCCCAGGATGCTGCGGCCGGCGTCGTTCACGGCCAGTGGGTCGGCGGGCTGGGGGTTGTCGGAAGCCGGGCCGGGGGTCGGCGCGTCGCGGCCGATCAGCCGTGGGTCGATCATGGTCAGGTCGCACAGCGTGCCGTAGGGCAGCTGCCGGTAGATGCGCTCAAAGGGCAGGCGGCCCTCCGGCGTGGGCTGGGTGCGGATCGGCATCCATTCGTCGAAGGCCTGCACGGCGGCCGCGCGGCGCGCGGGGAAGGGGCCGTGCTGGTCCTCGAAGTGCCGGTGGGCGCCCTCGTAATAGCAGTTGTCGGCGATCTCGTGGTCGTCCCAGATCGCAATCAGCGGGTGCTGGCGCTGCATCTCCTGCAGGTCGGGGTCGGTCTGGTAGTAGGCATGCCGCTCGCGATACTCGGACAGCGTGTAGATCTCGATATCCGGCTCCAGCGCGCGGCCTTCGATGGCCGAGCCCTTGGAGGTCTCCTCGTAGATGTAATCGCCGAGGTGGATCACGGCGTCCAGGTCGGCCATGCGGGCAATGGCGGCGTAGCTGTTCCAGTGCGCCTGGTGGTATTTAGCGCAGGAGGCCACGGCGAAGCGCAGGTGCTGCGCGTCGCTGGCGGCGGTGCGGGTGCGCCCCAGCGGGCTGCGCATGCCGGCGGCGACGAATCGGTAGTAATAGCTGCTTTGCGGCGCCAGGCCGGTGAAGTCCACCTTCACCGTCCAGTCGCGGCTGCCATCGGTCTGAAAGTCGGCCCGGCCCACCTCCTGACTTTCGCCCGGGTCGGCATAAACGATGACTTCGCCGCCCACCGGGCCGCTTTGCCCGCTCAGGCGCGTCCACAGGATCACGCGGTCGGCCATCGGGTCGCCGCTGGCGACGCCGTGCTGGAAGACGCGGCCATCGTCCGCGCGCGCACTGCGCGGGCTGCCCCCTTCGTCGCTGCAGGCGGCCAGCGCGCCCGCCGTGGCGGTGCCGGCCAGCGCCTTCAACGCGCTGCGGCGGCTCAGTTTCTGCGGGTCAGCGGGCCATTCCATGGGCAGGGGTCTCGGCGGGTCGTGCGCAGATCATGCCGGCTGGCGTTGACGGCTGCGTGAACACGGGCCGCCCGGCCGCGCGCGGGGCGCCTGTCGGCGGCCACCAGAATGGCCCACGGCTGCGCCGATGGCTCCTCTGCGCGGCGTCTGCCGGCGCCGCCGCGGTCGTTGCGCCGCTGGCGTGCCGGGCCGCGAGGCGCTACCGTCAGCGGCGCCTTCCGCAGCGGGTCTCGTGGTGCAGCCCTATCGACTGATTCAGCAAGAGTTTTCCCTGTACTCGGGCAAGGCCCGCGCCTATCTGCGCTACAAGGGCCTGGACTTCGAGCAGCAGCCGGCGACGCTAAATACCTATCGCCGCACCATCCTGCCGCGCACCGGCGTGGCGATGATCCCCGTGCTGCTGACGCCCCAGGGCGAGGCCCTGCAGGACACCACCGTCATCATCGAAACGCTGGAGCAGCGCCACCCCGAGCGCGGCATCACGCCGCCGGGCCCGCGCCAGCGCCTGGCCTCCCTGCTGCTGGAGCTGTACGGCGACGAGTGGCTGCTGCTGCCGGCCATGCACTACCGCTGGAACTTCCCGGCGCAGAACCAAAAGTTCATCTACGGCGAATTCGGCCGCGTGGCCTGGCCCAAGGGGCCGGCGTGGCTGCGGCGGCTGATCGGGCGGCAGCTCGGCGCGCGCTTCTCCGGTTTTGTGCCGCGGCTGGGTATCACCGCCGAGACCATGCCCGCCATCGAGCAGTGGTGGGAGGAGACGCTGGAGGCCCTCAACACCCACTTCGCGCAGCAAGCCTACCTGCTGGGCGAGCGCCCCTGCCTGGGCGATTTTGGTTTCATGGGACCGTTGTATGCCCACCTGGGTAGGGACCCGGCGCCACTGGCGCTGATGCGCGAGCGGGCCCCCGCTGTGATGGCCTGGGTGGAGCGCATGAACAGCGTTGCGCCGGACATCGGCGACTGGGCGGCCGACGATGCGGTGCCCGCCACGCTGGACCCGGTCTTCCGCCGCCTGTTTGGCGAGCAGTTCCCGGTGCTGCGCGACGTGGCCGAAAAGCTGCCGGCCTGGCAGGCCGCGCACCCGGGCAAGACCTTGCCGCGCAGCATTGGCCGCCACCGCTTTTCCATCGGCGGCGCCAGCGCCGAGCGGGAGATGATCGTGTACTCGCTGTGGATGTGGCAGCGCGGCCTGGATGCCTATGCCGAGTTCGATGCGGGCGAGCGCGCGGCGGTGGATGCCTGGCTGCGGCGCTTTGACGCGCAGGAGGCGATGGCCTTCCGCCCGCCGCTGCGCATCAGCCGGGAGCGCAACCGCTGCGTGATTGACTAGCTGCGGCCGCCGCAAGCCCACGCCCCAGCGCCTACACTGCGCCCTTTGCCACGTGCCGGATACCGATGAGCTCGACCGACCAGCCGACTGCACCCAAGCCCGATTCGGGGCCGGAACCCACGCGGGATAACCGCCTGCTGGCCGCCGTGGAGCGGGCCGGCAATGCACTGCCGGACCCGGCCGTGCTGTTCATCGCCTTGCTGGGCATCGTGATGCTGCTGTCCTGGCTGCTGTCGGGTATCGATTTTGGGCTGACCGACCCGCGCAACGGCGAAGTGCTGCGCGTGCGCAACCTGCTGTCGGGCGAGGCGCTGGCCACCTTCGGCACCAAGATGGTCAGCAACTTCTCGCACTTTCACCCGGTGGGGGTGGTGCTGGTGGCGATGCTGGGCATCGGCGTCGCCGAGCACACCGGCTTTATCAACGCCGCATTGCGGGCGATGCTGGCCGCCACGGCGCGCTGGCTGCTGACGCCGATGCTGGTCGGCGTGGGCATCATCAGCAGCACCGCGGTGGACGCCGGCTATGTGCTCGTCATCCCGCTCGGTGGGGTGCTGTTTTACGCGGCCGGGCGCCACCCGCTGGCCGGCATCGCGGCGGCCTTTGCCGGGGTGTCCGGCGGCTTCTCGGCCAACTTCCTGCCCTCGGCGCTGGACCCGATGCTGGCCGGCATTTCGCAGGAGGGCGGGCGGCTGCTCGACCCGGAGCTGGTCCTGAACCCGCTGAACAACTACATATTCACCACCAGCTCCTCGCTGATGATCATCGCCATCGGCTGGTGGCTGACGGACAAGATCGTGGAGCCGCGCCTGGCCCGCACCGAGCCGGACATGGATGGCGACATGGACGCGCTGCCGAGCATGGACGCCCTGGGCGACACGGAGCGGCGGGCGCTGCGCGGTGCGCTGTGGACGATGCTGGCCGGCGTGCTGCTGCTGGCCATCAGCGCCTGGCCCGCCGACTCGGCCTGGCGCGGCGCCGGGGGCGGCCTGACCGAGGCCGGGGCGCCGCTGATGGGCTCCATCGTGCCGTTGATCTTCCTGCTGTTCCTGCTGCCGGGCCTGGTTTACGGGGTGATGGCCGGCACGGTGCGCTCCTCGCGCGACATGATTGCCGGCATGAGCAAGTCGATGGAGGCCATGGCCTATTACCTGGTCATCATGTTCTTCATCGCCCAGTTCATTTATGCCTTCGCCGCCTCGAACCTGGGCGTGCTGCTGGCGCTGGAGGGCGCGGCGCTGCTGCAGGCGCTGGCGCTGCCGGGGGCGGTGACCATCATTGGCATCGTGCTGCTGACCGGCGTCATCAACATCTTTGTCGGCTCGGCCTCGGCCAAGTGGGCGCTGCTGGCGCCGATATTCGTGCCGATGCTGATGCAGCTCGGCATCTCGCCCGACCTGGCCCAGGCGGCCTATCGCGTCGGCGACTCCAGCACCAACATCATCACGCCGCTGATGCCGTACTTCCCGCTGGTGGTCGTGTTCTGCCAGCGCTACGTCAGCCGGGCCGGCATCGGCACCGTGGCGGCGATGATGCTGCCGTACTCCGGCGCCTTCCTGCTGGCCTGGACGATTTTCCTGTTGGGCTTTTGGCTGCTGGGTCTGCCGCTGGGGCTGCAGTCCTCCTATGTGTACCCCGCGCCGGGGGGCTAAAGGCCTGCCCCGGCCGGCAGCGCCGGTAGGGCGACCGCTCTAGCGGGCTGCGCAAAACGCCCGCCGCCGGCTGCCCCGCAGCACCGCGCCGGTCCGCCATCGCGCCGCGGCGCGGCGCCGAAGTCGTGAGGTCCTGACTTGGGTCATGCCGGCTCGTCCGCCGCGGTGGCGGCGGTGATGCTGGCCGCGGTTCCCCAGCGCAGGAGGACGGGTGCAACACATCGCCAGCCCTACATGCTGCGATGACCGCGGCCACCGCAGCGGCGGGAGCGGGCCGTGATGGCGGATCGCGGCCGGCGCTCCTGGCTGCTGGCGCGCGGCGGTCGCGCCTGGTGGGGGCGGCTGCGTGCGGAGGTCGCAGGCACGCCCCCTGCGGCCTTCCGCCGCTATCTGCTGGTGCTGCTCGTCGGCGCCGTCATTACGGGCCTGAGCACCTACCTCGTGGTCCAGGCCGGCGCCTGGGCCGCACCCCGCGGCCTGCAGCAATGGGATGCGCAGCTGCTGCGCACCCTGGTGGCGCATGGCCCCGTCAGTTTTCTGGATGCGATTTCCTTCGAGTCGCCGGGCAACCTGACCTATCTCTTTCCACTGACCACCGCGGTGGCGGTGTTCGCGGTCTGGCAGCGACATCTGTTCGTGGCCATCAGCATCCTGGCCGCCTATCACCTGCAGCGAATCTTCGTGTTTGCCGGCTGGTCCGTCTGGGACCGACCGCGGCCGACCCTGGTGGCCGACGGCATCGCCGCGCCGGCGCTGCACTCCTACCCCTCGGGTCATGCGGCACTGAGCTTTGCCGTCTATGGCTATCTGGCCTGGCTCTGGCTGCGCCGCAGCCGCAGCCTCTCCGAACGCGTCTTCGTGCTGCTGGTCACCGGCGCCGGCCTGGCCCTGATTGGCCTCGCGCGAATTGCGCTTGGCGCGCACTGGCCCAGCGACATCCTCGCCGGCTGGCTGATTGCGCTGGCGTGGGTGGCCTGCGTGGCCGCGGCGCAGCGCGCCGCCGAGCGGCAGCTCTAGCGGTAGCCCAGCAGCACGGCCAGCACCAGCGTCAGGCTGGCGGCGGCCATCAGTTGCAGCATCAGCGGGCCGATGAAGCGCAGCCAGCGGTCATAGGGCACGCCGCAGACGCCCAGAATGCCCATCAGCACGGCGTTGGTGGGCACCAGGATGTTCATGAAGCCATCGCCCATCTGGTAGGCCAGCACGGCCACCTGGCGGGACACACCGACCAGGTCGCCGATGGGCGCCATCAGCGGCATCGTCACATAGGCTTGGCCGGAGCCGGAGGGCACGAAGAAGTTCAGCAGGCTCTGGATGCCCAGCATGCCGATGGCGGCGCCGGCACTGCCGATCTGGGCCAGCGGCGTGGCCAGCCCGTTGACGATGGTGTGCAGCACCTGGCCGTCGGACAGGATGAGCTCGATGCTGCGGGCGAAGCCGATCAGCAGCGCCGTGCCGGTGAGCTCGGCCGCGCCGGCCGTGAAGTGGCGGGCGATGTCGCTGAGCGACAGCCGCGCCAGCAGGCCGCTGAGCAGTGCCAGGGCCAGGAACACCGCACCCAGCTCCACCAGGTACCAGCCGTGCTGGGTGATGCCCCAGATCAGCAAGACCAGCGTGGCGCCGAGCAGCGCGAGGATGGCGCGGTGGTGGCCGCGCACCTCCGGGTGTTCCGGCGGGGCGCTGGCCTGGGCCTCGGGCACATCGGCCACCAGCGAGGCGGCCGGGTCCTCGCGCACCATCTTCGCGTAGCGCCACACATGCCAGGTGCCCAGCGCGACGAAGGGCGCGAAGAGCGCGATCCGCAACGGCCAGCCGGACAGCGGCTGCAGGCCGGCCACCTCCTGCGCGACCAGCACGGTGAAGGGGTTGATGGCCGCGGTGCCATAGCCGATGCCATAGCCCACCAGGATGATGCCCACCGCGGTCATCGTGTCCATGCGCAGGCCCACGCACAGGCTGACCAAAATCGCCGTCAGCGGGATGTATTCGGCCGCCATGCCGATGGTCGACGAGCCCAGCGCGAAGGCGGTCACGCCGCCCGCCACCAGCAGTAGCGGGCGGTGGGAAAAGCGCAGCAGCGCGCGGCCCAGCGCGGCGTCCAGCGCCCCGGTGGCGCGCACCACGGCCAGCGCGCCGCCGATCAGAAAGACGAAGAAAATGATGCCCTGCGCGGCTTCCAGCCCGCGCGGGATCACCGTCAGCAGCGCGTGCAGCGGCGGCGGCTCGGCCTCGGCCAGCACCGCATAGGTGCCGGGTACCACCACCTCGCGGCCCTGTTCATTGGGCGCCGTCGCAAACTCGCCGGCCGGCAGCAGCCAGGTCAGCGCGTAGGCGAAGACGATCATCGCGTAGAGCAGGACGAGCGTATGCGGGACGCGCAGGCGGCTGGTCATTGGTGTTCCCCCAGTGGCCGGGCCGGCGGGCCCGAATGCGGCGCGCCCCGACCCCCGGGGCACGCGCGGTGATGGTTGTTGTTTCGTGGCGGCGATGGCCGCGCGACGCCCCCGATTATCGCCGCGGGCGTGGCCTCAAAGCACGTCGCGGGCCTGGGCAAAGGCCTCCAGCGCCTGATCGATATCGTCGTGGCTCAGCACGGCGGACATCTGCGTGCGGATACGGGCCTGCTCGCGCGGCACCACCGGGAAGGAGAAGGCGATGACATACACGCCCAGCTCCAGCAGGCGCTCGGCCAGCTTGCCCGCCTTGCGGGCGTCGCCCAGCATCACCGGGATGATGGGGTGCTCGCCGGGCTTGAGCGTGTAGTCCAGCGCTTCCAGCCCCGCGCGGAAGCGCTGCGAGACCTCGCGGAGTTGCTCTTGGAGCCCGCCCTCGCGTACCAGCTGCAGCGCCTTGCGTGAGCCGGCCACCGCGGCGGGCGAGACCGTGTTGGAAAAGAGATAGGGCCGCGAGCGCTGGCGCAGCAGGGCGACGACGTCGGCGCTGGCCGCGGTAAAGCCACCGCTGGCGCCGCCCAGCGCCTTGCCCAGCGTGCCGGTGATGATGTCCACGCGGTCCATGCAGCCGCGGTGCTCGTGGGTGCCGCGACCGGTTTCGCCCACGAAGCCGGTGGCGTGGCTGTCGTCCACATGCACCAGCGCCCCGTAGCGCTGGGCCAGCGCGCAGATCTGGTCCAGCGGCGCGATGGTGCCGTCCATCGAAAAGACGCCATCGGTGGTGATCAGCTTGAAGCGGGCGCCGTCGCGGTCGGCCTGCTTGAGCTTTTGCTCCAGCTCGGCCATGTCGCAGTTGGCATAGCGGTAGCGCTCGGCTTTGCACAGGCGCACGCCGTCGATGATGCTGGCGTGGTTCAGCGCGTCCGAAATCACCGCGTCCTCCGGGCCCAGCAGCGTTTCGAAGAGGCCGCCATTGGCATCGAAGCAGCTGGGGTAGAGGATGCAATCCTCCAGGCCCAGAAAATCGGCCAGCTCGGCCTCGAAGTCCTTGTGCAGCGTCTGCGTGCCGCAGATAAAGCGCACCGAAGCCAGGCCAAAACCCCAGCTCTGCAGCGCCTCGGCGGCGGCCTCGCGCACCGCCGGGTGCTGGGCCAGGCCGAGGTAGTTGTTGGCGCAGAGGTTCAGCACCGGCTGGCCCTGGCGGACGCGCACATGCGTGCCCTGCGGGCCGGAGAGCTCGCGCTCGGTCTTGTACAGCCCGGCCTCGCGGATCTCGTCGAGCTGCGCCGCCACGTGGCGGGCAAAGGCCTCGTTCATCAGATGTCTTCCCAGTTCAGAATGACCTTGCCGGCGTTGCCGCTGCGCATGGCCTCGAAGCCCTCGCGGAATTCGTCATAGCGCAGCCGGTGCGAGATGACCGGCGCCACGTCCAGGCCGGACTCGACCATCACGCTCATCTTGTACCAGGTCTCGTACATCTCCCGGCCGTAGATGCCCTTGATCGTCAGCATGTTGAAGATCACGGTGTTCCAGTCGATGGCCACGTCCTCGCTGGGGATGCCCAGCAGGGCCACCTTGCCGCCATGGCACATATTGCCCAGCAGGTCGCGCAGGGCCTGGGCGTTGCCGCTCATTTCCAGGCCGACGTCAAAGCCCTCGTGCATGCCCAGGGCCTTTTGTGCGTCGGCGATTTTCTGGCTGCGCACGTCCACTACATGGTTGGCGCCCAGGCGCTGCGCCAGCTCCAGCCGCTGCGGGTTGATGTCGGTCACCACCACATGCCGGGCGCCGGCGTGGCGGCATACGGCGGCGGCCATCACCCCGATGGGGCCGGCACCGGTGATCAGCACGTCCTCGCCGAGCAAATCGAAGGACAACGCCGTGTGCACCGCATTGCCCAGCGGGTCGAACATCGCGGCCACGTCCAGGTCGATGCCCGGGCGGTGCTCCCAGACGTTGCTCATCGGCAGGGCCACCAGCTCGGCGAAGGCGCCGGGGCGGTTGACGCCGATGCCGGAGGTCTTGGCGCAGAGGTGGCGCCGCCCGGCCATGCAGTTGCGGCAGCGGCCGCAGACGACGTGGCCCTCGCCGGAAACGATCTGCCCGGGCGCGAAGTCGTTGACGTTGCTGCCGACCTTGACGATCTCGCCCACGAATTCGTGGCCGACGACCATCGGCACGGGGATGGTCTTTTGCGCCCAGGCGTCCCAGTTGTAGATGTGCAGATCGGTACCGCAGATCGCGGTGCGGGCCACGCGGATCAGCACATCGTTGATGCCGATCTGCGGCTCGGGCACATCCTCCAGCCACAGCCCGGGCTCGGCATGGCGCTTGACCAGTGCCTTCATCGGCTGGCCCCGTCGGCGTGCTCCGGCGTCGGCGTGGGCGGCGGCACGACGGCGGCCGGGTCGATCTCCAGCGCCTCCAGCACTTCGCCGTCCAGGTGGCCATCGGCCACCAGGTCACGGTCGGCCTGGAAGGCGCGCAGCGCGGCGCGCGTGCCGCCACCCAGGATGCCGTCGACCTCGCCGGCCTCGTAGCCCAGCGCGTTCAGCCGCTCCTGCACGGCCTTCACGGTGGCCAGGCGCATGCGCTCGGGCGGCTCGGCGGCAATGCGTTCCAGCGCGCCGCCGCCCACGATGCGGTCGGCCAGGTGGCCGACGGCCAGCGCGTAGAAGTCGGAGTTGTTCCAGCGCTTGATCACGCGAAAGTTGGGGTAGACCAGGAAGGCCGGGCCATCGGCGCCCGCCGGCACCAGCAGCGCGGCCTCGAAGTCCGCCACCGGCAGCGGCGCGCCGCTGGCGTGGCGCAGGCCCAGCCGCGCCCATTCGCGCAAGGGGCGCATCGTGCGGCCGTCGCCCAGCGCGTAGTCAAAGCCCGGCGGCAGCGTGATTTCGCGGCCCCAGCGCTGGTCGGTGTTCCAGCCCAGCTCGGCCAGGAAGTGCGCGGCCGACTCCAGCGCATCGGGCACGCTGTTGAACAGGTCCACCCGGCCGTCGCCGTCGCCATCGCGGCCATAGCGGCGGTAGTTCGAGGGCATGAACTGCACCAGGCCCAGCGCGCCGGCCCAGGAACCGCGCAGCGCCTGCTGGCCCAGGCCCTGCTCATCCAGCAGTTGCAACGCGGCCAGCAGCTCGCCGCGGAAGTAGCCGCTGCGGCGGGTGTCGCAGGCCAGCGTGGCCAGCGCATCCAGGCTGGGCGTGTCGCCGAGGTAGCTGCCGAAGTTGGTCTCCAGGCCCCAGAAGGCGACGATGTAGCGGCCGGGCACGCCGTAGCGCTGTTGCAGCTCCCACAGCCGGTCGCGGTGTTCGGCAAACAGCTCGCGGCCGCGCTCGATGCGCCGCTCGCTGACCGCGCGGTTGAAATAGCGGGCGAAGCTGGAGGTGAACTCCGGCTGGCGCCGGTCCAGCGCAATGACATCGGGCCGCCAGGCCAGCTTGGGCATGACCTGTTCGCGCGTGGCCTCGCTGACGCCGGCCGCGGCGGCGCGCTGCTCGATCTCCTCCAGGCAGGCGGCGAAGTTTTCGGGCTCGGCGTTCGGGTCCTGCGCCCAGGCCGGCAGGGCTAGGCTGCAGAGCAGGGCGGCCGTCGCCGCGGTGCGGGTCTGTGTCATTCCATCTCCACCAGGCTAAGCGCCAGCTCGACCGCCTGCTCGGCATTCAGCCGCGGGTCGACCCGGCTGGTATAGGCGCGCTCCAGATCCGCAGACTGCAGATCGCGCGCGCCACCCAGGCATTCGGTCACGTTATCGCCCGTGAGTTCCAGGTGCACCCCGCCCAGGCGGCTGCCCAGCGCGCGGTGGATCTCGAAACTGGCGGCGATCTCCGCCTGAATTTTGGCAAAGGGGCGCGTCTTGTAGCCATTGGCGGTGGTTTCGGTGTTGCCGTGCATGGGGTCGCACAGCCACAGGACCCGGCGTTGCTCGGCGGCCAGGCGTTCGATGATCGGCGGCAGGCCATCGCGCACGGCGTCGGCGCCAAAGCGCGCTATCAGCACCAGCTTGCCGGCCTCGTTGCGCGGGTTCAGGCGCCGGCACAGCTCCAGCACCCACTCCGGGTCCATCTGCGGGCCCACCTTCACGCCGATGGGGTTGGCCACGCCGGCGAAGAAGGCCATATGCGCGCCATCCAGCGCCGCCGTGCGCACGCCAATCCAGGGGAAGTGGGTGGACAGCGCATAGTGTTCGGCGCCGTGGGCCTGAAGCTGCGCCTGCTCGTAGTCGAGCAGCAGCGCCTCATGCGAGCTGTACAGCGCGATGCGCTCCAGCGCGCTGCTGGAGGCCCGGGTCAGCCGCTCCATGAAACGCACGGCGTCGCGCACCCCCTGCACCCGGCGCCGGTATTCGACGGCCTGCGGGCTGTCCGCCATCCAGGGGAACTCCCAGAACTGCGGGTGGTGCAGGTCAGCAAAGCCGCCCTCGATCAAGCCGCGCAGGTGGTTCATCGTCATGCCGGCCAGCAGGTGGCCCTGCAGCAGGCGCTGCGGGTCCGGGTTGCGGGCCTGCGCGGTGAATTCGGGCGCATTGACGTTGTCGCCGCGGTAGCTGGGCAGCGTGAGCCCATCGCGGGTTTCGGTGGGCGCCGAGCGCGGCTTGGCGTACTGCCCGCCGATGCGGCCGATCCGCAGCACGCCCTGTTCGCGGCCGTGCACCAGGATCAGGCTCATTTGCAGCAGCACCTGCAGCTGGCTCTTAACCCGGGCACTGCTGCATTCGGCGAAGGACTCGGCGCAATCGCCGCCCTGCAGCACGAACTGCTCGCCGCGCTCGGCCGCGGCCAGCTCGGCGCGCAGCCGGCGCACCTCGGCCACGGTGACCAGCGAGGGCAGGGCGCGGATGCGCTCCAGCGTGAGCCCCAGCGCCTGTGGGTCCGGCCATTCGGGCTGCTGCGCGGCGGCGTAGTCGCGCCAGGTGTCGGGCTGCCAGCTCATCGCGTGGCCCCCGCATGGAAGCGCAGCAACGCATCGCGGACCTGCTTGGGCTGCTCCCACAGCAGGAAGTGCCCGGCCTCGGGCAGGCGCAGCACTTCGCGGCGCGTGTCGGCCGGCAGGCGCTGCAGCAGGGCCTGCGGGCTGCGGGGGTCGACCAGGCTGTCCTGCTCGCCCTGGATCAGCAGCACCGGCGCGCGGATCTTGCCCATCGCCGGCAGCAGCGCCTCGAGCTGCTCGGCCAGCGCCAGGACCTCCGCGTTGGCGTGTTCCCATTCGCGCGGCAGCAGCCAGCGGCCCAGGGCGTTGTCGGCCAGGCGGTTGTACCAGCGCGGCTGCTCATACGCCGGGTCCAGCGAGCCGGCCACCAATGTCAGGCCCTGGACCCGTTCGGGCAGCAGGAAAGCCAGCCACAGGGCCAGGGGCGCGCCGAGGGAATGGCCCAGCAGCTGCAGCGGCTGATCCGGTGGCAGCAGGCTGATGAGCTGGTGCGCCTGCAGTTCCAGATCCGGCATCACCGGCACATCGCTGCGGCCAAAGCCGGGCCGGTCCATTGCCAGCATGTCGTAGTGCTGCGCCAGCGCCGCGTCCGCCAGGTACCAGCGGAAGTTGTCGGCCGAACCGGGGGTGCCGTGGATCAGCACCAGCAGGGGCCGCGCGGCGTCCGCCGGGCTCGCGCTGCCGCCTTGGTTCGCCGGCGCGGTGCGGTAGGCCAGCGGCCCCTCGCTATGCAGCGGCGCCTCGAAACCGGGGTCCACCGGGGGCATCTCCGGCCCCATGCTGCAGGCGGCGAGCAGCAACGCCGCCAGCGCCGGCGCCACACGGCGGCGCCGGGCCGCGGCGGCGGCCCCTAGCGCGGACAGGCTCATCGGGGCGCCTCAAGCGCGCGCGCCATGAAGTCGCGGATCTCGCCCCAGTCGTCCTCGTCGAGCAGGAAGTTGGTGAAGTGGCCGCGGGCGAAGCGCTCGTGCAATTCGACCGGTACCTCGACGGCGCGCAGCGCGCTGGCCAGGCGGCGCGACTGCTCCAGCGGCACCAGCGTGTCCCAGGTGCCGTGCCACAGCGCGGTGGGCGGCACTTGCGCGTTGACCTTGAAGAGCGGCGAGGCGTCCCGATACACCTGCGTGCCCACGGCCGAGGGCACACCGCCCAGGAACTTGCGCACGATCGGCGACTCGGGGAACTGGGTCAGGTCGAAGGGCCCGGCGCCGGCGGCCACGACGACCGGTGGCGGCGTGCGCGGGTTGGGCTCATACGCCGCCAGCGCGGCCATGTGGGCGCCGGCCGAATAGCCCAGCACGCCAATGCGTTCCGGGTCCACGCCCCAGCGGGCGGCGTTCTCGACGATGGCCTGCTGCGCGGCGTGCAGATCCTCGCGCTGGGCCGGCCAGGTGTGCTCGGGCGCCAGGCGGTAGCCCAGGTTGATGGCCACCCAGCCCGCGGCCAGCACGCGCTCCACGTAGGCCTCCATGTCGGCCGGCTCGCCATCGTCCCAGCCGCCGCCGTGAATGATCAGCACGCCGGGCCGGGTGCGCTGGTCGGCCGGGCGGCTCACCGCCAGCGTGCGTGCCCCCTGGGCGTCGCCACCGCCGTAGCCCACGGGGTCGAAGCGCGTCGTCGGGCCGGGCTCCGGGGTGCTGGCGCAGGCCCCGAGCAGCAGCGTGGCGAGCAGGGCAACACAGGCAGGCAGCGGCGGGCGCCGGCGGCAGTCAGACATCGGGGCACTCCAGATGGGGCAGGCTCGGATTTTGAGCCAGCGGCAGGACACAATGGTGACAACATGCACAGCAAACTGCCGGGGGGATCGTGCCGCTGGGACATCTTGCCATGACGCCTGAAGGCGTTGGACTGATCGCCATTGCCGTCATCGCCGCGGCGCTGGCGTTGCTGGGGCTGCTGCTGTGGCGCCGCGAACGCGCGGCAACGCAGCGGCTGCAGGCGCAGCTCGAGGAGGCGCGGGCGGAGCAGGGCCAGCAGGCCGTGGCCCTGGCGCAGGCGCGCGAACGCGCCGAACGCCTGCCCGGCCTGGAGCAGTCCACCGAGGCGTTGCGCGGCGAGCTCTCGGCCCTGCGCGGCGACTATGCGCGGCTGGAAACCCGAGCCCAGGCCGAGCGCGAGGCCGCCGCCGAGAAGCTCAAGCTGCTGGAGCAGGCCAAGGCCGAGCTGAGCCAGCAGTTCAAGGTGCTGGCGAACGAGATTTTTGACGACAAGAGCGCCCGCTTCGTCAAACAGAACCAGGAGCAGCTCGGTGGGCTGCTGGACCCCTTGCGCCAGCGCCTGGGCGAGTTCCAGCACAAGGTCGAGCAGTATTACGACAACGAGGGCAAGCAGCGCAGCGCCTTAGCCGAGAAGCTGGAGGGGCTGTCGCGGCTCAACCGCACGCTGTCCGAGGATGCGCAGGCGCTGACCCGGGCGCTGAAGGGCGAATCCAAGACCCAGGGCAACTGGGGCGAGATGGTGCTGGAGCGCATCCTGGAGAGCCTGGGCCTGGCCCGCGGGCGCGAATACGAGGTGCAGGTCAGCCACACCGTCGACGGCCGCCGCTTGCAGCCCGATGTGGTGATCCACCTGCCCGACGAGCGCCACATCGTGGTCGACGCCAAGGTCTCGCTGACCGACTGGGAGGCTGCCTGCCGCGCCGAAACCGAGGCCGAGCGCGCCGAGGCGCTGCGCCGCCACCGGCAAAGCCTGCGCCAGCACATCCAGGGGCTGGCGGCGAAGAACTACCAGGACCTCTACGCGCTGGATTCGCTGGACTGCGTGGTGATGTTCGTGCCGGTGGAGCCGGCGCTGCTCAGCGTGGTCTCCGAGGACAGCCAGCTCTTTCAGCAGGCCTGGGAGCAGCAGGTGCTGCTGGTCAGCGCCAGCACGTTGTTCTTCGCGCTGCGCATGGTCGCCTTCCTGTGGCGCCAGGACGCGCAGAACCGCAACGCCCAGGAGATCGCCCGCCGCGGCGCGGAGCTGTACGACAAGCTGCGCGGCTTTGTCGAAGAGATCGACAAGGTCGGCGACTCGCTGGAGCGGGCCCAGCGCAGCTATGCCACGGCCGTGGGCCGCCTGCACCAGGGCAAGGGCAATGTGATCCGCCAGGCCGAGATGCTGCGCGAACTGGGCATCAAGCCGAAGAAGACCTTGCCGCCCAACTGGCAGGAGCGGGCCGCCGACGCCGACGCCGATGCTGGCGAGGGCGCGCAGGCGCTGACCGCGCCCGCGGATGAAGCGGGCGCCGACGACGAGCCCGGCGCCAGCGGGCCCTAGGCCCGCACAAGTACAGTCTTGGCACAGGCCTGGCACAGGCATCCGTGGCAGGCCGCTGTTGCGCCCGCCTTCCCGCTAAGCCGACAATCGCCGGTCTACGAGGGAGTCGGGATCAAACATGGAGTGGTTGGACGCCAGTGTGGTCTGGTGGCATTGGGTCACGCTGGGCCTGTTGCTGGCCCTGGGCGAGATGCTGCTGCCCAGCTTTTTCTTGCTGCTGGTGGGCGTCTCGGCGATCTGCGTGGGCCTGCTGTTGCTGGCCGTCGACATGAGTTTCACCACCCAGCTGCTGCTCTGGGGCGGCTTGTCGGTGCTGGATGTGGTGGCCTGGTTCGTGTTCGTGATGCCGCGCATCCCCGACCGCACCCGCTCCGGCATGGCGCTGGAGGCGTTGCTGGGGCAGATCGGCACGCTGAACGAGGCCAACCCGACTACGGGCCGCGGGCGCCTGCGCTTCCCGGCGCCAATCGTCGGCAGCGACGAATGGAACTGCATCCTGGCGCAGCCCATGAAGGTGGGCGAGCGCGTGCGGGTGCTGCGCATCAGCGGCAACGACCTCGTGGTGGCGCCGCTGGATGGGCCCCTGGAGGCGCCCGGCGCGCCCTCAGCCGCCGACTAGGCACCGGGCTGCCACGCCAGGGCACCGTATTGTCATGCCGCGCGGCCAGACTGGTCGCACCGGAATCTTTGCCGGCCGGCCTCGCGCCGGCCCGTCCAGCACCAAGGGGGTGAGTCATGGACACCTTGATCGTCATTGGCATTTTTGTCGCCGTCGTCATCGTCACGCTGGCCAAGGGCGTGCGCCTGGTGCCGCAGGGCTCCAAGTGGGTGGTGCAGCGCCTGGGCAAGTACCACGGCACGCTGAACCCGGGGCTGAACATCATCATTCCCTATGTCGACACTATTCCCTACAAGGTGACGACCAAGGACATCGTGCTCGACATTCCCTCGCAGGAGGTGATTACCGAGGACAACGCGGTGATCGTGGCCAACGCGGTGGCCTACATCAACGTCGCCAGCCCGGAGAAGGCGGTGTACGGCGTGGAGGACTACACGCTGGCCATCCAGAACCTGATCCAGACGGCGCTGCGTTCGATCATTGGCGAGATGAGCCTGGACGCGGCGCTGTCCTCGCGCGACCAGATCAAGGCCAAGCTCAAGGCCGCGATCTCGGATGACATTGCCGACTGGGGCATCATCCTGAAGACGGTCGAGATCCAGGACATCAACCCCTCGCCGACGATGCAGGCCGCGATGGAGGAACAGGCCGCCGCCGAGCGCCAGCGCCGCGCCGCCGTGACCCGCGCCGAGGGCGAGAAGCAGGCCGCGATCCTGGAGGCCGACGGCCGCCTGGAGGCCTCCAAGCGCGACGCGCAGGCGCAGATCGTGCTGGCCGACGGCTCGGCCAAGTCGATCCAGCTGGTCAGCGAGGCCATCGGCCGCGAGAACGAGCTGCCGGTGATGTACCTGCTGGGCGAGAAATATGTCGAGGCGATCAGCGAGGTCTCGGCCTCGGACAACGCCAAGATGGTGCTGTACCCGGCCGACCTGATGAAGACGGTGCAGGGCCTGCTCAACCGCGGCTAGCCACGTCATGTGGGCCTGGCCGGACCCGGCCGCCGGGGTCGTTGCCCTGCTGATGCTGGGCGTCGGCCTGATTTTCTGGTGGTACGACCGCGACAACCCCGCCACGCGGGCGCTGTCGCTGTGCGTGCTGGCCATCGGCCTGCGCCTGCTGGCGGGTGGGCCGGAGATGCAGCCGGGCGGCGGCGGGCGCTGGTTCGAAACCCTGTATGTGCTGCTCGACGGCACGGCGATCATCGCCGGCATCGAATGGGGCCGGCGCATCGCGCAGACCGGCACCCATGCCGCGCCGCGCTGGATATTGGTGCTGTTCCGCGTGGCGCAGGGGCTGGCGCTGCTGTTCCTGCTGATGCGCGGCGTCTACGAGCTGGCCTGGCCGGAAGTGTCGGCGCAGGATGTGCAATCGGACCTGAGCCGCGTCAGCGGCCTGGAATGGGCCGTATTCGCGCCGATTCTGGGCAGCGCCATCCTCTGCGTGGGCATCGCGCTGATTGCCTTGCGCGTGGTGCGCATCGACGCGGCCGAGCAGGTGCGTCTGCAATCGCTGGGCCTGGCCGGGCCGTTTTTGCTGTCGGCGCTGTTTCTGGCCGACCACCTCGTGCCGCCGGTACTGGCGCTGGGGCTGCTGGTCTTTTTGTGGGGCTCGGTGCGCTACCTGCTGTTGCTGGGCCGGCGCGGCGACTTCATGCGCCAGTTCCTGTCGCCGGAGGTCGCGCAGATGGTGCAGGCCGAGGGCATGGAACGGGCGCTGCAGCAGCAACGCCGCGTACTGAGCGTGGTCAGCGCCGATTTGCGCGGCTTCACCAGCTATGCCCGGACCAGTCCGCCCGAGGAGGTCACCGCGCTGCTCGAGGCCTATTACGAGCTGGTGGGCGATGTGGCCGCCGAGCACGGCGGCACGGTCAAGGACCATGCCGGCGATGGCGTGTTGATCCTGGTGGGGGCGCCCTATCACTTTGCCGACCATGCCGAGCGGGCCGTGTGCCTGGCGCTGGCCTTGCGTGAGCAGGGCGCGGCGCTGCTGGCCGAACGGGCCCCGGACCTGGGGTTGGGGGTGGGTGTCGCCACCGGGCATGTGACCGTCGGCGCCATCCGCGGTGCGGGCCGGCTGGAGTATGTGGCGGTGGGCAACCCCGTTAACCTGGCGGCGCGGCTGTGTGATCGGGCCGACGAGGGCGAGGTGCTGTCGGACGGGCGCACCGTCGAGTCGCTGGGGGATCTGGATCAGCTCGGGCTGGGCGTGATCGAGCGCAAGGCCGAGCCGCTGAAGGGTTTTCCCGAGCCGATACCGGTGTGCGCCTTGCTGCCTTCGGCGGAGGCCGGGGGGACGGGCCTGCTTAAGCGGCGGCGGCGCGGGCGGCGGAAGCGGCGGTTGTCGCTGGGCTGAGGGTCGAGCCCACCGCGTAGAGCATGCGCGGCCCACCAACGGCGCCGCCAGGGCCCGCGGTGGTCGGGCCGGCCAGGTTCTCGAGCATCCAGGCCGGGGGCGTGTCCTGTTGCAGCAGCGCCTGGCTCTGGGCCACCACGCGCTGCGCCTCCAGCTGCACGTTCAGGGCGTCCATCGCCTCGCGCATCGCATCCAGCTCGGCCTGCAACGAACGCCCCTGGGCTTCCGGCGGCCAGGTGGCGGCACGGGATTGCGCCTGGGCCCGGCTCCAGATGAAGCAATACACGCCACCGATCAGGTAGACCGCGATCGCAGCGGCGGAGAGCAGGATTCCTTCGATGGCGATTTCCATGGCACGTCCCTCAACGTTGGGCCAGCGAATCGACACAGGCAAGTGGCGTGCCGCGGGCGAAAAGTTCGGGGCCGGCGCAAGGCGGTGCCGGCTTTACGGCGGGCCTGTGCGGCGGCTTGTGAAGGCTATCGGCCACAGCGCGGCAGACTTGAGGCCGGTGTGCCGAAAGGCGTTAGCTCGGGCCGGCCGGGCAGGGGCGCTGTTGGGGCCGACCCGGGTGTCAATGCACCGGCGTCGCGCCGGCTGCGACCCACGCAGAGCGTGTCTTAAGCGCGAGGGGCTCGAGGACGTTGCCGGAGGCGAGAATCGACGATTCGGCAGGACCGCCGATTCGGACGGGCCGCAGGCCCGCCCCCGAATCTCGGGGGACGCCGGCAGGAAGCCGGCGGTCAACTGCCCTTCAGTAAGGGAAACCCGTGGTGCCGGAGGCGAGAATCGAACTCGCACTCCCGTGAAGGAACCGGATTTTGAATCCGGCGCGTCTACCAGTTCCGCCACTCCGGCACTAGGGAAAACAGTAACTTACGGTATGCCCGCGAATACGCTTGGGTAAAAAATGCGGGCTTGGGTAAAAAACCGCGCGTATATTAGCGCACTGGCCGGGTCGTGCGGGCCCTGCGGTTCAGGTAATTTCGCACCGTCACCGAGCCGTCTGCATGCGACAGTAACTCGAAAGGGTTGTCCGCCTCATTCGCCGACATCGCGCGAATGTCGCGGAAATGGAAGCCTGCTGATAGGTCGCCGTCGGCTATCGCTTTATCCACCGCGGCGCGAAAGCGCTTGCTGAATGTTCCCGGCTTCACGGGGTCGCCGTTGCGCTCGGCCAGGAAGTAGAGCGTCGGCCGGCGCTGGATCTCTTTCGACCGCGCGTAGGCCCAACGCAGCGTCGGCGACCAGGCCCAATGGCGCTTCTTGCCGCCGCGGCGATCGGCCGTTCGCTGGGACTTCGATTCGACGTAGCGCAGCCCGTCGTCACCGAAGTTCGACCGCATCAGCGCGAGCAGGTCGCCGCGCCGGATCCCGGTGACGCGGGTCATCACCATTCCAATCTGAACGTCGGGGGTGGCGCGGTTGAACACGGCGATGAAGTCCTGCTCGACCACGTCGGTTTCCCGCGGGTATTCGGTCAGCCGGGGCACGTCGCGGCAGGGGTTGCGGTCGATCAGGCCCTCGAGCACGGCGATTTTGCAGATCCCCGACAGCACGGCGACTTCGCGATTGGCCTGGTGCACGGACTGCCGGCCGCGCAGCTGCAGGTACTTGTGCACATGGGTTGGCCGCAGGGCGCGCACGTCCATGTCGCCGAATACGGGCCGCAGCTTGGCGAGGTGGCCCCGGTAGTCGACCTGGGTGCGCTCCCGCTTCTTGGGCAGCACCTCGGCCATGTAGCGGTCCATGAGCGCACCAAGGCGCAGGGAGCCGCCGGCCGCCTCGTCGCCGCCGTAGTGGATGACCCACTCCGGCATGAGCTCGGCCAGCGTCGCGAAGTTCTTGGAGCCGCCCTGCGGCAGCACCAGCTTATAGGGCATCTTCCTCTTGACGAGGTAGACGTAGGAGGGCAGGTGTTTGTTGCTACGCCGCTTGCGTCCCATCGCCAAGGGCTTCCCAATCCGGCTCACCGTTTGTACTGGACGCCGGCGCCGCACTGCCGCCACCCAGCCTTTGCTCCACATGCGACCGCAGGACGACAGGGTGCCCGTGGCGGTCGAGCTCGAAAGCATACTGCCGGTCGGCCAGCCACTCCAGCTGCTTGCTCTTGTGGCTGGTGCCTGTGAGCTCCCGTAGCTGTTGTCGCGTCAGGAACACGGTCAGCCCTTGCCCTCGCCGCGCACGCGCAGCTGGTCCTCGCTCAGGCCCCGCTTGGACAGCATGCCCGGCTGCCAGGCGCGGGGCCGCGGCCGCTGAATGCGCCCCGGGGCCAGCGACTCTTTGACCGAGTAGCCCTTCGATCGGCGCAGGTGGTAGGTCGACGCCAGCAGGCCCGCCGGCAGCTGCACCGACTCACCCGTTTCCCGGTCGATGACGGTCTCGCCCTGTGGCCGGGTCCGCAGATCCAGGGCGCGGGCGCGCTGGATGCGGTTCATTGGCGCGTCACCGGCCGGCCCTCGTCCATGGCCCGCAGGCCCTCGCGCAGCATGTCCTTGACCAGCTCCGGGTCAGAAACATCAGGGGCGCGGACCTGGGTCACGCCGTTGGGGAGCCGGTAGACGTAGACCACCACGGTGCGGTCATCACCGGCACTGAGGTCGATGCCGACCATGCCGTGATCGCCGTTGCTATCGCTGGATGAGGGAGCTGTCGCTGAGCGAGGTAGTCGATAGTCGCCCTTGCGGCGCGGCCCCAAGTGAACGTCGCCCGGTCGCCTTTGGTACGCCGGCGAATCGGATACCACAACATCAGGGCTGCGGATGTCCAGCCCATACAGCTGCGCGAGCCTTGAGCCCCCGATGAAGTGCCTATCGCCGTCTATGGCACTCCGAACGAATCCGGGGTGTAGCACATAGCGCGTGCCTTTGAGCCCGACGTTGGGCGGCGTCACGGCGCAGCCCTCGAAAACTGTTGGGCGACTCGCTCCGGCGGGCAGCAACACATCAAGCAGCCGTTTCCATCGACCCCCCAGCGATTGCACGCCAGGCAGGCGTTTCGCATCTTGCTGGTCGAGCAATCCCAGCACAGACGACCCGGCTCGCTGGCGCGATCTTCGCTGGTTTCTTCGTAGGCCACGCCGCAGTGCGTGCAGTTGGTTCTATGGCTCATGTTTTCCTCGCGGGCTCGGGTGGGGTCGGGGGTCATGGAATGCTCCGGCCGCGACCTAAGCGACGCAAAGGTGTTCGTCGTCGTTGACCTCGTACACACGCAGGCCATTCACCTCGGGCCGGTGCGCGCCCTCTCGCAATTCCTCGCTCTCGACATAGCCGGTTTCCCGCGCCCATCGCATTAGCCGTTTCATCGGCTCGCGCCCCAGGTAAACCCAAGTGGCGGCATGGCCGCTGTCCCTTGAGTGAGCGACAGCCGCCCTGGTTATCTCGACAATCAATTCCATCGCTCTACCCTCCTACCGGGATTCGGGCGGGGCGACCGCTGGCCGCCAGCGCCGACATGGCCAGGTCGTGAAACCGCTCAAAGAACTTGGGGATCAGGTCGTCGTAGTCAGGCGTGCCGGCGATAGGAAACCCGATCTGCTCGTCCAAAAAGTCCGTGAGTTCCTGGGTTTTCTCATGAACCTTTCGATAATCGGGAAAGTGCATCCTCATCACGTCGTGCGGGAGGCACCCCTTATGGACGGCCACATAAAAAGCGCACAACTCGCTGTGCCTCTCGGCCTTTTCCGCGCCATCCAGTCGGCCCTCTGAATTGACGATCAAATACCGCGCAATCAGGGAGTCCGTGTGGATTTGGCAGGCGCGCCGAAAGTAAGTGGCCAGCAAGTTGTTGCTATCTTGGGATTCGTCCATCGCTCTACTCCTTCGCTGCAATGCAAGCCGCCGCGCCGTTATGCGTCCTGAGTAAGCCGCGACCAACCGCACACAGAGAACGTCTGATTTGCCCAAGCTCTAAGCGGAGCGCCTTCTTCCGATCAAAAAGCTCTGCCAGCCGCATCTGCTCGGGCGTGTATTCGGTTTCTGCATTCTCAAGGGCGGCTACCCAGCCTTGCCACGGCCCGCAATTCTCGGCCCCCGGGTAATCGCCACCCATCCATTCCGCTCGAAACTGGTCGAGATTCGGCGGCTCCTCAGTCAGCGGATATGCACCATAGAAGTCCTGAATCTGCCTTTGCACTTCGCGGTGTTGGGCGCGGTTCTCGGCCATGCGCATAACCAATCGCTTTAGCCGACGCTCCGCGCGCCGCGTGATTTCTTGAGGGTTATTCATGGCGCGGTTTAGTTGCAGCGTTAGCGGGCTCAAATCCGAGCATCCCTTTGCTTATGGCCTCGGCGACCTTCACGGCAAGCTCAGCCTGACCGCTGCCGGTGTTGATTTCATAGGCACCCTGGGGCGTGCCAACGCTGTTCTCTCCCGGCAGAACCTTGAGCTTGTAGAAGCGCGCCGGGGTGGCTGTGCAAAAAACCTGGACAGTCTGGCCGTCCCCGCCAGCGCGTGTGTCGAAAGTCGCAACAAGCGTTTCTTCCCACGGCTCGAAAGCGGACGGCCCAGCCCATTTATCTCCGAAAGGTGTGCGGTCTCTATCCTGCGCTTCAAACAGAAAATCCATGTTTATTTCTCCCTGGCGTCGGCTGACGCGGATTGGGGGCTAGGTTTCACCATGCTTCTTGCCAATCGCAAAATCACATCGTCAGGCACATCCACAAATTCCGGCGTCAGCGGCGGAACTCCGTGATCGTCCGAGTAGTTGTCCACCTTTTTCCCGTCCACGGCGTCTGCGCGGATTGGATTGTGGATCGAGCCAATCTCAAAAACGTCAACATGCTGGTCGATCTGCGGCAGAACGAAACTGCGAACCACCCGAATTAGCAATTCGTGTTCGTCCAGCTCAATGCCGGCATCAAAAATCAGGTCATCCAGCATGCTGCCGTCGCCGAAGCCCCATTTACTGAGCAGGCAGCGTGTATAAAATCTCATGCGTCCGAACCCCGCTGCCTATTCACCCGGCGCACGCGAGAAGGGCGTGCGGCCACTTCCCTCGCAGTCCGGGCATTCGTCCATGTAGCCGCCCGGCCCGGGCATAATGTCGCCAAAGCCGTTGCAGCGCTGGCAGCGGTCGCTTTGCGCGGCGCGGTTTTGGAGTAAATCGGCATCGACTCCGAAAAGTCTTCCAATCGCTGCGTGGATGTCCGAATTGGTCGGCCGAATATCGTGCCGCTCTGTAATTCCATCCTCGCCCTGAATAAGGAACGTCCCGTTTTTCTGCTGCGGGGACAGTTCAGTCGTCCAGTTCCTGCCAATGCCGTGCAGCATGTCGTGCACCGCCTGGCGCTTTTTCCCGTGCAGCTGCTGGTGGCTGAAATGGGCGCGGGCGTACATCTGCAGGCTGTTCCGCTCCCAATCCTTCGCCCGCCACAGAAAGGCGTTGACGACGTCGCTCGCCGGCACCGAGAAGGCCCGGGCGTCGAACACGGGCGTCTTGCCGTCACCCATGTGCTGGTTGAAGCGCGCCGTCATCAGCGCGGCCGAGATTGAGACCACCTTCATGAGGTCGTAGTCGAACCAGCCCTGGCTCTCGACCCGGTCGTAGTCGGTCACGCAGAAGGTCGCCTCGTCGGACTGGATGTAGGCCGCCTTGAAGCCCTGCATTTCGCTGGCGACGTAGCGCGCGGCCTCCACCATGGCTTCGGTCAGCCGGGGGTCGAAGGGCCGCTCCATGCCGCGCGTGTAGGTGTGGAAGGCCCGGCCGTCGACGCGGATCATCAGCGGGGTCCGGGCGGTCGCCGTGAAGTGGCTGACGGCCTCGTATCGCTTGATTCGGTCGCCCAGCGTCATTGCGGCACCCGCGCCAGTTCGGCTGCGTTCTTGGCCTCGATGCGGTCTTCCACGGCGCGCTGCAGGTCGATGGTCCGGCCGGGGCAGGTGTTCGCCAGGCGCAGGGCGCACACGACCAGGTCCGCCACATAGCGGTCCACGCTTTCGGGCGGGAAGTCGCTGCCGCCGTGCTCGGCATCGTTGACCACGGCCGCCAGCTTCCCGGCGGCCTTCTGCACATGCAGCAGCGCGTGGCCGAAGTCTTTGTGGCTCATGGGCGAGGCCCGGAAGTCACGGTGGTAGTGCACGGTCCAGGGCAGCTGCGTTTGCAGTTCCCGGAGCGTCAGGTCTTTCATGCGGGCTCCTGTTGATCGTGGGGAGGGGCGTGCACCGGGTCCGGCGGTGGCAGTGAGGCGTGCCAGTTCGCGCAGGCAGCGGCCGTGGTCACGATGTGGTGCCGGTACTTCTCGTCATCCCCGTAGCGCTTCGCCTGGGTCGCCTTCGTCGCCAGATAAGCGACCAGCCACAGCCATTCCTCGGGGGTTTTGTCGCGGTCATGGCCTTCGGGCCAGCGCTCACGCTGGTGGGCGGCTTCGCGCACGACGGCGTCGCGGAACTCAACGAGCTCGGGGCTGTTGAGCAGGGCGGTCAGCCGGTCAACCTCGGCGCGCAGGGCCTCGGGGTCGTCGCGAGGCGCCGGCTGGTCGCGCGCGCCCGCCGCGGCGCGCTCCGCACCGACCTCTTTGCCATAGGCGTAGGCGTGGTACTCGTCGCTGCCTGTGCTGTAGGGGTTGGGAAGGTCACGGTCGTGATGGCCGTAGCCAGACTCGTAGGCATTGCAGATGCCGGCGACGCGGAAGCTCATTGCAGGCTCCATGGTTAGGTTCGATCGTCGGGCGCCGGGCCGTTACACGTCGTCTGCCGGCGGCCGGCGCCTGGTTTGGATGGCTCGGGCGGCAGACCAAGGCGACGCCGAAACTCGACCTCAGTCAGATCCGGCGGGAACAAGCGGACGGGCTCAAAGCATGAAAGGCAGGCGTCGATGCCGAGGGCCTCGCTCTTGAGGTAGCAGCGGCCCACGTGCCCGTTCGGGCAGCACCACAGTCGGTCGTCAAACCAGTGGTCAGGGGTGCCCATGAACATGCGCGCGCCGCGCGCCTTTTCCTGGTCAACGTATTCCTGCCGCAGGGCGATCCAGCGCTTTTCGCGGATCCACGCCGCCTGGCGGGCCTTGCGCGCGCGCTTCTTCTCGGCCTTGTTCATGCGCCGGCGCTGTTCTTCGGGGCTGCGCTCACGGCGCTTGCGGCCGCGGTCTGAAGGCTCGGGCAGGGCGAGCGGCGCCTCGCGCTCGCTCGCTGCGAGGGCAGCGAAGGCCACCATTCCCAAGACCCGGCTGCTGCCCACCATGCGGCCCACGCGGCGACTCTCGCTCATGCTGCTGGCCCCCGGCGCGCGGCCTCGACCCGGCAGGTGTAAGCGGTCCAGCCCAGCGCGTACCACAGCGCCGTCGCAAACCAGCCCATTGAAGCGGCCAGCATGATGTTCGCGGCGTGAAACACCCAGGCGAAGCGGGTGCCGCCGGGCTTCTCCACCCACTTCTGCGTGTCCGAAACGACGAGCAGCATCGTCAGCGTCGCGACCACGAACATGAGGAAGCAGGCCACGTTCTCGACCCACTCAGCAGAGAAGATCGCCGCGCTGAGCAGGAGCCCGGTCATGGTCGTATTCATGAGGTAGCCCAGGTACTGCTTTGGCTTGTGCTGCGTCATCCGTTGGCCCTCCGATAGATTGCGTTCACGCGCCGGCTGGCGGCCTTGTTGAGCCCGCGCTGGTAGCCAAGGCCGTATTGACGCGGGTGGGGGTGGCCGGCGCCGCGGTAGGTCGCAATGGCCTCGCCGTCACGCTCGCCCTCCCGGTAGGCCGCCTGCATGCTGGCCAGCGGCTCGGGGCCGACCAGCTGCCGCAGTTGCTCGAGCGATGCTGCAGAGGCCACGACGGCGTCGCGCTGGCGCCGCCGGCCTGCCGCATAGGCAACTGCGGCCGGCAGCCCGGTGGTGAGCAGCACGGCCAGCGGCAGCCACCACGGCAGCCGCCCGTCGCTGTGCACCACATCGACCAGCGCGGCGGCGGGCCAGGCCAGCGCCAGCGTCACCGCCAGCATTTCGGAATACCGCGGCGCCTTCATCGCTGCAGCTCCCCGCGCGCCTGCTCCAGCGCCTCGTTGATGTCCCGGAAGGCAACGCCGGACCCGCCCGCCTTGTCGGGGTGGTGCTTCTGGCGCAGCCGGCGCGCCGCCTGCTCGGCGTCTGCGAGCGTCGCGCACGCGGCCAGCCCCAGGACGGCCCGCCAGCCCTCCGAGGGCGGCAGGGCCTCGAAGCCGGCGTAAGCCTTCTCGATCAGCCCGCTCGCGCCGGTGCGCTGGATCTGCCGCATTGCGCCGATCGCCAGCGCCAGCGCCCGCAGGTTCTCGTAGGGGCGGCGGAAGGCGTCGCAGGCCAGCGCCATGCGGCGCTCCGATTCGCTCTCCACGAAGTAGACGGCCACGCCGGGGTCTTCGATGGGGTCTTCCAGCGAGCCGGCGTAGGGCCGGCCGCGCGTCGAGACCGGGCAGTTCGTCGTGACCACGGTCAGGCAGTCAGTGCTGGCCAGCTTGCGCAGTTCCTGCTCCAGGTCTTCCGTCGCCGCGCTGGGCGAGATCCGGTAGCGGGATTCGACGCGCTTATCCGCCGCCGTGCGCGGCCAGCCGGTCGGCCATTCCAGGGGCGATCGGAAGTTCATGGCTGCCCCCCTTGGTTCCAGCCGAGCGTCACCCCGTCCTCTTGCAGGAGCCCGCCGGCGAGCGCGCGGATGTCGGAAAGGTGCGAGCGCACGGCCGCGAGTTCGGCCGCCTGGTCTCCGCTCGAAACCGATGGCCGCAGGCCGATTCGGTACAGCTCATCCAGCAGCTGCTGCGCCTCGTCCAGTTGCAGCGTCATGGTCGGTTCAACGATGGGCACATCGTCGCTGTGCTCCCGCATCGTCAGCGGGTCGGCCATGTGGGCTCTGTACCTGCTGAACACGACGAGGCCGATGCGGTTGCTGAAGTCAAGATGCTGCGCGGCGAACAGGTGGCCGGCGGCCGGCGGACCGATTTCGGCGCTCATGACACATCCGCCTTGCCGCCTTCAAGCCAGGCCGTCGTGTAGCTCGGGGGGAGGCCGGTGGGCCGCTGCTTGAACGTGCCCATCAGCAGCGCGCCGTCCAGCAGGTCTGCGCCGTTGGCGCACTTGTCGAGCCAGGTGAGCAGCTTCACGCGGTGCTTCACGCTGTTGACGTCGACGCGGTCCAGCATGATGAAGCGGCTACCGCTGATTGCCGCGATCATCACCGCGAGCATGGCGTTCGCCCGCCACTGGCCCGATTCGGCCAGCAAATCGAAGCGGCGCCCGCCGGCGCGGACGGTCA
Organism: uncultured Ectothiorhodospiraceae bacterium; assembly: GCA_937141935.1. Taxonomy (GTDB): domain Bacteria; phylum Pseudomonadota; class Gammaproteobacteria; order Nevskiales; family Oceanococcaceae; genus MS8. Next base: position 121,849 of record CAKZQS010000040.1, read on the forward strand.
TTTCCGCGTCGATCGTCACGACCGGCCAGCCGGCGAGGGCAGCAATATCCGCCAGCTTCTGATTGACCGGGTCCAGGCTCTCGGCCACCAGTTCCGCGTGGATGCCCCCGGGGCCCAGCGCCTCGGCCGCCGCGGCATAGCCGGCGATCAGGTCATTCAGCTCGCCGGCGCGCTTGGTCCGCTGCGCCGCGGCCTCGGCGGTGGCGGCGTCCTTGTCCAGCATTTCCTTGTCGCACAGGGCGGCATCAAGGGCGTCGTCCAGCTGCTGGAACTTGGCTTGGGCCTGCTGCAGGTCTTCCGGCGTTGACTCGGCCTCGATCAGGCCCTCGTTCTCGATCGTGTTGATCTTGCGCTCGTGGGTCGCGCGCTCGTCCTTGCGCGCCTGCAGCGCGATGTCGGCCGCGGAGACCGCGTCCTCGAGCGACCGGCGCTCGTCGTCGTCATCGTTCTCGATGTCCGGCGCCGCCTCGTCGGGGTAGGCGGCCTCGAGTTGTTCGATCGCGTTGCCGACCTCCAGGGCCGCCGGCACCCGGTCCCAGGCCTTGACGCTGTTGCCGCTGGCCACGCCCTGCGTTTTCTCGACCAGATCCGCGAACTCGCGCAGCACCCAGGCGGCCGTGGCAACGGCGCCGCCTGCGGTGGCCGGCCGGCCAGCGGCCACGATCGCATCCGTCAGCGCGGCCTGTGCCTCGTCGTAGGCGGCCTGCGCCTTGTCCACGGCCTCGTCCAGCTTGTTCAGTTCCGCCTTGAGCCCGGGCAGCTGGTTGCGGCGCTCGCGCTGTGCCTTGCAGTGCTCGAGTTCACCCTCAATCCGCCCGATGGCCTGTTGCGCTTCATCGCGTTCGGCGCGGAGGCTGGTGACGCGCGCGCGGACCTTCTGGTGAGACTCGGCGCAGTAGTGGACCTCGCCCACGCTCCAGGCCTTCGCCTTAACGGCGCCCCACTTCTCGCCGGTGATTTCCGCCCAGGCGCCTTTGCACTCCCGGGCCTTGGTCTTGGCCTCGTCGCAAGCCTTCTCCATGCCGGCGCCGCGGGTGCGCAGCGTCGGCGCCAGCGCCTCGATGACGCCCTTCGGGATGCCGCGCTGCTCCATGCGCCGCAGCACCGCCTCGACGTCGGCCGACACGCCGGTGAGCCGCACCAGGAACCGGCGGCGATCGGCTGTGTCGAGCGCGGTGAAAGCCCCCGGCTGCAGGCAGTAGCGCACCGCGGGCTGGGTGAGCATGGGGGACTCCGCCCATTTGCCCTTGGGCACCTCGTAGGAGGCCTTGCGCGGCTCGCCGTCGGAGCCCTGCATGCGCAGGAAGATGGCGCCGTCCTTCGCGCCATCGCTGACCACATCGCCAAAATCGCGCTTGAGCTTGACCCGGGCCATTTCGCCAGTGGCGGCCAGGTTGACCGCCTCAAACACGCTGCTCTTGCCGGCCTCGTTATCGCCGGCCAGCAGCACCAGGGGGGTGCGGGGCGCAAGCGAGATTTCGCGCGCGCCAATGAAGTTGCGCACCGTCAGTTCTGTCAGTTTCATGGGGTCACTCCACGCTCATGGATTGCTGCGAGGCCGAAGCGCTGCCGTTCTTGGCAGCGGTGGCCGGCGGTTCGGCGGTGCCGTCGTCCCCTTCCGGGCTGTCGCCGCTGGGCTCGGCCGGGGCGGCATCGCTCGCCGGCGGCTCGTCGTCGGCCGGCTCGTCGCCCTCGGGCTGCTCCGCCTCGGGCAGCGGCTGGTATTCCCCCTCAATGATCGAGTCGAGCGCGTGGTTCTGGCGCCGGCCGCGCTGCGCGTCGTCGTCCAGACTCAGTGCCGACTGCAGCTCGGGCGACCGCGGCAGGCTCTTGCACAGCTTGCGGATCGCGGTCTTGCAGCCCATCGGCACGAAGTCAGTCGCCCACGGCGACGTGTTTTCCTTGCTGTAGCGCTTCGCGGCCGCAACCGCGGCCTTCCAGCCGTTGCTGCGGTCGCGGATGCGCAACACGCTTTCGAGATTCATGGCCTCGAAGGTGAAGGTGCCGTCCTTGAACACCGCCACGGCGTAGAAGCCGGTGATTTCCCCGCGTTCGTCGTCGGGCGCCGGGAAGCCGTGCCGCATCAGCGGCCGGTGGCGCAGCCGGCGCTCGCTGCCGAGCTCCAGCTCAAACTCATCGTTCTCCCGGACCTCGTGGGCGTAGATGTCCTTGATCTGCCCGCTGTTGCGGGCCAGCTTCATCAGGCCCTGGTAGCCGGGGATCAGCTGGCACTCGTAGGTCTCGACCCACTGCCCGCCGTCCTTCCTGCGCGTCTTGAACGGCACCAGATAGGCCTCGCCCAGCAACCCGACCTCCAAGCCCAGCTGGGCGGACTGGATGACGGCGCCGAACACACTGGCCGGGTCACAGCGCGTGAGCAGCGGCGTCTGCCGGTAGGCAGTGACGCCAATCCGCACCATGCGCTCGGGATCCATGTGCCGCGGCAGAGCGGCGGCGACCTGGTCTTTGTAGGCCGTCAGCATCGCGGGGAAGGATTTGGGGGGTGGCGACGCCTGGCCGCGCTGGGCGGCGTCTCGAAGTTGTTGACTGCTCATAGATCGTGGTCCTCGGTGGATGAGTGCGCGCTACAGAGAAAAGCCGCGCTTGATGCAGAAGGGGCGGGCGCCGGACTGAACCTTCGAGAACTGCTCCAGTTCGTCCGTCGTGTAGCCGGTGTGCTCGGCCAGGCCCTTCCAGTCGGTGCGCTTGCTGTCGCGATTGGGCTTCCACGTCAGGGCCGGCCGGCCCTCGACGGTCAAGGTCGTGGCGTCGCGCATGACGAGCTTGATCTTGGCGCGCACGGCCTCGACCTCGTCCTCGGCGTGCTTCAACGCTTCCTTGCCGGCGATGTAGGAGCGCACCGCGGCGAACAGGTCAGGATCGTCGGTGGCCTCAATCACCTTGTTGGGGTCCGGCTCGACCCAGCGCAGAATGTCGCCGACGCTCGTGGGTTCCGGGGGCACGCGGGGCAACACATGCTGCTCCCAAAACTCGCGCGCCCGAGCCCGCATGTCGCCGATCAGTTCGGCCTCGGCCAGCTGGGGATAGACACGGCTCTCGTCGAAGCCTATGGCGGCCATGGCGAACCCTCGATCCCGGCCGGTGACTCCCAGGCCCCACAGGCACTGCGCCTGCACATGGACAGGTGCGCCGTCGGGATCGCCGTCCTCGCCCCATTCGGCCGCGGCCATCGGGTGCACGCTCTTAAACTCGCCATTCGCGGGACCATGCTCGCCCGGGGGCAGGGCCTCGGCGTCGATTTCCGCCTTGAAGAAGGGAAACTCGGCATCGGTGTAGCGCCGGTTCTGCACCTGAACGGTGAACCCACGCTGGCGCAGGACTTCGGCGGCGAAGGGCTCCAGGCTTTTCCGGCGGGCGAAGAATCGGCGGGTTTCCTCGTTGATTTCGGGGGTGTCCCCGACGATCCGGTGGTATTCCTCCAACGGCGTGGAGTAGGGCGACACGCCGAGAATGCCGGCGATGTTGGCCCCGCCGATGTAGTAGCGACCGTGGCCAGGATCGGGTGGGGCAAAAACGGTGGATGAGGCTGTTGCGGTCATTCGGGTGCTCTCCGCGTGGTGGTCTTCGGCGCGCGGCGTGCGCGCTCAACGTGGGAATCGACGCCCAGGCGCTGGCCGCGAAAGCCGTCCTCCCGGGTGATAAGGGGGTCGACATAGACGCCGCGCTTGAGCGCGCGCCGCATGCGCCTTTCTCGGCTTTTACTGGAGCGCTGGCTCATCCGGCGACCTCCAGCGGCGTCTGGCGAAGGTGCACCACCAGTTCGTCGGCAACGCGGCGCAGCATGTTGCGTAGGTAGGCCGCTTCTTCATGCGCCTTGTCGAACGTCACGCCAGTCATCGCAGCGCGCAAGCGCACGCCCTGCAGCGCGCGGAATGCACATTGGCTCAGGCCGTCGGCGACGGCGTCCAGCTGCTGCGCCAGTTCCTGCTGGGTCTTCGGAATATCTTCCGGGATGTAGATGCTCAGGATGCGCGCCGCGGCCATGGCGGGCAGATCCTGCGCCGGCATGTCGGGCTGCGAGGCTTTTTCGAGCGTAAACAGGGTGTCGATGGTCTCGACCATCGCTTCGTGGATGAGCGTGTCGCGGTCCTTGGGCGGATCGTCGGCCGGCACGCTGTTGGCGGCGGTCGGGCTATCCATGGGCGGCCACCTCGGCATTCCCGGCGGTCGCGGTCTTCTTCCGGGCCTCCTGCGCGGCGAGGTCAACCTCGGCAAGGAACTCCCCAAGCCGCCGCTCAAACGCCATGCGCTCGTCGCATTCCGGGTGCGTCCTGGCGTACTCAGATGCGGCCAGCATCAGGTTCGACAAGGCGGTGCACTGGAGCAGGCGCCAGTCGTAATCCAGCTTCGCCGAGCTGAAGTTTTCGTCATTCACTTCGCGGCGCGAAATGATCGCGGCCACCGCGAGCCGCAACGCGTTAGCGTCGGGGCCCTGTTCGTCTTCGATCCGACGCGGCGCGCTGTGCGTGGCCAGCCGCGTGATGTTCATCAGCGCCTGGGCGTTGTGCTTGATGTGGTCGCCCAGCGTCACATCGAAGCCCATCTTCTGCGACAGCATCGCCCCGAGAATGCCTTTGGCGGAATCCTCGCCGCCCACCAGCACCCGGGTGATGCCATCCCGCAGCTGCACCGCCTCAGACCGGCTCAGGTGCAGCGTTCCCTCAAGGTCATCGCCGTCGTTGAAGTTCACGGACAGGCCAGGCGCACCTGGCGCCGTCCGCTCAACAGAAATGCGCGACGTCGGAGTGTCGATCGCCGCGGTGATCTTCGCCATATCAGTTGCTCCTGTGGTCATGGGGAAGGCGCACGTCGCCGAACATCACGGCGACCCGCAAAGAGGTTTCGACGACCTGGCCGATCGTCTGCCCGCGCAGGGCGGCGAGCACCTTCACGCGGCGATGTAGATCCGCGGGCAGCTCGGTGTTCAGCCGCACCAGGCGGCCGTCCTTGTCGGGAAGCGGCTGCGTGCGCAGGCCGGCGGGCGCCGGCGGCTCCCGAAGCTGCGCCTCCATCTGGTTGAAGGCGTCGATGTAGGCCAGCTTGAACTGCAGCGCCCGCTTTCCGGTGAACCCCATTGCGAGCAGCGTGAAGCCGTCGCGGGTCAGGTGGTAGGCGGGGTAGGTCGCTACGCCGCCATTGGGCTGGCGGACTTCGATGGATGCCTGCGCAAAATTGCGCAGGTGCTGCTGCGGGAGGTCGGCGGTCAGGTTTCGGATTTGCCGGAGCACGTCGCGGTGCTCTTTGCCGAGGGCCTCGGCGACCTGGGTGCTGACGGTGACGGCGCGGCCGTCGATCAGGGAGACCAGCCCCGTCGGGGCGGATTGAATCTGCGACATGGCAGTGTCCTCAGTCTGAACTTGAAGACCACCGCCACGGGTTCCAATCCGAAAGGCGGTGGGCCAAACGGGGTTGGAACTACCGGACTGAGTACGGCGCGCCGAAGCGCCCCCGCTGACCCACCATTGATCGGGCACAAAAAAGGCGCTGTAACGAGCGCCCGTGCGCTCAGTCTTCGGGGTTCCAATCCCGGCGCCGGAATTTGCCGGCGCGGAATCATCGTGCACCGAAGGAAATTCGACTGTCAAGGCGTGACCCGGGGCCCCCACTCCGCTATCGTCGCGGGGGAGGGAGGAAGTCACCATGGACGTCTTCGTAATTGTCCTCGCCATCGGTTCGATGGTCCTTGCAGTCGGTGGTGTGAAGGTGTTCTTGGACACGCGACACATCGGGTATCTCGTTTCGTCGATCATCACCATCGTTTGCGCGCTGGCCGCCATAGCGCTGCGATCGTTTTGGCCGCTGGTGGCGAGCTTCTGCATCAACCAAGCGCTCGGCATGGCCGGGCTGGACCCGCTCTGGCGGCGCAAAAGAGCAGAGCGCGCTGCGAAACGCCTGCTCCCCAGCGAGCACTGACGCACGCTCACGCCGCCACCGGCCACTGCTTTTGCTCGCGGCCGGCCAGCAGGCAACCGCCTTTGTCGGCCGCGTTGCCGCCGTGCTGCTTGAACCAGAAGGCCACGCCGGCCGCGGCGCAAAGGTCCGCTAGCTCTACGGCCCAGGCCGGATCAAACGGCCGGCAGCCCGGGCCGCTCTCGCCGCCGCAGATGACCCAATCAATTCCGGTCAGGTCGATGTCTGGCATGCGCTCGAGCATTGGCTCGACCGACAGGAATCGCACCGCCGCAGGAATTGCCCGCAGTGCGTCGATGCGCGGATAGCCGTAGGCGCGGTTCTCGACGGTCACGCCCAGCCACACATTCGGCATGTGCGCGTTGTGCAACCAGCTGACGGGCAGGCTCCGCTCAATGAGCGTGGCGCGCTTCGTCAGCAGCTGGAAATCCAGCCAGTCGCACCGCTCGATAATGTCGAACAGGCGCCCCCTGGCGCCGTGAGGCGCAGCGGTATCGCACCAGTCCATCATCGACCCGCAGAAGACGCGGCCGCGCTGCTGCGCCAGCCGGTGCTCCCGGTTCCAGCGCAGCGGCTTGTTCCAGTTCTGCTCGCTGGTCAGCCGCGGCGGCGTGCGCGGATTCCAGTGATCGCCGCCGGTGCGCTTGTCCAGCGCCGCGGCGTAGCAGTTATCGCAGCCAGGCGCGATCTTCGCGCAACCCCACCACGGATTGAAGGTGTGGTCGGTCCAGCTGATTCCCGTTGTGTCGCCCATGGCGAAATCTCCTGTTCACTCTCGCCAGCGGTTAGCCGGCTAACTGCACCCTATGCCAGAAACTCATCCAGCGCAAGTTGCGCAAAACGGTTAATGCACTTACATTCGGGTCATGGCGAAGATGACGAAAGCGGATGCGATCGAGCTGCTGGGCGACGGAAACCTCACCCGCGCCGCAACGAAGCTGGATTTGACGCATGGCGCCTTGAGTCAGTGGCCGGACGTGCTGGACACGACCCGAGCCGATCGCGTCCGGGGCGCTGCCGTGCGGCTCGGCCGGTTCATCCCCCCGCATCTGCGCCAGGAAGACGAAGACACCGCGGCGCTGTAGCCGCAGCCCTACCGGATCGGCAGTGGAATGCCGAAGGGAGACAAAACTTGAGACCCGTTCAGTTCAACCGGCGCCCCGCTAAGGGTCGCGAGCCAGGCCCCGCCACCGCGCAACCTCACCGCGCACGGTCCTCCCTCCATGGCGGTCGGCTATTCCACTGCTCGCGGCCTGGGGCGTCGGTTGTCTTTTCTGCCCACGGGGGAGCCCCACGATGAATGAAGGTGATCTCGCCGACGAGGCGCTGCGCCGCATGCCGACCTTCCGGCGCACCACCTTTCCCGAAAACAGGATCTGCCGGGAGTGCCAATACCCCAATGACCGCCCGCAGTACGCGGTCTGCAGCGACTGCCTCGAAGAATTCCAGGCAGACGCCATCCAGAACACGCCGGACGACTGCTGATGGCGAGGATCCGCAGCATTCATCCGGGCCAGTGGACCGACGAGGGTTTCGTGCAGCTGTCGCCTTGGGCGCGCCTTCTGGCCATCGGGCTGCGGAACGAGGCTGACGACAACGGCATCTTCGAGTGGAAGCCGCTGCTGTTGAAGATGCGGCTGTTCCCCGCGGACACCGTCGAAATCGCCCCGCTGTTGGTCGAGTTGGTGGAACACAAGCAGATTGAGCACTACGAGGTTCGGAACCGGGGCTACGGCTGCATCCGCAATTTCCGAAAGTACCAGTCACCAAAGAAGCCGCGTGCCGTACACCCGCTGCCTGAGCCCAGCCAGGTGGAGAACTACGACGAGTACAACTTCCTCAGTGTCGTAACGAGTTCCCCACCAGTTCCGAACGAGGGGGGAAATCCGCCGGCAGAGGGAAAGGGAAAGGGAGAAGGAAAGGGAGAAGGAGATAAACCAAACCCTGTCCCGCCTGCGGCGGCACCGTTGGCTGGTGACAGGGACTTGCTGGGTGACGAGCCGGGGCAGGCGGAAGGCGGCCCACGCAAGGCTCAGCAGCGAAAGCTGGAGCAGCAGGCCGCGGAGGTCTTCGCGTACTGGTGCAAAGCCCGCGGCCGGGTCGGCGCCGTGTTCAAGACGGCGGACGGCAAGCGCCACAAGGCGGTGATCGGTCGGCTCAAGGACGGCTACACGGTCGAGCAGATCAAGCTCGCGATCGACGGCATCGCCCACTCGCCCCATCACCGCGGCGACAACGAGCGCAAAACGGTTTACGACGAGCTCGAGCTCATCTGCCGTGACGGGCCGCGCCTTGAAGCGCTGGCGAACGGCACCCTGCGGGCGCGCGGCGTGACCGGCCGGGGCAGCTTCCGCGACCGGGCGGCCGCCTACTTCGCCAGCCAGGAGCAGGCGCCGGCGCCGGAGGAACCAGCCGATGCGTGAAATCGACCTCGAGGACTTCGAGCGCATCATCCGTCGCCTCTACGCCGGCTGGCCTGCGGCCTCAATCGTCACCGACGACCAGCTGGAGAACCTGAGCCGGGTGCTCAAGGCCTACCCGATCGAACTGATCGAGCAGGCCTGCGACCAGGTGGCCAACCGGCAGAAGGTGGTGCCCGTGCCGGCGCACATCCGCGAGGCCTGCGACCGGATTCAGTCGGAGCGCGATGGCGACGGTCAGCAGGGCCCGCCGCGCTGCGCCTGGGCGATCCCGGAAGGCCGGTGCCGCAACGTCGGCCACTACCCCGTCGACAGCAAGACGCCCGATGGGCCGCGGTACTGCGAGGCGCACAAGTACGCCAAGAGCGAGAGCGATGCGGCGGCGATCGTGCACCGCCAGCTGCGCGGCGACCCGCTGGGCCACGAGCGCCCGCCCTGGAATGACGCGCTGGTGATCGAGCAGATGCTGCGCGCCTACCCGCGGGACATGGCCGTGGCGAGCTATGGCGCCGCGCCGGTCGCGATCATCGAGGCGCTGGCCGAGAAGCCAGGCGGCGTCCGTGCTGCCTACGGCATGGAGCCAGCCACAGGCGGGCAGGGCGGCGGCGCGCAGCGGCTGCGGCACGACGGCAGTACGGCGCCGGTGCGTCCGGCGATTGGGTCGGGCCGCTGATGGCTGTGGTGGCCTACTGCCCGGTGCTGCCGCGCGGCCGCCGAGAGGCGCAGCTGGCCGAGAACCGCCGGCGGGAAACGCCTTCCGGCGACGAACTGCACTGCCCGGTTTGCCGTAGCTGGCTGCCCGCGGACGCCTCGTTTTTCCGCGTGCGCCGCCTGGCCCGGTCGCTGGGCTACTACCCACACTGCCGGGTCTGCGAAATGGACCTGCGCCGGTACAGCGTCGGGGAGATACGCCGGTCGCTGGCCGCGCTGGGCGGGCTGCAGGGGCTGTGCGAGTGAACAACAACACCAAGATGGGAGGCCCTGTGCGCACCGAGATCCGACACTTCCACCTGTTCTGCGGCCTGGGCGGCGGCGCGCGGGGCTTCAACCGCGGCACCGCCCGGGTGGGCAGCCGGCAGGCGGTATACCGCTGCCTGGGCGGCGTGGACTGCGACCCCGCAGGCCTGCGCGACTTCGAGGCGCTGAGCGGCGCCCCGGGCACGCTGCTGGACCTGTTCGACGCGGACCAATACGCCGACTTCTACGGCCGGCCGCCGCCGGCAGGTTGGCGCGAAACCACGCCGGCGGACCTGCGCCGTGCCGCGGGCAATGAGCGGCCGCATATCGTCTTCACCAGCCCGCCCTGCAAGGGATTTTCCGGGCTGCTGAGCCAGGCCAAGAGCACGACGGCCAAGTACCAGGCCCTGAATCGGCTGACCGTGCGCGGCGTGTGGCTGGCGCTGGAGGCCTGGGCCGATGACCCGCCCGAGTTCTTCCTGCTGGAGAACGTGCCGCGCATCGCCAACCGTGGCCGGCCGCTGCTGGACACCATCGAAAGCCTGCTGCGCCAATACGGCTACGCGGTGGCCGAAACCACGCATGACTGCGGCGAGCTGGGCGGCCTGGCGCAAAGCCGCCGGCGCTTCCTGCTTGTGGCCCGGCAACAGGCCAAGGTGCCGCCGTTCCTGTACCAGCCGCAGACGACGCCGCTGCGCAGCGTGGGCAGCGTGCTGGAGCGCATGCCGCTGGCCGGCGACATGGCGGCCGGCGGGCCTATGCACCGCGTCGCTAGCCTGCACTGGAAGACCTGGGTGCGGCTGGCCTTCGTGGAGGCCGGCAAGGACTGGCGATCGCTGAACCGCCTGGCCGTCGAGGATGGCTTTCTGCGCGACTACGCGATTACGCCGGCGCACGACGGCGTGCTGGGTGTGCGCCGCTGGGCCGAGCCTACGGGCACCGTCACCGGCGCCGCCGGGCCAATGAACGGCGCATTCAGCGTCGCCGACCCCCGCTGCAGCTGGTCGGCAAATGCCCATCGCAACAAGCTGGCCGTGGTCGATGCTGCGCGGCCAGCGGGCACCGTGACCGGCGCCGACCGCGTAGGCAGCGGCGCGCTGGCCGTCGCCGACCCCCGGCCGGCCAATGCCGCCGAATACGGCCAATGGGGCGTGGCCCCTTGGGCTAGCCACATGGGCACCGTGACCGGCCAGCGCAGCCCGGGCCAAGGCCGCTTCAGCGTGGCCGACCCGCGCCTGGCCGGCGTCCGGCACAACAACGTGTACCGCGTGGTGCGCAGCGACGGCCCCAGCGCCTGCGTTACCGCCGGCCGCGGCCCGGCAGGCGGCGGCGTGGCGGTTGCGGACCCCCGGCCGGCCCTGGCCTACGGCGGCAAATACCGAGTGACAGCCGCGCGCGACCCGGCCGGGGCCGTTATCTCCGGCAGCACCACCGGCCACGGCGCCTTTGCCGTGGCGGACCCGCGGCCCGGCGTCGACGCCGCGGCCCGAGCCGACTACCGCACGGCCGGCCATTACGGCGTGGTGCCGTGGGTAGACCCTGCCGGCGCGGTGACGGGCAGCATCCGGCACGACAGCGGCCGCGGCAACGTCGCCGACCCGCGGCTGCCGGCGCCCAGCGACCGCCTGCAGTGCGTGATTCTGGCGGATGACGGCACCTGGCACCGGCCCTTCACAACGCTGGAGCTGGCCGCCCTGCAATCCCTGCTGGTGCCCGGCGAGCATTTCGCGCTCGACGGCAACAGCGACAGCGCCTGGCGCGAGCGCATCGGCAACGCCGTGCCGCCCGATGCCGCCACGGCCATCGCCAATGTCATGGCCCGCACGCTGCTGCTGGCCTGGTCCGGCGAAACCTTCGTGCTCGACAGCGCGCCCATTTGGGTGCGGCCGATCGTCGCCGCGGTGCAGTGCGGGCAGGGCGCCGATGTTCATTTTTCGCGCCTACAACGTAGGGGCGAAATCTAAACATGCTGGGTCAGACCCACATCGGCGACTGCCGGCAAACGATGCGCAGCATGCACGCGGCCGGCGTCGTCGCGCAGTGCGTCGTGACCAGCCCGCCGTATTTTGGCCTGCGGGACTACCAGACCGAGGGGCAAATCGGCCTGGAGCGCTCGCTCGGAGAGTACGTCGAGGCGATGGTCGATGTTTTCCGCAGCGTCCGCGACGTGCTGGCCGACGATGGCGTCCTGTGGCTGAACCTGGGCGATAGCTATGTAAGCAAGGGCGGCTGCGTGACGCCGCAAGCAGGCCATCAATTCAGCACCCGGACGCGCGGCCGCGAGGTAGTCTGTCGCTCCAATAGGGACGTCGAAACCGGCCTGAAGCCCAAGGATCGAATGATGGTGCCGGCGCGGGTCGCTATGGCGCTGCAGGCCGATGGCTGGTGGCTGCGCGACGAAATCGTTTGGCACAAGCCGAACCCGATGCCGAGCAGCGTGCGGGACCGGACCACATCGGCCCACGAAATGGTGTACCTGCTCAGCAAGAGCCGGCGGTACTACTTCGACCAGGAGGCGATCGCGGAGCCGGCAAGCTACGGCGAGCCCAATGCGCCGGACAAAATCAAGAGCCCCATGGGGCAGGGCTACACCCGGCGGGCCGGCCGATGGCCTAGCGGTTGGGCGCGAGGCGATGAGCCGCGTGATGTGGTCGCCTTCAGTCGCGAGGTCGGCAGGTCCGGCAACAAGGCGCGAAAGCCCGGCTCGGCAAGGGGCTGCCCGGAGAATACGGACAGCAACCTGTGCGGATCCGTGCCGTGGGAGGGCACCACCCGCAACAAGCGCAGCGTCTGGACTGTATCGACGCAACCTTGCCCGGACGCCCACTTTGCGACCTTCCCGCAAAAGCTGATCGAGCCCTGCATCCTCGCCGGCAGCCGGCCAGGCGATGTGGTCTTCGACCCCTTCATGGGCGCCGGCACAACCGCGATCGTCGCCGAGCGACTGGCGCGGCGCTGGATCGGGTGCGAGCTCAACCCCGAATACGTCGCTATCCAACATCGCCGCATGCAGGGCCTGACGCCAGGGCTGCCGCTGGCCGCGGCGGGGGAATGACGTGCCCCTCCCGGACTTTTCAAGTCGAGCTGTCTGGCGGCCGCCGGACGATCTGCCCGCGCCGCTTGACGCTGACAACCAGCGCCGAGGACGACCTGCAGCTGGCGCGCTTGCTCGTCGGACTGCGGGGGCGGACGGTGCGGGTTGTCGCAATCGAGCGGACGGCGGGGCCGCCACTGCCCGCATCCCCCCGGCCGCTGCCGATCCCGCTCCGATGGCGCGGGAGGTCGGGGTAATTGCCCAGGCCTACCTGGCGGAGATTCGGGCGATGCGCTGCGTGCTGTGTACCGTCCTCGGCCAGGTGCAAGAGACCGTGACGCAGGCGCACCACCTGCGCGCGCCGGCCGGCGGCAGCCAGAAGTCCAGCGACTTTCTCGCGATTCCGCTGTGCCGCTGCTGTCACAAGGGCAAGCTCGGCATCCACGGCGACCGCACGCTGCTGCGCCTTGCACGCTGCGACGAGTTCGCGCTGCTGGCGCTGACCATTCAGGCCCGCTACCGGCAGCACGGTGCATAGCGTGGCGATTCGTAGCCAGGCCCAAGAGCGGCGTCGAGAGCACAGCAATCGCGTGCTGGACGCCCTCATGGATCTGGAGGCCGGCGCGCCGCGCAAGCGCCGCCGGGCCTTCACCACTGCGCAGATTGCGGGGCAGGCGGGGATCGCGAAATGGCGGGTCTACGCGATCCTGCTCTACCTCGAGCATCGCGGCCTGGTCGAGATCCAGCCGCGCCGGCAGGGCACGCCCAGCAATGCGCCGGCGCGCTACCGGCTCACCCGAACCAAGAAGGGGGGCGCGCCGCGTGGCCATTAACTTCGAGCGCCCCGTGCTGCAGCAGGTTCTGCGCCGGCGCGAGGACGTGGACGACGTCGTGGCGAGGTTACGCCGGCACGTTCCCGGGCAGGCCGGTGATGGCAAGCAGTTCCTGCACCTTGGCATCTGGTGGTGGGAGGAAGACCGCACCCTGTCGCAACACAACCTGGCGCAGGCCTGGTGCGGGATTCTCGCGCTGCACGCCGGCTGTGACCACAAGGAAATGTGGGCCTCGCTGTGCGAGCAGCTGCTCGGCACGGTCGAGTACAGCGACCCAATCACCGGCGAGTCGCGCGTGACCTACCGGAGCTCGAAGACGCTCACCAGCAAGGTCGCCTACGGCCAGTTCCTGACCGGCATCGAGCGCATCGCCCTGGAGCACTTCGACGTTCAACTGCCCTCGCGCCACGACCCGCGCGTTTGGGCGGCCTACCGGCAACTCAAGCGGGTCATGAGTGAGCAGCCCCGACAGCAACGGAGACAGACCGCATGAAAATCAAAGCCCACGCCACCATCAACAACGTCAACCTGCGGAGCGAGAAGGCCGGGGATGACACCGGCGAACCCGCCTGCACCATCAGCTTCGTCGCCATCTTCGACCGCCAATCCGCGACGCCGTTTTTCTCGTCGCGCAAGAGCTTCGAGGCGGTCATGGGCCACCTTTGGAACGCCGACGGCGACCTGCTTTCGGGCGACATCAAGGCCGTGCCGCTGTCCACCGGCATTGACGATGGCGACCTCAAGATTGAGACCGGCCTTGGCGAGAAGGTGAAGTTCCGCCGCGCGGTGCTCAAGGACGTCGTGCTGACGCCGCTCGAGGGCGCCCAGGTCCGCGCCGAGTTCAAGATCAATACCTACCCCACCCAGGCGACGCTGTGGTTCCTTGCGTGCAACACGCGCAAGGTGGTGGACATCATCTGCGAGTCGACGCAGCCCGAGCTCAACGGCATGGACCCGGACGACGGCGCCGAAGACGACGAGCAGCAGGGCGCCGACGACGGCGACGATCAGAGCGTGCTGGATCTCGTCAACGACGATGAGGGCGACGGCGAGGGTGCCGAGGATCCGGGCTACCCGGATGACGACCCGCTGGCCGGCATCGAAGACGACGAGGAAGATGACGCGCGGGAGCCCGCCGGGATGGCTGTCGAATGAGCGCCGGCCCGCTGCGCGTCACCATCGGCATCGACCCCGGGCAGACCGGGGCGATTGCCGTGCTGGCTGACGGCTGCTTTGTCTATGCGCACGACATGCCGACCATGCCGCGGGCCGCGGGTGGCCATGAGGTCAATGCCGACGAGCTCGGCCGCATTCTGCGGATCTACATGCGCCGGCACACGGGCGCCGATTTCCTGGTGGCGCTCGAGCATGTGCAGGCGATCACCCGCCGCGACCCGAAGACCGGCAAGCCGGTGCAGCAGGGCGCCAACAGCAACTTCCGATTCGGCGAGAGCTTTGGCGTGGTGCGGGGCTGCGTCGGCTGCCTCAAGCTGCCCCGCGTGCTGGTCCGGCCGCAGAAGTGGAAGAAGCACCACGGCCTGATCGGCAAGGAAAAGGACGCGAGCCGCGCGGTCGCCCTCAACCGCTTTCCCGCGGCCGGGCCGCAGCTGAGCCGCAAGAAGGACTGTGGCCGCGCCGAGGCGATGCTCATGGCGGATTGGGCTTACACCACGCAGCACGCGGTCGGCGTCTTTTGAGGGGAAGGGTGTTCCACGTGGCACATTTTTTCGCGAATCCCACACCCGTACCGACCCGGTTCGGTATCGGTGGGGAACGGGTGGGGAACTAATGCGGCGCTCGTTCCTGCTGCTCCCCCGGTTCTCGCTGTGGATCGTGATTCTGTTCGCGGTCTGGCCCCAGCCCCCCGGCCAGGCTGCGCTTGCGGCGCCGCCCCCGTCCCCCAGCGGCAGCCGCGCCACCGACAGCGGCCACGGCGACCAGTGGCGCCAGCGCCCGGGCATCAAGCCCAGCGGCTATGGCTAGCTGCGCTCAATCCGTGGGACACGGCTCGCCCCGCCGCCGCAAGCGCGGGGCACCCCATCGAATCGGAGTGAGTCATGCACAGATACATCGGGACCAAAATCATCCACGCCGAGCCGGCGGCCAGGGACGGCCAGCCCGGCTACAAGGTGGTCTACCCGGACGGCTACGAAAGCTGGTCGCCGGCCGCGGCCTTCGAGGCGGCCTACGAGCCCACCGACGCCATGAACTTCGGCCTCGCCATCGAGGCGCTGCTGGCCGGACACAAGGTGGCGCGGGCTGGTTGGAACGGGGAGGGCATGTACCTCTACTTCGTCGCCGGCAGCGAGTTCACCGTGAGCCGGCTGCCGCTGAACGCCATGTACCCCGAGGGCACGCAGGTGAGCTACCGCCCGCACATCGACATGCGGGATGCGCAGGGCCGCCTGGGCGTCTGGACGGCCAGCCAGCCCGACATGCTGGCCCGGGACTGGTTCATCGTGGAGGGGGCTGAGGCATGAGCTTCGGTGCTGTCGACGTGCTCAACGAAGCGATCCGGTCCCTGGAGGCCGGCCCGCTGCCTGAGCGCGATCGCGAGCACGGGCCCTGGTGCCCCTTCTGCGCCGCCGCCAATGCCAAAGGCGTGCTCGATGAGCGGCATGGCACGGGCGTGCCGGTCGGCGTGATTATTGACGACCTTCTGGCCGGCAGAGGGTTGTCGGTAGAGCATGATGAGGACGCCCCGCTGGTAGCGGCGCGTAAGGCCATTCAAGCCAGCGTTTCGGATGGGACCGGCTTTTGGAGTGTCCAGGCCGACGCCCTGACGGCGCTGCGACTCGCGCGGGATAGCTTACAGACGGCCCCGCAGGAATTTGAGGTCCGGCAATGACCCGCCGCGCCCGCGTCCCACAGCACCGCGCGAAGCCAGGCCCGGGCGAGAAGTGGCACGTCGAAATCGTCAACTACGGCTGCACGATCGATGCCAGTGTGGAGATCCGCGGACGACGTTTTGGCGTGGCCATGCCGATCCACCGGAAGAAGCGACGGAGCCGTTTTCATCGGCGCCAGCAACTGCTTCGGCTGAAGCGCCATGTGCGAGTGGCGTTACGGGGACGGCGACGACCACCTGTGAGCAGGTTGGCACAGCTGCGAAATGCTTTGGCTGCAGGACGGTTTCGGATGGTCCCCGCTCATCGCTACAGCCGTGGCGTCTGGCCGTTGAGGCCCCACCGCCGCCTGCCGCGCGTCACGCGCACGCGGCACGCGCCTCCAAGGAGCCGCCTATGGCCACGCAAGTGAATACCCTCGCCGTTGAGCTCGTAGCCGTCCTCAATGAGCTGCCACCTGCCCGCGCCGAAAACCGCTGCCCCTGTGGCGCAAAGCACGTCGAGTACATCGAGCAGCTGCGCAAGGTGCAGCGGAATGTCGCAAGGCTGATGGCCGTGCCGAGCCGCCTGCTGCGCTGAGCCAGGGGATCATCACACCGCCCCTGAGCCACCAAGGCACCAGCCGCCCCCAGGCGGCTTTCCTTTGCGCAAATCCACCCCCAGCACCCCCAATCCAGCCGCGGTGCTAACTGCGGCGCACTGGTGCGCACCTGCGAACCTGCAGCCGTCGCATCCACATCCCCGTAAAACCCCGTAGCCATGCGGGTTTGCAGCCCAATCAGCCCCTAAAAACGCTGCGACGCGCGCTGTTAGAACTTTCACAGCGCGAAGCCCCTGTCCGCATTCCCGTGCGACGCATGCCCCGATACCGTCCGCCTCAACTGCTCGGCCAGATCCCCTCGCGAGAGAGGGAGAAGGGGGCCGGGGGGATGAGGGAGAGAGCCGGGCCTGGCTGCCTGGCTTTCTACCGGCAGCAAGATCCTACGGAGGCAGCGTGGCAAGCAAGCGGAAAGCCCAAGAGCCTGATTGGACAACGATCGAGCGCCAATACCGCGCCGGCATCCTGTCCGTCCGCGAAATCGCACGCCGCGACGGCAATATCTCCGAGGCCGGCATTCGTCGCCGCGTCAAGCGCGAGGGCTGGACCCCCGACCTGGAGCACGCGGCCCGCGAACGGGCGAAAGACATGCTGCGACGCAACCAGGTGCGCGATGAGCAACGCGCGGATCCGGCTGAGCAAGAGGCCGCGATCGAGGAAGCCGCCACCGAAGTCGCCACCGTCGTCCGCATTCACCGCCGGGACATCCGGCGCGGCCGGCAGATCACGAACGCGCTGTTCGAGCAGCTGGCGGAAGTGGTGGTTGACCGCGGTGGCTTCGATGACCTGATTGATCGCGAAATTACCGCCCGCCGCCAGCACGCGATCAACGCCAGCAGCAACGGCACGCTGACCGCGGCCGAGGCCCAGCGCCTGGACGCCGAGGAACGCCGGCTGCGCAAGGCGATCAGCCTGCCCGCGCATGCCACCGTGGTGCGCGACCTGTCGCAGGCGCTGCGCAACCTGATCGGCGTCGAGCGTGAGGCCTACGGCCTGAGCAAAGGCGACGACGGGGATGGCCGGGATGTGCCGCTGGTCGCCTACGACGTCGACTTCGGAATGCCGGCGTGATGGCGGCCCTTGTGCTGGGGGCGGCGGCGGCCGTCGGCGCGGCGCAGCACCAGGCGCCGCCGCCGGTGGCCGGCGCGGTGGAGTCGGCCCACACCCAGCGCATTCGCTACCGGCCGCCGCCGACGATGGTCCCGCTGCACCACAGCAAGGCGCTGGTGCGCGGGATCTTGGGCCCGGTGGGCTCGGGCAAGTCCGTGGGCTGCGTCATGGAGTGCTGGCGGGTGGCCTTCAGCCAGGCCCCGGACGCGCAGGGCGTGCGCCGCACCCGCATCGCGATCGTCCGCAACACCTATGGCGAGCTCAAGGCCACGACCATCAAGACTTGGCAGGAGTGGGTGCCCGAGGACATCTGCCCGATCGTCTACGACTCGCCCATCCGCGGGCTGCTGCGGGCGCCGCACCCGGACGGCAAGACCACGGTCGAGGCGGAAATCATGTTTGTGGCGCTGGACAAGCCCAAGGACGTGAAGAAGCTCCTGTCGCTGGAGCTGACACTGGCCTGGATCAACGAGGCGCGCGAGGCGCCCTTCGCGGTGGTCCTGGCGCTGCGCCAGCGGGTGGGGCGCTACCCCGGCAAGTCCATTGCCCCGCTGACCCAGGCCGGGCTCATCATGGATACCAACCCGCCGGATAGCGACCATTGGTGGTATCTGCTAGCCGAGGAACGGCGCGAGCCGGGCGGCGACGAGGATGCGCCGCGGGTCAGCGAGCGTGATTGGCACTTCGTGCGGCAGCCCCCCGCGCTGCTCAAGGTCGGGAATAAGTACCTGCCGCACCCCGATGCCGAGAACGCCGAGAACCAGCCGCTGGGCTACGACTACTGGCTGCAGCAGGTCTCCGGCGCATCCGCGGAGTGGATCAAGGTCTACCTGCTGGGCCAATACGGCTTTGTGGTCGACGGCCGGCCCGTCTATCCCGAGTACCGCGACGACGTCCATGTGTCGGACGTCGAGCTCAAGCCGATCGAGGGCCTGCCGCTGCTGCTGGGCTGGGACTTCGGGCTGACGCCGGCCTGCATCGTCGGACAGCTGACGCTGCGCGGGCAGCTGCGGATCATCGCGGAGTTCGTGAGCGAGCGCATGGGCATCGACCAGTTCAGTTCCGAGGTCGTGCGCCCGCAGCTTGCGACCCGCTTCCCGGGCTGGGATTTCGAATCGACCATCATCGGCGCCGGCGACCCGGCCGGCGACACCCCGGCCGAGACCGACGAGGCCACCTGTTTCCAGGTGCTGCAGGCCAATGGCTTCCGCATGGTCGCCGCTCGCACGAACTCGTTTATCCCCCGCAAGGACGCGGTGGTGCACTTCCTGAGCCGGATGGACGCCGGCACGCCCAGCTTCCTCATGAGCCCGTCGTGCCGGGTGCTGCGCAAGGGCTTTCTCGGTGGCTATCACTACCGGCGCATGCAAATCACGGGGAAGCTGATCTACCGCGACGAGCCGGACAAAGACGACTTCAGCCACCCGCAGGACGCCCTGCAGTACCTGGCCCTGTTCGCGCTGCACGGCGACTCCCGGCCGGCCGCTGAGGTCCGCAAGACCCTGCCGAACCCGCGCCGTCGGCGCAAAGGACTGCTGGGCTAGTGGCCATCTACCAGACGCACCCGAGCCGCGGCGAGCGCAAGGACATCGCCGAGACCGCCCTGTGCCGGCCGATGACGGTTGCCGAGTACCGCGCCAAGATCAAGCGGCGGATGCTCAGCGACAGCGCGGCCGACCGGATCCGCTGGGAGTGCAACCAGCAGCCTAACTGGCGCCGCGACGCGCAGATGGACGAGGACTACTACGACGGCCATCAGGTGACGGCCGACGTGCTGGTGGAAATGGACGAGCGGGGGATGACGCCGGTCATCACGAACCTGATCGGCCCCACCATCGACGTGGTCCTGGGGATGGAGACCCGCAGCCGCCGCGACTTCCTGGTGCGCCCCGAGGAAGACCCGCGCTGGGAGGAAGTCAGCCAGGCGCTGACCGAACGGCTGAAGACCACCGAGCGGCTGAGCAAGGCCGATCGTGCCTGCGCGAAGGCCTACGCCAACCTTGCCAAATCCGGCTTGGGCTGGGTCAGCGTCTTCCCCGAGACCAACCCGCACCGCTACAGGCTTGCCGTCCGCTGGGAGGACTGGCGCGAGCTGGATTACGACGCGCTGGGCAACGAAGACGACACCAGCGACTGGCGCTACATCCGCCGGCGCAAGTTCTTCGACACCGACCGGCTGCAGGCCATGTTCCCCACCAAGGCGCGCGTCATCGCGAGCCTTGGCAGCGGGATCCGGGATGGCGGCGCCTCGTGGTCGGACACGCAGCAGCTGGTCGAGCCTGAACTGCTGCGCGGCGGCGGCCACGGGCCCTGGCGCGACTACACCCGACACGACCTGGAGTGGATCGACTACGACCGCGGCCGGCTGCTGCTCGAGGAAATCTGGTATCGCGTGTGGGTGATGGGCACCGTCCTGGATTTGCCCGACCTGACCAGCGTCCCCTACGACGAGCGCAACCCCGCGCACCAGCTGGTGCTCGAGCGTGGCGGCGGCGTGCTGCGCATGGCGCATTGGCCCGAAATGCGGATGGCCTACTGGGTGGGGCCGGAGTGCATGGTCGACATGCCGAGCCCGCTGCCGCACCGCGAGTTCCCCTACATCCCGTTCTTCGGCATGCGCGAGGGCCGCACCCGCACGCCCTACGGCTTGATCCGCCGCATGCGGTCGATGCAAGACGAGATCAACGCCCGGACCACCAAGATGGTGTGGGCGCTGGGCGGGACGCGGGTCATCACCGACGAGGACGCTGTCGTTGACCACGACGACGCGCGGCATGAGGTCGGGCGCATGGACGCCTACATCGTGCTCAACGCGAAGCGCCGCGCGACCAGCCAGTTCAAGGTGGACGACAACCTGGACGTGAGCATGCAGCAGTTCAACGTGCTGCAAGACCGCCTTCAGCGCATTCAGGACGTCGCCGGCGTGTACCAGTCGATGCTGGGCAAGAAGGAGGCCGGCGCCGACAGCGGCGTGGCCATCCAGTCGCTGATCGAGCAGGGCAACACCACCTTGGCGCCCCTGAACGAGAACTTCGTAGCGGCCCGGGCCCGCGTCGGCGAGCTGCTGCTCGCGCATGAGGTCGCGGGCATGAGCCGGCAGCGCAA
This sequence comes from uncultured Ectothiorhodospiraceae bacterium, assembly GCA_937141935.1. Classification (GTDB taxonomy): domain Bacteria; phylum Pseudomonadota; class Gammaproteobacteria; order Nevskiales; family Oceanococcaceae; genus MS8. Next base: position 142,683 of record CAKZQS010000040.1, read on the forward strand.
TGTGCCAGTCCAGGTCCGGGGCGCCGCCGGCCGCCGGCAGATCGTGCTGAACCGCATCGAGGTGCACGAGCAGACGCAGCTCGAGGTGATCCGCAACAACGTCCAGAAGGCGCGCGTGAATGTCGTGCTGGATGACCTGCCGGCCACGTCCACCTTCCGCCAGCAGCAGTTCAACCGCATCGCCGAAATGCTCACCAGCATCGCGCGGTTCGCGCCGGAGACCGCGGTGAAGTTCCTGGACCTGCTGGTGGAGTCGGCCGACGTGCCGAACAAGACCGAGTTCCTGGACCGCATCCGCGACGTCATCGGCGTGGCCAAAGACCCCAGCACCATGACGCCCGAGGAACAGGCCGAGCACGCAGCGAAGCAGGAGGCGGCCAAAGCCCAGGCCGAACTGCAGCAGCGCGCGGCGACCGCCGAGGTGGCGGAGAAAGAGGGCAAGGCTGCCGAGGCTGCTGCGCGCGCCGAGAAGGTGGCCCGCGATGCCGAGAAGACGGCCGCCGACACCCAGCGCATCGTGGTGCAGATCCGCGACCTGCTCGAGGGAATGCAGCTGACCGGCGCGAAGACGGCCAAGTTGGAGGCCGATACCGCCGAGACCTTGCAGGACATCGAGCACCAGGCGGTCGCCTTCGCGCAGGGCGGGCCACAAGAACAGCAGGCGGTGTACCGATGGTAGGCCGCCACCCCGTTGTCTCCTACGCACCCGGTTGGCTGGCGCCGACCCCATACCCGGTTCTCTCCAGCGCCAGCCTTCCCGCCGTTCACTCCGACGAGGCCCGCAGCCGCAATCTCCGGGCCGGGTGCGATTTCTTCCGTTGGCCGACGAAAGGCCGGGCCGCTGCGACCCCTTCGCAGCAATCCGCTCCTGCGAGTCGTAGAGCAGGCGTGTTTATCCAACACGGAGCCACAACCCCATGACCGACGACACCAAAGACCTTCGCGAACTCGAGGACAGCATCGCTGCTGCCCTGGACTCTGGCGATGAGGCGAATCTCGAGGCGGCGCTGAGCAAGGCGCAGGGCATCGAGACCGCTTCGGCCCCGGAGACCTCATCCAACGAGAACAGCGAAGGCAACGACGCTGACGACACCGCCACGCCCGGCGACGACGACACCGCAGCCACCGGCGATGAGCCGGCTGGTGCTCAGGGCTCGCAACCTGAGAAGGGCAACGACACGGCGGCTGCTGCGCAAGACCCAGCCAAGGACGGCGAGGGCAAAGGGGCCTCCACCGGCGGCGACGCCGAGGAAGAACCTGCGCCGATCGCCGACAAGAGTGGTCGGGGCACCATCCCCTACCAGGTGCTCAAGGACACCCGCGAGCAGCTGGGCATGGCCAAGGCCCAAATCGCCAAGCTCAGCGAGCAGCTGCAAAGCCGCCCGCAGGAGCAGGGCGGTGACGGCGATGGCGGGCAGCAGGGCGGTACGACGGATCGCGAGAAGGCCGCGGCCAGTGCCATGCAGGAGGCGCTGTCCTCCGGCGATGACCTGTCCGAGGAAGACCTCGAGGATCTGCCCGTGCCGATGCAGCAGCTCTACAAGCGCACTCAGGCGCTTGAGAAGCGGCTGAACCAGATTGGCAGCGTCACTGATGAAGTCGTGGAGGACCGGCAGAAGTCGGCCCAGCAGCTCGCCCAGGAGGCCATCGACCAGGTTCCCGACCTGGCGACGTGGCAGGCCAAGGGCGGCGTGCTGTGGGCGGCGGCCCGGGAACAGGATCGGCAGCTGCAGGCGGACCCCGAGTGGGGCTCCAAGCCGGCCGTTGAGCGATTCGCCGAGGTCGCCCGCCGCGTGCGGGCGGACGTTGGCTTGCCCGAGTCGAAGCCGGACCCTGAGCCCACCCCGAAAGGGGAGGCGGCCCAGCAAGGGGAGCGTGGCAAACATGCGGACGGTGGGGCGGCCAGCGGCCGGGCTGATGCGAGTGCGTCGGCCCGCGCCGCTGAGCCGCCGGGCTTCCAGCCCCCGCCGTCCATGTCGCAGATGCCCGGTGGCGGCTCGCCCGACCTGGACAAGTTCGACTCCATTGAACGCGCATCGCCCTCGGCCCTGGCCGAGCGCATGGCGGACATGAGTGACGACCAGATCTACCGACTGCTGGCGGAGTTTGCGTAACCCTCTCGCATAGGACAGCAAAGCCATGTCTCAGACCAATATCCCCGTCGGCGATCCGAAGGCCGTAAAGGCTTTCTCCGTCGCGCTGTTCACGAAGATGGCGCGTGCGTCCACCTTCAAGAACAAGATGACCGGCCCGGCCCCGAAGGATTCGGACGCCGCGCGCCGCCTTAAGCAAACCACCACGGCGGCCGGCATGCCGATTGTGGAAATCCGCGACCTGTCCAAGGGTGCTGGCGACCAGGCCAGCTACGACATCGTGGACATCCTCACCGGCCTGCCGACGATGGGCGACCGGCGGGTGAGCGGCCGCATGATGGGCCTGTCGTTCGGGACTCAGCAGATCCGCATCGACCAGATGCGGGCCGGCGTCGACCCGGGCGGCCGGATGACCCGCAAGCGCACGCTGCACGACGTTCGCAAGCTCTCCATGGCCAACCTGGAGGGCTACAACGCCACGCTGCTGGACAACCTGACGCTGGTGCACATGGCCGGCGCCCGGGGCACGCAGACGGGCCGGGACTGGTCCAGTGTGCCGCTCGAGTCGCACCCGGAGTTCGATGAGATCGTCGTCAACCCGGTCCTGCCCCCGACGCCCAACCGGCGCTTCGTTGTCGGCGAGGGCTTCGGCGGCACGGTGGGCAACATCGACAACACCGACAAGCTGACGCTGACGGTGCTGGACCAGCTGCGCACCGAAATCGACGAGTCCGAGTACCCGTTGCAGGGGATCAGCCTGGAAGGTGACGACAGCGACAGCGATGACCCGCTGTATGTGCTGCGCCTGTCGCCCACGGGCTACCAGCAGCTGCGGGACACCAGCACCGACAAGGACTGGAACACGCTCATCACGGCGGCGATTCAGCGTGCCTCGATGAGCAAGCACCCGCTGTTCAAGAACGGCGACCTGCTGTGGCGGAACATCCTCATCAAGAAGTCCCGCCGCAGCATCCAGTTCTCGGCCGGCTCCACCGTGCGCGAGTACAACGCCGCGGCCACCAGTATCAGCGACGTCACGGCCCCGGAGAACCTGGGTCGCGCGGTGCTGCTGGGGGCCCAGGCGCTGGCCTGCGCGCACGGCTCCGACGAGGAAAACGGCTACCACCTCAACTGGCACGAGGAAAAGACGGACCACGGCGCGCGCGTGGAGGTCTCCACCAGCATGATCGTCGGCATGCAAAAGCTGCAGTTCAAGCTGGACGGCGTGAAGACGGATCACGGCTGCGTGACCGTCGATTTCTTCGCCGGCTGAACCTCATCCAACGGATAAGGCGGGGGCAGCGGCCCCCGCCGACTCCACACCTCACACCATTCCCACGAGGAAAATGCAATGTCCACGATCGACGTGACGAACGAGGTGCAGGTTCAGACCGGCACCTTTGCGAACCGCTGGTACGTCCACGCCCAGCACCGCCCCAAGGCGAACCTGGCGGACGGCGACCGCATCCTTCTGGCCAAGCTCGACGCCGGCACCAAGCTGCTGGACGCCCAGGCCTTCATTGAGGACGCGCTGGCGAGCCTGACGTTCTCGCTGGGCTTCGACTACATCAACGGCGAGGCCGGCGATGACGAGGCCTACTTCTTCAACGCTGCCGATGTGGCGGCCGGCGGCCGCTTCCGGGCGGACCAGAACAAGCCGCCGCTGATCCTGCAGTACGACGCCTACCTGGTCGCCACGCTGGCCGGCGCCGCGTTCCCCACCACAAACAAGCTCGATGTCGTCGGCGATTACGACTACCTCGGGCCGGTCACGCAGCCGAGCTGAGGCCCGCGACCGTGAGTAGGGCGCTGGGACGACCTGGCGCCCTTCCTCAAACCCCCGAGCAAGGAGCGATAAGCGATGAGCGAAACCATGGTCTCGGTCTACTACGTCGGCCGGAAGGCGACGAAGACCGACAACGTGCTCAACAACCCGCACCGGGTCTGGAATGGCTTTGGTACGTCGGTCGATGTGCCCGAAGCCCAGGCACAGACCTACTTCCACTACCCCAAGGTGTGGGTCGACAAGGCCACCTTCCGCAAGCTCAACGAGCAGCGGCAGCTGGACGAGCAGGAGCAGCGGAAGGCCGCGCAGGCTGCGGCGAGTGCCGCGGGCGCCGATGCCAATGACGGCGGCGACTCCGACGGCGACGGCGATACCGATGGCGGCAGCGCCGCAGACGACGGCGAGAACGGCGGCGGCACGATGCACACCGGCGACCCCGGTAGCGACGAGCGCATCACGGCCATCAAGGCGGCGATGCTGTCGCTGAAGCCCGCCACCAAGGACTTCACGCAAGAGGGCTCGCCCCGCATCGACAGCGTTGTGAAAGCGCTGGGCAGCAACGTGTCGTCCGAGGAATACGACACCGCGCTCCAGGGCCTGCGGGCCGACGGGAAGATGCCGTCGAAGGCAGACGCCGCTTACAAGCCTGCGCCCCCGCCGGCCAAGGCCAAGGCGAAGGCCAAGGCTTCGGCCGACGCCAGCTAAGGCGCGACAGGAGCCTGCCGCATGCCATTCCAGTGCAGCCGCATCCTCGACCGCGCAGCCACCACGCTGCTCGATAAGACCAAGGTCCGCTGGAAGGCAGACGAGCTTTTCGAGCATCTGCTGGCCGGCCTGACGTGGATCGTGAACAAGAAGCCGAGCGCCAACTCGGTGTTCGGTGTGGTCTCGCTGGAACCAGGTGTGCGGCAGGCGATTTCTCAGCCCATCAACGGGCACCGCCCGGTGCAGCTGCTGAAAGTGCATCGCAACATGGGGGCCGACGGTGACACCCCGGGCGCCCCGATCACCCTGGTCGAGCGGACGATGATGGACCGGCTGGTGCTGGACTGGCCCACGGTCACGGATACGGCCGTCGAGCACTACCTGTTCGATGACCGCGAGCCGCTGGCGTTTGAGGTCTACCCGGCCGCGGCCAACTTCCCCTGGCACGTCGCTGTGACCGTGGGCGCGGTGCCGCCGGATCCGGCCGACGCCAACAGCACCTTCCCGCTGGGCGATGCCTACGAGCAGGTGATGTACGACTTCGTCATGTCGCAGGCGCTGCTCAAGAACAGCAAGAGCGGCAACAAGGCGCAGGGGATGACCTATCTCGCGCTGGCGGCCGATGCGCTCGGAGCTCGCCTGAAGACGGAGGTTCTGCGCGCGCCGCGAGATCCTGACCGCGCCGGCGCCACCGGAGAAGACCGTTGACCCCGGTCCCGCTGAGCACGCTGTACAGCCGGGTGCGGGCCTTCGCCCCGGGCGTGCCCAACCCCGTTATCGCCGAGGAACTGCGCCGCGCGGCCCGCAAGTTCTGCCGCTACACCCGCTGGCTGCGGCAGACCAAGCGCATCGACAGCGTTGTGGGTCAGGAGGCCTACGCGCTGGTGCCGGAGGACGAAACGCTGGAGGCGATCAACGTCAAGGCGGTCGAGTTCGAAGGCGATCCGCTGGCCGTGACCCGCCCGGAGGAAGAACCGCATGAGACCGGGCAGCCGAAGCGCTATGCGTTCCTCGCCCCGACGGACCTCTATCTGTTTCCGACGCCGGCGACGGCCGTGGACGAGGGGATCTTCGTGAACATGATCCTGCAGCCCAAGCGGGACGTGACCTACCTGCCCAGCACGCTCACCGATCGCTGGGACGACTGCCTGGCCAACGGCGCCCTAGCTGCTCTGCTCGAAATGCCCGAAGCGCAGTGGTTCGACCAGCGCGCGGCATTGGTCTACGAGCGCCGCTTTCAGGACGGCATGACTGAGGCCCGGGCCCTGGCTGATATGCACCACCGGCAGGCCGGGTTCCGCACGCGGAGCTATTACCGATGAGCCGCGGCCGCAACATCGGCCAGAAGCTGCGCGCGCGGCGGCGTAAGCACGGCTATGTGCATCGGCTGCCGCTGTCGGAGCGCTACGTCGATGATGTCGCCATCGGCCCGGGCTACCAGTTCCTGCTGGCGGGCACGCCGACCGTGACGTTCACCATCACGCGCACCGGCGAGGCCGTCCTGCCGGCGTCCGTGCGCTGGCGGTCCGGCGAACTGTCGGGCCTGGTGGAGTGGGAGCAGGCCGAGGCCGGCCCGAAGACCATCGTGCTCGACACCTACGACGCATCGGTGAACGGCAGCGTCTTTGAGGTCGAGCTCTATGACCCGCAGTACCTGGCCATCACCGAGGGCACGGCGCGGGTGGAACTCGAGCAGCTGGTGCTGACCAGCCGGCCGTATCCGATCAACGTGGTCGAGGGCCTGGGAAGCTCGCCGGAGCCGATGGACGGACGCACGCTGGGCCTGCTGATCGAGGCGCTGGGTAGTGCCGGCGAGCCGGAGGACGGGGAGCTGCGGTCGATCCTGCGCGGCTTCGCCTTGCGGCCGGAGGCCATGGAAGGTGCTGGTGAGCCGATGGACGGCACGCTGCGGCAGATCCTTCGCGGTTACGACGACTACGCGCCCGAGGCTATGGAGGGCGCCGGCGAGCCGATGGACGGCGAGCTGCGCGCCATCCTGATCCGCTATGAGAACTACCCGCCGGAGGCGCTGACGAGCGCTGGCGAGCCCCTGGACGGCACGCTGGAGGTGCCCGCGTGATCTACCTCCCCCGGTTCCAAGACATCATCCTGCCGACGCCGGTCGCGCGTATGGCGGGGCTGTTCCGGCTGCGGGTCCACAAGCCTGGCATCGGCACGCGGATCGACACCGGCTGGTTCCCGAACCTCATCACCAAGAACGGCCTCAACGAGTACCCCGTCGCCGCCAACATCTACAACAAGTTCTTCGTGGGCTCCGGGAGCACGGCGCCGAATGAGAACGACACGTCGCTGGAGCAGCTGGTCGCCGAAACCAATGACTTTGGGGGCGATGTCACCGGCGCGCAGTCCGAGCCGCCGTACTACAGCTACTTCCAACGCACCCGCCGCTTCCAGGCGGGGGAGGCCGCAGGAAACCTCGCAGAGGTGGGCGTCGGGGATGCCGCCAACAACCTGTTCTCCCGTGCGCTGATCCTAGACGAAAACGGCGACCCGACCACCATTACCGTGCTGGCTGACGAGGTGCTGGACGTCAGCTACGAAATCCGGCTGTACCCGCCGACCGATGACCTGCTGAAGGAGGTGACGATCAGCGGCCAGCTGCACGACACGATTACGCGCGCCTCGCGCGTCACGAGTTCATCGTTCTGGGCGCCCTTCGGCGACTTCGACAACTCGGTGAGCTACAACCAGGCCTACAGCGGCGATATTCAGGACATCACCAGCCGGCCGGCGGGGTCCGGCTACCACTCGTCCAGCGTCGCATTCCAGGCGTACAGCGCGGACTCCTTTGAGCGGGTCAACGCGGTGACTTGGGGCCTGAACAACGGGAATGTCGGGGCCAGCGGAATCCGCTCAATCATGTGGAACGAGCGCAACGCCAACGGTTCCTACCAGACGCAGTACGAGCCGCGAATCCTAAAAGACGACACCAAGGTGCTCACGCTCAACTTCAAGACCGCGTGGGCGCGCCGCGTGCTGCTGCCGGGGGAATACTGATGAGCCTGCCGGACCAGCAGCTGTCGTCTACGCCGGTCCCGGGCACGGTGCTGGGCCCCGATGTGCTGACCACTGATCGCCGCTACGACTACGAGTGGGGCGGTATCGCGCTCAATGACGCTTCGCAGGGCCTGCGCGTGCAGGTGTGGACGGCCTACATCATCGGCGACGACATCGTGCTCGACCCCGATGACGGCCCGGCGCAGACGCTGCTGAGCGTGCCCGGCGGCGTCGCTGCGGTCTCCCTGGCGTTCGATCGCAACATGCGGCCGGTTGTCGCCTACGTCACCAGCGCCGGCCTCACGCGCCTGTTCTGGTACGACACCCTGGTAGCGGACGAGGTGGATACACCTTTCCCGGGCATCGAAAACCCGCGGGTCTGCCACGACGACAAGCGGGACATGCAGGCGTCGAGCTCCGATGTGATCTTCGCCTACACCCGCGACGGCGACCTCTACTACCGGGAGCAGCGCGACCGCTACGGGGTGGAGCGGCTGCTGCAGGCGGACATTGGCGCCGTGCGCCTTCGAAATATCGGCATGGGGGACAACCTGCGCCTGCACTTCGTGCTGGCATAGGGGGCGTCATGCGGATTGCGATTGACCGATTCCGCGGAGAGGCCCCAAGGGTGGCCCCGCAGAATCTCCCTTCCGGCATGGCGCAGCAGGCCACCAATGCGCGGCTGCTGTCCGGCGACCTGGAACCCTGGAAGGGCACGCAGACCGAGATTGCGAGCCTGGCCAAGCCCGGGGGCAGCCCGGTGGTGACGATCTTCCCGCTGGACATTGACGAGGATGCCGGCGGCCCCTTCTGGCTGCACTGGCGCGAGGACGAGCTCGCCGCCGGCGCCGCCGCGGTGGATGTGGCCCGCAGCCTGGTCGTGACCGACATCGCGGACGACGTGGAGCGGTTCTACTTCTCCGGCACGGGCACGCCGAAGTTCTGCAACCTGGACCTGGCCACCGGGGATCCTGACGGCGCGCCGGCGGGGGCCTACCCCTATGCCTGGCTCGAGCTTGGCGTCGGCGGGCCGGATGACGCGCCGGCGGTAGAGGTCGAGGGCAGCGAAGCCCCGCAGTCGTCGGCCGCCATCACCAACCCTGGCGCGGAAACCGGCGATACGACGGGCTGGACCACCAACCTGGGCACGCTGACCGCCCAGCAGTCCGCCGGCGGCCTGTCGGCGCCGCAGGGCGACTGGTTTTTCTACGGCGGTGACGCCGTCGCCGAGACCGAGGCCGATCAGGCGCTGTCGCTGTCGGCCGCCGGCCTGGTGCCGGGCGGCCAGTTCACGCTGTCCTGGCAGCAGGCGACCGGCGCAGCAGGCAGTCAGGCCCGCATGGGCCTGCGATTCTTCGACAGCACCGGCACGGAGATTGGCGCCGGCGTCTACGCGCCGCTGTACGCGCCGGCCGGCGCCGACACCTTCGAGTCGCGGACCCTGGCCGGCCAGATCCCCGACGACGCTCGCACGCTGCGCATCGTCATGAACTTCGTGCGTACCGGGGCAGGCGACAACGACGCCTACATTGACGCCATCGACCTGGTTGCCGAGGCCGTCACCTTCTCGTCGGACGGCTCGACCCTGTCGGAGTGGCAGGTCGATATGTCGCCCTCGCAGGTCGCGATCGAGATTGAGGACGACCCGCCGCACGGGCCGGCGCCCGGCCAGCCGCCGGTCATCCAGTGGCGTATTGTCGACCGCTCGCGCCAGGGCGCCATCTATCGCAGCATGGCCGCGAAGGACTCGCCGGAAGTGGTGATCCGGTTCGACGCCTATGTGCATCGCCATCACCTGCTGGTGCACGTCGGCTCGGACTCCCGCGGGACCGGCACAGTGCTCGAGCTGACGTACAACCGGCTGCGGCTGCGCGCCTGCTCCAACTGGCTCGACTACGGCGGCCTGCTGCGCGAGCTGGAGATTGCCGACCTGCCGCCGGGCATCGGCGAGACCATCGCCTACGCCGTGACCCTGCGCCTGACCCCCACCGAGCCGGGCTACTCCAACCTCGAGTACACGATCGTGCGCCGCGATACGAAAGAGGCGGTCTATGTGGGGGAGGAAGAAGTGGCGATCGTGGGTGGCCACATCGGATTCGCATATCGGCGCACGGAGGATGACAACGTCTTCCTGGTCTACGAGAACACTTGGCTCGACAACATCTTCCTGCGAGTGGACCCGCCGCCGAAGCCGGTTGCGGGCGATGGCGGCGCCGGCGGCGGCACGGGCAGCGGGACGACGGCCACCAGCTACGTCTACACCTTCGTGAACGACGATGGCAGCGAGTCAGCACCATCGGCGCCGAGCGACCCGATCAACCGCGGCGCGGCCGCGACGGTCACGGTCACGACGGCGACGACGGCCGACAACCCCGACGTGGTGGGCAAGCGGATCTACCGCGCCGTCACCGGCGCCGAGGGCACGCAGTACCTGCTGGTGAACACGGAAGCGGATATTCCGCTGGGGCAGGCTGACTACGCCGACAACAAGCGGGACAACCAGCTGGGCGAGCCGATCGACACGCTCGAGTTTGAGACCCCGCCGGCCGACCTGCGCAACCTGATCGCGGCGGCCAACGGCATCACCTATGGCTCATCGGGGAACCAGGTCTGCCCATCGGCCACCAACCGGCCCTATGCCTACCCGGTGGGCTACCGGCTGGCGACGGACTACCCCATCGTCGCGCTGGCGATCATGGACACCGACCTGGTCGTGCTGACGCAGGCGCACCCCTACATCGTGGCCGGCGATGACCCGGCGGCCCTGACGATGGCCAAGCTGGAGAAGCCCCAAGGCTGCGTATCGAAGCGCAGTGTGGCCACGGTGGAGGGCCTGGGCGTGGTGTATGCCAGCCCGGACGGTCTGACGGCGGTCAGCCGCGGGCGGGTCGAGGTCATCACGCGCGGCCTGTTCAGCCGGCGCGAGTGGCAGGCGCTGGACCCCAGCAGCATGCACGCGGTGGTGCACGACGGGCGCTATTTCTTCTGGTACACCGGCGGCGCGCCGGGCGGCTACATCCTGGACACGGAGCCGGATGGCTTTGGCCTGGTGCCGATCAGCACCTACTGCACCGCCGCGTACAGCGACCCGCTGACCGACACGCTGTACATGGTGGTCGGCGACAGCCTGGTGGCCTGGGACCGCAACGCCGGCGCGCCGATCGCCTACACCTGGCGCAGCAAGCTCTTTGAACTGCCGCGGCCGGCCAGCTTTGCGGCCTGCCAGGTCCGGGCGGATGACTACAGCGCGTTGACGCTGTCGATCTACGCCGACGGCGACGCCGCGCCGGTGCATGTGCAGTCCGTCACCGACGGGCATGAGTTCCATCTGCCGGACTTCTACGCCTGCCGCACGCTCGAGATCCAACTGGCCGGCACGTCGCGGGTGCGTCGCGTGGAGCTCGCCGAGGACGTGGAGGAACTGCGATGACGGGCGGCGGGCTGGAAACCGTACCGCCGCTTCAGGACCGCCGGCACCGCAATTTCCTGAAGTCGCTGCGTCAGCGCGTCGCTCAGCTGTCGGTCACGGCCGCCGGCACGCAGGACGTCACGAACCTGCGCGGCGAAATGCAGCGCGGCCTGGCGGCGCTGCGCACGTCGATCAATGCCCTGCAGCAGGACGTAGATGCGCTCGAGGGAGGTCAGCAGTCGGCCGGCGCCGAAGGCAAGACCGTCGTTTCGGCCGAGGCCTTCGGCACGGGCGACGTGCTCATTGCCGGCGATGCGGGGGCGGAGCGCGCTGACAACGGCACCGCCAGCCACGCGGGGCGCGTCATCGGCCTGGCCGGCGCGCCGTCGAATGGCGCGGGATTCGAGGTGCCGCTCATCGGCCCTGGCGACCTGCTGGACTTCGAGGGCTGGGCCTGGACCGTGGGCGACGTGCTGTGGGTGGCGACGCTGGGCAACCTCTCTACGGACCCGGGTGAAGGCGAATTTCAATACCCGGTGGCCATCGCGCTTTCCGCGACGACGGTGCTTGTCGCAAAGGCCGGGCCATTCGGGCTGGACAAGGCCTACACGCACACGCAGGACTTGGCCGCGACGGAATGGGTCGTGGTTCACGGGCTCGAGAAATACCCAAGCGTGGTTCTGCGCGACACAAGCGGTCGGGAGATCCACGCCGAAATCCAACACGACAGCCACAACGCGCTGCGCGTGCGGCACTCCATCCCGCGCTCTGGCTCAGCGCACTGCAACTGAGGACATCGCCATGGCAGCTGAATACACCGTACCGATCGACATGACCCGCAACGAGATCCTGAACGCGATCTTTCAGCGGCTCGCGTCGGATCCCGCCACGCCGCCCGAGGCCCTTTACTACTGGAACAACGGCACCAAGAAGCTGCGGGTCTACAACGGCACCGAGTGGCAGAACTTCGCCACGGAGGCCTATGTCGACGCTGTGGCGCAGGGCCTGGACGTCAAGGCGAGCGTCCGCGCGGCCACAACCGCGAATGTTGCGCTGACGGGCACGCAGACGATCGACGGCGTGACGCTCGCTGCCGACAATCGCGTGCTGGTCAAGGACCAAACTGACGCCACCGAGAACGGCATCTACCTGGTGAAGGCCGACGCCTGGGTGCGCACTGCGGATGCCGACAGCTCGGCCGACTTGAACCCCGGTGCTTTCGTCTTTGTCGAGGAAGGCACGGTGGGCGCGGACACCGGCTGGGTCATGACTGCCGATGCCCCGTTCGCCCTGGACACCGACGACTGCACATGGACGCAATTCAGCGGCGCCGGCCAAATCGAGGCCGGGGCGGGCCTCACCAAGACCGGTAATCAGCTGGATGTGGGCGCCGGCGTGGGCATCATCAGCGATGCTGACGAGATTCGCATCGACACTGCGGTGGTCACTCGCAAGTACCTGGAGACCATCGGCGACGGCGCTGCGACGAGCTTCAATATCGACCACAACCTCGGCGTCACTGGCGCCCAGGTCGAGGTCTACCGCGTTAGCGATGGCCGGACGGTCATTACCAACGTGACTCGGCCAACGGCCAATCGCGTCGTCGTCAGCACCACTTTGCCGCCCAGCAACAATGAGTTCCGGGTGGTGGTGCACGCATGAGCCGATGGGCTGTCCCGATCGAGGCGCCAGAACTGCCCGCGGCGCCTGCTGCGCCAGAGGCCGGGTCGCTGGCGCTGTTCGGGCTGTCCGGGTGGCCACACTCCAGGAGCGCCGATGGCGAACTGCGGCCGATGGGTGGGGAGCCGGCTGTCGCCGTTGTGGCGGACGAGGCGCTCACGGCCCGCAGCGTCATCCGCGTCTATGACGACGGCGGCGTGATTCGCGCTGAGCTCGCCAGCGCGGCGGCCGGTGGCGCACGCGGCAACGCCTTTGCGACCGCGGCCATCGCCCAAGGGGCAACCGGCAAAGCGCTCGCAGGCGGTTTCCTGACGGGGTTTTCGGGGCTGACCCCTCGGGCCACCTACTACATGGCCACCACTCCGGGCGGGATTACGCTGACGCCAGCCTCGAATGCTGGCGCGCTGATCCACCGCGTCGGCCGGGCCGCTACCGCTTCCGTCATGCAGATCGGGTTCAGCACCTGGCCAATCCTGACGGTCCAGGCCTAGCGATGCCGACCGCGCAGCACTACATCGTCTGCCTGTCCTGCCGGGAGCAGCACACGGTAGACCGCGCCGTGGCCCTGGCCGCTGGCGACCCGGACCCGCTCGACCCCGATGTGGGGCTGTTCACGGATCAGGAGGCGGCAGCCCAGCATTCCGTGGACACGGGGCATGTGCTGACGTCCCAGCCTGTCACGCGCTGGGAGTAGCGGATGGCTGTCTACAAAGGCGTTGCGCGAATCCGCATTAACGACCTGCTTGGCGCCAGCCTCTTTCGGGCCTCGCTCGCGACGGCAAACAATGATCCCGATGTGCTTGGGTCCGACCGGGCCGTGTGGGAGCTTGCAGCCGGGCAGTCGGTAACGCTGCGCCTCCGCATTATCTCGACCGGCAGCAACCCCGTCGTCGTCGCGCGGGTTTACTACGAGACGGGCACAGGCACGCTGATCCGGCAACTGCGTAACTCGACTTCGGGGTCAGGCACCCTCACCTACACCTTCTACGCAACGGATGACGGCACGGCTACGGGCACACCTTGCGTCGGCACGATGCGGCTCTATGTGCGGGCCTACCGGGAAGGGAGCCTCAACGACTTCGACATCGACTCGGATGGCAATGTGAGTGGCCCGGCCCTTGGTGGTAGTGCCGGGTACACGGACCAGGGCGTCTTGCGCGCCTACATCGACAACCCCACCTTGAGCCACTTGGGCTACCCCGCCGGCAGCCAGCACGCCTATGGCGCGGCGGGCGATGAGTTTGCGTCGTTGCGCGTCGGGTACACGCCGCCTCCGACGATCCGAGGGCATGAGCAGACTCTGCTTCGCGCGCTGACGGAAAGCGGGGGGGTTGCCGGCGGCGGGACGACACAGCTAGTCAGTGCCGGCGGCACATCCGACCACAGCGTGAGGGTCGATGAGCTTGCCTTTAACTCCGCGCTTGAAAGCTGCGGGGCGCGTGTGCTGCCTGTCGGCACCGCGCTGATCGTCCCTGACAGCGAGCCAGGGATGCTGTGGACCCGGTTCGTCGCGGACACGGGGCAGGTTCAGTCTGGCGACGGCGTGCAGGTCGCCAACCTGTTTGACGTAGACCCCCGCCTGACCGCCGGCATCGTGCAGCCCACGCCTGACAGTGGGCTGGCCAACATCGGAGACGCGATCAGCGTCAGCATGCAGGTCACGAACAGCCGCGACGAGCTTCTGACGCGACCCCTGACCACGGTGCTGCGGGACAGCACGGGCGCCACCATCGTCGGCAACACCCAAACCGGCCCGAGCTACACGCAATCGCACCAGCTTGTCGCCGGCGATGACGCCACGGCTGACACCACTGGCGCGCAATGGACGCTGGAGGTCGAGCCCGTGACCGTGGCGACCGTTCAGGTCAACGCGATCCGGGTCAGCACCTTTCGCGTGTTCCACAGCGCCAACGGCCTGCCGGGCTTTGACGCGAACCTCGCCGACGGGATGCTGACCAGCGCAGAGACAACGACCAGCGATGACGGCGGGGGCGGCGACCGCAGCCTGCTCAACCGGGGCGAGGAGTGCCGACTGATCGGGTATGTCTACCGAGCCGACGGCGGCTACTGGACTCGCCCGCTCGATATGCGCGTCATTGCCGACGACAACAGCGAGGAGGATCAGCAGAGCGTCAGCCCCCTGCTGGGGCAGATCGACTATACCTACACGACGGCGATGGATGACCGAGCCAACCCGACGGGCCGGGCCAAGCACGCACGGATCGCGGACACCGACGGCAACATCGAGGTCAACGCGCCTGACCAGTGGAACCTGAGCAGTCGCTACCGGCGCACGGTGGTCAAGGTCCGGGTGGGCGACGAGAACGGCGATGATGGGCGCCTGGGGGGTGTGTTCCCGCTGGCAGCCTTCAACCGCGACAGCGGCGAGCAGCCTGTGTACATCGAGGTCGAGGTGCGCTACTTCCGCGACACCCTGCTCGCGAACACGACGATCACCGCCGAGGCCCGCAACGATGTGCTGGGCGTGGAGGATTCGCAGAGCGTCACAACCGACGCCAACGGCATTGCCGCCTGGAGCTATCAGATCGGGCAGGGCGATAAGGCGACACCGGCCAACGGCAAGCTAGTGCCATCGTTGAGCCCGAAGCACCCGCACGTTTACGACGCCGGCAACGACAGCGCACAGCTTCCCGATTGGTGGGGCGTCACCGAGCATGTATGGCTGGACGCGCATGACCAGCGCGCCGAGGTGTTGAGCAAGGACACCTGGAACCCGGCCAACCCACAGGACGGCAGCGAGGACGCGAACGAGGAGCCGGTGGGCTACGTTCTGCTGGGCGACGAAATGTGGCTGTCGGTGCATGCGATGGGCGTGCGCCTGGACCGCGAGCTACAGACCAGCGGCAACGCCATCACGCAGACGCTCAAGGCGCCCAACGGGTCCGCGCATGTCATGCAGCAGACCGACACCGGCGCCGACGGCTGGAGCGCGCCTTGGAACGCCGCTTTTACGACGCCGCAGTCAGAAAACTGGAGCCATGAGGCGGCTTTCGCTTTCGAGGGCAACAGCAACACCGTCGCTGACGCGATCACTGTCATCACACCGCGCACCAACAACCTGGTGCCCATCCTGGTTGTGCCAAACATTCTCGAGCCAGACACGGCGCTTGGCATCCAGCTGCGCACCGAGAAGGATGACCTCGCGATTGAGCCAGACAGCGTGCCGACCTTCCGGGTGATGGATCCGAGTACGTCGCCCTGGACGGAGCTAGCCGCAGGCAACTTCACAAGCGACGCGAGCGGCTTTGAGGAAGCCAATGGCTCCGAATACACCGCGGCGGTGGCAAGCGCTGCGCTACCGTCCGCCGGGGCAGTGGCTGTTATCGCGGATGCCAAAATCTCCGGCAGCAAGATCCGAGTCCGGGCGCCGGTCTGGATCGGCCGAACAGCACCGGATTCGTATGTGGACTTCGACCCGGCCGGCGAGCAATGGCTCAGGTACGTCGCATGATGACGCCGGACCTACGCCCCGCCTCCATCCGCGCCTACTGGCCGGTCCTGCAGCCGCTGTTTGCCCGGGCGCTGCGCGGTGACGACGACACGCCTGAGTCGATTTACACGCGGGTGGCGGCTGGCGATGCCTCGCTTTTCGTCGGGGATGGCGCCGCCTTCGTGCTGACCGCCGGCGTCGGCCGGGCCGTCCCCACCGTTCGGGTGTGGCTCATGGTCTCGTGGGGCCCGCATGGCGCGACAGACCGCCATCTGCCGGCGCTCGTAGACCTGGCCCGAGCCAACGGCGCGCGCCGTCTGGTGTTCACCAGCTGTCGTCGGGGCTGGGCGCGCAAGGTAAAGTGTGGTAACGGCGACGCTTGGACAACCTACATTCTGAGGATTTGAGCGATGGGAATGAAAGGTGGTGAGGTCGGCGAGACCGGCCTGAGCAAGGAGGTCGCCAGCGCCCGCGAGCGCGTCCGGGCGGATCTGAATGAGCGATGGCGCCCGCTGCAGTCGCGCTACATCGCCGACGTCATGGACACCAGCGACGAAACGGCTCGCGCGCAGGCCGACACCACGGTGGCGCGGGCTGAGGCCTTTGACCGCGTGCGGGATCGCAATGAGGTCACGCTCGCCCGCGTCGGGGCCCGGCCGGGATCTGGCCGCCACGCGAAGGGCATTGTGCCCGGGGCTGACGAGGGCATTGCCGGTGGCAAGCAGGCCGTGGCCTCGCTGGACGCGGTCGAGTCCGGCGCCGCCGGCCGCAAGGCGGTAGTGGCCGCGCGGGGCATGCAGCAGCGCGATGAGGCGCTGTTTGGGCTCGACAACCTCGCCACGGTGGCTGAGCAACGCGCCCAAGCCGATGCGGCCGCCAAGCGTGCGAGCAGTTCCGGTCTCATCCAGACCGGCCTGACCCTGGCGGGCATGGCAGCTGGCGGCCCCGCGGGCGCCAAGGTCGGCAGCGTGGCCGGCCAGGCGGTCGGCGGTTCGATCGAAGACGATGCAACCTTGGGGGTGGTGTGATGGACGCACTCGAGCGCCTGGCTGCGGTCTACCGCAGCGATTACCTCGACTACTTCGCCCGGCTCAAGCCGGTTCAGGATGAAGTGCTCACCGAGGCCTACAACCCCGAAATGCGGCGCGCGGAGCAGGGGGCCAGCCTGGACCTGGTGAACCAGCAGGCGCAGGCCACGGCCGGCACCGGCGCACGCCGACTGGCGAGTATGGGGGTCACGCTGAGCGCCGAGCAGCAGGCGTCCCAGGACCGGATTGATCGCCACAAGCTCAGCCTGGCGCAGGTCGACGCGATCAACCGTGGGGCGCGCAACTACGATGACCGCACGCGGGCGCTGGTCGGTGGCCGGTAACTTCGGCCGCACCACACTCATCCCAGGAGCACGACGATGACCAGTCTCATTACGCTCGCCGATGCCCAGCGACGCACGGCCAACCGGCTTGACGCGAGCGGTGCCGCGCGCGATGACGCCCGCGAGGACCACAACGCCCGCGTGAAGGCCGCGAACAAGGCGGCAGCCCTGTCCACGGTCTCCGCCGCCGCCGGCATGGCACACGGCCGGCACCACGCCACGAAGACGCCACCCATCACGCCGCAGAAGGGTGCGCCGCCGATTCCTGACGGCGCCGTGACGCTGGACGCCGCGCCGGCGGCCGCCAAGGTCGAGCGGCCGGCGGCGCAGGCGGAGACCGCTGCGCAGCCCGCCGGCGATGACGCCGGGTGGGGCGCCGGCCTTGGGGCGGCGGCGGGGATCCTTGGCGATCCGGCTTTCTAGGGGATAGGCCATGAACGAACGACGCAAGTACACCCCCGGCCAGGCCGCGCAGGATGCGCTGACAGCCTTCATGCGGGGCTTCACGTTCTCCGAGGGCATCGCCGACCGGGAGCGCCAGCGCGAGCGCCAGGCCGAGAACGACCGATGGACGCGCGAGCAGCGCGGGCAGCAGCGCAAGGTATGGGATCGCACCCAGCAGCAGTGGGACTACGAGGACGCGACCCGCGAGACCCCCGAGCAGGTGCAGGAGCGGCGCACCGAGGAAGGGCGCGGCCGCCGGCTGCTCAACGATGCGCGCCAACTCTCGCTGGACAGCGCCCCGTCGCCGGAGGAAGCCCGCGCGGCTCGCGGCCGGAAAGCGCAGCTGGACGACCTCAACATTGAGGGCGCGCGGGAAGCCAACCGGGGCGCCCGGGAGGGCAATGACCGCGCCGCGGCGAATCATTCCGAGAAGCAGCAGCGCCAGCGGGTGCTCGCCGGCCGGCGCCTTTTGCAGTCCCCCATCGGCGAATCCCTGCGACAGCCCGAAAGCCGGGCGGCATGGATCGACATGGGCGGGCGCATGCTCCGCGGGGAGCGCCTGGCCGCCGGCGTGACGAGCGAGCAGGTGCTGGACTACGCCAACCAGATGTTCTCGCGAGAGCTGCAGCGCGGCGTGGGCGACGCCGCACCGAACGGGGGGAAGATCACAGGCAAGCGCATCGTGGCCGCCTACATGGACGGCGATAGCTATGTGCTCGAGCTCGACGTCGAGGCCGTCGACGCGAAGGGCAACCCCTACAACTACCGCGCGCCGGTGACGAAGGGCCGCACTTCCGAGGACACCGACGAAGTGCTGCGCCTGCCGCGCCGGGTCATCGAAGACCGCGTGCAGGCGATGGCCGCCCTGGCTCACGACATTGAGGCCGCAGGGGGCTATGACGAGGCGCTGGCCCGCACCGAAGCGATGTATCTCGAGTCCGGGGGCAAGCCGGCGGATCTCGACCCGACCGCCCGCGGCAAGATCAGCGCCAAGTCGCAGTACCTGAATGAGGTCGCGCAGCTGGTCGGCGGCGACATGCAGCGGGCGCTGGCCATCGTGGAGTCGGGCGACCTGACCACCACCGCGGCGAACATCGCGGCCAAGCTCAAAGAGGATCGGCGCGAGAAGCGCACCTATGACGTGGTGCTGCAGGACGTTCTCGGCATGCTGACCCGGGCCCGCGACGAGCAATACGGCATCCGGCAGCGCGGCGGCGCGGGCAATGGCGGCCCAGTGCGGGGCGAGCAGCAGGCGCGGCCGCAGCAGCAGCGCGGCACCAGCGGCGCGCAGCAGCAGCAGCCGGCCCGGCACACGCTGCCGCCCGAATCGCCCGGCGCGCTGTATCGCGCCCCGGATGGCAGCGAGCACGGCTTCCCGGCCGGGCAGCCGCCGCCGGATGGCTACGAATACCTTGGCGAGATCCCGCCCGGCACGCCCCTGGTTCAGGCCGACGACGGCTGGACCATCGCACTCTGAGGCCTGACATGCAGAAAATTCGCTGGCACGGGCCGGTCGCGCAGCAGCAAGACGAGCCGCAGCAGCCCGCGGAGCAGCAGGGCCGGCGCGTGCAGTGGCACGGCCCGGTCATCGACAACGAGCCGGAAGGCATCGGCGCGCGCAGCAGCGAGGCCCTGGAGAAGGGTGCGAAGCAGACGCTGCAGAGCCTGCGCATGTCGCGGTTCGTCATGGCGGGGGATGAAGACCCGGCTCAGCTGGCCGCAGACCTCGAGCGCTCCATCCGGGAGCGGTCGGCGCGCGGCCGGGTGATGACCCGGGGGCAATACGAGACCCGGCGCGCGATCGGCGAGTTTGACGACAGCGAAGGGTTTGTCGACTCGGTGGTGGAGGGTGCGCAGGCGGTGGGCACGGCCCTGCGGCACGCGGATGACACGCTGGTGGGCACCGTCGAGCAGGCCCCGAACATGGTCCCGAGCCTCGTCGGTGCCGGCGTGGGGGCGGCCGGCGGCGCGAAGGTTGGGGCGCTGGGCGGCCCCAAGGGCGCAGCGGCTGGCGCAGCGGTCGGCGCGTATGCCGGCATGGCGGGAGGGACCGCTATCACCGAGCTCGGCGCGGAGGTGGAAGAAACCATCCTCGAGCGCCTGGGCGAGCAAAACCTGCCGCCGACAGCCGGCAACATCGCCGCGCTGCTTTCAGATCCAGC
The DNA here is from genome assembly GCA_937141935.1 of uncultured Ectothiorhodospiraceae bacterium. GTDB lineage: Bacteria > Pseudomonadota > Gammaproteobacteria > Nevskiales > Oceanococcaceae > MS8. Next base: position 162,803 of record CAKZQS010000040.1, read on the forward strand.
CTTCATGTCGATGGCCCGGGCGCGGGGCCTGAAGAAGGGCGTGACCATCGCCGCCATCGACGCGGCCACGATGAAACTGTCCGGCCTGATCGCCACGCGGCCGAATCGCGTGGCAGCGCAGCGCCGCGACGACCTCGCCGGCGTGGAGCCGGAGGATGTTGTATCCGAGGTGCGCCCCAGCCTGGCCAACCAGGTCGCGCACTCCGGCGCGGCCGCGGCGGTGGATGTCGTGGGGGAGGGCGCGGGGGAGGCCGCCAGCCAATACGTCGCGCGCGGCGAGGTCAGCAAAGGCGAAGCGCTCGAGGAAGGCATCTACGGCCTGGGCTCGGCCGCCGTGGACACCACCATCGGCGCGCTGCTGGAGCGCATGCCGGCGCCCGACCGCCAGTGGACCGAGGCCCTGAACCAGAGCGGCCAGATCAACCCGAACCTGATTACCGTCCTGGCGGACACGGCCATGCGAGCGGGCGACCAGGCCGGCCCCGAGGGTGTGGGTCTCATCGCCGCGGTCGATGGCGCCGACGATGCGGAGCTGCAGCGGGTCTCGCCGCGCTACGCGAACCTGCGCCAGACGCTGAGCGAGGCTGCGGCCAAGGCGGCGCTGCGCACCGAGCTCGAGTACATCGCGTGGAGCGATGCTGAGCAGGCCCAGCGCGAGCGGCGCCGCGGTCCCGAGCCGCAGCAGGGTGGTGATGGGGAGCGCGCCCGGGCGGCTGATGAGCCGGCCATCGTGGGTGGCGCCCTGCCGATGCCGGGGGAGCCGGGCGCCGTGATTTCGCCCGCCGCGGATTCTGTGGCCGTGGATACCTCATCCGACGGTAAGCAGGCTAACGGCGGAAACGGTAGACTCCCCGGCGACGACGCAAGTGGAGGGCAATCCCTGCGGCGTATCGGAGAAGACCGGGAAACCATCGAGGGCGCGCAAAGCCCCGAGGAAGTAGCAACAAATGATGATCTGCAAGCCGACCGTTCCCTCCCTGACCCAGCTGCGGGTCGCGCAGGAAACGGAGGTGCTGACGATGGAGGAAGCCGTGGCGCTGTCGACGCTGGTGCCCAAGATGCGCCGCCGCGCCAAGAAACGGGGCCTGGAGGCCCTGCTGTCGACGGTGCCGAGCGAGTTGCGCGAGGCCTACGGCCGGCTCTGCCTTTTCGTGACGCCCCCGATCAGCCACGCGCTGCACTAGGCGACGACGAGCGCGCCCCAGACGCAGATGCGGGGCAGGAGTTCGCGCTCGAGCAGCAGACCGAGGCGAGCCGTCGCGCCGACGAGGACCGCGAGCAGCAGCGCCAGCAGGAACTCGAGGCCGAAGGCGAGCGCGCTGAACAGATCCGCCGGAGTGAGGCTGAGGCCGATTCGTTCACGCTGAGCGGGTCCGAGGCCGAAGCGGACCAGGCGCGCGCCGCCGGGCAGAGCGACATCTTCGACGCCCTCGCGCAGGAGGCGGCCACGTCGCCCGCCAACGATCGGCCGGAGCCGACGCCGGCGCAAATCGAGGCTGGCAACTACCGCAAGGGCCATGCCGCGCTGCAGGGCCTGCAACTGTCGATCGAGAACCCCCGCGGTTCGACGCGCCGCGGGGTGGATGCCGGCGGCCGGGCCTGGGCGGTCGAAATGCGTGACCACTACGGCTACATCCGCGGCACCAAGGGGCGCGACAAGGAGCACATCGACGTGTTCGTGGGCGACTCCCCGGAGTCGGAGCGCGCGTGGGTGATCGACCAGGTCGACCCCGAGACCGGCGAGTTCGATGAGCACAAGGTCATGCTCGGCTACCGCAACCGTGCGGAGGCGCGGGAGGCCTACCGCCGCAACTACGCGCCGGGGTGGCGCGGCATGGGCGCCATCACAGAGGTGTCGGTGCCTGACCTGCGCAAGTGGCTGGAGAAGCCGCGTCGCGCGCCGATGGCGCGGCGCACGGCGGCGCAGCGCATGGACGATAAGCGCCTGTCGCTCGGTGACTACCGCGCGGATCTCGAGCGCATGAGCCGGGAGGGCGGGTGGTTGTCGGAGGGGGGGCACATCATCCGCGACCCGCGCACCGACGACGTCACGGGCCGGACGCCTTGGGTGCCGCGCGCCGAATGGTTCCCGGACGTCCAGCGCGCTGCGCGGCTGCCCAACAACCGCCACGGCAAGGCCACGCAAGAGGCCGCCGAGAAGGCGCTCGACGGCCGCCCGATGACCGCAGCTGAGCGCGAGCACGTCGCCCACATGCTGGACTACATCACCGAACTCGAGGAAGCGGCGACCGCGGCCGGCCTCAGCCCGCCGGATCCATTCGGCATGGCCGCGGACATCGCGAGCGCCGAATACGACGACGAGGCGACGCCCTACAGCCCCGAGGACTATGCGCTGGTGGAGCGTGCCGAGGAACTGGACCCGGACGCATTTGAAACCGCGGCCAAGCAGTACGAGAATGACAGCGCAGGATTCCTGCGCGCCTTGCAGGAGATTGTCGATGGACAGCAAAGCGACGGACGACAGCCGGCTGCGCTGGAAGCCGGGCGACCAGACGGCGACCCGCGAGCAGAAGCGGGTGCGGCACCTGGTGAGCTACGCCCGACTGCGGCGGGCCCGGCGCCAAGCCCGGGCGGAAGCCGAGAAGGCGGGCGCGAAGCCCGCGACGCCGGCCAGCGTCGAGAAACTGAGCCAGGCCTGGGGCGCGACCGTCAAGCCGAGCCGCAAGAAGAAGTAGCGGAGCCGCGCGGCGTCGCGGCGGCGCCCGATGGAGGTGAGGCGCGGGCGCAGGAGCCCCTAGCGGCTCGATTCCCGCTCGACCTCGTTGAAAAGTCCTACGCTCATGTGAGCTCCAGCGGCCGCTACATGGCGGCCAGCGACCGGGACGAGTTCCTGTCGGAGGTTGAAAAATATCGAACGCGCCTCGAGCCGCTGGCCGAGACGCCTCAGCAGCGAGCGCTTCTCGATGAGCTGGCTGAGAAGTTCGCTGACGACTACCTCGGTTGGACCCGGCGACTCGCTGATAGCCGTTCGGGGGTGGTGAGCTCCCATATCGCTGGGCGCTCGAAGTTCAACTCTCGCCAGGCGCAGCGCCGCGGGAACGCGCTCGATCGAACTGTAAGTTCTTTCCTCAATTGGCTCCGCGCTGCGCGTCTGGACGGTGAGCACGCACTGCGCAAGATCAGAACCCCGGAGCAGCGCAGCCGGGATGCGGATCGCGCGAATATGGAAGCCTTCAAGAGCGCGCGAGCTGAGGTGCTTTCGAGCATTGATGCCGTGCGCGAAATTGATCGCGGCGAACTGCCCGGCATGGATCGATCGCTATTCAGTCAGTCCGCCGCGCGAAAGCTGCGCGGGTTGGTCGACAGCAACAAAGGCGATTGGGCGCGTCGGATTCTGACCGAAATTCGCGACACAGACGACGGCGGCCGGAAGGCTTTTACTGCGCGACATGGGATCTGGAAGCAGGTTGGTGTTGACCCCGATCCCCCGACACCCCCTGGCGAAGCGTCGCGTGACGAGGGGGCCGACCCGTCGCCGACTGAGAACGCCGATGGGCCGCAGCCCGAAGCCGGCCAGGCCGAAGGCGCAGCAGCACAGAAGCGCCGGCGGCGCCGGGCAACCATCGACACGGAGGAATCCTTCGCACTCATCCACGAGGAAGTCCGGTACGGGGGGATCAGCGCGACCAAGTTCAAGGACGCCTTCTCGTCGCTGATCGAGAATGGCGAGGCCATCCGCGCCGACCTGAACAAGATGACCAAGGCTCAGCTCCTGAGCCGGCTGGGGCCCATGGGGCGGGCGCGCTACAAGAACGAGCGCAAGGCCACGATCGTCGGTGTGGTGCTGGAGGCGATGCACGAGACGTTTGCGCTGGGCCGCGAATATGGGCCGCGGTCCTTCATGCACGGGCAGTACGACGACTACCAGCAGAAGAAGGCCGAGGCCCTGCGCGCCCTCGTTGACGGCACCACCGACGAAATGCTGCAGCAGCACGCTGCAGAGAACGCGGAGCGTTTTGCCGAGACCAAGGCGCGGGTCGAACAGTTCAAGCAGGCCGTGTCGGATCCGAAGACCGTTGACGACTACCGCGACTACCGGCGGTACATGCTGGGCGAGGGCAAGACCGACCGCGAGCTGCGGCTGTCGCTGCCGGCCGACCGCCGGGCGGAATTCGATCGCAGCCTGGCGGAGCAAAGCCGGCGTGCGCGCGCTGACCGCAAGGAGCAGCAGCAGACGACGGTCAGCACCGCCGGCGAGACGGTGGGCGCTGAAATCGTGGAAACGAAGCACGCCCGGGACGGCCACGATTTGTTCGTGGTGAAGCTCGAGGACCGGGTCAGCCGCGAGGACTTCCAGACGTTGCGCCAGAGCGCCAAGCGGATGGGCGGCTACTACTCGCGCTTCCGGGGCAATGGCGCCGTGCCCGGCTTCCAGTTCCGCGAGCGGCACCAGGCTGAGGCCTTCGCTGCGCTCGCCGGTGGCGATGCCACACAGGCGCAGCAGGCCGCCAAAGAGCGTCGCAGCGTCTACGAGGACGACCGTAGCCAGTCGGCCGTGCAGCGGCTGCGGGCGATGGCTGAGCGGCTGCAGGGCGATGCTGACGAGGCACTGTCCGCCGATCGCAAGCAGAACACCTCACGGCGGGCGGCGATGGCGGCGCGGGCGGAAGAACGCGCACGCACGCAGCAGGCGCTGGCCGAAACGATGACCCGCATTGCCGACGCAATCGAGGACGGCCGCGCCGAGTTCCTGGACCGGTTGCGCGAGAAAGGGCAGGTCGAGCTGCTGGAGAACCAGCTGCGACTGGCGCATGCGACCGAGGCCTTTGAGAAGTCGGAGAACTACGGCAAGCAGCTGGAGTTCCAGGCGGCGCCGATGACGCCCGACACTGCGGACTTCGCCGAGTGGCCGCGGTTCGGCGGCTACCGTTCGCACCTGGCCGAGCTCGCGCGCGAGTTGGTGCAGATCGACGGCACCAAAGCGCTCGGGCAGAAGCTGCTCAAGGGCGCGGACGATGTCTCGAAGGCCTACGAGCGGTGGGCGAAGACGCAGCTGCACAAGGTTTCGCTGGCCACGGCCGACGGTGCGCCGGCCCGGTTCAGCAGCAAGGCGGCGGCAGAAGGCGCTATCCGCCGCAGCAACATGCGTGGCAAGGCCATTGTGCTGCAGGTCAAGCGCGGCCAGAACGCCGTCGTCCTCAGCCCGTCCGAGGCCATCGGCCGGGGCCTGTGGAAGGGCGACGGCGACGCCCGCTTGGTGTTGTCCGACGAGCTTGGCATGGCGCTGGCCGAGAAGATCGGCCGCGCGCAGCGCCGGGGGCGCTCCATTGTCGGCGGCTGGCAGTTCGAGAACGTGGCCAGCACCCGCAAGGCCCTGTCCCGCATGGGCATCGAAACCGCCGAGGAATTTCGGGCAGCGCTTCGCGAGTTCCAGGCCCTGCGCCAGGCGCCCGCCAAGGCTGACCGCGTGCGTGAGCTCGAGCGGTCGATGGTTGGGCGGAAGAACGATGGCCTCGACTTCTTCCCCACGCCGGCGGGTGTGGCTGACGAAATGGTGCAGACCGCCGAGCTCACGGCGGAAATGACCGTGCTCGAGCCGTCCGCCGGGTGGGGGCACATTGCCGAGCGGATCCGCGCCGCCGGCGTCGAGCCGGACGTCGTGGAATTCTCGCCCGAGCGGCGCGAGCTGCTTGAGGCAAAGGGCTTCGCTGTGCTCGAGGTCAACGACTTCCTCATGCTGGGCGGCGGGCCTTCCCAAGAGGTCAAGGATGCGCTTGCAGAAGTGCAAGACGATCTCGACAAGGCCAACGCCGCTTACGTTGAAGAATCGAATTCGCCACGCGGTGCCGACAGAACGAAGCTGCGGCGCTTGAAGGAGAAGGCTGACGACCTAGCTGCGCGCCGCGCTGAGCTGAAAAAGTCGGCCAACCGCGCGCGTGACTTTTACACCTACGGCGACACGTTCCGCGACCCTCACGGTAACGAGGGGATCATGCGTGGGTTGGGCGGCATGGGTAGCGATCGCGTGCGGATCGTGACGGCAGAAGGCCGGGAGATCTACAACAACCGCAGCGACCTCACGCCCGTCCGAAAGAACAACGGAAGCGGATACGACCGCATCGTGATGAACCCGCCATTCAGCGACGGCCGGGACATTGACCATGTGCGCCACGCCTTCAGCCTGCTCAAGCCCGGCGGACGCATCGTCGCCATCATGGGCGAGGGCGCCTTCTACCGATCGGACGCCAAGGCCGCAGCCTTCCGCGAGTGGCTGGAAACCGTGGAGGGCACCAGCGAGAAGCTGGACGAGGGGACATTTCTCGACCCCTCGCTGCCCGTCACGACTGGCGTGCACGCCCGGATGGTGGTTGTGGACAAGCCCACGGCCCTTGAGACCCGGACGGAGGGCGGTGGTAGCAACGTGTTCCGCCGTTTCGATCTAGGCGACTCACCCGCCACGCCGGAGCAGGCGTATTCAGATGCCGTCGCGTTGACCGGAATTGACATCGGGCTCGCTGTGGAGCCGTACGCGGATTCGGCGGCGGCGGATGTGCCGGCCTACTTCGACCCGGATAAGCGAGTCATCCGGGTCAACACTGCGGTCGCCCGCACCCGGTCGGAAGCGGCGATGGACATGGCCGAGGAGATTCTGCACGCAGTCGATTCGCTCAGCGGCAAGCCGGTGTACCGCACGATCAGCAGTGGCTCCACCCTCCTGGCCAAGGGCGGAGGAGTGCGGCGCGAGGTCGAGGCTCACTATGCGGGCGACGGGGAGTTGGCAGCGTGGGTTCGCTATCCGATTGGCAGTCTGGACCTGTCTGAGTCACGCACCAAAGCGGAGCTTTTCGCACGGCTCGGTGTGCTGTATTTTGGAGACCCGGACCATATGCGGGCGTCCTTGCCCAAGGCCTACGAGGTATTCGATGGATCCTTCCTTTTCCTCACAGAAAATCCGCTCGGTGAGTCGCGCGTACTACGACAAGTTCGGGAAAGAGGCCTACAGCAAGGCGCCGCACCGGTTCGTGTGCGGATACCACCACGGCCCGATGGCGCTGGTCGCCAAGATGGAGGAAGCCCTGGAGGCAGGCCAGCCAGTGGAGGACTGGATGCCCTTCGTCGCCGAATTGCAGAAAGGCTCGTTGCGCCCCGACGCGGTGGCGTAGTTCAGTTCTCGCGGCGCCCGGTATCGGCGCCGCAGCGGGGGGACGAGAAGCGCCTGGATCTGCGCGGCCTGCGCCGCCTGCTGAGCGAGCAATTTGGCGCCGAGACCATTGAGGGCCTGGTCCGCAACGGCGTCCTGACGATTGTCGATACGGCCGACCGGCTGCCGCCAAGTCTCGGCGTGCCGCATGATACCAATGCGGAAGGCCTATACCTCGAAGGCGAAGTGTTCCTCATCGCGTCGAACATCGCCCCAGCGCGCGCCGGCGCGGTGCTGCTGCACGAAGTGGGCGAGCACTACGGGCTGCGGACGGTGCTTGGTGAGAAGGGCTACACGGCGCTGCTGAAAGAGGTTCGGGCCTACTACAAGTCCGGCAGCCGGGCCTTTACGACGGCGTGGCACCGGGTCCGCGAGGAAGAGCCTGGCCTGGCCGAGGAATCTGACGCCTTCGCTCAGGAGGTTTTGGCCCGGGTGGGCGAGACCGCATCCGGCCACAAGCTGTCGATCTGGCGCCGCCTCGTGGCGGCGGTGAAGGCCTGGCTCATCAAGACGCTGGGCTTCGCCAAGGGCATCACCGACGACGATGTGCGCGCCTTCGTGGTCAGCAGCCTGCGCCGCGCGGCCGGCGGCCCGGCCCGGCACATGGGCGCAGGGCTCATCATGCGCGCCAGCCGCCAGCCGGCGATCTGGTATTCGCAGATGGCCCGGTATCTCGCCGACAACCTGCCGCGGCGCGGCCCGGGGAAGATGGTTGCGCAGATGGTTCGCGCTTTCCTCAGCAGGGCGGAGTTCCAGGGCGTGGACGCTGAAGCCGCGCCGCTGGTGCAATGGCTGGAAGGCCAGGAGACCGTGACCCGCGAGGAAGTGCTCGACTTCCTTGAGTCGACAGAGCAGCAGATGTTCAGCCGCAGGAGGCTGACAGCCTTTGAAAATGACGCGCCGGGTGCAACGGGTGCAGCGTCTGTTGCGGCCCGCGCTACGCAGTCCGTCCCTACACCTAATCGAGGCGACCTGGGAGCCGGCGCGCGCGAGGATCGTGCCACTACGGGGGAGTCAAGGCAAGCCGGCCGGCCCAACCCCGACATTCGCTACAGCCGCCCGCCGAAGGGCGACGGCAAGCACAGCCCGGAGTTTGAGGCCGAGGCCTGGCGCAAGGCCGGCATGCCCCCGGACGACCGCGGCCCGCTGGCGCGTGCCCTGGACGCCATGCGCGCCCACGGCGAGCGCGTCCGGGAAGAATTCATCGACCAGTTCACCACCGGCATGTTTGATCGGTTCCGGCCGATCAAGGACGCCGAGGGTGCGGTGACGCCTGAGCGGTCGGGCTACATCGCGGCGCGGCTCAGTACGGGGTCGGAATCGGTGCTGTACGGCATGCTGATGCACGGCGCGCCGCAGCTACGGGACGGGATCATCCAGAAGAAGGAGGGCAGCCGCGGGCTGCTGCAGATCCTTCAGCCGGTGGCGCAAGACCTGAACCGCTGGGCCGCCTGGATGGTCGGCATGCGCGCCTACCGGCTCGCCGGGCAGCAGCGGGAGAACAACCTGACGCTGCCGGAAATCGCCTACCTGCGGGGCCTGGCCGGCGACCAACGGGATGCCTTCGAGGCGGTGGCTACGGACCTGCGCGCGTACATGACCGACGTGCTGCAGCTGATGGCGGATTCCGGCTTGCTGGATCAGGCGGCCGTGGCCAAGTTCAGCGAGGATCGGTACTACCTGCCGTTCTATCGGGTGCAGGAGGATCCTGGCAGGGACCGCAGCTTCGACCCCGAAGCCGTGGTCCGCCCGTTCAAGAAGCGCGGCCTCTCGCACCAGGACAGCGGCATCAAGCGCCTACGGGGCGGCCGGCTCGCGATCAACGACCCGATCGAGAACCTGTTTGCCCACCTGAGCCGGGCCGTCGACGCCAGCATGAAGAATCACGCGCTCGGCATGGTGGTGGCGAATGTGTGGCCGCAGCTGGCGCTACCGACGGAAGGGGACCGGAAGCGGGTCATCCGCCTCATGCAGGACGGCAAGCCGGTGCAGTTCACAGTGGCTGACCCCGTGCTGTTTGAGGCCCTGTCCGCCGTTGGCGAGCAGCCCAACCGCGGATTCGCGATCGACACCATGCGCGGAGCGCGCCGGCTGCTGACGACCTTGGTGACGGCCGAGCCCGCCTTCATGGTCCGCAACTTCATGCGCGATGCCCTGCACGCCTGGCTGATCGACAAAAACAGCTTCACGCTCGGCGTCGACTCGGTGCGCGGTGCGGCCGCCACCTTGCGCACCCTGCGCTCCCACGTCGGCGACAACGAAGACGCGGCGGATCCGCGCGTTGTGTCGATGATGTTCGCAGGCGCCTCGTTCATCGGTGGCTACACCTACGGCGGCGACCCGGCCAAGAATGCGGCGGCCCTGCGAAAGGCGCTGCGGCGCAAAGGGATGCCGGCCACCAAGGTCGAGCAGTACATCAAGACCTTGGTCGGCACCCCTGCGCAGATGATGTCGCTCTACCTGGAAGTCGGCGAGGCGCTGGAGAACGCGAACCGGGTCGGCACGATGCAGTCGGCGCTCGACGCCGGGGCTTCCATGAAGCATGCCGTGTTTGAGTCCAAAGACTTCATGGACTTCAGCCTGCGCGGCAAGTGGGCGGTGGTGCAGTGGCTGGCCGACACGGTGCCGTTCATCAATGCGCGGCTGCAGGGCCTGTACAAGCTCGGCCGCGAGGCGCGGCGCGACCCCAAGGTGATGGCGCTCATCAACCGGCGCATGGCGCTGTATGGGTCCATGGTCGGCCTGGCGTCTATTGCACTGGTGGCCAGCAACAGCGGCGAGGACTGGTACGAAGAACTGCCGGAGTGGGACAAGGACGCGAACTGGCACGTGAAGGTCGGCGGCATCCACTACCGCATCCCCAAGCCCTTCGAGCTCGGCATCGTGTTCGGCACGGTACCGGAGCGCAGCTACCGGCTATTTGCTGGCCACGATGGCGTGGGCGAGAGCGTGCGCAGCGGCGTGCACGCCGTGACCGGCACCCTGGCAATCAACCCGGTGCCGCAGCTGGCGCTGCCCGCGGCGGAAGTGATTGCGAACTACGATTTTTTCCGTAAGCGGCCGATCGAATCGTTCTCCGACGAGGGCCTGCTGCCCGGCGCGCGGTCCAGCGTGCACACGTCGCCGATCATGGTCGAAGTCGGCGAGGCCATCGGCGTGTCGCCCAAGAAGCTCGAGCACCTGTGGAATGGCTACCTGGGCACGCTGGGCGGCTATGCGCTGACCACGTCGGATGCGCTGCTGTGGGCCGCGACATCGGATGTAGCGCGGCCTGCGATGCGCGTGGACGACATGATTGTGCTCAAGAGCTTCGTCCGTACCGGCGTGCCGTGGTCCACCGAGTTCCAGGAGGAGCTGTACCAGTACGCCAAGGAGGCGGAGCAGACCTACCGCACCATCAACGAATACCTGGAGCGGGGCAAAGAGGCCAAGGCCGATGCCCTGGAGCAGGACAACCAGGCGCTGCTGAACTGGCGTCGCGACTTCCGGCGGGCGACCCGGGATTTGGCGGACCTTCGCGGCGACCGTGACGCCGTGCTGCTGGACCCCGATATGACGGCGGCCGTGAAGCGCACGCAGCTCGATGAGATCCAGCGCCAGATCAACGCGATCGCCAAGGATACGGTCGAGGGTTTCGAGGCGGAGCGGCGTCAGTAGGGCCGCACGAAGTCCGGGCCGAACCCGCTGCCGACGAAGAAGCTGCCGATGACGCCGAGCAGGCCGAGCAGGATCAGCAGGCCGTAGATGTCTTCCTCATGCGCCCCCGTCACCGACTTGAGGGGGCGCCCGATCAAAAACGCGGCCGCGAATCCCCAAATCCCAAAGGCCGCCATGCTCCCCAGGAGAAGCCCTAGAAAGAGGGTGCAGAAGCCGACAGCGCGCAGCATGTTAGAGAACTTACACCGCGACCCTTGAGGCGTGGAACTGTGTGGATGAGCATAGTGCGCAGCCTAGCAGCCGAGCCCATTCCCCCGTGGACGCGATTGACGAACTGCTCGACGTCATTGAGGGGCCGGAATTCACCGACGATCCGGCCGACTCCGGCGGCCCGACCCGGTGGGGCATCACCCAAGCGACACTTTCGGCCCGGCGGGGATACCAGGTCACGGCGCAGGAGGTCGCTGAGCTCGAGCGCAGCGAGGCGCGCCAGATCTACGAGGACGAGTTTTTCTACGGGCCGCAGCTGCATCTTCTCGAGACTTCGTCCGCGATGGTCGCCTGGGAGGTCTGCGACACCGGCGTGAATATCGGCACCGCCGTGGCCGTCACGATCCTGCAGCGCCTGCTCAACGGCCTCAACGACCGGGGCCGCCTCTACCCGGACATCGTCGCCGACGGGATTTGCGGGCGGCAGACGGCTGGGGCGCTGGCCGAGTTCATCCGCATCCGCCGCGCTGAGGGCGAGCGCGTCCTGTTCACGATGCTGAACTGCCTTCAGGGCGCCTACTACCTGCGCCTGGCGGAGCGCCGCGAGAAAGACGAGCGGTTTCTGTATGGCTGGGCCCGGGCGCGGGTGTTCCAGCAGCTGGCTGACAAGCTGGCGGAGGCGCGGTGATGCCCTCGCCCGTTCTGACCACCCTCACCAAGCTGTTCAAGCCGGCCGTCACGCTCATTGACGAACTGCACACCAGCGACGAGGAAAAGCTGAAGGCCAAGACCGCGATGCTCGAGGTGCAGCTGGCGGCCGCGCAGCAGCTGCTGCAATACGAGGCGCGGCTGGTGGAGGCGCAGACCAGCGTCGTGCGCGCTGAGGCGCAGGGCCAGTCTTGGATTCAGCGCGCCTGGCGCCCGATCACCATGCTGACCTTTCTGGTGCTGGTGGTCGCCGACGCCTTCGGGCTGCTCGCGTTCCGCCTGAGCGCGGAAGCCTGGACGCTGATGCAGATTGGCCTCGGCGGTTATGTCATCGGGCGGAGCGGCGAGAAGATCGCCCCCAATGTGGCCCGGGCCATGGGCGACCGTCGCGCCGCGCGCGCCCTCGAGCACCAGGCGGGCGACCCTTGAGCCGGGAGCAAGCCGCCGCGTTCTTCAAGGACTGGCGGACGATCATCGGGGCCGTGGTCGTTCTGATCGCGGCCATTTTCATGTCGGCCGGCTGGGTGATGGCGGCATACGGGAACATCGAAGCGGTGCCCGGAATCCGGGAGAAGCACGAAGCCGACCTGGCGCTGATGCGGACTGAGCTCGCCAACGAGATCCTGCTGCTGACCGAGAAGCACAGGCTGGACATGGAGAAGGTCAATGCGGAAATCGCCGCGGTTCGGCGCACGCAGGATGAGTTTGTTGAGCGCGAGCTTCTGCTGCTCAATGATCGCCTGGGCAGCGTGCTGGTCCAGCTTGAGCGCATCAGCAGCGCCGTCGGCGCCGATCGCGAACCGCGACCTGTCGCCGATTGAACTGACGCGCTATGAGGCCGTGCTCATCGTCGTCGGCCGGATCAACCGCCACAACGGCCGCCGGCTTGTTTTCGTCCAGTTCCCCACCGGCTCGGCCGAGCACCGCGAGTTCCTTCACGGCGTGCTGCAGCTCACGGTGGCGCAGTACCGCCACCACCGGGCGGATTGCGAGGGCGCTGGCCGCTGTGACCCGGCCGTTATCGTCGGCGATTGGCAGACCATGCTGCGCACCGTGGCCACGACGCCTGGCGCCGTGGGCTACTTCAACGACTACAAGGTGGAATGGGACCAGGACGATAGCGGCGTGGGCGTTGCTCGCGTGCGCATTCTGCGCTGACGCCCGCAACGTCGTCGCCGGCGAGGTCGGCTACATCACCACCGGCGACCCGGTCTACTGGCTCAGCGCCGGCCACATCCGCGACCAGTTCGCCCTGACCGCCATCCTGGGTCAGGACGTGGAGGGAGACCCCGAACTCACCCTGGCGCAGCTGGCATGGACGCCGGCGCGAACCTTTGGCCTCTACGTCGGCCGCACGGCGCTGAGCTTGGGGGCCACAACCACGACCACAAGCAGCTTCGTGACGCCCCCGAGCCGGCCGCTGACGACGTCCGACACGGTAAAGGCCTACCAGCGCGCGCTGCTGCGCCCGGATTTCGCCGCGTCGGTAGATTGGTCGCCGGCGCCCGGCCACTATTTCTCGGCGACAGGCTTCCGGCAGCGCCTGCTGGTGGTGGAGCGGGAAGGGGGGCAGACCTTCTTTCTGGACGCCAGCGCCGACACCGGAGAGCTTGACGACACCGACCACGACCCGGCCAGGCCGACAGGGGGCCGGCTGGATTCGGCCGTAGACGGGGTGCTCGCGCCGATCGCTGGTCCGCTGGCCGGCGTGCTGGTCGGTGGCGACCCGTTCTCCCGGCCGGAGACCATCGTCAGGGCCCGCGACGAGGTCACGCGCTCCTACCAGGTGCGCTACGAATACACCGGCCTTGAAGCGGCCCTTTCAGCGGACGCGGCGACGATCGAGACCGCTACGGCATCGCTCACCCTGTTCAGCACGGCGTTTCGCACGTCGATCTACCAGCTTGGCTTGGTGGGTGAGGTCATCGGCGCGCAGGGGGTCGGCGCGATCGGGACGGTCGGATTCGAGTGGCCCTTTTTGGGGTTTGAGGTTTTCGGCCACTACACCCGGATCCTCGACGGCGAGCGCGGGGAGGAATCGGCGTTTGGGGTGCTGCTGCGCTTCCGGCACGCCGCTATCCGTGCGGCGCTGCAGCGTGTGGATGGTGACTTCTACAGCCAGGCGGCCACGCTGGGCACGCTCGCGGCGTCCATCCGGTTTTGAGCTAGTCGTCGTCTTCGTGCAGACCCAACCGGCGCATGTCCGGGGTGATGCGCTCGATCTTTTCCTCGATCGCCTGCTCGAGCATTTCTTTCATCGTGAGTCCGTGGGCGTAGGCCCAGCCCTTCCAGATGCGGTGCTTTCGGCGGCTGATGTTCGCCTGCACCCTTACGCTGTCGTCCCCTGTGGTCCCCGGTTGGTTCAGCCGGGGCGGCCGTTTGTAGCCACCAGACGCGCGCGCGTCTTGCTCTTTCGACATTGATTGTTCACTCCTTCCCATTTCGGCTGGGTCTGCCGCCTCACGCGGGATGAGGTTAGCACGCTAACTAAGCAACCACTTTGGGTTAGTTGCAAAGACGATATTACGCATACGCACATGCAAGTCGGACGCCAAGGCACGCGAAAAGCGGCCCGCAATGCCGGGAAAAAAACCAGGCAGAGGCTATGCGAATCAACTACTTTGGGAGCGAAAACCGGCGATCTTTTTACCCAAGAATGCAGGCCAAAAGCATTTGGCCACATAGCGTTACGGCTTTCCTTGCCTCGGATTTTGAATCCGGCGCGTCTACCAGTTCCGCCACTCCGGCACGGGGCGCGCAGTCTACCAATGGCCCGCGGAAACCGGTAGCCTTCGCGCGCCATGCGCACCGCCGATTTCGATTACGAGCTGCCCGCCGAGCTGATCGCCCAGGCCCCACTGCCTGAGCGTGCCGACTCGCGTCTGCTGGTGCTGCAGCGCGAAGGTCTGGTGGACAGCCGCATGCGCGAGTTCCCGCGCTGGCTGGATGCCGACGACCTCCTGGTGTTCAACAACACCCGCGTCGTGCGCGCCCGGCTGCAGGGGCGCAAGGAAGGCACCGGGGGGCACGTCGAGATTCTGGTCGAGCGGGTGCTCGACGAGCGCCGCGCCCTGGTGATGCTGCGGGCCAGCAAAACGCCCAAGCCCGGCACCCGCATCCTGGTCGAGCAGTACCCGCTGCAGGTGCAGGGGCGGCAGCAGGAGTTCTTTGAGCTCGACAGCCCGGCCATCGATTGGGCGGCGCTGATGGAAGAGCGTGGCGAGATCCCGTTGCCGCCCTACATCGAGCGCCGCGCCACGCAGGACGATGCCGAGCGTTACCAGAGCCTGCTGGCCCGCGAGGACGGCGCGGTGGCCGCGCCCACCGCCAGCCTGCATTTCGACCAGGACCTGCTGCGTGCGGCGCGCGAGCGGGTGGCCGAGCTGGCGACGATCACGCTGCATGTCGGCGCCGGCACCTTCCAGCCGGTGCGCGTGGAATCGGTGGAATCGCACCAGATGCACGCCGAGCGCTACCGCGTGGACGATGCGCTGGTCGAGGCGGTGGACCGCACGCGCGCCCGCGGTGGCCGTGTGGTGGCCGTAGGCACCACCGTCGTGCGGGCGCTGGAGAGCGCGGCGCAGGAGGGCAGCCTGTCGGCCCGCGCCGGTGATTCGCGGCTGTTCATCACGCCGGGCTACCGCTTTCGCGTGGTCGATGCGCTGCTGACCAACTTCCACCTGCCGCAGAGCACGCTGCTGATGCTGGTCAGCGCCTTTGCCGGCCAGGCCCGCATCCGCGAGGCCTATGCCCACGCCGTGCGCGAGCGCTACCGCTTCTTTTCCTACGGCGACGCGATGTTCCTGCCCGGGCACCTGCCGGACTGAGGCGCCTCGGGCCTAGGGAAACGCGGACTTATTCGCGCGCCCCTAGAGCTCCTCGTCGACAAAGGCGACGTGCTGGAAGTATTGCTGGCCCTCGAAGGAGGCGCCGAGCGCGCCGATGATGATGCCGGTGGCGGCGGTAAAGCCGGCCAGCGACAGGTAATGTCGCAGCGTGATCGCACCCTCCAGGGAGGCCGCCCAGCCGCGTACCAGCGTGTCCGGGTAAAGGGTCTGGCTCAGCGTCAGCGCCAGCCCGAACAGCGCCAGGTAGGTGATCAGCATCCCCAGCAGCACCACGATGACCACCGCGGCATTGCTGAACACCACCTGCTCGGTCAACGGCCCGCTGCGCGGCGGGTGCAGCAGCAGGCGCTGGCGGTGGATGATGAAGGCGCAGGTGCCCAGCAGCGCCAGCAGGCTCAGCGCGACGATCGTGCCGGCCGGCTGGCTCATGCCCAGCTCCCAGCCTTCGGCCGCCGTCAGCAGCACGATCAAGGTCGACAAGGCCGCGGTCGACAGGCCGCTGAGGCGAAAGGGGAACTGCCAGGGGTGCGCCTGCAGCACGGCGCTGGCGACCTCCTCGCGGCCGATCCACAGCGCCCGCAGGTAAAAACGCCAGCGCGCCTGGCGCGCGGCCCGCGGCAGTTCCTCCAGGCGCACGTCCGCGGTGGCCTGCAACTCCTCGCGCAACTGCAGGCGCTGCTCCTCGTCGAAGTGGCGCATCGCGTCCAGCGCCGCGGGCCCGGCCGGCAGGTGCATATAGCTGTCGGGCGCTTCGCTGTGGGGCAGGTCGTTGAGATCGCCGAGCAGGTGCATCACCAGCGCCACGATGCGGCGCACGGCGACCGGGTCGGCCGGGCTGTCATCGTCGCCGACCAAGGCCTCATCGGTGGCATCGGCGGCATCGGCCGCGCCCGGCGGGGCGGCACCGGTCTCGGTTTCGGGCGCAGTCGGCGCGGCGCGTGCGCCGATGCGCGCCAGCGAAAGCACGGCCGCATAGAGCGAGCGCGAGGGCGCCGCCATGGCCTGCGGCCGGCTGTAGGCGGCCAGGTCGGCGGGCGTGATCACCAGCGCATAGTCCCAGTGGTGTTGGGCGCGCTGGCGGGCGCCCTCCTTGAGCAGCGCCACCGGCTCTTCCTGCGGCGTCAGCAGCGGCTCGTCCCATTCCACCAGCGGCATGCGCCAGCGAAATTCCGGCAGGGCCTGCTCCAGCGCGGCCAGCACCTGCCGGCGCGCGGCCTGCACGCTGGCACGCTGGCGCGCGTCCAGCGCGTGGGCGACCAGCCAGCCCAGCTCGACGACGGGCTCGTGGCGGGCGGCCTGGGGCTCGGTCGCGCCGGGCGCGTCGTCGGCGGGCCTCACGGGCGGGTCGGCAACAGTTCGCGCAAGGCCTTCCAGCCGCCATCCACCGACGCGGCGCGGCGGTAGCCCATCTGGCGTAGCGAATCGGCGGCCAGCGCCGAGCGATAACCGCCGCCGCAATACAGATACAGCGGCGTGTCCGGGTCGGGCACGTGGCGTTCAATGTCGCGCTCCAGCACGCCGCGGCCCAGGTGCAGCGCGCCAATCAGGTGGCCGGCGGCGTACTCGGCGTCCTCGCGCACATCAATCAGCAGCGCCTCGGGCTGCGCGTGCAGCGCGGCGGCCAGTTGCGTGGCCGGGATTTCCTGAATGCGCGCGCGCGCCGCGTCGACCAGGGCCAGAAACTGCGGGGAGTGCTCCATCGTCCACCCGTCGTGCTGATGCCCGCCCATGCTAGCCGCTTCCGCGGCCCCGGGCTGCGGCAGGCGGGACGGAGCCAGCGCAGGTCAGCGCGGGCCGGTGCCCGCCCGAAGTCGAGCGCGGCCAAGGCGGACCAGCACGGATCAGGACGGGCTGGGGTGGACCAAGGAGGTCCAGGGCTGCTCGGGGCGGCTCAGGGCGGCTCAGGGCGGCTCAGGGCGAACCCGCGTGAACCAGAACGGGCGGGCCCAAGCCCGCCGGCTGTTTTATTCCCGCCGGCTGTTTTATTCCCGCCGGCTGTTTTATTCAAAGCGCAGTCCGCCGTGCGGCGCTAACCTTGCCGCCCATGAAAGCCGACTCCCGCGCGCCGCACCGGGCACCCCCTCGATGAAGTTCACCCGTCTCGCCGCCGATGGCGCGGCCCGTCGTGGCCGCCTGGAGTTCGCCCGCGGCACGGTCGAAACCCCGGTATTCATGCCCGTGGGCACCTACGGCACGGTCAAGGCGCTGGCGCCGCCGGAGCTGCGCGAGCTGGGCGCGCAAATCGTGCTGGGCAACACCTTCCATTTGTGGCTGCGCCCGGGGACCGAGGTCATTGCCGCGCATGGGGACCTGCACGATTTCATGCAATGGTCGGGCCCGATCCTGACGGATTCGGGCGGCTTTCAGGTCTGGAGCCTGGCCGAGCTGCGCAAGCTCAGCGAGGAGGGCGTGCACTTCGCCTCGCCGGTCAATGGCGACAAGGTGTTTCTGTCGCCGGAGAAGTCCATCGAGATCCAGCATGCGCTGGGCGCGGACGTCGTCATGCAATTCGACGAATGCACGCCGTACCCGGCAACGCCGGAGCAAGCCCGGGTGTCGATGGAGCTGTCGGCGCGCTGGGCGCTGCGCTGCCGCGAGGCCCATGGCGACAACCCCAATGCGCTGTTCGGCATCGTGCAGGGCGGGATGTACCCGGAGCTGCGCGCCGAATCGATCGCCGCGCTGGCGCCGCTGGACCTGCCGGGCTATGCCATTGGTGGCCTGTCGGTGGGCGAGACCCGCGAGGAGCGCCTGCGGGTGCTGGACGGGCTGGAGCCGCTGATGCCGGCCGACAAGCCGCGCTACCTGATGGGCGTGGGCACACCGCTGGACATCCTGGAAGCCGTCGCCCGTGGCGTGGACATGTTCGATTGCGTGATGCCCACCCGCAACGCGCGCAACGGGCATTTGTTCACGCGCGATGGCGTGGTGCGCATCAAGAACGCGGTGCACCGCCACGACACCGGGCCACTGGACCCCGACTGCGCCTGCCCGACCTGTGCCAGTTACAGCCGCGCCTACCTGCACCACCTGCACCGCTGCAACGAGATGCTGGGCGCGCGCCTGAACACGCTGCACAACCTGTGGTTCTACCAGGACCTGATGCGCGACATCCGCCGGGCCATCGAGGAGGGCCGCTTTGCCGCCTTCGCCGAAGGGTTCCGGGCGCGCTTTCTGGCATAATTTGCGGCTTTGCCAAGCCCCCGGGACACCATGGATTTCTTCCTCTCCGCGGCCTATGCCCAGGCCGGCGCGCCCGCGCAGCCCTCGCTGATGGCGCAGTTGCTGCCGCTGCTGCTGCTCGGCGTGCTGTTCTACTTCATGCTGATTCGCCCGCAGATGAAGCGCAACAAGGAACACCGCGAGCTGGTGGGCGGCCTGTCCAAGGGCGACGAAATCGTCAGCTCCGGCGGCCTGGCCGGGCGCGTTACCGACGTGGGCGAGGTCTACCTGACGCTCGAAATCGCCGAGGGCACCGAGGTCAAGGTGCAAAAGGCCGCCGTGGCCCAGGTGCTGCCCAAAGGGACGCTGAAGTCCCTGTAGTTTGCGTGCCGCGCGGCCCCGGCCGCCGGCGTACACGCCCCCAAGAGGCCCGACGCGGGCCGGGAATCGCATGAACCAAACGCCGATCTGGAAGCTGGCCCTGCTGGCGACCGTCATCGTCCTCGGCGCGCTCTTCGCGCTGCCCAATATCTACGGCGACGCGCCTTCGCTGGTGGTCTCCGCCGATGGCGAGGCCCTGAGCGACAGCCAGCGCGAGCGCGTGCTGGGCGTGCTTGACGAGGCCGACATCAGCCCGCTGCGCAGCGGGCTGAACGAGGAAGGCCGCCTGGAGGTCATCGTGGCCGACGAGTCCGAGCAGCTGCTGGCCTCCGATGCCCTCAAGCGCGCGCTGGGCCACGACTACATCGTGGCCTTGTCGCTGGCGCCGCAGTCGCCGGCCTGGCTGCGCGAGGGCCTGGGCGCCGAGCCCATGGCGCTGGGCCTGGACCTGCGCGGCGGCGTGCATTTTTTGATGGAGGTCGACATCGAGCACGTGCTGCAGAAGTCGGCCGAGCAGTACGCGCGGGACCTGCCCGGTTTCCTGCGCCGCCAGGAGCCGCCGGTGCGCTACACCGCGCGGCGCCTGGAAGGCTCGACGGTGGAGCTGGAGTTTCGCGACGCCGAGTCGCTGCAGCGCGCCGAGAAGCGCCTGCGCCAGGAGTATGACGAGCTCGACATCGAGCGCATGGAGGCGCCGGGCAAGCTGGGCCTGACCGCGCGGATGAGCGAGACCGAGACCGAGCGCCTGGTCGAGTTTTCGGTCAAACAAAACCTGACGACGCTGCGTAACCGGGTGAACCAGCTCGGCGTGGCCGAGCCGGTAGTGCAGCGCCAGGGGCGCGACCGCATCCTGGTTCAGTTGCCCGGGGTCAAGGACCCGACCCAGGCCAAGTCGATCCTCGACGCCACCGCCACGCTGGAATACCGCGCCGTGGCCGAGGACGAGGACGCCGTGCTGGCCGCCCGCAGTGGCGTGATTCCCAACGGCACCGAGCTGTTTTACGAGCGCGACACGGAGCGGCCGATCCTGCTCAAGACCGAGGTCATCGCCACCGGCAGCCAGATCGTCGATGCCGCCTCGACCATCGACCAGGAGTCGGGCACGCCGGCGGTGTCGGTCACGCTGAACGGGCAGGGCGCCAAGCGCATGTTCGATTACACCGGCGAGAACGTCGGCCGGCTGATGGCGGTGCTGTTCCGCGAAACGGACATCCGCATCAGCTACGACGCGCAGGGCAACGCCGAGCGCGAGCGCATCGAAACCAACGAGGTGATCTCGGTCGCCACGGTTCGCGGCGTGTTCGGCAAGCGCTTCCAGACCACCGGCCTGACCACGCAGGAGGCCCGCGACCTGGCCCTGCTGCTGCGCGCCGGCGCGCTGGCCGCCCCGATTGCCATTGTCGAAGAGCGCACCATCGGCCCCAGCCTGGGTCAGGACAACATCGACCAGGGCTTCCGCGCCGTCATGGTCGGCCTGGCGCTGGTCGTGGTGTTCATGGCGCTGTACTACCGCGTGTTCGGCCTGATCGCCAACTGCGCGCTGGCGCTGAACCTGGTGCTGATCGTGGCCGCGCTGTCGCTGCTGCAGGCTACGCTTACGCTGCCGGGCATCGCCGGCATCGTGCTGACGGTGGGCATGGCGGTGGACGCCAACGTGCTGATCTTCGAGCGTATCCGCGAGGAGCTGCTCTCCGGCAGTTCCACGCAAAAAGCGATCAAGGCCGGTTATGACAAGGCCTTCGTGACGATTGCCGACGCCAACGTCACCACCTTCATCGCGGCGGTGATCCTGTTCGTCTTCGGCACCGGCCCCATCAAGGGCTTCGCGGTCACGCTGTCGATCGGCATCCTGTCCTCGATGTTCACGGCGATCCTCGGCACCCGGGCGGTCGTCAACGCACTTTATGGTCGGCGTCGCCTCGCCGACCTGCCGGTCTGAGGGGCCCCGCCATGCGTGCACTGTCCAAGCCCACCCATATCAACTTCCTCGGCGTACGCCGGATCACGGCCGCCGTCTCCATCCTGCTGGTGCTGCTGAGCCTGGCCAGCCTGGCGACCCGCGGCCTGAACTTTGGCATCGACTTCACCGGCGGTGTGCTGGTCGAAGTGGATTACCCGCAGGCCGCCGAGCTGGACGCCGTGCGCTCCACGCTGGACGCCGGCGGCTTCCCCGGTGCCGTGGTGCAGAACTTCGGTTCGGCCAGCGATGTGCTGGTGCGGCTGCTGCCGCAGGCCGAGAAGTCCTCGGCCGAGCTGTCGGCCGAGATCCTGGGCGTGCTGCAGGCGGCCGAGCCGCAGGTGGAACTGCGCCGCATCGAGTATGTGGGCCCGCAGGTCGGCGAAGAGCTGGCCATCAACGGCGGCCTGGCCATGATCTGGGCGCTGGGCTGCATCTTTCTATACATCGTGCTGCGCTTCCACTGGAAGTTTTCGGCCGGCGCCGTCGCGGCCCTGGGCCACGACGTGGTGCTGACGCTGGGCGCCTTCTCGCTGTTCCAGTGGGATTTCGACCTGCCGGTGCTGGCGGCCGTGCTGGCCGTCATCGGCTACTCGCTGAACGACACCATCGTCGTGTTCGACCGTTGCCGCGAAAACTTCCGCCGCAAAGGCAGTGGCGACGAGGTCGACATGATGAACGGTGCGATCAACGAGATGCTTTCGCGCACGCTGATGACCTCGACCACCACGCTGCTGGTGCTGGGCGCACTGCTGCTGATTGGCGGCGAGGCCCTGACTGGCTTCTCCACGGCCCTGATTCTGGGCGTGGTGATCGGGACCTATTCCTCGACCTATGTGGCCGGGGCCTCCTCGCTGGCGCTGGGGCTCAAGCGCACCGACCTGATTCCGGTCGAGATCGAGGAAGGCGACGAGTCCGGCGCCCGGGTCTGATCCCGGGCCCAGCCTGCTGGTCTGGCGCGACGGCCTAAAGTCGCGCGCCAGGGGCCGAGCATGGCGCCCGGGCCCAGCAACATGGTCGAGCGGCGCGCGCGACAGCCGCGTGCAAAGTGCGGCCTACGGCGCCGGCAGCTCCGCGCGGATGCGGGCGGCCAAGGCATCCAGCCGCGCACGCTTGCGCGCGCTGATGGGCGGCGCCAGTACCACGACGGCGATATGGCTCGCGATGCGTGCCAGCGTGCGCAGGCTGTCACCGCGGTAGCGCGGGATCACGTGGATGTGCACATGCGGCACCGACTGGTTGGCCCCCCGCCCGTCGTTCAGCAGGAAGTTCTGCGCCCGGCTGCCCAGTGCGCGCTGCTGCGCGCCGGCAATGCGCAGCGCGACCTCCCATAAGCGTGCGCGTGTCGCCTCGGGCACTTCGGCCAGCGTCGCCACGCCCGCAAGCGGGCAAACCAGCACGTGGCCGGCCGACATCGGGTGGATGTCCATGAAGGCAAAGCAGTGCGCGTCGCGGTACACCTCGGAGACGGGCAGCGCGCCGGCGGCCAGCTGTTCAAACAGCGTCTGGCTCATGCACCCTCCTTGAGCAGCCGGGCCGGCGGCGTGGTCGTGGTACTGCGCAGCATCAGCCAACCCAGCAGCGCCGTCAGCAGCAGCGCCAGGGCGGGCGGCAACAGCAGCAGGCGCCAGTCCGGTGTCCAGGGCATCTGGAAGGCGCGCTGCGCCAGTGTGGCCAGCGCCAGCTGCGCCGCCAGCGCCGCACCGCCGCCGGCCAGCAGGCCGAGCAGGGCGAACTCGCGCAAGGTCAGGGCCCGCAGCCGTGTGCGGGCCAGGCCCAGGGCGCGCAGGATGGCGGCCTGGTGGCGTCGCGCCGGAGCACTGGCCAGCAGCATCGTCAGCACCAGCAGGCTGCCGGCGAGCAGGGTAAAGCCAAACACCCACTGCAGCGCGAAGAGCGCACGCCCCGTCAGCGCGCGGATCTCAAGCAGCAGCGCATCCAGATCGAGGATGGTCAGGTTGGGGAAGCGGCCGATCAGCTCGCGGTCCAGCGCCGACTGCGCCGGGGGCAGGTAGTAACTGGTGAGCCAGGTCGCCTGTTCCACCGGCAGGGCCGCGGGTGGCACCAGCAGGAAAAAGTTTGGCTGCAGGCTGTCCCACTGCACCTCGCGCAGGTTGGTCACCCGGTATTCGTACTGTTGCCCGGCGACGTCCAGCGTCATGGTCGAGCCGGGTTCGAGCCCCAGGCGCTCGACGGCGTAGACATCGGCGCTCATCAGCGCCTCGGTCGTGCCCGGCGTCCAGAAGTCGCCCTCCAGCAAACGGTTGTCCGTGGGCAGCGTGGCGGCGCTGGAGAGGTTGAAGTCGCGGTTGATCCAGCGCTGGGTCTCGGGGTCGTCGAAGTCCTCGACGCTGACGGGCTCGCCGTTCAGGGCCACCAGTCGCCCGCGCACCATGGGCATGATGCGGGGCTCGGCAATGCCGGACTCGCGCAGCGTGGCGTCCAGCGCGTCGCGCTGGCCGGGTTGGATATTGAGCAGGAAGCGGTTCGGGGCATCCGCCGGCAACTGCGCCTGCCAGGGCGCGATCACCTGCGACTGCAGGCCGGCCAGCAGCAGCAGCACGCTGATGCCCAGCCCCAGCGCGCCCGCCTGCAGGCCGGCGGCCGCGCCCTGCTGGCGCAGCTGCCCGCGGGCGCTGAGCGGCGGCCCCGGCGGCAGCAGGCGCAGCAGACCCCAGGCCAGCAGCCCGATCAGCAGGGCGCCGAGCACGGTCAGGCCCAGCCCCGCCAGCAGCAGCTCCAGGCTGCGGCTCAGCAACAGCGACAGCCCAACGAGGCACAACAGCGTCCAGGCCAGCCCGCGCAGCAGGCCATGACTGGCGGCGTCGTGCTGCTGGCGCAGCACCCGGGCGGGGGGTGTGGCGCTGGCGCGCAGCAGATGCGGCAGCAGCACCAGCGACAGCAGCAGCCCGGCGGCTGCCGCGACCAGGAAGGGCGCGAGCGGGGCCGGCGGCAGCGCGAGCTGCTGCTGGCGGGCCAGCAGCAGGCCGATCAGCGCATGCACGCCCACCGCCAGCGCGGTGCCGGCCGCCACGGCGAACAGGCTGTCGCGCGCCCAGGGCCAGGCCAGGCGGCGCAGCAGGGCACGCCGCGAGGCCCCCAGGCTGCGCAGGACCGCGGTTTCGTATTCCCAGGAAGGCAGTTGATAACGCCCCAGCAGAAACACCACGCCGGCCAGCAGGATCAGGCTGCTCAGCGCGGCCAGCGTCAGCAGCCGATCCGCACGCTGCAGGGCGCTGCCGATCTCCGGGCGCACCTCGCCCGGCGCGGCGGCGCGCAGGCCCTGCTCCTCGGCCTGGCTGCGCAGCGTGGCAATGGCCGCGGGCGGGCCGGCCACATAGAGATACCAGCGGCTGCGGGCGCCCTCGGCGAGCAGGCCGGCGGCTTCGATCTCCTCGCTGCGCAGTAAGGCCTGCGGCGCCAGGGACGAAAAGCCGGCATTGCCCTGGCCGGGGTGGGCGCCGAGCACGGCGCCGACGCGGAATTCGTTACGGCCGATCTGGACCTGCGCGCCGGGCCCCACGTCGAGCGCCGTGGCCAGGCGCTCGTCGACCCAGACCACGCCGGGCGGCGGCGCGCTGCTGGACTGCGCCGGCTGCGTGCGGGCGCTGCCCCGCAGCGGCCACTGGGCATCGACGCCGCGCAGGTTGATCAGCTGGGAGCGCTCGCCGGCGAAGGCCACGGTGGGCAGGCTCAGTTCCAGGCTGTCGTCCAGGCCGGCCTGCGCTACCTGTTCCCTGAGTTCCGCGGCGAAGGGCGTACTGGAGCGCAGCAGCAGGTCGCCACCCAGCGTGGCGGCGGAACGGCTGACCAGCAGGGTCTCGACCCGGGCCGTCAGTGCGCCGGTGCTGGCACATACCGCGGTGGCCAGCGCCAGGCACAGCAGCAGCAGCGCGCGGGCAGGCCGCATCAGCCGGCGCCCGCGGGCAGCGGGTCGTCGTGCAGCTGGCCGTCGCGCAGGTGCAGCTGCCGCTGGCAGCGCTCGGCCAGGGCGAGGTCGTGCGTCACCAGCAGCAGGCCGGTGCCGTGCTCGCGGTTCAGCCCGAACAGCAGCTCGATGATGCGCGCGCCGGTGCGCTGGTCCAGATTGCCTGTGGGCTCATCCGCCAGGATCAGGGCGGGCTGATGCACGAAGGCGCGGGCCAGCGCGACCCGCTGCTGCTCGCCGCCGGACAGCGCGGCCGGGCGATGATCCAGCCGCTCGGCCAGGCCCACGGCGGCCAGCGCCTCGCGGGCCTTCTCGCGCGGCTGCGCACGGCCGGCGATTTGCGCCGCCAGCTCCACGTTCTGCAGCGCGGTGGCCTGCGGCAACAGGGCGAAGGACTGAAACACAAAGCCCAGGTGCTGCGCGCGCAGTGCGGCGCGGCCTTCCTCGTCCAGCCCGCTCAGGCTCTGCCCGCACAGCGTGATCTCGCCGCTCTGGGCCGATTCGAAGCCCGCCAGCAAGGACAGCAGCGTGCTCTTGCCGCTGCCGCTGGGGCCCAGGATCGCCAGGGACTCGCCGCGTTCGATATGCAGGCTGGCGCCCCGCAGGATGGGCAGGCTTTCCGTACCATGGCGCAGCGTGTGTTGCACTAGGTTCGCATCGAGCAAGATGTCACGAGTCATCGTTGGTTTATTGGCCGGTTTCACAGGCTTCGCCGCGGTGGCGCAGCCGCGCCCCGTGCTGTTGCTCGGCGATTCGCTCAGCGCAGCTTACGGGATCGCGCGGGAGGCGTCCTGGCCGGAGCTGATGCGCGAGCGTCTGGCGGCCCTGGAGCCGCCGCGGGCGCTGGTGAATGCCAGCATCAGCGGCGAGACCAGCGCCGGGGGCGCCAGCCGCCTGCCGGCCCTGCTCGACGAGCACGCGCCCGCGTTGCTGTTGCTGGAGCTGGGTGGCAACGACGGGCTGCGCGGCCTGCCGCCGGCACGCCTGCGCGACAACCTGCAGGCCATGGCCCGGGCCACGGCCGAGCAGGGCGGTTGCACGCTGCTCTTCGCGATGCGCATCCCCAGCAATTACGGGCCGCGCTACACGCAGGCCTTCGATGCGGTTTACACCGAGCTGGCGCAGGCCGAGGACTCGGTGGCGCTGCTGCCCTTTTTCCTGGCCGAGATCGCCACCGACCCGCAGTGGTTCCTGGAGGACGGCATCCACCCCAATGAGCAGGCCCAACCGCTGCTGCTGCAGGCGGTGTGGCCGCGCGTGGCGCAGGCCATTGAGGCGCAGCAGTGCGTGGATGGCCGCTGGTTGGCGCCGGCTGAGGTGGACAGCGAGGCCAGCTAGGCAAACAAAAAGCCCCGCACGGGGCGGGGCTTGCCGGACCCGAAGGTCCTGAGTTGTTTGCTGCCTAGCGGCGGCGCAGGCCCAGCAGACCGGCCAGCACCAGCAGCCACAGGCCGGTGGCACCGCCGGCCACTTCGCCGCGGTTCACGGCGCGAGAGACGCTGTCGCGGCTATCCGCGGCGCAGCCCTCGTCCGACAGGTATTCATATTGCCCCTGACGCCCAAGACCGTCCGGCATGGTGTCGCCGTTCAGGGAGAAGCCGACGCCCTCCGCGCCGACGAAGGTGATGACGCCCGAGTTAAAGCCCGTCAGCACATCGCCGGGCTCGAACAGCAGCACGTCATTCGGGGCCGCGTAGATCGTGATGAGGCCGTCGCCGGTGTAGTTGCTCCACGGGTGCGCGGGCTTCGCGCTGTCCACGAACTGCCCCAGGCGGTCGCCGTCGCTGTCTTCAGACACGATGTAGCTGAAGTAGCTCACGGCGCCGTCCTGGGCGATCTCCATCCGCACGCCGCGGACGTCACCGAAGGCCTCGAAGGACACGAAATACACGGTTTGCGGAGTGAGCTGTGCCAGGCTGTCCACCTTGAGCTGGAAGCCGAGCAGGTCCATCCCATCGTCGTCCTTGGTCTGGAAGACGTTCAGGCTTTCCAGGTCCTGGCCCGGCACGCCGGTCAGCGTCTGGTCGCCCGTGTTGTCGACAAGGATCGGCAGCCCCGGCTCTTCGCACGCGGCGGCGCCACGGGCCGCGGCGGTGGTGCTGCCGCCGTTCTCTTCCAGCCAGGCCGCGATTTCTTCGTCGGTCTTGTCTTCGGACGGCGCGCCCAGGCTCA